>CAVPDN010000001.1:0-141952 GCA_963702675.1 uncultured Gemmatimonadaceae bacterium
GGACCCTTGCTCGAGCGAGGCGTGCACTTCGCGCTGCGCGGCCGCTCGTATCGCACTCGTCACTTGTCCGAGGAGGACACGCCACCGCGACGCGCGAAGTCCGCGTAACCTCGCTCCCAATGCGACAAAGTTTAGAGAAGAAATGCGACAAAATTCGGAGAACGCACATTCAGAAGAACGCGGCCTCATTGAAGCACGATCGTCACCGAGATGCGGCCGGAACGCCGCCCAACCTTCCGCGTTCAGAAGAACGCGGCCTCATTGAAGCTACAGGTGCCGCCCTACGCGATCTCGGTCGTCAGCCTCCGCGTTCAGAAGAACGCGGCCTCATTGAAGCATGGCCTGATTCGCCGATGGCGATCGCCGGATAGCCTTCCGCGTTCAGAAGAACGCGGCCTCATTGAAGCGGAGCACATGAACAGCCAGGCGGGAATCACTTGATCCTTCCGCGTTCAGAAGAACGCGGCCTCATTGAAGCTATCGACGCCGCAGCTCAGGCGGCAAAGTCGATCACGCTGCCTTCCGCGTTCAGAAGAACGCGGCCTCATTGAAGCTCGAGCCGGGCGAGCTCGGTCCGGATCGCCACGATACCCTTCCGCGTTCAGAAGAACGCGGCCTCATTGAAGCATCAACGACGAACGCAACAAGCAGTTTGCGAAGCTAGCCTTCCGCGTTCAGAAGAACGCGGCCTCATTGAAGCCTGATGATTGTCGAACACTGCTCAGGCAGATAGCCGAGCCTTCCGCGTTCAGAAGAACGCGGCCTCATTGAAGCAACGCTGCCTGCAGTTCGGAGACCTTACTCACAGAACCTTCCGCGTTCAGAAGAACGCGGCCTCATTGAAGCATCTACTCGCGACTACATGGACCCGGACGGCAGCAGTCGCAGACCTTCCGCGTTCAGAAGAACGCGGCCTCATTGAAGCGTCGCCGGGCGCGCCGAGCATCAACGCGACCCTTCCGCGTTCAGAAGAACGCGGCCTCATTGAAGCAACTTCAACACCTGGCCGGCCGTCGCACCCGTTGTACGACCTTCCGCGTTCAGAAGAACGCGGCCTCATTGAAGCCCGAAGCGCGGTCGGCGCGACGCGCGGAAGCTGGTCCTTCCGCGTTCAGAAGAACGCGGCCTCATTGAAGCCTTCCTAACGGAGTAGCCCGGCGTGCTCGACATCGACAACCTTCCGCGTTCAGAAGAACGCGGCCTCATTGAAGCATCGGCACACGGCGGATGGACGATCATCGACGATGCCCCCTTCCGCGTTCAGAAGAACGCGGCCTCATTGAAGCGCACGCTCAAGGCGCTCCTCGGTCCGAGCGGAATCGACCTTCCGCGTTCAGAAGAACGCGGCCTCATTGAAGCTCGGACTGTGTACGCCGTGCTGCTCGCACGTCAGCGTGGCCTTCCGCGTTCAGAAGAACGCGGCCTCATCGAAGCTCCGCCGCCTCGCGGTGCTCGACCGTGCGATTGAGCACGCCTTCCGCGTTCAGAAGAACGCGGCCTCATTGAAGCCGACGCCGGGCGCGGCGGACGACTCAAGAATCGCAGCCTTCCGCGTTCAGAAGAACGCGGCCTCATTGAAGCATGTTCTTGCCAATCCAGTGCGAATGTCCAATTGATCGCCTTCCGCGTTCAGAAGAACGCGGCCTCATTGAAGCCATCTTGTCCCCGTCGCCCAATGATGCGATACGACCTTCCGCGTTCAGAAGAACGCGGCCTCATTGAAGCCGGCGTGACTTGGCGCGATCTCCAGCGGCGTAGCGTCGCCTTCCGCGTTCAGAAGAACGCGGCCTCATTGAAGCGGCGCCTCGATTCGGACGAACGCGACGAGATCTGCACCTTCCGCGTTCAGAAGAACGCGGCCTCATTGAAGCATGTGCCCGACGACCGGCCGCGGGTTCACGAAGGCGCGCGCCTTCCGCGTTCAGAAGAACGCGGCCTCATTGAAGCGCCGTCGCGCGAGGCCCGATAGCCTTCCGGCACTTCTCCTTCCGCGTTCAGAAGAACGCGGCCTCATTGAAGCGGTCCATTCACGCCGCCGACGCGGCGCACGTTCGCGCCCCTTCCGCGTTCAGAAGAACGCGGCCTCATTGAAGCGCAGTCTGGTGGGCGCTGCTCGACTTCGCGAGCCAGCCTTCCGCGTTCAGAAGAACGCGGCCTCATTGAAGCAGCATTGTCATCATCGCCGGAATGTCGTTCCGTCGCTCCCCTTCCGCGTTCAGAAGAACGCGGCCTCATTGAAGCCCGCGGCTGCATGGCCGGAATAGATCGCATGAACAATGCCTTCCGCGTTCAGAAGAACGCGGCCTCATTGAAGCGAGATTGTGCGAGTCGCCACTTGGCCGAGCAAGAGACCTTCCGCGTTCAGAAGAACGCGGCCTCATTGAAGCGAGGGCGACGGTCCGGACATCTGACCCGTACGCTTCCCTTCCGCGTTCAGAAGAACGCGGCCTCATTGAAGCAAGGACAAGCTCCGTCGCTCCGCCCCGACCGCCGGTCCCTTCCGCGTTCAGAAGAACGCGGCCTCATTGAAGCGGTCATGGAGACTCGGGCGTCGAGGACAGGAGCAAGATCCTTCCGCGTTCAGAAGAACGCGGCCTCATTGAAGCTAATCTCGCTCGCGCCGTTGCTTGACCTCCGGCACCGCGACCTTCCGCGTTCAGAAGAACGCGGCCTCATTGAAGCAATTGCAGTAGTGCCGCGCCGGTCGTGACTAACGCGTCCCTTCCGCGTTCAGAAGAACGCGGCCTCATTGAAGCAGCACGCCATCCGACCACACGGCCGCGGTGTTGGCGACCTTCCGCGTTCAGAAGAACGCGGCCTCATCGAAGCAGACATGCGTTAGACGCTGGCGTCGTCTAACGCATGTCTGCTTCAATGAGGCCGCGCTACCCGAGGTCGGGAACCGTCTCTGATGCCTGCTCGTCGCGCTTGCCACGGAGATTCGCATCCAGGTACGCATGCAAGCCGCACTCCGTTTTGCCGGTCTCGCTCCAACGACCTGCGCGCTCCGCTTCCCCGGCGACGGCGGGCCGCGTGCACGGCCAGCACCCGATGCTGGTGTAGCCCTGCTCGAGCAACGGATGCGACGGCACGTCGTTCGTCGCCAGGTACTCGTCGACGTCGTGCCTCGTCCAGTACGCCAGCGGCATCACCTTGAGTATCGCGCGCCCGTCGATCACGTGACGCTCGATCACGTCCACTGCTCGTCGCGTCTCGGACTGATCCCGTCGCAGCGCCGTGATCCACACATCGAACCCGGCCAGCGCCCAATGCATGGGTTCGACTTTGCGAATCCGGCAGCAGCGATCGGGATCGCTTCGATAGAGCGCCGGCGGCGTCGCGTCGACCGCGGTTGCAATATCGACCACACGCAGTCCGTAGCGTTGGGCGAAGCGATTCTTGAACGCGATGGTCTCGGGGAAGTGATACCCCGTGTCCAGAAACAACACCGGCGCGTGCGCGTCGATGCCGCTCAGGATGTGCGCGAGCACCAGGCCGCCGCCGCCGAAGCTGGCGCTGAGCGCCACCCGGCCCGGATACGCGCGCACCAGAAATCGCGTGATGTCCGCGGCGTCCCGCGCCCGCAGCTCGGCCGACGTCGTCACGGCGCCTCCGGCGCGGCGAGCCCCGCCAGTCCGGTGCGGTGCACGAAGTCGCCGAACCGCTCGTTAGGCAGACGATCCGCGCGATAGCGCTCGAGCAGCGGCACGACGGCGGCCACGAGGTCGGCGCGCCGCACGAGGTCTCTGTGCACGACGCCGAGTCGCGTGCCGAGCATGCTGCCGCCCACGTAGACCGTATACCGATCCGCCGATCGCCCAACGAACGCGAGGTCGGCCGTATATGGTCGCGCGCACCCGTTGGGGCACCCGGTCATCCGCACCGTCAACTCGCTGTCGGCAATCCCGAGTCGCTCGAGCTCGCGCTCCAACACCTCGAGGATGCCGGGCAAGACCCGCTCCGATTCGGCGAGGGCGAGCCCGCACGTCGGGAGCGCGGGGCACGCCATTGCCCAACGCCTAACCGGGAGCACGCGCGCCGGGTCGGCCACGCCGTGATCGGCCAGAATCCGTTCGACCATCGCCCGATGCCGCTCGGCGACGCCGGTGAGCAGGACGTTCTGTTGCGACGTGAGGCGCACGCCGATCTCGGGCCGGACGCGGGTCACGATCTCGCGCAGCGCGGTCCGCAGGTGCACGTCGGGCGTGTCGCGGATGCGGCCATTCTCCACGAACACACCGTGAAACCACAGGCCCTCGCCCTGGTCGTGCCAGCCGAGGTGGTCGTGAATCCCCGTGACGTCCACGTCGCGCACCGGTCCTAACGGAGCGCCGAGGCGCTCTTCGACCCGCTCGCGGAACCACGGGAGGCCGTGGTCGTCGATCACGTACTTGAGCCGCGCGTGCCGCCGGTTGGACCGGTCGCCGTAGTCGCGGTGCACGGCGACCACGGCCTCGCTCACTCGGCACACCTCCCCGGGCCTAACGAAGGCGAGTGGCGAGGCGAGGCGCGGGTAGGTGTCGGGCTTGCCATGCGTCGCGCCTAACCCGCCGCCCACCAGCACGTTGAATCCGGCGAGGCGATCGCCGTCTCGCACCGTCAGGAAACCGAGGTCGTTGCTGTGGACGTCGCAGCAATTGTCGTCGGGGTACGAAAAGCCGATCTTGAACTTGCGCGGCAGGTAGCGCGTCCCGTAGAGCGGATCGACGGCGGGCTCGACGTGCTCTTCGGCGACCCGCTCGCCGTCCAGCCAGATCTCGTGATACGCGCGTGTCGCGGGCAGGAGCTGGGACGACACCTGCGTCGCGAGCTCGAGCACCTCGTCGCGCACGCGGTCGCGGATCGGCGCCGGGCACGTGACCACGTTGCGCACCACGTCCCCGCACGCGCCGAGCGTCGTTACGAGCGCCGCGTTCACGGCGGCGAGCGTCGGCTTGAGATCGCCCTTGAGCACGCCGTGGAGCTGGAAGTCCTGACGCGTCGTCACACGCAGCGTGCCATTGCCATAGCGCCCGGCGAGCGCGTCGAAAACTTGGTACTGCCGTCCCGTTAGGACGCCGCCCGGCAGCTTGGCGCGCAGCATGAACGAGTACGCGGCCTCCTGGCCGGCGTCCTTGCGCGCGCGCCGCTCGTCGCGATCGTCCTGCTCGTACGCGCCGTGGAACTTGAGCAGCTGGCGGCCCGCGTCGGAGAAATGCGTACCGCCGTCCCCGACCTCGGAGGCGAGTGCGCCGCGCAGTCCGTCGCTCGCCGCCTTGATGCCCTCCACCGCGCTCGGCCCATCGTTCTCTTTGGCCACGTCTCTCCTGGTTGGGCGCAACAAAAAAGGCCCGCTCTCCGGATGTGGAGAGCGGGCCTTGGGAAGCGTAGGTCGATCTAGATCGATCTCATCCCGTATTCACGGGCAACGCTCCGCCATGGCGACCGCTCTCGAGGGAGCAGGCACACATGCATGCACAACAGCACATGACGAACGCGGAGCGGATCATTGAGTCCGATCGAGAACAGACGAATCGCCCGGCGACAGCGAACGCTGGCACCGTCTTCAGGCACCTTATCCAGGCCGGAAAGAAAAGTCAATCGCCGGGCGGCCCGCAGCTTGACCACAACGTGGATGCAACGCTACTAGTTCGATCCGCCGGTAGTTGAGCTCGTGAACGCGCCGGGCCGGACGGGACTCGGTGTCCGCGAGCGTCCCCGGTAGCCAATGTAGACGCGGAGGATCGACCACGTGGAGCATTTCGTCACCACCCTCGCGCTCACCGGCATCGTCATCATCGTGGCGTCGCTCCTCTCGGGCGCGGTGGAGCGCAGCGGCATTCCGTTAGTCGCGGTCTTTCTCCTGCTCGGCGCGGCGCTCGGGCCGTTCGGGTTGGATCTGACGGACATCGAGCTGAATGTCACCGGCGCTCGAGGTGATCGCGACGCTCGCGCTGGTGCTCGTCCTCTTCAGCGACGCGGTCACGATCGAGGTCGGCGAGGTGCGCAAGCGCAAACGGCTCGCCGCGCGCCTCTTGATTCCGGGCACGTTCGTACCCGCCGTGGTGATCGCGTTAGTCGCGCGGTGGCTCCTGCATCTGCCGTGGACCCATTCGGCGATCCTCGGCGCCGCGTTGGCGTCGACCGACCCGGTGTTGCTGCGCAGCGTGCTGCGCGCGCGTGCTCTGCCCGACGCGGTGCGCGTGGCACTCCGTCTCGAGAGCGGGATGAACGACGTGATGCTCCTCCCGATTGTGGTGCTGAGCATGCTGCTCGTTCAGGGCGTCGCGTCCGGTACGGGCACGGGCTCCGCGGCGCTCGCCCGCCACGCCCTCGGCCTGTTCGTGCTCGGTCCCGGCCTGGGCGCGCTGGTCGGCTGGTTAGGCATCAGCGCAATGGCGCGCGTCCGCTCCGGCATCGGCGTGCGGCGCGATTACGAATCGCTGTATGCTCTGGGCCTCGCCTTCACAGCGTACACCGCCGCCGAGGCGGTGGGCGGCAGCGGATTCCTGGCCGCGTTCGCCGCCGGCGTCATGGTGGCGGCGCAGGACGTCGAGCTGTGCGACTGCTTCCTCGAATACGGCGAAGCGACAGCCGAAATGCTGCTGCTCCTCACCTTCGTCGCGCTCGGCACGTCCGTCATCTGGTCCGGCCTCGCCGTGATCGACGGACGCGTGCTCCTGTTCGCGGCGATCGCGTTGGTGGCACGCACTGCGGTACTGCTTCCCATGCTGCGCCTGCCGGGCGTCGGCCTCGCCCCGCGCGAGCGCCGGCTGATCGCGCTCTTCGGGCCGCGCGGGCTCAGCACGTTGTTGTTCGTGTTGCTGCCAGTATTTGCCGGACTGCCCGGCGCTGCGCACCTGTTCGAAATTGCGTGTTTGGTGGTGCTGCTATCGGTGGTAATCCACGGCAGCGGGATCGCGCTCTTCCTGCGCGCCCACGGCTCACGCGACGCCCGGCCGGCCGGCGCCGCGCCGGCGCAACCGGCCGCCGCACCGCGTTCGCCTAACGAAGAACCGGCAGGCGGCGAGCGCATCGGCATCGACGAGCTCCGCGCGCGCATGGCGCGCGGCGACGACATCGTGATCGTCGATGCACGCGCCGACCGCGGCTACCGCGCGAGCGTCACACAAGCCGCAGGCGCGGTCCGCCTCTCGCCCGACGAGCCCGTCCGCGACGCTACGGCGCTCCGGCTCGCGCGCCACGCGACGCTGGTGGTGTACTGCGCCTGAACGGACGAAGCGACCAGCGCCCGTGTGGCGCGGCAGCTTCGGCATGCCGGATGGACGGGCGCTCGCGCGTTGCTCGGTGGTTGGGCCGCGTGGCAGCGCGCCGGGCTTCCCACTACCGCACGCGCACACTCGAGCGCATCACCCACCTAACTGCAACATGTCGCGCGCCTGCCTCTGCCTACTTCGAGAGGTCGTCGAACCGGACCTCTCCCGCGCCGACCAGGACCAATGGCTTGGCCAGGAGTGGCACGACCGCACGACCGATAACGGGCCCAAGCGCAACGCGAGCCGCTTCGGCTTCGGCCTGCGAGCGCCACAATGTGAGCGTGATCTGCCGACCGGAGCCGACGTCGACGACAATGCTTCCTTGATAGCCTGGCTGTGCGGCGTGCGCCGATTGGAACTCGGCGTCCTTGGCCCCGCCGGGCTCGAGCTTCGTGGAGTCGAAGGAATTGTCTCTGATGACCGCGTACATCGTTAGTCCTCGCAGCAATGGGTCGTCGTTCGGCCGCAGGTAGTGCGCCAGGGCCTCTCGCCACCGTCCATCTCTTGCGTCCGCCGTCATCCTTCCTTCATGAGCGACGCAGCCGGTCTGGCTTCGGCACGAGCCCCTCACCCGCCTAACCGAAACACGTAGCTCACCTTCGCGAAGAACCCGTCGTTCAACCAATGGATGTCGCGGAACGCGAACGGATCGTCCTCCGTCATGCTGCTGCCGTAGCCCAGGAAGAACACGGTGCCCGGCGACGGTTGGTAGGCGAAGAGGCCGTCGATGCGCACCGCGTTCGCAACGGTCCGCGATGCGCGCGTGAACGTGCCGGTCACTGGATCGCGAAGCACGATCGGATCGTTCGACCGCGAATCGTCGCGCAACGAGTCCGTCGTCTGCGAGTCGTACTGACCAACCAGTCGCACGAAAATCGGGCGCGACACCTGATACTCCACCTTGAGCCGCGGAATACGGCGTATGTCCGCGTTGGTGCCGTCGTCGCGCCGGATGTACTGCTGGTGCGAGTACAGCGCGTTCACGCGCAGACGCGTATTCGGCCGCCAATCGAGATTCGCGTTGATGAAGATGATGTTGGCCGACGCCCACTCGAAGAAATTCTCGTCGTGACCGGTCACGGTCTGGATGCTGGCGTCGAAATTCTTCCAGTGCGGCGTCGTCACCCCCGCGATAATATCGAGATTCGGAATGTGCGGCGTGCCCAAAAACTTGGTCGTGTCCGGCCCCTCGATCGTCTGATGCACCACGTAATAATTCGTATAAATCGATGGGTCATAGCCGTATCGCTCGAGGAACACGTTGGCCACGACCGTCCACCCGCCGCGCAGCGCCAACTGGTTACTGATGTGCCACCGGAGATCGTTCGGACTCTTGCCGTCGGCGAACCGCGTGTAGATCCACGAATGGTTGGCCGTGAAATCGCCGGTCCACGTCTCGATGAGACTGCCGCGCCCGCCGTAGAGCGTGACCGACTGCTCGGCGTTCAGCGCCGCGACATTGGAACGCGACACGAATCCGCTCTGCGTCCGGAAATCCGGAGCAATGCCGGCGAGCGAGTAGTGGATCTGGATCGTGTGCCCCTGCCGTTCGAAGATCGCGCTCCACAACGGACCCGATAGCGAGCCCGAGTCTCCACGCGTCATGCTCGCCGCGGCCTGCAGCCTCACCGCATAGATATTGTCGAACAGAATCGAGCCGTCGAGGCCGCCGACACGATTGAAGTGGCCGGCTTCCTCACGGTCGGTGAGCACCGTGCCTAACGAAATGTTGGGCCCGAACCCGCGCCGCACCCGCAAGATGTTGAACACCGGGTTCACGGTGCCCGACTCCGACGCGTCGCTGTTGTCGACTGCCGACAGGAATCCGATGTCCAGGCCCGACACCGTCCCGGTCAGCTTGGCCGCCGCGACCGGCTGCAGGATGCTGCGCGTGTAGATGAGCGTGCTCGGCGTGTCGAACTGCTCGAGCCCATCGAGAAAGAACGGCCGCTTCTCGGGAAAGAAGAGCGCGTCGCGCGGATCGTACGACAACTGCGGCACGTCGCTCTCGATCTGCGAGAAATCGGGCTTGACCGTGGCATCGCCGGTGAGATTGTCGGTGAGCGCGTACCGGAGGTTGCCGCCCAACTGTTGAATCGGGGACCCGTAGTGCCAGGCGGCGCCCTGCGGCGCACCGTCCACGTGCGACGTGAGCTCGGGATTGATCTCCAGCGGATGCCCGCGGCTCAGATCCGTTAGGCCGACGAGCGCGCCCGATTGCGCCAGAAAACTCGAGTTGGCCTGGAGTGCCGGCGCCCACGTGCTCTCGTGCCCGGAATGCTGAACCCGGCGCAGCACGTTGAGCCCCCACCGCTGTTCCTTCCCCGGCTGGATCCGGATGCTCTTGAACGGCACACGGATCTCGACTTCGTATCCGTCGGGCAGCACGCGCCCGCGCGAGTCGTACGTGTAGTCGGTGCTCAGGTCCACGGTGTCCCGCGTGGTGCCGGCGCTCCCGATGCCCGCCGCGTGCGATTGAATGCCCTCGCTCAAAATGCCGTCGGACTGGATGCCCAGCGGATTGACGCCGAACACGTACGCACGGCGATGATCGTCGAACGTGTCGAGAAAGATCTCGACGAAATCGTCGGCGGAGATGTTGTCGCGATCGGCGAGCGTCGCGTGCACCGGCCCGTGCGGCTCGTATGCGCGAATGCCGAAGTAGATGGCATCGGACGAGTACCACACCAGCACTTCCGTGGAATCCGCGGCGGGAAGCCCGTCGACCGGGATGTACTCCGAGAAATCGGTGAGCCTGCGCGGCCTTGGCCCACGCCGGCTCGTCCAATTTGCCGTCGATGACGACGGTGTCGGCCAGACGCGGCGCATTGACGTCGAGGTGGCCGGCGCGACCGCTGAACACAGGGCCCGTTGTCAATGCGGCGATTTGTAACAGCGCGAGGAGCGGGAGAAGCACTCGGTGGGCTCGATACGTGGAGAGCCAGAACTATGCGCACCGTCCCACGTCGGCGCCATAGCGGCGCGTTCCCCAATAAAAAAGACCGATGAGGAGACGGCGCCTGGTGAGCTCCTTAATCGTTGTTCAAGAAAGGAGGTTTCGTGTCGGGCCTGCCGCGCTGGCTACTACGTTCATGCTGAAAGGATCAGAGCGGAAACATGGGACAAGAGCGGATCGTCCCGTTAGGCGAGAAGGCGCGAGTCGCGCCGCAGGAGCCGTTTTTTGTTGTTTGAACAAAGGCTTTTTTTGTGGTTGCCCTATCCGCAGTGATCCCTGGTTTCCGCTTATCCTTGTCAAAATGAACGCGTTGTAAGCCAGCCCCCCCGTGCTCGATATTTGGCACCCGAAGGCGCCGCCTATTTGCTCCCCGGGCTTCCAGGCTACCGCCGCTACTGTTGCCAGGCCATGTCCACTAGCTGCGACCCACGGGTGTGACTGCCGACGTGCGGCCCACGGCCAGTTGGCTCTCAGCGCTCAACAACGTTCGCTGCGCGTCAAGAACTTGTAAGAAATCCGTCTCGCCTGCTTCGTATCGCAGTTGGGCGAGGTCGAGCGCATGCGTACTTGCCCGCACCGCTTCACCCAAATTCGCCAGCCGCGCACGCGACCGATCGTACGACACGATCGCGCTCTCGGTCTCGCCGATCGCGCCCACTACCGCCGATGTGTATTGCGCGCGCGCCTGATCCGCCTGCGCCTGCGCGATGTCCACCCGCGTCTTCACGCGGCCCAGGTCGAGGAACGGCCACGACAAGACCGGTCCGATGAAAAATCGCGGCGTGCCCGTGTTTCCGATCGAATTGAACGTCGGCGCCGTATAGCCGGCGCTCGCCGACAACGACACGCGCGGGAGATAGTCCGCCTGCGCCGCGCCGATCAACATCGTCTGCGCCGCCAACTGCCGCTCGGCACTCTGCACATCGGGGCGGCGCTTCACCAAGTCGGCCGGCGACCCGACCTTGACCACGTTAGGCAATGTCGGCAGCGTCGCCGACGCGAGCAACGTCGCCGGCAAACTCTCGGACGTCCGGCCCATGAACACGGCCAGCTGATTCCGGCTCCCGGCGATCCGCGCCTCGATCGCCGGCGTCTCGGCCAGCGTTAGGCTCAACTCGGCGCGGGCGCGCTCGACGTCGAACGCCGTGCCGCTGCCGGCCGACAGCCGCTGCTCGGTCAGCTTCATGGTCCGTCGCTGATTCTCCGCGTTCCGCTCGGAGACCGCGAGCTCGTTCTGCGCGCCGCGCAACTCGAAGTACGTGCGCGCCACTTCGGACGCCAACGTGCAGTTGGGCATCCCGCAATTGGTCATCGGCCGACTCCTCGAACGCGCGACCCGGCGCGCACGTGTGGCTCACGCGGCCGAACACGTCGAGCTCCCACGACGCGTCGACACCGGCGTCCCACAAATCCTGACGCGGCAGCGCGCCAGCTCGTGCCGGGGAACTGCGCCGCCGACAATTGCTGGCGTGCCACGCTCGCACCCGCCGTGATCTGCGGCGCCAGGTCGAGCGATGCCAGCCGGCGCGACGACCGCGCTTCGAAGAAGCGCGACCGTGCGGCGCTGCACGTCCGGGCTGTCATGCAACGCGTCGTGCACCAACGCCGTCAACGTCGCTGTCGCCTAACCCGGCCCAGAAATCGCTGTCCGGCGATTCGCCGCTCACCCGCGTCGGAGAGATGTCCGCCGCGCTCTGGATCGTGTCGCTCGCCGAGTCGGTCGCCAACGCCGAATCCGTCGCGGCGGGCGACGCCGTGGAAAACGAATCCGGTACCGCCGCCGTCGCCGGCGTGACGGAGTCGGCCATGCCGGCACGGCTCGACGCCGGCACGCGGCGCGCGCTGGTATCGGACAACGCCTGGAACGCCGGCGCCACCACGACGGTGGGCGGCTGATAGTTAGGCGAGCTCACACACGCCGCCAGCGCCGAGGCGCCGGCCACGAGCACCCATGCGGCCTTACGCACTGGCTTACGCATTGCTACTTACGCATTGGCTTACGCATTGGCGCCTCCCTCACCCGGCGCGGCGAACGACCCCGAGTGCCCAACCAACGGCTCAAAGTCCGACGGACGCGCCGTTGCCGCCTGCGCCCGCTTGTGCACGAGTCCACGTACCACCACATAAAACACTGGAGTGAGCAAGAGTCCGAAGAACGTGACGCCGAGCATTCCGGAGAAGACGGCGACACCCATGGCGTGCCGCATTTCCGCACCGGCGCCGAACGCCACCACGAGCGGCACCACGCCCATGATGAACGCGAACGACGTCATGAGAATCGGGCGCAACCGGATCCGGCACGCCTCGAGCGCCGCGTGCACCGGATCATGCCCCTCGAGCTCGAGCTCGCGCGCGAATTCCACGATCAGAATCGCGTTCTTGCACGCGAGGCCCACCAGCACGAGCAACCCGATCTGCGTGAACACGTTGTTGTCACCGTGGCTCAACCACACGCCCATGATCGCCGAGAAGAGGCACATCGGGACGATGAGGATCACCACGAACGGCAGCGACCAGCTCTCGTATTGCGCCGCCAGCACCAGGAACGCGAGCAGCACGCACAACGGGAACACGAGCAGCGCGGTGTTGCCGGCCAGGATCTGCTGATACGTCAGCTCGGTCCACTCGTAGCCGATTCCGTTGGGCAGCGTTTCCTGCGCCAGCCGTTCCATGGTCTCGACCGCCTGGCCCGAGCTCACGCCCGGCGCCGGTCCGCCGTTGATGTCGGCCGACGGATACGCGTTGTAGTGCATCACCTGGTCCGGCCCGAACGACTGCTTGACGTTGAGCAACGAGCCTAACGGCACCATGTCGCCGTGCGCGTTTTTCACCTTGAGCTGCGCGATGTCCTCGGCAGTGGCGCGATAGGGCGCGTCGGCCTGCGCCATCACCTGATACGTGCGGCCGAACCGGTTGAAGTCGTTCACATACACCGAGCCCAGATAGATCTGCAGCGTCTGGAACAGGTCGCTCAGCTCCACGCCCTGCTGCTTCACCCGGTCGCGGTCGACGTCGGCAAAGAGCTGCGGGACGTTGATCTGATAGCTCGTGTACACGCCGGCGAACTGCCCGGTCTGGTTGGCCTTGGCCGACAGCGCCTGGGCCGCCTGATACAACGCCTCCTGGCCTAACCCGGCGCGATCCTCGAGCTCCATCTTGAATCCGCCCACCGAGCCCAGGCCGTTCACGGCCGGCGGCGGGAACACGGCGATGAACGCGTCCTGGATCGAGAAGAACTTCTGGTTGAGCGCCGCCACGATCGCCGCGCCGCTCTCATCCTTCCCCTTGCGCTGATCGAACGGCTTGAGCCCGATGAACACCGTGCCGGCGTTCGGCTTGTTCACGAACCCGTTGATCGACAGGCCCGGGAATGCCACCGTGTGCTCCACGCCCGGCTGCTGCATCGCAATGTCCGACAACCGCCTGATCACCGACTCGGTGCGGTCCAGCGATGCCGCATCGGGCAGCTGCGCGTACGCCACCACGTACTGCTTGTCCTGCGTGGGCACGAAGCCCGGCGGCACACGCTTGAACCCGACCAGCGTGATCGCGATGAGGCCCGCGTACACGGCGAGCGCCACGGCGCTCTTTCCGATCAGGCGCCTCACCGCGTTGCCGTACTTGCTCGAGCCGCTCTTGAATGCGCGGTTGAACGGGTGGAACACCCAGCCCAGCAGCTTGTCGAGCACCTTCGTCAGCCGGTCGGGCTCGGCGCCGTGCGGCTTGAGCAGAATGGCCGACAAGGCCGGCGACAACGTGAGCGAGTTGAAGGCCGAGATGAGCGTGGAGAAGGCGATCGTGAGGGCGAACTGCTTGTAGAACTGCCCCGTTAGGCCGCTGATGAACGCCACCGGCACGAACACCGCGCACAACACGAGCGCGATGGCGACGATCGGCCGGCTCACCTCGTCCATCGCCTTGTGGCTCGCCTCCCGCGGCGACAGCCCGAGCTCGATGTGTCGCTCCACGTTTTCGACGACGACGATCGCGTCGTCGACCACAATGCCGATGGCGAGCACCAACCCGAACAACGACAGCGTGTTGATCGAGAACCCGGACGCGAGCATGATCGCGAACGTGCCCACGATCGAGATCGGCACCGACGCCAGCGGGATGATCGACGCCCGCCACGTCTGCAGGAACACCACGACCACGATCACCACCAGGAGCGTGGCCTCGAGCAGCGTCTTCACCACCTCGTTGATCGAATCGTGCACGAACACCGTCGGGTCGTAGACGATCGAATAGTCGACGCCCTCGGGGAAGTTGGTCTTGAGCTGGGCCATCGTCGCGCGCACATCGTGCGACAGCGCGAGCGCGTTCGAGCCCGGTTGCTGGAAGATCGCGATCGCCACGGCGGCCTTGTTGTCGAGCAGCGACTGCAATCCGTAGTCGCCCGCCGCGAGCTGGATGCGCGCCACGTCGCGGAGGCGCGTGATCTGCCCATCGGCGCCCGTCTTGACGATGATGTCGCCGAATTCCTTTTCGTTGACTAACCGGCCGCGCGCGTTCACGGTGAGCTGATACGCCACCGGGTTGGGCATCGGCGGCGCGCCCACCACGCCGGCCGCCACCTGCAGGTTCTGCTCGCGGATCGCGTTCACGACGTCGGTCGCCGACAGGTCGTGCGACGCCACCTTCTGCGGGTCGAGCCACACGCGCATCGCGTAGTCGCCGGACCCGAAGACGATCACCTGCCCCGCTCCGGGAATGCGCTGCAGCTGGTCCTTCACCTGCAGCACCGCATAGTTGCGCAGGTACACCGGGTCGTACCGGTTGTCCGGCGAGACGAGGTGGACCACCATCGTGAGATCCGGCGACTGCTTTTGCGTGGTCACGCCTAACTGGCGGACTTCCTCGGGCAACCGCGGCAGCGCCTGGTTCACGCGATTCTGCACCTGGACCTGCGCCAGGTCGACGTTCGTGCCGATCTTGAACGTCACCGTGAGGTTGAGCGCGCCGTCGGCCGTGGCCTGTGACGACATGTACAACATGTTGTCGACGCCGTTGATGCTCTCCTCGAGCGGCGTGCCCACGGTCTGCGCCAACACGGTGGGATTGGCGCCTGGGTACACGGCGCGCACCGCGATGGTCGGCGGCACGACTTCCGGGTATTCGCTCACCGGCAGCGTGAAAATCGCGATCAGCCCGGCCGTGAGGATGACGATCGACAGCACGGCGGCAAAAATCGGACGATCTATGAAGAAGCGCGAAAAGCGCATGACCTACACTCCGTAGTGCTCGAACGGTGACAAGATGGCGATTGCTCTAGTGCGACGACGCGACCGCGGGCTGCGAATCCGACGGCGGCGTCATGGGCACGACCGTCGCCTTGACTTTGATGCCGGGGCGCACGCGCTGCAGCCCGTTCACCACCACCCGCTCGCCGGGCGTTAGGCCTTGCTTCACCACCCGCAGGCCGTCGTCCATCGGACCGAGCGTGATGGCGCGGTAGTCGACGGAGCTGTCGGGCTTGAGGACGAACACGAACTTGCGATCCTGGTCCGTGCCCACCGCGTCGTCGCGGATGAGCGTGGCCTGGTAGCTCCGGCTGCCCACCAGCTTGATGCGGGCAAAGAGACCCGGCGTTAGGCGGTGATCGGGGTTGGCGAACACGGCTCGCGCGCGAATCGTGCCGGCCACCGGGTCGAGCGTGTTGTCGACGAAGTCGATGTGTCCCGCGTGGGGATACCCGTTCTCGTCGGCCAGGCCCATGTAGACCGTGCGCTTGGCGCTGCCCTGTTGGGCCGCACGCGTGCCCGACTCGGGTGCCAGCCCCAAGTCCTTCAAGTATGTTTGCTCGTCGCCGTCGAAGTAGACGTACATCGGATCGAGCGAGACGACGGTCGTGAGCGGCGTTGCGTTAGCCGCACCGGCTTGCACGAGATTGCCCGGCGTCACCAACGCACGGCCGACGCGGCCGCTGATGGGCGCACGCACCGTGGTCCATTCGAGATTGAGCTGCGCCGTGGTGAGCTCGGCCTGCGCCGCCTGCACCGCCGCGTCGCCCTCGGCGCTCGCGCTGGTGCGCGTGTCGAAGTCCTGACGCGAGATGGCCTGTGCGGCGAGCAGATGTTTGGCCCGCGCCACTTCGGATTGCGCCAACGTGCGGCGCGTCTCGGCCTGCGCGAGATCTGCTTTCGCTTTCTCCATGTCGGCCTCGTAAGGCCGCTGGTCGATCACAAACAGGACGTCGCCCTTGTGTACCATCGCGCCTTCGGTGAACGCAATGCGTTCGACGTAGCCCGATACACGCGGGCGGACGTCCACCATGTCGACCGATTCGAGATGACCCGTGAACTCATCCCAATCGGTGACTGGTCGCCCAACGGCTGCGGCGACTGTGACTTGCGGCGCGGGCGGCGCCGGCGGTTGTGACGATCCGTGGCCTGTGATCGCGCGTCCCGCGGCAATCGTCGCGAGAATCGCAACGATGGAACCCGCGATGATCCAGGTGCGGCGCGAGCGCGGCGTGTCCGATGCGCCCGACGACTGAGATTCGGCTGCTGTGTGCATACTCGGAAGTCCCTGAGTGCGATGTGCGTTGGTAACTCAAAGCGCGTTCAAGCTCGCGCGGTTCCAACATTGGCAGTTTTTCTTTTCCACTCCTCGCGATTTGACCCAAATCGGACGCTATGACGCCCGCAGGTCACGATTGCGCGACTCGCCGGCGATTCGCCGTTCCCCATCTCGACGTATGAGCGATGGCAAAATCGACATTTCAGTCGACACGACAGTGCGTCGTTCGCGCGCGGAGCGAACGAGCGCAGCAAATGTCCAGAGTTTTGTTGGGTATTAGGCGCCGACGCTGTCGCCGCCTCGCGAGATGCGTAGCCTTGCTAAGCAATTGCTACGCGGGGCATGAGCGCCTGCTACACGTACGTTTACGTAGCACGTGCTGCGCGAGTTTCAGCGCAAGTGCTCTCGTGCCCAGAGCGTCAACCCGACGAGCACCTTGGGACCCGACCCATCGACGATGCCATTCCGGATTACGAGATCTTCATCGGGTGGCGGCAGACACGCGTCCAGTTGGGCGCGGTCGAGCACGCCGTCGAGCAGGGCGCGATGCGGTTCCGCCAATCGGCGCGCGGCGCGCCAGCCCTCGCCGTTCACGTCGTACAACCTATAGTAGAAGCGGCGCTCGGCGCCCCGTCCGCCGCCGGCGCCCACGCGCAGCCGGGCGAGTTTCTGCCTAACGGACTGGGCGGCCACGTACCGCGCGCGCGGCGCCAGCGGCGTGGTGTCGAAGTTGTTCCGATCCACCGGCAGCTCGGCGAGCTTCGGGAAGCGTTTGATGATGATCGCGTCCTGCGCCCGTCGCTCGGCCAACGTGCCAATGGGCAGGCCCCCCGCCACCTCGAGCACGTGCGTATCGATCGCTGGTTGGACCGGCCAGATGCCGAACGAGAACAGCCACGGCGAGGTGCCCACGTGCAACCGTTGGCGGTGATGCACGTCGAAGCACCAGGCGCGCTGCGACTCGACGTCGGAGTACGATTCGTAGACGTCGCGCACCGTTTGCTTGGCAGCCGCCACCAGGTCGCGGCCGCCGACCGGCGCGAGCAGCGTGCCTAACGTGTGCTCGGGAATGGCATACGCGTTCACGCGCGCGAAGAACGCATTGAACGTGAACCGCCGCTGCCTTTTGTCGTACGCCCACATCACGTGCGTCCCGCCGACGATCGGATCCATGGCATAGCCCGTCACCATGCGCGCCGGCATGCCCGTCATGCGTGGCGCGGAGCCCCAATGGAACACCGCGTTCGAGCCGCTCGCGCAATGGAGCCAGCGCGCGTGCTGCTCGACGCAGGCGCCGTCGGCGTCCACCTCGAGCGCGAGCGTCCGGTGCTCGCGCGCCGTTTCGCGCGCCACCGCCATCGCGCAGCGCATCTCGAAGTCCCGCGCATCGCCGAACGTCACCGCCGTCACGGCCGTTCCCTGCGCGTGCAGCATGCCGGCCAACTGGCGCGAGTCGCGCCCGCCCGAGAGCGACTGCGCGCACGGCTCATGGTGCGGCGCGTGGCGGCGCACGGCGTCGGTCAACGCCTCGTGGAGCAGATCGGCCTGCGCCGAAAACGGCAGGTCATGGCAGCGGCTCGAGAGGGGCAGCGTGTACTGGCGCCGCTCGTTAGGCGGTGAGCCGGGCGCGGCCCACAGCGCGAAGCCGGCCGCGAGACGGCGCAGACCGCGCTCGAGCGTGCGTCCGCCGATCGAGTACGACGTGAGCAGAATCGCGGCCAGCCCTTCCGGATCCAGCGTTGGGCGAAACGCCGGATGCAACCGGAAGAGCTCGGGGCTCGAGCCCGCGAGCAGCACCTCTCCCTCCGTCCACCAGTACACCGGGAACATGCCGATGAGATCCGTGCCGATGCGGAGTCCCGCTTCCGGCGTGTAGATCACGGCCACGTGATATCCGTCGACGGGCGGCGGCACCCGATCGCCCTGGGCCCACGCCGAGCGGAGGTCGTCGATTGCCATCCGCGCGCCGCCGGCGCCAATTGCGTCGCCTAACAGAACGGCCGCGCCGCGCGTGTCATCTCGTACCGTGATGGGCGCGCGCGGGCCGGCAGCCCAGAGCGCCGTCATGCGTCCGCTCGAGACAGTGCCCGGCGTGAGCCCCGGCATGAGCGCGATGTCCCGCGCAGCGCGACGGCAGAACGCGTCGCGGCGTCCGGTATCCGGGTCGAGGATGACGAGGAAATTTGCCATGGCGTTGGGTGTGCGCGATGGAGAATGCATCGCCGCAGCGGCGTCGGCCAGCCCGCGACGCCTATGCGGACTGTTTCTTGCCACCGGTGCCAGGTCATGTCCGGTCAATGGATCAAGCGCCGTGGTGGGAAGTCGGCCGGGTTCCGGTACGAAGATCCCTTGGGACGCACCGTACGCGATCGGAAAGTGTTGGCTCGCCTTGATGCGCTCCGCATTCCGCCGGCGTGGCGCGACGTGCACATCGCGGCGAGCCCCCGCGCGGCAATTCAGGCATGGGGATTCGACGTCAAAGGCCGGAAGCAGTACCGCTATCACGAGCGCGCGGTCGCACAACGCGAGCACCGCAAATATTACCGGCTGCGCCGCCTCGCCCGCGACCTCCCGATGATTCGCGACGCGTTGTACACCCAGTTAGGCGCGAGTCGAGAGTTGACCCGCGATCGCGTGGCGGCGGGCGTGGTCCGCCTCATCAGCAAAGGCTTCTTCCGGCCCGGCAACGAACGGTATACGCGCGAGAACCACACGTTCGGCATCACGACGCTCAACAAACGCCACGTACGCGTCGACGACAGCGCCATCGCGTTCGCCTTTCGCGGCAAATCCAACAAAGAGCAGCGACGCGTGGTGGTCGATCGCGCGCTGGCCAAGCTGGTGCAGGCGCTGCTCCGAACGCCGGGCACGCGGCTCTTTCGCTATATGGCCGACGGCGCGTGGCACAATCTCACCCAGCGCGATGTCAACGAATATGTTCGCCGGTTGGTGCCGGCGCGTTACACGGCGAAGGACTTTCGCACGTGGGGCGGGACACTGCGCGTGGCCATGGTCCTCTCGGATCTCGGACCCGGCGCGACCGATCGCGAGACGAAGAAGAACGTGGTGCTCGCGATTCGGCTGGTGGCGGCGGAGTTGGGCAACACGCCGGCCATTTGCCGCACGAGCTACGTTCACCCGATCATCCTGGCACGCTATCTCGATCACGGCGAAACGATCCTGCCGCGCGCGCCAGGCAAGAGCGCGGGCGGCCACTATCCCGAGGAGCGGGCGTTGATGCGATTCCTGGACCGGCACTTCCCGGAGCGGCGGCGACGGCCGCGGCGCGACGGCGCCGCCGCCGCCGGCGAGCGTTAGGCACGCATGGCGGCCCAGCGCGCGTCCGCACGCGCCCGCGGCTGGATCGTCGCGACGACGGTGGTCGGCTCGAGCATCGCGTTCGTCGACTCGACAGTCGTCAACGTCGCGCTCCCGGTCATCCAGCGCCAACTCCGCGCCACGAGCGACGAGGCGCAATGGGTGATCGAGGCCTTTGCCCTCGTGCTCGCCGGCTGCATCCTGATCGGCGGCGCGTTAGGCGACAAGTTCGGCCGCCGCCGCACGTACGTAGCCGGGACGGCGATCTTCGGACTCGCCTCGGTGGCGTGCGGCCTGGCGACGAGCGTCTCGTGGCTCATCGCCGCGCGCGCGGTTCAGGGTGCGGGCGCGGCGCTGCTGATCCCCGGCAGCCTGGCCATCCTTGGCGCGTCGTTCGAGGGCGGCGCGCGCGCCCACGCCATCGGCACGTGGTCCGCCTTCACGGCCATCGCGCCCGCCATCGGACCGGTGTTAGGCGGATGGCTGGTGCAACATTCTCTCGTGGCGATGGGTGTTCTTCATCAACCCGCCCTTCGCGGTCGTGGTGATCGTGATGGCATACGCCCACGTGCCCGAATCGCGCGCCGAGTCGACAGGATCGCTCGATTGGCCAGGGTCGGTCGCTGCCACGCTTGGCCTGGCGGGCCTCGTGGCCGGCGCCCTCGAGATGCCGCGACTCGGCGCGGGGACCGGTCTTGTGTTGGGCGCACTCGCTTGCGGCCTGCTGTTCCTGGTTGCGTTCATCGGGATCGAGATGCGCAGCGCAGCACCGATGGTTCCGCTGAAACTCTTCAAGGACCGCGTCTTCGCCGGCACCAATCTGCTCACGCTGCTGTTGTACGCGGCGTTGAGCGGCGCGCTCTACTTCGTGCCGTTCAACCTGATTCAGGTGCAGCACTATTCACCGACGGCCGCGGGCGCGGCCCTTATCCCGTCGACGGTGCTGTTGTTCCTCCTCTCGAGCCGCGCCGAGCGATTCATGGAGCGCTTCGGCGCAACGGGGCTGCTCACCGTTGGGCCGGTCGTGGCCGCCTGCGGATTCGTGCTCTTCGCCCGCCCGTTCATCGGCGGCTCCTACTGGACGACCTACTTCCCCGCCACGATCGCCCTCGGCGTCGGCCTTGGCCTAACCGTGGCGCCGCTCACGACGAGCGTCATGAACGCCGTCCCATCCGCGAACGTCGGCGTCGCATCGGGCGTCAACAACGCCGTCTCGCGCACCGCGGGCGTGCTGGGCCTGGCGTTCATGGCGGTGATCGCCGCGCACGTCTTCGGCTCGACGCTCGACCGCCGCGTCGCCGCCCTCGACCTCCCGACAGCCGCATCGCAGCAGTTGGCCCGCGAGCACATCGACCTCGCCACGGCCGCGGTGCCGCACGCACTGGATGCGGCGCAGTCGCGCCAGGTTCAACGCGCGATCGACGTCTCGTTCGTCGACAGCTTCCGGATCGTGATGTTGGCGGGTGCGGCGCTCGCCATTGCGAGCGCCCTGATCGGCCGCCTCGCCGCATCCAAACGACATCGAGCTCGTTAGGCACACAGCACTCGCGGCGCACATGGATGTGCTGTTTCCCAAAGTCGAAGCCAGCCTCACCGGCTGTAGAGCGAAACAAACTTCGTGAGCTCGCCTGACTCGAGATCCGACACGGCCCAGTACTCGACGTTGTCGGCCCGCCACCGGATGAGATGGTAGCCGTGCGAGTCCGTCGATGCGGGCTTTTCGTTAGGACCGGCCTCGGGCCATGAGTCGACGTTGATCAGGTGCTGGCGGCGGCCATACACCACCGCCGCGACCACGCGGCCCTCGAGATAATCGAGCCGGCCGCCCACGAGCGGAAAACCGGCGGAATCCAGCACGGGCACCTTCGGTGAAAAATCCACACGCCCGTTGAACCACGGCTTCACGTTGTGCTCGTTGGTCGACTGCACATCGGTGAGATGGCCCGGCATGAGCGAGCGGATGTGGCTCGCCAGCACCTGGTCGGCCAGCGCCGGCGAGCCGCCGCCGTCCCGTGCCACGGCATACGTTAGGCCACCGCTCGCGAGCGCGATGACCACGCCCGCCGCCGCCAGACGCCACCACCTGGCGCGTGGCGCCGGCGCGGCTGGCGTCTGCGCGGGCGCCGATCGCTCGCTCGCGATCGCGTTCGTGATGCGCGCCTTCAAGACGTCCGGGGCTTCGTAGTGCACGAGATGCTCCTGCGCCAAAGTCGAGGCCCGCTCGAGCGCCGTGAGCTCGCGCGCGCAATCGCTGCACCCGGCCAGATGCTCGCGCACCTCCGCGCGCTCGTCCGCCGTGAGCTCCTTGTCCAGATACGCGTCGAGTCGCGTCCGGCAATCGGCGCACTGCATGTCAGCTTGCCTCCTTGTCCGTCACGCCTAACTTCGCCGCCAGCCGCCGTCGCGCACGCGATAGCCGCGACATGACCGTCCCCGCCGGCACGCCCACGATGTCGCTGATCTCGGCGTACGACAGCCCCTGCACTTCGCGGAGCACCAGCACCTCCCGAAATTCGACCGGCATCTCCGCCAACGCCTGCTCCACGAGAGCGCGGTCCGACTGCGCGATGGCCGACGCGTCGGCGGTGTCCTCGTCGCGTACGATCGACAGATGCTGCTCGGTGAACGGGACGGACGCGCGGTCCACCGCACGACCCTCGCGCAACGTGTGACAACAGTTGCGCACGATGGCCAGAAACCACGCACGCGCGTTGTCGCCACGGAAGCCCGCGAAGTGGCGGAACGCGCGCAAGGCCGCATCCTGCACCGCGTCCTGGGCGTCGTGCTCGTCGCCCAACACGTGTCGGGCCAACGTGTACGCGTCGTCCAGGTGCGGCAGGATGCGCGCCTCGAATCCCTCGGCGTTCCGTTGGGCCATCACACCCTCGAACCGGCGCGTCGCATCACTGGACCACGATCGTGCCCTGCATCATGGGATGCAGCGAGCAGAAGTACTTGTACGTTCCAGGCCTGCCTAACGTCGCCGAGAAGTGCTGGCCCGTGTCGAGCACCGGGGACTGCTTGAATCGGTGCTCCACGTTCACGATCAGGTGCGGCACGTCATCGTTGTTGATCCAGGTGACCGTCGTTCCGCGGGCCACGGTGAGCGTCGGAGGCGAGAACTGGAAGTTGTCGATGCCGATGTCGTTAGGCCCGAGCGTCAACGCCTTGCGCGCCTGCCGTTTGCGTCGCGGCGTCGCGCGTCGCGTCATCGAACGCCGGCGGCAGGCCGGAGAGCGTCGCGTCGACGATGGCCAGCGACGACCGCCCCGGGATGAAGGTGACGTTCGCCAGGCCCAACACGCTCGTGAGGCGCGCGGCGTCCACGGTCATCGGGCCGGGCGCCGGCGCCGTGCCGGGCGCGGGCTGCGGAAACGCCGTCGACATCGCCGTGTGAAACGACACGTTGCCCTCGACCTTCTGCATGATCTGGTGGATGTGCCCGTTGAGCACGGTCACCGATCCGAATCGCTTGAGCAATCCCAGCGCCTGCTCCGAATCGTCGGTGCCCCAGCCCCACGCCGGGTAGACCGTCCACAAGGGAATATGCGCGAACACGACGATCGGTGTGCTACTCGACAGGCCGGACACATCGTGCTTGAGCCACGCCAACTGTTCCGCGCCGAGCGTACCCAAACCGCCCGCCTTGAGATTCAGCACGTTGACGAGTCCAATGAAGTGGACGCCGCTGTGATCGAAGCTGTACCACCCGCCGCCCTTGGTGCCGTTCCCGTAGCGCGCGAGATACGACGCGCCGTTGTCGGTGGCGACGTCGTGCTCGCCCGGTACGTAGAACACGCGGTCGCTCTTGATCCCGGTGAGCACCTGATGCGCCGTATCGAACTCGCTCGGCTTGGCCAGCTGCGTGATGTCGCCGGTATGCAGGACCAGCGCCGGCGTTTGCGGCAGTGCGTTGAGCCGAGCGACTGCTTGTTGCAGAGTGGCCGTCACATCCTTGTTGGCTTCCTTGCTGAAGCCGATGTGGCTGTCGCTGATCTGCGCGAAGAAGACGCTCTTGCGTTCCGCTTCCGTTAGGAATGGAATGCGGTTGGCGAGCAGCGACTTGGGAACGCCGCCCGCCATGACCCAGACGGTCGCCGTGCCGGCCCAGGCCATGCACTTCAAGAACCCGCGACGGTCCGTGCCGTCGTCGCTCTCCGATGTCCTGATGTAGTTGCCGTCCGTTGGGCGGCGATGCGCGTCGTCGTGATGGTGGCTCATTCGACCGGTCTCCAGGTGAGGATCGTGGAGGGCATTGCCCTCCATGTAGTGACCGGCCCACGCGCGCAATTATTCCCGTCGCCTTACGCGCTCGATAGTGCGAAGAAAAACGGGCGTAACATGTGTTCCTACTATAGTAAGTAAGGAGCCAGAGTAAGAGGGCGTCGAATGGAATCGCGGGCGGCGATCACCCCGTCCCCCCGAGCTGGCGATGCGGTTGTTGCACTTTCACAAGCTGCTGTGGGCTCCGTACGCCGTTCAAGTCTTACGGGTCTGCGATAAGGAAGAAATTATCTGGTGACACTGGGGCGGCGACTGCTGTCCTCGTTGCCGACGAAAGCAAGACGCGGGCGATTCCGCTGGCTATGGTGGCGGTCCCTCCTAAGGACAATTCTCGATAATTCGCGAGAATGTCTTGAGAATCCGCGAGCGGCGAGACAACGCCAGCCGCGCAAGTTGGCGCGACGCACAGAGTTAGGCAAAGACGCATCGCGGCACACCGCGTGCCTTGGATGGGGCCCGTCTCCTTCTCTCATCGGAGCGGGTCTATGCGTGCGCTGCGTCGAGCCGGTATCTTCTTCGTGCTTGGTGTCATGTTAGGCGGCGCGAAATATCGCGCGAGAGACGATCGCGCGTTGCTTGCGGCGACGGTTCAGGTGCGTCACGGCACGCCCTCTCAGAGACACCATGGGATGCTCACGGGCTGTGTGACCGGCTCGAGCTCGATCAGCCCGTGCACCGCGACGGCCACGATCAATGTCGGCGATCAGACCAGCAAGTTCTTCCAGTTTCAGAACAACGAGGGCGTGGACCAGGACGTGTTGTCGAGCTGCACGACGTCCGGGTTTGCGACCTGTACTGCGACCCCAAGCTTCCAAGTCATCCACGCTGGGCATCAGGGCACGATTGAGCTCACGGTTACCGGCACGAGCGCGGGGCTGAGTGTCGTCACGCTCGAGGCGAGTGGAGACGTGGACGTCTTCGCCACGGACACCGTGACGGTGAATCCGATCATTGTGATGCCGACGGAGACGATCCAACAGACACCGGACACGACGTACACGCAGACTTTCACGGTGCAGAATGTCGACGGGGCGTCGCACACAGTGAATTTGGTGCAGACGTGTAGCGCCGGTTTCACGTGCTCGCTCCTCACGACGACGCCCATGGCGGTGGCCGCACACGCGGTGGACACGGCGAAGGTGAGCGTCACTACGAGCGGCGAGGGCACGAGCGGCACCGTCCAGTTAGCAGCGACCCCGACGGTTGGCGTGGGCGGCGCGACGGGCATCGTGACGGTCAACATTCCGGTACCGTTGCCGCCGACGGTCTCGGTACTACCGCACAATGGCTACAACCACAGCACGGCACTCTGTGCCGCGAGTTGTTTCAACGTGACCGCGGGCTACACGACCCCGGCCTATACGAGTATGGACCTCCCACGGTCGGTGTCGCTCGTCTACTCGAGTGCCATGGCCTATCCGTTAGGCGTCGTGCAAGTCAATGTGAAAGATTCGAGCTTCCGCTTGGCGCAGCAGATTTCCATCTCTGCCGTGCGCGGCGGCGTGAACGAGACCTTTACCAACGGTACGACAGAGCTTTACGTCTCGCAGAGTAGCACGGACACGAGCACCAAGCGGCTGGCGGCGCAGCTCTCGACCGCGCTCGCCACGGGCATCTATCACGACACGACCACCATCAAGAGCAGATGGACGAGCGGGATCTACTCGGGCACGGTGACGCAGACGAGTGTTCCGACCACCCTCTTGATCGACAACGAGCAGTCGAGCCCCTACGGTGCGGGCTGGCAGATCGCCGGGCTCCAGCATCTCGTGTTCACATCCGACTCGCTCTCGCTCGCGCTCACCAATGGCACCGGCTCCATGCTGCTCTTCACGCGTCCAACCAAGGCTCGCCGTGGGTCTCGCCTCCTGGTGATTTCACGACGCTGGCGACGATCCTGAGCGGCGGCACGGTGACGAGCTATCACCGCACCACGCCCGACGGCACGATTCTCACCTTCTCACCAACGGGCTATCTGCTCACGGCGAAGAACCGCTTCGGTGATTCGACGCAGTACCACTACAACGGCTCGAATCTCCTGACCGCCGTTGTCGACCCAATCGGCGATTCGATGGCGCTGGCCTACACGAGCAGCAAGCTGACCACGATCACCGATCCAGGCGGACGCATCTCGCACTTCACGGTGGACGGCAGCGGCAATCTCACGACGATCAAGGATCCGACCAATACCACGACCTTTGGTGGCACATACGACACGCACCACCGCCTCACGCAGGTGACCGATCGGGGCGGCAATACGTGGCTCTATCGGTATGACTTCGCGAGCACGATGGCCTCGGACAGCACGCCGGCGGTGCTCGCCGACGGCGCGACCAAGCGGTTAGGCACGCGCTTCCGGTCGACGCTCGCCGCGGCGCTTATCGACACCGGATCGCACACGGGCTCCTCGACGTCGCCGGCGACGCCCGTGGCCAGTGACAGCGTGTGGTCACTTGTGAGCGCACCCAACGTCGACTCGGTCCGCTCGCGTGTGGATCCGTTCGGTAATCCGCTTGTGACGGAGGATGTCGCCGCGCAGCAGCTCACCACGGTGACACTCGACAGCGCGTCCCGTGTAACGGCAAGCATCTCCACCGCACACGGGAAAGTCCTGCAGGCGTCGACGGCCGTGTGGACCGGTCCGGTGACGACCCAGGCGACCAATCGCCTCTCCGGCGCCGCTGTCACCTATCACTACGATACGACCTACCATCTCCTCACGGCGGTGAGCGGGAATACGCTCCCGGATACGGTCTATCTCAATTCGGCCAAGACCTTTGCCGACAGCGAGAAGGTGGGCGGCACCGGGCACGACAGCGTGACCAAGTTCACGCACGACGCGCATGGCCGCCTAACGCAGACCACGGATCCCTCGGGCCACCTGACCGCCGTCGCGTACAACACGACGGGCTTCCAAAACACCCACACCATCACGGCCGTCAACCGCGTCACGACATTCCGATACGACCGCTACGGCCGCGCCGATTCCACCACGATTCCAGGTGGCGCGATCATGACCGTGTCGCTCGACTCACTCAATCGGACGAGAGTGAGTCGCGGGCCCAACGGCGTGCACGTGACCTTCGCCTATGACTCGCTGTCCCGTGTGCGCAGCATTACTGACGCCAAAGGACAGACCTACCAGTACACCTACAACCCGTTAGGCTGGCTCCTTACGCAGATCAACGCCGACACCAATCACACGCTGTCGGCGCGCACCGATAGCTTCTTCTACAGCGCGGCCGGCTTGGTGACGAAGCATCGCGATCGGAACGCCTTGTCGACACGTATGTCGTACGACAGCCTGGGTCGCGTCCTCACCCTGACCCTCGCCGATGGTCGCGTCACCAAGTACGGCTACGATCCCAATGGGCTCTTCCAGACCGATTCGAACGCCGCAAGCATCGACACCATCAAGGTCGATACCTCGGGCCTCGTCCAGACCGAATTCACCAAGCAGTCGGCGCAGCCGTACACGATTACGTCGACCGCGGACATCAACGGCTTGCTGCGGCGCTACGTGGTCAAGCTGAACACCACGACCTGGGACTCCGTGAGCTACGGCTACGATACACTCATGCGCCTGGATACGGTGCGGACGACGAGTGGCAAGACGCTCCTCCACTATGCGCAGGACGGGCTCTTGACCAGTTGGACGATCCCGACAACGCTCAATGACAGCGTCCGTGTGAACTACAGCCAGACCCACCAGCCGGTCACGCTCAGCTACTTCCGGGCTGCACTCGACTCCCTCGACGAATCGTTAGGCAGAGACACGCTGGATCGCGTGGTCCAACAAGCCATGGGCATCTTTGGCGCGATGAGCGACACGGTACGCTTTTTCGCGTACGACTCGACCGGCCGCTTGAGCGCATACGCCGACTCGTTGGCCGCCGATAGCGTAGTCTGTACGCCCGATCCGCACGGCCAGGACGGTGAGCATTGTACGCCCGTCGGTGGCTGGTCGTTCGTCTCGCAATCCACCTACACCTACGACTCGGCGAACAATCGCACCGACTTGGGCGCCGTGCTCACGCCCGGGAATCGCGCGACGACCTTCAGCGGCTACACGCTCACCTACGACAACACCGGCAACGTGACGCACAAGTCGAAGACCGGCTTTGACCAATACTACTACTGGAACAGCATCGGCCAGTTAGACAGCGTCGTGACGAACGGCGCGGCGGTCCACTTCGGCTACGACGGCCAGGGGCGTCGCGTGCGGAAGGCGACGGCTACGCAGACGCTCCGGTACATCTACTCGGGGAGTCAGCTCATCGCCGAAGTCGACACCGGAAGCTTGAGCGCGCAAAAGATCTATCGCTACTATCCGGGCGTCGATAATCCGCTCAGCGTGAAAGAGCCGGCCGGCACCTATTACTATCTCTCTGGCATCGGCACGCCTGGCGTCGTCGGCCTGGTCGACTCCACCGGCCACATCAAGAACCGGTATCGCTATAGCCCGTGGGGCGCGCTCGAAGATTCGCTCGAAGCCGTGCCTAACGTGCTCAAGTATGCCGGGCGCGAATACGATCCCGAGACGCACCTCTACTTCAATCATGCCCGCTACTACGATCCCCAACTCGCGCGCTTTATTTCCGAGGATCCAATTGGCCAAAACGGCGGGACGAATCAGTTCGCCTATGCTGGCAACAACCCTGTCGGTGCAGCTGATCCATCAGGAGAGGATGATTGCGTCTACGGTCTCCCGGTCGGATTCCCGACCAATGGCGAAACGAGTTCCTCTGGATACTGCTCGCCGAAGCAGGACGGAACCTACTATCAGGACCAAGGGAACGAGATGTGGCACTGCACGTCGACGGACGTAAATTACTGTCTGACTAGCGCCACTTACGACCTTACGGGTGGCACGAGCGTAGCGTTTGATCCCGATTGGGTAGGCGGCGATCTAGGGGCAGTAGGTCTGGCCGACGGGGCAGTTTATGTGGGCTGTAGAGCGATTCCGAGCACCGGCTACACCTTTGGCCACTGCGCGTTAGAAATGCAGTGGTCAAGCGGTACCACGTGGTTTGCGGAACTTGAAGGCACCCGTGGTACCAACGTTAGCATAGCGGTGACGGACAACGTCCATGACTGGAGGAACGGTGATCTTTTCGATATTTGGAATGTCGTTGCGATTGGCGACGCAACTGTCAATGCTGTCATGGATCAGGTATGGGAGAGTCAAGCGTTCTACCAGGCTAATCCAACTCCGTACAACTTTGACCCCTGCTGCAATTCCAATGCGTGGGTAAAAGCTATGTTAAGGGGCGCGGGCATCTCAACCGGATCCCTACGTTGGGGAGACGGAAACGCGCCCCTTGGCGCACCGGGAATCACTCCACCATGGCCCTAGTGCTGCGTCTCCCACGAGTATGGCTCCTTGCTCTGGCATCGGGCCTGGTCGTTGCGCACGCCTCCGTTGGCCTCCGCGGAAGGTCGAGCTATCCGATTGAACGAGTCGCAGGCGGCTGTCCACCAATCGAGATCAGCACGCGTGGTTGGGTCGATTTTGTGCTGAGTGACGCGCCCGCGTCTTTCCGCGTTCCTCCAGACACTGCGGGCATCCAAATTATGCCGGTATTTCAGGACGTCTGGATCGGCCGAGGTTGGAAGCTACGCGTCGACGTGGGTAAAGATTCTGCCGAGCTTCCACTCGGCGGCGCGGAAGGCCCGTTCCCAGTGTTGCGCACTCAGAGGATAGCCTGCGTCGACACCGTGGACGGACGCCCGATGCGGATTGCCATGTATCGGCAACACGCTGGCGACGTTCACGGTGATTTCGTCGTCACTGCCGTCTGGCCTCTGTTACAGGGCAGTTGGCTGCGCATCGGAGGTGTTGCGGTCGACACGGGAGCGCAGCATTTGCTTGCGGACATTGTCCGCACACTCCGTTTCGACACGGCAGGCAGACTACAGATAGATCGCAGGCCTTCACTCCCATGTCCGCGAGCCCTTATCGATACGACGGGTTGGTCGCGTATTCGCCTCAGTTATGCGCCGGTAACCCTTCTACTTCCGGCCGGCGGACAGACGCATTGGCAAGTGCAGCCGCCGGTCGAGAGTTTGGAGTGGCCCAGGGGCCGAACGGTGCTTAACTACCGGCTTCTTGCAACGCCGGGGTGGCAGCTTCCTAAGCCAACTGACTCGAGTTGGACGTGGTGCAGCTTTAGTGTGGCCGGCGGGAAGGGAGGCATCCGAATCGTGCGAGTTCGTGGCGGCCTGCCGCGAATGTATGAAGAGCGCGCGAGCATTTCGTTCGCCCCTGGCGAGGTAGTGGATTTGCGTGGAGAGGTGTTGAGGGCGGACTCGACTGCACTGAATCAGTTCATTGCGGTTATCACGTCAATACGCGAACAGCGTTAGGCAAACAATGCGCGTTATCCGTTAGAATGGATGTGTGGGGTGAGTCCCAGATCCAGTTGAAAAGCAGGTGGTGCCGCGGTACAAGAGTGTGAATCCCGCCAAAGGATTTCCACTCCGTCCCGAGGACACCACCCATGCCAAGAGTACGCGAGAAGGCACGAAAGGACCAGCAGCCCCAGATGGGGGGAGGTCAGTCGAGGCTCCCGTTGGACGATGGGACCGTGACGACGCCGGTCACGCTGGCGATGATCCAAGCGCTGATTCCGTTGGGCTTGAAGGCGGTGGAGGAGGCGCTGCTGGGGGAAGTGGAGCAGTTGGCTGGCCCGCGCTATGGCCGTGGCGACGCGCATCCGGCGGTGGTGCGGTGGGGCGCGCAGCGGGGCTCGATTTATCTCGCCGATCAGAAACTGGCGATCGCGGTGCCGCGGGTGCGTGATCGGGCGGCTGAGCGCGAGGTGCCGCTGGCCACCTACGCGGCGTTGCAGCAGCCCCGCGCGCACGATGTCGGCCTCTTCCGCCGGGTGTTAGGCGGGATCTCCTGTCGGGAGTATGCGGTGGCGGCGGAAGCCGTGCCGGAAGCGTTCGGGCTCGCCCGGTCCAGCGTGTCGCGGCGCTTCATTCGCGCCAGTGCGCGGGAGTTGCGGCGCTTGCAGGAGCGGCGGCTCGACGACGCCGAGTGGCTCGTGCTGGTGCTCGACGGCAAGAGCTTCGCCGGCGACGAGCTGGTCCTTGCGTTAGGCGTCACCGCGACGGGGGAGAAACGCCTCCTGGGCCTCGTGCAGACCGCGAGTGAGAATCGGCGGGTGATCGCGACGTTTCTCCGCGAGCTCGGCGAGCGCGGCTTCCCGCTCGAGCAGCGGCTGTTGGTGATCTGTGGATCATCGTTAGGCGAGATGATCTCGCTTCGCCGGGGTGGGTGGCGGTCTCACGCATGAAGGGTTCGCGCCGGGAACCAGGAGATCCGACCGGGGCCATCGATTGGTCGTCGATGGGGACGCGACGCGAGGGGCGACCGGAGCGTGGCGTTGAGCTGAGGTCGGAAGTCGGACCAGCCCGTACTACCGAGGAAGCAGCCGAAGGCAATGCAGGTGCCGAGGGTGTGGAGGGAAGGGGCTGGCGTGAAGGGAATCCGCGGGAGAGGGCCAGGGTCCGGACGCAGAGCCGGGTCACTCTGTTGCCCCATCTGCAGCGGGTACGCGAGGCAGCACAGCACGACAAGCGCGCTCGATTTACGGCGCTGCTGCATCATGTCGATGCCGCAGCCTTGGCACGCGCGTTTCAGCGGCGTGGTCTGTACGCCCGATCCGCACGGCCAGGACGGTGAGCATTGTACGCCCGTCGGTGGCTGGTCGTTCGTCTCGCAATCCACCTACACCTACGACTCGGCGAACAATCGCACCGACTTGGGCGCCGTGCTCACGCCCGGGAATCGCGCGACGACCTTCAACGGCTACACAATCACCTACGACAACGCCCGCAACGTGACGCACAAGTCGAAGACCGGCTTTGACCAATACTACTACTGGAACAGCATCGGCCAGTTAGACAGCGTCGTGACGAACGGGAACACGGTGCACTTCGGCTACGACGGGCAGGGGCGCCGCGTGCGGAAGGCGACGGCTACGCAGACGCTCCGGTACATCTACTCGGGGAGTCAGCTCATCGCGCAGATGCAAGAATACCTACGGCAACAGCAGATGGCAGATATTTACAACGAGCTTGTGAGTGGTGACCCCAACGCGCTGTCAGATTTCCTCGGACCGTATTCATTTGCAATTGTCAACTTCCCGGGACGCTGTCCCAAAAACGCCGACTTCAACGGCGAAATTGTATCGACAGAGTTTTTCGCGGACGCCGTGCATGTGCATGTATTTTGGGTCATCCCGCCGGTGCCTGCCCCCGCCCCTGGGTTAGGCTGGTACAAAGGTCGAATCTACAGCCTGAACTCCCTGAACTTGCCGAACGGACGGGTCGGTATGAATGTTAGCGGAATCGTTCCTTGCGGACCTGGATTGCAGGTGGGAGAATTCAACGAAGATAATGTTATCATTCAGGGTAGCGACTAAGTAGCGCGGGCGTATGCATAGCAACGTCAGGACCAAGCGCAATTTTGAACTCACTAGGCGCGTTCCCAATGGCGAATCCCTGGATTAGGTGGATCGGCACGGCTCCTTGGCGGGTCATTGACGGCACGATACGTCGCATGGAGACAAATGGCCACGTGTCCATCACGCCCGGCGACCGAGAGGGCGTTGTCGGTTGGATCTGTGCTCTCCTCGATGCAGAGCTGCAGTTTCGGGACTCGCGGTTCACTCGTGTCTGTCATGTATTCGACGGCTACCAGAATGCCGAACTCCCAAGCGGCGACGTGAAAGGAATAGCGCTCGAGGCTTGTGCCCTTATGGATAACGGAGGGGGAGAGTCTGACCTTGCGCAACAGCTTGCTCGATTCCAAGAGGAGGTTCCGGCGCCTGAAGCGCATTCCGGTATTGAGCTCGCGGCATTTGCGTCACGCATCTTCAATGCATATCACGCCCCGATTGACTGACGACCGCCGGGCGAGTTGGGGTTGACCCGATTTGATGGACACATCACGTACCCGTAAGCTTGCTGGTGGAGGTGGTCCATGACCCGTCGTCGCCGTGGCAGTGCTGGCCGGGTTCGCCGGATCGAGAGTTAGGCGTCCGGCCGGACTGGCTCTGGCGGTGGGCGCGGGAGATGGCGGATCGCTCACCGGGCGGAACGCCGCCTTCAGATTCAAACTGACCCACTACTCGATTTCATGCCAGCTCTTCGACGATAAGGGGGAACGACGCGCGGTCACTGCTGCCTATTGGCCACTTCCTCGGGATTTGTGGATTCAGGCGCTTTAGATGGGTGCGAGTCACGACCATCACGAGGCGATCGCGATCCTGGCTAGCGCAGAGCTGAACGCAGACGAAAATGAATAGTGTCGAGGATGGTGGAGGCGCGCGAATAGATCAGCGCCAACAACCGGGACCGCAGTTCGTGGCCGCCAGGTGCCATCCCGCGGCGTTCCCGGATTGATCCCTAACGCTCTGGCGAAGTGCGTGATCGGCCGCGACTCCGTGAGTCAAATCGCATCCCCGACGAAAATCCTCGATACGCCTTCCGTCCTCGCTTCTTCACGTCACACCTCCTGCGTCGAACCTCACCCGAAACGATCGAGGTGTCCGCAAGGCGGCGGGAGCTTCACACCTCAGCCGTGGCTAGGCTTGACGGGCCGGCTCCGCGCCCAGCTTCACCGTGTCGGCAGGGCGTCCGGCACCAGACGCGAACCGCACGCTCGCGAGATACCCGACCCCCGCAGCGACCAGCGCCGCGATCCCGCCCAGAATGAGCGGTGCGCGTCCGCCTAACTTGTCGGCCAGCCAGCCCAAGAGCGGACCGCCCACCGCCATCGGGCCGCCGATCAGTACCGTCTGTAGCGCCAGCACGCGGCCGTGCATGTCCTGCCGCGACTCCACCTGCACAATGGTGGTCGTCGCCGTCATGTACATGATGCTCGCCATGCCGACGGGGAATACCACGGCCGCGGCCAGCCCAACGGACGACGTTGCGGCCAGCATCAACATGGTGACGCCGAGTGCCGCGGCGCCGACGACGAGATGGCCAAGTCGAACCAAGCCGCGGTGCGCGACAATGAAGGAACAAATCACCGCGCCCACGCTGAACACGGCATAGAGCGTGGTATACGTACGATCCGTGCCGTGCAGCACGCGGGTCACGAAGATCGGCAGCGTGACGCTGAAGTTGTACGACAGCGTACCGATAAACGCGAGCATGGCGAAGCTGATCCACAAGACCGGCGTCGACAACACGTAACGAAGCCCTGCCCGCACCGGGTGCGTGTCCGAGATACGTTGGGCGGCGCGGTAGAGTTCGTGATCGCGCATGAGGAGCAGGCATACCAGCACCGCAATGTACGACGCCGCATCGACCGCGAAGCACCAGCCGTACCCCACCGTCACGATCAGTACGCCGGCCAGCGCCGGGCCGACAATGCGCGACCCGTTGACAATGGTGCTGTAGAGCACCACTGCGTTAGGCAGGTCGTCGGACGGCACCATCTCGCTCACGAACGACCGGCGCAGCGGATTGTCGAAAGCGAGGAACGTGCCCCCCGCGAGCGCGAGCGCGTACAGCCCGGCGATCGGCGGATGGTGCATGAACGCCAGTAGCGCAAGGCTGATCGACTGCGCCATCTCGAGGCTCTGCGTCACGAGCAGCATCCGGCGCTTGTCGACGCGATCGGCGATGGCGCCCGCGTACGCCGAGAACAGGAGCATGGGCCCGTACTGACACGCGGCGAGCAGACCGACATCGAGCCCGCTGTTCGTGAGATTCAGGATGAGCAGCGTGAGCGCAATGTTGGTGAGCCAATTGCCCGAATTCGAGATCAGCTGGCCGATGAAGTAGAGCCGGAAATTCCGGTTGCGCAGCGACAGGAAGGTCGTGCGCGCGATGCGTCCAGCGCGGGCGCCGATCGTCGGCGAATCAATGTCGGGGATCGGGTCGCTCATGCGCGGCGCGTCGATCCCGCATCGGATGTGACGTCGTTCGCTGCGGCAATGCGCTCGAGCAACCCGATCGCCTTCTCGAGCGCCGGGCGGTCTTTGGCGCCGAGCTCGGCGTCGATGACTCGCCGCAACCAGGCGTGGCGTGAATCGGCCGCTGCCGCGAACAGGCGGTGTCCGGCGCGCGTGACGTGAATCAGCCGCTTGCGCGCGTCGCTCGCATCCGACGTGGTGTGCACGAGGCCGGCGCGCGCCAGCGCGGCGATGTGTTGGGCAACGGCCTGCTGGCTCACGTGCTCGGCCGCCGCGAGATCCAATGCCGTGGCCGCGCCGCCATCGCGCAGTCGCTTGAGGATGGCGAGGTGCGAGAAATGGGGAGCTGCTTGGCGCGATCGGGGCGCGTTTCGCGCAAGCGATCGCGCAATCGCTTGATGACCACGGCGAGGCGGACGGCCATGGGGTCTGCAGTCCGGGCGGCACCCATGCCCCAATCTATAAACTGTACAAGCAACTTGTACAACTTCCTTGTGTAATTGTGCCGGCGCCGGTCGCCCCTCGGGGCACGGCATCGGCCCCGCTCTCCTTGCCGCCGCCAATGCGCGCCGACAGCTTCCACCATCCCGACCTCGACCACACAGGGTGATCATGGGCTTCGTCGACCGCCTGATCCGTGACGCGCGCTTCGCGGTACGCGGCTTCCGGCGTACCCCCGGTTTCGTTGTCACGACCGTCGCCATCCTGGGACTCGGCATCGGCATGTCGGTCGCCATGTTCACGGTGTTCCGCACCGTGCTCATCCGCCGCCTGCCCGTGGTGCGACAGGACCGCGTGGCGGTCATGTGGACGTACCGCGGCGATCCCAACAGCGACGTCGCCACCGGGACCAAGGATCTGTCCGTCGTCCGGTCGGACACGCGCACGATGCGCGACATCGCCGCCGTCGCGCACTGGCCGGCTACGCCGACGCCGCTGCGCCACAACGGCGAGATCGATCGCCTCAATCGCGGCATGGTGACCGGCAACTTCTTCGCCGTGTCTAGGCGTGAGCCGGCCTGGGCCGGTTGCTGCGCCTAACGATGACGACGCGGCCACCACGACGCGCGAATCCACGCGCACCGGTCCTCGTGCTCAGCTGGCGCGCCTGGCACGACAACTTCGGCGGCGATTCCGCAATGTTGGGCCAGCGTTCATCGACCCGTACACCGGTGCGGCCTATCGCGTCGTCGGCGTCGCGCCGGCCGGGCTTCGACTATCCCGCCGGGGGCAGACTACTGGATCCCGATGTGGTCCGGATGGCAGTCGGGTACGTCCGCATTCGCCGTTGCCCGGCTCAAGCCCGGCATGTCGGTGGCCCAAGCGGCGAGCGAATACCTCGCCATTCGAACGCCGGCTCGAGCCGCAGATCGGATTTCGGCGGCGCCCACGCCGAGACATTCGACGGACACCGTGCTGGGCAACATCCGGCCGGCGCTGGTCGCTGCTGACGAGCGGCGTCGCGCTGCTGCTCGTTATCGCGTGCCTCAACGTCGGCAATCTGATGCTCCTTCGCGCGTCCTCGCGCCGCCACGAGCTCGACGTTAGGCGCGCACTCGGCGCCGACTCCAACCGATGTGATCCGGCAATTGGTGGTCGAAGCCGCGCCATTGCCGCGGCCGGCGGCGTGGCGGGATTGGTCGTGGCGGTCGCGCTGATCGGAGCGTTAGGCCAGTTGGCGCCGCCCAACTTGCCGCGGCTCGATGAAATCCAGCTCGGAGCGGCGCCGATCGTCGGCGCGATCATCGTCTCGTCGATCGCCGTGCTGCTGTTCGGCGTCGGACCCGCGCTCGCCGCCGCCCGCCCGGGCGCGACGACCACGCTGCGCGCCGACGCGCGCTCCGGACGCGAGACCAGAGGCCGCCGCGTGGCGCGGCAAACGCTGGTGACGCTCCAGCTGGCGCTCGCCACCGTCATGTTAGGCGGAGCCGCGTTGCTCGCGCGGAGCCTGGACCGGCTCGAGCATCAGGACCTGGGCTTCGCCAGCGAGCATGCGTCCGTGATCGAGCTATTCGTTCAACGGCCACCGGTTTCGCAACGACTCGCTGCTGGTCTAGCCGAGGGTGACGCACTCGTGCGACGCATGCGCGAGATTCCCGGGCGTGACCGCCGCCACACAGATCGTCGCGCCGCCGATGCTCGGCGACGGCATTTCTGGCTCCTCCGATTCCAGACGGACGATCCGTCGATGACGGACAGTGCGAGCTCCGGCGATGATCCCGATCGAGATGGCCGGCGCCGAGCTACTTCAGGACCTTCGGCGTGCATATCGATCGCGGGCGCGCGTTCACCGATGACGATCGCGCCACGTCGGAGCTCGTCGACCATCGTCAGTGCATCGGTCGCCCGGAAACTGTGGCCCGGGCAGAACCCGATCGGCAAACGCCTCCGGTTCGCCCGCGGAATATGCCCTTATCGGGAAAGATCGATGGCGCACCGTCGTCGGCGTCGCACACGACACAAACCTCCGCGTCCTACGCGAGGCGTCGCCGGTGGTGTACCTGCCGTCCGTGCAGATCGTACTGGCAGGGCTACGCGGCGCTGCGCAGACACCGATCCGTTAGGCGCGTTGCTCCCGGCGCTGCGCCGGCCGGGCACGACGTGGATCCGACGCTCGGCCTCGACGCGCCCCGGACCATGGATCAGATGCTCGACGGACCGCTCGCCCAACCGCGCGTCGACACGCTGCTCATGGCCGAGCTTCAGCGGCGTGGCGCTGCTGCTCGCGGCGATCGGCCTGTTCGGCGTGATGGCCAGCATGGTCCGCGATCAGACGCGCGAGCTCGGCATCCGCATTGCGTTGGGCGCGACCCCGGAACGCGTGCGCCGCGACGTGCTCGCGCGCGCGGCGTCCATCGCCGGCCTGGGGCTCGTGGCGGGCTTCGTAGTCGCGATCGCCTGCTCGAGCCTCGTGACGTCGCTGCTCTTTCAGGTGAAGCCCACCGACCCGCTGGCGTTAGGCGCGGCCTGCGCGGCGCTCTGCGTCGTGGCGGCGGTCGCGGCGTACATCCCCGCCCGCCGCGCCACGACCATCGATCCCGTCCAGGCGCTGCGCTCGGACTGACAACGGCTCGCTCACGCCAAGCCCACGTCGCGTCGCCAGTGCTCGAGGATGAGCAGCATGCTCAGCGTGTCGAGACGGCAATACTGCTTGAGGAGGCCCGCCCAACGGTCGCGCACGGCGGCGTCGTGCCTGTCCGCGCCGTACATCATCGCTTGGTAGGCACGCATCGCACCCGTGCCCTCGTGCACGTCCTGCCAGACGCCGTCGATTTCCACCGGCGGCAGCGAGCGATATGGGTCGCCCGACGGTTCCACCGTGAGGCCGGACCACTCCGTGAGCTGCCGCCGCATCTGAGCGTCGCTCCGCCAGATCGCCTCGAGCACGCGCTTGATCGAGGTGCTGCCGCCCATTCCAGGATGGTAGTAGTCGGCGCACGCCCACGTGTGCATGTCGACCATGCGATGGTTCGTCACCTCGCTCAGCCACGCCACGAGCTCCGGCACGTCGCGGCCGAACATCGCCAGGTCCGGAACGATCTGCTTCAACGTCGCGGCCTCGAATGACGTCCAGGTGAGCACCGGCCCCTCATCACCGATCGCGCCCCGCAACGACTCCACGAACGATTGATTCGGCCACACGTCGGTCTGGTTGAGCCACTCGGTGTGCCGAGGCGTCTCGCCTAACGAGGTCACGGTATGGGCGCTCCATTGGAACGCGACGAGCCCGTACGGGCGCATGCCGCAGTGGTACGGGAGCGCCAGCCGCGAGGTCTCGAAGTCGATGAAGTGCACGGGTCCGCGCAACTGCTCGAGCTCGGCGCGCAGGCCCGGCCCAACGAAGGGCGCGCGGCGCCGCGTGCACTCGATTTGACGGAGTTGGCGTGCGGCCGTGCCGCGCGGGTTGGAATCTCGCGGCACGATGCCGTCCAACGGAATGTCGACCAGCGCCGACGAGCCGCGCGCCAGCATCCAGGGTATGACGGGCGAGCCGTCCGGCGCCTTGGCGCGCCCAACGGAAAAGAGCTCGAGCATGTGGGGCGAGCCGTGGGCGAGCGGTCCCCAGCACGCGCCGAACCCGCTCTGCGCCACGTCCGGCGTTCGGAACTCGCACTGTTTGCACTGCGCGCCGCGCTCGACGGCCGCCGCGTGCTCGGCGAGCGGCGCGTCGAGCCGCGATTCGAAGCGCGCCGCCGCCGCGGCGACCTCGTCGCGCAGCATGGCTACCTCGGCCGTGACGTCCACTTCGGTGACCAGGTCCAGTCGCGCCAGGTCGTCCGGTGTCCCGAGAAAGCGGGCCGTGTGCACACGCCACCCGTGCGTCGAGCTCCGCCTAACGAGCTCGAAATAGGCCGGTACGTTGTCCAGGCCGGATGTCTTACTCGTGTCGACGAGCGCCAGCGCCGGCTGGATCGTGCATCCGGGCATGCATTGCTCGAGCAGCACGACCTGATACGCGAGGTCGGCGACCTTCTTGTCCCACTCGGCCAAAATGCGATGGGGCCGCCGGGAGCCGCGGAACTCGCCCGATAGCCCCTGCGCGAGCTGCCGCGCGTGGCCGGCGCCGTCGAACGACTTCGCTTTGATCTCGATGATGCGAAGCACGTTGTCGCGCTTGACCAGGATGTCGATGCGCGCCCAACGCCGCCCGGCGAACATGGTGGCCTCGAACAGCGTCGCGTGGGGCGCCTCGAGCGCCTGCATCGTGCGCGCGAAGTCGGCCGCGACGTCGCCGCCGTACTCGAGCTGGACGCCATCGGGATGACGCGCCTTGGCCAGGGCTTCGACCATGTAGCCGCCTTCGGCGAGCAGCTTCAGATACGCATTTCCATCGCGCGTGTCCGGATAGCCATTCTCGCGAAAGTACAACTTCGCCGCGCAGTCGCGCGCGAGGAGGAAGTCCGATTTGGAAAGCGTGCGCGGAGCGCGCGGGACGTCGTTGGGCGGGTGCACTTGAGCGGCGGTCAGCTGTGGCAGAGGCTTGAAGTTAGTCACCTGCCGATGGGAATGGCGAGCGCTTCGCCGGCAAGCCGCTGTCAACCTGGCGGGCGAACCCGTTGTCCAGCGTGTCGAAGGCGAAGACGATCGACCTTCGCGCGACTTGCCCGTCCACGAGGCGATATATACATTACATATAACACGAGTTGATCCTATACATTGTTGGAGATACGATGGCTGGCCGCAAGAAAGCCGCTGGTGAAACGCGCGCCACGCCGGGCGCGACAGTGTCTCGCACGGCGCCGGGCCGAACCGCGCGCATCGGTGAGCCTGCCCTCGCGATGCGCCGCAAGAACTTCGATCTCGACCAGCACCGCCTCGACCAACTTCGCATCGCCCTCGGTGCGAAAACGGAGCGCGAGGCCATCATCGGCGCCATGGAAATCGCGTTGGACGTGCTCGCCTTCGAGCGTGAGCTCGGGACAGGCGCCGAGGCCCTGTTCGGCCGCGGCGGGTTCCGCGACGTGTTCGACCCCGCCGACGCCCTCGACTTCGGCGGGTTCGCCGCCGGCGCGAAACGCCCAGTCCGTTAGGCGAACGACGCAGCGGCCGTGTTCCTGCTCGACACCAATCTCTATATCCGGGGCCTTACCAACGCCGCCTTCGGTGAGGCACTGGCGCAGTTTCAGCGGAGCGCGGTCAAGCAGCTGTGGGTCAGCGCCGTCGTGGTCTATGAAGTCACCGTCGGCGCTCGAAATGCAGCACACGCGGCCGCATGGGAGCGGTGGCTCGTACGTCCCTTTCGCACGCGCGAACGGGTGCTCGTCCCCGGCGAATCCACCTGGCGCTTGGCGGCCGAGGCGCGGCGGCGCCTGCAAGCGACCAAGCGATACGACGCCAGTCTCGCTCGCGCATCGTTTCAGAACGATCTCCTCATCGCGGCCACGTGCCGCGAGCGCGGCGCCACGTTGATCACGGCCAACGTGCGGGACTTCGAGATCATCAAACGCGTGATCGGACTCCGGTACGCCACCTCGTTTCCCGCCGTAACGCCACCGTAACGCGCAGAACGCGCCGCGGGTAACGGCGCGCCCGCATTCTCCCGGCACGACACTCGAGCGCTCCTGCCGTTAGCTCGGCGGCCCAAGGTGCTCGACCAACCGGAGACCACTGGTGACCATCGCCTCGTGCCGCCGCGCCCTCACGATCGCGCTCATCGGCGCCGCCGTCGCGCCGGCCGGTTGCAAGAAGAGTCCGCCACCGCCGGCGCCGCCGCCACCACCGCCATCCGCGGCCGCGCCGCCGTCAACCGGGTCTGCCCAACAGGACAGCGCTGCGAACCCGCCGTCATGGCTCGACCATCCGCAGGCAGCGCCCGGCACGACAGTGCTGGCGGCCATCGATCCGCACTCGTTGAGTCCGAGCGAAGTGAAGTTCGGCGTCTCACCAAAACTGAGTCCCGACGTCGAGTACCAGCCGGGCATCATTCTGATGGAACACGGCGATCAGGCCATCAAGTCCGTGGCCGGCGACGGGATGTCGTGGACGTTCGACGCCAACGCGCCCAACGTGAGCGACTTTCAGCAGGGAAAGATCGTGTTCGCGACCGGGCGCGCCGTGGGTCGCATTCTGGCGCTCACGCGCGACGGCTCCACGGTGACGGCCATCTTGGGCCCGGTACAGCTCACCGACGTGATCCGGAACGGCCGGTTCATCATGGACCAGGCGGTGGACGCGGACAAAATGATCACCTACGTCGCGCCCGACTATCCGGGCTTGCAGGATACCAGCCTAACGAAGGCCGCGAGTCTCGGCGGCGCGCAGGGCGGCGGCGAGGAGACCGTGGTCGTGTCCCGCGTGAGCCACGGCCAATGGATCCCGGCCTCGATGTCGCGCACCGGCGACGATGGCAGCCGCGTCACCTATCGGCGCCGGGGCCGCCGGTGGGTTGGCGCCCAGACGTCCGATGTGAATCAGTGGACCGGCGCGTCCGGCGCCGACGGCTTGATGACGTTAGGCAGCGCCCGGCAGCCGGCCGCGCCGCACGTGCAGAATCCCCTGTCGCCGCCGCAGCAGAGCATCGGCGCGATTCCGTCGGTGAATGCCGATGGCGGCAACATGAGGCTGGAGCCGGTTGCCAGCAACTCGGGGGTGGGACTCCAGTACTACTACTCGAACAAGGCGGGCGTCGCGGCGTTCGCATCGGGAACCGTCACGCTGAACAGGCCGTCGATCGAGTGCGTGTTCAAGATCGTGAATGGTCAGGTCGACAGCGCGGGCATCAGCCTCCAGGGATCGGCCGGCGTGCACCTCCGCCTCGACTCGCACAGCTCGACCACCGCGTTCGTGAACATGCACGCCCAACACTGGGTGCCGATCGACTTCAGCATTCCGTTAGCCGGTCCGGTTCCGCTCGCGCTGACGTTCGCGACAATGTTCAGTGTGAACTCGGGCTTCAGCGCGAAGTCGACGATCATGGTGGCCGAGGGCGAATACAACTTCGGCGGCCGGATCTGGGCGGGGCGCGCCGGCGGCCACTGGTCGGTCGCGACGCCGAGCAGCCCGACGATCGTGAAGGATCTCACCGCGTCCATCGGCAATGTTTCGTTGGGCATTACGTCTTTTGCAATGGCGTTTTCGATCCGCGCGTTGATCGGCATCGGTGCGTTTGGATTCAACGCCGGCGTGTACGCGGCGGTGCGTTTCGGCGGGAGTCTCCTCGGCTCCCCGAGCGAAGCGTTCTCGTGCCGGCAAGGGACGCTCGACGTCTTTCTCGATTCGGGCATCGGGTGGCAGACGCCGGGCTGGGTGAGTGCGGCGATCAATTTCTTCCTCACGCCGGTCACCGGACACGCGATCGACGCGGTGGGCGACATCACGGCCGCGAAACCGGCGAACATCTTCCACTACGGAGGCCAGGCCCCGGGCGGGTGCGCGTCGCCGAAGAAGACGTAGCACGCGTCTCGGCGCGTGGCCCTGCGTTAGGCGAGCGTTGTCGCGAAGAGGTCGAGCAGCGTACGCCAGTGGTGCTCCGTCTCGACATCGTCGTGGACCGGCGTGTCCGATGGGACCCATCCGTGACGGGCGTTGTACGTCTCGACCGTGTGACGCACGTGCGCCGTGGTGAGCGCGTCGTCGAGGCGGGCTTTCTGGACGTCGTCGAAGTTCTTGTCTTCGATCGCGCCGGCCACGTAGACGTGCGCTTTCATGCGCGGCGCGAGGAGGTGCGGGCTGTCGGGCGCATCGGTGGCCAGGCCGGAGCCGTGATACGACGCCGCGGCGGCGACGCGGTCCGGGAACGTACCGGCGGCCGACAGCGCCAGCTTGGCGCCCAGGCAGTAGCCGGTGATGCCGAACGTCGTACCGCGCACGTTAGGCGATTGCTCCAGGTGGGCGAAAAAGGCGTTCGCGTCGCGCATCACGTTCGCGATGCTCGCCGACGGCAGGGCGCGCGTCATCAAGTCGTCGCGTTGGACCGGATCGGTGAAGGCCAACTTGGCATCGTACGATGTGGGGCCAATTCGATAGTAGAGATCCGGCATGGCCACGTAGTAGCCGGCTGAGGCGAGTCGGTCACCCATCTCGAACAGCGCCGGCCGAATGCCAATGCCGTCCATGAAGAGCAGCGCGCCGGGCCACGGACCGCCGCCGGCGGGCGTGAAAATGTGCGTTGGGCACGAGCCATCCTGCGTCTTGATCTGTACGGTCGAGTGCGGCATGATCTCTGTGGTGGAATGGGGCGTGGAGGTTTGCATACGGCACGAGGCGGCGACGCGCCCACTCCGCCCGATAGCCCCGGCCGGTATGAGCCGGGACTCTCGGACGACCGACCGCGAGATCCGCGTTTCTGTTACTGTCCCGAGCTCTCACCCAGCGCGACGAGAAGCTCGTCCAGCTGATCGAACGTCTCGGCCATTGCATCGGCTGCTCCGGTGCCGGCAGCGTCGAGCGCTTCCTTCGAAGTATGGCTCTCGCGCAGGACCACCAGCGTCTTTCCGCCCTTTCCTCGAAGGTCACCGTGGTGACAGGCCCGCCCTCGCCACCCTCTTCATTGGTCCACGCGAGGCGCGAGTACGGCTTCACTTCGACATACGTGCTGAAAATGCGTCGAACACGATGCGCGCCGGTCCGTTGATGGTCCGCGTGACAACCACCTCGCGGTCCGACTTCCGTTCCACCGTGGTGCGGTTCTTCACGGGGCCGGGCTCACTTCCGATTCTTGCAGTTTCGCGGAGACACTGCCTAACGCGGACAGCTCAAGGGTCGCGGTAGCGGGATGGAGCGTGGGTGGACTCTCGAATTTGTTCGCCGCGGCACGCGACAATCGCATCGACGCCTGGACACACGGCGATCTGTGGACCATTCGCATGCTTGGCATGTCCCATCCAGAATTCGCTTCAATGTACCAGCGCGCGGCGAATGACCGGCGATTCGCTGACAACCAGGTGGCCGACTACGGACGAGCCAATGCCAATGTAAGTTATGCGTGGGTGGCGCGTTATACCGTTGGCTTTCTGGACGCCTATCTGAAGGACGACGCTTCGGCGATGACCTTCCTCAAGAGCGCGCCGGCCGAAAACGGCGTGCCGAAACATTTTTGTCTTCGTATTTCCGCCCGGCACAACCGCTGTCTCGATCCCATACCGGCTCAAAAGCGGCCCCATAGCATGCAGCCAGGCCGAACAAGCCATCGCAATGCGACCCATCACTGAAGTACCCGTAAGCGTTACGGCTGCCGGAAGTGGTACAGCGACCCCAACGGCAGCGCGCGATAGAACTGCTGCGACACACCGCCTAACTGCAGCACGCCTTCCCACACCAGATTGCTGTTCGCGTCGACCTCGGTGATCGTCGCCGCGGTGCTCCAGCCAATGAGCACGCCGCCGTTGGCGAGGGGAGTCACCGAGCCCATGAACGTCGTGTAGATCCCGCCCGGATGCAGGTACTGCCGCGTCAGGCGGGCGACGCCGGACGCGGTGTCGATCGCGTATTCCACCATCCGGCTCTGCGGCGGTACGTGGTTCGTGCCATTGTCGTAGACCACCACCGTGCCGGGGCCGGACACCCGCACCGAATGCTGCCCGCCGGTGCCGCCTAACGGATCACCCGAGAGCGCCAGCGTGCTCTGCGCGCCGCCGAGCTGCCAGCGCACGCCGCCCGTGGCCAGGTCGATCGCGGTCAGCGCGCCGAGGTTGCGCCAGCTCACGATCAGCGTGTGGTCGCCATCGAAGTCGAACGCGTTCGGGTGGTCGAAGTCGCCCAACCCGCACAGCGGGGGCGAAACCCAATCGTTAGGCGTGAACCGGCTGCGGGCGTCGAAGACCGTTCGGAGACCGGCGGCATCGGCGCGCACCAGCTGGTGCTCGGCGGTCGGCTGCGCGAACGTCCCGCAATGCGCGGTCATGTCCATCGGCGCGAGGTCGTAGATGGCGTAGTAGGCCGCAGTGTCGCCGCCCTCGACGCGCACGCGAAACTCGTGCGGATCGGTGAACGATCCGGGCGGCGCCGTCCATGTCTTTCGCACCGCTCCGTCGAGACCGAACGCGAACCACGTGCCGGCCACCGGCTGCCAACCCGCGGACGTGCCATCGTAGGCTGTGAACACGCCCGTCGGTTGCATCTCGAAATCGCCCTGCCCCGATGGGCGCTGCATGATGCGATACCAGACGAGCGTGCCCGTGCTGTCGAAGATCGCTTCGTATTTCACGCTGTCCACGACGAGCTCCGTCATGATGTACGGAACCGTCGGCGCGGTGCCGGAGGTCGTCACGATCTGCGCGCCGCGAATCGCGTGCGGCACCGTGTCCGCCCTCACCGTTAGGCCCGTGCCCATTCGGGATCCGCCGGGCCCGACCGCCTCCACGTGCCATGCGTACGCAGCGCCCGGGTGTAGTCCCGCGAGCACGAGACGCGCCGTGTCGTTCACGACCGGCACATAGTCGGTGGTCACGTGCAATCCGCCCGACACACTCGTGGCGACAATGCGGGCCGAGTCGGCGCTCGGCGCCGTGAACGTCGCGATCAACACCGGACCGGCGCTGTCGGGCTTCGTCACCGTCGCGGCAGAAACGTGCGGCTCTGCGCTCAGACCACTGGGCGATGTGTTGTCGGAGCATGCCGCACCGATGAGCGCCGCCGCCGCCGCGAGGAATACTGCGATGCTGCGCCGAACCGGCGCTGCGCCACCCCGGTCCTGGAACCACACGAGGTCTGACATCGTGCACTTTCGCCGTTGAAAAATCGGCGCTACCGAATGCAAGAATGCGCGGCATCCGCGTCGCGAAGCGTCCGCACGGCCGACCTCGCTCGTCAACCGAGCGAAAAGCGGGGCGAAATCAGGTCGAAATGTCCTTGGGCGGTCCTGTCTCGACTGGGGTGTCCGGTCGTCCGCCCCACTCGGTCCAACTTCCATCGTATACCGATACGTTTGGCGCGCCGAGCAGATCGAGCGCCAGCGCGAGACTGCAGGCAGTGGTGCCGGAACCGCACGAGACTACGATCGGACGCGAAAGATCGGCGCCCGCGGCATCGAACAGGCGGCGCAGCTCGTCGCGCGGCCGCAGCGTTCCGTTAGGCATCACGACGTCAGTGTACGGCACGTTGCGGCTGCCCGGGATGTGGCCGCCGCGCAGTCCGGGCCGTGGCTCCGGCGCCGCGGCGCTGAAACGCCCGGTGGATCGCGCATCGATCACCTGCTCGCGCTGCTCCCGCGCCGTGTCGATGTTGGCGCGCATGGCGTCGAGGTCGCGCACGCGCGCCGCGTCGAGCCGCGCGGTGAACGTGCCGCGCATCGGCGCACCAATGCCGGACTCCACCGGTAGTCCGGCGGCGCGCCATGCGCCGAATCCGCCGTCGAGCACCGCGGTCGCGCAATGTCCGAACACGCGGAACATCCACCACACACGCGGCGCGCTCAGGTTCGTGCCCGAGCCATCGTACACGACGATGTCGTCCGAGTCCGACAGCCCGAGCGCGCTCATGCGCGCCGAGAACTCCGCGGCGGTGGGAAGCATGTGCGGGAGCGGCGTGTGTTGGTCGCTCGACGCATCGAGGTCGAAGAACACGGCGCCGGGAACGTGCGCCGCCGCGTATGCATCCGCCGCTTTCCGCGGATCGTTCGGGAGATACCAGGATGCGTCGACGACGCGCACGTTGGGCGCGCCCAGGCGTTGGGCGAGCCAGTCGGCCGAGACCAGAGATGGGATCGTGCGCGTGTCGGTGGACATGCCCAATTCTATCTCTCGCCGCGCGCCGCCGCGACGTTGCGCCGATCCACGCGGCGCCCTAGTCTTCGCGAACGGCGCCGGAATCCGTCACAGCGTCGCGCCGGCGCCTCCCGACACGACCTACAGGTTAGGCAATGAAACACGCCTTCGGAATCAATGTACCGCAAACGCTCGAGGACGTGTGCAGCGCCCGGCGCATGGCGCTGTTGATCTACGACATGCAGGTCGGCATCACGCGCCAGGTGAAGGACGCCGACGCGATCGTGAGCAAGGTGCGGCAGGTGCTCGCGGCGGCGCGCGCCGCGTCAATGCGCACCTTCTTTACGAGGCACATGTCGCTGCCCAAAGCGCTCATGGGCGCGTTTCAGTACCGGATGGCCATGGCGTGGCAGCGCGTGGACGATCCGGACAAAGTGGTGCCGTGGTTTTTGCGCGACTCGCCCGGCTTCGCCATCGTACCGGAGCTCGAGCCCACAGAGAACGAGGCAATCTTCGACAAGATCACAATGTCGGCGTTCGAGGGCACGCCGCTCGCCATCGCGCTCAGGGATTGCGGCATCACCGCGGTCGCGATTGCCGGCATCGCAATGGAAATCGGCATCGAGCCGACGGCGCGTCACGCGGCGGACCTGGGCTTCGTGCCCGTCATCATTGCCGACGCCTGCGGCGCGGGACACGAGGACGCGGCGAAGCGCTCGCTCGAAAGCCTAACGTTCGCCGGCGACGCCGTCATCACCGACGCGTCAGCGTTTTGCCGGGTCCTCGGCGCCGCATGACGGGTGCCGGCGTGCGATTCGCGTTAGCAATCTCCGCGATGCTCGTCTCGACCACTGCCGCCGCCCAGGCCAGTAACCGCCAATTGACCGAAGACGAGCGCCTCCGCACCGATTGGGCCGATCTGCGCCGCTACGCCAATGACAACGCGCGACTTGGGCCACCTGCGCCGGGCGAGCAGCGCGTGGTGTTCATGGGCAATTCGATCACCGAGCTCTGGCACACGTTGGACAGCGGCTTTTTCGGCGGGCGCCCTGGGTGAACCGCGGCATCAGCGGGCAGACCACGCCGCAGATGCTCGTACGGTTTCGGCAGGACGTGATCGATCTCCATCCATCGGTCGTCGTGATCCTTGGCGGTGTGAACGACCTGGCCGAGAACACAGGACCAATGACGGTGGATGCGATCTTCGGGAACATCGTGTCAATGGCGGAGCTGGCGAGGGCTAACGGAATCACCGTGGTGCTCAGCTCCGTGCTCCCCGCATCGGATTTTCGCTGGCGTCACGGGCTCGATCCGGCGCCCAAGATCGTCGCGCTCAACGCGAGGCTCGCGGCGTACGCCACCGCCCATCAGCTCGTGTACGTGGACTATCACGCGGCCATGGACGACGGACACGGCGGCCTCAAGGCCGAGCTCACCGAGGACGGGGTGCACCCCAATCTGGCCGGCTATCGCGTGATGGAGCCGATCGCGGCCAAGGCGATCGCGGCGGCACTCGGCACCGCCGGCGACGGGCATTGACGCCCGCCGCCGCCTAACGGAGTTAGTGACCGACCGCCGCGAGCGCGGCCTGCAGGTGCCCGATGCGTCTCGCATCGGACGGGACGCGCCGCGAGTCGATCGGGCCGGCGTTGTCGCCGAACAGGAAGTCGCCATCCTTGGTGAACACCATGGTCTCCGGGCTCTGCTCGTTCGAGAGCTGGAGCGCGACGGCGATGAAGTCGCCGCGCGTTCGGACCCTGGCGGTCCCGGTGTCCCAGTGCGCGGCGTACGGCCGGAAGATGGCAACCGGATGCGGCGCGCCGTCGCGCGGCAAGGCCAACAACACCGGCGTCAACAGCTCGTTCATGGCGTCGTCGGCGATGCCCCACGACGCGCCGGCCGGGATGGCGACCGATGTATCCGGTTGGCCGTGCCTAACGAGAAGCAGCGATCCGGGTCGGACGATCACGGCCTGCGTGCGGAGGCTGGTGCTGTCGGTCCACGTCGCGTGATAGCCGGTGATGCTCGCGGCGTTCACGTCCACCAATGCGACGCCCACCAGGCCATCGTTGCGGGCCAATGAGGCGCTGATTTTCGTCCGGCCGCGGGCCGTGGTATGCAGCAGAATGATCGACCGATTCGAGACCTGGAACGTGAGCGACGTGTCGGCGCCGGGCAGCGGCTCCAACAGGAAGCGCGTGAGTGGCGTGTTGGACATCGACACCACTTCCACCGACTCGAGGCCGGCGGGCACGGTATCGGGCGAATCCGGTGGGACGCCGCGACCAACCAGGTGCATGGTCCAACGGCGGCCGAGGAGCCGGCCGGCGTCGGTGTCGAAGAGGTACTGTTCCGTGTCCGGACCGGCGACGTCGAGCCAGGCAATCTTGTGGGCCTCCGAGTCGACGAGAAACCCGAAGCGATAGTGGATCGTGCCGTGCGCGTCGACCTGGGCGACGTGGCGCCCGCCTAACGTATCGACCAACTGGCGCACGTTGTAGGTCCGGATTACCTGATACAGCTCGGGTCCGGCGGCGTCCGTTCCGTCCGCGCGCACCGTGTCGGTCCACGACGTGCCGACGCGGAGCGGCGTCGGCGGCAGCTGCAGCAGGAAGTCGCTCAACTGCGACGCCTTCGGTGCACCGCCATCGATCGTGCGCACCCGTCCGTTAGGCTCGAGCGCGAACACGTGGTGCTGAAGACGGCGGCTGACGTCGAGCAGCTGATTGTGGATGGTCACCCGCGGCCGCTCGGCAGGGCCGCCCCAGACGTGCGACTCGACGCTCAGCTCGCGCTGCTCGGGGCCGACGGTGTCGTCGCCGTGCAGCCAATACGTGCGGAAGGGATTGAGGATCGTGTAGCGCAGGGTGTCGTGGCGCGCGGCGTAGTGCGGCGCCTGCGCCGGGGCGCGCGCGGCGCCGGCGAGCATCGCCATGGCGGCGCTCGAGCCGAGCACCACACCGGCGACGAGCCGCGCCCGCAACTCACGTCCAATGGTCATGGACGCAGCATGGCGCTCTGGATGTTGCTCGGCAAGGCGTAGAAGACCGCGAGCAGGCCAATGACCGCGATGCCCGCGATCGGCGACAGAAGTCCGATCAGCGTCGCCGCCGGATACAGCGTTAGGCCGACCAGGTTCCACGCCGACAGCGGACGCCGCGTGGCCGGATGCGCCGCCATCGCCGCGCGCTGGAGCGCCAGGTACGCGACCGAGATGGCAGTGAGCGTGATACCATAGTAAACGATGGTCGGTCGCGTGAGGCCGTACTGCGCGAGCACGTAGGTCGCGAACGGGAGGAACGAGATGAGTCCCAACAGCAACAGATTCGCGACCAGAATGCCGTGGGTGATCCGGTCCGTGTGGTGGACTAACGCACCGTGATTGACCCACATCACGCCGACCGTCGCGAACGTGGCGGCATACACCAGGTATTGCGGCCAGATGCTGAGGAGCGCGTGGACCTGCTCGGCCGCCGGCGAATGGGTGGACGCATTGGCCGGCAGGTGGAGCTGCAACACGAGCAGCGTGATGGCGATCGCGAATACGCCGTCGCTGAACGCCTCGAATCGCGATTTGCCGAGGACGAAGCCGGCCGCCTGATGACTCACGGGATCACGCGCAGAAAGGTGGACATGCCGAATTCTAGCTCGGCTAAACGTACCACGCGTTCTGCGAATGCCTCTAGGCGCGGCCGGCGCCGTCACTCCGCCCGCATGGCCGCCGTGGGATCGGCACGCGACGCACGGAGCGCCGGCACGACCGTCGCGAGGATTGTCGGAACCACGAGACACGCGCCCGCCAGCTCCCAGGCGGATGCATCCACGGGACTCACACCGTACAAGATGGACCGCATCACCTGCGTGACCGCGATGCTCGCCGCGAATCCCACCGCGACGCCGATCGCGACGAGCGTCACGCCCTCTCGCGTGACCAACCGCACGAGCCCGCCCGGCGAGCTGCCGAGCGCCACGCGGATGCCTAACTCCCGGGTGCGTTGGGCGACAGCGTAGCTCAGCACGCCGTACAGACCGGCAATCGTGAGCGCGAGCGCGATCGCCGCGAACGCGCCGAGCATGGTCATGAAGAATCGCGGCCGGCCGAGGCTTTTCTCAATGACCTCGGGCATCGTAGCGATGTCGGACACGGCGGCCGTGGCGTCAATGCCGCGAATCGCTCGACGCATTGCCGCAATGACGTCCGTCGGATCGCCGTGTGTCCGAACCATGATCGGAAAACGCGAGTCGCTGTTGCCGCTCTGCAAATACGTCCAGTACATCTCCGGCGCCGGATCGCTGAACGGACCGACGTTGCGGATGTCGCTCACGACGCCGACAATCGTGGCCTTGCTCGTGTCGCCGGTATAGAATCGCCGGCCGACCGGATCCTGACCGTGGTAGTCGCGCTTCACCAGCGCCTCGTTGACCACCACGACTTGCGGCGCCGTCGCCGCGTCGTCGTCGTTAGGCCGCAGCAGCCGGCCCGTGAGCAGACGCTGCCCCGTTACCATGAAGAAGTCGGGCGTCACCGTGCGCTGCTCGACCAGCGGCCACCGTGTCTGGTCATCGGCCGAGGCGCCCTCGTAGCGGATGTTGCTGTTCCAGCCCCAGTTCACGTACGGCACCAGGTTGATTGCGCCCGCGGATTGGACGCCGGGCACCGCACGCACGGCATCGAGAGCGGGATCCAGGAACCGCCGTGTCACCGTTCCGTTAGGATAGCGCGCACTGGCAACGGTGGCGTCGAGCGTCAGGACGTGCGCCGTCTCGAAGCCGGGATTCTTGTCGAGCAGCCCCGCGAAGGCGCGCAGCGTGAGGCCGGCCCCGATGAGCAGCACCAGGGAAAGCGCGATCTCGAGCACGGCCAGCGCGCGCAGCGCCCGATGCTGCTCGCGTCCTTTGCCGCCGCCGCGCCCACCGCGCAGCGCGTCCTGCGGGTCAATGGTCGTGTTGCGCCAGGCGGGAGCGGCGCCGCAGGCGAGGCTGACCACGAGCGCAATCGCGACGCCGAACGTGATCACGTGCCAGTCGACGCCCAGGCCGGCTAGCTGCGGCATCTGGGCGGCCGCGAGGGCGCCGATCGTGCGCACGCCAATGGCCGCGAGACCGAACCCGACCACCGCGCCTAACGCGCCGAGCATCAGGCTCTCGGTGATGGCCGGGCGCATGACGTCCCACCGCGCCGCCCCGAGCGCCGTGCGCACGGCCATCTCGCGCTGCCGGTGGACGCCGCGCGCCAGCAACAGCGCCGCGACGTTCGTCGCCGCGATGAGCAACACCATGCACACCGCGCCGAACAGCAACAGGAGCGGCTCGCGCACCGTCCCGGCGCTCTCGGCGACGAGCGGCGCCACGCGCAGGTTCTCGTCTTTGAGTTGGGGGTATTGGGCCACGAGTCGCGCGAACAGCGACCGCAACTCCGTCTGCGCCGACGCCGGCGTGGCCCCGTCCGTTAGGCGGGCCAGCATCAGGAGGTAGTTGTTGCCGCGGGTCGACAACTGCTGCGGTGTGAAGCGGATCGGCATCCACACGTCGGCCTCGAGCATGTTGCCGCCCTGCGGAATACGGAAGCGCGGCGGCAGGATGCCGGCAATCGTGGCCGGCGTCCCGTCGATGTCCACCGTGCGCCCGACGATCGACCGCGCCGCGTGGAATTTCTCCCGCCAGAACTCGTTGCTCAGCACCGCCACGAGTGGCGCATCGGGGCGATCATCGGCCGGTCCAATCAGCCGGCCGAGCTCGGCACGCGAGCCGAGCATCGGGAACAATCCGCCGGTGACGAAGTGCTCCGATGCCTCGACCGTTTCGGTGCCGAGGTTCACGAGCGCGGTGCCGGAAGAAATGGCAGACAGCGATTGGACGGAGCGCGACTCGCGGGCGAGATCGGCGTAGTTTCGGGGCGACTCCGGCCACGTGCCCAACGGTCCGGTCTGCGGCGTGATCCGGTGCACGGCGACGAGGCGGTCTGCGTCGCGCATCGGCAGCGGCTGAATGAGCGCGCGACTGATCGCGCTCGCGACGGCAGTGGTGCCGCCAATGCCCAGACCCAGACACAGCAGGGCCGACAGCGTCATGACCGGACTGCGCGCGAGGCTGCGCGCGGCGGTGCGAAGCTCGACTCCTAACGAGGTCATTTTCCCCATCGGATTGGACTGCGACTTGGACAGCCCAAGTTCGTGGAGCGTTGCGCGCGCAAATCCAGGAATTGTGTCAGCGACTCGTGAACCGCGTCTGAAGTACTGATCGCAGAAGATTGGGAAGAGGGAAGCGCTCGCTCACGCGCGCTGCGGGAAGCGCTGCGCTGGGGGAAGCGGCGACGCCGCCTGAGGGATCGGAAGGACATCAGTTGTCTGTTGGGGAGAGTGCCGCATCGCACGGGCTCGCGCATGGCGCGTCCGTCGCGCAGACCATTGATGTTGTTCAGATCCCTCAAGCGGCATCGCGACCGCTTCCCCCAGCGCAGCGCTTCCCACAGCGCGCGTCAGCGAGCGCTTCCCGCTTCCCTTTGAGCGATAGTACCAGCAATTCAGACGCGCTTCACGAGTACACATCGCGTCAGCGTGTTGGGTTTGGCGCTCATGCCGGCGCGATCGCCAGCACGCGGAGCGGGCTACCGCTCCCATTCACCAGCCTGAGCGGCGCCGCGATCACCACGGCGCCGGTTGCCGGCAACTGATCCAGGTTGCACAGACTGGCGAGTCCGAATTTGCCGCTGCCGTGCATCGTCGCGTGGTTCGGAAACGGCGGGTCGAACGTGCCCGCCTGCCCTGCGTCGGTGCCGACGGTTTCGACGCCTACGCCTAACACGTCGCGATCCTTGGCCAGCAGCTCCGACGTGCTCTTGTGGAATCCCGGATTGTGCGGGCCGTCGGATTTCACGTTGAGGAACTTCGCCGGATCCGTGCGCGTGCTCCAGCCGCTGCGCAGCAGCACCCATGCGCCGCGTGGAATGTGGCCGTGCTGCTTCTCCCACGCGACCAGTTGATCCGGCATGAGCAGGAAGTCCTCGTTCTTGGCCACATCCGCCGTCACGTCGATCACGCACGCGGGGCCGACGAAGCGGCGGGCGGGTATCGTGTCGCAGCGATTGTCGGGCAAGTCCTTGCCGGTCACCCAGTGTACCGGCGCATCGAAGTGCGTGCCCGTATGCTCGCCTAACCGGATGGTGTTCCAGTACCAGGCCGGTCCCTTGTCATCGTAGCGGGAGATGACGTCCATCGAGACGCCGGGCGACAATGCGAAGATGGGCGGCAGCCCGATCACCGGCGTATCGGGGCCAAGGGGCTGCGTGAGATCCACGACCTTGAGCTCGCCGGCGTCGAGGGCCGAGACGAGATCGGAGAGAACGGACATCGATCGATACCGGTAAGGTGTTGAGCTGCGTGAGGCGTCAGACGCCGCTGAAAATGCGGAACACTTCCGTGAGGAGCCAGTCAGATGCCGACGCCCAAAATGATCACGGAATTCCATTTCCTGCCACCGGACTCTGCCGTCAGGTGTTGTCGCGAGCCGGTACGGCGCCGTCCCGAACGCGGCCTTGCACTTTTCGCCGGCCGCGCCAATCGTGGAGTCAGCACCCCGGATACCCTGCTGGCTGTGAGTCACGCCGCGCAGCCGGCTGCCTAACGGCTGCCGCTGCGCGGGCGCATGCGCATCTCCAGCCGACAGCGCGTGCGCTGCGGACCGCAGCGAGGAGGTGCACCATGGCAACGAAGCACGAAGGGCACATCAAGGCCGGCGATCGGGAACCACGTACTGCATTCCGCGATCCCCCAACAGCCGCCGCGCACACGCCGGCGCCAAGCCGTCCGGCGCCGAAGCGCGCCGAAGGCCGCCGTACCGTCGGCGGCGTGGTCTCCCCCAAGCGCCCCAAACGAAGAATCCGGTTAGGCATGCCCGCCGATCTCGCCGGCACGAGCGCCACGGGCAGCTTCCCGAACTTCATCTATCACGGCGGCCCGATCATCAACACGCCGCAGGTCTACGCGATCTTCTTCGGGGATTGGAGCAGCACTGCCAATCAGACTCGCGCCACGCGGCTCGGGCAGTTCGTGTCGGACCTGCTCAACAGCCGCTACATGAACATCCTGTCGCAATACGGGTGCGGCACCTCGGGCTCGCTCGTAAAGTCCGTGTTCGTGTCGAGCACGGATCACGACCTGAGTACGACCGATGTGCACGCGATCGTCCAGAACGCCATCGACAACGGCGACGTGCCGGAGCCGACCAATTCGTCGCAGGCGCACGTGATCTACCTCGACAATGCGACCGCGGTCGATGACACGACTGCCGGCGCCGTGATGTGCGAGTCGACCAGCGATACGGCGTTCGGCTACCACGATTTCTTCACGACGACGGCCGGCAACCCGGCGTACTTCGCGGTCGTGCCGGGCCTCAGCAACACGTGCCTCACCAACTCGTGCCCGGGCGACGACGCCGACTGCTCGCTGCACCTGGCCCAGACGCAGGAGCAGCGGCAGACGCAGGTGTCGTCACACGAGCTGTCGGAGATGTTCTCCGATCCGCAGGTGACGGTGAACGAGGGCTGGAGCTCGAGCTCGCCCACCGACCCGCACGAGAACGGCGACATCTGCAACGGCCAGTCCAGCACGATCACCGTGGGCGCCAACACGTGGACCGTGCAGCTCATGTACAGCAAGTGGCACGACATGAACACCAACGGCGCCACCACGTGCATCGCCGACTATCCGGCGCCGCTGCCGTCGCTTCTGCCGGCGTGTATGGTCGCGCTCGACCGCAGCACGTTCGGCAAGGATGAGATCGACGCGCTGTTGCACTTGGGCAATCCGGCGACGATCGACGCCGCGTTCTACGTGATCGTGGATGGCTACGCGCCGTCGCAGTTGGGCATCACGCCCGCCACGCTCACCGGCGTGCCGAACATCTCGCCCACCGTGTCGCTCGCTCCGGCCGTGGTGGGCATGTCGGTGTCGCCCACCGCGCTGGTCGCCGACGATCCTTCGTTAGGCGGAGGCATCCAGCGGTTCACCTGGGTGTACGATGTGTCCTTCACGCAAACCGGCGGGTTCCCCGCCCTGGTGGGCGGCGTGGTCGACGTGACGCTCACGGCGTCGATCATGGGTGTGACGCCGCCCGCGCTCACCGCCTCCGGGAGTGCGATCGTCGAGTTGATACACGAGCCGAATCCGTACGAGGTCGACGGTCCCGTGTCGTGGCTCAGCACGGACCTCCGCGTGTTCCAGATCAACGCCGGCGCGTCGCGGTTCGGCGCCGCAATGGGAAGCACGCCGGCCGACGGGCCGACCTTCATTCAACAGGTGATCGCCAATCTGAATGCCGGCAACAGCGGCGGGCAGACGTTCGACAGCATCTCCACGGACGAGAACGCGTCGGGGCTCGAGCTGTCCGAGACGGTGAACGGCACGCCCGTGTTCAACTTCGCCGTCGCCAAGGTGCGGTTCCGCTCGCTGTCCGGCGACGCGCCTAACGTGCGGGGGTTCTTCCGGCTGTTCCCGGCCTCGACGACGTCGACGCTGTACGACCAGGCGACCACGTACCGGCGCGGCGGTCAGAGCGGCGTCACGATTCCGCTGTTAGGCGTGGTCGGCGGCGAGACGACGACGATTCCGTGCTTCGCGTCGCCGCGGGTCGACTCGAGCAGCGTGAGCATGTCCGCGCAGGCCGATGCGCCGAACGTGCAGACGTTGGTGCACGACGCCACCGGCAACGAGGTGAGCGCGTATTTCGGCTGCTGGTTGGACATCAATCAGCCATCGCAGCCGCGGTTCCCGATCACGCCGTCGCCCGTAGACGGTCCGTACCCGTCGGGGCTGCTGACCATTCAGCAGTTGATCCGGAATGCGCATCAGTGTCTGGTGGCCGAAATCGCCTTCGATCCCGACCCGATCGGCACCGGCAGCACGCCGGGGTCGTCCGACAAGTTGGCGCAGCGGAATCTGTCGATCGTCGCGTCCGACAACCCGGGCGGCCTTGCGTCGCACGCGATCCCGACGACGTTCGAGGTGCGGCGGTCGGCGCCGCTCGCGCCGGCCGGCGTGGCGCCCGACGAGCTGCTGATGGATGGCACCGCGTTGCCCGCGGCGAGCGAGGCGACGTTGTACGCGCCCGGCGCGAACGCGCGGACGATCGTCGAGATGGCGAACTCAATGTACGTCTCGCATCACCTGCGGCTCGTGGACAATGACACGCTCACGTATCCGGCGCGCGGGCTGACGTTCATTCCCATCCCGCCAGGCACGGGACCCAACCTGCCGGCGCTCCTCACCGTCCAGTTGCCGGCGAGCGTGCGCAAAGGACAGGCATTCAAGGCTGTCGTTAGGCAGATGACTAACGCCGCCGCGAAGCGGCCCGTCCCACCGCCGCCGATCGGCGCGCCGACCGGCAACGGCGACACCGCCGCGGCGAATGGCAACGCCGTCATCCGGTGGCGCCGGGTGGTCGGCTCGTTCCAGGTGTCGATCCCGGTCAGCACCAAGGAGGTCTTGCTGACGCCTGAAGAGCGGCTCCTGTCGGTGACGCGCTTCATTCTCGAGGCGATTCCGCCGGGCAACCGGTGGAATCCGGTCTTCGGACGCTACGTCGATCAGATCGCGGCGCGAGTGAAGGCACTCGGCGGCAATCCCGACGTGGTGCGACCGACGCCCGACGGACAGTGGCAGCACGAGGATCAGAAGACCGGACGTCGCGTGTCGGGCAAGGTGAGCGAGGTGGTCTTCAATTGCTTCGGGGAGTTTCAGGGGTTCCTGATCGACACGTGCTCGGAGTGCTGCAGCATCAAGTCGAGTCAGGCCGCGATCGGCGAGTTGGCGCTGCGGGCGTGCAAGGACCGGCTGTCGGTCACAGTATGGTTGGATCGTGACGGCGACCGGATCGAGCGGGTGGTCGTGAAAAGTTAGGCATGGCGGGCGGCGTCTGACGAGGCGGGCTCGGCCCCGCCTCGTCACGACCATTCGCGCGTCAGACGCCGCTGAAAATGCGGAACACTTCCGTGAGGAGCCAGTAGATGCCGACGCCCACAATGATCACGGGAATGCCGTAGCGGATCCAGTAGAACACCCACATCGGCACGGGGCGTTCGCCGGCGCCGAACAGCTCGCTGAGCGCGGCGCTGCGCTTCATGCACCACGCCACGGTGATCACGGCGAGCAGCGAGCCGAGCGTCTGCATCCCGGAGCCGAACGTCAGGTCCCACGGGACGAAGATCGCGTTGTTGATCATGGGTGGAATCGCGAGCACGAAGCAGGCGATCGCCATCACCCAGACGGCCCGCGCACGCGTGATCGGCGATGTTGTCCGTTAGGCCGGCGACCAGCACCTCCACCGCGCCGATGTCCGACAGGTACCCCGCGCCGAAGAGGCTGACGAAGAAGAGACATCCGAAGAGCCAGCCGGCGGGCATCGCGGCGAACACCTTGGGCAGCGTGGTGAAGATGAGCCCCGGCCCCGACGCCGGCTCGAGATGGAACGCGAACACCGCCGGGATCACGGCGAGACCGGCGATGAGCGACGAGCCGGTGTCGCCGAATACGGTCCACAGCGCGGGGCTCGCGAGCGGCTGGTCGGCGCGCAGGTACGACCCGTACACCACCATGAACGTCCCGCCTAACGAGAGGGCGAAGATGGCGTGGCCGATGGCCGCGGCCATCACGTTGGCAGTGAGATCGGAGAAGCGGAACTCGAGCAGATACCAGCGCACGCCCGCCATGGCGCCCGGGAGCGTGAGCGCGCGCACCATCACGACGATCGTCACGATCGTCATCGCGCGGGAGCACGATGATGCTCACCAGCTCGATGCCCTTCCGCACGCCGCGCAGCAACACCACCGCGCACGCGAGCAGCACGACCGCCGTGCAGACGAGTTGCAGCACGAACGATCGCGCCGCGAAGCCGTGCTCGCGGCGGCAGGATCGCGCCCGCATCGAACGGGACGTGCGCGACGACCGCCAGCTGCCCAATGGCGTAGTACAGCACCCAGCCGATCACGGCCGAGTAGTAGCCGGTGGCGGCGGTGACGACGAAGAAGAGGAACCAGCCGACGTACTTGCCTAACGGGAGGCCGGCGCGCTCGAACGCGCCGACGGGTCCGCGGCGCGTGTGGCGGCCGAGCGCGAATTCGGTCATCAGGGCCGGCACGCCGATGACGATCGAGACGAGCGTATAGAAGAGCACGAACGCCGCGCCGCCGAACTTTCCCACCATGTATGGAAACCGCCACACGTGTCCAAGTCCGATGGACACGCCGACGATGGTCATGAGACCGCCTAACCGTGAGCCGAAGGTCTCGCGGGCATCGGTCACCGCTCGGCCGCGAGCTCGGCGAGCACGTCGAGGGCGCGATCGACGTCGTCGATCGTCGTGAAGAAATGCGGCGCCAGACGGATCACCTCGCCGCGCGCCGTCGGCAACACGCCGCGCGCGCGCATCGCCTCCTCGACCGCCGGCCGGATCGCGGACGACGAAGCCCGTCGTGGCCGTCTTGCGCGCCATGTCATCGGGACCGTGGAGCGTGAGGCCGCGCGACCGGCCGCCCTCGATCAGCCGGCGGCCCAGCACCTCGTGCCAGGCGCGGATCCTGGCCGGCCCGATCGCGTTGATGATCGCCATCCCCGCGCGCGCGACGTACGCGCTGATCACCGGCGGCGTGCCGATGTCGAACCGGCTCGCCGTGGGCGACCAGTCGAGCGTGCGGGCGGTCGAACGTGAACGGATCCGCGCGGCCGAACCACCCGGTGACGGTCGGGTGCAGCGACCCGACGACCTCGGGTCGCACGTACAGAAACGCGATCCCGGGCATCCCCATCAGGAACTTGAGATTGCCGGAGGCAGAAAGTCGATGCCTAACGCACGGACGTCCACCGGCACCGCGCCCAGGCTCTGGTAGGCGTCGACGAACGAGAGGGCCCCGGCGGCGCGCGCGCGCGCCGCGATCGGCGCGACGTCCTGGATGAACCCGTTCGGGTAGTAGCTGTGGCATGCGGCAACGAGCACGGTGCGGTCGTCGATCAGCGCGTCGTACACCGGCGGGTCGATCATCCCGTGGCGCACCGGCGCCGAACGACACGCTCGCGCCGCGCGGCGCCTGCGCGAGCCACACGTGCGCGACGCTCGGGAATTCGGCTTCGCTCACGACGAGCCCGGAGCGGCGATCCGAGAACTCGAGCGCGCTCGCCACCGCGCTCGCCGCCTCCGATACCGAGCTGAAGACCGCGATGTCTCGACGGCGTCGCGCCGATGAGCGTGGCGAACTCCGCTTTGGCCAGCGCGACCTCGGCGATCCACGCGTCCCAGTCCATCCCGCGCCGGTTCCACGAGTCGAGATAACGCTCCGCCGCCGCGCGCGTGGCGTCGGTCTGCGGCGCCTGCGAGCAGTTGTTCATCGGGATGCAGGACGCGAGCAGCGGAATCCGTGCGGCGCCACGCATCGATGTCGTAGTCGGGCCGCACGCTGCTCACGGCGCGCCTCCCGCCGGCTGTTTGCGCCCCTGGATCCACCGCCGGAACCGGAACGCGTTCTCGCGTAACTGGCAGATCCATGCCGTAGTGCTCGGGCCCGACCGCGGCGACTTTGGCGACGATCACGCTGAGATCCTCGCCGCTCGACCGCGGCGATGAACGCCTCGCCGAACGTCGACGTGTCGTGACCGCCATCGCCACGTGCACGATCCCCGCGCCGCGCGCGATCGCCGTCGAGGTCGGTGACGCCCGAGCGTCGTGTGCGAGTCGAAGCCGCCCGTGGAGAGCAGGCTCCCGTTGTCGAAGATGACGTGGATGAGGTTCTTCGGCCGGTAGCGGGCCAGCGTCGCCAGCGTGCCGAGGTTCATGAGCACGGAGCCGTCGCCGTCGAGCACCACCACCCGTTCGTTAGGCAGATGCAGTCGCGAGGCCCAGCCCGATGGACGACGCGAGCCCCATCGCGTGCTGCAGGTAGAAGAAGTTCTCGCGATGGCCGAGGTTGTAGAGCTCCTGCGCGCACGCGCCCATGATCGTGACGACGAGCTTGTCCTCGAGCTCGGGATAGATCATCTGCGAGACATTCGGCGCGTTCCATCAGTCCTCCATCAGGTCGCGCGTGAGCAGCAGCGCGACCGGCGAGAGAGCGCTCTGCGAGAACGTCCACGCCTCGCGGATTTGTTTGGCGACCTTCTGCGGGTCACGCGCATACTCGAACGGGATATCGAGCGCGCGCAGCACGCCTTCGGTGACGATGCCGCCGCGCGTGTGCCACGGATACGGCTCGCCCCAATGCCCGCGCAAGGCGATCAGCATGCAGAGCGGGATGCGATACAGCTGGGCGAGCGAAACGATCCCGTTGATGGCGGCGAGGAAGCCGTGGTTCTGCATCAGCAGCATGTGCGGCGTGCCGGCGAAGTACGCGCCGGCGGCGATGCCGATGGCCTCTTCTTCTTTGGCCACCTGCAGGAGGCGCACGTCGGGATCGTCTTCGGCACGCTGGAGGAGCAGACCCAGCCAGGTTTCCGGGAGCGCGGAGATGGACTTGATCCCGGCGGCCTTGATGCCGTCGAAGATCAGCTTGCTGATTGTCGTAGGAAACGGTCATTGCGGGGGCGTTACTCGGTGAACGGAAGTATCGCCCGCTGCCCTTGGCCTGTCGAGGCGGGAACCCGGCACAAACTCGCCCCGCCGTGGCCCATCATGGAATTCGTGCCTACAAAGTAGGCAAGGATTCCATGATGGCCGCCGAACAAGCCCCCACCCGTGGGCGGACCGATCGCCTCATTTTGACAGATACCTGGGTCGACTATGCGTGGCGCGGCGGCGTGATCACTTCTCGTTCGGCACTATTTTGCCAGCGCGAGGAGCCGGCGGTGTGCGTCGCGAACCAGAATCAGTGCGGTGTCGGCGTCAGGCCAGTTGTCCACGAAGCTCCGGTAGGCTTGCGCCGCCGCCTCGCGATGTTGCCGCGCCTCCTCGGCGCGCCCCTGCCAGTAGGGCGCGACGCGCACGAATTCGGAGCCCTCGTAGCAGCACGCGCGATCGCGCCCGAGATCGCCGTACAGCTGGGCCGCCACGGCGAAGTCGGAGTCGCTGAAGGCGCCATGGGCGGCGGCCTCGCGGAAGTACTCGGTGGGCTCGAGCGCGGCGGCCACGGCGAACGGCTCGCGCGCCTCCTGCATCCGCCCGCCTAACAGCGCCATCTCGCCCCGCATCATCGAGAGAATCGCCCGGTCTTCCGGGCTGTCGAGATTGGCGCGCTGCCGCAAGGAGTCCATCAGTACGGTTGCGCGCGCGGCGTCGCCGTCCCGCGCCGCCAGCCGGCCCGCCCACAGCAACAGCATCGGCTCCAGATACGTCTGGCGAAACAGCGAATCGAACGACGTCAACGCCTGTCGCGCCGCCCGCCGCGAGCCTAACGCGTAGTCGAGCTGTGCGGCGAACAACAGGCGCCGCGCCGCGCCGGCTCGATTGCCCAGCGCGCGATCGACGACCAGCGCCGAATCGACGTACGACAAGGCGGCCGCGTACCGCCCGCGCCACATGGCCAGAAACGCCAGCGACTGATATCCATCGCGCTGCTGCGCGCCGGCATGGGGCAGCATGGTCCGGTACACCCGCTCGGCCGAATCGAGCATGCCGAGACTCACGTACGTCGCGCCGTACTCGTTGTTCATATTGCCGGCCGTCGCCGCATCCGGATACAATGCGAACGCCCAATGATACGCCACCAGCGCCGCCCGAAAGTCGCCTAACGACCGATCGACGGTGGCGATGTTGACGAACACGCCGTAGCTGTCCGAGTCGACGGCCGCCAACCGCGTGAACGCGGCGCGGGCGTCCGCGTACTCGTGCCCGCGCATCGCGTTGTAGCCGAGTTGGAACAACGCGTCGCGGTCATCGGGATACTGCAGCAGGTACTCGCGATAGATGCGCACCGCGCCTAACCGGTCGCCGCGCCACCCGGCAATGCGCGCGCGGATGAGCATCCGTTCCCCATCGGGCAACCGGTCGAGCAGCGCCAACGCCCGCGCGAACTCCGCATTGCCTTCCGGGCGGCGGTTCTCGTACCAGTAGTACAGTCCGCCAAGTTCCGCGTGGACCATCGCGAAATCGGAGTCCTGCGCCAGCGCTGCTTTCCACAGCTCCTCGGCGTCGGCTTCGTGCCGCAACCCGAACGCCCGCTGCCCCGCGGCATAGTTCTCGAGCGCGCCGAGCGATCGCGTGGTCGCCTCCGGCAGCGGAACGCTCTCCGTGGCCAACGACCACACCGACTCGCCGAAGTCCCGCCGCAGCGCGCGCGAGAGCTTGTCGAGCGCGTCGAGCACACCCGTGCTGTTGCTCGCCCGCGTCATCTCGGCCGCGAGCGTGGAGTCGGTGATCGGATCAATGACGCGCGCCGTTAGGACGTAGCCGCTGTCGGCGCGGGCCACGGCGGGCACCACCACCAGCCGCGCGCCATCGCGACGCGCTACTTCGCGCGCGGTGCCTTCATCGAGGATGGCGGTCGCCGGTGCGCGCCGCATGCGGACCAGCGTTTCGTCGATGCGGCTGACCGGCATCACCGCGACGCGCGGCGACTGGTCCAGTCCGGTCGTGAGCGCGAGGCTCACCGCCCGGTCGAACGAGCCATCGCCGCCGGCGTCCGAGACATCGCTCACGACCACCCAATCGCGCGCCCCCAGCGCGCCGACTCCGGGCAGACGCGGCGTGCGTAAGGCGAACCAGCCCGCCGAAGCGACGACCGCGGCGGCGAGGCCGATCGCCCACACCAGCCTAACGCGAGGCCGTCGCGCCGGCGCCGCCTGGGCCGCGCCGGCGTCGATCTCGGTGGCCGCCGCAGGAGGCGCGTCGCCGTTCACCTGCTCCGTGCCGTGCGCCGGCGAAGACCGCGGCGCCGACGGCAATGCCGACTCGCCGCGCAGGCGATCGACCAGCGCCGAAACCGCCGGCCCCGCATCGACGCCTAACTCTGCACGAACGATCGCCTCGTGGATCTGCGCGTGGCGCAGCGCGCCGGCGCGATCTCCCGCTGCCGCGAGCGATTGCATGAGCCGGAGCGCGATCCGCGAATCGTGACGGTCCGCCGCCGCCATACGCCTCAGCCACTCGACCTCGGCGGCGGGATCGCCGCGGTGCGCCGCCGCGTCGGCGAGTTTGGTCAACGCCCGCGCGTGCTCGCGCGCGAGCGCATCGCGCTGCTCGTCTGCCCAACGGTCGTATTCCGGCGCCTCGGCCAGATGGAACCCGTCGAGGAACGGCCCCTTGTACGCGTTGACCGCGCACTCCCAATCGCCCCGGTCCAACGCATCGTTGAAGGCGCCGACGTCCGACGTCATCACGTCGGGATTCAGTCGCAGCTCGTTCGCCTCCGTGAACACATCGTCGCCCAGGTCGCGCCGGAGCGCGTAGACCAACTGATTCAGCGCGCGGCGCGCGTGTTCCTCATCGGCGTCGGGCCAGAGCTGGACCATGGGCGCCGCGCGACCGAGTCCACGCGAACCAGTCACCGCGACACGAGCGAGCAACGCCAGGCGTCGTGGCTGCACGCCCGCGCCGGTGAGCGGAATCGCGCCACGAAGTACCGACAAGCCACCCAATGTGCGCAGCGTCAACATGTTGACGGATGATCGCCGTGTGATTGAGGGATGACCTCGCCGCACTAGTGTAGCGCTCGCGAGTTCCGTGGAGCAAGGCGCTCCCGCCGCAGACTCGCCAGTCACTGCATCGGAGGGGTACTCACATGCGTGTTCGACTCTCGCACGCGGCCGCTGCCGCGTTGACACTGGCGTCGCTCGCCGTCACTGCCGCGGCGCAGGAGCTGCCGCTGCCGACTCCCCTGAGCCTGCCCAAGCACTACATCGTGAGCTTGGGGTTCAGCGGAGGGGATGGCCGTCCCGACCGGAAATGGAAGTGCGAACGTGAAGAGCGGCGTCGGAGGACGCGGCTTCCTGCTGGTTCAGCTACCGGGGGGGCTTCCCGCGCTTCGCTTCGACCTGGGCTACCAACGCTTCAACCTCAAGAACGCCCTGTTGGGCGCCGTCGGCGCGGACCCCCTCGGCACGACGGGGACCAACCAGGTTCTGAGCGGCGTGGGCGGGCTAACGATCAATCTGCTGCACGGCCCGGTGCGCCCGTACCTGACCGCCGGCATCGGCGGCTTCCAGGTCAAGACCAACATCGACTCGTCGAGCGTCGGCGGCCCGACATCCAAGTCCCAATTCAACTTCGGCGTCGACGGCGGCGCGGGGGTCGCGCTGTCGTTCGGGCGAGTGGGGGCGTTCACCGAGGGACGGGTGCAGAACGTGTACACCAAGAACGGCGGCTTCATCAAGAGCGCGAAGTCGATCCAGTCGGTGCTGGTGTCCTTTGGCCTAACGGTCGGGCTGTTCTAACTCCGGCGCGGCCGACAGGCGCGGCAGCGCCTCGACGGGCTCGAGCGCCTCGATCCCGCCCTGCCCTTCGGCTGCGCCTAACGCGCGGAACCGGCGGGCCGTGCTCAGCACGCGCGTCTCGAGCGATCCGACCGCGTCGTTGTACGCCTCGACCGCGCCCGAGAGGCCGCGATGGAGCCTGACAAAGTGCTCGGCGAGCGTGCCAATGCGGCGATAGAGGTCGGCGCCCAGGTCGCGGATCTCCTCGGCGTTGCGCGCAATGCGCTCCTGCTGCCAACCGTACTGCGCCGACTTGAGCAGCGTCACGAGCGTGGTGGGGGTCGCCGGCACGACGCCGCGCGCGACCGCGAACTCGATCAGCCCGGGGTCGCGCTGGCACGCCGCGCTCAAGATCGCCTCGCCCGGCAGAAACATCACGACGAACGGCAGCGCGCTGCTCACGCGCTCGCCGTACTTCTTCTCCGACAGCAGCTCGATCTGCTGGCGCACCTGTCTGACGTGTTTGTCCAACAGCGCCGACCGACGGTCGTCATCGGTGGCTTCCGTGGCGGCCACGAATGCGTCGAGTGGCGTCTTGGCGTCGACGATCACGATCTTGTCGCCCGGCAGCCGGACGATCAGGTCCGGACGCATCGCGCCGTCGTCATCGCGCACCGTGTGCTGCGTGTTGAAGTCGCAATGCTCGAGCATGCCCGCGAGCTCGACCACGCGCCGCAACTGCAGCTCGCCCCACTGTCCGCGGACGTGCGGCGTGCGCAGCGCGTGCACCAGGCGCTGCGTCTCCTCGGTCAGCTGCTGCTGCCCGTCCGCCATCGCCCGCAACCGCTCGGAGAGCTCGGCGTTGCCGGCGGCGCGGTCGCGGCCTAACGATTGCAGCTGCTCGTCGACGCGCCGCAAGCCCTGCTGCAGCGGCTCGAGGAAGGCGCGGCTGTTGGCGGTGAGCGCTTCGGCCGACAGGGCCGTGAACGTGTCGCGGACGCGCGCGTCGGTGCCGGCCGTATGCTCGGTCAGCGACCTCGTTAGGCGTCGCTCGGCGTCGCGCTCGGCGAGGTAGGTGGCGGCCGCGTTCCGCGCGTGCGCCAGCTCGTTGCGCGCCGCCTCGAGGTCGGCGCGGACCCGGTCGGCGTCCGTTAGGAGTGTCGTGCGCTCGCGCTCGCGTTCCTCGAGCAGCACGGCGGTGTGGACCCCGCGCGCACGCGCGAGTGCACCAGGCGATGATCGCGCCCACGATCGAGCCCCCCAACCCCGCCCACAGCAATGGCCACGCGCTCATGTCGACTTCTCCGCGAGAGTCCGCGCCGCTTTGTGCGACCACGCCGGCGCCCGGACACCACGCCCGGAAGCGGGCGTGCACAATATGATAGTACCACGCGACTCTGACAGCCCGCGCGGCCGTTGTTCTCGTGGAGCGCATCTGAATTGCTGATAGCATCTCTCGAGGGGACGTGGGAAGCGCTCGCTCACGCTCGCTCTCTGCGATCACAAATTCAGACGCGGTCTACTAGGGGTTTCCCTAGTCCAATGCACTAGGCGATTTGGCAGCTTGCGCCACTGTCCGGTCGTCCGCACCGTGCACATGCGCGCCGACATGCCAATGCAGGCCTCGACGCAACCCGGCCGCGTCGGCCGGCCTCGCCTAACGAAGTTGCGTTCGTACCACTTGCGGAGGCCCGCATGGCCAAGAGTAAGGCGACCCGTGTCCCCAACGGGCAGAGCGCTGTCGCGAAGTCGGCGGTCATCACCGCGGCGCCGATCACCCGCCAGCGCATTCCAGTCACGATCGATCCGTTCGGCGAACAGGGCGCCGCCATCGCCAAAGACCTGCTGCCGCTGCGCACGCAAGCCATCACGCGCGTGTATCTCGGCATGCAGCAGATCCAGCAGAATCTCGTGCAGATCACGGCGGCGTTGAACGTGAAAACCCTGCCCACGACGCTCTTCGGTACGCTACAACAGCCCGACGGCGGCAACGCGGCACTCGTCCAGGTCGAATTCGACCCCGGCTCCGTTGGCAACGCCGCGCCGCCGGTGACGTTCATCACCAGCGACGACGGACACTTCCAGCTCGACATTCCGGCTAACTTGCCGCTGCCCGACGCCGGCATCACGCTCACCGCGCACGGCGCAAACACCACGGCGAGCATCGCGGTCCCTGCCCAACGGATCGCGACCAACGGCATCATCGGGACGTTGACGCTCGATACGACGATCGCCCCGCTCCCGGTGAGCATCCTGGCGGCGTTGAAAGCGATCGTCCCCGCGTCGGCGCCGTCCTCCGCGACGACGCAGCCGACCAAGGCGTCGCTCCCGACCGTCAGGATCGGCGACGATGGACAGTGCGGGATAGAGTTCAACGCCAACCCCTCGGTCGACGTGTTCCCGTACGGCGTCTTCTTTCGCCTGGTGGAACCGCGCCTGAGCATCGTGCATCCGATCTTCCGCTTTCCCATCGGCAAGGGGTTCCTGCCGGTGCAGGTGTTCCAGACGGCGTTCACGAGCCTCGCGTTAGGCGAGACCACGAGCTACGTCGACCGCGTTCCGGTGGAGCAGCCGTTGAGCGTCGATGGCTTCCGCGACCAGATCATGGGCCTGGCCACCAATGGCACGATCGTCCAGGACGAAACCGTGCCCATGGCGGCGACGCTCGGCCTGGGCTACGTGCTCACGCTCGCCCAACGCTGGAACTACGCCGGCCTGAGCCTCGGCGACCTCGTCTACTCGCTGCCGCTGGCGCCGGGCGAACAGCAACAGATCGCGATCTTCGAGCGGCAGGACCGGCTCGAAGTCACCGAGAGCGAATTCTTCAGCGAAGAAGAGGCGGAGACGCAAGCCGCCCTCGCCGACACATCGACCAACGCCACGTTCAGCTCCGCGTTCAACGAGAATGATCAACGGCGGCAGTCAGTTCAACACCTCGTCGACGTCCGCGAGCACCGGCTTCAATCTCATCGCATTCGCCAGCGGCGCCGGCACCTCGTCGACCACCGGCGGCGACCACGAGTGGCTCCAAGGCCAGCGCGACTTCACGCAGCAAGCCGCCGAGAGCACCCACTCGTCCGCCGAGCAACAGGCCGCCGCACGCCGGTCCGCTTCGCGCACCGGCATGCGGATGGCCGCGGCGAGCGAGCAGCAGTCGGTGACCACCAAGACGATCACCAACCACAATCACACGCGCGCGCTGACCATGCAGTACTGGGAAGTGCAGCGTATGTACGACGTGACCACCACGATCGACGGATTGCAGCTCGTCTGCCTGGTCCCGATGCAGATCGTTCGCTTCCTTCCGCCGGGGCAGCAACTGGCGCTCACCAGCCCCGACATTCAAATCGGATCGCGCATCACCGTCCTGGCGCGCTACGCCAACGTGCTCAAGCACGCCGACGTGCTGGCCAAAGCGCTGCCCCGAGCGTTCGAGTACGGCCTAACGCTGCTGCGGCAGTTCGCTGCCGATCCGACGGCGACGGTCGAAGCGGCGGGCGGCATGGCCGAAGACGTGATCGCATTCTCGTTGACCGGCACCTTCGTGCCGTGCGAGGACATCTACATCTCGGTGGTCACGAAGCGCAACACGCGCGTCGGCCCCGTGCGCTTGACGAACACGCTCACGATTCCGCCCAACACGTACACGAGCCAGGACCAATTGGTGGGAGCGCTGCAGGCGATGCGCCAGCCCCCGGCGCCGAATGCCCCGTTCTCGGGGAGTCTCGCGCTGCCGCAGTCCCTCAACCGCAGCGACGTCGTCGGATTCGAGATCTCTCGCAACTTCCGGCGCGTGGACTACGCGCTCAAGGACCCGGGGCTGAGCCTCACCGACGGCCTGGTTGCTGCGTTGGGCGGTGCGATCGCCGGCCCGGTGATCGCGGCCGCGCTGGCGGCCGGCGAGGCCTTGTCGACGCCGGGCACGGTGCACCTCTCGCCCTCCGATTTGGAAACCGCGTTGGGGGGACCCGAGTTGGTGCAGTTCACGGCCGTGATCACGGAGCTGGATCCCGGGAACCAGAACCCGCCGGGCTCCGAGTCGTATGCCAACGACTCGTTAGGCGGCACGATTCTCCCGGCGCAGCCGCTTCCCGTCCCGGCGACGCAGATTGGCCCGGTGCTGCGGTACAACGAAGTGCTCGAGATCGAAAAGATGATGCAGCACGTGGTGCGGAACACCACCGAGTACTCGCGGACCATCTGGGCGTCGCTCACGCCCGAGGAGCGCGCGATACTCTTGGATGCCTACACCATCGGCGTGTCGCCCGACGGCATCCAGGACGAAAGCCAAATGGTGCCGCTCCTCAACTGCGTCCAGAATAAACTGCTGGGCTTCTACGGCAACTCGATGATCCTGCCGTTCATGATCCCGCAGGCGGTGGCCCAGCAGATGAACATCGTTCCGGCGCAGATTCAACAAGGATTGCTCGCGTACCAGCAAGCAGCCTTCACGCCGCCCCACGCCACCGTGGCCTTGCCGACGCGCGGCGTGTTAGGCGAAGCCGTGCTCGGCCACTGCGCCTCGGCCGAGCGGATCGACCTGACGCGGTTCTGGAACTGGCAGGATTCGCCGAGCGACACGGCGCCGGCGATCTCGCCCGTTACGCTGCCGACGAGCTCGCCCTCGCTGCTGGCCGGTGTGACTGCGCCTAACTCGCTGGGCAATCTGCCGCCGCTCATCAATAACGTGTTGAGCGCGCCGACGCCCGACACCTCGCTCCTCCAGGCGTTGTCCAAGAACGCCGCGTCGCAGCAGGACTTCAGCTCGGCGCTCACCGGCGCGCAGCAGCTCGAGCTGCTCATGGCGAACGCGCAGAATCAGGCCAACGCAGCCCGGCAGGACGCCCTCCAGGCGGCCACCGAGACGCAGATGATGGCGATGGCGATCGGCGGCAACATCGTGGGCGGCTTGTATGCCGGCAATCCGACGGCGGGGTCCAGCGCCGCATCGTCGATCACCGGGAAGGGTGGTGGCGACTCGTCGGACAAGAAAACGACCACCAAGAAAAAGACGACGACCACGTCGGACGATTCGAGCGATGACAGCACCAGCAAGGACGCTGGGAGCGGCAGCTAACGGCGTCTTCACCGATAGAGAGGAACACGATCATGGCATCGCCTACAGTTTCCAGCATCGTTCCGTCTTCGGGCCCGGCGGCAGGCGGCAGCAGCGTCACCATCGTCGGCACAGGCCTAACGGGCGCCACCGCCGTCACGTTCGGCTCGGCGAACGCGACGCCGTTCGGCGTGATTTCGGACACGCAGATCGTGGTCGTGACGCCGCCGGGCGCCGGCAGCGTGCTCGTCACCGTGACCACGCCGTCGGGAACGTCCGGCATCACGGCCGGCAGCAGTTTTGCCTTCACCCCCGCGGCGGCCTCGTCGCCCGACCCGGCCCTCACGGCGCTGCTCACGAGCGGTCTCTTGACCATGCTCCAGAGCGCGACGTCGCCCGATGCGTTGGCGGCACAGAGCATCGTGCTCAGACGCATCGCGCTCGAGGGCGACATCGTCCCGTCGCGCGTGCCGGCGCCGCGGAACATCACCGAGATCGGCGGCTATCTCAATCTGTTAGGCAAGCTGCGCGAGCCGGCGATGCGCGAGCAAACGCTCGCGGGAATACTCGGCGTTGCCGGACCGAGCTCGCCGCTGGGATGGACACCGACCATTCCGCTGTCGATGGTGCCGATCACCAACGACCGGCCTGCCGGGCCCGCGCAGGCGACCATTCCGCTCACGTTCTGGGTGCGGAGCGATTTCGCGACACCGACCAACGCCGCGCTCACGTTCTTGCACCAGCGCGGCTGCACGCTTCCGTTAGCCAATCAGGCGCCGCGGCTTCCCGCCGGGTTGCCGGGAGCGACGCCGCCGGCGGATGCGCTGCCGTTCCTGGGACGCACGCTCGACGTCGTCGCCACGACCGCGTTGGACAATCCGGCGACGGATCCCATCGCCCTGGTGCGACCGCAAGGCTCGACGACGCCGTTCCAGATTGCGTCCAACGTGCTGAGCGCCGGGACCATCGCCGTCGCACCGGCCGCCTACGACGCGACGCAGTGTACCACGACCGCGTGCACGACCGTGACGTTGGCGAGTCAGTCGGTCGTGAACGTCGCGCCCGTGTTGGCGAACGCGGGATTCTATCCCGGCAGTCCGTTGGCGCAGCCGACTAACGACACCAATGCGGCGTGGGCGCACTTCACCAATGTCACCGGCCTGGTTGCCGGCACCACCACGCTCGCCGACGAGCTTGGATCGCTCTACGATATGCCGACGATCGCCGGCAGCGTGTTCGCGGGCGCGCTCGACTGGGTGTGGAACGGCACCGCGTTCGCTGCACCGTGAACGACACACCGGGGAGGTGGGCCCCTCGGTCGTTGTTCAAAAGGACAACAAAAGTGATGCAACAGATGGGGAAGATCGCCGCGATGCGGCGGTGGGTGCATCACGCACACGCGTGAAATCATCCAGGTGCGTGCGCCGGTGATTTTGGATGTGCACCGAACCGATCTTCCCCATCTCTTGCATCGCTTTAGTTATCCTTCAACCCCTATGAGCGCGCCGACGCAAGCCGACATCCACGACGACTCCAGGCGCACGGCGTTCATCGTGTTGTGCGCGATCAGCTTCTGTCATCTGCTGAACGACATGATGCAGTCGGTGTTGCCGGCGATCTACCCGATGCTCAAGACGTCGTTCGCGCTGAACTTCATGCAGGTGGGACTCATCTCGTTCACGTATCAAGTGACCGCGTCCCTGCTCCAGCCGCTCGTTGGATCGTATACCGACCGCCGGCCCAAGCCCTACTCCCTGGCCGTCGGTATGATGTTCACCCTGCTCGGCTTGCTCCTCCTGGCCGGGGTGAATCGGTTCGGGTTGCTGCTCCTGGCCGCGGCAACGGTGGGCGTCGGCTCGTCCGTGTTTCATCCCGAATCGTCACGGGTGGCCCGCATGGCCTCCGGCGGCCGCCACGGATTCGCGCAAGCGTTCTTCCAGGTGGGCGGCAACGCCGGGTCAGCGTTAGGCCCGCTCCTGGCGGCGTTCATCGTGTTGCCGTTAGGCCGGCCCAGCGTGGGCTGGTTCTCCATCGCCGCACTGCTCGGCATCGGCATCTTGTGGAAGGTCGGCACCTGGTACAAGCATCACGGCACGACGCGCGACGCCCAGCAGACCGAGGCGCCGGCCGGACCGCCCGTGCCGGCGCGCATCGTGAAACGATCGCTCGCCGTCCTCATGGCGCTCGTCTTCTCCAAGTATTTCTACCTGGCCAGTCTCACCAGCTACTACGAGTTCTACCTCATCTCCAAGTTTCACGTGTCCGTGCGCTCGGCGCAGATCCACTTGTTCGTTCTGTTAGGCGCGGTGGCCGCCGGGACGATCATCGGCGGCCCCGTGGGCGACCGGCTGGGACGCAAGTACGTCATCTGGTGCTCGATCCTCGGCGTGCTGCCCTTCACGCTCGCGCTCCCGTTCGCCAACCTGATCTGGACCGCGGTGCTGAGCGTGGTGATCGGCGTCATTCTCGCGTCGGCGTTCTCGGCGATCCTGGTCTACGCGCAAGAGCTGGTGCCGGGCAAAGTCGGCATGATCTCGGGTCTCTTCTTCGGCCTCGCCTTCGGCATGGGCGGCATCGGCGCGGCAGTCCTGGGATGGATGGCCGACCGCACGGGCATCGACTTCGTGTACCGCGTCTGCTCGTTCCTGCCGGCCATGGGCCTGCTCACCGCGCTGTTGCCTAACTTGAAGACCGCCGAGCAGCGGCAGCGGCGCGAAGCGCTCGCGGGGGCGGCGCCGGGCGGGTGACTGATCGACGTGGCAGGCGGCCGCCACGGATGTCGTGTCGGACCTGCCTAGCTAGCTAGCTAGCTAGCTAGCTACGACGTTCATGTTGAGAGGATCAGAGCGGGAACAAGAGATGAGAGCGGATCGTTCCGTTAGGCGAGTAGGCGCGAGGCGCACCGGCGAGAGCCGTTTGTTTGAATAAAGGTTTTCTGTTGTTGCCCTATCCGCCGTTATCCCTGGTTTCTGCTTTGATCCTTTCAACATGAACGTCGTAGCCAGCCCCGCTCAGGCACCCGCATGCTTGGACGACGGGGTTCTCCCTCTTTCGGTCCGGGCACCATCGATATATTCTATTAAGACGAACAAACAGGAGCCCGCGTGCCGGTTCGACTCGGAGAGTTGGAGCAGCTGGTGCTCCTGGCACTCGTGCGCCTGGGCGATGACGCCTATGGCGTAACCGTGCGGCGCGAGATCGCGCGCTGCACCGGACGCCCGGCGTCGTTCGGCACCATCTACGCCACGCTCGCCCGCCTCGAGGACAAGGGTTTGGTCGACTCTTGGCTCGGCGACCCCACTCCGCTGCGCGGCGGCCGGCGCAAGAAGTACTTCCGCGTCCGTCCCGCCGGCAAAGTCGCCCTGCGAGCGTACCTCCAGGCGCTTCGCACCATGACTCGCGGCCTCGCGCCGTCCTGGCCCGTGCCATGACAGAGCCCTCCGCGCCGCCCGTGCTCGCGACCCGCTTTCTCGCGCGGCTCCTCCCCGCAAACGTGCGAGAGCCGTTTCTGGGCGATCTCGAGGAAGGGTTTCACGACGTGCTCGCGTCGCGCGGGCCTCGCGCGGCGCGCCGGTGGTATTGGGGCGAGGCGCTGCGCGGCGCGTTTGCACGACCGCCCCGATCCGCTTTCGTGCCTAACGCAATCCGAGGAGATGGGCCCGTGACCACCGCGTTCGCCGACGTCCGCTTCGCGCTCCGCCTCGTGCGGCGCCACCACGGCTTCACCGCCCTCGTCGTCTTCATCCTCGCCGTCGGCATTGGCGCGACCACGGCGATCTTCTCGGCGGTGTATCCCATTCTGCTCGCGCCGCTGCCGTATCCGCACGCCGACCGCCTGGTCACGTTCGAGGAGCGCGGCAAGGATGGATCGCGGGCGGGCATCGGCTTCGCGACGGTCAAGGATGTCGCCGACATGAACCGCTCGTTCGCGACGGTGGCCGCGATGACGTCGTGGCAGGCGGCACTGACCGGACGCGCGACCCCGCAGCTGCTCGAGGGCGAGCACGTGTCGTCCACGTTCTTTTCGACGTTAGGCGTGCATCCGGCGCTGGGGCGCGATTTCACCGCCGACGAGGACCGGCCCGGCGCGCCGCGCGTGCTCATCCTCACCGACGCCCTGTGGCGCGGCCGCTTCGGCGGCGACTCGGCCATCGTCGGCACGCCGGTCACGCTCGACGGCATCGCCTTCACGGTGATCGGCGTGATGCCGGCGGGGTTCGCCAACGTGCTCGCGCCTAACGCACAGATCTGGACGCCGCTCCGGTACGACGTCTCGCTCCCGTATGCGTGCCGCACCTGCCACCACGTGTCCGCCATCGCCCGTCTGAAGCCGGGCGTGAGCGTGGCCGCCGCGGCCGCCGATTTGAACGCGATCTCGGCGCGCCTCGTCGCCGAGCATCCGACCGAGTACGAAGCGGTCGGCATGGTCGTGCCGCGGCTGCAGGATCAGGTGACCAACGGAGTCCGCCCCGCGCTCCTCGCCGTGCTCGGCGCCGTGACCCTGCTGCTCCTCATCTCGTGCGCCAACGTCGCCAACCTGCTGCTGGCGCGCGCCGCCGGCCGCCGGGCGGAGTTCGCCGTGCGCGCCGCGCTCGGCGCCGGCCGCGGGCGCGTCATCCGCCAACTGCTCGCCGAGAGTGTCGTCCTAACGGGAGCCGGCGGCGTGTTGGGCATTGCCGTCGCGATGGCCGGCGTGCGCGGACTCATCGCCATTGCGCCGCCCGGCCTGCCGCGCACGGACGCCATTGGCGTGAGCGGGCCGGTGCTGGGGTTCGCGGTGGTGGTCGTCACAGTCGTTGCGATGATCTGCGGCGTGATCCCCGCGTGGCATGCCATGCGTGCCGATCTCTACGCGGGAGTCAAACAGAGTGGACGCCGCTCGATCGGCAACGGCCAGGCGATGCGCGCGGCGCTCGTCGTGTCCGAGGTCGCGCTGGCATCGATGCTGTTGGTCGGGTCGGGCCTCCTCGTGCGGAGTATGGTGCGGCTCTTCGCCGTGTCGCCCGGATTCGACGAAACGAACCGCCTGACGATGCAGATCCAAACTACCGGCCGCGCGTTCGACGACAGCGCGTACACGCTCCGCTATTTCGACCGCGTACTGGCCGGCGTGGGCGCGCTCCCGGGCGTGCGATCCGCCGCGCTCACCAGCCAACTGCCGTTAAGCGGCGACTACGATTCGTACGGCGTGCACGTGGAATCAAAGCCGCGTGCGAATCCCGACCAGGATCCCAATGCGTTTCGCTATGCGGTGACCGCCGGATACTTCGAGACGATGCGGATTCCCCTGCGCCGCGGCCGACTCTTGACGCCACGCGACCGCGGCGACCAGCCTGCCGTGGCCGTCATCAACGAGTCGTTCGCGCGCAAGGTGTGGCCTAACGAAGATCCCATCGGCCAACGGGTGCGCCTTGGCGCCGCCGACAAAGGGGCATGGCGAACCATCGTCGGCATCGTCGGCGACGTGAAGCAGTTGAGCTTGTCCGGCCGCCAGTCGGACGCGGTGTACGTGCCCGAAGCGCAGTGGCCGTATGTGGACGGTGCGATGTCTCTCGTCGTCCAGACCCAGGGCGATGCCGCGGCACTGACGGCGGCCGTTCGCTCCGCGACCTGGGCGGTGGACAAGGATCAACCCATCGTGCGCGTGGCGACGCTCGAGTCGCTGGCGTCGCAGACCGAAGCCCAACGACACTTCACCCTGCTCCTGTTCACCGCATTCGCGGCGGCGGCGCTGGTGCTCGCGGCGGCGGGCGTGTACGGCGTGCTCTCCGGCACGGTCACCGACCGCCTCGCCGAGATCGGCGTCCGCGCCGCCCTGGGCGCATCGCGGCGCGACATCCTCACAATGTTCGTGAGCCGCGGGCTGGCCCTCTCAGCGTTAGGCACAGGGCTCGGCCTCGCCGGCGCGTTGGCGTTGTCGAGACTCATGGAGAGCCTGCTCTTCGGCGTCGGCCGCGGCGATGGCGTGACGTACGGAACGGTCGCCATTCTGCTGGCGCTCGTCGCCGCCGCGGCGAGCTGGTTGCCCGCATGGCACGCGGCGGGGGTGGATCCGGTGTCGGTCCTGCGCACGGAGTAGCGCGCGCCGCCTTCCGACGCGGTATCTTACAACCCGTGAACGACCCCTTCGCCTCCGCGCGGCTCCAAGACGGTTGGAACGGCGGACCCGCCGCTGCGTCCGGCGCCGACGAGCTCGACCAACTGGTCTACCTCTCGAATCTTGTCGGGCGCGAACCGCGGCTCGTGCAGCCCGGCGGCGGCAACACGTCCATCAAGATCGGCGACGCGTTGTTGGTCAAAGGCAGCGGCACCGACCTGCGCACGATCGGCCGGCAAGGCTTCACGCGTCTCTCGCTCCCGGCGTTGGGCGCGCTCAGAACCGCCCGCTCGATGCTCGACGACGAGATGATGCGGTTCATGGCCGGCTGCATGCTGGAGCCGGGCCCGACGCCGAGCGTCGAGACCCCGCTGCACTCCCTGTTGCCGCATCGCGTGATCGCGCACACACACGACGTCGCGACGATGAGCCTGACCAATGTGGACGACGCGACGGCGGAGCCGCTCGTCCGCGAGGTGTTAGGCGGGGACATCGTGTACGTGCCGTACGTGCGCCCGGGGTTCCCGTTAGCCCAGGCCGTGCGCGAGATGGCGGACCGGTTGCCGCCCGAGGCGATCGGGCTCGCGCTGGCGCATCACGGCCTGATGGTGTGGGCCGACGATGCCCGCGCGTGCTACGCACGGCTCCTCCGCGTCGTGAACGCGATCGAAGACTATCTGTCTTCCAGGCGGCGAGGGCGCGCGGCGCCGGTGCTCTCGCCCCGCTCGATACTCGCCGCCGAGGTCCGCCGCCAGCTCGCCGCGGTCGTGCTCCCCGCCGTCCGCGGCGCGCTCGGCGCGCCTAACCGAGTCGTCTTGCACGTCGACGAGGGCGACCGGGTCCTGCACGCGCTCGCCGACGCCCGCATGCCGGAGCTCGTGCGGCGCGGAATGGCCACGCCCGAGCACATCCTGCGTGCCGGGCGATTGCCGGTTTGGTTAGGCATCGACGCGTCGGCCGCGCCCGACGCCATCGCCGGCGCGGTGCGCACGCAGCTCGCGAGTCAGCGCACGGAGTACGAGGCGTATCACACCCGTCACGCGGCGCCGGGCGAGCGGCCGCTCGACGATTGGGCCAAGGTGGTGCTCGTTCCCGGCCTGGGCATGATCACCGCGTCGCGCGACAAACGCGGCGCGATCACGGCGAGCGTGTGCTACCGCGCCGTGATCGAAGCGATTGCGAACGCCGAGCTGATCGACGCATTCCGATTCATCGCCGAGTCGGATGTATTCGAGTTCGAGCATTGGTCGCTCGAGCGGCGCAAGATCGACGAGCAGGATTCACGCGAGCGCGCCACACTTCTCTTGCCGCGCCACGTCGCGGTGGTCATCGGCGGCGGGAGCGGCATCGGAAAGGCCTCCGCCCTGCGCTTCGCGAAGGAGGGCGCGCACGTCGTGGTGGCCGATCTCGATGGACCGGCGGCCGAGGCGGTCGCGGCAGAGATTTGCCTAACGAACAAGGACCGGGCGATCGGCGTGGCGCTGGACGTCAGAGACGACGCCAGCCTTGCGGAGCTGGTGCAGCGGACCGTGTTGACCTTCGGCGGCATCGACTCGTTGTTCTACACCGCCGGTCAGGCGCCCCGATTCGCCCGCGTGACCGCGTTGCGCCGCGACGATCTGCAGCGGCAGTTGGACGTGCACTACGTGGGCGCCGTGCTCGCGGTGGGCGCCGTTGCGTCGGTAATGCAGCGGCAGCAGCTCGGCGGCTCGATCGTCGCGTCGGTGTCGAAGGCCGCGCTCGCGCCGGGCCGCGATGCCGCGGCGTACGGCGGCAGCAAGGCCGCGTTGCTGCAGGCGATGCGGGTCGCCGCCCTCGAGTTAGGCGGCGACGGCATTCGGGTCAACGCGATCAACGCCGACCAGGTGGAGACGCCGCTCTTCCTGCGGTTCGTGCGCGAACGCGCCGCCATGCGCGGCGTCACACCGGAACAGCAGTTGGAGACATACCGCGGCCGCAACGCGATGGGCGTCTCGCTCATTCCGGCCGAGGCGGTGGCGGACGTCGCGGCGCTGCTGGCGAGCGAGCGGTTCCGCTACACCACCGGCGACATCATCACGATCGACGGCGGCCTGTCGGACGCGTTTCCAAGGTAACGATCGAGGCGGATCCAAACCGCGGCCTGCGCCTAACCGAAACTACGGTCGCCGACTTACGTACCGTTGCGCCTCGCTTAACGCCGGCTGGCGCGTGCCGTCCTTGGCGACGGTGAGCAGCTGGGCGTACATCCGGCGCGCCTGCGCCCGATCGCCGGCGGCGCGCGCCGCCCGCCCCGCGCCTAACAGACTATTGAAGCGGTTGGGATAGAGCGCCATCGAGCGCGTGTAGGCAACGAGTGCCTCCGGCGCCCGATGCTGCTCCATGAGCATGTCGCCCAGCAGCTCATCGGCCGGCAGCGTGGGCGCCGGCGTCACGGGAGCCTTCGGCGTCGCCGCTTCGAGCGCGGCGGCCTGATTCATCAACGCGACGGCCGGCACGCCCTGGCCCGTGACCTGTGCGATCCACGCGTTCAACTCGAGATGGAGCACGCGAACGTTCCGGGTGAACAATTCTTCGCCCGCCTTCCCACTGGCGCTCTCGAGCACGTCGAGACGATCGGCGGCCTCCCTGGCCTGATCGAGATTGCCTAAATGTGCGGCGCCGAGTCCGCGCGCAAACCACGAGACGGCTTCGGGCCAGGCGAACCGATCCCAGTCGATGGTGGACGGGTCGCGCGGAACGAGCGACGCTGCCTCGTTCCAATCGCGCCGCTCCAGCGCGTAGCGAGCCTGTGTCGATGACAAGTGAAATGCGGTCTTGAACGTCGGCTCCAATCGGGGCGTCGTGCGCAGCCGCCGGATCTGTGCCGCCGCGTCGTCGTCCCTGCCCTGCTGCAACTCGGCATAGACGAGATATTCGATCGCGTGCGGGAATTCGTCCCACACGTATTGCCCGCTGTCGCCCGCGGGATATTCCAGCGCTGCGTTAGCCGCCCGCACATTGCCGCGAATCACCGCATCCCAATCGCCGAGGCGGGTATAGATGTGCGTCGGCATGTGCAGCGCGTGCGGATTGCGCGGCGCGATCGCGTCGTACGCGCGGACGATCGCCAACGATTCGCGTTCGCGCCCCGGCACATCGTCGGCGTGGATGAAATAGTGGATGGCGCCGGGGTGGTGCGGATGGCGCGCGTACACACGGAGCAGGATCGCCGCCGCGCTGTCGGCGTGCACGCGCGACACGGTGTCGGCGGGCGCAGTGGCCAGGAGCGCCAGCGCGTAAAACGACGCCGCGTCGGCATCGTTGGGATAGGCCGCGTAGAGCCGCTCCGAGCTTTGTTGCCAGCGCCGGATGCGCAGCCAGTAGTCGGTTGACGTCGGCTCGAGGAAGAACGCCTCGGCCGCGGCGACGAAGAGCCGCTCGCGCTCCGTCGTTAGGCCGAGCGTCTTGGCGTGCTGTACGGCATCCCAGCCGCGCTGGAGCGCCGCCGGGCTCGGCCGGGTCGGCCACAGCGGCTGGAACAGCGTCATTGCGATGCCCCACTGGGCCATCGCGCAGTTGGGATCGGTGGCGGCGACGCGCTCGAACGCCGTCCGTGCCTCGGGATACGTCATGTGGTGGAGCAGCGCCACCGCGCGATTGAACCCGGATCGCACGTGGGCGGCGCAACTGACCGGGAAATCAACCACGCCTAACGAATGGTCGCCGTGTTGGGCGGCCTGTGCTCCCGATCCAGGCGCGACCCCCGCCGGCAGAACGCCCGCGAGGGTCGCGCAGAGGAGCACTCGAGTCGGCGAGCGCGAACGCATGAAGCGCACTACGGCATCTTCGAGCCTTCGGTGTGCAGACGGATCACCGAATCCGGGCCTGGCTTCGAGTAGTGGGCAATCGTCATCCCGACGAGCTTTCCGTCCTGCATCTTGAGCGAACCTTCCGTCATCACCTTCACGCCCTTGCGACGCTGGCTCGCGAATGTGCCCGTGCGCTCGAGCAGGCTGTCTCCGGAGACCGTGATCTGTATCGGCACCTTGAGTCCCGACGGGAAGGTCATCACCCAGCCCGTCGTGTCGGCCGTCGCCGTTAGGACGAACTTGGTGGGCGACATGTCTTTCCCCGAGTCGGGCGTGGACTGCATCTGCCATTTGCCGGCGACGTCGGCCAGGGACATCGCTGGAGCGGGCGCCGGTGCAGGCGCGGCCGCTGGTGCCGCGGTGTCCGCGGCGACGGACGTGCTGTCCCCGTTGGCCGCATGATCGCTCTTCGTGCAACCCGCGACCAGCAAACCGGCGGAACAGGCGATTGCGATACGCGAGATGATGTGCATACGAGCCTCGGCGGTTCAGGACACAGCAATTACTACGCTCTGCACACGTTACGGAGTCAGGCCGTGGTGTCAAGCAAAAGCGGCGGCTGCCCTCTCGCGTGAACCTGGCGGGCATGGGCTATCACGTTTCGCCGGACCACCGGGATGTTGTCGGTATGCTTTCGGCCACCACCCAGGTCGCACCGGCCAACGCACCGGAGAAGAGGAACTCTCCCCAATTGGAATGGAGCGCCGGGTTCGTCACGACGGCGGGAACCCAAACGAGCAACGTGAACAGGCCTAACATCGCCGCTTCCGCTCTCGCCGCCCAACGCGGATAGATGGAGAAGAGGACGCCGAGTCCCGCCGCGATCTGCGCGGCGCCCGCCGCATCCGCCCACGCCGTCGGGAACGGGAGCCACGACGGCACCAACGTCACGGTGCGGGCGGCAAACTCGAAAAAATGCGACAGCCCGAACGTCGGCACCGAAAGGCCGACGAGGATCCGGGCGATCCGGACGGCGTGCCGTCCCATGACGGCTTCCAGCCTCGATCCCGCCCGCAGGCCCGCGTGCCTAACGAAGAGCACTAGAGCGCCGGCCGCGAGCACGGCAATCTCGGCAACCAGGAACCAGCTGATCTCCCGGCCCGGATCCGCCACCGGAACCGGCAGCCGCGACACCGTCCAGAGTGCCAGGAACGGAAACAGGATACGGATGGAAAGTCGCGCCGTGCGCTCGAACAGCAAGCCGGCGCCCGTGACCAGCATGAGGATGCCGGACACGTAGCCAAGTCCTTCCGGCCAGGGGAACCACGCGGGGAGCGGCTGCGCCACCAGCACCGCGTAGCCGTATACGAGCGTAAGGACGCCGACGCTCATCATGCCGAGTGCGAACGTAGTCCTGGCCAGGTGCTGGTTTCGGTTCATGGGTGTCGTGAGTGTGCGATGGGTCGATAGGCCTGCACGTCAATGCCGGCCGCGCGATCACACTGGAATTAGCGCAAAAACCGCTCACCGTCGAGAGGCCGGAGAGCATCGAGCTGGGCGCGCTCACCAATCCCGCCAATGCGATCCCTCGGCGGGCTCGGCCGCCACCGACACGAAATCGGGTTGAGCAACGGCCAGTTCGACATCACGTTCTAACGCTCGGCAGTTTTCGTCGGTTTTATGACATTGCGGCCATGCCTCGACCGTTGTTATGGTTGGGGCCATGGCCCAACGACGCATTGGTTTTCTCGCCTTCGACGGCGTGCAGGCGCTCGACCTCATCGGGCCGGCCGATGCCTTTGCGTCGGACGCGTTCGACACGCCGGCGTTGCGGGCCGACCGCGACGACGCGGACCACCCCCACCCGTATGCGGTCGTGCTCATCGGCCTCACCGCCCGCCGATTCACGACCAGCGCCGGCATCACGATGATCGCCGACGCGACGGTCCCGTCGGCGGTCCGGCTCGACACCCTCATCGTCCCGGGCGGCACCGGCCTGCGCCTGCCTAACGCGGCCCAGCGCGCCGCGCGATGGATCGTGAGCCGGGCGCCGCACACGCGCCGCGTGGCCAGCGTCTGCACGGGACTCTACGGACTCGCGCCCACCGGGTTGCTCGATGGACGGCGCGTGGCCACGCACTGGTCCGCGGTCGCGGACATCCAGCGCCGGTACCCGGCACTGCGTGTCGAGCCCGATGCACTGTTCCTCAAAGATGGTCAGTTCTACACGTCGGCCGGCATCACCGCCGGGATCGATCTCGCCCTGGCGATGATCGAAGAAGACCACGGACCCGCCGCCGCACTGGCCGTGGCGCGCGAGATGGTGGTGTACTTCAAGCGGCCCGGCGGCCAGCAGCAATTCTCCGAGCCGCTGCGCTTCCAGGTGGAGTCCGCCGATCGATTTGCCGACGTCGTCGCATGGATTCAGTCGCACCTGCGCTCCGACCTGTCGGTCGACGCGCTCGCCGCGCGCGCCTGCCTGAGCCCGCGACACTTCGCGCGCGCGTTCAAGCAACGGTTAGGCACGACGCCGGCCGCGTTCGTCGAGGAAGCGCGCCTGGCCGAGGCCAGCCGCCGGCTGTCCACGCGCTCGGCGCGCATCGACTCGGTCGCCCGCTCGGTGGGCTACGCGGGCGACGACGTCTTTCGCCGGGCATTCGAGCGACGCTTCGGCGTGTCACCCAGCAACTACCGCAGCCGCTTTCGCCACGGCGCCAACCCTTTCACGCCTAACGGACCGCGCACATGAACGTTCGACCCATTGTCTGCGCCTGCGCCGCGCTCATCGCCGCGGCCTCTGCCAACGCGCAAACGCCGATCGATTGGCCGGCGTATGCGCACGATGCCCAAGGCACCAAATACTCGCCGGCCGCGCAGATCACGCGCGACAACGTGCGGCGCCTCGTTCCCGTCTGGACCTATCGCACGGGAGACTTCGCACTCGGCGACGCCATGGCGCGCGACGAGACGACGCCGCTGCTCGTCGACAATGTGCTGTACGCGTCCACACCGTTCGGCGGCGTGCGGGCGCTGGATGGCGACACCGGCAAAGAGCTCTGGTCGTTCAATGCCGGCATCGACCTGTCCGCCGGGTATGGAGACTTTACGAACCGTGGCGTGTCGACGTGGCTCGACCCCTCGCGCCCGATCGACGCGCCCTGTCACCGCCGCATCTTCATCGGCACGGTGGATGGCCGGTTGATCGCGCTCGACGCGCGCACCGGTGACCCATGCGCGGATTTCGGATCGCACGGCCAGGTAGTCCTAACGAACGGCGTCGTGAATGCCCCGATGAAAGGCGAATACGAGGTGACGTCGCCCCCGGCAATAGTCAACGGCCTCGTCATCATTGGGTCGGCGGTGGCCGACGGGCAGCGGGCCGCGGCGCCGAGTGGAGTCGTCCGCGCATTCGACGCGCGCACGGGGGCGCTCAAGTGGAGCTGGGATCCCATCGCGCGCGATTCGTCGCAGGCCGGCTACGCGACCTGGCGCGGACCCCAAGCGCATCGCACTGGTGCGGCGAACGCGTGGTCGATCATGAGCGTGGATTCCGCGCGCGACCTCGTGTTCATCCCGACCGGCAGCGCCAGCCCCGACTTCTTCGGCGGCGACCGGCTCGGCGAGAATCTGTTTGCCAACTCTGTGGTCGCCTTACGGGCATCGACCGGCGAAATGATCTGGCACTTCCAAATGGTGCACCACGATCTGTGGGACTACGACGTTCCCGCGCAGCCGATGTTGTTCACGATGCATCGGAACGGTCAGGCGATTCCGGCGCTCGCGCAGACGACGAAGATGGGGTTCGTGTTCATCCTCGACCGCCGCACCGGTACACCACTCTTCCCCGTCGTGGAGCGTCCCGTTCCGGCGAGCGACACACCCGGCGAGCAGGCGTGGCCAACGCAGCCCGTGCCGACGTTGCCGCGCCCGCTCGTGCCGACGCGCTTCGATCTCGCGGACATCTTCGGCGCGAGCGACAGCGGCAAGGCGTGGTGTCGCGATCAGCTCCGCGGCGCGCGATCGACCGGGATCTTCACGCCGCCGTCGACGACGCCGACGGTGCTCTTCCCCGGCAATATCGGCGGGTCGAACTGGAGCGGCATGGCGCTCGATCCCGTTAGGCACCTGGCCATCGTGCCGTCCAACCGGGTCATCACGGTGGTGGAGCTCGTGCCGCGCGATAGCGTGCACCAGACGATGGGCGGGAATCGATTTGACGAGTTCGCACCGCAGGCGGGAACGCCGTACGCCATGCGGCGCCGGCATCTCATCGCGCCCGACGGTGCGCCGTGCAATCCGCCGCCCTGGGGCACCCTCACCGCCATCGATCTCGAGACCGGACAGGTGAAGTGGGACCGGCCGTTAGGCCACGTGGCGCAGCTCGAGGGCGTCGCGGGCAGCGCGGCGTGGGGATCGCCCAACCTGGGCGGCGCCATGACCACGGCCGGCGGCGTCGTGTTCGCCGGCGGCGCCGTGGATCATCGCCTGCACGCCTATGACGTCGAGACCGGCACCGAGCTGTGGTCGGCGGAATTACCGGCCGGCGTGCACGCGTCGCCGATGACCTACACAACCAAGACCGGACGCCAGTACCTCGTCGTGGCCGCCGGCGGCCACAAGGAGCTGCACGCGCGGGCCGGCGATACGGACGCGCCCGGCGACTACATCGTGGCCTTTTCGCTGCCTAACGGAGCGGACCATCCGGCGCGGCACGACACGATCACCGCCGGCGCGTACGCCGGCCACATCGTGCTCGATCGCACGCGCCTGGGGCTGACCTGGGACCTGTCGATCGCCGGCTCGGACGCCACGGTCACGATGGCGACCGCCGGCATCGACGTCACCGGCCACGGCAAGGGCCGCGTGAGCGGCGACAGCCTAACGGTGGACATCGATTGGACGTATCCGGCCCAGCACTGCTCCGGCACGATGCATCTCACCGGCACCGCGGCCAACGACAACTCGGCGATCATCGGCGAGTTGCGCTACGTCGACGGCTGCACCGGAGGGCAGACAAAACCGGGCACGTTCGCGCTGTGGAAGCCCGGGCGGCACGAGAGCGGCATACGTTAGACGTGCGCCGCGCCGGGTGAGCAGGTCGAAGACGCGGCATCACTTGCCCTTCCACCCTGGAACGCGCATCGTAGGACCAGTCGGCCCCTGGATGGGACATGATTCGCCTGGACATGCTCGGCACGCTCGCGCTCAAAGGAGCGGACGGCCGTGAATTGCGAGCGGTGCTCGCCCAACCGAAGCGGCTGGCGCTGCTGGGCTACCTGGCAGTCGAGTCGCGCTTTCACCGCCGCGACCAGCTCTTCGCGCTCTTTTGGCCCGAGCTCTCCGAGGCGCAGGCCCGGCAGGCGCTCCGGCAATCGCTCTATTTTTTGCGGCGCGAGTTGGGCGAGCACGTCGTCGCCAATCGCGGCGGCGAGGAGATCGGGATCGCGGCGGCCGCGCTCCGCTGCGACGTCGCCGAGTTCCTGGAGCTGCTCGAGCAACGCCGTCTCGAAGACGCACTGGCGCTCTACCGCGGCGACCTGCTCGCCGGATTCTTCGTCGCCGACGCATCGGCCGAGCTCGAGCAGTGGCTCGACGCGACGCGCGCGCAGCTGCGCACGCGGGCCATCGAAGCGGCGTGGACGCTCGCCGACGGCGACGCGCGCGACGGGCGCCTAACGGAAGCGACACGGTGGGCTCGGCTCGCCGCACGGCTGGCGCCGCTGGATGAGCGGTCGGTCCAGCGACTGGTATCGATGCTCGATCGTCAGGGCGATCGCGCCGGCGCGCTGCGCGCATACAACGAATTCGCGGACCGGCTCCGTACGGATCTCGAGGTCGAGCCGTCCTGCGAGACGCGCGCGATGGTCGAGGGCGTGCGGCGTCGCGCGGAACCGTCTGCCGTCGCGCCGCAGGAGCAGCCGGCCGCGCCGGAGGTCCGAGCACCCGCCGCGCCGCAGACCGCGCCGTCGAGCGACACGCCGACGTCGGCGTCGCCGCCTAACGGCGCGCCATCCCGCCCGGTGCGCCTCCGCCGCTTGGCCTACGCCGCCGCCGGAGGCCTCACCGCGGCGTTCATCCTCGCCGCGCTCGCGCCGCGCCTGGCACGCTCGCGCGCACGCCTCCCGGTCGTGGCCGTAGGGTGGATCCAGGATCCGAGCGGCGCCGACACGGGTGCCACCGTTAGGACGTTCGCCGAGCTCCTGGCCAACGATCTCGCGCGCATGCCGGACTTGCGCGTCGTGAGTCATGCGCGCCTCTATGACGTCATGAGCCAGATGGGCGCGCGCGACGCGACACCGTCGGCCATTCTCGGAGGCCGCGCGCCGCGCCGGCGCCGACGAGCTGCTCGAGGCGGTGCTCGCCCACGGCACCGGCCCGGGTAGCACCCTGCATCTCGAGTTGCGCCCGGTCGATCTCGCCACCGGCAAGTCCGGCCTGACGCATACCGCCGATGCAGCCACGGTGTTCGAGCTGGCCGATCGCGCCACCGCGCAGGTCGCTGCGGACTTCGGCTTGCGCATGCCGGCTGCGCCATTGACCGACGTGACGACGTCGTCGGTCGCCGCGCATCGATTGTACGAGGACGGCCTGCGCCGCTACTACGACGGACAAGCCGAGAGCGCGGTCCCGCTGTTCCACGCCGCGCTCGACGAAGACTCCACGTTCGCGATGGCGGCCTACTACGCGGGACTCGGCGAGATGGGATCCGACGGACCCGCCGCTCGGCGCGATCTGTCGCTGTCGCTCCGGCTCGCCCAACGCGTGTCGGACCGCGAGCGGTTGATCATCGGCCAGACGTGGGCGTACCTGACCAACGATCCGTCACAGCTGTCGCTGGCTGAATCGTTGGCCACCCGCTATCCCGATGAACCGGGCGCCGAGCTTGCGTTAGGCAGGGCCATCTCGTGGAGCGGGGACTTCCTGGGCGCCCTGCCCCATCTCCGCCGCGCCGTCCACCTCGACACGTTGAGCCTCACCGGACGCGGCGCATGGTGCCCTGCCTGCGATGCACTCGACCTCATCCAGTCCGACTATGTCGCGGTCGACTCGTTCCCGGCCGCCGAGCGCGCGGCACGCGAGCGTACGCGCGCGCAACCGGCATCGGCCGCGGCGTGGTGGGCGCTCGCCGACCTCTTCGCGCGCGAGCTGCGCGTCGACAGCGCCCTGGCCGATGAGCAAATGGCCGAGCGCGTGGGCGGGAGCGAGTTCGGGTACGTCGTGCCGCGTGTCGTGATCGACATTCGATCGGGCGACTTTGCTGCCGCCGACCGGACCTTGCTCGACCGGGTGCAGTACGGGAGCTCGGCCGTCCGGGGCGAAGCGCTGTGGTGGCTCGTGATCAGCCTGCGCAATCAGGGTCGGTTAGGCGAAGCGCTGGCGGACGCCAAGCGTCTCGTCGTAACGACGCACGATGCACCGCCGGGCTTCAATGCGCCCCGGTCGGCCAATGCCGTCGCCGAGGGCCAGGTGTTGTTCGAGATGGGCAACTATCGCGCGTCTGCACAGGTGTTCGACGCGATCGCCGCGTCTCCGTGGCGGGACTCCCCGGCCTTCCCGCGGGCCGCGCCGGGCCTCGTGGCGCGGCAGCACATCTGGATGGCGACACACGCGGCGACGGCGCTCGCCGCGGCGGGCGACACGGCGCGCCTGTCGGCGCTCATCGACAGCCTCACGGCGTGGAGCCCCAAGAGCGCATACGTCCGCGACCGCGCGCTCCACCACTACGCGCGCGGCCTCCTGTTCTTGGCCCGCGGCGCCCGTGCGGACGCGGAGCGGGAGCTCCGCGCTGCGTTAGTCTCGCCGATCGACGGGTACAGCCGGATCAACTACGAGTTAGGCAGGTTGCTCGTTGCCGACGGCCGCGCGCGCGAGGCGATCCCGGTGCTCCAATCGCCGCTGCACGGGGCCGTGGAGTCGTCGAACTACTATCTCACCAATACCGACGTCCACGCGCTTCTGGGACAGGCGTTCGATCGGGCCGGCGAGCCGGACAGCGCGCTCGTGCATTACCGGCGGGCCCTCGCAGCGTGGCGGAACGCCGATCCGGAGTTCCGCGCACGCCTCGCGATGATCACCCAGCGCGTGGGAGCCCTCGAGACCGAGGGCCTCGCACGCCGGCCGCTAACGCCGCCACACGGCGCCGCGCCGCCGCCGCCGCAGCGTTAGGCCTTGGTGATCGTATACGCGCCGCATCCGTTCCACGTGATCGTCTCGACCTTCGTCGTGCCCGTGCCGAACGTCACGTTCACCACGCCGGCGGTGACCGACGACAAGCAGGTCGGATCGATCGTGAGCGCCGTCGGCGTCGTGATGACGAACGAGTAGACCGTCTGACCGCCCGCCAGGAATGCCTCGTTGAGATTGATGTGCAGCGTCCCGGCCGGAAGTTGGCTGTCCTCGATGAGTGGATTCCCGCTCGGCGCAAAGTCGAACTCCTCACCGCCCGACGACGAAAGGCTGTCGTGCAACGCCTGCGGCGCCGTCTCCTGTATTGCCAGCCAGAAGTTCAGGTTCACCGTCACCTTGCCCGTGACTTCGGCGATCGACATGCCACCGTTTGCCGCAATGCGAAACGCGGCCTGCGAGCCCGTCTCAGTCACCAGGATGTTATTGATCTGCTCGTTGTCGTCGAGGTCGGCTTTATTCACGGTCGTGTCGCCCGCGACCCAAGATCCCGTGATCGTAGCCGTCTCACCGTTTTCGGTGTCGGTACAGTCGGTGCTGTTGTAGGTGAAGGTCGCCAAGTCGGGGACGCCGTCAGCGTCTTCGTCCGCGGGCGTGGATGGAGACACCGCTGGACAATTGCTTCCAAAGTTGAGTGTCCCAACGCGCGCCGCGGTGTGCGAGCGCATCAACGAGCCCAGGGTGGACGCGCCTTGGCGGACGTTGACGTCGGGCGACGCCAGAAACGGCGTGAAGAACGAGAACGCGCCGATCGTGGTGAATGAGGCCACTTGCGACTCAATGGAGGTGGCGATCGACTGCGCGATCTCACTCTGCACTGAGTCGGGTGGGGCGACGTTCTTCGGACCTGTCGAATTGCTGCTGCCGCAGGCCCCTAGGGTGATGGCACCCGCTGCGACGAGGGCGCCGATCGTGACGGTGTGAACGCGATGCATGTTGCGGCTCCGGATTCCGAGTGTGGTCACTGGGCGGGGGATGCGGCAGTTGCCGCACGGACTCGACTCCGTGCGACCACATCCGGGAGAATCGTTAGGAGCAGCGCGTGACCGCGCCGTCACGATGCCGTCACCTCGCGGGTGACCCGTGGTTCGCGGAGGCGCTTGACGGACCGCGGCCGCTATGCTACCGTAGAAACACCGAAGTACTATAGTATAGCGCCGAGTCCGGTTCGAGGCCTCGCACTGATCCCGGGAGATGGCACCATGGACGACAAGTCGCGGTTCACAAAATTCTGGACAACCGAGTCGAACACGACGCGCAACGTGCTGGCTCGGATTCCGGAGAAGTCCAACTACCGGCCCGATCCCAAGTCGCGCACCGCGCAGGAAATTGCGTGGCAGATCGTGGGCGAAGAGGCCATGCTCCTGGAGTCACTCGAGACCGGCAAAGGCGTGTGGGCGCCTGCGCCGTGCCCCGCGAGCATGAAGGAAGTAGTGAACGCGTACGAGAAGCAGAGCGCCGGATTGGTTGCGCGATTGAATGCGCTACCCGCCGCGCGTTGGACAGCCGCGGTGGATTTTTTCGGCAGCGAGCGACCGGCGTCGGACATGGCCTGGAGCTTTCTCTTCGACATCGTGCACCATCGCGGGCAGATCTCCACGTACCTGCGCCCGATGGGTTCCACGGTGCCACAGATTTACGGGCCGAGCGCGGACGAGCCCTGAGGCGGCGCGGTAGGTTAGGCGAATCGCAACGTCATTTCGCGAGGCGCTTGCGGATGGACGCCAATTCTCGCCTGCGCGCCGCGCTCGCTTTGGGGTATGACATGTTCAACTGCTCGAGCGTGTCGACCACGATCCGCGAAACGATCAACCGGCAGTTCTCCTTGTCGTCGGCGGGAACGACGTACCACGGCGCGTTCGCAGTGCTCGTGGCGCCGAGGCAATCGCCGTAGGCCTTCATGTAGTGCTTCCAGTATTGTCGTTCCGCGACGTCGGCCATGCTGAACTTCCAGTTCTTGCTCGGCTCGTCGATGCGCGCGAGGAAGCGGCGGCGTTGCTCGTCCTTCGAGAGATGGAGATAGAACTTGATGACGCGCGTTCCGTTGCGATGCAGATGCCGCTCGAAATCCACGATCGATTTGTAGCGCTGGTGCCAGATAGCCTTCTTGCCGTGCGGCACATCGGGCAATCCCTCGCCGCGGAGAATCTCGGGATGCACGCGGACGATCAGTACTTCCTCGTAGTAGGATCGGTTGAAGATCCCAATGCGCCCGCGTTCCGGTAGATCGCGCGTGGTGCGCCAGAGAAAATCGTGTTGCAGCTCCTCGGGACTGGGATGTTTGAAGCTGAACACCTGGCAGCCCTGCGGGTTGACTCCGGACATCACGTGCGCGATCGCGCCGTCCTTCCCCGCCGCGTCCATGGCTTGAAAGATCAGCAAAATGGCATAGCGGTCCGACGCGTAGAGCAGCTGCTGCAGGTTGCTCAGTTGGGCAACGTGCTCCGTTAGGCGCTCGTGATACTGCTCCTGCGACGTGTAGCCGGGGTTTACCTTCGTCGGCCAGTCGCGGAGGCTGACCGTGTCTCCTTCTCGCACGCGAAAATCCTTGGGATCGATCTTCATTGGTCGCCCTTTGGGCAGTGGCGCCAGATTGCGCTCGTTGGCTTCACTCCGCGGAGTCATCCATGCCGAGCGCGCCCTGGGCGGCAATCGAACCAGCCGCGGTGGGCTTCCCCACCAGAATCGCCTCGAGAGCGACGCCCAAGAGGGCGCCCAGCACCGGACCCACGATATAGATCCACGTCGTGCTGAAGTCACCGCGCACGAGGTCGGGCGCGAACGATCGAACGGGGTTCATCGACGCGCCGCTAATTGGCGCCGCCCAGAGTCCGGCCAACGCAATGTATCCGCCCACGGCGATGGCGCCGTTCGTGCCGATATTGCGCGCGCCCGACGCAGTGCCAAGGATCGTATTCACCAACCCGGCCGTTAGGAGCACTTCCATCGCCAGCGCCTTGCCGCTGCCGACGCTCACACCCGGCACCGTCGCGCCGAGGAAGCCGACCGTGCCGAACATGAGCCTGAGAAAGAGCGTTGCGGCGACACCGCCGATCGTTTGTCCCATGATGTAACCCGGTACGCGGTTCCACGGGAAGTTGCGCCTAACGGCAAACGCCAGTGTTACGGCCGGGTTGAGATGCGCGCCGCTCACCTGTCCCATGAAATAGATGGCGGCCATCACCATGAGTCCCGGCGCCACGACCGCCATGGCAGGCGTGATGCTGCCGGGGACGTACGCCGCGACGACGCCGGCTCCGGCAGCGACGACCACCAACAAGAACGTGCCCCAGCCTTCGGCCAGGACACGCCGCCACTCGAGACCGCGGTCGAGAAAGTCGCGCGACAACCGCTGCTGTGCGATGCGTGCTTGTTGGGCAACGTCCGCCGTATTTCCGCCAGCTGCATTCACGACATCACCTCTCCTACCCGTCTACTGACTCCCGCCGCCAGCGGGCACCACGGTGATCGTGACCGCCGACGGATACTGCCTGTCGTGGTGCACCGCGTTCTGCGCCACCACGCCCGAGCTCTCGTCGTAGTTGTTCCCGCCCGTATTGAGATTGCGGTCGAACCGCGGGAAGTTGCTGCTCGAGATCTCCAACCGCAGCCGGTGGCCCGGCTTGAAATAGTTGGAGAACTCCATGGGCTGGAAGGTGACCTTGTACACCTTCCCGGGCTCCATCCACACCTCGGGCTTGTCGTAGCCGTCCCGATAGCGCATGCGTTGGATGTTCTCGATCAAGTTGAACGCGCGCCCGTCGGGATAGACGTCATCGACCCGCCACGTGAAGTCGGTGTCCTTCCGGTTAGACGACACGTAGAGCGTCACCGTGATCGGCCCGCTCATCTCGACGCCTTGCGTGAACGCGTCGGTGGTGTAGACGAGCACGTCGTTCCGCGCTTCGGTGGTGCGCTGATCGAAGGAGCCGAAGTGGACGGCGTTGCCCTCGCAGCATCCGCCGCCGCCGAACGTGGGCACCGGATTGGCCGGATCGTACGTGAACTGGTCGGGACGGTCGGCCGCCGCCTCGGCCGCGTCGCCTAACGAGCCGTTGCCGTAGAGCGTGTTGGCCTTCCCGTCGCTGTGTAGATAGAACGTCATCGGCTTGGCGCCGGGTGGCGGCCAGCTCGGCGACGACTTCCACTGGTCGAGCCCGACGACGTAGTAGCGGACCTTGGGCTGTTGCGTGAGCACGCCGTTGTCCTGGCCCTTCATGAAATGGTCGAACCAGGCGTACATGAGCGAGTCGTACGGGAAGCGGGCGTCGCCCACGTCGAGATCGCCGATCATCGTGTGCTCGGTGGCGCGCGTGTACGCGCAGTGCAAAACCGGCGCGATGATGGCGTACTGCTCGTTGGCCACGTCGCCCTGGGCGTGCTGCCTCACCCAGTTGTAGGCGGCGAGGTTGGGCGACACGGAGACGTCGTACCAGCTCATGAACCAGAGGCCCGGCTTCTCGATCGGCATGCCGTCGTTCCACAGGCCGCCCTTGTACCACGCCGGATCGTTCGGCGCGCGGGCGATCATGTCGCCGCCCGTCTCCACCGGCATCTGGTGTCGAAGATCCCCGGCGGGCCGCCGATCGAGCTGATGATGCTGTCCTCCGGCAGGTGCCAGAGCTGCGCCGACCAGTCGATGGGCGGCATCTGCGGCGCCAGGTCGAACATCTTGCGGGCCAGCGTGATGTCGGCCTGCGATGCGTTAGGCGAGAGCATGGGCCGGATCTGATTCTGTTCGCCGTACAGCCAGTCGATGAACAGCATCTGCACCGCGCCGCCGCGATACCAGTTGCCCTGCTCGTAGTACGGGCCCACGCGGCCGACGCCGGCACCGAAGCCTTGCACGTTGAACGTGGCCAACGCCGGATTGTTTTCCGTGACGACGCCCAGCTGCCACTCGGCGGTGGATGAGCACCCCGTTAGGCCGACGTTGCCGTTGGACCAGGGTTGCGCGGCCATCCATTTGATGGCGTCGTCGCCGTCGGTGCGCGGCGGACCCAAGAATGTCGTAGTTGCCTTCGGAGTAGAAGTGGCCGCGCTCGTTCATCTCGACGTAGGCGTAGCCCCGCTTTACTGCTTCCAGCTCGCGGCTCATGTCGCGCGGAGCGCCGTTCTTCACGTCCCACCAGTTGAAATCGTAGGGCGTGCGCACGAACACGATCGGCACTTTCCCGGACGCATTCTTGGGAACGTACACATCGGCCAGCATGCGCTTGCCGTCGCGCATTGGGACCATCACGCTGCGGTCGATGATCGCCGCCGATTCGAGCTGCTGCTCGACCGCATTGCGTTGGGCAACGAGTGCGGCGTGGGGATCAGGGCCTTGTGCCGCAAGGCTTGGGGTGAAAAAAAGCGCCAGTACCAACGCAAACCACCCTGGGCTTTGAAGACCGGCGCGATATCCTCGAGTACGTGCCATGACACCTCTCCGTGAATCCATCCGTATGTTCGGGTGACGGCATGACTACGAGCCGTGAAGCGAGGGTATTCCCGGGTACAGCCACTGTCAAGCAAGGTGCGACGGAATGACAAATACGCGGCGCATGCAGATCGTGATCGGGCTCGTGATCGCGCTCGGTCTGCCGTTCTGTCATCTGGGTGACGTAGGGAAGGCATACAGCGGACTCGGGCCCCTGTTGGGCGGCGAGGTGCTGTGGTGGGTCCTGTTGGTCGTGATCCTCGTGTACGTCTTGCGCGTGGAGCACGAACCGCTCGCGTCGATCGGCTATCGGGCGCCCGGTTGGGCGAACATCGGACTCGGCTTCGCCTTCGCGATCGTCGCCATCGTCGGGATCGGCGTGATCGCCGCGGTGGTGCTGCCGGCGCTGCACCTGACGGTCAAGGCGCAAGTGACTTCGATGTTCCAGGAACCGTTCTGGTTCCGCGCACTGCTGGTCACGCGCGCGGCGTTCGTCGAGGAGACCGCATTCCGGGGATACGGGTTCGAACGCCTAACCGAGCTGTCCGGCAGCACGTGGGTCGCGGCCGTGGTGACGTGCGCCCTGTTCATGCTCGCGCACTATGCCGGCGGTGGGTTGGGACAGGTGCTCATCGCCCTGTGGGGCGGCGTGGTGCTCACCGTGCTCTACGTGTGGCGGCGCAACCTCTGGGCGGCCATCCTGTGTCACTGGCTCACCGATGCGGCGGGATTCCTCCTGGTGCCGATGGCCCCTCCCCATCACTAGCGTGTTCACGGCACGTGGAGCGAGCGCAATCCGTTAGCGCGCGTCGGCGGCATCTCCTGTCATGGCGCCGTGCGTGCGAACTGGTAGACCTGAGACGCACCCTCGAACCGCGTCGTCGTCAGCAGCAACGTTCTCCATGCACGCTCATCGGATCGGTTGAATCGCTGCGCTGAAGCCATTCGAGCTCCGTGCCATTCGCGAGCGGCGCTACGTGGTCGACGTTCACAATGATCGTCGCGGACGACGATATGTTGTAGATGGCGACCACGCTGTCCGGCGCGCTACCGTCCTGCAAGAGAAGCGTGGCACCGTCCATCAGGAAAAACGAACCAGAGCCGGCAATTTGGGCAACGGTGTCTGGTAGCGCCCCTCCGTCGACTGTTACGAGCGACCACGTTCCGACGTAGGCCGGCGTTCTGGGCGCGGTCGAACCGCCACAGGCCGCGGCTGTCACCGCGAACATCAGGACAAGGCGTCTCATGCTCCCCTGGCCGGTGAGGTAGCCTAACGCATGGATCATACGCGCCCGTGTTGGCGAGCGCAATGAGCGAGGCGCCGATCCTTGCTAACGCACGCATTGAGCGAGCGGGTCCGGCAGGGGTGGCGCGAGTACCCCCACCGCGATCGCCCAGGCGAAGCCGGCAACGCGCGTGATGGGAATGGAGACGGTGAGCGGAACGCTCAGCAGGCCTAACGTGGACACCAGTCCCGTAACGCCCAGCGTTAGGCCCAGCCAGACGATCCAGCGTGGCAGGTGCTCCACGAATTGAACGGACGACGACGCGCCTGCCGCCAACAGGCCCATTCCCACGGCGAAGGCGGGTCCGCCGCAGAGGAAGACCAGGAAATGCAAGACGCGGGCAACGGGCACCGACGCGCTCGCTTCCGGCACCGATAGCAGCCAGAGAAATACGCCCGCGGCAGCGAGGCCGGCGGACGCCGCCATCCCGCCGGCGAATGCCACGTACGATCCGGCGTCGCGCGCTCCCCACGAGTGGAGCCGACTCACCAGCGTCGCCGCATATGTGCCTAACGGCACCGCGGAGGCGAAGCAGAGGAAGCCGCCGGCGCGGACGGCGTCAGGGTTCGCGGCGAAGAAGAGACGCGATGGTTCGGCCGGCCCGAACGGATTCAGCACGCTCATCGGAGACCCGTCGCGACGCAGCAGCGCAAGCGCCGCGACGCTCGCGAGCTCGAGCAGCGTGTAGGCGAGCGCGAGCGTTAGGAGCGAGGGTCCGTCGCGCGAGCGGGTGGCGCTACCTGGCGGCTCCATTGCGTCCGATCCAGCTGTCGAGCGACACTTCCCAGATGTTGGCCAACCCGTTGTTCCACGCTTCCATCATCGCCAGACCCTTCTCGGCGGTTTCGCCGGGTTGCGAGGTGATGGGGACTTCACGCCTGGTCGAGTAGTAGAGCGTGCGATGGTCCGGGCCCAGGCGCGCCTCGATGTCGTTGGACTGCGGCGGACTGACCAAGTCGCCCATGAACGCCGGCGTGCCCCAGGTGTCGCCCTTCTTGAACGCGATGAAGAGCGACGTCCCATTCGCCTTCATGCGCGCCGACGAAAACACGATGAAGGATTCGTCCGGCGCGACCGCTGGATCGTAGTCGCCGACCGAGTCCCCGGCGCTGATCGGCACTGCCACGGGCGTGTCGTACGTGCCGTGCGAGAACTGCGCGCGAAAGATGTGAAAGCGTGCCTGCTCCCCGACGGGCTTCATGAAGTACACGCTTCCATCCGCGGCGATACTCGGCGAGAAGATCGAGCCGTTGCCGTTGATGACGTCCGGCAGCCGGTGCGGCTCGCCCCAGCCGTTAGGCGTGCGATCCACGCGCCAGAGATTGCCGCCGATGCCGGGCTGCGCGGCGCCGTTGTAGTAGGCGTCGATCGCTTTGCCGCCGGCAGTCGCGGGGCGGTTGGAGGCGAAGATCAAGAACGATCCGTCGGGTGCCATCGTCGCCTCGAGATCGCGCCACGTGCCCGAGAACGAGGCGATCGCCGGCTTCGTCCATTTGCCGGCGGACAGGTGCGAGACGAGAATCACCGATTGCGACGAGTTGGCGCGCGTGAAGAACACGGTGTGCCCGTCGGGCGTGAACGCGGGAGACAGATCGTTCGCCGGGCCCGAGATGACGCCGGGCGAGAAGACCTGTGGCTCCGGCTGCTGCGCCGCTGCGGGCGCGCCGCCTACAACCGAGCAGGCGACGACAATGGCGACGGAGCCGAGCTGCAATGCGACCACGGAATTCCGGTTAGGCATCTGGTCGAGACCTGTTCGTCTGAAGTATGGCCATCACGTGGCGTCGAGCGCCGCGCGGGGATCCACGCCCGATGCCCGCAGCGCGGGCAGCACGCAGGCCAGCGCGGTGGTGCCCAACAAGAGTAGGACCACGGCGCCGAGCGTGATCGGATCAGCGACACCCACCTGGTAGAGCATCGAATGGAGGAGACCGCCAGCGGCGAGCGCGAGCGCGATGCCGACCGCCAGCCCGATCACGGCGAGCCGGAATCCGTCAGCGAGAACCATCTGGACCACCTGCTCGCGCGTGGCGCCGAGGGCGGTGCGGAGGCCGAATTCCTGGCGGCGTTGATGCACCGAGAACGCGATTACGCCGTAGAGACCGATCATCGCCAGCACGAGCGCCACCGCGCCGAATGCGCTCATGACCAACGTGGCGAAGCGCGCGTTGGCGCTCGCGTCGCTCACCAGCTCGTCGATCGTGCGAATGCGGGCGAGCGGGATGTCCGGATCCACCGCCGCCACGGCGCGCTGAATCGGGCCGACGAGGTTGGCCGGATCGACCGCGCTCCGCACGACGAACTGCATCGTCGAAAACGTCGGATACGGATTCTGCGTGTACGGCACGAACATCTCCGGCCTCGGCGACTCCGTGAGGGAGAAGCGCTTCATATCCGCGGTCTCGCCGATCACGGTCATCCACGGCACGGTCATCTGCGGCGTGCCTAACCGCAGACGCTTGCCGATGGGATCCTGGCCGGGCCACAACCATTGGGCCATCGATCGGTTCACGACCACGACACCCGGCGTCGTGTTGTCATCGGACGGCAAGAAGTCGCGGCCTGACAGCAGCGGGGTGCCGAGGGTGGCGAACAGGTCGTGGCTCGCCACGGTGTACTCGACGATCGGCTTGGCGTTGTTGTCCGACAGGCGAGGGTCCGCGCCGTCGGGCGTGAACACCGTGGACTCCTGGGCGCCGCTCATCGGCAACGGCTTGCCGATCGCGGCGGCTTTGACGCCGGGAATGGCGCGAATGCGCTCCAGTGCGTCGCTGATGAATGCCACCGACCTCGGGTGGTCCATGCTCGTGGCCATCTGCGTTTCCGGATAGCGGAGCGCGGGCAATGTGACCTCGAACGTCAGCCCATGTGGCGCCGAGAAGCCGAGGTCGCCGCCCAACTCGTGCGCCAGGCTGCGCACGAGAAGGCCGGAGCCGATCGCGAGCATCACCGATAGCGCGACCTCCGCGCTCACCAGCACCCGCCGCAGCTTGACGGACATCGCATCGCCGCCTGTCTTGCGGCCGCCCTGTCTGAGCGCGTCGGCCAAGTGCACGCGACTCGCGCGCATGGCCGGGGCGAGACCGAACAGCAAGCCGGCGATCATGGTCACGCCGATGGCCACGGCCGTCACGCGTCCATCGAACGTGACATCGGCCAGGCGCGGCAGGCGCGACGGGCCCAGCGTGCGGACCAACGAGACGCCGCACACGCCGGCCAACGTGCCTAACGCACCGGCGATCCCGGTAATGAGCATGGCTTCGATCAACAGGACGCGCGCGATGCGCGGCGTCGAGGCGCCCAAGGCGGCGCGGATGGCCAGCTCGTGGCGGCGCGATTGGAGGCGCGCCAGGAGCAGTTGCGCCGCGTTGACGCAGGCGATCATCAACAAAATCGCCGCCGCGCCGAACAAGGCGAACAGCATCGCGCTCACATCGCCCACGACCTGCGTGCGGAGCGGAATCGCGCGCGAGCCCCACCATCCCCTGCCCTTGGGAAACAGGTCGTCCTGGAGTTTCGCCATGCGATCCAGGTCGGCCTGTGCGCCGGCCAATGTCACGCCCGGGTTCACGCGGCCAATGCCGGCGAGCTCCGACGGGCCGTTCAGTCGGCGGTTTCATCGGGACCCAGAGCTCGGTGGCCTCCGGCATCTGGAAGTCGCCGGGCATTTCGGCGCCGCGCGGGAACGCGAAGCCTTGGGGCGCCACGCCGATAATGGTGTACGGCTCGGCGTTGAGCGTGATGGTGCGGCCGACGACGCTCGGATTGCCGCCGAACCGCCGCTGAAACAGTGCCCAGCTCAACACCACGACGTGGTCCTTCCCGGGTGCTTCTTCGTCGTGCGAAAACGCGCGCCCCAAGGCCGGCCTAACGCCGATGGTGCTGAAGAACTCGGAGGTGACCATCGTGCCATTGAGCCGTTCGGGCGACGTGGTGCTGCCGATGTTGTACAATTGCGAGACGAACGCCGAGATGCTCGTGAACTCCTGCCGGTGCGCGCGGAGGGTTTCGATCAGCTGTCCGTCGAGGGGCTGCTCGGAAAATCCGAGGTTGAGCGACGGGTAGCTGCCCCAGATGAGGACGATCTGTTCCGGGTGTCCGAACGGGAGCGGCTTGAGGAGGATGCCGGACACGACGCTGAACATGAGGGTCGTGGCCGCGATGCCCAACGTCAGGACGAAGATCGTGACGCCGCTGAAGACGCGGTGGCGGGCCAGGGAGCGGATGGCGAAGTGGAGGTCGCCGCCTAACGTGTCGCGCAGGGGCGCGCTGGGTTGGCCGTGGACGTTGCGGAGCGCCTCCTTCACCGACGCGATCGGCCCGAAGTCGCGTTCGGCTTGGTCGCGGGCCGACGCCGGGTCCATGCCGCGCTCGATGTTGAGGCGCGTTTGGAGGTCGAGGTGCGTCCGGAGCTCGTCATCCAGGTCGCGTTCGACGGCGCGCGGGGTGAGGAGCAAGCGCATGTTGCGGAGGACTTCGCGGATGGTCGGCATGGGTCCTCACCTGGTCTGCAGGATGAGGTTGACGGCGCGGGAGTAGCTGCGCCACACCTGGGTTTCTTTCGTTAGGCATTGGCGTCCGCGTGCCGTGATCCGGTACGAGCGCACCCGGCGCGCGGTGGCGGACATGGTCCATTCGGCGTCGACGAATCCGCGTCCCTCGAGGCGGTGGAGCGCCGGGTAGAGCGATCCCTGGTTGACCGTGAGGAGCTGTTCGGAGATCTCGTTGATGCGTTGCGAGATATCCCAGCCGTGTCGCGGTCCGAGGGAGAGCACTTTGAGGATGAGCAGATCGAGCGTGCCTTGGAGCAGCTCCGTGGTCGACTCCATGGGTGTCCCTTGCTGTCGTTAGATGCACGATGGGGGCCGTCTTGTAGAATGTCAACATCGGAAGCGCGCAGCACGGCTGACGTTGGCACGTGGTGTTCGTTAGGGAAATGTCAGAGCGCCTGGAAGATGGCGCGGACGAGCGTGACGAGTCCGGCGATCAGAATGGCGCCGCCGCCCAATGTGAGGTACAGCACCGAGGGCGGCCTGCCGTCTGGCGAAGCGCAATCCGTTAGTCAGCGACGCGCCGTGTCCAGCTCGTGCAGCACGTGCTGTGCGAGCCGGCTCTGAATGACGAGCGGCGCGTCCGCGTCGCGCGCCACTTGGGCGCGGAACTGCACGAGGCCGAACGCGCCCGCCAGCTCCTCGCCCGAGAGTCGCACCGACATGACGGGGTCGTCGAGCGCCGCGCGGGCCGCTGCGATTACCCGCGCCGAGTCTTCGCCGGGCACCGAATCCTTCATGGACGCAAGGTCCCCGAGCGCGCTCGCCCGGACGCCTTCGGGTAGACCGGGTTGTGCTTCATCGAGCAGCACGGACGCCGCGCGCGGATCACGCGTGGCGGCAAGGGCGGCGAGCACGGCCGTTAGCACGTGGACGTCGCGGCCGGTGCGCACCTCCGCCGCCAGCACCGGCTCGGCGTTCGCGCTCCGCGACTGGCCGATGCCGCGCGCCGCGGCGGCCTCGACGGCATAGCTGGAATCGGCGTGCAGCGCGCTCACGAGCGCGGCGTAGGCGTCGCTGTCGCCGGCCAAGCGGCGGAGGCCTAACGCAGCGGCGGCGCGCACGCGGGTGTCGGGTTGCGCGCGCAGCGCCTCGATCAGCGCGAGTCGCGCCTCGTCAGTACCGATCCGTCCGAGCGAGGCCGCCGCCGCGGCGCGGACGCCGTAGAAGCCGTCGGTGCGCAGCGCCTGCGCGAGCACACGCGCGCGCTCCCCCGTCGCCGCCACGTCCATTGCGCCGAGCTGCTCGACCGCGCCTAACCGGCTCATCATCGCCGGGTCGTGCTCGGCCTGCGCCGCGAGCGCGCCGAGCGGTTGCGGGAAGTCCAGCGTCTTGTCGATGAAGCCGTCGGGATCGAAGTCCACCCATGCGGGCGCAAAGGAGAGCGGGACTTGGAACTCCTGCGACGCCAGGGAATCGTCCACTTGCACCGTGGTGGACTCCTGTCCTGCACCGTGGAACGCGAGCTCGACCGGCATGCGGAAGATCGGCGTGAGCGAGTCGACGTGCTGCACCTGCTCGATGTGTACCACCTCGACGCGTCGCGTCGAATCGTACCGCGCCGACACGCGATAGCTCGGCGTCCCGGCCATGAACACCCACTCGCGGAAGAACCAGCCTAACTCCAGTCCGGTGGACTCCCGAACGGCATCGACGAGATCGCCCGTGGTTGCGGTGTGAGCATGGTGCAACACGAGGTAGTGGTGGAGGGCGCGGAACAAGGTCTCGTGCTGCGACGCCGGGTGGGCCGCCGCGGACGAGCCGTCCACGATGTAGCGCAGCATGTCGATCACCGCGGCGCCCTTCTCGTGCGTGATGGCGTCGAACATGTCTAACGGGTCGTCGTAGTGCCGGTCGACGATCGGACGGAGATAGTCGCGGGCGTCCTGCGCCCGCGCGAGCGCCTCGTCCTGCGACATCTCGTAGCGGAAGGCGTCGTTGCCGCTGTGATCCTGCGTGTACAACGCCTCCATGTACGTCGCGAATCCTTCGTTGAGCCAGATATCGGCCCAATCGCGTCCCTGCACGTAGTCACCGAACCATTCCTGACCCAGCTCGTGGGCCACGAGCGCGGTGCTCGGGTAATCGGCGTCGGCGCGGGCGTCGTGCAGCGTGTTGTCGGTGAGCGTCGTGGCGCTCACATTCTCTTGTCCGCCGAACAGGTAGTCGTGAACGGTCGTCTGCGCGTACTGCTCGTACGGGTATGCCACACCAGTGGCGCGCGCGAAGAACCCGATCATGTCGGGCGTTAGGCGGAACGACCGCCGCACGGTAGCCGTGTCGATGCTCCGCGGCACGTAGTAGTCCACCGGCGTGGCGCCGGCGTGATCGGCGATCTCGCGCCACGGGCCGGCGGCTATCGAGATGAGATACGAGCTATGCGGAACGCGTTCGACCCAGTCGTATGTGGTGGTACCGGCACCGTGTGTCACCCGCGCCAGCCGGCCGTTCGAGACCACGACCTGTCCCGCCGGGACAGTGGTGATGGTCTCGCTGGTGGCCATGTCGTTCGGGTAGTCCCAACACGGGAACCAGTAGTGATTGAGCTCGGGCTCGCCCTGCGAGAAGACCTCACGCGGCGCGTCCGGATACGCCTTGGTGGGATTCACGAAGAAGAGCCCGGTGCGCGGCGCACCATGATAGATGATGCGGACGCGCAGGGTGGCGCGTGCATCGTACGCGCGATCGAGTGTGATCCAGAGACGCGAGCTGTCGGTGGCAAACGAGAGCGGAGTCTCTGGGCCGGCGGCGCTCTCGAGGCGCGCCGAGTCGATCGTTAGGCCGGCGCTGTTCAGATAGAATTTGCGGAAGGCGGCGCCGAATGGACGGAGCGTGACGACTTCGTCGCCGAATACCACGCCGCGCGGTTCGTCGAAATGCATCGACAGCCGATAGTCGAGCACGTGGTAGCTGCGGCTGGGCGCCCAGTGCCAGACCGCTGGATGGCCGAACGGCGGCGGACCATTTTGCGCCGACGCCGCGACTGTGAGGCACGCCGCGGCGAGAGCCAAGCCAATCGTGCGCATTCAGCCCGACGCTATGCGTGGCGCAGGACGAACTGCGCCTCGATCTTGCGTTGTGGATTGACGATGGTCATGGACAGCAATTCGCGCGTCGCGCGGGCCACACGATACGTTATCTGCAAGCTGGCGTCGGTGTCGAGCACCACCCACACGTTGCGCGATGTCGCGTCCGTCGAATCACCCTGCGCCGGTGACTGGACTCGGACGTTCGTGAACCGATAGCCACCGAGCTCGGGATCGTAAATCGGAAGCCTAACCTGATAGCCCGGCGCCAGCGGCAGCGATCGGATAATCAGCTCGAGGTCGGTCGAATTGAATGTCGGACCGGGTAGCGCGACGTGTATGGCATGCTCCGCACCGTTGACGCTCATGAAACCGGTCACTGAGTCTCTGGCGAAGTCGTAGCTGATGATGCCAGTGGGTTTGTGCGTGCGCTCGCTGATCGGCGCCAGCGAGCTCTCCAGCGACAGCGTCGTGTCGACGACGACCCGCGCGCCGACGTGAGAGGTCGCGACACGACGCATGAGGGCTCTCCCGTCCCTGTGCAGCGTCGTCAGTTCGACCGTCATCGTGCCGATCGCGTGCCAGGCGCTGTCAGGGCTTGGCCTAACCGACAGGTCGTACACGTGAGTGCCGTCCACGGGACGGGCCTCCGAGAGCGCCGGCAGACTCGACGCCTGCAACCAGACGAGCAAGGGGATGAGGAACGCAATCATAGAGAGTGTCGCGAGGATAATTGGGATGCAGCCTGTGCCGCGATCGGTGCAGCGTTAGACCAAAGGTGGACGTCGCGAGCACGAGGTTGGGCCGCGGCACGAGCGTCAGCAAGAGAAGCTGGCGTGTTTGTTGTGTCAGAGTTCTGTCACTACAGGCGAGCTCGGCGCCATCCTTACTCAGGCGTGATGTTCGATGTCGACATGGGGATGTCGAATTTTCCGTTCGTGACCGTCGCGCGCTTCTGCGCCGCTCGCGGGGTGTCGTCGCTGAGCTTGAAATTCCCGGAGAATGTTCCGGCGATTCTCGTCGTGCTCATCGACGTGATAGTGATCGTCACCGTGTCCGCGTTGTATCGCGCGAGGTCGCCGCTGGTGATGTTCTTGTTCAGGACGAGGTCGCACGTGCACGACTGGTACGTTCCGGCGTGGACGTACGTTCCCGTGTGCGGTGGAAAGCGGAACGTCAACGAGATATTCGCCTTGTCGTCCTCAGCGTCCTTCTTCGAGTACAAGGTGAACATCCCGAACTTGTTGCCGGGGCCTTGGCGCGGAAGCACGTAGCCGGCGTTCTGCTGCTGCAGTGCTTGGTCGACGCCTTTCCCCGTAACCGCCTCACCGTCGATCGTTGCGGACCAGCTTGCGTCCGCCCCCTGGGTCGACGTGGACGCGGCCTGCAATGGGTCGCTCGCGTCGGCCTGCGCTCCCGAGGCTTTTTTCGCCGAGCACCCGAGTACAGCCGAGGCCGTGAGGGACAACACTGTGATCCTGAACGCGTTCGTCATGTGAATTTGGGGGCTGATGGTATACGGTTGCTCGCACGAGATTCGTGACGCGTGCGAACAATCGGCCCTCGCCGTTATTCACTCGTTGGCGAACCGTTATCTACTCGACTCGAATGGGCACCCGCGCGAGCAGGAGACGCCTGCCGCCGTTTCCGCGCACCTCGACGTGCAGCGGCCCGGCGTGTGTCGGCGTGTACTCGAAGTCGTACGTCTCCCCGACGCCGATAGTCTGGCGCGCCAGATGCGGGCGTTGCGACGCCGGCGGCAGGTCCGCGCCGTCCTTCGCGACCGGGCGCCAGTCGACGATCGTCGTATCCTTCGCCGAGCCCAACGAACCATCCGGTCGCGCCGTGAGGGCAACGTAGGGCGCGATGTTGACCGTCGTGAGATTGATGAACCGGAGACGAGCCGGCTGGCCGACGTGCAGGACCACCGTATCCGGGTTAGCCCGGCCGTTGACGCTGAACGGGTGCGCGGCATCGGGTTCGTATCCCTTGAGGAAAAAGACGTGGTCATCGGCGGACGGCAGCGTGCCCGGATCGCGCACGATGATCGCGCCTTCGAGGCCCGCCAATTGCTCGCGCAGCTCGTCCACGTGTGCGTGATACATGAACGTCCCCGATCGCGGCGGCGTGAATCGGGCCACGAACGAATCGCCGGGCGCGATTTCCGGCGTTAGGCGGCGGCCGGCGCCGCTGAAGCCGGGCACGCCGTCCGCGTAGCTGTCCTGGATTTCGATGCCGTGCCAGTGTACGCTCGTCGGCTCCGCGAGCTGATTCACGACCGTGATCGCAACGGGCTCACCGCGCGTGAGATCGAGCTCGGGGCTGAAGTCATTCCCTGCATCCACCCGGCGACCCTGTTCTTCGAGCACGAAGTGCATGCGCGGCAGCGACTCGGCGCGTGCGTACCCATGGAACGAGGGCACGCTGTCGCTATCGGCGACGGCAACGAGCCGCAGCCGACGCGCGTTCGTGTCACTCGACGCGGCGACCGTGCGTGTGCCGGGACGATCGGCGACGATTGTTCCGAGCACGAGTCCGACCATGTCGCGCAGGTGCGGATCGTCCGGCGCCGCATTGACCGAATCCGGATCGAGGTGGGGCGCGAAATGGCAATGGAAGAGCCAATTCCCCGCCCGGTTAGGCGACCACGTCATCGTCATCGCGTCGAACGGCCACACCAGCTGCGTGACCGCCATCTCGCCGAGCACGGGCTTGTCGTAGATCGCGAACGGGGGCCACGGCCCGGAGAGGCCATCGATCCGGAAGTAGAAGCCGTGCAAGTGCATCGGGTGGACATCCGAGGTCGCATTGATGATCCGCCAGTGCAGCGAATCGCCGACTGTGGCCGCAATGCGCTCCGTGTTCGGCCAGGAGCGCCCGTTGATCGTGTAGGTGATGCGGCCCACCTGCAGGAAGCCGATGTTGATGCGTGCGGACGCCGTGTCCGCATACGCCGCCCGCACGGAGTCCGGAGTCTCCATGAGCACGAACACGCGATCGTGCGGGGGCCTGGCCGGGGACGCCGAGTCGACGACCAAGGCGCCGGCGAGCAGGCCGGCAACATGCGCGACCCGACTCTCGCCGGTCGGGAGCATGGCCCGGTAGACGTAGCCGCCGGGCACTGTGGCGCGGGTGGTCAGTTGCCCAACGGCGCCGGGAGCGATGATGATGGAGTCCGCCTTGTCGACCGCGTCCGGGCCGCCGTGGATCGAGGCCGGGACCAAGAACGTGAGCGGCGCGGGGAGCGAATTGTGGATCGTTAGGCGGATCTCGGTGCCGGCTACGACACGCAAGAGCGGCCCGGGCACGAGCGGCGCCTTGCCGGCCTCTGAAAACGCCGCGATCCGCTGGCTGGGCCGGTTAGGCCCGTCGGGCTGCCACGCGTGCTCCGCGGCGTCGAGCGCGACGGTAAGGATGCCGTCGTGCAGGGATCCCGCGCGATGGATGTTCGGATTGGGTTGGACGAGCGCGGGTGCACCGCGAGGCGAAGCGGCACCAACCAGGAGCGCTGCGCCTAACAACGAGCAGCAGTGGAGCATCGGACGGAGCACTTTGACGTGGTCGGGCACACCAACCTCCGAGGACGGTGCTAACGCGAATATGCGCGCGCCAGCCGTGATTGCAAGAACTCTAACACCAGCGCGGAGCGTCGACGGCCGGCAGACATTCATACTTCGACGATGTACGAAGCGTGCATGCCGGCCAACTACTAGGTTTCGCCTTTCGTCTCGGCACCGAGCTCGCACGATGGACAGTCGCGAACGACAATATGCTAAAGGCAAGCGCTTCGTGGAGCTGCATGCGCGGCCTGGCGCGTTCCTGATTCCGAATCCGTGGGACGCGGGAACGGCGAAGATCCTCGAGCACATGGGATTCGAGGCGCTCACCACGACCAGCGCCGGCCTCGCCTACGCGCTCGGCAAGCCTGATGGCGCCGGGCTGATCTCGCGCGAGGAGACGCTTGCTAACGCGAAGGCGATCGTCGATGCGACCGATCTCCCGGTCGCCGCCGATCTCGAGAACGGATACGGAGACACGCCGGACGCCGTGGCGGAAACGATCCGGTTGGCGGGTGAAGCGGGGCTCGTTGGAGGGTCGATCGAGGATGCGACCGGGCACCCGCGGGATCCGATTTACGCGTTCGCGCATGCCGTCGACCGTGTCGCGGCGGCCGTCGAGACGGCGCGCCGACTTTCGTTCCCGTTTGTCCTGGTCGCGCGCGCGGAGAATTTTCTGCACGGGCGGCCGGATCTGGACGACACGATCCGGCGGCTGCAAGCGTTCGAGGATGCCGGCGCAGATGCGCTGTACGCGCCGGGCCTAACGACGGCAGAGGAGATCCGCACCGTGTGCGCGTCGGTGGGCCAACCGGTGAACGTGGTGATGGGGCTCAAGAGCGGGTCGTTCTCCGTTGCTGAATTGGCCGAGTTAGGCGTGCGACGTATCAGTGTTGGGTCGGCGTTGAGCCGGGCAGCGCTGGCGGCGTTCATGAGCGCGGCACGAGAGATGTTGGACCACGGGACGTTCCGGTTCGCCGAGACGGCGTTGCCATACGCGGAGGCCAACGCGCTCATGAGACGGTAGCTGGTCCTGACAATGTGGCGCACGGCAGCGAGACTCGCGAGGAGCCGTCACTCCACTGTTCGTCTTCCGTCACCCGGCAGGTGACGGCCATGGGGAAGTCTCACGCCCGTGCGGCACGATCACGCGCACCGAGCCCGCGTGCTGGGAGGCGCTCGCCGCCGCCCACCAGCGGCAGGCAGCTGGCTCCACGCGTCGGCGGCGTACACGGACACGTTCCACAGGCTCTGTCCTAACCACCACAGCCGCACCGTCGCCGCATGCCGATCGCCGCGCCGCCAGAAGTAGACGATGAACAGCAGCGGCATGATGAGTTGCCCGAGCGTGCCGCCCGCAAGCCGATAAACTCGCCTAACTGGCCGAGCACGATGTGTCCGGCCTCTGGGTGGAGCAGGCACGGAATGCCATAGAGTGCGAGCCCTACGGTGAGCGCCAGGCGCGAGCGGCGAATCACGTGCGGAGGACGAGCACTTGAGCCCGCCAGGCACAGGGTGCATCAATGCCCAGGTGCTTCAATCATCCCTATGCGCCCGCCGTTGTCGCCAGGATCGATACCCGCGAACGAGTGGGAGGAAACGGAGAACACGGCTCGCGCGATGCTCACGGGGATCGCGCAGGTGTGAAAGCAGCAGGCGTCGTCACGGGGCGGCCCCCTCACAGAGCATTCTTGCTAGTCGCGCCGAATGCGCGTATGGTGAGCCCGTTCTTATATTCGTTGCCCACCCCGTCGTGCCGACGGAAAGGAGAGCCATGCCCCGAGTGAACGCGCGAGCGCACGTTGGACTTGTACTCTTCTTCGCCCTCTTTTCGCCTTCGATTAAGGGACAAGCGCTGCACGCGCAAACGCAAACCGCTCCGGCTGTGGGCACGTCGGTGGTTGTCAGGATGCTGGACGCCGTGAATTCCGCAAGTGATCCCGCAGGCAAGCAGTATCGCGCCAGGATCAATAGAGCGGTGAAGGCCGGCAATGGTGTCGCGATCCCGGTGGGTGCCGCTGCGATCGTCACTCTCGCGAAGGACGGATCGAGCTATGCCGCGCAGCTCGTCTCCGTGACCATCAACGGCCAGCCGGTTGCCGTCGCGAGCAGGTCCGCGAGCGTGACCTCTGCCGCGCAGAGCGCTGCAACCAGCGCGGTGAGCTCGGTGAGCTCAAAGCTTAGCGGCTTCATCCATCACGCGAGTGCGCCCGCCGGTGTCGCGGCGGTTGCGATGGGCCAGCAAGTCGTGCTGCCGCCGGGGACCACCTTGACCTTCGTGCTCGGCCAGCCTCTCGCGGCGAATTCCGGCGGGGCATCCGCGTCTGTCGCACCCTCCGCGGCGCCGGCGCCTGCGGGCGGCGGCGCAAGTGCGGCTAGCGCGTCGAATTCGCCGGTGACGAATCAGCCCGTGTCGGCGGGAGCATTGACTGCCACCATTCAGGAGACGTTGCTGGGGCCGAGCAAGCAGGCTGCGCCGCCGGGCGTTGACAATCCGTTCGTTGTGAGTCCGGACGGGGGGCATTACGCGGTCCCCGCCATGCACGGAAGCCGTGAACTGATGATCGTCGATGGAGTGGACGGCCCTGAGTTCGACCATGCCGCACATGGCTCGGGCGGACACCCCATCGATTTTGTGTTCAGCCCCGACGGCAAGCACTCGGCATATGTAGCCCAGAGCGGCAACGACATGGTTGAAGTCCGGGATGGAAAAACGGCGTTCACGATTGCCACTCTCCCGACTGGGAACGTGCAGCAGATCGACGAGTCGCGTATTCATAACCCGGACGCCGCGACCAATTCACTCGTCCACCAGTGCCTTATTAGCCCGAGTGGAGCGCATGTCGCCGCAGTTGGTACCGGGTGGGTGACCCTGCCACCGAAGCCAGGGCTCCACCCGCAGTCGTCGCCGGCCAGCTATTACATGTTTCTCGATGGAGTGAAGAGTCCGCCATATCGCTCGATCGACATGAGCAAGATAGCGTTTGTCGCGGAAAAGCTGGTTTATGCCGCCCAAACTGAAGACGGCAAATGGCACATGGTGGTGAATGACAAGCCGGGTCCGGCACACGACGGGGTGCTCACTCTTCTGGTGAACGATGACAACAGCCACTACGCCTTCATCGCCGGAGACGGAGGAAGCAACGGAGGCAACCAGGTTGTGGTGGCGGATGGCGTCCCAGGCACACCGCATCGCGGCGCCATCCAGAATATGACCATCGCCTCGAACGGGCGCGTTGCGTACGAAGCGGTCGTGGGTGCCACACCCGGCTCGCCCAACGGCTCCAACGACTTGTACGTCGACGAGCATGACATTGGTCCCATCGCTCAGCCCTTTGCGGTGGTGGATCCATCCGGGAAAACAATCGGTTCCCAGGCATACGTCCTGTTCAGCCCCGATGGAAAGCGGTTCGCCTACGTCAAGGCGGTTGCCGGAGGCAAGGCAGCCGTGGTCGACGGAAAAGCGGGGCGGGCCTACGACAACCTCGGCGTATTTCAGTTCAGTCCCGATTCCAAGCACGAGTTTTATGTGGGAACCCGGAATTCGCAGTTCGTTGTGGTCAATGGACAGGAGATGCCGGGTGAGGGCACGGTCAAGAATTTTGTCTTCAGCCAGACAGGGGGCAGCTTGGCCTATCTAGCGTATGGGCCGTCTGGCTTCCACATGGTCGTGGACGGGAAAGCGAGCCCGCGCTTCCAGGAGCTCGTTCCAGAGTCGATGAGCTTCAGTGCGGACGGCAAGCACTACGCTTACGCCAGTATTGGCCAGATCGTTCGCGACGGCGTGGCCACGAATGTTCCGTCTCTGGTTCCCTTCAACACTCGAACCAGATCGGACGTCAACTTTCCTCCGCTCTTCTTTAGCGGCGACGGGACGCGGCTGGTCTGGGTCTGGCCAATGGCGGGCGGTGTCGGAAATGTGATCAGCGTCAACGGTCAGGAGATACTGCGCGGCCTCGTCAATTACGAGTTTCCGGCGTTCAGCCCGGACAGCAAACGCTTCGCCACCATGATCTGGCTGGGAGTGGGAAAGGGCTATGCGCTTTCGGTGGATGGAAAGACCGGGCCAACGTATGACGACATCCTGGAAGTGAATCCGAATGTCGCGCGCTTCCTGGACTCGCAGACGTTCCGCTTCCTAGGCGTGAAGAATGGGTCGGTGTATCGAGTGACGGTGAACCTAGGAGGATAAGGTTCGGCGGCTCGGAAACCACGCGGCGAATGAGAGTTTCAGCAGGATAGAAGCCCTCCCCCTTCCCGAATCAGGCGCGATTCAGAACGTTCAGTGGAGACATAAGACATGGGACGAATGAAGCCTGCGTACTTCGGGCCCCTATCCTTCTCGATGTTCCTTCTCGCCTCGATAGCCATCACGCAACCGCCGGACGCGCAGGCGCAAGCTCCCGCGGCGGGGGCGCCGGTGGTGGTCAGAATGCTGGATGGAATGGACTCAGGGAAAGATCCCGCGGGCAAGCAGTATCGCGCCAGGATCAATAAAGCGGTGGACGCCGGCAATGGTGTCACCCTCCCTCTGGGTGCCGCTGCGATCGTCACCTTGGCGAAGGACGGATCGGGCTATACCGCGCAGCTCGTCTCCGTCACCATCCGCGGCCAACCGGTTGCCGTCACCAGCAGCTCAGCGAGCGTGACCTCTGGCGTGCAGAGCGCCGCAACCAGCGCCGTCATCTCGAAGCTTGGCGGATTCGTCCATCACGCGAGTTCGCCCGCCGGGGTCTCGGCAGTTGCGATGGGCCAGCGAGTCGTGCTGCCGCCGGGAATCACGCTGACATTCGTGCTCAGCCAGCCCCCGGCGGCGAGCACCGTTGGGTCGATAGCGCCTGCTGCACCCGCTGCGCAGACGCCTACCGCCTCCGCGGCGCCTGCGCCTGCGGGCGGCGGCGCAAGTGCGGCTAGCGCGTCGAATTCGCCGGTGACGAATCAGCCCGTGTCGGCGGGAGCATTGACTGCCACCATTCAGGAAACGCTGCTGGGGCCGAGCAAGCAGGCCGGGATGTTTGTGGTAAGTCCCGATGGCGGGCATTACGCGGTCGTCGCGATGCACGGAAGCCGTGAACTGATCATCATCGATGGAGTGGACGGCCCTGAGTTCGACCACGCCGCGCACACGTGGGGCGGGGAAGCCATTGACTTCGTGTTCAGCGCCAATGGCAAGCACTCGGCGTATGTGGCCCAGAGCGGCAACGACCTGGTTGAGGTCCGCGACGGCAAAACCGCGTTCACGGTCGCCAGCTTCACGCCCGGGACCAACCTCGCTTCAAGCAGTCCCGTGCCCAAGATCGACCAGACGCATGTTCATAGCCCCGGCTATCAGACGAGTCCAGGTCGGCACCAGTGCCTGATAAGCCCGAGCGGAGCGCACGTCGCCGTCGTGGCACATATCGGGATTCCGAGCGGGTCGGGCGGTTTTTATATGTTCCTGGATGGAGTGAAAAGCCCGGAATACAACTTCATCGATGTGGGCCAAGTCGCTTTTGTCGCGGAAAAGCTGATCTATGTCGCCCAAACCAATGACCATAAATGGCACCTGGTGGTGAATGACAAGCCGGGTCCGGCGTACGACGTAGTGAAAAATATTCTCGTGAACGATGACGACAGCCACTACGCCTTCCTCGCCGCCGCAGGCGCGAGCGGTACGGGCGTGGGGGTGGATGGTGTTCTTGGCGCGCCGCGCGGCGGCATCCAGAATGTGGTCCTCGCGTCGAACGGCCGCGTTGCTTACTCGTTCGGCCTCCTCGGCTCGTACGGCGATCCCCATCAAGCTGCTCCAGTTGCTGGCGGCGCCAACGGCTTGTACGTCGATCACCATCAAGTTGGTCCCGGCGGCGTCCCGTTCTCCCGGACGGACGAAGCCGGAATGCGCATGGGACTCTCGGCGTTGGTCCTGTTCAGCCCCGATGGAAAGCGGTTCGCGTATGTCAAGGCAGTTCCCGGAGGCGTGGCTCCGGTGATTGACGGAAAGGTGGGCCGGACGTATGACGCCATCAAGACGATCCAGTTCAGTCCCGATTCCAGGCACGAGTTTTATGTGGGAAATCGCAACTCGGACTTCGTTGTGTACGACGGGCAGGAGATGCCGGGTGAGGACGCCAGTGGGGTCAGCAATTTTGTCTTCAGCCAGACGGGCGACCGCTTTGCCTATCTGGCAAAATCGGCGCAGGCCGGTACCCGAATGGTCATTGACGGAAAAGCGAGCCCGCGCTTCAATGGGTTGGTTCCAAACTCCATGAGCTTCAGCGAGGACGGCAAGCACTACGCTTACGCAGTCCAGGTGAATGGCTCCGCTTCGCAGATCATCCGCGATGGCGTGGCCACCAATGTCACGTCTCTGATTCCCTTCACAACCCGAACCGGACCACCCCACATTGACTTCCCCCCGCTCTTCTTTAGCGGCGACGGAGCACGGCTGGTCTGGGCTTGGCCGAAGCCGGATGGCGTCAGCAAAGACGTGATCAGCATCGACGGTCAGGAGATTATGCACGGCTACAGCACGTACGAGTTTCCTGAGTTCTCACCCGACGGCAAGCGCTTCGCCACCATGATCCGGGACGCGAACAAGTATTCGCTTGCGGTGGATGGAAAGACCGGGCCTGCTTATGACGACTTCCTGGAAGTGAATCGGAATGTCGCGCGCTTCCTGGACTCGCGTACGTTCCGCTTTTTGGGCGTGAAGAATGGGTCGGTGTATCGGGTGACGGTGAACCTGGGAGAATAAGGTTCAGCGGCTCGAGAATACAAGCGTCACTACTACGCGGGATGATCTGCGAGCGCAGGGCGATGGCGCAGTTACGTCGTGGCGCGGAACGAGCGCGCATGCAGCTTAGACCGACGTCCTCGAAAAGCGGGTCAAGTCCTGGTCAAGTCCACCCTTCGTCAGAGGAGCATGGGTAAAGCACGCGCTTGGCCTGCACGCGTGAATCGTGTTCGAGGCTCGGCTATCATGAGCGAGGCGCTCCACTAGACCGATATATGTGGCGGCGCCGGCGAGAAATCGGCGTACGCATGGCGCTTGGCGCTCGTCCGGCCGACGTTAGGCGGATGATCTCGCGCAACGGGGTAACGCTTGGGATTGCCGGCACGCAACCGGTGGTGGTTCAGGGGGAGTCGCTTCCCTCGTTGAGGATCTTCAGATATGCCGCATAAGAGAATACGCGATCGCGGCGCCGTCCGGTCAGCTCGCGCGCGATGCCGAGCGCGACCAGCTCGTCCATCGCCGTACCCACCGTTGGCGGAGTGAGGCGCGTCCGGCGCGCGACGTTAGGCAGAGTGGTGACCGGCCTCGCTTTGAGCGCGTCGTGCACGCGGAGCATTGAACCGGCGCGCCGCCCCGCGGCGGCAATGCGCTCGTGGTCCGCGCGAAACAGTTCCGTTAGGCGCCGGGCGGCGGCAACGGCTCCCTCCGACGTCTCGCGCACGCCCTCGAGGAAGAACGCCATCCACGTCTCCCAGTCGCCGGTGCGGCGCACGGCATCGAGCAGGTCGTAGTACCGCGACCGGTTCTGTTTGAGGTAGAGACTCAAATAGAGGAGCGGTTCGCTCAGCACGCCGGCACCGCACAGCAGCAGCGTGATCAGCAATCGTCCGATGCGCCCATTGGACCGCGCCGACGATCTATTTCAGCGAGGGTTTCGTAGGCAAAGCGGATCCAACTCTACAACACGGCGTCAGGTTCCGAGCTATCGGAAACAACTTCCTCGCATTCCTTCAGCAGAAGTACGCCTTCAAGAGCTCTGCTAACTGTGTTGGTCGGTCGAGCGCGTCTGCGCAAGCGCCGGGGAGCAAGCAGCAGCTGGAAGATCAATACAAGAAAGCCAACAAGCAGATCGGCGAGACGGGGTGGAAGAGCGCGTCGTGATTGGCATGCCGGTACTAACGGACGATTCGGATTTCCGGTGTGTCCGGTGTATCCAGGTCGAAGCGCAAGAAGCGCCCGTAGAGCGGCGTGACACGGAATTCGAGTATATGGCGGAACGGCTGGTCCGACTGCCAGTCGTCGGGGATACGAGATCGAGAATCGCTGTGGGCCGGCCGACGCGCAAGCTCCTGGCGTGCCTCTTCGCTCAACAGACCCCGGTCGAGAACAATTGTTGATCCGCGCGGCATGGCTAACGGCGGGATAACGGCGGGACAACGGATACCGGCCAGAATTGAGTGCAGATAACCAACCCCCGACCCCGGGGGCCGACTCACTTCTCGCTGGAGCACGCCGTCATGAAGCCCACCCTTCAATCCAAGCAACGCAGTCTCCGCCTCCTCGGAATCGCGATGGGCGCCGTGCTGCTCGCGACACCCCCCACACGCGCCCAAGCTTCCAGTTGTGCCACGGTGCACGCGGCGTCGGTCAAGATGGAAGCCGTTCCCTATCACATGTACTTTGTCGACAGCGCGAAGGCCGTGGCTGCCGAAAACGGCGGCAAGCCTATGGTTGGCGAGGCGATCGCGGCCGGAGGAGCGATGTACCTGCTGAGCCATGGAAAGTGGGTCAAGAGTCCAGTGAGTCTGGCCGAAATGAACGCAGATCGGGATAAACACGATTGGACCAAAGACATGTGCTCGCACGTGCGCGACGAGAGCGTGAACGGCGAGGCCGCATCAGTGTGGCGCTCACACGTCGTGACCGAGATGTCGACGGTCGATACGGACATGTGGATTTCGAAGAGCCGCGGCGTGGTGCTCAAGGCGAACACTGTCATGGACGCCGGCACCGGGGAAAAGAGCCACAGTAGCGCTCGCTACGACTATACCAACGTCCGGCCGCCCGCCGGCGTCAAGTGAGCGCTGGATCCAGCGTCTGCCACCGCCAACATCCTCGAGGTGCATCCGACATGACGTTCTTCCGCCCTTCCATCGTGCCCATCGCACTGGTTCTAACGTTAGGCGCATGGCTCGCCGGCTGCTCCGGCGCACCGCGGGCCGAGGCGGCCAGCGCGGCCGCAACGACTGGCGACACCGCCAACTCGATCGGCGGCACCAAGGCGAGCTGCAAGCAGCTCACGAAGGAGCAAGTCCAGCCGCTGCTGGTGGCCACGATCACCGACGTCAAGGTGACGGCGGCGGGCACCGACGCCGAAGGACAGCAGTGCATCTTTTCCGCCCCGGACGGCACCGGCGCGGTCGACGTGTTGGTGTTAGGCGGAGTGGACGCGCAACCGGCGTACGCCAGTGCGGTCAAGGCCGAGTCGCACGGTGCGGTCGCCGTGCCGGGCGTGGGCGACAAGGCGAGTCGAGACACTGGCGACGGCGAGATCGACTCGATCAAGGGCGATCTCTACTGCGCGGTTTCGCTCGGCTCCGCCGGCGACGTGCCCGGCATCGGCAAGCTCGAACAAGCCGCGGGGGGCACGACACACATCGCCGAGAGCGCGTACGCGGCGGAGGCCGCGGCGCTGGGTACGCTCTGCAACCGCATCTATGGCAGCGGGAACACGACACCGGACTTGAGCCCGATCGCGGACGCGGCCGCTCGCGCGCACTAGTCGCGTCCTCGAAGGACAGTTGCGAGATCTCGCGCGCGCCGACCAGGCGCGCGCCCTTGACGCGTCATGTGGCGCGCCCCAATATATGGCGACACCACATATTGTACTGCCATGCTTACACCCGAGCTCAAAAAAGGAAGCGCCGAATTCCTCGTCCTGTCGCTGCTCGAGCACCAGCCGCGGCACGGCTACGACTTGAGCAAGCTCATCGCCTCGCGCTCGCGGGGCGTCCTCACCTTCCACGTCGCGTCGCTCTATCCCCTGCTCTATCGGATGGAAGCCCGTGGCTGGATCCGCGGCCGGTGGGTCGAAAAGGCCGGCGAACGCCGGCGCCGCTATTACCGCATCACGCCCGCCGGCGTCCACGCCCTCGATGCCCAACGCAAGAGCTGGCGCGAGTTCGTCGCGGCCGTGGCCTCCATCGCCGAGACCCGACATGCCTGACTGGCGCAGCGAGCTCCATACGCGGCTCGAGCCGCTTGCTCTTGCCCCCGGCGACGAAGCCGATCTGGTCGAGGAATTGGCACAGCACCTCGACGAGGAATTCGCCGATCTCGCGGCGCGCGTGGGACCGGGCGACGCAGAACGCCAATTGCTGGAACGCCTCGCGCCCGGCACGCTGCGCGACGTTGTACGCGCGCGCCGCGCGGCCCGACCCGAGCGGCCGGTCGAACGCGGATTCTCCGTCGCCGCGCTCTGGCAGCGCCTCGCCTGGGACGTGCGCTACGCGATCCGGCGGTCGCGCCATCGCACCGGGTTCACGTTCGTCGCGGTGCTCTCCCTTGCGTTAGGCATTGGCGCCAACACCGCGATCTTCAGCCTCATCGACGCCGTGCTCCTGCGGCGCCCGCCGGTGCCCCACCGCGAGCAGATCGCCGAGATCTTCGCGAGCCAGCCGTCGATTCCCTACACGCCGTTCTCCTATCCCGACTACGTCTCGCTCCGGGACGCCGCGCAGGGCCTCTTCTCCCAGGTCTCCGTCTCCGAGTATTCCGTGGTGCCGCGGGACTTGGGCGACCGCGAGGAGACGCTGTTCGACGAGCTCGTCAACGGCGACTACTTCCCGCTCCTCGGCCTAACGCCGCAGGCAGGACGCCTGTTGGGCCCTGAGGACGACGTCGCAAACGGCGCGCACGCAGTTGCGGTCTTGTCCAACGACTACTGGCATCGCGCGTTCGCCGCCGACCCCGGCGTCGTCGGCCGTCAGATCCGGCTCGCGGGCCGAGCGTACACCATCGTCGGCGTCGCACCCGCGAGCTACGCGGGCTCCATGCCCGGCGTCGCGCCGGCTTTGTTCCTTCCGATTCGGATGATCAACCAGCTCCAATCGGGCGCATCCGACCAACTCGCGGACCGCGACTACCGCAGCCTTTTCGTGAAGGTGCGTCTCGCGCCCGGTATATCAATGGCGCGCGCGCGTGCGTTCGCCGCGTCATACACAACAGAAATGATGCGGCGGTTCCCTCGGTGGTGGCCGGGTACATCGCGGACCGTCGTGGTTCCCGAGACAGAGATCGCCGTCAGCCCGTTGCTCGACAGCGTCGTCGTGCCAGCGGCCGCGTCGCTCATGGTGGTCGTCGCGCTCGTGCTGCTGGTCGCGTGCGCGAACCTCGCGAGCTTCTTGCTGGCGCAGGCGCGCGATCGCCAGCGGGAAATCGCGATCCGCATTGCCCTCGGCGCGAGCCGGTGGTCGCTCGTGCGGCAGTTGGTCGTGGAGGCGCTCCTGCTCGCCGCGTTAGGCGGCGCCGCCGGGTTCGGCCTGTCGCGGATCGCGCTGGGCGCGCTGCTGCACGCCGACCTGCCGCTGCCCCTGCCGATCACCGTCGACGTACGCCTCGATGCCCGGGTGCTGGCCTTTGCGGTGGCGGCTTCGGCTGCCGCGGCCCTGCTCGTGGGCGTGCTGCCGGCGCTCCAGGCCACGCGGCCTAACGTCGTCGACGTCATCAAGAGCGAGAATACCGGCGGCGGCCCGGCACGCCGGGTGACCATGCGCGGCGCGCTGGTCGCGGGGCAGATCGCCGTCTCGCTCGTGTTGCTCATCACCGCCGCACTCTTCCTGCACAGTCTCGAGGAGCGTGAGCACATCGACCCCGGCTTTGGACACGCGCCGGCGGGCCTGGTCTGGTTCGGATTCCCGTCGGACCGCAACGCCGGAACGCGACAGCAGCTCCTGCTCGCCGACATCGAGACGCGCACGCGGCGCATCGCCGGCGTACGGGCCGTCGGCCTCATCGACAACATGCTCCTCTCCGTCACCAGCTTGCAGGACGCGGAGATCACCGTCCCCGGCGTGGAGCCGCCCAAGGGCCAATCGGGCTTCGACATCGATTACGCCGCTGTCGATTCGGGATTCTTCTCTGCCGCCGGCGTTAGGCTGGTGCGCGGGCGCGGCATCACGGCGGCCGACGACTCGGCGGCGGCCCGCGTGGCCGTGGTCAACGAGGCGATGGCGCAGCAATTCTGGCCCGGCCAGGATCCCATCGGCCGCACGTTCAGCCGCGATTCAACCACGTATCGCATCGTCGGCGTGACGCAGACCACCAAGGTGCGGTCGCTCGGTGAAGTGCCGCGGCCATTCTTCTTCGCGTCGTTCGCACAGACCTCGCTCCCGTACGCGACGCTCGTCGCGCAAACGAGCGATGGCCGTGATGCCGACGCCGTCACGACGCAGATGATCGGCGTGCTGCGCGACGTCGAGCCGACAATGCCGGTGCTCCAGGGCACGACAATGGCGCGGCACATGGACGCGATGATGCTGCCGACGCGGCTCGGCGCGCTCGCGTTCGGATTGTTCGCCGCGCTGGCGCTGGCGCTGGCAATGATCGGCGTGTACGGCGTGGTGAGCTACGCCGTCGCGCGCCGGTCCCGCGAGGTGGGCATCCGCATGGCGCTGGGCGCGGCGCCTAACGAGGTGGTGCGCCTGCTCATGCGTGAAGGCCTGGTGATGGTCGGCAGCGGCACGGTGCTCGGCCTCGTGTGTGCGTTCGCGGTGACGCGCGTGTTGCGCAGCCTCCTGTCGGGCGTGACCGCCGCGGATCCGCTGGCCTTCGTGGCGGCGCCGGCGCTGCTGCTCTTGGTCGGGATCATCGCGGCGCTCATTCCAGCTCGGCGCTCGGCGCGGACCGATCCGGTGCGTGTATTGCGCGCGGATTAGTGGAGCGCGTCTGAATTGCTGAGAGCATCTCTCGAGGGAAGAGGGAAGCGCTCGCTCACGCTCGCAAGTATCGCGTGTCCTTCGAGGGACTCACGTTGTGGATTGCAACGGTCGAGGACGTATTGATCGCAAAGCTCGCATGGGCCTCGAAGGGCCACTCTCGGCGACAGATCGAGGACTGCGCGCAGTTGTTGCCCGTGCGGGGGACGGAGTTGGATAGAGACTATCTGTCGCGATGGATTGCGACACTCGGCGTGGATTCACAGTGGCAGGCAGCGGTGAACGCGAGCCGGCAAACCTGAGGTGGTGGCTCCCCAAAAAGCGCCCGTCGCGGATACCGATCAAACCCCGAACTACTAAAGTATAGCCGAGCCTGCCATGCGCTGACTTGGGCGCGCGGGTGGTGGTGGATTTCTCGGGTTTCCGTAACGTTACCGCATGTTCGAAACGCCCCACCTCACCGCTGCTCTGAGCGACCGCTACGTCATCCAGCGGGAGCTGGGCTCGGGCGGCATGGCCGTGGTGTACCTCGCGCACGACCGCAAGCTCGACCGCGACGTGGCCCTCAAAGTCCTCCGCCCGGAGTTAGGCGCGGTACTCGGCGCCGACAGGTTCCTAACGGAAATCAAGATCTCGGCGCGGCTCGACCATCCGCACATCCTGACGCTCATCGATTCGGGCGACGCCCAAGGCATGCTGTACTACGTGCTGCCGTACGTCCGCGGCGAGACGTTGCGCGACAAGCTGAACCGCGAACACCAGCTCGCCCTGGACGACGCGTTCACGATCACGAAGCAGGTCGCGAGCGCGCTCGACTACGCGCACCGCCAGGGGGTGGTGCACCGCGACATCAAGCCCGAGAACATCCTGCTGCAGGAAGGCGAAGCGATGCTCACCGATTTCGGCATCGCGCTCGCGGTGAAGGAAGCCGGCGGCAATCGCCTAACGCAGACCGGCCTGTCGCTCGGCACCCCGCAGTACATGAGCCCGGAGCAGGCCACCGGCGACCGCACCATCGACGGGCGCAGCGACGTCTATTCGCTCGCGTCGGTGCTCTACGAGATGCTCGGCGGCGAACCGCCGGTCACCGGCTCGAACGCCCAAATCATGATCGCCAAGCTCATGACCGAGCGGCCCACGCGCGTGCGCGTGCTGCGCGACACGGTGCCCGAAGGCGTGGATGACGCCATCTTCAAGGCGTTGGCCAAGACGCCCGCCGATCGATTCGCCACCGCGGGCGATTTCGTGCGCGCACTCGAGGCCGGCCTCAAACCGGGCGCGGCGACCGCCGCGCACCCGGCCGCCGCCGCTCCACGGCGGTATCGCCTAACGATAAGCATCGCGGCGGTGGTGGTGGCGGCCGTCGCCATCGGCGCATGGGCCATGCGCCGCGCTTCCAGCCCAGTGGTGGGCAGCCAGGCCTCGCTCAGCAGCAAGACGCAGCTCACCATCTCGGGCGGCATCTCCTACCCCGCCATTTCTCCCGACGGCAAGCAGCTGGCATTCGCCGAGCGCCATTGCACGGGCGCCGATTGCACCTATTCCATCGTCGAGCAGGACGTGGGCGGCAGCACGACGCGCTCCATCCTCGACGGTGCGACGTCGATCTACGACCTCCGCTGGAGCCCCGATCGCCGCAACCTCATCATGAACGGGACGATCGACGGGCGCTTGGCGACGTACATGCTGTCCGCCCTGGGCGGCCCGCCCAAGTTTCTCACGTTAGGCCCGGCCGCGTTCTACGCCGACGGCGACTCGCTCCTGTTAGGCTCGTCGAACCAGCAGGATTCCGTCTATTGGGTGGGCGTGGCGGGACTTGACGGCGTCGCGCACGACAGCATCCGCGTGCGCGGCAACGGGCCAGTACCTCGCCAGTCTCTCGGCGATCCCCGGAACGCGTTGGATTCTCGCGCTCATCGTCCAGGCTCCGCACGGGGTGTGGCAGGTGATCGGTCGCGACGGCACGGTGGCGGACCAGGTGGTGAATCAGTGCACCTGCAGCGGCATCGGCACGGTGGACGCCGTGTGGCTCGACCGCGCTGGAGGCGCAGTGGGCGAATCGCTCGTCCGCATCGCGATCGATCCGAAGACGGGCCACCTCTCCGCCAAGCAGGACACGATGGTCACCGGGAGGTTCACCAACGTCTCGGTAACTGCCGACGGCTCCCGGATGGTGATGGATCAGGGCACACTGGACTACGGCGTCTGGGCCGGCACCGTGCCGCAGCTTCTGGCCGGGCAGTTAGGCGGAGGCCGCATCGCGCGCGCCTCGAGCAGTATCCTCGCCTGGGTCTCGCCTAACGGCCAGCGCCTGCTCGTCAGGCGGGTGGTGCCCACGACCGGCGGTCACACCGCGGCGCGCTTCAGCATCCGCCCGTACGACGGGGGCGCGGAGTCCCCGCTTGCCGCGAGCCGCACGATTCGCGATGCGGCGTGGGTCGACTCGACCTCGGTGTCCGCCATCCAGGCGACGCCGCAAGGCAGGATCCACCTGGGGTTGATCGACGTCACGAGCGGCGTCGAACGCGACCCGTTAGACCTCACGGATTCATCGATCACCGACGCGACACCGATCCCGGGCGGTTGGGCCTATATCCCGATAACGGGGGCGAACCTCGTGCTGCAAACGGGCGACAAGCGCCGCACGATTTCGCTTCCGGTGTGGTTCAATGAGTTCTTCCAGGTCGTCGCCGATCCAGCGCACGGACGGGTCTTCGTCACCGGCTACAACCGCGCGACTGACGACTCGCTCGGCGTCGCCGCCGTCGACCTGTCGACCGGTGCGCTCACCAAGTGGGGCGCGACCTTCGCCGAAGACGGGTTAGTCTCGCTGGTCGACGGCGGCGGCGTCCTGCTGCCCGTTCACCACACCGCGGAACGGGTCGACCTGTACACGCTCACGGGGCCCGGCGCGATGCAATCGTTAGGCAGCCCCGCGTTGCCGCTGTTCCTGGTCAGCGTGTCGGGCGATCTCAAGCGCGCCACGGCGGTCGAGCGCACCTACAACGCCGACGCCTGGATGTACACCGTGGTCAAGCACTGAAATCGGTGATCCATGCATCCCGGACTGCGTCTCCGCTTCATGACTAACCCGCTCCGCACCGCCCGCACCGGCCTCGCGTCGCTCCTCGTATGCGGCGCCTGCCTCGCCGTCACCGGTGCTCTTGTCCCGAGCCGCGCCCGCGCTCAGACCTCCGGCTCGCCGCTGGAGCCGCAGAATGCGCTCGCCTCCCGTATCGACGCGATCGTCAATCGCCCTGAATACCGACACGCATTCTTCGGCATCGAGATTTGGTCGCTCGATACGCACGAACCGATCTACCAGCTCAACGCCGACAAATTCTTCGTCCCAGGCTCGACCACCAAACTCCTAACCGAAGGAACCATCCTCGAGCTGCTCGGAGCCGACCACCGCTTCCGCACCCGGGTTTACCGCACGGGTCCTGTTCAACGGGACGGGACGCTCGACGGCGACCTCGTTCTCGTGGCCGCCGGCGACCCCGATCTCTCGAACCGCGTGCAGCCCGACGGCAGCCTCGCGTTCGAGAACGAAGATCACTCCTATGGCGGCAGCCCCGACACGCGGGCCGTACCCGGCGATCCGCTGCAAGTGCTGCGCGAGCTCGCGCATCAAGTTGGGCAGCACGGGATCCGCGCGGTGCGCGGCAGCGTGATCGTCGACGCGTCGCTCTTTCCCGAGGGCGATCGCGAGCTCGGCACGGGCGTCGTGATTTCGCCCATCGTCGTGAACGACAACGTCGTGGACGTGACTGTTGCACCGGGGAAGACGACGGGCGACCCGGTCACGCTCAATGTCTCGCCCCAGACGCCGTACGTGCAGTTCGTGAACCGCGCGACGACGAGCGTCGCCGATTCGTCGCCCACCATCAACTGGGCGTCGGACAGCACGGCTCCCGATGGCTCGCACGTGGTGGTGGTAACCGGCACCGTGCCGGCCGGCAAACCGGGCATCCTGTTCAGTTGGCCCGTGGACGAGCCGACGCGGTTCGCCGAGGTGTCGTTCGCTCAGGCGTTAGGCGCGGAGGGCGTGCGGGCGAACGCGATTGCGCCGGGCGGCCGCGTCGACATCGCGACGCTGGCGCGCGGATACGCCGATTCGATGGTGGTGGCCGAGCACGTGTCGCCGCCGCTGTCGGAAGAGGTGAAGGTGACGCTCAAGGTGAGCCAGAACCTGCACGCCAGCATGGGACCCTTTCTGTTAGGCGCGCTCGTCGCGCACGAGGGGACGGCGAAGGCCGGGTTTGCGCAGGAGCGTCGGTTTCTGAAGCAGGCCGGGTTGGATCTCTCGGGCGCGTCGCAGAGCGATGGCGCGGGCGGCTCGGCGCACTTCACGCCCGATTTCGTGGTGCGCTTTCTGGCATACATGGCCACGCAGAAAGATTTCCCGGTGTACTACGGGGCACTGCCGGTGCTCGGCCGCGACGGCACGTTGTGGAACATTCAGGTGGGCACGCCGGCAGCTGGGCACGTGCATGCAAAGACCGGGACGTACGATCGGGACGATTTGCTGAACGACATGATGATGGTGGATGGGAAGGGACTGGCCGGGTACATGACGACAGCGGACGGGCGTCGCCTGGCGTTCGCGGTGTACGCGAACAACGTTGCGGCGGGGACGGATCCGGACGCGATCACACGCGGCGTGGGGCAGGCGTTAGGCGAGATTGCCGCGGCGGCGTACGACGTGGCGCCATAGTCGCGCCCACCGGGGCATTATCGCCCACCACGAGCACGAACAGAGTGCCGGCCGCGACGGATTCGACTCCCGCGCTTTCCGAGAGTGCGGCGACCATTCTGGCCCGCTGGCGTCGGCGCACCATTCCCGACGAGTGCGGAGAATACCACCGACGGCTCGCGGCGCCCAATGTCGAGTAAGCGCAATGCTGGGCCATCCGGGCGACGCCGGTCGGCCTCCCACGCGCGCACTAACTGCGTGCTCACATTTAGGCAGTGCGCAAAAACGGCTTGTGAGGCGTTCAAGGCTCCTCATGGCGCGAATGTCGGACCGCGCTCAGTGCAGCTGGCAGCTCCGGAAGGATGTCGTGCAACCCTTCCCCGCTGGCCGCAATCGAACGGGAAGCGGAACAAGACCATGTCGGCGACGGGCATCTCGCTCAGGGCGACCTTGCCGAACAAGAACCGGTGCCCCAGAGGCGAACGGCGGTGGCTAGGCCTATCGTGGGAATGCGATGTTTTCGCGCACGGGTGTCGTCATCATGAACCCCAGCGCCGAGGACTAACGCGTAAGTAACGGGCCAATAACATGGCCGCGAGAGACTATACGGCGTAATCGACACGCGATCAGCGCTCGTCGCACCCGACTGCACCTTCATCAGAGGATCGTATGACCCGTCCACTGCTCTATCTCATGCTGGCGGCGACTCTAGCCAACTCGCCTGGTGCCTGCGACAAATCCGCAGCGAGCCAATCAGCCGCCGGCAGCAGCGCCGGAGGATCGGGAGGTGACTGGACGAGCCTCGGCGCCACCGCGTGCGCAAGGTATTTCACGCCCGAGATCAATGCCGCGCTCCTGCCCGGTCCCGGCACGCCGAAGACGCGGAGCGCGACGTCGTGTACAGTCGGTACGGCCGGCGGCAACATCCAGTTGTCCCTTAGCGCGGATAACCTCGCGAGCTTCAACGCGGGCGCGCAATACCTCCCCGATACGGTGCCGCTGCCGGGTGTTGGCGACAGGGCCTTGCAAGACGCGGTCGGCATCAAGGCCTACAAGGCTCCTAACAGGGTGTGCACCATCGAACTGGTGGGCAACGAAGGCTTTTTCAAGCAGTCCGGCGCACAGCTGGGCCAGACGCTCGGCGGAGTGTGCAACAAGCTGTTCGCGGCCAACCCCTGACCGTCCGACATTTCGTTTCGCATCAACGCCGAAGCAAAGTGGTTGCTCTGGACCCAGCCGATCCGCTGCCGCATGTTACCGGCGTGTCCAGATCGTTCTTGGTCGCACTCATTGTGTTAGGCGTGGCCGCCGGCGCCGGCGCTCAATCCCCGCCCACCGGGGCCACGCGCGCCGGCGCGCCCAAGCCGGCGTTGGAACCCGCCCAACGCAGGGCAATCGACGCGATTTTCCAGCCATACGACAAGCCGGGCGTGCCGGGCTGCGCGCTCGGCGTCTTCCGCGATGGGCGCATTGCGTACGGGCGAGGCTACGGTTGGGCCGACCTCGAGCGACGCGTGCCCATCACCACCGCCACGCTATTCGACATCGGCTCAACGTCGAAGCAGTTCGCCGCCGCGAGCATCGCGCTCTTGGCGGAAGAGCACAAACTGAGTTTCGACGATGAAGTCCGGAAGTACATCCCTGAGCTCCCCGACTACGGCGCGCCGCTCACGATCGACAACCTCATGCGGCACACCAGCGGATTGCGCGACTATGCCGGGTTGCTCGCGCTCGCCGGGCACAGCCTGGAGGAAGTGACCACCGATTCCCAGGCGCTCGACCTGATCGTGCACCAGCGCCATCTCAATTTCCCCAGCGGAACACGATTCTCGTACTCCAACACCGGATAGTTTCTGCTCTCGGTGATCGTCGAGCGCCTAACCGGCACGCCCCTCGCCGACTTCGCGCGCACGCACATTTTTCTGCCGCTCGGCATGACGCACACGGTGTACCGCAATCGGTTCGACATGCTCATCCCGAACCGTGCGTTAGGCTACGCGCCGGCCGCAACCGGCAGCGGATTCCGGATCAGCATGTCCAACTGGGAGCAGACCGGCGACGGCTCCGTCCAGCTCTCGGTGGACGATGCACTCGAGTGGGACGAGAACTTCTATCATCCGCGCGTCGGCGGGCAGACCATGGTGGACGAGCTCGAGCAGCGCGGCACGCTCACGAACGGCGACTCGATCGGCTACGGCCGCGGACTGTTCCTCGACACCTATCGCGGACTGCGGCGCGTGCAGCATGGCGGCGACTGGATCGGCTATCACGCCGCATACGCGCGCTTCCCCGCGCAGCACACGTCGGTCATCGTGCTCTGCAACTCCGACGGCATCTCGCCGGAAGGCCTGGACGATCGGGTCGCCGACATCGTGCTGGCAAAGGCGTTCACGGCGGCCAAGCCTAACGCGCCGACGCCTAAACGCGCCGTGACAACGCGGAGTGACGAGCGCCCGGCGACAACGCTCGCCGGCGGGTACTTCGCATCATCCACCGGCGAAGTGTTCCGGATCGTGACACACGACAGCGGGCTCGTATTGGAGATCGCAGGGCAGTCGTTCCCGCTTCATCACGAAGGTCCGCTCGAGTACCGCGTCGGCGCTCTTCCTATTTCTGTCACGTTCGTCGCCGACAGCGGCAACGCCACAGGCGCACTCTGGCTGCGCACCGGACCGAGCGACAGCCTCGAGGCCCAACGATTCGTTCCCGCGAGCCCAGGCGCCGCCGAGCTCGCGAGTTATGCCGGTCGCTACCGGAGTCCCGAGCTCGGCGTCACGTGGCCCATCACGTACGACCACGGCACGCTCACGTTAGGCACGACGCCGTCCGAGCTGATGGACATTTCGGGCACGCTCGAGCCGGCAATGCCGGGAACGTTCACCGCCGGGAGTGGAACGCTCCAGTTTGTGCGTGATGCGACCGGGCGCGTGACCGGCTTCACATTGAGTGCGAGTCGCATGCGCGGCATCGAATTCGACCGACTCCCCGAGTAGCGGCCAATGCGAGCGATCAAAGCGGGTTTCGAGACCACTGACCCAATCACGCAGACCCGCATCGTTGTCGTGAAAGACGCCGAGGAGATGTCGGGGCACGGCTGGGTGACAGAGGTGTACTGTCCGCAGGGCTCGACGCCGTTCCCGCCGCACCTGCACCAGACGTGGACGGAGACTTTCGAGATCCTGGAAGGTTCAGCGACCTGCCGACTCGGTGCGGAAGAGCACCGAGTCACGCGCGGAGAGAGCATCGTCATGCCACCAGGCGTGCCGCATGTTCATCCGTGGAATACAGGGTTAGGACAAATGGTGTTTCGGCATACCAACGATTTTGGCGCGACGACTCCGGAGGCCCTCACCGACGTGCTTGGTGCGTTCGCAACCATGTTCGGCCTCGCTCGGGAAGGTAAGGTCGGGAAGCGCGGATTGCCGAAGAACCCGCTGCAGTTAGCCGCGACTGTACGAACGCTCACTAAGCATCGCAACTTCGACGCAGCGATTCCGATTCCGCTTCAACTCGCGTTGAGTGCCACGCTCGGCCGGCTCGCGGAGGCGCTCGGCTATCGCGGCGTCTACGACCGATACTTGCGCTGAAAGCCATTCTTGCAGCTAAACGTGGGTGTTGATGGCAATGCGCAGTCTCTCGAGGTCAGGACCGATTTTCTTGTTGCTCGCATTCGTGCCAATGGCAGCGGCCGCTCAAGCGCGAGGGCAGCGCCCAACGGCCGACATTTCGTCGTCCCGCGATAGCGCGACGATCGCTGCCTTGGAGCAGCGCATCGAGGCCGCGGTGGTTCGCCGCAATGCGTCGTTCCTCGACAGCGTGTACGCCCCAACGTTCCGCTTTACGCATGCGGCCGGCGACGTCCAGACGCGCGAGCAACTCCTCTCCGCCCTTCGCGCACCGCAGGCGCCCGATGCGCCGGCACGCACGATATCACGGGACATTGACTCCGTTGAGGTGGAGGTTCACGGAAACGTGGCACTCACGCCGGGGCGCATTCATGTGGCCCGCAACCGCGGGGACTACACGATTCGATACGCGCGGGTTTACGCGAGATCGGGTCCCGGAGCTCCATGGATGCTGATCACCCACCATTCGACGAATGAAGCTCCGGGCGGGCCGTCTGTGATGCGTGCTGTAAGGCCGTGATAACGCGTAGCCGCCTAACGAATACCGGCGCTGATCCGGGACCTGCGGATTGCGCTCGCCTGCGGCGAGCGCGCTGATTGAATGCCCCTGCCGGTGAGCCCGGTCGTTCGGCCGAAATCCAGAACCGCGAGAGAAGAACATGAGCATAGTGTTTGTGAACATCGGGCTCAGACTCGATGGCTACATGGCGCCGGAAGGGATGACCATGGAGAATTGGGATAGGCCTGAGTAGAAGAACTGGGGCGCTAAGTGGGGTGCGCTGATAGCCTGGATCCACAATCAGCAGTACTTCCGCGAGAACCTCGAGCTCGGGCCAGGCGGAGAGACCGGTGCGGTCAGCGATATGCTCCGTCACACCACGGAGCGTATCGGTGCCAACATCATGGGCAGGCGAATGTTCGACACGGTTACGGCACCTTGACCGTGGTTGCGCGATAACCGTCGCTCACGAGCGAGATGCGTTCTCCGGACATGAACGACCAGCCTTCGAGCCAGCCATATTCGACCGTTTGGTAAGGGCCGATATTGAGCAGCGTTTGGCGACGCTGGTCGAGTCCCGCATTTTCGAAGGTTGCCTGCACGGCGAGATACTTGTTGCCTGTATTGTGGAACTGCGCGACTTGACTATTGCCATCGAACGCCGGCCGAAAGGTTGTCGCGATCGGCAACGCCGGCCGCCCAACCGTGAACACGATCACGAGGAGCAGCGCGACGACCACGATAACAGCGGCAACACGAGCACTTCGTTTGAAAGCGAATCCGGATCGATGCCTGGTGTGATCTTCGAACGCATCTGACACAGGCGACTCCCAGTTCATGTGCATTCGCCGCGGCTGCACGGCGAGGACGTACGACGGGATTGAGTTGGAGCGGCCAGTTGCTGATGCCGTTGTCGTCGGACGCAACGACGGCCTAGAGGAACTCCGCGGTTCGTGCGGTGGGAGGCCGACTGCGTGTGTATGCACGGATTGGCGACGGGACTTTGCTGACCCGCGTCGGGCGATCTCACGCGCGCAACGTCAGATTCTCGCATAGGAGTTCATGGCGCCGCTGAAACTGACCCAGGAGCTGTCGCGACAGGCGATCGGGCATCGGGCGGCTATCCGGGGACGTTAGGCGCTCGTCTGGAAGTCCGGACGCGCCTGCCTAACTGACGCGACTCGTGAGACGGCGCCCACGGCTCAGGCGATGTCGTCGCAGCTGATCCCGCACCGTGTCTCCCACTGGCAACAGTCCCAGCCCGTGGGATTGCAAAACTCGGTGCAGACTTCGATGCACGTGACGTGGCACGGCAGCCCGGGGATGGGGTACCGGCCGACGAGTCCCCCGCCCCGTCCTATCATGCGGTCGGCGCGTCTGGGTGGCCGCTCGCCCCCCGAGCGCGCGGGCGTGTCGAGGCGGCGCGCCGGTTCGGCCCGCTGTGTCCGCTCTGTCCGCTTCATGAGGTCGGCCACGGGCACCAATGCCGTTTCCGTGAACTCGACCACGACGACTTCGAGCCGCTTCCCGCAGCAGTGGTGGTACGTCCCGGTAGGCGTGACCGAGCGAATCATGCTCTTGGGCAACACGAAGCTCGAGGCACACCCGCACCCGTGTTCCTCGCGGAACGGCGTGATCGTGACGTCGGTCGGCTTGTCAGGCATTGCTTCGATGGTCGCCGTGAAGCCTGAGCGTTGGGCGCTTTGCGCGGTCAGGAAGTCGTCCAGTTTGATTGGCGAGCTCATGAGTCATGCCCCTTGGGAAGGTTAGTGCGTACACCAAGGAAATCCGTCCAACTCGCCTCGACTTGAGCGTGCCGAACGGGCATCCAACATACGGCCCACGGGATGTGCGCGCAATTCGCCGAAGCGCCGACTCATGCGTCCCGCAGCTGGTGCTCGTTCATGGCCCGCGGCCGTCACGTCGTCCGATGGCCCGCCTCGCGCACGCGAACATGGCGCGTCATCTGCAGGCAGTCCACCTCGAGCGCGGGAAGGTTGTCTCGCGTTCTGCCTAACGCCGACAGTTCGTCGCGCGCATCATGGAGTTGTAGCCTACACAGTAGGTAACAACTCCATGATGCGCGGCGAACGCTTGTTGATCTACGCAGCCATCGCGGCGGTCGACACCGCTCGCGGCGCGCTCAGCTTGCGGAAGATCAAGAGGTGCATGAGAAAGTACGCCGGCACCAGGAACGTCGGCACCAACACCCACGGCAACGTCGTAATCGCCTCGGCCGATCCACTGAAGACGTGGAACGGCGTGCCCGGCTGGGAGGTGACGCCTAACGCGACGGCGGTGATCAGATCGAGCATGCCCAGCGCGTTCCACAGGGCGATCCAGATCGGACGCACGGATCCCGACGCGGCCATCGCGGCGAGCGGCAGTGCGATCAATCCGACGGCGACGTCACCCCAGCCCGCCGATGGCGCGAACGGCGCCGGCAGCCGGCCCACACCGTAGAGGATGAGGAAGAACACGCCAAGCACGCGGCCAATGTTGGCCGCGATGAGCACGGGCATCGGAATCCGGAGGACGCGCTCCCGGAACCGCGGCACGCGAAAGTACGCGATCAATCCCGTTGCCAGCACCACGAACAGTGCGATACCCACAGTAGGCACCGGGCCGGTGACGCCCGGTCCGAATCCTCCCACCGCGCCAATGGCAACGAGCGCCGACAGCCAGAGGCCGACACCAACGAACGCGGCGATGCGCGCACGCAATCCGAGAGACATGGTGGCAGCGAACAGGCCAGCCAGGATGGCGACGAGTGCAACTTCGGCGATGGTGCCAATGAGGTCGAGCATGGAAACCTCCCGTTCAGTGTATATGCACTCAATTGATGCGCAACGCGCCGGCGTGGCTGGCGGCCACGTCAGGCGTGCGGGGATGAAATCCGTGTTGTCTTAGTCGTGCTGTCGGCTTGGTCGACCAGCCGCTGCGCCTGCTGCCAAGCGGGATACGCCTCGTGCAGCTTCCGACGGCCGGCGGCACTGAGCCTCATGCGATGTTCGCGGCCGTCGTCCGAGCGTGTCGACACGATCCAGCCCTTTCGCCGCAAGAGCGCCGCGCTGCGCGTGAACGTGGTACGATCGAGACCGAGCGTGTCGGCGAGCACCGCGAGCGGCGCACCGGCGCCGACCTCGAGCGCGACGAGGACCGAGAACTGCGTCGCCCGCAGTCCGTACGGACGCAGCTGCTCATCGTAGAGGCGCGAAATTGCGCGAGCCTGCCGGCGCGCGTCGAGGCAATGGCAGTCGGTGGCGCACGCGGCGATATCGATCTTTCGCATCACGGCTCGAGGTTCAGTGTATATGCACGCATCTACCGATCCAATGGGGGCGGCGCCGGATTAGTTCCCGGCGCGCCGGGCTAATGCCCTGCCGGGCTCGCTGCGGCCGACGTGTCGGCGCCCGTGTACACCACTTTCCCACCCACGATCGTGTACAAAACCTTGGTACCGAGAATCGAGTCCGGCGCCGATGGTCATGATGTCACGGGAGAGCACCGCGATGTCCGCATCCTTTCCCGGCGCGAGGGATCCTTTGTCGTGCTCCTGGAACGCCACGTAGGCGCCGTTCACCGTGTACGTCTGGAGCGCCTGCTGTCGCGTGAGCTTCTGCTCCGGGAAGAATGCCGAATCCGTGCCGACCATGTCGCGCGTGACGCTGCAGTGGAACGACGCGATGGGGCTGATCGCTTCGACCGGGACGTCGGTGCCGTTGGTCACCACCGCGCCGCTTTTCCACAGCGACTGCCACACGTACGCGCCGTCCTGTGCGCGCTGCCTGCCCAACCGCGGAATCACGTATGGCGCATCCGAACAGGCGTGGATCCCCTGCATGGAGGCCACCACGCCTAACTGTCCGAAGCGCGGAATGTCGGCCGGGCTCAGGTGCTGGGCGTGCTCGATGCGCCAGCGCAGCGTGTCGCTCTTCACGTGGTGTTCCGCGAACAGGGCCTGATACAGATCCAGCGTTTCGCGGTTGGCGCGGTCGCCGATCGCGTGCACCGAAATCTGGAATCCGTGCGCGATCCCGATCTCGGCGATCTCCTTGATGCGGGGCATGGGCGTGACGTTGAGTCCCGTATTCGCCGAGTCGTCGTCGTAGGGGGCGAGCATCCACGCGCTGCGGGAGCCTAACGCACCGTCCGCCGTGATCTCGCCGATGGCGCGCACGGTGAGGTAGCCGTTCCCGTAGTCGATCATGCGGTGGGCCACCAGGGAGTCGACGTCGTTAGGCCGCACCTCGTCGCCGTCGACCAGGATGTAGAGGCGCAGGGGCATGTCGCCGGCGTCGACCATTTTCTTGATGGCGTCGATGGTGGCGAACGATTCGCCCATGTCCTGGAACGTGGTGACGCCGTTGGCGAGTGCGTTCTGCGTGGCGAGGTGGATCTGGTTGCGGAACGCCGCCTCCGCATCGTTAGGCGACCGCGCCGCTTCGGCTTTGGCCAGCGCGCCCCGCACGAGGGACTGCGCGCCATCGACGAGGATGCCGGTGGGCCGTCCCGCGGCGTCCTTGATGATCTCGCCGCCCGGCGGGTTAGGCGTAGAGGGGCCGATGCCGGCGAGGCGGAGCGCCGCGTCGTTGGCAATGAGGGCGTGTCCGCTCGCGTGCTCGAGGATGACCGGATTGTTGGGCGCGGCGCGATTGATGAGATCGTTGGTCTCGAATCCGTTCACGACGCGTCCGGGCGACCGGTTCCATTTCTCCTGATGCCAGCCGTGTCCCTGGATCCAGGCGCCGGGCTTGGCGGTTTTGGCCGCTTGGCCGACCATCGCGGCGATGTTTTGCCACGAGGGCACGCCCATGAGGTTGAGCTCGGTCAGGGCCATGCCTAACCCGGTGAAGTGTCCGTGCGATTCGATGAAGCCCGGGATGGCGACGTGTCCCTCGAGATCGATGACCCTGGTGTTCGGGCCGACGTAGCGTTGGATGTCGGCATCGGAGCCGACCGCCGCGATGCGGCCGCCGCGTATCGCAACGGCCTGTCCGTTAGGCCGAGTGGAGTCCATGGTGATGATTGTGCCGTGGTCGAGGACCAGGTCGGCCGGTTGGGCACGGGTGCCGCAGGCGGCGGCGAGCGCCAGCGGCGCGAGGGCGAGGGGGGCGAGGGCAGCGAGGGAGCGACGGAGCATGGGCGGGTGGGGGTCGCGAGATAGCGGGCGGTTACGTTGGTGCGCGGGATGAGCCGTCTTGACGAAGCCGGCGAGCCGGGGAATGCCGGAGGCAGGCGACAGTGGTTCCGAGAGGTGACGTGTAAAGAAAACGCCGAATTCTACACACTTCGCGCGGGATATGTATAGAGAGTTGAGGGGATGGGGGCCTCTGGACTGTCGTTGGCGACGGCCTCGATCCAGTTTGGCGGAACGTGGCAGTCTGGCCCGCAGACAGCGACTCGGCGAACCGCGTGGGCGAGGATGGCCAGATAACCTGAACGATCGGCCTTGCCTTAGTTCAGTTTACGCAATAAACTGAACTAGCGGCCACACCGGAGTTCAGTTTGCCTGGCGTCTATCACAACCTCGTTTGGCAGCACGACCCGACGCTTCACGCCCCGACGCGCTACCGACGGGCGTGCAAGTATCGCGCGTTCGCGCCGGAGCGGTTGGCTGCGCTCGAGATCATGCTCGACGCCGCGACCGCCGGCGCGGTGTCGGCGGCGGAAGCCGCCATAGCGGCGTTGAACGACCAGGTGCATCCCGCGTTGGCTCCGTTGGCGCGTCTGCTCTTGCGCACGGAATCCATCGCATCGTCCAAAATCGAAGGCATCGCACTCGGTGCCCGCGCACTGGCGCGCGCCGAGGCACGGTCGGACACCGGCGAGAAGATTGCTCAAACGGCGCACGAGATCCTGGCCAACATCGATGCCATGGAGCTGGCGATCGATCACGCGGTTGCGACGGACACGTTCAAGCTTGCCGACATTGTTGCGATCCATCGGCGGCTCATGCAGGCGAGTACCACTCCTAACGTGGCCGGAGTGGTTCGCGATCGGCAGAACTGGATAGGCGGCAACGACTACAATCCGTGCGGCGCCGAGTTCGTACCACCTCCGCCCAAGGACATTGGGAAACTTCTCGCCGACCTGTGTCGAGCCGTGAACGACGACACACTGCCGCCGGTCGTGCAGGCGGCGCTCGTTCACGCGCAGTTCGAGACCATCCATCCGTTTGCTGACGGCAATGGGCGCGCTGGTCGTGCGTTGATCCACGTCGTGCTCAAGCGCCGAGGGTTGGCGCGCGCGTACGTGCCCCCGATCAGCGTAGTCCTCGCGGCCAAGAAGAGCGGGTACGTTGACGGCCTAACGAGCTTTCGCGGCGCCGACGTCGGGCCCTGGATCCACCGCTTCGCCGATGCAACGGTGGCCTCGGCCGAGCTGGCGCGCAGCTACGTCGGTGCCGTCGCGCGAAAGATCGGCGAGTGGCGCGCCGCGCTCGAGCGGCACGATGCGCCACGTGCAGGGGCCGCTGCATGGGCGGTCATCGATGTCTTGCCGGCGCATCCCATGATCACCGGGCCGACGGCGATCGCAGCCACGCGACGCGCGCGGGCGGCAGTGTATCAGGCGTTGGAGCAGTTGCAGCGCGCGGGAGTGCTCAAGCCGGTGTCGAACGCGCCGCGCAACCGGGTGTGGGAGGCCGTCGGGCTGCTCGAGTTGCTGGAAGGACTCGAAGCCGGCAGGCTATCGACCGGCCGGTAACACGGAGGCCGACCGCGGAGCGTCTCCATCTCGGTTCGCCCTTAGCGGAGGTCGAGCTAGTCCCATGAAACCTGATAGCGGCACACGGTGCCGCCTTTGGCGCGGCACTCCTCCTCGACGATCCGCACGTTGCGCGCACCGCACATTCTCGAGCGCGCGCCGATGCCATCCGATGATAGTGAGGCAGTCGGGGATGCTGAACGACTCGGCGTCGAACGTGGTGAGCTGGCCCGACGTGGCGCCGGTCTGCTTGTACTCGCGGCGGCCGGTGTCGTAGTACGTGCGGTAGATGGCGTTTGCCTTCGCGAGGAATGCATGCGGCTGGCCGGATTCCAGAAAACTTCCGTGCACGGTCCCGAGATTCTGGGCGGCCGAGGCTTCGCCTAACTGCTCGAACACGGTGCCCTTTCCGTCGCCTAACACTCGCACGATCGCGTCGTCGAACCGTGTGCCGATGTCGAACGGGTACCATCCGGCCGACACGACGGCCCGCAGTTTTTTCTGATCGTCGGCGTCCAGCGACGCCACGACGCGCGACAGCGCGTCCTTTCCGAATCGTTCTTCGACGAACGCGAGACGGGACCTGAGAACGGCGCCTTTGACTCGTTGCACGGATTCCTCCGCGAGCTCGAAAAGGGGAGACGCAGGGCACGGCGTATCTTCCGTCCACGGTAGACGATACGCCGGTTCCGTCAGACTCTCAACTACCGGCGAGCCTTCGTTAGCCCGCTCTGGCGAGAGCCGGATGACGCCGAATGCGTTTGATATCTTTGGCGGCGCGCGAGTGTTGGGCGTGCCAGAGATCCCACGTCATTTGCAGGTTCAACCAGAACTGCGCTTCCATCCCGAACACCTGCTCGAGCCGGAGCGCCGTGTCTGGGCTAACGCCGCGCTTCCCGTGGACAATCTCATTGAGCCGCGGGTATGACACGCCAATCCACGCCGCGAGTTCCGTCTGTGTGATGCCCAACGGCTTGATGAACTCGTTGAGCAGCATGTCACCCGGGTGCGTTGGTGCGCGATTCGTCGGCAAGCGCGCCATGTCGCTCGCTCCTTTACCATGGGACCGCACGGGTCCATCAATAGTTACTGTGGCCACAGGTTTCGAGGACAGACGCGCATCGCGCGCCCCTTCCCTCCGTAAGTATAACGGATAGCGTTATATGTGTCAACGGTGCGCTCGATGCGAGACCGTCGCGCTCTGCGGTCATGCCGTGAGCGATTCGATATACGGCCGCATCACGCGCTCCGCACGGCGTGGTGCGACAGCGGTGCGTTAACGATCGACGAGGCGCGCGTGGGGTGACGCGGCGGTTGCAGTTCTTGCAACCGCTTCGGCGCCGAGGTATCCCCTGGCCCAGACGCCGGAGTGGTATCTCCCTCGTATTGCTGAGCTCGCGAAGCACCTTGCCCCCATGCGTCGCGACGCCAGCGGAGAAAGCCGAGCTCCTCCTTGCGTCTGGGCCTGCGGCACAAGCTTATTTGCTGGCGCTGAACGATATCACGCTTTCCGAGGGTGTGAGACGTGGAGTTAGGCCGAAGGTCATCGTCGAGCCCGGACGACGGGCCGGAGCGCAACCGCCCGCCAGCCGAAGTGTCGACGCACTTCGACCTCGACAGCGAGGACGACGTTTCTACTCTGGACGACGTGCGACTGGCGTTCAGCGATCACATGCAGGACCCGGCTGAGCCCTACCACCGATGCATCTGGAAACCGGCGTCGCTTCTGCCGTATCCCAGGCCCGTCATCCATGCCGCACTTACGGCACTCCTCGATTTTGCGGAACGGCGCCGGAGTTCGCGCTATCTGGACGATTCGCTGCGTTCGAACAATGCCATCACCGCGATCAAGAACGCGCTCGACTTCCTCGGCACCTACCTCAATGTTGCGCCGTCTGACCTGCCAACCGACCCGTCCGAAAACCTCGTCGTGGCAGAGCAGTTCTTGGAGCGCGAACGGACGTTGCAATTTGGCGACGAGACGAACGCTCCATCGGCCCAACGCGAACCGCTCGCGACCTCACTCGCGCGCACTGTGGCGCGCCTGACATTCCCTCTCGACGTGGCTCACGCCAGTCGGGAGGAGTTGGCGGCATTTCTGCTGACCAGTGTTGCCGGTGCCCTGCCCCACGGTTTGGAGCTGGCGCTTGGACAGCGGACAGTCAAGCAAGCCGTGTGGCCGATCACGTTCTTGTACATGGGCGCGATCGCTCTGAGCACGATCATGGAGCAGGAAGGCACACCAATCGCCCTCAATGCCGTCAGCGAGCAGATGGTGACGGGAGTGCTGCCATCTTTCTCGGGCGCGAAACGAGCGCGCGTCTTTACCGCGGCGGATGCGACGGTCATGGAGGTTCTGCAAAAGCCGAGCGCCACTGAGGGCGTGATGGTAGAGGTGATCGGCACGGCCACTGTAGCGTACGCCGAAACGGGATCGACAGAAGCCCTAGCCGGGTTGGCGGAGTTGTGCAGAGTTCTCGAGCGCGAGTTCAGAATAGCGGATCCGTAAAACCCCTTTCGCGACTGGAGCTCCACGCTGGTCGTAGTGACACGGCGGCAAGCGGAGGGCGCGCCGGCCATCGGCTCGCGGATGTGGTTCGCGGGCAATGGGAAGTTGATGAGCCAGGACGAAGAGATCCGCCGGTTGCGCCGGGAAGTGGCGCAGTTGCGCGAGGAGCCCCGAGTAGCGACGCCATCCAAGGCCGTTGCAGAAAACGCTTCGAGGTGCCAACTCGCAGTCCGGCGCACACTCGGTCCCACCGGCAATGCGCGGGGTGCCGGTCTTGACGACCACGGGTACAAGGGTGCCGTGCAGAAACTTATCGCGTACGTATGTCGCATGTATTCTATACGTATCGGCCGTAACCAGCGGAGATCTGGATAAATGACAATCAGGAAAACCAAGACGCCCCGCCGCCCACACCGGCGCCCGCGGACCAGGCCAGCAAAGAAAACGCTGAACCTGGATCAGGCACTCCTCACCCGCGCACGCCAAACACTGGGCGCACGCACCGAAACGGATACCGTCACCCAGGCCTTGGAGGCGGTTGTTCGCCGGGGGCAGCAAATCGACGGCCTACGGACGCTCGCGACACTCGGCCCGATTGATCGCGCGCGGATTGGTTGACCGGTGACCGCGCAACAAGCGGCGTCGGGTAAGGCGTGATGGCGCACTCCGCGGCGTACCTGGCCGACACGAACGTCTACGTGACGGCGGCCAACGACGACACGATTCGCCGGGAGTTCGCGAGGTTCATCGAGCGGCATGGCCCACTACTCGTAAGCTCGGTCGTGCTGGCCGAGGTCGTGATCGGTATTGCGAACGCGGCGTCACGCGAAGGCGCTGTGCACGCGGTGAGTGCCGGCACAGTGGTCGTTGCACCGTCCGCCGACGATTGGACTCGAGCGGGAATGGCCGTCGCTCAACTGGGCGGGGAGTCCGTCACCAAGCGTCGGTCGTTCTGGAACGACGCCATTCTGGCGGCACAGTGCGCGCGCCTGGGAGTCACGCTCCTTACGCACAACGCGAAGGACTTTCAGCGGCTCGGCCGTCATCTCGGCGTGCACGCGGTGGCGCCGTTCCCGGCGCGTTAGGCATGCTGACGCACGAGGGTATGCGTTGGATGCGAGCCGAGCCCCGAGCGACGGGCGGCGCGGATGATTGAAACCCACTGACACCAATGGCCCGCGCATCGAAGCAGCATCACGCCTGGCAATTCAAATCGCGATTTCGACGGAACGCGTTTGGGTGGCGCGGATCGCGGCGAGCAATTGAACGCATCGACGAGGCGCTCGCCGAAATCAAAGCAGTCGCTCGCGCGGATCGGAATCTCGCGGCCGACGGCGCCGTCGCGTTCCTCGAGCGAGTGTCGCCTGCACTCGAGCACATGGACAGTTCGTCCGGGGCCATCGGGAGCGCGGTGAACCGTGCGATCGTCGAGCTCGTTGCGGTCATCGCCGACGCTCCCGCGGAGCGCCTAACGCGGGAGGCGTGGCTCGATCGCCTGTGGGCTGCGCACGAGGCCGACGCGATTCCATACATCGAGACCCTTTCCGACTACTGGGGCGAGCTGTGTGGGTCGAAGGAGCTCGCGTCGGAATGGGCAGACGGTCTCGTTGGTATCACGCGAATGGTCTTGAGTCCTGACCCGAAAGTGCGCGGCTACTTTCATGGCGCGTCCGCGTGCTTCAGTGCCTTGTTCCGCGCCGAGCGTTACGCCGAGATCATCGACATCCTGCGGACGGAGACGTTCTGGCACTACGCGCAATGGGCCGTCAAGGCGCACGCTGCCCGGGGAGAGAACGCGGAAGCGATCGGATGCGCGGAATCGTTGCGCGGCCCGTGGACGCCGGACGGCGCCGTTGATCGCGCGTGTGAAGAGATCCTGATCTCGTTAGGCTACATCGATGAGGCGTACGAGCGATACGGGCGGGTCGCCAATCGTCGCGGAACGTACCTGGCGACATTCCGCGCGGTCTCGAAGAAATATCCGCACAAGGAGCCGTCGGAGATTCTCGCCGATCTCGCGGCGCACACGCCGGGCGAGGAGGGAAAGTGGTTTGCGGCGGCCAAAGAAGCGCGGCTCTATGACCTCGCGTTAGAACTGGCGCGACAAAGTCCGTGCGACCCGAGGACGCTGGTGCGCGCTGCGAGGGACTACGCTGCACGCGAGCCTGCATTCGCGGTCGAGGCGGGTCTGCTCGCTCTGCATTGGATCGTCGAGGGTCACGGATACGAAATCACTGGTCGCGACGTTTTGGGGGTGTTCACGCACACGATGCGAGCGGCCGAGGCGAGCGGCACGACGGCTGAGACGAGTGAGCGCATCAGGATTCTCGTTGCACAGGCAACGCCGGATGCGGTTGTCCGACGAGCGCTCGGAGGCGTGTTGACGATTGACGCGTGATCGCGGACACCGGCGATTGCGCCTAACGGTTCTTGCGCGCGGCCTTCTTCCGACGAATGGGCCGTTTGACAGTGCGGCTCTTATGGTGTGAGGTCGGTTGGCCCGATTTGGCCGAGCCGACGCCGAAGTGGCCGAGATACCTTTCGACGAATGACGGACTCACTACAGCAGTTGACGTTCGGCGAGTTTTCTTGCCGGCACCCTTCCCTCTTTTCTTGGGCGTGGTTTTGACAAGGTGCGCCAGTTCCCGAGCGCGAGCCAAGCTAATCGATTGTGTGTTCACAATGCCTCCAGCTTGATCGGTCGCAATGGACATTGCCCACCGCGAGTCGGTGTACTGAGAGTAGGCTCGGGCAGAATACGAGTGAAACTGTTGCGAGCTCGTATCGTTTCGCTGCACATGCTATCCGAAGTATGCACGGCGAGCTCGCCCAATTCCATGGAATCGGCGCCAGCCGCTCGAGGCAGGCCCGGGACTCACGCTCTTTGCGGACCGCATCACGGAGTAGTTGCCTACAAAGTAGGTAAGAACTCCATGATGGCCGTTGAACGACGCCTGCGGGCGGCGCCTGCTTCGCAGGACTCCACTGCCTAACCGTGTGCTGTCTTTTCGGTGGTTGCCCGCCGGCGATCAAGCGCTATGGCCGGCGCACTGCAGCACGCCGAGGAACTTGCTCCATGGACCTACGGCGTCCGGGTATTGATGAGCCATGATTCGCGACATCTGGTGGAGATGAGTCAAATCGTGTACGGCCCACGCGCCAAGCAACTGTGGCAGATTGACCGCACCGAGCGAGGGATGACGCCCTCGGCGCTCGAAGTCTGCAGGTACGGTGGCCGTCCATGCGGCTTCGCGAATGACCACCTGGATGAGCCATCGCTATGCCCGCCGGATGATGTCGATCAATTCCTTGAGCTTCGCCTCTCCCCTTAGTCCGTCGTCGCCTAACGCTCTGAATAGCATCGGCAGCTTGGCCGCGACCTCGCTATCGGACACGAGATCATTGGAATCCGTCCCGCCTCAGCGGCTTCTCGTGCGCCAACGACCCTACGATGCTCGATCGAGCTCGGCGAATTGACTGATGCGCACGGCTCCGTCAGGAAACTCCGCGACGATCACCAACTCGCCGCCTATCGCTTCGACGAACCGGCGCAGGGTGCTCAAGTACATGTCGGTGCGGCTTTCCAAGCGCGACACTTCTGGCTGCGTCGTGCCAAGGCGTTCGGCGAGAGCCTGCTGCGAGAGCTCGCGCGCTCGGCGCAACTCGTTCAAGTGCATTTCCGAGAGCATGGTTTTGGCGCGTTTCGTTGCGCGCGTCCTTGACGCTTTCGACATAGTCCGCGCGGCGAGCCTGCGAAACTTCTTGGGCATCAGAGGAGGCCCTCCCGTTTGATGGTTCGGAGGTGTTCGCTGTAGAGGCGATCGGCAATGGGAACGAATCGCTCGTACCACCGATCGTCGCCTGTCTTCTCGCCACCGATCAGCAGCAGCGCCACTCTCCGCGGATCAAACGCGTACAGCACGCGGTATGGCCGGCCGCCGTGCTGGACGCGCAGCTCTCGCATGTGCGAATGCCGCGAGGTGGTCACGCTCGAGGTGTACGGAGCCCCGAGCCGCGGCCCCAACTCTTCCAACATGCCGACGTATGCCGCCACCGATTCGCGCTCGACGCTCAAGAGATCGAGCCACCACTGCTCAAACTCGTCGGTGTACTCGACGTCCCATGTCATCTAAGATATATGACTTACCTGTAATACTGTCAAGTGACCGTGCGTGACAGTTGCCGCCGGCGCGCAGAGCTCGCGAGTTACGCGGGTCGCTACCGGAGTCCCAGCTCGGCGTCACGTGGCCCATAACGTACAACCACGGCACGCTTACGTTAGGCACGACGCCGTCCGAGCTGACGGACATTTCGGGCACGCTCAAACCCGCAATGCCCCGGGAACGTTCACTGCTGCGGGAGAGACGCTCCGGTTTGTGCAGAGCAGCATGTCACCCGGATGGTGGGTGGTCGATTCATGCAAGCGCGCTGCCATCGCCGTTATAGAGGCATCGCCCAACAGAACGATGCGCACGACTCATCGGGGTATTTCGCAGATCCGTCTGATGCGGACACGTATCGGTTCGCGCTCAACCACCCCACGACGAGCATTCTATCGCCGAATTCGCTTCGATAGCGA
>CAVPDN010000002.1:0-417568 GCA_963702675.1 uncultured Gemmatimonadaceae bacterium
GATCGACCCGCGCGCGGGCTTGAACGGGAGGGGAAGCGGCAACTCGGCGAGTGCCGTGAGTGTGCGTGATCGATCGGCCCTCGAGCTCGCGGCGCTGGCTCGCGCTGATACCTGCAACGAGCGAGAGGTGGTCGTCGTCGTGGCGCCGTTGGGCGCACCATGACGCCCACCGGCACACCTGGCACGCTTCGACCGGGTCGGGATAGTTCTCTTGCGCTACCTGGTTTGCGCCTAACGCGACCGTGTCCAGCATGCGGCTCTTGATCCACCGGAAGTATGCGGCGTAGTCGTCGACGCGATAGGTGTGGACCTTGTAGCCCCTGCGCGCGCCGTTAGCACTTGGTCCGATTGTGTCGGGCGTGATGACGTGGAAGCGTTCGGCCGGGGCGCCCTGCACGGCCGCAAGGAGTTCGGAATACAGGCCGAGTTGGAGGATTGTGCCGGCGCGGGTTTCGCGTGCGAGTTTGGTATCGGCGATTTCGTAGGACCATGCGCCGAGGGCGCTCGGACGATCGACTCGGCGCATGACATCGGGAAGACCTCGCCAATTCTCGTCTTGCAGCGTGCCTTGAATGATGGCATCGGCGCCGGAACGCATCGCTTCTTGGGATGCGGCCGTGCGGTCAGCGAGGTTTTCGATGCTACTGAGATCGCAGATCGAGAGTCCGATTTCGCGGAGGGATGCGACGTATCCGGATTCGTGCTCGATACCGCGCTGCTTCAGGGTATCGAGCAACGGGCTGTGGAAGAACGGGCGCTCGCGGAGGCCATCGGCGACGGCGAGATCGAGGGCGGTGTGGTGGCGGCAGCCGAGAAAGTTGGAGAGGTCGGTGGCGGAGAGAAGGAGGGTGGCGTCGGATCGGAGCATGGATGCGTGGCAAGGGCAGTGCTGCGGCTGACAACATGCCGCTGACTAACGAAAGACTCCTGCTAAAGGACGGATGCAGGCGGAAGAAGTAATCACGCCTCGGGACAGGATGCTGGTGCCTTACGCTCCACGCTCGCGCTCTAGACCGCGATATCATTGCGGGGCCCACCCACACCACGTGGCGGTCCTGCCAGATCGGTACCGGATCGCCAGTGCGCTTATTCGAGAAGCGCCTCTCGTACTGCCTCGCGCAAGGCGCGAAGAATGCGCGCAGTATCGGCGATGCGTTCGGACGGTGGAATGGAGAAGTTGGCGGCGTCGATCATTGTTTTCCCATCAAGCGATCCCATGTGTCGCGGTCTGCGACGCGTGCTGGCGCCATTGGGTCCGGCAAGCACGACGACGATAGGTGTTAGTTCTGTCCCGATGAATCGTCAGTCTCGACCAACGCGGCCACATTCTGCCTGGACAGCTAACCAGCATTCGTCTAAACTCCAAGCTGAAGGCGCCATGACACCCAAGCCGAGGAAGCGCCCATCCCCAATAACGATGGGTCCCTTCAACGGCTTTGCGAACCGGACCTTCACGTGCCAGAGGCGCTCTTTACGGACTGTTTCGTCGGCAAATACCTCAGCGCGGAGACCGTTCGGTTCAAAAGGCTCGCGCTGCACGCAAATCGACTCCACGGTCTCGCGGACTTGGGCGTGCCGCAATGCATTCAGCACTTCTCCGGCGGCACGCTCCTGCTCCGCGGAGCGTTCCGAAGCTCCTTTGGCTTCGGCAATTTGGCGGAAGGCTCTATGCGTCGCCGGGCAACGTATTCTGGTAATGCTGCCGCGATAACAGTGTACCACGTCTGCGAGGCTGGGCCTCACCGATTCCGTACTGCGAAAGCATCGCGTTCGGCTTCTCTGCGTTGGCACGAGCACCAAGGGAAGCACTTCTCCGGTTTCGGCATTGATCGGTTCGATCCCGGAGAACGCCCATGCAATATCATTCGCATTGAGTGAGCACGACGTCGCTACCTCAATCAATACGCGTCGTATGGCGTGATCGGCGTGCGGATGACCAATTGAAGGAAGCGGGACGATCCGAACACGTTCGTCTGTTCGGACTCGGCGATCGCCATTGGGCGTGCGGCCTACGAGAGTGAGGTCGACAGCTGCTGCACGGTCAGGCATTGCAGACTTGAGCCGAAAAACGGCGGCGTCACGTACATGAACGACCAGTTGAGCGACGTGAGCCAACGGCCAAGGCGCGAATCGCGACGTTGTGGGCGTCGCCAAGAGCTCGTACACGGTGCGGAAGGGGTCGTTATCGTACGCGACCGATGCAAATCGCGCTTTGGGCGGCTGTGCAATCGTCCCCAGCCATTGCTGACAGCATGATGAATACGGCTAAGAGTGGCGTCGTGACGCCGGACTAAACTTTCGAGCGATCCCGGGAGCAGGGCAAAGAAGCATGTTGCCCGTGCTACTGCCGCCGGGTCGATGGACGGTCCCGTCATGCGCCGAGAGAAGCCTCTCGAGGCTCACCTCGTCGATGATCTCAGCTTTAGCCCACGCTGAATCGATCCCCCAACCCAATCGGTAAAGCTGTGCAGCCGCTTCGCGCACTCCTTCAGCGTGTGTCGATTCTGCGTCGAGTGGCCAGGCATACCTGAAGGGCGAATCATCCGCCTAGAAGCGAGGCTCGACAGTTTTAGACGTGCGGATCTCAGCCATTCGATTTGGCTCGGCGCCCACGCTGTCCGCATCATTGTTAGGCACATAGACCTGGATGCGACTACCAAGGCGCATGCGCGGGGCGGCTATAATAGGCGCAGGTAGGGCCTGTAGCCACTCCAGCGCCGGAATTGCCCATGGAGGAAGGGATCTGCCGCACGCCACACCGGCAACGAGCGCTTGAAATACACGCGCCGGTGAGGGGGGCCATTCGGGGCGTCCGTGATAGCAATGATCGTGTAGGCGTACCGTTAGGAGCAGGTGTTGCGTCATGTCAGCCAGCGACTTTCTTTGTGCTTCGCTTCTTGCTTCCCGCCTTGTCGTCTTTCGCTGTCAGATCTGCCTTGGCGAACGTCCGATCAAATACAGCGCGCTCGCCCTCGCCGACACCGAAATTCTTCGCCTACTTCTTCAGCGAGCGGCAGCGCTCTGGTCGAAGCTGAGCGCGATTGCCTTCCGCTCACCGTTGCGTCCGACCTCCGTCCACTCGTCGGTCTGCTTTGGGGCCAGCACCAACAAGCAGCCTTGTCGCAGAAAGCGATCCAACCATGATGTGGCGGCGACCAGACAGAGTCCGAGAATGTACTCGCGCAGCGCGTCGACATTCTTTGAAGTGTTCAGCTTTGGCGCAAGGCGACGAGGTTGATGGTCACGTCTCGGACTATTGGCCGGCGGGCTACGACCCCTCCGTACACGTCGACGGCGGGCACGGCGACGAAGCCTCGTTTCGCTAACGGAACGTCCCGGGGGTCGCCTTCTGATTTTTCCTCTCTTCCCCCGAAAAGACATTGAGGGCTGCGTAGTCGATCGCTGGCGTGTATTGAGCTGACCTGCGGATGACACTGACGTCCCATGCCCGGATTACTGATTGCACGAGGCGAGGGAGCTTCGCTTGGGTATCGCGCGAGTCCCACACCCCGAACACCAGAGACGTCGGCGAAAGTTTCGCTATCTCAGTGCAATCATTGTTAGACAGGAAGGCTTCAAAAGCGACGTGCGCTCTGTCCTTTAGAGACGAGGACCGGACGATTGCGTCGCCGAGTCTATGACCAGCTTCCAGTAGAGATATGTGCTTGTTTTCGCCAACGGTGATGTTGATTTGCGGTACTAATTCTCGTACCGCGGGGTCACCGTTCGGTCCATTGCCGAAAATCGGTTCCATCCGATTGGCCTGCGAGCCAACGCTGTCGACGGTTACAACTGAGCCGCCATCCGGCAACTGATCCACGTTAGGCTTGGATGGCTGCTTGTTGTCTCCCGCGTATGTCGGCGGAAAAAAGACTGCGTTGTCGCCCTCGACCGGCGTCAGCCTCTGCTTCAGCGTCAGGGCGACTGCCCCTTTCGGTTCAAGCCAGCTGTTCACAATGTCTTCGTTCAATGCAATCATTGAGAGGTCGCCGGACGGTGGTGATAGCGCGGGCGTGTCCTTCTTTCCCGGGCCAACCCAAGAACATGCGAAAACGTCGTGTTGGAAACGGTAGCTGGCTTCCCCCAACTGCGGCGCGCAGTAGCGGCAAGGGAATCCACGACTTTGCTGGCGTAGACCGACCCATGACAGCGTACAAATATTGCAACTTGTCGTGTTGCGCGGGGCGAGTTGGTCTGGCGTTGCTCAGTCCGATGGCAGCAAGTAACTCCACCAGCGGGTAGCCAACAGGTTCGATTTCATGGTGCTCGTTGAGGGAGAATCCTGCATTGATGGGGATGTAATCGCGCCGCCAATCCAATCGAAAGCTGCTGGTCATGGCTTTGCCGACTGAGAACGGATCCGATGCTGAGGCGATCGCATTTGCTCGAACGAGAGCAAGGGCGTCACGCGCCAATGCAACTCCTGATAGCCGCCGGCACCCGCCCAGAATTTTGCGTTGTCTCGACCGGTCCGAGCGATTGAATCGCCCCAATAGTCGATGCCCAACGTTGTTGTCCCATTCGACAGGCAACATGCAACGGTCGCAGGAGTCTCTGGATTGGGGATCGGATATCCGTATTCAGCTGACCGAGAGCGGAGTTCTCCCCACGCCGGCTTCCATGCGCGGAGACAAGCGCTTCCTTCCGGCGCTTCTCCGAATGCCTCGGCGCGGGATAGGAAGAAAAGCACTGCTTGGACCGGGGATTCATTACCGCGCGCTCGAAGTCGAAATCGAACGTCCGCTTCGTCACTCCAATCGAAGACGCCTTCAGCATTTCCAACGAGAACCTCGGCGGCCTCCAGCATTCCGACGCAGGCGAAAACTTGACCTGGATTGAAGAGGTCGACAGGGATCGACGCCTCAGTCATTGAGCCGCCGCCGCCACTGAGAATGCTTCCTTTGCAACGTTGTCTCGCGATGCTTGCTGATCCGACGCACGGACGAGCGCTTCCCACCAGGCGAGGCCCCACACCCCCCAACGGCGCTGTAAGCGGGCAAATCGAAGCGTGACATTGCGCGCCTGCACCTCTAGCATTGAGGGCGGTGCATTGTTGCAACCCGTCGTCGCAATAGTTGGCCGAGCAAATCCGTGGTGTGACACGATCAGATGCAAGGCCAGATCTCCAACATTGGTGGTAAGACGACGAGAGTATCTCGCTGAAGGCTGGCGAGCAGTGAACCAAACTCGTGTCTGTAGCCGCCGAGTCGGCGAAAGTTGATTGGCCCGGGCGTTTTTGCGTAAATGCCGTTGGGTGGCGTTAGCGGAGCGTTGAATGCGCGCTGCCAGCTTGATGCACGCTTTCCTTCGTCATGCACGCGCGCGACAAGTGCGAGCATGTTGGTGTACTCGTCCCTCAGTCCTAATTGTTGTCCAAGGTGCCTTGCGTTTTGTTCGGCCCAAGATCCTGATGTTCATTCAGGAACTGAAGGCGCGACGACGATCGATCATCCTCCGTGGCCGCGTCGGTACGCCACTTCTCGATCAGCAGCAACTCTTCGGGCTTCCCCTCCGCGTCGACCCGCGTCGCGAATTGTTCTCGCACGATCCAGTTGGAGTCCTTGTTAGGCGTAGCGTTAGCAGCATTGAGCAAGCGAATTCGGAATCCGACGGTTTCCTTGGAAAACGGCTCCCCATTATCCGCGACTTGCGGTGCGGCGGCCACTGTAGCGTCCAGCAGGCCGTCGTCTCGAAGTCCTCCGAGGCGCCAATCGATGATTACGGTTGTATTGCCGATCGCGGCCATGAGGTCAGCGGCGTCGGCGTTCGCGAGGGCCTGTAGCGAGAACCGCTGCAGTGTGTCGCCTGCTGGGGAAAGCGCGACTGCAACGAGGTCATCCCTTGCCGGCAGCGATGGATCGCCAGACCCGTTGTGAAGCAACCTGTGACCACGCTCTTTAAGCCAGTCGGCGACTCGAAAGGACTCGGCTTCGAGAATCTCACTTGCGTGAGGCGGCGCGGCTTCGAAAAACCTTTCAATCTCCGAGTCACGGACTCCAGCGCCGCGTCGAGTCGGTAGGTGCGATCGCCATACAACCGCTGTCTGCGGCGGATCATTGTCGAGCCACCCACGAAGCCACGGCGTGATACGTGGGCGTCCGGCGTGCTCCTTGAGCGACGTCATGGACCACCCTTCGATCAGTGCGCGATTGAGTGGTGGATGTAAGGGTACCTGTGTGGTCGCGGCCCTTAAGAGCAACCTCACGTCAGAATCTGTTAGTGCGCGTTCCTGCACGTTTCTTAGCGCTCGCGGGCTCGCGTCGAGGAAATCGCCTACGCGAGGCAATAGATCATATGGACGTTGGTACTGCTTCCAGAGTGTGACTCTCCTTTCGAAGGCCTCAGCGGTTTTCCTGTCTTTGTCGGTCAGCTCTGCTCCGCTCCTCTGCTTGTCCACGGCCTTCTGTGTGCGCTTGTCCGGCGTCGGCTCCCCGACGACCACGACCACCGTAGCGCTCCCGTTTCCACGACGGTTGACCCGGCCTAACCGCTGGATCATCGGCTCCCACGGAACGAGATCCCCAACCATGTGATCGGCATTCAGGTCGACGCCAACCTCAGCTGCTGATGTCGCAAACAAGCACGTTGGCCTCTCGCATTTCCTGCGGGTTGCCGGAATAAAGCCAAGTTCCACCAGGCGCTGCTTCGCGAGGTCACGCTCGGCTCCGGCTCCCAACAAATAGTTCGGTACTGACTGGAACGTTCGCGTCTTTAGCCAGCGTATGGACTGCCGAGCGTGCTTTCTCGGCGACCTCGCGGCTATCCGAAAACACGACTACGCGCGCTGGAGGTCCCTTGAGTATTCTTCCATGCTTCCTGCGCCAATGCTGCTATCAGAGCCATTTTCGGGTCCGCACCGTTCACGATCTGTAGAAGCGACAGCGAAAGTGCTTCGCCGCGTCAAGCCGCTTCCTAACGACTGGATTGGCGAAGTCTTCGCCGGTAAGGCCGAGCGACTGTTCGGATACTGTCCGGCCCGTAGCGGACAGGGTCAGTAACCTTATTGCCGGCACGATTCCGCGCAGAGACTCGTCATTCGGACCGTAGACGGATTCTCCCGCGGCGATCGAACGGAGCAAGCTCTCTCAAGGGCGGGACCAAGTGCGCTTCGTCAAGAACAACTAGGCAGTCAGCGCCAAGGAGAGCGGCGTGGTATGGGCGCATTTCTGCTGATCCCGTACCCTTCAAACAGCAATCGCGAACCTATCATATCTACCGTGCCGACAATGATTGCAGCCGAAGCCGGGTCCTCGAGCCAATCGCGATTGTCGACGTGCTGACCACGAAGCGTCGAAGTGGGCAATGATTGATCAGGCCTCAGGCCAAGTTGGACTTTGAGCCTCGGTTGGCGTTCCACCAAGTCCCTGAGTGTCATCGCCGACATTGGTCGCCTGATCCACGACGACTCTGCGATCCACGATGTAGACGAGGCGGCGCGGCAGAATCGCGCCTTCGGCTCGCGCCACAAGCCAAATTGCCATCACTGCTGTTTTCCCAAGTCTGTGGGCATGTCAAGCGCGTCGGGGATTTCTCCTAACATCGCCAAAGAGATGTTCCTGCCACGGGAATGGTGTTTCACCATTGCCAAGATTGAGCGCAGCTGGCAGCCACTCGGAACTCATTGGTGGGAGATAGTATGAGGTTAGGCTGAAAGGTTGGAGATGTCGGTCGCAGGTTGCCGTGGACTGCGGATTCAGTCGATCGGGTGGCAGAGCCCCAGCCCAACGAAGCGCCCTGCGCCCAGAATGACCGGCCCGTTCACGGGCTCGGCAAATCGAATCACTGCATGAGTGAGCTTTCTGGTTGCGAGCGATGCTGGCGTATGCCAACGCATACATTGTTCAGAGCTGTCACGAAGATCCGCGCTCTGGAGCGCCTTCAATCGCAGAGCGCCCATCGACGAATACGTGTTCTGGTGACGGCAGGCCAATGTGCTGACAAGCCGCGGCGATTTGCACCTCAATCTCCAATTGACGTTGACGATCCCTCATTTTGAGGTGTCGGTTAAGGACGATTGGTGTCAGCGTAGCAAGAGTACGGGCCTGTGCGACATAACGCTCAAACACAATCAGCGGGCACGCCGAATCCATTCTTAGAGAGAAGTCGAGTGAAAACGCCTGATGGGCCGGGCGTCCCGCACCCCTCGCTCTAACGGTTAGGACCAGTCCACTTTGTCCCGTGTCAACGCGCGCGAGCGACATCAGGCGCTCTGCGAAACGTCGCGTCCTTGAGAATTCCGTTGTTTCGTGGCGGCACGAGGGCAAAGCCGCGAATACGTGCAAGCTTGTTCGGACCACCGATGAGAGCCACAGGAACGACCGCGACGTGAGGCGCGCGACTGGGAGAGCCGTCATGTGCATGGCCGCTTACCGCCGCCGGGATCGTGCCACCCAGCTCCAGCCGCTCGTATCCACTGAGCATTGCGTCCCGAATCGACTTAGCAACGAGAGCCTGCGCGCGAAGATCCGGCATTGTGCCGGCGATATGCTCCAGGAACAGCCAGTCGTCGCCGAATTGACTGGCCGATATCCGATCATGCCCAACGATCTCGATCGCTCGAGTGAGGCGCGGCAGAATTGCATGCCTCCGTGGTCCAGTGCGCAGTGAGGGACACTATTACTCCGCGGTCACGGCGCGTCGCATTAGCCGTGATGCCGCGAGCACCACGCGAGAATGTTAGGCCGGTAAGAAAGCAACGTCAAGAGCGACGCTCGCTTGGCGCTCGAGGCGACGAGTGCGCCTAACTCAAAACCGACATGCGTAGACGCGAGGCGCTGCTCGCTAGAGATTCGCGTTTGGCGCGCGATGCTGAGCATGCTGTGAATCCCATTCGTGGGTCGGACAGTGGTCGATGAACATGCACAACGCGCCACCGACCGCCTGACGCAGTGATCGCGCGCGCCCCAAGCGAACCTCGGCGGGCCCCTCGCCTAATCAGGCGGGCGAACTCGCGGTTATGATTGGCGCGTGCCAGCTCGCTCCGTGCAGCTCAACGAATTTCTGGTGCTCGATAAGGTGGCGCGCGCAGCGATGTTCGCCGATGCGCGCGTACCATTCGATTAGGTCGCCCGCGTAGGCCGCTACCGCCTTGCTTGCGCTTGTCACGCTCGGGGCATTACGTGAAGGGTCTACATTCCTGCGACTCATGACTCGTCTCTCGCTTGCCATCGCGACCTGCTGTTCTCTTGCGTCTTCTGCTCGGTCCGCCCAGCAACAGGAGCAAGGCTACATTACCATGTCGGATTCGGCGCGCATCTTCTACAAGATCGCGGGCCACCCTGGGAAGGGCATTGACACCCTCATCGCGATCCACGGGGGTCCGGGCATGGACCTCGAGTCGATTTATAACGACTGGGCGCAGGGCCTCGGACGCCGCCACGTCATCATCTTCTACGATCAGCGGGGCGGCGGGAAATCCGAGCTGCCCACCGACACGTCGCGGCTCGTCGCGGCGCGGCAGATTCAGGACCTGGACGAGGTGCGCCAGCATTTCGGCCTAACGAAGGTGACGCTGCTCGCGCATTCGTATGGCCCGCTGCTCGCGGCGAGCTATGCGATCGCGCACCCGGACGCGGTGAAGAAGATGGTGTTCTTCGGGCCAGTGCCGCCGCGGCGCGGCGACTTCTTCACCCGCTATGGACACAACATCACCTCACGGTTGGACAGCACCCAGCTCGCGTCGATGTCGCGACTCGACTCTGCGATGACGGCCGACACGTCGTCGGATGCGACGGTGCGCCACGCGTGCAAAGACTACTGGGCGCTCGGCCTCAAGCCGCGGCTCGCGTCGCCGGGCGGCCTCAGCGTCGTGAGGTCCGACCTGTGCTCGACGGACCCCAAGGGGATCCGCTACGGCATGAGCGTGGCCAACCGCGTCATCATGAACTCCTATGGCGACTGGGACCTGCGGCCGCAGCTCCGCACCCTCGACGTCCCGCTCCTCGTGGTCCACGGGCAACAGGAAACGATCCCGATGGACCTCGTCGAGGAGTGGGTGACCTCCATGCCTAACGCTCGGCTCGTCAAGGTGCCTAACGCTGCGCACTTCACGTACGCCGAGCAGCCGGGAATGGTGTGGCCGGTCGTGGAGCGGTTCCTGAGCCAGCGCTGAACGCCTCGCGCGGTCAGTGCCAGGTCATGACGATGTCGTCGACGTCGAAGAAGCCGGTGTAGTTGGCGCCCATCCAGAAGCGGATGGCGTTGAAGTCGTGCGAAATGTTGGCGTTGCCGGCAGGCAGGGTGTACGTCGTATCCCCCGACGCGCCGGTGCCGAGTAGCTGGAACTGCGCCGTGGTGCCCGACGCGCCGATGGTCAGGGCCGCCGAGATGGTGAAGAACTGGTCCCTCGGAAATTTGCCGAACGTCATGGCTCCGTCGTCGATGCGGACGGTGTTGTCGGGCATGAAGTCGAGGTGCAGAAAATTGGTGTAGTCGTGCGGCCCGCTGGAGAACGGCTCGAAGGCCAGCGTCGCCGCGCCCGCACCGGATGGGATGTACATCACGGCCAGGAGCGCGAACGTCCCGTTGCCCTCCCGTTGGGCGAATACGCCCTGCATGCCCGTCTGGTTGCCGTTCAGGTCGTTGTGCTTGATCTGCACCCACTTCTCGCCGTTGCCCGACGGCGACGCGACAACGAGCACGCTTCCGTCGCCGTTGTCGTAGTTGACCGTGCCCACGGTCTGCTGCGGCTTTGGGGGCGTGCCGATCGAATCATCGCGGAAACTGGCGGAGAGCAGCGTGGTCGCGGAGCAGCCGGCGAGCGACGCGAACGCGACGAGCGCGGTGCAATGCCGAAGTCGCATCGGGAAACCTCCTCGGAGAGCCGAACGTGACGACGCGCGGCCAGATGGGTTGGGCGTGTGCGTTGGGCAAAGGAAGGCGCGCCGAGTGTGTCTGGCAAGCTGCCAATTCTCCTAGTGCGGCGGCCTAGGGGAACCCCTAGTCAGCGTTCCGTTCAGGTGGCGCACGGCGGTATTGTTGAACGTGCCAAACGACTCTGCATGAGTAGCGCGCCTTGGGGGCGTCACCGCGACGCCGACGTCATCGTCATTGGCGCCGGCGCGGCGGGTCTCGCGGCGGCTGCGTCGCTCGTCGAGAGCGGATTGGACGTCCTCGTGCTCGAGGCGCGCGATCGCGTGGGCGGCCGCATCGACACCGTCGCGTCGCTCAGCACCGGCGTGCCGATCGAAGTGGGCGCGGAGTTCATGCACGGCACGGCGGCGCCCATTCGCGCGCTCGCCGAGCGATACGATCTGCGCGCGGTCGACATTTCGGGACAGCGATTCGAGCACACGACGCGCGGACTCCGCGTGGCGCGCGACTATACCGCGCGACTGGACCGGGTACTGGGCCGGCTCGATGCGCATCGCACGCCGGACCGCTCGTTCGCCGATGCGATGCGCGCGAACCGCGGATCGCTGCGCGCGGCGGACCGGTCGCTCGCGACGCGCTTCGTGGAAGGCTTCGATGCCGCCAATGCGACGATAGTGAGCGAGCGGTGGCTCGCGGCGGCGGGGTCGCCGGGCCACGACGTGCGCGAGTCGCGCGTCGGGCGCCTGGTCGATGGGTACGGCGTGCTCGCGCAGGCGCTCGCCCGCTCGTTAGGCCGCCGGGTGCGGCTGGGCGCGGTGGTGTCGGAGGTCCGGTGGCGCCCGGGCCGGGTCGAGGTGGCGTACGGCGCCGGCGCGGGCGGCCGCCGCCGGCGCTCGTCGGCGCGGGCCGTGCTCGTCACCGTCCCGTTAGGCGTGATGCAGGCGCCGCCGGGGGCGCCGGGCGCGATCCGATTCGAGCCGCGGGTGCCGTCGCTCGAGCGGAGCGCGGCGTTAGGCATCATGGGGCCGGTCGAGCGCCTGGCGCTCCGGTTCGGCGAGCCGTTCTGGCTCGAGCCGTCGTTCGCGCGGCGCGTCCGCGCGCCATCGCTCGACCGCATGACCTTCCTCCAGTCGCGCCGGCCGCTCGCGTTCCGCGTCTGGTGGACCGCCTATCCCGTGACCGCGCCCCTACTCGTGGCGTGGTGCGGCGGCGCGCAGGCGGCAGTGATCGCGCGCCATCCGGCCCGCACGCTCGAGCAGCTCGCGGTCGAATCGCTCGCGTCGATCTTCAGCATGAGCCCCGCGCGTCTCGCCGCTCGCCTCGTGCGCACGTATCGCCACGACTGGATCGGCGACCCGTTCTCGCGCGGCGCGTACTCCTACGCGCGCGTGGGCGGTTCACGGATGTCCGAGCGGCTCGCGCAACCCGTTGGGCACACGATCTGGTACGCGGGCGAAGCGGCGCATACGGCCCCGACGACCGGCACGGTGCACGGCGCGATCGCGTCGGGACAGCGCGCGGCACGCGAAATCGTCGAGCTCATCTACGCGTAGCGTGCTCGGCGGTTGCATCGGCGAGCCCAACGGTGCACCCAGCGAACCGGCGGACGAAACAGTATCACCTACACGACGGCACAACGGTCACGCACTATCACACACACGACGCAAGGGAGGCTTCATGAAGAGCATGCGCACGGTACTGATCGGCGTGGCCCTCACGATGGGGATCGCGACGGGTGCGTTCGCCCAGGGGGGCGGGGGTGGTGGAGGTGGGGGCGGTGGCGGCCAGGGGCATGGCGGGATGATGGCCATGCTCATGAATGGCATCACGCTCACCGACTCGCAGCAGACTCAGATCACGGCGATCGAGGACAAGTACGCGCCGCAAATGCAGGACTTCCGGCAGAAAATGCGCGACGCGCGACAAAATGGGACGCCCATGGATTCGGCGTCGAATGCAGCAAATGCGCGACCTCAACCAGAAGGAACGCGGTGAGATTCGCGCGGTGCTCACGTCCGATCAGCAGTCCAAGTTCGACGACAACGTCAAGGCCATGATGGCGCGGAGACCGAGCGGCAGATAACGCGCGCTCGCGACACACACGACACGGGCCCACCGCCTGCGCGGTGGGCCCGTGTCGTGTGCGGCCCCGCCGCGTGCCTAACCGAGCTGTGCCGTCGGGCACCTTTCGCGACGGCCACACGTTGACCGGAGTGCGCGTCGGCACGAGTCGTGACGATGTCGCACACGACTCCGATGGGGAGGGAATCATGGAACCACGAATCGACAACGTTGCCCGCGCGTATCCCGAGGTCTATCGCAGCCTCGTGGCGCTCTCGGCTGCTGCCTCGAAACTGGGCGTCCCCGAGACCACGCTCATCATGGTGAGCTTGCGCGCCAGCCAGATCAATGGATGCAGCTTTTGCGTCGACATGCACTGGCGCGAGATGCGCGAGGCGGGCGAGCCGGACGAGAAGATCTTCGCCGTGTCGGCTTGGCGCGAGACGCCGTTCTTCACCGACGCCGAACGCGCGGCACTCGCGTTGACCGAAGCCGCGACGCGGCTCGCCGATCGCCCGGATCCCGTGCCCGACGACATTTGGGATGAAGCCGCGCAGCACTACGACGACAAAGGGCTGAGTGCGCTGGTCATCGCGATCGCGGCCATCAACACCTGGAACCGGCTCAACGTGCCGACGCGGCAGCCCGCGGGCGAGGAATCGGCCGCTGCCGCCGCCGCTGCGTCGGCCGCGGCCCACCGTTAGGAACGCGCCGTGAGGTCGTGACGAGGCGGACGCGCCCACCCGGGCGCGTCCGCCTCGTCGCCGGCGGCCCACTACGCGCCCACGCTGCCCGGCAGCGATTGACTCGGCGCCCCGGCGCGGCAATGCTTCCAGCGTCCGCGGTCGAGTCCGTTCGAGCGACCACCGCACGCCCTGTGCCGCCCACGTTAGGCGAGGGTCCCATGACGGAACTGAAGCGGACACTCGGATTGCGCGACCTCGTCCTCATCGTCGTCGGCACGGTGATCGGGTCCGGCATCTTCATCGTCCCGGCGAGCACGCTTCGGCAAACCGGTGGCGACGTGAAGCTGGCGCTCCTCGTCTGGCTGGTGGCCGGCGTGTTGTCCTTGCTTGGCGCGCTCACCTACGGCGAAATGGGTGCGGCAAATCCCGACGCCGGCGGGCTGTACGTGTACCTCCGCGACGCCTTCGGAGAGTTGCCTGCGTTTCTGTACGGGTGGACCGCGCTCCTGGTGATCGCCAGCGGTTCGGTGGCCACGCTGGCGGTGGCGTTCAGCGCCTACCTCGGCCAGCTCGTGCCCATCTCGGCCACGATGGAAAGAGTCGTTGCCGTGCTGATGATCATCGCGGTCATGCTGATCAACGTGCGCGGGACGCGTGAGAGCGCGAACGTGCAGAACTGGTCGACTGGCCTCAAGGCCGCCGCGCTCGTGGGGATCAGCGTACTCCTCCTCGTCGCCGGCGGCGGCAGTCGCGGCCACGCCGTGGTGCCGGTGAGCGCGTCGCCCGCGACGCATCCGTCCTTCTCAATGTTTGCAACCGCGATGATCGGTGTGCTGTGGGCGTACGAAGGCTGGCAGTATGCCACGTTCGCGGCGGGTGAAACGCGAGATCCCCAGCGCACGTTTCCGCGCGGGATCATCGTCGGGACGGCGTGCATCATCGGTATCTACGTGCTGGCCAACCTCGGCTACGTCGCCGCGCTCGATCCGGTGCGCGCGGCGCAGAGCCAGCGGATTGCCGCCGACGCCGTGGGCGCGGTGCTCGGTCCGATCGCGGGGAAGGTCATCGCCGCGGTGATCCTCGTATCGATGTTCAGCGCCGCGAACGGGCTCACACTCACGGCGCCGCGACTCTACTACTCGATGTCTCGCGACGGCGTGTTCTTCCGGAAGCTGGCAAACGTGCATCCGCGGTTCGGCACGCCCGCGCTGGCCGTGGTCGTGAGCTCGCTGTGGGCGATTTGCCTCGCCGCGACCGGCACGTTCGAGCAGCTTTTCACGTACGTCGTATTCGTCGGCTGGATCTTCTATGCGTTAGGCGGCCTGGCGATCTTCGTCTATCGTCGGCGGCAGCCGGACGCGGTGCGGCCGTTCCGCGTGCCCGGCTATCCGATCACGCCGCTGCTCTTCGTGGCGGCCGCACTGGCCGTGGTAGTGAACACGGTGGTGACGCAGCCGCGCCGGGCTGCGTTAGGCTTGATCGTCACCGTGGTCGGCGCACCCGTGTTCTTCGTGTGGCGCGCCAGGCGCGACCGCCACGCCGCCTAACTGAGGCGGGTCACCCGAACCGCCAGCCGAGCAGGTTCCAGTTCGCGAAGAAGAGCGAGACGAAGACGGCGGCGAGCACGAACGCGGTGAACTGGATGCGCCGCCCGACGCGCCAGTGCGCACGCTGCCAGACGCGAACGGCCGCCACGAGAAGCGCGAGCGTGAGCGCGACGAACACAATGGGCATCCCGAGCGCAATGTCGAGCGACTTCGGGATCGCGCCGCCCAAGTCGGCCGCGTTGCGGGCGAGCACCGCGCCAAGCACGATGAGCGTGAGGAAGTACCACACGCCCGCGAGCAGCGCGAGGCGAACAATGCGTTTCTGGTCGGCCGGCAGCTCCTTGATCTGCCGGCGTCGATAGAACATGGTCGTGAGTCCGGCCAGAAAGACCAGCGTCGAGATGCCTAACAGAAAGTGCCAGAGCGACGGCGAGTCGTGCCACGGCACGCGCTCCGTGCCCATGAAGGGGAGGCCGTCGACGGACAAGGCCGTGACCGCACCCGACGAATCCTGCGTGAATCCGATCGTGGCGTCTCCATCGACTTGCGCAAACAGACCGTTGCCGATCGGCGCGAACTGGTCGGGATGCTCGCCGAGCCCGGTAACCATCAGCCGACCTTCCTTTGGAAGCACGGACACCTGGATTGATGGGCCGGCGACCAGGAGCGCTTTGTCGATCTTGGTCGAGCTATGACGGGCGAAGCGGTATGCACCGGCGTATTTCGCCGCGGTTTTCGCGAACGAATCCGGCGCTGCGGCGATCGCGACTGGTTGGGCGGGGAAGTAGCGATCGAAAAACGATCGCAGAATTCCCTCGCGCATCGGTTCGGCGCCTGTTCCCACGTATGACAGGAAGATGCCGACCTGCGCGTCGGGAACAATGAACAACGCCGTGTGAAAGTATTGTGTGTCACCCTCGTGGCCGATCACACGCACGCCGTTCATTCGCTGTTCGTAGAACCCGAGGGCCATTCCGGGCAGGCGCGGATCGTTGGCAAAGGTGCGGGTGTGCATCCGCTCCGCGGTGGCGGAGTCGAGGATGCGATTGCTTGCGTACCGGCCGTCCTGCAGTTGCGCAATCATGAAGTGCGTCGCGTCGAGCGCCGACAGCGATGCCGAGCCGGCCGGCCGGAATCCGCCCACGTATTCGAATGGCTTGGCTTTGTACACACCGTTCTCGTAGGCAGACCCGGTCACGAGATCCGGTTGGAGGTCGGCCGGCACGGGCTCCTGGAACGTTGCGTGGTGCATGCCGAGGGGATCGAAGATGTTGCGGCGGATGTACTCGTTGAACGGCACGCCGCTCACGTTCTGGACGATGAGCCCGGCAAGCGCTGCTCCGTAGTTGGAGTACGAGGACAGCACGCCCGGCGCGCGTACGGACGCCGGTCTGTGCTGCTTGAGTGTTTCATCGATCGATTTGACGCGAGTCGAATCGTTGGTGATGAGGTACCCGAGCGCGCCGTCCTCGAAGCCCGGCGAGTGCGTCATCAGATTTCTCAGCGTGATCGGTTTCCCGAACGCTGGCGGAATCTTGAAATCCGTGAGATAGGTGTTGACGTCGGCGTCGAGATCGAGCTTGCCCTGCTGAACGAGCTGCATGACGGCAGTCCACGTGAACAGCTTGGACGTCGATCCGATGCGGAACAGACTCGTCGCCGGATCGATGGGCTTTCGTTTGGCGACGTCATCGTATCCGTAGCCGCGCGCATAGAGCACGCGTCCGTCTTTGACGACGGCGACGACGGCACTGCGGACGTGCAACTCTTCGATGAATTGTTGGAAGCCTCCATCGAGAAAGGCGCCGAGTGTCGCGGTGTCGTCGAGCGCGGCTCCGGGGGACGAGTCGCGAGGTGGTGAGGGCGCGTGCGCCGGCGGACGCGGCTGTTGCGCACGGAGCGAGGGAGCGGCGAATACGCAGGCGACGGTGAGGAGCGCGAGGCGGCGCGCGGGGACAGCGCAGTTTCGGGTCATAGGCCACGACTCTCCTGCGGCGGGGAAGTGAACTGCGTCGGTATACGATAGTGGTATACCGCGCGACCGCAAGCCGCGCCGGCTTCGAGAAAAGGGTCAGTCTGACGGAACCAGGCCGCAGCGTTCGCTCCCTCGCTGCTTGGCGCGCCACGAGTGTGGACGCGGACAACGCCGGACACCTCCTCGTTTTCCCCAACAGCTTTGCCATGTCCGTTCGCGTCGGGCCTGCCGAGCTGGCTACGCTGCTCATGTTGAAAGGATCAGAGCGGAAACAAGAGATCAGAGCGGATCGTTCCGTTAGGAGAAAAGGCGCCACTCACGCAGGATAGGACCGTTTTCTTGTTTGAACAAAGGATTTCTGTTGTTGCCCTATCCGCCGTTATCCTTGGTTTCCGCTGTGATCTTTCAACATGAGCGTCGTAGCCGGCCCCTCTGGTCGGCCACCCGACTGCTCGGACGACGGGGTTCACGCTCGCCGAGACTCGCGTCTGCATCGGTGGGGCCACAGGCGGTCAATCACCCACCGGTCATCGCGCTGGTCCGCAGACGATCACGCGTGGGCGCGCCGCGGTGCAATGCGCGGCGGGGGCGCCGGCGCGGAGTCGTCGTCCGTCGCTCCGACCCAACTGCCGCGCTCCCCGTGCTGCCAAATGATGTGTGCGAGTCTCGTGGCGGCGTTAGCCCAGTTGGTCTCCGCGGCGACTTGCGCCGCATCGGCGTCGCCGCGCGCAATGCTGCTGGCAATGATCTCGTGTTCCTTGATCGACGTCGGCAGCTCGTCCAGCAGCACGCTGGCATAGAGGCGCGCGTAGCGTTCGCACTGCGGCTTGATGGCGTGGTGCAGGGTGAGCAGGCGCGGTCCGACCACCGACTCGACGAAGGTCTGGTGAAACCGGAGATCGAGGTCGAAGAAGCGCGAGGCCGAGCCGTGCCGGCGTGATTCGGTGGCGAGCTCGCCGTTGAGCGCGCGCATGCGCGCGGCGAGGGCTTTGCGGCGCGTGGGCGGCAGCCCGGCGGCGACGCGAGCGGCCAGCCCCTCGAGATGCCCAACGATGTGAAAGAGCTCCTGGCCGTCGTCCATCGTGAGCGGTGCGACGATGAGACGGCGTTCGCCGGCGCCGCCGGCCGAGCTGACGAATCCCTCTTGCTCGAGCCGGTGGAGCGCGCTTCGGACGGGGGTTCGGCTCAGGCCGAGCCTGGTGGCGATCACCCGTTCGGAGATGCGTGATCCGGGCGGCAACTGTCCCCACACAATGACGCGGCGGAGGTCGCGGTACGCGCGAGAGACGTGATCGCTGCGCTCGTCAGCATGGCCGGCGGTGTGGTGTGGGCGCGCGGGTGTTTGCGGAGCGGGCGGGGCAGCGGTTCGCGATACCATCTCGGAACCATATGCGGGTGCGATGGGTCGGCGCAAGCAAACAGCGAGCGGGCCGGTGGCGCGCCGAAACGGTCCACCATTGTGGTATTCCAAGTTGCACTCTATGTTGGTCGGCGCGCAGTCGCCGTCCCGATCCGTTCCCTGGTCCGGTCCTCGTGGCGCCGCGCCTAACGGTGCCGCGCGCGACCATCCGCGGGCAGTCGGGCCACACGGCACTTCACCAACAGGAGCCCGGTATGCGAACCGTCTTCCGTCAGCATCCTCCTCGACGACCGCGACGCATTGTCTGTGCGGCACTCGGCGTTGCACTGGCCTGTGTCGCGCCGCCCGCATCCGCGGCGCCGGCGCACGGCCATGCGCCGGCCCACCGCGTCGATGGCCGGCGAGCCGTCACCATCCACGGGCAGGTCGCCGACTCGGCATCCTCCGCGCCCGTCGTCGGCGCGTCGGTCCAGGTGGAAGGCACGTCGCTCGGCGCCGTGACCGACAGCACCGGCCGCTATTCCATCGTCGGCGTCGCCGCCGGCCCACAAACGCTCGTGGCCCGCCGCCTGGGCTACGCGCCGCGGCGCCGCACCGTCACGGTCGGCACGGACGGCGAGCTGACCGTGGATTTCGCGCTCACCCCCTCGCCCACGTCGCTGAGCGAAGTCATCGTCACCGGCACGGCCGGCGGCCAGGAGCGCCGCGAGTTAGGCAACGCCGTGGGCGAAGTGGACGCGCCCACCGTGCTGGCCAAGTCGCAGGCGCCGGACCTGTCCTCGCTGCTCAATTCGCGCGTGGCCGGCGTGAGCATCGTGCCGACCACCGGACGGTTAGGCGCGGGACCGAACATCGAGATCCGCGGCATCTCGAGCCTGAGTCTCGACAACGCGCCGCTCATCTACATCGACGGCGTCCGCGTCAGCAATCGCACCGGCGGCGGCCCGACGACGTTCGGCAACGGCGGCTTCGGATCGCAGAACGCCGGCGTCGTTGGACGACTCAACGACATCAGTCCCGACGAGATCGAGAGCATCGAGATCATCAAAGGACCCGCGGCGGCAACGATCTACGGCACCGAGGCGGCGAACGGCGTGATCCAGATCATCACCAAGAAGGGCACGAGCGGGAAGCCGGTCTTCAACTTCCAGATTCAGCAGGGCGGCGTCTACTTCCGCGATCCGGAAGGGCGCATCGCGACCAACTTTGCGCCGGACAGCACGGGCGCCCTCACGGCGTTCAATGGCGTCAAGGCGCGCGAGGCGGCGGGGGCGCCGATCTTCACCACCGGAAAGACGTACGACTACAATGCGTCGGTGTCGGGCGGGTTTGCGATCGGCAATTACTTCGTCTCGTCCAACTATCAGGACAAGCACGGGATCGAGCCGAACAACTTCATCACCCAATACTCCGCGCACGCGAATCTGAATCTGACACCGGATCCCAAGTATTCGATCGGCACGAGCCTCAACTACGTGCAGGGGAACTACCACACCGGCGCCGACGTGGGCCTGTCGGCCATGCTCGGTGCGGAGTTGGGGCAGAATAACGTCTTCACGGCGCCGGGCGCCGACGGATTCTATCCGAACGTGCCGCCTAACGTTCCGCAGGCGCTGTTCGACAACAGCGACGACATTCACCGGTTCACCGGCAGCGCGACATTCAATCACAGCCCCATCGGCTGGTTCACACAGCGGCTGATCGTCGGGCTGGACTACACCGACGAGGACGGAAGAGGACTCGAGCTCTTCGCGCCCCCGGCGCTCGCGCCCTTCACGCTGGGCAACGCCGCGGGCCGCATCGGCCAGACGTTGACGTCGACGTCGCTGACCACCGCGGACTACAACGGCACGGCGAAGTTCAATCTCACGTCGTCCATTTCCTCCGCCACGTCGTTAGGCGGACAGTGGTATCGGACCGCGCTCCACGAGAGCTTCCTTGGCGGCATCGGATTTCCGGGCCCCGGCATCACCACGGTCTCGGGCACCGCGACCGCGCTGCCGTCGACCCAGGGCGACACCATCAACACGACGATCGGCGGCTACGGCCAGGAGGAGATCGGCCTCAACGACCGGTTGTTCGTGACTGGCGCCCTGCGCGTCGACAACAACAGCGCGTTCGGCACGCAGTTCAAATGGATCACGTATCCCAAGGTGAGCGCCTCGTGGATCTTGAGTGAAGAGCCGTTCTGGAAGGTCGCATTCGTCGACGCGCTCAAGCTCCGGGCCGCATATGGCGAGTCGGGGCGTGCACCGCTCGCGTTTTCGGCGCTCCGGTCCTATCTGCCGGTGCAGGGGCCGGGCGGCACCAACGCGTTCACGTCGGGCGGGTTCGGCAATGCCGACTTGAAGCCCGAGCGCGGAAAGGAAGTCGAGGCGGGATTGGAGTCGGATCTCTGGAACCGGCTGCACATCGATTTCACGTATTTCAACAAGCACACGACGAACGAGATCGTGGCGCAGCCGGTGGCGCCGTCGCTCGGCTTCACGGGCACGCAGTTTCAGAACCTCGGGCAGGTGAACAACCACGGCATCGAGCTCCAGGCGACGCTGCAACTGCTCCGGATGCCTAACTTCGGCTGGGAGATCACCGGCAACTTTGCGACCGCCCACAACACGATCATCAGCCTTGGCGGCGTGCCCTCGCTCATCACCACCGCCGGGCAGGCGAATGTGGTCGGATTCCCGATCGAATCGTACTTCTCGCGGAAGGTCGTGTCCGCGACCGTCGATCCGACGAGCGGTGCAGTCTCGAACATCATGTGTGCCGGTGGTGCGGGAAGCGGCCCTGTCGCCTGCGCGAACGCTCCGTTCGTGTACATCGGTTCGTCGGTACCAACCAGCACCGGATCCGTCGGCAACACGTTCACGTTGTTCCGCAAGCTTCGCCTCTACGCGCTGGTCGATTGGAAGCGCGGCAATGTGCTGGCCAACAACGTCGATGAGCTCCGCTGTGACGGCCTCCTTGGCATTGGCGTGTGCGACGTGAACTACCATCCGCAGAAGTACTCTCCGCTGTACGTCGCCGAGGCGAGCTTCTCCGGTTTCGTGGGCCAGACGCAGGATCAATTCTTCCAGGATGCGTCGTTCGTGAAGTTGCGCGAGGTGTCGGCGACCTATTCGCTTCCTGACCATCTCCTCCCGGGCATCGACCACGCGTCGTTCACGGTGGCGGCGCGCGAGCTCGCGCTCTGGACCAAGTTCAAAGGGACGGACCCGGAGGTGAACATGTTTGCCACCGGACTCGTGACCGGCAATCAGGGCGTGGTGCCTCCGCTCAGCCGCTTCGTCGCCACCCTCAACCTGACCTTCTGAGCCATGCGAAACTCACACATCAGCAGAGCGGCCTCAGTTAGGCGCGTCGCCGTGCGCGGACGGTGGATGCGTTCGACGCGCACGGCTCTCGCGGCGTTGGCAATGGTGTCGGCCGCCGCGGCCTGCAACGACATCACGACGCTCGAGCAATCGAACCCCGGCCAACTCGGCCCGGAGGTGTTCGCGCCGCAGAACGCGGACCTCATCGTGAACAGCTCGCGCGGCGATTTCGAGTGCGCGTTCAACGAATACATCGCGGCGAGCGGCACGTTCATGGACGAGCTGGCCGACGCGATCTCGCAGACGGCGAATTTCGATCTCGATCGCCGGACGATTACACCCGATTCCCCGTATGGAACGAGCACGTGCGACGCCCAACAACAGGCCGGCGTCTACACGCCGCTGTCGATCGCGCGTGCGTCGAACGACGTGGCCGTTCAGCACCTCGAGGGATGGACCGACGCGCAGGTTCCGAATCGCTCGCATCTCATTGCGGTGGCGTCGGCGTACGGCGGCTACAGCCTCACGCTGTTAGGCGAGGGCATGTGCTCGGCGGCGATCAATCTCGGTCCAGAGGAGACACCGGCGCAGATTTTCGCCGACGCGATGGTCCGATTCGACACGGCCGTGGATGCCGCGACGCGAGCCAACGATATGGTGACGCTCAACCTCGCGCTCCTCGGTCGCGCGCGGACCGAGCTCGACCTCGGCAATTCGGCGGACGCGGCGACTGATGCGGGACAGATTCCACCGGGCTTCGAGGTCGACATCGACCACGACGCAACGGCGACCCGACGGCAGAATCTGGTGTTCATCCAGACGATTCAATCGCCGTTCGCGTCCGTCGACACATCGATCCAGAACCGATTCGCCGCGTCGCCGACTGACATGCGGATCGCGGTGACGTCGACCGGCGAGTTGGGCTCGGCGGGCCACACTGTCATCTGGTTCGCGAACAAGGACGCGACCGCGACCGCGCCGCAAGCGGTGGCCAAGTTTTCGGAAGCGCAGCTGATCATTGCCGAGAACGATGTCAACAGCAGCGATTTGTCCGACGCGGTAACGATTCTCAACCAGTTGCGTGAGGCGGCGAATCAGCCGGACTACAGTGGCGGACTCACGGCTCCGGCGGTGATGGCCGATATCGTCGAACAACGCCGCCGCGAGTTTTTCCTCGAAGGACACCGCCTGGGCGACATCCGGCGCCTCAATCTTCCGTTGAGCCCCGCCACCGGCGCGCCGTACGTGTCGGGCGGCAACTACGGCGACCAGTCGTGTTTCCCGCTGCCTAACGTGGAGCGCATTAACAATCCCAATCTGGACGTGACGCCCGCATTCGCGCGCACGCCGCACCAATAGGAGATCGGACATGCCGTGTCGTTCAATGCCGCCCGGGGTCGCGCGCCTGATTGCGCCCGGGCGGAGATCATTGGCCCTACTAACCGTGCTCGTGTTCGGCGCGGCGTCCGCGCCGGCGCAGGGCACGCGGTTTCTCCGGCGGCCGACGGTGAGTCGCGACATGGTCGCGTTCGAGTACGGCGGCGATTTATGGGTGGTGCCGCGCGCGGGAGGGAGCGCGCGCCGCCTCACCAGCACGCCGTCAGCGGAAACCGATCCGCAGTTCTCACCGGATGGCTCGATGCTCGCGTACACGGCGACCATCGCCGGCAACGCCGACGTCTATGTCATGCCCGTTGCCGGCGGCGAGGCTCGTCGCCTAACGTATCATCCCGGCGGCGACTTCGTGCGGGGATGGACCCCGGATGGGAAGCGCGTGATCTTCGCGTCGACCCGCGGCGCCAGTCCGACGCCGGGCGTCAATTCCTATTTGCGCCTGTGGACTATCTCGGTTGACGGCGGCATGCCGGAGCCGTTGGCGATGCCTCGCGCATTCACCGGCTCGTTGTCCACCGACGGCAGCCACGTCGCCTATCAACCGCTCGGCGTCGCGTTCTTCGCGCAGTGGTGGGCGGAGCCACAGATGAGCCAGTGGCGGCGCTATCGCGGCGGACGCACCGAGCCGATTCACATCATGAATCTCGCCGACTTCAGCGAGACGACGCTGCCGTGGGCGAACAGCAACGACACCGATCCGATGTGGGTCGGGCACACGGTGTACTTCCTCTCGGATCGCGACGGCGTGGTCAACTTGTACGCGAACGAGCAAGGGTCGCCACAAGCGACGGAGCTGACGCACAACCGCGACTACGACATCATGAGCGCGTCGGCGGGCCCGGACGCGATCGCGTACGAACAGGCGGGCTACATCCACTTGGTGGACGTCAGCGAGCGGCCAGCTCACAGCAATTGAACATCACGGTGTCGGGTGACTTCCCATGGGCGAAGCCACAGATGAAGAGCGTCGCGTCGTATATCAGCAACGCGTCACTCTCGCCGACGGGCGTGCGGGCAGCGTTCGAAGCGCGCGGCGACATCTATACCGTCGCGCAGGACGGCAGCTACCGCAACCTGACGCAGAGCTCGGGCGTGCATGACCGCGACCCCGTGTGGTCGCCCGATGGGACGCATCTCGCGTGGTTCTCGGATTCGACCGGCGAGTACCAGTTGATGATTGGAGACCAGACGGGCGAGTCGGCGCCGCGCGCCATTCCGTTCCCGACGCTGGCCTATTTCTCCGCGCCTAACTGGTCGCCCGATGCGAAGCACCTCACGCTTCGGGACACGCACGCCAAACTCTGGACCGTCGACGTCGCCAGCGGCCGCTTCACGGCGATCGACTCGGATACGTACGACGATCCGGGCCGCGCATTCGATGCCGCGTGGTCGCCGGACTCGCGGTGGGTCGCCTACTCGAAATCACTGCCCAGCCACATGCGGGCGATCTTCCTGTATTCGTTAGACGCCGGGAAAGCTTATCAGATCACCGACGGCCTTGCCGACGCGGTGAGTCCGGCGTTCGACGCGGGAGGGAAGTATCTGTACTTCATGGCGAGCACGGAACTGGCACTGCGGGTCGGCTGGCTCGACATGAGCGAGTTCGATCATTCGGTGCACCGCAGCATCTATCTGGTGGTGCTCGGCGCCGGCGATCCGTCGCCGCTCATTGCGCCGGCGAGCGACGAGCCGCCGCGCAACGTCGGCGAGGTGCCGGCCGCCCCGGCGACGGGCCATCCGGCGCCGCCTAACGCAGTGCACGCGGCCGCTGCGGCTGCGGCACGGCCGGCGGCAGCGCCCGCCGCACCGCACGTCGTGGTCGACCTCGCCGGTATCGAGCGGCGCACCATTCCGCTCGGCGTGCCCGCGGCCGAATACACCTCACTGGTCGCCGGCAGCGCAGGGACCTTCTTCTATTTGGAGCGTCGTCCGCAGCCATCGATCGGCCGCCCGCCGCAGCAGCTCTGGGAGTATGTGCTCGCGGCGCAAAAACCAATGCCCTTCCTCGATGGCGTGCAGTCGTATTCGGTTTCTGCGGATGGGAAGAAGATTCTCTACCATGCCGGCCGGGATCACTGGGGCATTGTCCCGACCGATCATCCGGCGAAGGTCGGCGAGGGCAACCTCGAGGTCGATCAGATGGAGACCGTGATCGATCCCAAGGCCGAATGGGCCGAGATCTTTCGCGAGACGTGGCGGACGGAGCGCCAGTTTTTCTACGATCCCAAGATGCACGGCAACAACTGGCAGGCGATCTACGACAAGTACAAGGCCGATTGGTGCCATACGTCCAGCACCGCGCCGATCTGGGATATCTGATCGCCCAAGTGGGAGGCGAGCTAACGGTCGGGCACTCGTACCTCGAGGGCGAGGGTGATGTGCCAGACACGGCGCACGTCACGGTCGGACTCCTGGGTGCCGACTACACGGTGGAGAACGGACACTACCGCATTGCGCACATCTACACGGCCGGCAGCTGGAACCCGCAACTGCACGCGCCGCTCGGCGTGCCCGGTCTCCGGGTGGCCGAAGGGGACTACATCCTGGAGGTGAACGGCCGGCGCGCTGGCGGCGCCGACGAATCTGTACAGCCTCTTCGAGGGGACCGCGGAGAAGCACACGACGATCCGCGTGAATATGCGCCGACGCTCGCTGGCTCGTGGCTGCTGACGGTGGTGCCGTCGGTGACGACGAGGCAGCTGAGAACGCAGGCGTGGATCGATGGCAACCGAAAATTGGTCGACAAGCTGTCGGGCGGGCAAACTGGCATACGTGTGGCTGCCCAACACGGCCGGGGCAGGATATACGGCGTTCAACCGGTATTTCTATCCGCAACAGGAGAAGGAGGGTGTCGATCATCGACGAGCGATACAACCAGGGCGGCTCGGTTGCCGACTACATCGTCGACCAGCTGGATCGCGGCTGTTCATCGGCTATTTCGCGCGCGCGTGCGGGCGCGACCATCACGGTGCCGATGATGGGCATGCACGGGCCCAAAGTGCTGGTCATCAACGAGTCGGCGGGCTCGGGCGGCGATGCCTTGCCGTATTACTTCCGCGCCGCCAAGATCGGCCCGCTCGTCGGGACGCGAACGTGGGGCGGGCTGGTTGGCACCCTCGGTGTGCCGGCGGTGATCGATGGCGGCGGGATCACGGCGCCCGATCTGGCGTTCTATAACTTGAAGGGAAAGTGGGCGATCGAGGACGAAGGCATCTCGCCCGACATCGAGGTGGAGAACACTCCCGCCGACGTGATCAAAGGGCATGACCCGCAGCTCGAGCGGGCGGTCGCTGAAGCATTGAAGCTTCTGCAGGAGCACCCGGTCGAGAGCGTGCCGCGGCCCCCGCCGATCAATCGCACGGTCACGGGCGCCGTGAGCAGCCGGGCGGGTGGCAACCAATGAGGCGGATGCTCTGGTGTGGTCGTCTGCTCGGCGCGCTGGTGTGCGCGGCGTCGCCGGGCATCGCCGGTGCGCAGCAAAAACCGGATTGGGCCGCGTTCGACAAGTACGTGGCCAAGGCGGCGCACGATTGGCAGGTGCCGGGCATGGCGATCGCGATCGTGAAAGACGACTCGCTCGTGTTCGCGAAAGGCTACGGCGTGATCGAGTTAGGCAAGCCGGGCGCGGTGGACGAGCACACGCGATTCGCCATCGGGTCCACCACGAAGGCGATGACGTCCGCCGCGTTGGCCATGCTGGTGGACGAGGGCAAACTGCGCTGGGACGAGCGTGTCATCGACATTCTGCCCGAGCTCCAACTGTACGACTCGTACGCGACGCACGAGCTCACCGTGCGCGACCTGCTCACGCATCGCACTGGACTGCCCGATACCGATCTGCTCTGGATCATTCCGCAGAACGGTCTCAGCATGGAGGAGATGATTCACCGTCTGCGATACGTGAAGCCGGAATCATCCTTCCGGTCGAACTGGGACTACCAGAACGTGGTCTACGCGATTGGCGGTCTCATTGTCGAGAAGGTATCGGGGATGCCGTGGCAGCGGTTCGTCGAGACCCGGCTCTGGCAACCGATCGGCATGCACGAATCGCTTCCGCTGGTGTCGGAGCTCGCCGGGCAGCCTAACGTAGCCGTGCCGCATGCGCTCGTGAACGACACCGTTCGCCGGGTCCGGTTCGAAGCACGGATGCGATCGCGCCGGCGGGCTCGGTGTGGTCGAGTGTCTTCGACATGTCGAAGTGGATGCGGTTCGTCTTGGACAGCGGCCGCGTCGGCACGCAGCAACTCATCAAGCCGTCCACGTTCGCCGAGCTGCTCACGCCGCAAATTCGCGCGCCAATGGAAGAGTATCCGGCGCTGGAGCTCGCCCGTCCGCATTTCTTCAGCTACGCACTGGGCTGGTTCGTGCAGGACTACGACGGCGAAACCGTCTGGATGCACACCGGCAGCATCGACGGCATGTGCGCGCTCATCGGCCTCGAGCCCGGCAAGAAACTCGGCGTCTACGTGCTCGAGAATCTCGATCACGCCGAGCTCCGTCACGCGCTCATGTACGAAGTATTCGACATGTACGCGCGTTCGGCCAAGCAACCGCCCCGGGACTGGAGCGCGGACCTCAAGGCCCTGTTCGCGGCTGAGCGCCAGTCCCGGTTGTCCCGGAGGCAGACGGCGACGTCGCCGGCCCAGTCGGTGCCGGCAACGCTGCCGCTCGATCGCTACGCCGGCAGCTACACGGATTCCACGTACGGCACCGTGACCGTGACAATGTCTAACGGTGCGCTGCGGGCGAAGTACGGCAACTTCGACATCGGCGAGCTGACGCACGCGACGTTCGATCGCTTCCGCAGCGTCGCGCGCGATTCCCTCGAAGGTGAAACCGTGTTGACGTTCGTGCCCGACGGCGACGGACACGTTCGCGCCGTGCAGATCTTCGGCGCCTCGTTTCCTCGAGACAACGCAGGGAGCGGCCAATGATGACGCTTGGGAGCCTAACCGGCAGCCGCGCCGTCGGCGCGCTGCTGTGCCTTGTTGTCGCCTCGCGCGCGGGCGCGCAGGCGGCGCCTGAACCGTCCTTCGACAAAACGGAAGTGATGGTGCCGACCCGCGACGGTGTGAAGCTGCACACGCTCATTTTCACGCCGCGCAACGCGATGGTCGATTTGCCGATCCTGATGTCGCGCACGCCATATGGCATCGACGGCATGGGCGAGGCGCTCTCCAGTCCGTCGCTCAAGTACCTGGTGCAGGATGGCTACATCTTCGTGTTCCAGGACATTCGCGGGCGATTCGAATCGGAAGGGCAGTTCGTGATGCTGCGTCCGGTGCGCAACAAGAAGGATCCGAAGGCGGTCGACGAGAGCACCGACACGTACGACACGATCGACTGGCTGCTCAAGCACGTGCCGCACAACAACGGCCGCGTCGGCATGTTGGGCACTTCGTATCCGGGATGGCTCACGGTGATGGCGATGCTCGATCCGCATCCGGCGCTCAAGGCCGTGTCGCCTCGGGCGTCGCCGGCCGACATGTTCATCGGCGACGATTTCCATCACAACGGCGCGTTCCGGCTGAGCTACGGCTTCGAGTACGCGACGATGATGGAGACGACGAAGCAGATCCAGGCGTTCGCGTTCAACGACTCGGACACGTACGACTGGTATCTCAAGCTCGGCTCGCTCGCGCACGTGAACCAGCAGTATCTGCACGACAAGATTCCGACGTGGGACAACTTCGCCGAGCATCCGAGCTACGACGCGTTCTGGCAGAAGCAGGCGGTCGGGCCGTACCTCGATCGCGTGACCGTCCCGACGTTGAATGTCGCCGGTTGGTGGGACCAGGAAGATTTTTACGGGCCCATCACGATCTACGAGGCGCTCGAGAAGCACGACACCAAGAATCTCAACTATCTGGTCGTCGGTCCGTGGAATCATGGCGGCTGGAATTCGCCGAGCGGTGAGAAGTTAGGCGAAATCGACTTTGGCAGCCCGGCGTCCGAGGACTTCAGGAAGAACATCGAGGCGCCGTGGTTCGCCTACTGGCTCAAAGGAAAGGGCACGTTCAAGGCTCCGGAAGCCACGACGTTCGAGGCGGGGGCGAACGTGTGGAAGACGTACGACAGTTGGCCGCCCAAGACCGGTGTCGCGCAGCGCAAGCTGTACACGCGCGCCGATCACGAACTGTCGCTCAATGCGCCCACCGACAATGCAGCGACGGCGCTCGACTCGTACGTCTCCGATCCGAAGAATCCGGTGCCGTATCGCAAGCGGCCGATTCTCCCGACGTACGGCAAGGGTTCGACGTGGACTCGGTGGCTGGTGGACGATCAGCGTTTTCTCGAGGGACGGCCGGACGTCATCTCGTGGGAGACCGCGCCGCTCACGGAGGACGTGACGATCGCCGGCGCGATTGCCGCACATCTGTTCGCATCGACCACGGGCTCGGATGCCGATTGGGTGGTCAAGCTGATCAATGTCTATCCGGAACACGGTGAGACCGACACGACGCTCGACGGCTATCAGCTCATGGTGGCGAACGACGTCTTTCGCGGACGCTTTCGCACCGGCTTCGACCATCCGCACGCGATCGTGCCTAACCATGTCGACGAGTACGTCGTCGATCTGCACACGCAGGATTACCGGTTCCTGAAAGGCCACCGGATCATGGTCGAAGTGCAGAGCAGCTGGTTCCCGCTGATCGACCGCAACCCGCAGCGGTACGTTCCGAACATCTTCGCCGCGGCGGATTCCGACTTCATCGCGGCGACCGAACGCATTCACCGCTCCGCGCGCGCGGCCACGTACATCGATCTGCCGATCGCCGGGAGCGCGGCGGGCATCCCTTCGGCGACGCACTAGCGTGGAAGCACGCCGTAGCGCGCCCGTCGAAACGGTGCGTGCCAGCGCGCCGATCGACGTGCGCGCGCTGCGCACGCACGACGATTTCGTCCGGTGCGTCGAGCTGCAGCACGACGTGTGGGGCCCGTCGTTCACCGAGCGCGTGTCGGTGGGGATTCTGAAGGTGGTCCAGCGCATCGGCGGCATTGCAGCCGGTGCGTTCGACGCGGACGGGCGCCTGGTCGGCTTCGTGTTCGGCCTAACCGGCGTCGAAAACGGACGCCTCGTGCACTGGTCCGACATGCTCGCCGTGCGCGAGCACTTGCGCGACCATGGTATCGGCCGCCGCCTCAAGGAATTCCAGCGCGACACCGTGCGCCAGGTCGGCGTGTCTCGCATTTACTGGACGTTCGACCCGCTCGTATCGCGGAATGCGCACTTCAATCTGAATCGGCTCGGCGCGCGTGTCGTTGAATACGTGCCGGACATGTACGGCGCCGACACGAACAGCGCGCTGCACCGGGGCGTGGGCACGGACCGGTTCATTGTCGCCTGGGACATCGACAGCCCGCATGGCATTGTGGCGGAGGATGCGGCGCACGAGTCGCTGGCGCTCTCCGATCGACCGATTCTCAACCCGGTCGGCGACGACGGGCTGCCATCAGTTGCCGAGGTCCCGGGCGGAATGCGCCCCACGGTGGTGCGCATCGCTGTGCCGGAGGCGATCGAGGCGGTGCAGTCGGAGTCGGTGGAGCACGCGGCTCGCTGGCGCGCCAGCACGCGTCGCGCGTTTCTGTGGGCGATCGAGGCGGGGTATCGGGTGGTGGCGTTCGCGCGCGACGACGGGGCGCGATATGGATATTATGCGTGTGTGCGCGACCCGCAGGCGTTAGGCGAAGGACGCGCTCGCTAGTAGACGCGGTTCACCAGGGGCGGCGCGTGCACGCGCCCTGCTGTCTCGGGCGCTTGTCCTGCATGCATGATGCGCATACTTTGCAGACGGTAATGCGCATCCATCTGGGAGCACGCTCGTGGGTCAATCGCGAAAGCACACTCGCCGCAAGGCTCGCAAGTCGGCGCGAGGCTCGACACGCTCGCGGCGCCGCGCGCGCAATCTGTCGCTTACCGCGGAGGCCATCGAGCGCGGCGAGTCGTACAGCGCGGCGCGCGGGACAACGCTGTCAGCGGTCGTCGAGGAGTTCTTGCGCCTGCTTCCTGTGCCTGCGGCGGCGCCTGTCGACACCCTTGACCCACAGGAGCGCCACCGGCGGGAAATCGAAGAGGTACGAGCGCGGACCACGTCGCCGACTGTCCGTGCCTTTCTCGGGTTGCTGGCGGACAGCGATCTCGGTGATGCCGACCCGCGCGAACTCTACCGCGAGCATCTGTGGCAAAAGTACGGAAAGCACTGACGGTCGCCTCGCGGCGACCACCTCGTGTTCGCGAGGAGCGCGTCGCGCCCGTCTCGGTGCTCATCGACGCCAATGTGGTCTTCGATCTGTTTCTGAGCCGCGCTCCATGGTACGCCGAAGCGGTCACGCTCGTCGAGGCCATCGATGCCGGACGCCTCTCGGCATGCATCGCGGCGCACACGGTGACCACGTTGTGGTACGTGTGCCGGAAGGCCTTTGGGTCTGAGAGGGCACGCGCAGTGGTCGCGCACGCGCTGTCAGCATTCAGCGTCGCGACGCTCGACGCCGACGATCTCCGTCGGGCGATTACCTTGCCCTTCAATGACTTCGAGGATGCCTGTCAAATGCTCGCGGCCGAGCGCGCCGGCGCCTCGGCGATCGTGACGCGTGACGCGCGGCACTTCAGGGATAGCCCAATCCCCATCGTTTCGCCGGCGCATCTTATCGCCCAGCTCAATTCCTAGACATTGGGAGGCAGAACGCTGAAGCGGACCCAACCATTCGGGTTGCGTCCGCTTCAGCGTTCTGCCTAACGTGACCGCCGGATCAGCTCTTGGCGGTCTCCAATCCTTTCACTACACCTGCCAGCCACTGCACGCGCTTCGTATCGCTCGCGCCCTGTTCATCATGCGCCAACTCGCCCGCCAGCTTCTTGAGCGCTGCCGTCCGCTTGGCGCCGCTCGCCGACTTCGCCGACTCGAGCTCACTCTCGATCGCCGTGAGACGGTCAGCGGGGAGTCCGTTGTCGCGCTTCAGCTGATCGACGTAGGAGAGCGCGACCGGGAATGCCGCCGGCCACACGATCTTCGGTTGGTCCTGCGGATTCAAGATGTCGAAATGGACCAGCTTCGCGGCGTCGATCTCGTTCTGCGTGAGATCGGCGGTCGGCGTCAGCTTGAACACGTCCAACCCGCGCGCGATCTCGGAGCCGTAGATGTAGCCGTTGTAGTAGTACGCCGGCACCAGTATCCGCCTAACACGAGCTTGGTGGAGTCGATCGGACCGCGGTCGAAGTACGCGATCTCCTTGGGGTGCGCGGGATCGGTGAAGTCGAACACCGACACGCCGCCCTGATACCACCCCTGCACCATGATGTCGCGGCCGGGCACGGGCACCAGGTTGCCGTTGTGCGCCACGCAGTTTTCTTCTTCCGTCTGCGCCGCCGGCATCTTGTAGTACCCGGTATGCGTGAGCGTGTTGTCGGTCAGCGTGAAGATCGCGTCGGCGCCCCAATCGATGGGATCGGTGGCGCGGCACTTGGGCTGCGTGCCGCCGCCCCACTCGTCGGTGAACAGCAGCTTCGACGCATCGTTGGTGAACGTCGCCGAGTGCCAGAAGGAGAAGTTGGAATCGGCGACGGCCTGCAAGCGCACGGGGTGCGTCGGATCCTTGATGTTGAGCAGCAATCCGTAGCCGGAGCATGCGCCGGCGGCGTACCCGGCCGACGGATACACGGTGATGTCGTGGCACTGCGACGGGCCGCCGCGCGCGCCGCCGCCGGGCAGCCGCAGGTTGAGTCCCATCGCCTTGAGGGAGTCCGATCGCCGGCTTGGTCTTCGTGCTGTCGCTGCGGTTGTTCAGCACCTCCGCTACGAGGCGTGCGGCGTTGTCGGAGTCGGCCGCCGTCGCCGTCGCGGGCATGCCTAACCGGCCCAGGAACCGCTTGGCCGCCTTGACCGCCGCGCCGTTCGCCGTGTCGGCCACGGCGACGCCGTGCGTCGGGGGGGCCGTGAGGTCGTTGAAGATGCGCGGCGAGCTCACGATCTTCGCCTGCTCGGGGTGTGCTAACGGAACGCGGATCACCTCGATACGGAACAACGCGGTGTTGGGATCGGTGATGTCGCCGCCCTCACACCCCGGCATCTCGGTCGTCGAGCGCACGCGCGCCAATCCCGACACGTACACGTAGATCACGCTCTTGTCGTTCGGGTCCTGCACCAGCGTGTGCGTATGCGAGCCGCGGCACGTCTGCACGTCGGCCACCTGCTTGGGGGCCTTCGGATTCGTGATGTCGAAGATGCGGACGCCGATCATCCGCTCCTTGCTCACGCTGTCCTGAATCCCCTGCGTGCCGCAGTCCAGGCGGCTGCCGGTATTCTCGGCGGACACGAAGAGCAGGTGCCCATAGACGGACACGTCGCCCTGCTCGGTGAAGCACATCATGTGGTCGGCGAGCACGGGCTTCATCGGATTGGAGACGTCCCAGATCTGGAAGCCGCTGAAGTTGCCCTGGTAGACGTAGTGGCCGCCGAACGCCAGGTCGGAATTGGCGTACGTTAGGCCGCCGGGATCGTTGGGGTGAAAATCGTCCGGCTTGTTGACGTGCGCCACCAACTCCAGTCCTTTCGCGGCGGTGCCGGCATCATAGAGGCCGGGCTTGAGATTGGCGCGCGGATCGTTCGTATCGGACTGAGCCCGCGCGGAAAGAGGGACGAAGGCGGCCGCGGTGACTAACGCGGCACACAGAACGGCAGACGACCGGAACGAATCGAGGCGACGTGTCATTGGGTGGGGCTCGGAGTGAGCGTTTTCAGGATGGCTTGCATCCGGCCGATCTCGGCGCGCTGTCCGGCGTCGACATCGGTGGCGAACGAAAACAGCTCGGGCTGCTGGCCCGAGCCGGGTGTGTCGAAGAGCTTGGCCACCATGTCGAGCGCGCCCTCGTGGTGCTTGATCATCCCGGTGAGATAGAGGTGATCGAACGCGGGCCCGTGCGCGGCATCGAGCGCGCGCATCTCGTCAGGCGTGAGCATCCCCGGCATCATGTGCGAGCTCATATCCATGCCCGGCATGTTCATGCCGGCCATGTCGCTCGAGTCGTGCGTTGCGGCTTTGTGCCCCGGCAGCATGCCGAGGGGATCTGGCGCGTCGAGGTGACGCGCTTGGAGCCAGTGCTGCATCATCGTGATTTCGTCGCGCTGCGAGAGCGCGATGCGCTTGCACAGCGTGGCGACATTGGCGCGCGCGCCGTGCGTCACGGCCCAATCGGACATGACGACGGCCTGGGCGTGATGGTAGATCATGCCCTGAACGAAGTCGGCGTCGGCCTGCGTGTAGTCGTGCGCCGGCGGCGTGGCCTGAGCCGGAAGCCGCGCGGTGAAAAAGCCGAGGGCTAAGACGGCGACGGCCACCTGCGGCGCGGTGCGAATGCGGATCGAGTGTGACATGGCTGCCATGTGGGTTATGCGTCAGCCGGATGGGCTCGCTCGAGCGCGCCCCTCCGCGGACTGTACGGATAACGCAATATGGACGTTGTACAGACAATTTTGCCGGTGTCCAGGGGTGCCCGCGACCCGCGAGGTGGGGTTCCAGGTCGTGGCGCTCGAGCAACTCGAGCGCGGGGGCCTCCTCCTGGTGAGCTCCTCTGTAGTTGGTCAAAAGGATAATCCTTTTGACCAACTACAGAGGAGCCCACCAGGCTCGGGCGCCGGTGCCTAACGCAACGACGGGATCAGGACTTGGCCGTCTCCAACCCCTTCACGACGCCCTCCAGCAACTGCACGCGCGTGGTGTCGCTCGAGCCCTGCTCGTCGTGCGACAACTCCCCCGCCAACTTCTCGAGCGTCGATTTCCGCTGGCCGCCGCTCGCCGACTCGGCGGTCTTGAGCTCACGTTCGATGGCGGAGAGGCGGTCGGCGGAGAGTCCGTTGTCGCGCTTGAGTTGGTCGACGTACGCGCGCGCCACCGGGAACGCGGCGGGCCACACGATCTTCGGTTGGTCCTGCGGATTCAGCACATCGTAGTGCACGAGCTTGGCGGCGTCGATCTCGTTCTGCGTGAGGTCGGCCGTCGGCGTCAGCGCGAAGACATCGAGGCCGCGCGCGATCTCGGAACCGTAGATGTAGCCGTTGTAGTAGTACCCGCACCAGAACCCGCCTAACACAAGCTTGGTCGCGTCGATCGGTCCGCGGTCGAAGTACGCGATCTCCTTGGGATGCGCGGGATCGGTGAAGTCGAACACCGACAGTCCGCCCTGATACCAGCCTTGCACCAGGATGTCGCGGCCCGGTACCGGCACGAGGTTGCCGTTGTGCGCCACGCAGTTCTCCTGATCCGTCTGCGCCGCCGGCATCTTGAAGTAGCCCTGCTGCGTCAGCGTCGTGCCCGTGAGCGTGAACAACGCATCGGCGCCCCAATCGAGAGGATCGGTGGCGCGACACTTGGGTGCGACACCGCCGCCCCACTCATCGGTGAAGAGCAGCTTGGATCCGTCGTTGCTGAACGTCGCCGAATGCCAGAACGAGAAGTTCGAGTCGGACACCGCCTGCACACGCACGGGGTGCGCAGGATCCTGTGATGTCGAGCAACAGGCCGTAGCCCGCGCACGCGCCGGCGGCCAGGTGCTCCGACGGAAAGGCCGTGATGTCGTGGCATTGCAACACGCCGCTCGTGGCGAGACTGTCGGGCGCCGTGGGAACGTTGACGCCTAACTGTTTGAGCGAATCACTCAGCGCCTTGAACCGGCTGGTGTCGGTCTCGAACATCACCTCGGCGATGAGGTGCGCCACGCGATCGGAATCGGCGGCGGTTGTCTTGGCCGGCAAGCCGACGAACGAGAGGTAGCCACGCGCCGTCTTGACGGCCGCGCCGTTCGCCGTATCCGCGATCGCTGCACCGTGCGTCGCCGGCTTGGTGAGGTCCGCGAAGATGCGCGGCGTGCTCACGATCTTCGCCTGCTCGGGATGCGCCAGCGGCACTCGAATCACTTCGATGCGGAACAGCGCGCTGTTTGGATTAGATGGGCCTCCGACCTCGCACCCCGCGAGCTCGCTCTTCGACCTGACCGACGCCAGTCCGGACACGTACACGTACACAACGCCGGGATCGTTCGGGTCCGGCACCAGCGTGTGCGTGTGCGAGCCGCGACACGTCTGCACGTCTGCGACTTGCTTGGGGTGTTGGATGTCCGAGATGTCGAAGATGCGAACGCCGATCATACGCTCTTTGCTGACCGTGTCCTGGATCCCTTGCATCCCGCAGTCCAGCCGGCTCCCGCCGTCTTCGGCCGACACGAAGAGCAGATGGCCGTACACCGACACATCGCCCTGCTCGGTGAAGCAGACGAGGTGTGTGGCGAGCACCGGCTTCGCGGGGTTGCTCACGTCCCAAATTTGGATGCCGCTGAAGTTCCCCTGATACAGATACTTGCCGCCGAACGCGAGGTCGGAGTTCGCGTAGCGCAGGCCGCCCGGATCGTTGGGATGGAAATCGTCCGGCTTGTTGACGTGGGACACCAGTTGCATGCCGTTGGCGGCCACGCCGGCATCATAGAGGCCGGCTTTGAGGTGCGCGCGCGGATCGTTCGTATTGGCCTGCGCCCGCGCGGACGCGGAGACCGCGGCGACGGCCATGCCTAACGCAGCACACGAAGCGGCAAACGATCGAAACCAAGCGGGAAGACGTGTCATTGGACTGGCTCGTGGTGAACGTAGTCAGTGGACTCTCGTGATCAGTCTGGAGAATAGCAGGTCTCGGCGGCGACGGCGAGCCGTGTCGCCGTCGAATCGAACGGAGTCGCTCAGCGCACCGGAAGGCGCACGAGGAATCGCGTGCCGTGCCCGAGGGTACTCTCGACGCTCATGGTACCGCCGAGCATCCCGACATAGCGGTGGGCGATCGCCAGGCCCAGGCCGCTGCCACCGGCTTGGCGGGTGAGCGAACTGTCGGCCTGCCAGAACGGTTCGAACAACCTGCCGAGGTTCTCGGGCGCGACGCCAATGCCGGTGTCGCCCACTTCGAAGGCCACCATACCATTGTTGGGCCGCGCGATCACCTCGACGTGCCCGAACTTGGTGAACTTGACGCCGTTGCCGACCAGGTTGAGCAACACCTGTCGCAGCTTGTGCGGGTCGGTGATGATCTCGTTAGGCATCTCCTCGCCTAACGTGACCCGGAAGGCGAGACCTTTGCGCTGCGCGAGCGGTTCGGCGACGGCGGTCACCTCGTCGAGCAGCCCCCGCACGTCTACGCTTTGCATGTCCGCCGTTTCCCGGCCGGCTTCGATGCGGCTGAAGCTGAGCAGGTCTTCGATCAGGTGCGTGAGATGGCGCGCGCTCAGCCGAATGCGCTCAATGTGCGCGTGTGCCGCCGGCGTGGCAGGGGCCTCGATGCCAAGATCGAGCAGCTCTGCGTAGCCGATGATCGCGTTGAGCGGTGTGCGGAGCTCGTGGCTCAATGTCGCCATGAAGCCGCTCTTCACCTGGTTGGCGGCTTCAGCGCTCACGCGTGCGACCTGGGCTGCCGACAGCAGGCGATCGCGCTCCTCGACGCGCTCGCGCAGCTGGCCGTTGGCGTGACGCAGCTGCTCGTTCACCTGTTCCAGCTCTTGCGCGCGCAGCACCACTTCGGCTTGCATGTGCTGCGCGCGGGTTTCCAGCGCGACGTGTCCTTCTTGCTCGCGCCCTTCGCGCTGCATTTGCTGAATGAACGGCGTCACGTCCTCGACGCGATGAATGATGTAGTCGAGGTCTCCATGCAGTCCGCGCACCGGCGAGTTCACCGGGCTCCACCAGCGTTCCTCGAACCCGCCGCCTTGCGACGCCGGTTTGCGTACGGGATAGCGTTGGACGGCCATCACGTCGGCGAGCTTGGTACTCTTCACGCGGTCGAGCGATGCCCGCAGATTGCGCGCGCCATCTGCGCCGGCATCATCGGGATCAGGCGGGAGGACGTCGAATAGCGTGCGACCAACCACCTGGTCGCGCGCCAGGTTGGTGGCCCTGAGGTACGCATCACTCGCCGTGACGATCTTCAAGTCGTCGGGCTTGAGCACGACATAGAGGCCGGGCGCGCTCTCGAACAGCGTCTGGAAATGAATGCGCGCTTCCTCCGACGCGTGGCGCGCCGAGATGTCGCGAACGATCTTCGTGAAGCCGCGCAAGCTGCCGTCGGTCTGGCGCAACGCCGCCAGGATGCTCGAGCCCCAGAAGCGGGATCCGTTGGCCCGGCGCATCCACCGATCGCCATTGGCCTTCCCCACTTCGGTCGCGGTGGCGAGCTCTCGCGTCGGCTCCCCTGTTAGGCGGTCGTCCTCGGTGAACAATTCGGCGCTCGACCGGCCGACCGCTTTCGACTCGGTTAGGCCGTACAGGCGCTCGGCGCCGCGGTTCCACGTGGTGATGCGGCCGCCCGGGTCCAGCATGAAAATCGCGTACTCCTCCACGCCATCCACGAGCGCGCGATACCGCTCTTCGCTTCGCCGGAGCGCCTCCTCGGCTGCCTTACGGATCGTGATGTCGACGAACGTCGCCACGACGCCTTCGATGCGGTCGTCTGCGGTGCGGTAGGGCCGCAGTTGCATGAGGTACCAGCGATTGTCGACGCTTTCAACTTCGTGCTCGACCGGCGTCAGGCGCGTGAGTACGGCACGAGCGTCGCCGGCGAAGCCCGCGTAGAGCAGGCGATGCGTGAAGTCGGTGATCGGGCGGCCACGGTCGCTGGACGTGACGTTGAATAACGTGGCCAGGGAGGGCGTGAAGCGGCCGATGCGAAGATCGTGGTCCAGAAACAGTGTGCCGATCTCGGTGGCGGCCATGAGATTCTCGAGATCGTTGTTCGCCTGCGATATTTCATCCACCCGGCTCTTGAGCTCCGCGTTCACCGTTTCGAGCTCTTCGTTGGCGCTTTGCAGCTCCTCCTTGCTCGTCTCCAGCTCTTCGGCCGTCGACCGGTATTCTTCGTTGATGCTCTGGAGCTCTTCGTTCGCCGCCCGCAGCTCCTCGTTGACGGCATCGGACTCCTCTCGCGACGTGCGCAGGGTTTCCTGCGTGCGCAGCACCTCCTCCTCGAGGTGGCGCACGACGTCGACCCGCGGATCCCGCACGACCGGTCCGTTAGGCGTGGCGTCGGACGCATCGGCGCTGGTCTCGAGGAACATCACCATCGCCAGGCGCTCGCTCCCCGCGCCAAGCCGCGGCTTCACCACGAGCGACACGCGCCGCACCTGCCCGTCGATCTCCACGTCGATGAACGGCGACACGCTGTCCTTGCCGCGCTCGAAGGCGCGGAACAGCGCCGACCGCAGCTCCGATCGCAGCTCCTGCCTAACGAGCATCGTGATGTCGCGGGTGGGCTGGCCCGCCGGGCGTCTGCAGGAAACGCCCCGCCGATTTGGACAGATGCCGCGCGCCGCGGTCCGCGGCCACGATCACGCTCGGCGGTGCAAGCTCCTCGAGGGCGTGGCGGTGTGTGGTTTCCGCATGGGCCGCCGCTTGTCCCGAGCCCCACGGTTCGCGGCGGCGGCGCGCCGCGGCGGAACCGAGAGCAAGAGCTCCGGCAAGTGCGGCACCTCGCTCCCGATCGCATCGGCAGCTTTGAAGATGCGGTTCTTTTTGTCGACCGTGCGGAAGAACGCGACGTCGGCGCTCTCGGACGCGCCGAGAAAGAGGTAGCCGTCCGGATTGAGCGCGTACCGGAACAAGACGAAGACCTGCATCTGCAGGTCGCGATCGATATAGATGAGCAGATTCCGGCACGTCACCAGATCGACGTGTGAGAATGGCGGATCTCTGAGCAGGCTGTGCGAAGCAAACAGCACCGTGTCACGCACGTCCTTGCTCACACGGTAGTAGTCGCCCTCGCGCTGAAAGAATCGCTGCAGCCGCTGTTCCGACACGTCGTTCACGATCGTCGGTGGATAGCGGCCAGCACGAGCCGTCGCGAGCGCTCCCTCGTCGAGATCGGTCGCGAAGATTTGCAGATCCGGCGCAATGTTCCGGCGCCTCGCTTCTTCAGTTAGCAGGATCGCGAGCGAGTACGCCTCCTCGCCAGTCGCGCACGCGGGCGACCATACGCGGATTTTCTGGTCCGGCTCCCGGCGGTCGAAGAGATCGGGAATGACGTCTCGTGCCAAGGCGTCCCACGCATCGGGGTCGCGAAAGAACGTCGTGACCGAGATGAGCAAATCGTCGAACAACGCCTGCGCTTCCTCCGGGTTGTGCTTGAGAAAGTCGAGGTAGTCGTCCAGCGTTTCCTTGCGATGGACCTGCATGCGACGGCCGACGCGGCGAAGAATCGTCGCGCGTTTGTATTTGCTGAAATCGTGGCCCGTGCGAGCGCGGAGGTGAGACAGGATACGGCCAAGCGTTGCCTCCGATTCGCCGTTGAGCCGCGCGGGGTGCGACGACGAAGAAAGGTGCGCATGCACCTTGCGTTTGGTCTGGGCCAGTTCGCCAAGCCTAACGGCGAGCTCGCGCACCGGCAACACGACATCGGCTTGCGCGGTCGCAATCGCAGCCTTGGGCATGGAGTCATGCGCGGCCTCGGACGGATCCTGCACGAGGACGAGGCCGCCGGCTTCCTTGATTGCCCTCACGCCCGTGGCGCCGTCGCTGCCGCCTCCCGACAGCACCACCGCGAATCCGTCGCCATGGCGCTCGGCGAGTGATCGGAAGAAGAGATCGATCGGAGCGCGCCGGCCGCGCGGTTCCGAGAACGGATATGCGGCTACATGAGTATCGGTGATCTCGAGACGACGATCCGGCGGGATGACGTAGACGTTGTTCTGCTCGAGCGCAACTTCGTCCGTCACCTGCTGGACCTTCATCGAGGTGTGGGACGCCAGGATCGATGGCAACTGGCTCCGATGCTCGGGCGACAGATGGACCACAACTACAAAAGCGACGTCGACCTTCGGAGGCAGCGCTTCGAAGAAAGCGCTGAGTGCTTCGACACCTCCGGCCGAGGCTCCGACGCCCGCAACAATGGGCATCAGGTCTGACTGCGGTCCCGTGGTCGAGGCGGACTGAGCGTCGCCACTCGGCGCGTCGGACGGTTCGGTTACGTCGTGTCGCATGTGCAGCGCCGCCAGTCGTGGTCTTCCGCGCGCACCGAACATTACCCATCGGTGGGGGGCTAGATATGGCATGCCGGAACATGCGGTGCAAGATGCAGGCGCGGCCGTCACACGGCGTCGGCCTCGCCACGGTGAGTGAGTCGGCTGTCGCGGCAACTCGACCGGAATGCCGGTCGTCCAACCCGCTTCAGAGGCGGACGCCGAGCTCCTTCTGCAATGACGGTGGCCGAGTGCGGTGACGGAGAGGGCGCGGGAGTCACGTTCGCGGGCGACCCATTTCCGAGCGAGCGCAAGCCGGAGCAGCGCGGCGCCGATCGCGCCTCCCACGTGCGCGCGGCGTTCGCTCCAATCGAGACAGGCGAACGCGAACCGGCGGCGGAGGGCGCGGGCGGCCTCCACGTCCACGCCTAACGCTGCCAGCGCGGCGGCGCCTTTGGCCGTGACATCGTAGGTGTCCGTTGCGCCGCGATCGCGTGATCCAGCCCGAGCCCGTCAGGCGGTCGTTGATGGCGACGCCGAGCGGCGCCGGCCATGTGGTCGTAGCAGGTGCGCGCGGCGCGAAGGTGTCGGGCGTGTTGGGCACGAAGGCGCCGCGCGTGGCGCCGGCGAGGACCCTCAGCGCTTCCAGGGCGTCGGCCACCTCGGGTCCGTCCAGGCTGTAGTACCGGTATTTGCCTTGCACCTGGACCTTGACCAGGTGCTCGGCCTCGAGCTTGTGGAGGTGCACGCTGGCGGTGGAGGGGCTCACGTCGGCGACGAGCGCGAGCTCGGTGCTGGTACGGGCGCGTCCATCGATGAGGCAGTACAGCATGCGGGTGCGGGCGGGTTCGCCGATGGCGGCGGCGACGCCGGGCGGCGTGCTGATCGGCGCGTCGGGTGACATCCATAGTTTCATCTTAAACGAAGTGTGAACGCACGGCAAGCGCTATGTTGGGTTCACGGCATGCAAGCCATCCGCGACCAGGAGGGCGCACGATGACCATCACTTGCGTGATCCGCTATCAGATCGACCCGTTTCAGCGCGACGCGTTCGCGCAGTACGCCGAGAATTGGGGGACAGTGATCCCGCGCTGCGGCGGCCATCTGATCGGATACTTCCTGCCTTACGAGGGGACGAACGACATTGGGCTGGGGGCTGATCGCGTTCGACAGTCTGGCTTCCTACGAGCGGTACAAGGAGCGCATCACGGCCGATCCGGACGCGCAGGCGAACTTCGCGTTCGCGCGGGAGAAGCGCTGCATTCTGCGCGAGGAGCGCACCTTCGTGCAGGTGGTCGACGGGACGTTCGGGGTGCCCGCGGCGCGTTCGTGAGACCGCGCGCGGGTCACGGGAGCGGGTTGTGCTCCCACGATCCGTACATCGGGTTAGGCAGCACGAAATAGATGTCGCCGAACGGCGCGAACGCGCTGTCGGGCGCCGATCGGATGGACTGCGCGCCGGTGGGCGCCGGAAAGTCCTGGATGTTGTCGCCTAACCACATGACGACATCGAGCGTGGGGAGCGTGCTGGGCGCGGTGCCGTTCTCGATCGCTTGAAACCGCGGGTTTTTGTCGCCGGTCGGGCCGGTTTGGCACAGCACCTCGTCGGCGGTGATACCGGCTTGTCCGAGCGTCTGCTTGGTGTCGGCGCATAGCGAGTCCGCGCGATTGGAGACGATGGCCACCTTGCCGCCCAACTCGTGGACGCGGCGCGTGAATTCGACGGCGCCGGGCAGCGCGCGCGCGGCATCGCGCCGCACCCAGGCGACAAACCTGGCGTCGCTGAATCCCTGGTGCAGGGAATCGGTTTGCTCTTCGTTAGGCGAGTTGTCGAGGACGGTTTCGTCCGCATCCATGATCACGGCCCAGCTCTGCGGCGCCCGGCTCTTCACGCGCTCCTCGAGGCGCTCGGCCGCCGCCCGATACACCTCCAGATAAATCGCGCGACGCTCGGCGCTGGCGCGGTACCAGCGAATACTCGCGGACGGTTTGTACGTTCCGGTCTGCGGTGCCGGTTCCGTACTCGGCGCGTGTGTGGCGGTGCAGGCGGCCAGGGCCGCCGCAAGTATCGAGAACGCAGGCTGATAGCGCATGGAGGACCCCTGGGCGAAATCGGTTAGTCACGTATACGCGGGCCTAACATCTGTTCCCTACTATTGTATATGGTAACGCCTCGCGCCGAAGTGTTCGGCGAGCGCGATCGGCGTTGGCTGCGTGCCTAACGGTGTGCGAGGCGCGCGATTCCGGGCTCCTCTGTCAAGTCTTTGACAGAGGAGCCTTTATACAGATTCCAATACCGCAACTAGATCACCAGTCTACCGCACAAGCCCTTGTCCGCAATATCCGCTGTTATCCTTTGTTTCCGCCTTGATCCTTACATCAGGAGCGTCGATGCCGGCCTAACGCGCTCGGTCCGGCATGACGCTCATGTTGTAAGGATGAAGGCGGAAACCAAGGATAACGGCGGATCGATCGTCGGTAGGGGCAAGTGCTGCGGCGGCTGGTCGAGTCAAGAGATTGCCCGGGCGTAGTAGCGGATGCTACCGTTGTGCGATGCCTGATCCCCTCAAGAAGCCGCGGCTCGTATTGCGCGTGGGTGTTGCCGGTGCGATCCGGTTGACCGACGCGCATCGCGACGGGCTCCGCGACGTGTTCAAGGATGTGTATCGCGTGCTGGCGAAGCGCCTCGAGGCGTTGGCGCCTGGCCTGGGATCGGCGGCGCGGCCAGACATCTGCTCATACTATGGCAGCGAGGGAGTCGCCGCGCGACCGCTGTTGCGCGTCGTGTCGGGGCTTGCGGACGGCTCGGACCAGCTCGCGTTCGAGTCGCTGTTGGCGGTGCAGGATGAGGCGCGCGGCGAATGCGTCGCGGCCGGGCGCGCACACGGACTTCGAGTTGGTCGCCGTATTGCCGTGCGACGCGGCGTCCTTTCGCGACAACAGCGAAGTGAAGCACAAGGACGCGTTCAACACGCTGCTCGACCGTTGCGCCTACACGATCGAGCTCGATGGCCGGTGCGTCCCGCACCCACGCCGCACGCCGCGCCGGACCGGCTCGCGACCGAGCGGCGGAGCCGAGCATTCCGCGTGCAGGCGTCGGTGCTGCTCCGGCAGTGCGACCTGCTCATCGCCGCCGCTGATCTCGATTCCGCCGCCGGCGTAGGCGGCACGCGCGACACGATGGCCGCCGCGGTCGCGTTAGGCATACCCGTCATCTTCGTCTCGGCGGCGCCGACGGAGGGCGAGGCGCGCGTGGCGGTCGTGGCTAGGCCGGTCGATCTCGAGCGGACGGGAGACGCGCCGGCCACGCCGTGGGAGCAGAACGTCGAGCAGCTGGTGACGCGGATCGTCGCCGATCCGCGCACGGCGCGCGCCGGGCCGTACGCGCGCGAGGGCTCGGATGTGGGCGCGGCCCAATTGGCCGCGGCGGAAGCGGAGCTGTTGGACGAGTTCTTCGACGGCGGCGAACGGCGCGCGCGCGTGCGGCCGCGCCTCTGGTCCCTTTTCGTGCGCCGCTTCCGACGCCTAACGGCGAGCGGCGCCGACGCCGTGGTCGAGCCGTTCGGCGCGTACCGCGCCCGCGCCGCCCACCTGAGCGCGCACTACACCGGACTCTATCGCGGCGCGTTCCTCGTCAACTACACGCTCGCCGCGGTCGCCGTCGCGTTGGCCGTCGCGACGCTGGTCTACCTGCTCGTGCTCGAGCGGCACCGCGCACCGGACGCGGCCGGCGCGCGCACGCTGCTCGTCATCGCCATCCTCGAGCTGTCGGTGCTCGTCGCGATCTTCGTCAACACGCATCACGGTAACAACCATCACTGGAACAGCAAGGCGGTCGACTATCGGTATCTCGCCGAACGATTGCGAACAATGTACTACCTGGCACCAATGGCCTCGCAGCGGTTGGCGGCGCCGCGTGTGGCGAGGTATGCAGCCACGGCGCTCCGGCAGAGCGTCATCGAGTGGTTGTTGCAGGCGGTGATTCGTGAGGCGCCGCCGGGGACGGGCATGGCGCAGGCGACGCGTCCCACCATGCGCATGGGTCGCACGCACCGACGCGGCGGTGAACGGTTCGTTGGTGGCGCGGTCCGACGTCGAGCGCGCGCTGGGCGCGGTGAGCGAGAACTGGCTGGGTGCCCAGATCGCGTATCACCGGGCGACGAGCCACACCCAGTTGCACATGCACCGGTGGATTCAGCGCTGGGTGTGGCGCTTGAACCTCGCCGTGATCATCATCGTCTCGATCGACGTGGCTCTGATTCTGGGTCGGGTCCTCGGGGTTGCGTAGCGGATGGGTGGAATGGGGCACTCGTACACACCGGCGTTGGTATTTCTCGCCGCCGTGTTGCCGGCGGCGGTCGCGAGTCTCAACAGCATCCGATTCCAGTCCGAGTGCTTGCGGATCGCCGAGCGATCGGCGGTGATGGTGGAGATGCTCGAGTGGGTGGCGGGCGGAGTGCGAGGTGCTGCGCACACGCATGCGGACGTCGCGCGCGGGAGCAGGGCGGCGCCCAACGACGATCCGGGCGCGTGGACGCTCGAGGCGGTCGAGTTAGGCGAGTCGTGCGCGCAGATGACGAGCGATGAAGTCGCGGAGTGGTCGGTGTTGTACTCGAGGGATCTGCTGGAGGCGTGAGCATGAAGCGCATCCTCTCGTTGGACGGCGGCGGCGTCCGGGGCATCTTCACGCTGCAGATCCTGGCGCGCATTGAGGCGTTGCTGCGCGCGGAGCGCCAGGCGCCCGATCTGGTGCTCGCGGATGTGTTCGACCTGATCGCCGGCACGAGCACGGGCGCGATCATTGCCGCCTTCCTCGCCTTACGGAAGCCCATCGCCGAGATCGAGCAGCTGTACACGGAGTTCGGGCCGTTCATGTTCAAGCGCGAGCCGTGGTACCGGCAGTGGAAGCGGAAGTATCGCGCCGACGCCGTGGCCGGATTCTTCCGCGAGCACTTCAGCGAGGATGCCGATCAGGAGACGCCGATGCTCATGGGGTCGGATCGTCTGTCGACCAAGCTGCTGGTGCTCATGCGCAACGCGACGACGGGCTCGCCGTGGCCGGTGACCAACCATCCCGACGCGCACTACAACGACCGGTCGCGAGCCGATTGCAACCTGGACGTGCCGCTCTGGAAATTGCTGCGCGCGAGCACGGCGGCGCCGACGTTCTTCGCGCCGGAGCGCGTCGACTTCGGGCATCGCAAGTTCCTGTTCGTGGACGGGGGCGTGACGCCGTTCAACAATCCGTCGTTGATCGCCGTGCTCATGGCGACGCTGCCGCCGTACGGCTTCGCGTGGCCGTCGGGGCGGGAGGCCTTGCACGTCGTGTCGGTGGGGACGGGCAGCGAGCGCATCCATTTGCCCAACAAGATCGCGGAGGCGATCACGGTGATGGATCAGATCAAGTTCGCGGTGCCGGCCCTGATCGACGCGGCGTCGACGCAGCAGGACATGATGTGTCGCGTGTTAGGCGACTGCCTGTTCGGCGCGCCGCTGGACAAGGAGTTAGGCGATCTCTCGGGGGCGCATCCGTCGCTGCTCAGCGGCGACGAGAAGCGGTTCAGTTACGTCCGGTACAATCAGATCTTCAACGTCGCTCCGGTGGAGGGCACGCCGATCCAGGAGTTGGACATGCGTCTGGACCGGATCGCGAACATGCCGGCCTACCAGGCCGCCGGCCGCGCGTACGCGGAGGCGAGCGTACGGCTCGAGCATCTCTACCCCGGCGGCCTCCGGCACGCGCCTAACGTGGGGCGTGGCGGGCCGGCTGCGTCGCTCATGTTGTAAGGATCAAGGCGGAAACAAGGGATAACGGTTACAACATGAGCGAAGTAGCCCGCCCGTTCCGGCCAGGCATTCCGAACTCGACCTGCCAATCGCACTGGCTGGGGGCCGGCCTAATTGCGCTGTCTCGCGGGGCATCCTACTTTTGTAGCCCCGCGCTGTATTGCCGCACCCGACCCAGCGAAGACTCCCCGTGACTCAGCCGGACCGATTGGAGCCTCCGTCCATCCTTGCGCTTCCGCCCACCGACATGTGGGAGGACGACGCGTGGGACGACCTGTTGTCGGCCATCGGCGAGCAGTCGGTGGTGCCCATCGTCGGGCCCGAGCTCGTGGTGGTGGAAGTCAATGGCGGGCGCGAATCGTTGACACACTTTGTCGCACGCACGTTGCACGCGCGATTGCCGTGGCCGGGCGGGGCGCCGGCCGGTGTGGATGCGACCAGCCTCAACGACGTGGCGTCGTCGTTCATCCGGATGTCGCCTGATCCGGAGCGGCAGCGCAAGACGATCACCAAGGAAATCGGGCGCGTGTTGGCGGATACCGATTTCCCGACGCCGGAACCCCTCCGCAAGCTCGCCGAGATTACGCCGCTCCGGTTGTTCGTCAATCTGACGTTCGACGACCTGCTCGAGCGCGCGCTGATGGACGTCCGATACAGCGGCGCGCCTAACGAGTTGCAGTTCCGGTCGCACATCTACTCGACCAACCAGGCCAACGACATCGACCTCTCGCCGGCGGCAATGAACATGACGCGGGTGTACAACCTGTTGGGCCGCGTCGCGCCGGGGAAACCGTACGTGCTCACCGAAGAGGACCTGCTCGAGCACATCCGGAACTTCCAGGGCGAGTCCACCCGGCCCACGAACCTGTTCGAGACGCTCAACCGCAACAATCTGCTCTTTTTAGGCGAAGGGTACACCGATTGGCTGGCGCGGTTCTTCATCCGCGCCACCAAGAATGCGCCGCTGTCGTGGCAGCGGACGGTGCGCGAATTCGTGGCCGACGATCGGGCGCGCGTGGACGCGAACTTCGTCGCGTTCCTGCGGCAGTTCAGCCGCGCTACGCAGCTCTTCCCGGGCAGCGCGGTGGACTTCGTGGACGAGCTGCACCAGCGCTGGAAGGCGTTGGACCGGCCGGGCCGACCGACGCGCCAGTGGCACGAGCCGCCGCCTAACGCAGTGTTCCTGAGCTACACCCGCGCCGACGTGGCCCAGGTGCGGACGTTCAAGCAGGCGCTCGAGGCGAACGGCGTGGTGACGTGGTTCGACGAGGACCAACTCGAGAGCGGCGACCCGTGGCTCGACCGGATCGAGCAGTACATCAAGTCGCAGGCCCTGTTGTTCATACCGATCTTGTCCGAGGCCACCGAGGCGCGCGCGCAAGGCAAGTTCCGCCGCGAGTGGGCGTGCGCGGTGGACCGCAACAAGGACCACACCGGGAGCGGCATTCCGTTCATCGTGCCCATCGGTCTCAAGGGCACGTCCTTCCGGCGCGTGCCGCCGGTGTTCCGTGAGGCGGACATCAAGGAGCACGATGGCGGCGCCGGCACCGAGCGCGCGGTGGCGCGCATCGCCGAGCTGATGCAATGCTCAGGGACGAGAGCGCGTGAGTCCGCGCCGCGCGAGCCTGGCGGTCGACATGTCGCCCGCGGTCGACGAGGAGAATCCCTGGTTAGGCCTGCTCGCTTTCCGCGAAGCCAACCAGCGGTTCTTCTTCGGGCGCGACGAGGAGCTGGACGACCTCTTCCGCCGGGTGCGGCGCGAGACGCTCACCGTGCTCTACGCGCAGTCGGGGCTGGGCAAAACGTCCTTGCTCCAGGCGGGACTCTTTCCGCGGCTGCGCGAGGAAGGGTTTTTGCCGGTGCCGATCCGGCTCGACTACGGCGAGTTCGAGGACGGCGTGCGCGCCGACGCCGATCCGCCGGGCCGCCAGATCGCGCAGGCGATGGCCGGCGCCATCCGGTCGCGCGCGCTGGCCGGCGCCACCGATCCGTTAGGCGCGCCCGGGCCGTGGGAGTACCTGCACGACGTCGACTTCGACCTGCCTAACGATACGGGCGGCCTGCTCACGCCCGTGCTCGTCTTCGACCAGCTCGAGGAGCTGTTCACGCTCGGCGCCTCGCGCCGCGACGGCGGGCGGATGGCCGCGCGGACCAGCGAGCTGTTGGGCGACCTGATCGAGAACCGCGTGCCGCGCGCACTCGACCGTGCCATGCGTGCCAATGCGTCGCTGGTGGACCGGTTCACGTTCGAGCAGGCGCGGTACCGCGTGCTGTTGAGCCTGCGCGAAGACTATCTGCCGCACCTGCACGCGATGCGGATGGAAGTGCCATCGATCATCCTCAACAACGTCCGCCTCACGCGGTTCGACCGGCGGCACGCGCTGGACGTGGTCGAGCGTCCGGCGGCGGCGCGGCACCTGGTGACGCGGGACGTGGCCGACGCGATCGTGCGCACGGTGGCCGGACAGGAGGCGAGCGCCGACGGCGCGTCCGCGCCGCGTCCGGCCGACGACCCGGCGACCGAGCGGTTGGAGGTGGACCCGTCGCTCTTGAGCTTGTTCTGCCGGCAGTTGAACGGATTGCGACTCAAGCGCGAGGAGCCGGCGATCTCGCTCGACCTGGTGGCGAGCAGCAAAGAGTCGGTGCTGCGCGACTTCTACCTGGATGCGTTCCGCGATCTCGCCGCGCCGCGCGAGGGCGGCGTCAAGGCGTTCGTCGAGGATTTCCTGCTCACGCAGAAGGGCTATCGCGACCGCCTAACGGTGGAGCGGGCCAACGAGATCCTGGTGGACCGCTATCGCGGGTCGCCGCACGACCTGGACACGCTGGTGGACCGGCGCCTGCTGCACGTGGAGGAGCGGGGCAAGACGCCGCAGATCGAGCTGACGCACGACGTGCTGGCGCCGATCGCGCTGCGCGAGCGCACCGAGCGGATGCACACCGAAGAACTGCGCCGGGCGGAGGAGCGCCGGCTGCTCGAGACGCGGCGCGCGGAGGAGGACGAGCGGAAGGCGCGCGACGCCGCGGCGCTCGCGGCTGCCGAATTGGCGAAGGCGCGCCGGCAGCAGCGCGTCACCATGCTGTTGTTAGGCGTAGCGCTGGTGGCCGCGGGACTGGCCGGGTGGTTCGGATTTACCGCGCGGCAAAACAATCAGCGGCTCCTGGTGTCGCAACACCGGGCCGACTCGGCGCGCACGGTGGCCGACGTGGCGCGGAACGCGGCCGACTCGGCGAAGACGATGGCCGTGCGCGCCGAGTCGACGGCGGTGAGCGAGGGCGGTCTCAAGGACGCGGCGCTGCAGCAAGCCAACGACGAGAAGGGCCGCTCGACCGCGATGTTAGGCGACTTCTGCTCCTACTCGCTGGCGGTGGTCAATCGCTTCGGCGATTCGACGGTGACCAACAACAACGCGACGCTGCAAATGGCGTTCAACACGTTGTTGCAGCTGTCGGACACGTCGGCCGACCGCATGATACGCCGCAGCCCGGACGAGCTGTGTCCGCTGCAGCTCGACGCGCGTGTGAGCAGCATCTCGGCGGACCTGCTGTATGCGCTGAACGACAAGACGCGCTCGATCGAGCGTGGACGCCATGGTCTGATCGCCGCGACGCGGCTCCTGTCGCATCACGATTCGGTGTCGACGTGGGTGGGGCTGTACAGCCTGGCCGATTTGACGCACGCGTTGTACTTCGACGGCGATTACAAGAACGCGGCGGCCGCAGCGCGGGCCGCGATCCCGCTCGCCCAACGGATCAACCCCGCCACGGACTCGGTGGCCAGCGACCGGCTCGCGCGCATCTATCACTACGGCGAGAACTCGTTGTATCAGCTCCACCACGTGGATGACGCGGTGGACTGGACGAAGCGGGGATTGGAGGTGGTAAAGGCCGGGGAGGCGCGACACGATCAGTTGGCGGGCGGCCTGATGTACACCGAGTCGCAGTTGTGGCTGGACATGACCGAGCTCGACTCGGCGCGGCACGACACGGCGCAAGGCCTAACGGACATGAGCCGGGCCGCCGCGGCGGCGCGGCGGCGGTACGAGCTGAATGAGACCGGCACCAACATGATCTGGCTGGCGCGCATCCATGGGTGGGGCGGACAGTACGGGATGGCGGTCGGGCGCTATGAGGACGCGCTGGTGAGCCTCGACAGCAGCATCGACAATTGGAACGCCCTGAGCGGCGCCGGGCACAACAAAGCGGATACGAGCTGGATCGCCCAGGGGATGATTGCGATCGGCAGCCTGTTCATGGCGAAGGCGCACGCGTACGTGGCGCTCAAGCGGCCGGACGAAGCGGCCGCCGCGGCCCACGCCGGGCGCGACACGTTGGGCGCGTTGGTGACCATCGCAGGGCTCGATCCCGAACCTGTTCGCGTTAGGCAATATCTCGGACTCGTTGGCGATGATCTCGCACCTGGTGGGCAATCGGGCCGCCGAGGACACGGCGTACCTGGACGAGTTCCTCGCCGACTCGATTGCCGCGTACCTGCGCTCGGCGACGTCGGACCAGATCCATGAATATCATTGCGCGTTGGTCTATCTCGCCGGCCGCGCCGAGCAATGGCTCGCGAGTGACACGGCCAAACAGGACTCGGCGACGCAGGCCGCGGTGCTGCTGCACGCGGCGACCATCGTGCGCCACTACCGCGACCAGCAGGTATTCGTCTCGCGGTACTTCTTGCGGCAAGCGCTCCTCGCCGCTGCCACGCCTCAGGACACGGCCCGCGTAAACACCGTGGAGGGCGACAGTCTCGCGGTGGATCTGGGCAACCTGGCGTGGCAGGAGTTGTTGGTGGGCAACGGGCAGAGTGCGCTCGGCCACGCGCGTGAAGGACTCGGTCTCTCGAGCAAGCAGACGTACATCCTGGTGAACGAGCTCAACGCGATGGTGTTGAGCGATCTGCCGGACGAGGCGCGGGCGTTCTACGGACAGCACGCGCGCGACATGGTGGAGACGAATCCCGCGGTCCCGTTCCCGTGCGCGATCGAGCGGGACATCTCGGAGCTGGCGCGCCGCGGTGTCGCGACTGCCGCGCAGCACCACGTGGTGAGTGACATGTCGGCCCAGGACCGGGCGAGCTGTCCGCGCTGACGCGCGGCGCGGTCATCGCGAGGCTGTGCGGCGCTCCTTGCGCAAGCGTCGCCAGGCGATGCCTAACATGCCGAGTCCGAACACGAGCATGACGATGCCCCAGGCGAGATTGATGTTCACGGAGAGCGAGCGCTCGTAGAGGGCCGGGTCGCCGCGGGTGGCGAGGCCGTAGCCGGCGACGAGGAGGCCCAAGACGGTGAAGAGGCCGCCAATGGGGAAGCGGATGTCGAGGCGCATCATTTCAGTCATCGGTCCTCCCGGGCATTCGGAAGCATTCAGGATCATAGTAGTACTTTTTCTCGGGGCGAGCTCGCCGACGGTGTAATGCAAGACGCTCGCCGCGGTCGTCGAGTGGCTAACCTCGGCATTTATCGGATGCGAGCTCGGAACCATTTCGCGAGCGTCGCCTCGGCCACGATTCCCGCTGCAACGCCCTCCAGCGCCGCGACGACCTCGAGTTCCGCGGCATTCGAGCTCGCAACCATTGAGCGCGAGGAACACGTACGCGGCCATGAACGCCGTGCGCTTGTTGCCGTCGACGAAGCCATGGTTCTTGGCTAACCCAAAGGCATAGGCGGTGGCGAGAGTCGCCCGGTCCCGATGGGACGCGTACGCGTACTTGTGCCGCGGGCGCGCGAGCGCGGACGCGAGCATGCTCTCGTCACGCGCGCCGGGCGTACCGCCGTGCTCGCGGATTTGCGCCTCATGGATCGCGTCGAGCATTCGACGGGTCAACCAACGGGGTTCCCGCCGCCGCGTGGACACTCCTAACGGGACAACTCGCGCAAGGCGTTCCGGAATCTCTTCGCTCCGCGCGCGTACGCGGCCATCGCATTGGCGAAGTCCGGATCGTACGGCGTGATGAGTAGGCCTTCGCTCGTCTCCACGATGTACACCTCGTCGCCGGCATTGAGATGGAATCGGTCGAGCATTGTTTTTGGTAGCACCGTGGCAACCGAGCCGCCGATCTTCTTCAGTGCTTGTCGTCGCACCATGCGAGCCTCCGGGGTCGGATTGAATATAGCTACTAAAGTTATACTGATGCAAGTGGGGACTGGAGGGTGTTGCACCTGTCGGCCGGTGAGCCGCACGCGCCGCGCGAGTGGTCGAGGCCGCTTCCACCCATTGTGAGCGGAGGTTCGGTTGACAAACCTTGGGCTCGGTTCATATATAGCCATATGGCTATGCATGCGGCTCCACGCGCCCGACGACGCTCGGCGCCGGATCGTCTCGTCGGTGGTCTTCGGCGCGCTCGCGGATCCGACGCGACGCGCGATGCTCGACCGGCCTGCGGACGCGCGAGCTCACGGTGAGCGAGCTCGCCAAGCCGTTCGCGATGAGCCAGCCGACGATCTCCAAGCATCTCAAGGTGCTCGAGCGTGCCGGGCTCGTCGTCCGCGGGCGCGATGCGCAGTTCCGACCCCGCGCCTTGCGCGCCGCGCCGCTCAAAGACGCGAAGCACTATCTCGAGCTCTTCCGCGCGCAGTGGGACGACCGGCTCGACCGGCTCGAAGCCTACGTCGCTCGACTCCAGCAGAAGTGCTGAGCCACCCCTTTCCCCATTCCTAACTATGAAAACTCTCTCGTTCGCCGCCGTCTCGACCGTCGTCGCCGCCTCCGCACTCCATGCGCAAAAGGCGCCCGACCTCACACCCTATCTGATGCCCGACCGCGCCGCCGAGGTTGCGCTGGCCCGCTCGGCGGCGCCGGCGGACATCTCGGCGAAAGCCACCGTCCTCGTCCTAACGCAGAAGGGCTACACCGAAGCGGCACTCGGCACCAACGGATTTACGTGCATCGTGATGCGGTCGTTCTCGGCGGCGCCCGGCGATGCGCACTTCTGGAATCCGCGCGTGCGGGCGCCGCAGTGCTTCAACCCGCCGGCCGCGCACACCGTCCTCCCGGCAATGCTCGCACAGATCGACTGGGCGCTGACCGGCGCGACCGCCGCCGACCTGAACGCGCGGATGAAGAAGGCATACGGAGACGGGCGCTTCACGATGCCGGCCGCCGGCGCCATGGCGTACATGCTCTCGCCGAAGCAATATCTCTCCGATGACGATCCGCACCACTGGATGCCGCACCTGATGTTCTATTACGACCGCGCGCTCAAAGGGGTCACCTTCGGTGCGGGCGGGGAGCATGCGCCGATCATTGATGCATCGGCGGAAGATCCGAACGCGCCGGTGCAGGTGCTCTACGTTCCGACGCGCACGTGGGCCGATGGCACGTCCGCGGTGCACGCCACGCCGGGGAAGTGACGTGATCAGTGGGGAGGTATGCGCCCCTCGGGACGCGAGGTGGTTTTCTCGCGGCTGATCGCGGCGCCGGTCGCGTCTGATCTGGGCGATGTGGTCCGATCTGCAGCATCTGCACGAATGGTTCGGGCCGGCGGGCTACACGACCACGACGGAGGAGTTTGCGTTCGCGCCGGGCGGCGTGTGGCGATTCACGATGCACGGGCCCGACGGCACGGACTGTCCGAATCGGATCGTGTTCCGCGCGATCGAGCCCAAGACGCGCATCGTGTACGCGAACAGCTGGGATCTCCCCGGCGCGCCACTCGACTTCACCGCGGTCGTGACCCTTGCCGCCGAGGGGCAGGGGACGCGCCTCACGCTGCACATGACGTTCGCCAACGACGCGGCGATGCAGACCGCGGTGGAGCGGTACGGCGTGGTGAGCGGCGGCACGGAGACGTTCGACCGGCTGGCGATGTACCTGGTTCGTTAGGCGGATGGCGATCGCCACCACGTTATCCGTGCTGTGCGTCGTCGCGCTGGGTGCCTGCGGAATCACGGGCGGTGCGTCGAGCCAGCGGGGCACGTCGTCGTGCAGCGACGATCCCCTGGTGGAGAACCATTGGATCGACCGCACGGAGGGGAAGAGCGCACGCGACGTATTTGCCGATCCGAAGGCGGCCGCACTCGCCGACGCGGCGAAGCAGGGCGACACGACGCGGATGCGCGCCATCGTGCGCAGCGGTGCGAACGTCAACGCGCAAGGCGCCGACGGGCTCACGCTGCTCGACTGGTCCATCCGCCGCGATAATACGACGGCGTTCGACTTTCTCCTCGGCGCCGGCACCAGCCCGACGATCGCCGACAAGTACGGCGACAACGTGATCCGCTGGGCGGCGAGAGATGACGACACGACCTTTCTCGTCATCCTGCTTCGGCATCACGTGGATCCCAACACGGCCACGAGTAGCGACGGGGGGCCGCCGCTCATCGACGCGCTCATGGCGGATTGCGATAAGGAAGTCCGCATGCTGGTGGCGGCCAAGGGCATCGATCTCGATCGACCAGACAGCATAGCACGAGACAACGCGCTCATCGCGGCCGCTATGATCAACGACTTTCGGCGCGTGCTCTACCTGCTGAAGGCGGGTGCCAATCCGCTGTATCGCAACAAGCGGGGCGACACCTTTCAGACCTATTTAGGCATGACGCCCGCGAACGTCATCTCGAAGGCCGGCAAGGACGAACTCGCCGGCATTCGTGCGTGGTTGACGGAGCATCACGTGCCGGTGGAGAAGGGAAGCTCGTAGAAGACTACAGCGCGCGTACGATCAGGACTAACCCTGTTCCAACCACGGCGGCCCCGATGATCTGCGCCGCGCGCTCACCGTCCGGCACGAGCCGCTCGAGCGTGATCGTCACCGTCACGACGAACATGACGCGCAGGTTCATCAACCCGGTGGCGAACAGGATCGCCGTCATCCCGGCGCTGCAGGCGACGCACTCGACGCCTAACCGTAAGCCGTGCCGCCAGGCCGAGCCGGCGCCTCGCGCCAACGAGCCGCCGTGCCGCGGTGCCTCGTGCCAGCAGGCGAGATGGCGTGCCTTCCATGCGCTGCACTGGAAGGCGCCGGCGGCCACGACCGCCACGCCCGCCGCCGTTGGCACGGCGCGCGCGACCGCCGGCAGCTGCGTTGCCAGCGATGCAAGCCATGCGCCTAACGGGAAGGTGGCCATCCCGACAGCGGTCCACACGAAGAAGTAGCCGGCGCCCGCCAGCGCAGTGAGCACGCCGAGCCGCGGTTCGTCCGGTGTGCCGATGGACCGGCGATAGCGCCATACGGCTGGTACGAGCGATGGCAGCATCATCGCCGCCATCATCAGGATCCACATGCCGAGGAACGAAGCCGCGGCGCCGGGCCACGTCTGCCCGGGCATCCGCTGCCACGCCATCGACATCGTCCAGCCGCCGGGCATGCGCCTGGTGCCTAACGAAGCCATCGACGCGCACCGGAGGATGGTCGCCGCCGCGCTCGCGGCGAAGACCAGCGCCGAGGCGCCGAAGAAGAGGCGCTCGGAGGCTCGCTCGGACACCATGCGTCGCGAGCACGCGCGTCCTCCGGTGGCGTCAATGCCGGTATCCACACCGACCTCAGCGCTGCGCGTACTCGTCGTGACGCCGCCACCACACGCCCTGCTCGTTGCGGCCTAACGGAGCGCGGTCGAGCCACTGGTACATGCCCCAGAGGCCGTCGAGCCCGCGCGCGTAGGTGGAATACGCGTGGTACACGACGCCGTCGTCGAGCACGAATGCGCTCATGCCGGGACGCTCGCGCGTGTACGTGGCCACGTCGGTACCGGACATGGAGGCCATGTGCCCAACGATTCCGTCGCCTTGCTTCGTCAGCGCGTTCCCGATCGCCTTGAACGCTGGCTTTTCGCGCCGGTAGTTGTACTCGGCGCCCTCGCGCTGCTGCTGCTCGGTTTGAGAGACCTCGAAGTCGAAGTTGAAGTCCTGGTCGTGCGACGACGCCCACGGGAAGGTCCAACCCATGCGCCGCTCGAATGCTTCGAGCTTGGCGAGGGGCGCGCGCGAAACCGCCCAGAGCGCAACATCGTGATTCTCGAGATGCGAGACGATGCCGTTGAATCCGTCCGCGATCGACGAGCAGGAGGCGCAGCCGGCGGCAAAGTCGGGCCCGAACATGAAATGGTAGACGAGGAGCTGCGAGCGGCCGCCGAACAAATCGGCGAGCGATGCGCTGCCGCGAGCGGTGTCGAATCGATAGTTCTTGTCGATCCGGACCCACGGCAAGTTCTGACGTTGCTGCGCCACTTGGTCGCCGCGCCGGGTCAGATCCTTTTCGGCGTCGAGTAGCTCGAGGCGCGCGGCCAGCCACTCTGCCCGTGTTCCCGTCGTGTGCGTGGTCATTGGTCCTCTCCCTTGGTGTCGGTGTCGAGGTCGCACGATTGTCGATGCGACGTTCGTCGTTCCTGGGAGGTAGATTAGGACCGGTCAGCGAACGGGTGTGAGTGACAATCGTGGCGGGATTTCGATGGACTCGTTGATCACCGCCGCGGCGCGCGCCCTCGCCGCCGGCGATCCACTCGGCGCCCTCAACCGGGTTGCCTTACGCGACGACGCGCCGGCGCTCGCACTGCGCGGCATCGCGATGGCGCAGCTCGGCGATCTCGTCAAGGCGAAGGCGCTCGTGCGGCGCGCCGCTCGCGCCTTCGGTGCGCGCGAGGCCGTGGCGCGGGCGCGGTGCGTGGTCGCCGAAGCCGAGATCGCGCTCGTCTCGCGCGACCTGGGCTGGCCGGCGAAAGCGCTCGAGACCGCGCGCCTAACGCTCGATGCGCACGGCGATCGCGTGAACGCCGCGTACGCGCGGTATCTCGAGGCGCGGCGCCTGCTCTTGATCGGCCGCCTCGACGACGCCGAGCGTGCGTTAGACGAAGTGGATGCGTCGCGGCTGCCGGCAGCGTCGAGGGCTGCGCACGAGCTGACCGTGGCGGGGATCGCGATTCGGCGGCTGCGCACGACGGATGCGCGGGCCGCGCTCGCTCGCGCCGCGCGGGCCGCCCAACGCGCGGGGATCCCGGCGCTCGCGGCGGAGGTGGAGAGCGCATCGCACGCGTTGCATGCGCCGGCCGCGCGACTGATCGCGAAGGGCGGGGAGCGCCTGCTGCTGCTCGAAGACGTCGAGGCGTTGCAGGGCTCGCGGTCGTTGGTCGTGGATGCGTGCCGCAACGTGGTGCGCGACCCGCGCTCGGCGGTCTCCCTGGCCACGCGTCCGGTGTTGTTCGCCCTGGCTCGCGTGTTAGGCGAAGCCTGGCCTCACGACGCGCCGAGGGATGTGCTGCTGGCGCGGGCGTTCGGCGCCAAGTTCACCGACGAATCGCATCGCGCGCGGCTGCGAGTGGAAGTCGGTCGGCTGCGCCGTGTGCTGCGCGCGGTGGCCCGTGTGACTGCGACCACACGCGGATTCGCGTTGTCGCCGCGCCGCGCGCGCGACGTGGTGGTGTTGGCGCGGCCGGTGGACGACCCGCATGGCGACGTGCTCGCGCTCTTGGCCGACGGCGAGAGTTGGTCGAGCTCTGCCCTGGCGCTCGCATTGGGCGCCAGCCAGCGCACCGTGCAGCGGGCGCTCGACGCGCTCTCGGCGAGCGGCGCCATCCAATCGTTAGGCCGCGGGCGGGCGCGCAAATGGGTGACGACGCCCGTGCCGGGATTCACGACGACTTTGTTACTCCCCGCGCCGCTGCCGATCGAGTAGGATGGAACATGACACGATCAGCCGCCGAAGTGCTCCGCGAGTATGGCCCTTTCCCAGGCGTCGACCACGTGAACGGCGTGACGTTCGACGGCGAGCACGTGTGGTTTGCGTCCGGGGACAAGTTGAACGCGCTCGATCCGAAGAGCGGGAAGACCAAGCGCTCGATCGATGTGAGTGCGCACGCGGGCAGCGCGTTCGACGGCGAGCACTTGTATCAGCTCGCCGAGGATCGCATCCAGAAAATCGATCCCCACACCGGCCGGGTGGTGTCGACGATTCCGGCGCCCGGAGGCGGCGGCGATTCGGGGCTCGCGTGGGCCGAGGGGTCGCTCTGGGTGGGGCAGTATCGAGAGCGCAAGATCCATCAGATCGACCCCGAGACCGGGGCGATCGTGCGCACGATCTCGTCCAACCGATTCGTTACCGGCGTCACGTGGGTGGACGGGGAGCTGTGGCACGCCACGTGGGAAGGGGAGGAGAGCGACGTTAGGCGAATCGATCCGCGATCGGGCGAGGTGCTGGAACGTCTCGAGATGCCGAAGGGCCTGGGGGTGTCGGGGCTCGAGAGCGATGGCGGTGATCGCTTCTATTGTGGGGGAGGAAAGGGCGGGAAGGTTAGAGTGGTGCGGCGGCCGCGGCGCGTAGGCACCGCGGCCGAGAGCACAGAGTAGATTTCAATGTAAGGCTGTGCCTAACGGCGACGCCATCGCGCGTGCGTGTGTGCGTTAGCCTCGTTGAGCATTTCTCGTGGGACCTACGATACGCCTTCGTTAATCCGTACCTCAGGGGTCATTCCCCCGCCGCTGTTGAGGTTTCAATGCGACTCGGACAATCGCCTGCAAGAGCATCTTGCCAATGCCCCAGAACAGGGCTCATGTTACTTGGGTACCGCACAACACCTTTCCCATTGACCCACCCTCAGTAGCCCCGTGCCTCGCGTCAATCCCGATGTGCTTCGGTGGGCCCGTGAGACGGCCGGACTGAGCCCAGAGGCGGCGGCTCGAAAGATCGATCTATCCGATACTAAGAAGGCTACCGCCGCAGAGCGTATCAGTCAGCTCGAGCGAGGAGTGGCCCAACCATCGCGGCCGCTTCTTCTTCGCATGGCCAAGCAGTATCGACGCCCGCTTGTCGCTTTCTATTTAGCCGGGCCGCCGAGGAAAGGAGACCGCGGGCAGGATTTTCGTACCTTGCCCGAGGGGCACAATACCGCGAACGAGGTACTTCTTGATGCACTGCTTCGAGACGTGCACGCGCGTCAGGCGCTACTTCGCGCTGCTCTCGATGACGAGGATCCTCGCCGGCCGCTTCCGTTCATCGGCTCCATGGATATTCGGCAAGGAGTGCCTGCCGCGCTAAACGCACTGGACATCGCATTGCGAAAGCCGATTCAGGCCTATCGTGCAACTTCTTCCGCCGAAGTCGCTTTTCAGCTTATGCGCCAGCGCGTGGAAGACCTGTCGGTGTTCGTTGTGCTCCTGGGCAACCTGGGTAGCCACCACACTGCGCTCAATCTTGAGACCTTCCGTGGGCTGGCGATTGCGGATCCTGTTGCCCCGTTCGTCGTGATCAACGACCAAGACTCTCGTGCGGCGTGGTCCTTCTCGCTCATCCATGAGTTGACACATTTATTTCTGGGACAGACGGGAATTAGTGGTGGCTCTGCGACACGCGGGACCGAGCAGTTCTGCAATGACGTTGCGGCAGAGTTTCTGATGCCGATCGCAGAACTCACGCGTGCTTTCCTACAGGAGGCGCCCACTCCAGATACGCTAGAAGATTGGATCAGCGAGCTTGCAACGGAGACAAACGTAAGTCGCACGATGCTTGCCTATCGCTTGTATAGCCGGAGGCTCATCACGCAGGGACAGTGGAACGTTCTTCGTGAGCAGTACCGCAACCAGTGGCTAGCGAGTCGAGACAGACATCGTGAGGCTGCACGTGAACGGGAAGGCGGACCAAACTTCTATGTGGTCCGGCGCCAGCGGTTAGGCGGACACCTTCTCGCAACGACCAACAGATTGCTTGCTGCTGGAACGCTCACGACGGCCAAGACGGCGCGGGTCTTGGGAGTGAAGCCCACTCAAGTTGGACCCTTGCTCGGCATGAAGGGATTGGCGTCACCGGCAGAGAAATAGCAGTGCTGTTTCTGGTTGACGCAAACGTCCTCATTGACGCCGACCGCGACTACTATCCCCTTGATCGCGTGCCGGAGTTCTGGGACTGGTTGCTGTATCAGGGCGAGGTCGGAACAGTGAAAGTGCCGCTCGAAGTTTACGAGGAGATAGTTGAAGGCGAGGGCAGTCTCGTCGATTGGCTCACGAACGACGCCGTACGCGCTGCGCTCTTGCTCGCTGATGAGGTCGACGACGCCCTTGTTGCGCAGGTTATGGCCACGGGCTACGCAGCGGATTTAAGCGATGACGAACTGTTGAAGCTTGGTCGCGATCCGTTCCTCGTAGCACACGCGCTCACGGATACCGCAGGCCGCTGCGTGGTTACAACGGAGGTATCAAGACCCACGCGCATACGCGCAAATCGCCATGTGCCCGACGTGTGTGCTGCGAATGGTGTGCGGTGCCACAACACGTTTGAGCTAACGCGACTCCTCGACTTCTCAACACGCTGGCGGCGACCGTCAACATAGGCTCGGTAGACTCCCAAGGGTGTTGGCCATCCGCAAGACGGGAGCCATTGGCGCGCTGCGAGAAAGCAAAGGACCAAGCTAGAAAATATTCTGCTCTCGGCCGTTGCCCTGCGTCGCTGTAGGTGCCTAACTATACCTGGAGTAACCTTCCCTCCGTGCCATCTGGGAACGGAGCGACGTTAGGCAAAATCGATCCGCGAACGGAGCCGCAGCAGGAGCCTACAGCAACCAACGGCCCGAAGTAGAAGGTGCGTCTGACGGGTGCCTCCACGTTCTGTTGCCTGTTGCGGTCGCGAACGGGCTCAGGGGACGCCGGCGGGCGGCCGGACGTTGGTGTAGTCGTACCGAGCGCTAACGCTGCTTTTTCCCATGGAGCCGCCGACGTCCGTCATTGAAACGGACTTCAGCAGCACGCCGCGGCTCTTCGAAATCCACATGTCCGAATCGATCGTCCCCATGTCATTCACGACGTGTGACCGCCAGACCGCCGCGGCCTCACCGTTCACGCTCTCATCTCGCAGGTGCGAGCACGTGACCTTCGTCGAATCGGGAGTATCGTTCTGGTCCTTTTTGAGCTCGGCGAGACTCACCGGACTCTTCATCCACTTTCCCTTGTTCAAAACGTACATTTGTCCTCCGGCCGAGATCACCTCGCCAGAGGTAGGCTTGCCGCCGTTCAGCGCCTCGTTGGCCGCCCCGCTGTCGATCATGTACATGTGATAAGGTACGTCGAACATCTTGAGTGATGTCGCCTTCACCGTGGCACAATTGGTGGCCTGGGCGCGTATCGGGGATGACGCGAGCAATGCCGCGCTGACCGCGGCCCCGACGAGGAATTGACAGCGTCGCTTGGACTGGTGGGTGAGCGTCATGACGTGGCTCCCTGGTGTCGTGGAACAAGCACGGATGTGATGCCTAACGGCTCGCGGCGAAGAGCTTGTTACAGAGCGCGCCGAGTCGTTTTGCCAGTTCCTCAGCGCCCAGCTTCGTGTCCGTGCTTTGCATCGAAAACGTCGCGCCACAGTAGCGGTCGCCCTTCTTGCTCACGACCTCGCGGCCGTTGGATGCTCGCCGTCGCGCCTGGTCGCCGACGCCGGGCAGGTCCACGAAATCGGAACTGGCACTGACAGAGTTCCATCCCATTTCGATAGACGGGTCGACTCTGACCGCGACCGAGGAGCCAGCGCCCTCGAGGGAACAACCGACTGCATAGCCGCCGTCGGGGCCGATCTGGATCGGTGCCGCGAGAATGCCGGCAACGTCGCTGGGCGCGAACACGTTGCTGCAATCGACAGTCGCCGCATTTCCCGGTGTATTGGCGTCGGCCGGTTGGGAGGCAGCGGCGGAATCGGAGCCGCCGGTCGACGCGGTCTTGGGGGCGGACTGCGAGCACGCGGCGGTCGCGCACAAAAGGCCGCCTAACGCAATCAAATTGGCTTTCAGGTGCAACATGAGGTTCTCCTGGTGGATGGCGGATCAGTTGGCCGACGTCGGACGATCCCGCACGCGGACATTGCGCATCATCTGCATGAGCGTCGTGTCGAGCGCCGGAAAGTTGTCGCGTTTGACGCCGGAGCGGTCGAACGCCGACGCGCACGAGTACACGATCACGGTTAGGCGACGGGGCGCGTCGTACCAGTAGGTGTAGTATCCGTGCAAGCCGAGATCGTGAAACGACACGAGCCCCTTGGGCCAGCTCGCTTCCGCCGGCATGCCGAGTCGTTGGGCGAGCGGCGTCGCGCCATCGTTGAGGTCGCTGTGCGTCGCGGCGTCGAACGTGTAGAGCGGGCGATCAACGCCGGCGATGGCGACGGTGCCGCGTGCCTGCGTTCGCGTCAGCGTGAAGACGGGCTGTGGATCGCCCATCGCGCCGAGCCACGACTGCTGGTCGAGACCTCCGAGCTGCATGGGAATGTCCGGGCGTGCGGCGGCGCTGTCGGCAATCACGTAGACGCCGAACCACGCCTGATAGAGCGGCGAAGCGGGATCGGATCGGGCGGCGAACGTCTGCGGCGCCACGGGACCGCCGTACGCAAAGAAGTTCACGCCGCGGACGTCGAGCGTCACCCACGCGCGATCCATCACGGTTGGCTGGAAAACCCAGCCCGACGGCATCGAGTCGATCGCCACCGAGACGTGCTGCGCGATCCATGCGCCGTCGCGGAGCGCCTCGGATGGAGTGGCACTGACAGGTTGCTGCTGCGCGGTAGCGTCCGGCGCGACCAACGGTGCGGCGGCGAGCGCAGCGGTAATCGCGTATCTTGTCATGCGGAACACGGTCATCAGATCCTCGGCTCATTCGGGCGTGGAGTCTTCGTTTGTGCGCCGCGAATCTGGGTGCCTCGTGTCTCCTGGCCGTTACTTGGTCGTTAGGAGCCGGCGGGACTCGGCTTCGAATAACGGAGGGACAGAGGAGCACAGGGTGAGACGACGCCTGGACCGACAGCCCGAAGACGCCGCCGCCCCATTTCGGCCACCTATCGATACACGAGGGTCCCATGCAACCCCAACCCGGAATCCGACTGATGCCGAACTCGATGTTGCAAATCATTGGGGCGTTGAGCGTCGTGGTCGCAACCACTGCGGCCATGCCGACGGGCAACAAGGACAACGCCACGCCTGCCGACTCGCCAATCGCGGCCAGCATCGTGGCGCGGGCGACAGCGGGACCAGGACTTCCGGCCGATTTTCCACTCGCACCGGGCCTATCCGCGTGCAAGCCGACGGTGGTCAGCGGCGAGGTCATTTGTGAGTGGCACGGGGTGGATGGACATGCGGTGTACACGTTCTATCACGACGCACTCCCGAAGGCCGGGTACACGCTTCTTCCCGGCGCGCTGGAGGGCGACATAGGCAAGCCGTCGTATCGCGGCGGCATGGGCTTCAAGAAGGGGACATTGCAGGGCGCCGTGAGCATCGTCGGCGGCAATGTCACGATTCAGATCTTGCTACACGAATGACGCACGCGCTTCGATCGACGTTCGCGTCCATCGCGCTCGTTGCTGTCCTTCCTGCGGCCGCGATCGCGCAGCAGGCGGCGCTCACTCCGTACCAGTCGCTGGGCAGAGATCTGCTGCGCGAGATGGTGGAGACCAACACCGAGTATTCGATCGGCAGCACGACGAAGCTGGCGGACTTGTTGGCCGCGCGCTTTCGCGCAGCTGGTTTTCCGGCGGCGGACGTGCAGGTGGTGGGCCCGGACACCGGCAAAGACGCGAAGGACAAGAATCTTGTCGTACGGTATCGCGGGCACGGCACGAGGCAGCCGATCCTGCTCATCGGCCACATCGACGTCGTGGAGGCCAACCGCTCGGATTGGGAGTTGGATCCGTTCACGCTCACGGAGCGAGACGGCCACTTCTACGGGCGCGGGACGCTCGACATGAAGAATGGCGACGCCAGTTGGGTGGCGGCGCTGCTGCGCATGAAGCAGGAGGGCGTCGTGCCGCCGGGCGACATCATTCTCGCGCTCACGGCCGGGGAGGAGGGCGGCGGCGGATACAACGGGATCCAGTGGCTGCTGACTAACGATCGCGATGCGATCAAGGCGCAGTACGCGCTCAACGCGGACGCGGGCGGCGGCGAGCTGCGCGACGGCAAGCCGATCGCGATGGACGTGCAGGCGGCGGAGAAGGTGTACCACTCCGTGCTGCTCACGGCGCGCAATCCCGGCGGCCACAGCTCGCTGCCGCGCAGCGACAACGCGATCTACGCGCTCGCCGCTGCGTTAGGCCGAGTGGCCGGGTACGCGTTTCCGTTCGAGACGAATGCCGTGACGCGCGCGTACTTCTCGCGGACGGCGGCGCTCGTCCCATCCGATGTCGCGGCCGACATGCGGGCGGTGAGCGCCCAGGCGACGCCGGACAGCGCGGCGGCGGCGAGGCTCGCGGCGCGGTCGGCGTACTACAACGCGCTGCTCCGGACGACGTGCGTGGCGACGCTCATCCAGGGCGGGCACGCGCCTAACGCGCTGCCGCAGAGTGCGACGGCCACCGTGAATTGTCGCATGATGCCCGGCACCGATCCGGCGGACGTCGAGGGGACCATCCGGCGTATCGTGGCCGATAGCGTCGTCCACGTGACGCCGGCGGATACGGCGAAGCCGAGTCCACCGTCGCCGTTGCCGGCGGCGCTCGATCAGACGATGGAGCGCACGACCGCATTGGTGTGGACCTCGCTGCCGATCATTCCGAGCATGGAGACGGGAGCGACCGACGGATTGTATCTGCGCAACGCGGGGATGCCGGTGTACGGAGTGAGCGGATTGTTCGTGGATCCAAACAACTCGGCGGACACGCGCGCGCACGGCTTGAACGAGCGCATTGCGGTGCAGGCGTTCTATGACCAACTGGAGTTCACGTACCGGTTGCTCAAGGCGCTGTGAGCAGGGGCGATCGACGCCGCGTGGGATTGCCTAACACTGAGCAACGATCTCATGGGGGTGGCACGTGAGGGTTCTCGCGGCGCTCGGCGCCGGCCTGGTAGCGTTCGCATGCGGCGTCCATGCGCAGTCCGTGCCGTCGCAACCATCGAGTGCATTGCTCGACAAGCTGGTGGGCCACTGGCGCATGGTCGGACACGTTGGCGCGCAACCGGTGGCGTACGACCTGGTGGCGCGACGCACGCTCCACGACCGGTATGTCGAGTTGCACATGACGGACGCCGCTCGGCCCGCGCAGTACGAGGCACTCGTGTATATCGGCGAGGACACTGTGCCTAACCGGCTGGTGGTGCATTGGATGGACTCGTTCGGCGCTGCGTTCTCGATACCGTACGGGCAAGGCGGGGTCGTCGGCGATACGGTGCAGTTCGAGATCCCCTATCCCGGGGCGCCGTTTCGCGACGCGTTCGTGTATCGGCGGACGGACAACAGCTGGCACTTCCGTCTGGAATCCAACCGTGGCGGGGGCGGGTGGAGGGTGTTCGCGGAGTACGAGGTGCAACCGGCAGGGTCGTGACCTTGCATCACACCCTGTTTCCGCAGCCTGCTGGGAACTTTTCGGTCAACGCACGAACACCACCAGGGGCGAATAGCCGGGCACCGCAACGGCCTTCACCAGGACATCGGCTTGTGGATCGATGACGAGCAATCGAGTCGGCTCGAACGCGCCGAATCCACTGGCGCGAGGCGTGCCTGTGGCGACGTACAACAGCTTCCCATCAGCGTTTGGTACGACGTTGCCCGTAATGACCGGCGCATTGCCCGAACCCGGTGACGGGGCAATTTGCGTGATGTTGATCGGCGTCTTCTGCGTGAGGTCTGCGCCATAGACAAAGATCTCTCCCGTGCCGGGGGAGTCGAAGCTGCCGGCGTCGCCCCGATACAGGGTGTTGCCGTCTGCAGTAATAGCTAGCTGCCCGATGCTTGGCGTGGCGACCGAGTCCGTTAGGCGCTGGTCCACGAGATCATAGCGAAACTGCTGGAGTCCGACGACATAGGCGTGCCGGCCATCGGGCGCGCCGAGGACCTGCTGCATTCCCCCGGTCGGATCGTCGGTTGCCGGCGTGAGGATAACCGAATCGCGGATGGCGAGGGTACGTCCGTCCAGGACGAAGAACAGCCCGCTGTAGAGAGCCGGCCCCGTCTGGCGCACGGCGGCCACGAGAATCGCCCCGTTAGGCAATTCGGTGCTCGGTACCTCGGCCGCGACGTCCATGACAGTGCCCAGGGGAATGAAGTCGACCACGGCGCGACTCTCGAGATCGATAACAGCGACTCCCTCGCCTTGCGTGTCGGCGGCACGAGTGACCAACTGCGACCCGTCTGGAGTGACGGCCATTGCGGCACCGAGCGATACCGGAAGCGAATCGTGCAATGCGTGGTCTTCAAGAGTTGCAAGCTGCAGCCGCCACTGCACGTGCAACGCTCGCGTGTCGATCGCCACGAGCTCGGTGGTCGGGTCATCGAAAGACAGCAGATAGAGCGTATTGTGATCGGGGCTCACAGCACCTTTGCTCTTCATTCCCGAGAGCGGGCCAATGCGGTCGGTGATGCGCCCGAGGCGCGGATCCACCACGGCCAGGTCGGCCGTATCGGTGGAGACGATCACGGCGGTGGTAGCGTCGCCTAACGCTGGGGCAGTGGCGCTTCGGCACGACACCGACAGCGCTGCCGCCAACAGAGCGGCAACGAGGGCGGCACTTTGGCCGGTATGAAGCGCCACTTTCCCGACAACGCGATACATGCGCACATCAACACCCGTGAAGGCCACAGCCACCCTAGAAGAATACCGCGTTCAGGACGATCGGTCAGGCCGAGGACGACTACCTCCTCACATCTCGCACCGTCGTTGGAGGCGCCATCTGGTGGCGTGCGGCGCTTGACACGCGCCCCTGGCGTGCGCCACTGTTCCATACAGATCATCCATAGAACATCTGGAAGGAGCCACATGTCGTCTGTGCCCGTCGTCAAAGGCACCCTCGATCTCCTGGTGCTGCGCGCCCTCAATTGGACGCCCATGCACGGCTTCGAGATCGTCACCTGGCTCGAGCGCGCCGCGAACGGCTCCCTCGACGTCGAAGACTCGGCCCTCTACCACGCCCTCTACCGGTTGGAGGAGCGCGGACTGCTCGACGCCGAGTGGGGAATGACGGGCAACAACCGCAAAGCGCGCTACTACAAGGTGACGCCGGTCGGCCGCGCCTACCTGCGAGCCCAGACCAAGAGCTGGGTGCGCTATGCCGATACCGTTACCGCCATTCTCACCGCGCCCCGCGAAGCGCTCAAGTTGGGCGAACGCGCATGATCCGTAAGGGAGTGCGCCGTCTCTTCCATCTGGCGTTGCGCCGGCGTGACCAATGGGAACGCGACGTCGAAGAGGAGATCAAGCTCCACTTGGCATTTCGCGCCGAGCAACTCGCGGATCGAGGCATGCCGCCAGATGCCGCGCGCGCCGAGGCCATTCACCTCTTCGGACCTCTCTCCGCATCGCGGGCTTGTTTGTCGATGCCGCGCGCCATCGCGAGCGCCACATGCGACGCACCGAATTTCTGGCCGATCTGAAACAGGACGTCCGCTTCGCGGTCCGCACACTGAGGCGACAAAAGGGATGGACCGCCGTCACGCTCTCAACGCTTGCGCTCGGGATCGGCGCCACGACCGCGGTGTTCAGCGTCGTCAGCAGCCTGTTGCTGCACCCGCTGCCGTATCCGCACGCCGATCGCATGGTGTTCGTGTACCAGCAGCCGAGCGCCGGGAACAAGATCGGCCTCAGCGTCACGCTCGCGCCTAACGCCGAGGTGGTGCGAACCTGGATGCAGGGCTCGCGCTCCTTCGAGGCGCTGGAGGGGTACAGGTCCGGACCGGTATTGCTCGAGACGGCTCGTGAGCCGGTGAGGTATCAATCTGCCGAAATCTTCCCGACATTCCCGAAATTCGCGGGCCTGCAGCCAATCGTCGGGCGGATGTTCAGCGCGCGGGATGCAGCACGCCGACCTCGGCTTCCAGCCGCGCGGATTGTATGCGATACACGTGACACTGCCGTCGGCACGCTTCGCGTCGCCCGCATCGAAGATGGCATTTGTCGGCGAGCTCACGCAGCACCTCGAGCAACTGGGCACTCTGCGCGACATCACGGTGGCCGCCGTCGCGCCGCATTCCATGTCGTTGGACGTCGGGCGGCTGGAAGTGGAAGGCGAGGCCGCGCCGCCGCCCTCGGCAACGTCGCTCGTCGCAAGCAACTCGGTGCAGCCGAACTATTTCACGACACTTGGCATTCACATGGCGCAGGGCACGGCGTTCACGGATACGAGTGTCGCCGCGCGTCAGGTAATCATCAACGAAGGTTTCGCGCGAAAACACTGGGGCTCGGCCTCGGCGCTCGGCCACCGTCTGCGCGTGGCGCGGGACGACACTACGGCGTGGTTGACCATCGTCGGCGTCGCGGCGAACGTGGAGACCTTCGGGCCATTGCTGGATAACTCCGCGCCAATGCTGTACACACCGTTGAACGGCTCGTTAGGCACTGGCACGCTGGCCATCATCGTGCGAACAGATGGCGGCGCGGCGGCGATGGCGCGCGTACGGACGCTGGTGAGCAGCATGGATTCGCACGTCCCCGTTGCCGTGGCGAATGTGGAGGACGGCGCTGCCGACTTCATTGCCACGCCGCGATACGTGATGCTCACGCTTTCCGTGTTCACCGTGTTGGCGCTCGTGCTGGCCGCCGTCGGCCTGTACGGTGTGATGGCGTTTGCGGTAGCGCAGCGGACGCACGAGATCGGCATCCGCATTGCGCTGGGTGCACCTCGGCGCACCGTGGCGCGGAGCATCATGGGGCGCGGCGCGGCGTTGGCGCTACTTGGCGCCGGCATCGGGGTCGTCGCGGCACACTGGGGCACGCGGCTCATCCGGCACGAACTCTACGGCGTCGCGCAAACGGATCCGGTGTCGTTCACGGCGGCCGTGATCGTGCTGCTCGGGGCCGCGGTGGCGGCGTGCGTGGTGCCGACACGTCAGGCGTTGGCAGTGGACCCGATCACCGCGATTCGGGCCGAGTGATCAATGGTCGCGCCGGGCGCCGGTGCTCCGATCTCGCGTCATGCGTGCAGGCATGCGATCCGCGCCATCAGCTATTGCACACTCGATCGTGACGGTGCCGAGACTGCAGGTAGCACCACGAGCTCGCCCCACATCATTGGCAGGTGCGTCGGAATCGAGCAGGTGAACGCAAAGATGCCGGCGCGCTTTGCGACGTACGTCGCCGTCGTGGTTTTCTGCGGTGGGAGGGCAACCGAAAAGTCGGGCAGCACGAACGAGTGCACATCGTCCTCGGGATTGATGAACACGAAGTGGATCGTGTCTCCCTCGAACACCGTCACCGTGGATGGTGAAAACGCGTAGACTTCCTTGCCATCAAGCACGCCGCCATTCGCAAAATCCCGCTTGAGAAAGGGGAGCACGTTCTGCTGTTCTTTCACGAGGAGCGGTACGGTCGTGATCGTGATCGTGCGTACGACCGGCGTGTAGGTGCGTTCGCTGGTCGTAAGGCGGCCCCGGTCGGCGGTGCACCTCGTGGCCGAGACAGCGAGCACCACAATGGCGAGCGACATCAGCAGGCGCTCAATGATTGCGCAGCGCATCCGGATTGCTCCTGTCATCGCCGTGGTAGTCGGTATGACTCGTGGTTCGCGCGGCGACGTTGCGGACGCGGGCACTGGCTAGAAAAACACAGCATTCAGCGCCACCGTTAGGACCAATACGACGACGGCCAACACCCACGGCCGTGCATACCACGCCAGCCCTTCGTCGCGCGGTTTGGGCGTGAGCGAATACACCAGACCGCGCAGCTCATCCTCGGCGCGCGGCCTGGTGGCGAGACTCACCACGATCGTCACGACGAAGCACGTGACCCAGGCGACGATCGCGGTCCAGAACGTCTGCGCCAGCTCGCTCGGATAGTAGTGCACAACTCCCAGATACCCGCCCTTGAGCCCGACGGCCATGCCTAACGGAAGCGTGAGTCCATGATGGACGGCGGCGGCAGCGGTCCCGGCGAGTAGGCCGATGAACGCCCCGTGCCCGGTGGTCCGCTTCCAGAACATGCCGAGCGCGAAGGTCGCGAACAGCGGCGCGTTCACGAACGCGAACACGAGCTGCAGCAAGTCCATGATATTGTTGAACGTGTTCGCGACATACGCGGCGAGTACGGCGAGCGCGATGCCGCCCACGGTGGCGACGCGGCCCATCCACAGGTAGTGCGCGTCGGACGCGCCGGGGCGGATGTGGCTCTGGTAGATGTCGTACGTCCACACGGTGTTGAACGCTGTGGTGTTGCCGGCCATCCCCGACATGAACGACGCCAGCAACGCCGTTAGGCCAAGGCCGAGCATGCCGGGCGGGAACAGCCTGACGAGCATCATCGGTGTGGCGAGGTCGTAGTCGAGAATCACGCGTCCGGCGCCGTCGACTAACGGGGCGCCGTTGGCGCCGAGCTTGGCGGGGATGAGGCCCTGGCCCACGTGGCCGGCGACGTGCGGCGCGGCGAGCACGAGCGCGATCATGCCGGGCAAGATCACCAGGAACGGGAACAACATCTTGGGGATCGCGGCGATGAGCGGCGTGCGGCGCGCGGCGGTCATCGAGTCGGCGGCCATCGCCCGCTGCACCACCAGAAAGTCCGTACACCAATAGCCGAACGACAGCACGAAGCCGAGTCCCATTACCAGGCCGAACCACTCGACGCCGATTGGGTTCTGCGATGCGCTTCCCATCGTGCGCCAACTGTGTGTATAGGCGTCCGATGGGAAGCCCTGCGTGGTGGCCACCGTCGCGAGGCGTTCCGTCAGGCCATGCCATCCGCCAACGGCGTGCAAGCCGAGCGCGACTAACGGAGCGAAGCCGAAGACGATGAGGAAGAACTGCAGCACCTCGTTGTAGATCGCGCTCGTTAGGCCGCCCAAGAGGACGTAGACGAGCACGATGATCGCCGACACGAAGACGCTCCAGCCGAAGCTCCAGCCGAGCAGCAGATTGAGCAGGCGGCCCATGGCGTACATCGAGACGCCGGACGAGAACACCGTCATCACGGCGAATGTCGCGGCGTTGAGCGTGCGCGTTTTCTCGTCGAAGCGGAGGCGCAGGTATTCGGGCACGGATCGCGCGCGCGAGCCGTAGTAGAACGGCATCATGAACAGGCCGACGAACACCATCGCCGGGATCGCGCCGATCCAATAGAAGTGACTGGTGGCGATGCCGTATTTGGCGCCGGATGCGCCCATGCCGATCACTTCCTGCGCGCCCAAGTTCGCCGAGATGAAGGCGAGGCCGGTGATCCACGGCGCGAGCGAGCGGCCGGAGAGGAAGAAATCGGTGCTCGTCTTCGTTAGGCGGCGGAGGCCCCAACCCACGCCCAACACGGCGGCGAAGTACGCGGCCATGATGACGTAGTCGATGCCGGCGAGGTGGGTGACGGGCTGCACGTGGGCTCAGCGTGGCAAGGTGGAGAGGGCGTATTGCACGGCGAGGTCGGTGGCGCTCCAGAGCTGGACATCCGATGACGTGCCGTACCGGGTTGGAAGCAGTGTGCCGTTCGCGATGCGATAGCTCCAGAGCTCGTTGTGCTCGAGGTGCGACGCGGTCACAGCCGCGAGCGTGTTGTCCAGCGCGGAGCGCAGTGAGCGCACATAGGCGCCCAGCCCCGGTTGGGCGAGCCTTCCGTGCGTATCGTACGCGGCCGCGATCTGCTTGGTGAGACCCAGCAGCAGCAAGTTCACCTCGCGGCCCCAGACGACGCGGGGCGAGTGATACGCATCCTGACGGAAGGCGTCCCACACGGATTGCGGTGCATACGCATCGTTGGACACGACGGGTCCAAGTTCCGGGATGAAGAGGCCGACCGGATACGGCCGCACGAACGGTGCGACTTCGCGCAGCACGCCGGCCGGCTGCATCGACCCGGCGATGATGCGCGCGGTGAAGTCGCCGAGGAAGAGGTCGGTGGCTGGATCGGTGTTCACGATCGGGATCGGAGCGCCCGCCGAGTCGAGCGAGAGCGCGAGAAAGTCGAGCGAATCGCGCGTGGCTGCGGTGTGCATGAGCACCCGACGCCAATAGCTACGCTCGGGCGCCGGAAGCCACGCGAGCTTTTCGTGGACGCGCGACCTGATCTGGGCCGAGTCGAATTGGACGGCGAAGTGGCGGCGGGCGCCCCGCCATACGTCGATGGCGTGAGCCAACGATGTGGAGTCGCGGAGCCAGTCACGGAGCGGCGCGTGCACCGAGTCGGGCACGAGCGAATCGAGCCCCTGGGCGACGAAGCCTAACGCCGCCAGTTGCTGGAGGATGGTGGCGATCGACTCGAGCGCTCGAGGTGCCCAGATGGCGTTGATGTCCATCGCGAAGCGGCCGTTGCCATAGCCGGCGTTGCTGTCGCGCCAACTGGCCGATCGCCAGTGCGTACTATCGAGCTTCTCGAACCCGACGAGGTGTTCGGCCTGTGGGTCGCTCGCGTAGGCGCGCGTCTCGAGGGAGACGAGGCCGAGCTCGCGCATCATGAGGGCCAGCCGCGAGGCGCCGTTCTCCGTGCCTAACAAAAAGGCGCGCTTGTCGGCCGCCGGGATCGCGGTGTCGGCGAGGTAGCGCGCCTCGAGCACCGGCAACTGGAACTCATCGTCCATCATGTGGTAGTTCTCGCGCACCCGCCGCAAGCGGCCGAGCACGTCACGCGCGGCGACGAGCGCGCTGTCCGCCAACGCGTCGTGCTGCTCGTAGACGGTCATGAGCGAATCGTAGATCTGCGCGTGCTCGCGGATTGCCTGGCCGCCCAACGCCTCTTCGTGCGACACGTCGCCGCGAGGGCCCAATTTGCGGAGCACACTGGCGATCACGCGTGCCGACATCGCCGGCTGCCAATGGGGCGCATCATGAGCGCGGTCATCATGCCGTCGCGGCCGAAGTACGTGGCGAAGTTAGGCAGGCCGGCCATGAGCTTTTCGTTGGCGCTCAAGAGCTCGACGCTCGTAACTTCGCGGTCGAGGCGCCTGGCGCGCACCATCGAGGGCGACGTGGCGGCGCCATGCGCCGCGACGTGCGCCCGTGCGACGAACGACAGAAAGCCGGGATTGAAGATCTGGTCGCGTGCGAGCGGCGTGAGCGCCGGCGCATCGGTGGTGACGCGGACGGCAATGTGTATCGGTCCGGTGCCGAGGCCGGCGATCGACACGACGTGGCCCTTGATCGTCGCGCGGGAGCGACGCGAGTCGCCCTCGAGCTCGAGTCGCAGCCGCGTTTGTCCATCGAGCGCCGGCTGGTTGATGACGACGGTCCACGTGGTGTCCGAGTGCCGCGCGGCAGGCACGGGCTCGAGCCGGCTCTCGAGCTCGGCGACGCTCGAATGCATGGAGCATCGCGAGCTGCCGCTGCTGCTCGGCGCCACTCAAGTTGGCGATGTGCGCGACGAGCGCGGATTCGGGCGCGATGACAAAGGGCGGCGCATCGAACGGTCGCAACTGCGCCTTCGCATATTGGAAATCGCGCTCGACGCGCATCGTGCCCAACAGAAAGAATCCGACTGTCACCGAGTGCGCGCGGGCGCCGAGCCACCACGTGAGGGTGCGGGTGCCCGCGGAGTCGGAGACTTGTGCGTCGCGCGCCGCCCAGTCGATGGGCGCCGCGCGGTCACCGCTCCGAACCGTGAAGCCAACGCTCTCGTCGAGCGCATCGGCGAGGAGCTCGACCACGCGTCCGCTGTGCCGGTCGAGGTACACCTGCACGGTGTTGTTTGCGGCGTCGCGGTAGAGGCGCGTCTCGTACCCCTGATAGGCAGCGGTGTCATCCAGCCCGGCCTCGGGGAACGCGAGCGCCGGCGCAACCCGGCGCGGCTCAGCGTTAGGCAGCGCGCCGCCTTGCAGCAAGGCCGCGACCAAGCAGGCGAGCATCATGGCGTCCCCGCGTCGCGGTGCGGCATCACGCGCCGGCCCGACGCGTCGACGATGATGTCGTAGTCCTTGCCGCGCACGTGAATGTCGTGTAGCACGAGCTTGGTAATGTGCGACGGTAGTATCGCCGGAAACTTGGGAACGAGACCCTGGGCGTCGAGCCGCATCCCGGTGTACCCGAAGATCACCTGCTGCAGAAACCCGCCAGCGCCGGTGAGGAAATCGAACGCCTTGTTGGCGGGCGTCTCCGACAGCATCAGAAACGGTCCGTGGACGTGCGCCTGATAGCTATACGGCAACAGGGAGTCGACCAGCGCGCGATCCTCGAGCTCGGCGGCGTCCACGGAGAGGAGGGTCACGCCCATCATCGCGCCCGCGGCTTCGTCGCCGATGCGCCGCATGGCCTGCTCGAGAATGGGCGCGCTTGGCGCTGTCGCTCATCGGCACGCCTAACGGATAGCTCAGGAGCGGCGTGATCATGCCCAACGTGGAGTCGGGCGCGCCCTCGTACGTGCGGTAGGTGTGGGTCGCCGAATCCATGGGCATGTGCAGTTTGCGGGCGACGACGGCCCATTGCGGATCCGCGCTCAGGCCCAACCGCTGGCTGGCGAGCGCGGCAATCTGCAGGTTGCGCCGCGCGACCGCGTTGGTATACGCGTCATCGGTCACTCCCACCAACCCCTCGGCGACGGACACGACATCCTTGATGTCGTACCGGTCGCGCGCGAAATCATACGCGGCCCTGCTCACCCAGAAGTTGGCCGTTTCGCGAATCACCGGGAAGCCGCGGCGGGCGAGCCACGCGGAATCGCCGGTGGCGAGATAGTACTGCCACTGCGCCAGTGCGACATCTCCGGTGACGTGGATCTCGGCGTGGGCGTTCTGCGCCGCGAAGTGCGGCGTGGTCTCGCGGCCTTCCTCGTCGGATTCCCACGGATACATTGCCCCGCGAAACCCATAGGAGCGCGCGCGATCCCGCGCGGCGCCTAACGCTCGGGCGCGAAAGTCGACCAGCGAGCGCGCGACGTCCGGGTGCGTGAGCAGGAGGGCGGGGAACATCCACGTGTCCGAGTCCCAGAACACGTGGCCATAGTAGCCGGCCGTCGACAGGCCCATGGGCGGGATCGCGAGTGCGGTGCCGGAGTCCGCGCTGCACAACACGTAGAACAGCATCGAGCGCACGACGCGCTGGAGCGCGGTGTCGCCCTGGATCTCGATGTCGGTTTCCCACAGGCGGTGCCAGGCCGCTGCGTTGCGGGCCGCGAGTGCGTCGACGCCCGCAACGCGGGCCGACGCGGCGTCGCGCACCGCCGCGGCGAGCGACGACCGATCGTCGTACGACGGCACGATGCTCACGATCTCGGTGATCGTGTACGTGTGGCCGGCGGCGGCATTCATCGCGATCTCGACACGCGCACTGTCGAGCGTGGTGTCCGCGCGGGCCACCGCGCCCTTTGGCCAGGCGACCTCGGCCGCCACGCCGAGGGTGGTGATTCGTCCTTCCGGCGACGCGACCATCGTTAGGCGCGCGCCGAACGGCGAGCGCGTGGCCGTGCGCGCGTGGATGATGGAATGTCCGGGATACCAGAGCTCGGCCGGTCCCCAACTGCGCTCGGCGCGCGTGAGCGTGTCGAGCGGCAGGCGTTTGGGCGGCGGCCACTTGGCGAGCGCCACGCGCACGCGAATGGGGCCGGCCGTGTGCGGCACGAGCGCGAGCTGCACGACCGCGAGGTGTGGATCGGCGCGCGAAATAAACGTCTCGACGCGCACCAATGTGCGGCGCGATCCATCGACCCACTCGTACGCGGTCCGCGCGATGCCGGTGCGCATGTCAATGCTCTGTCGGTACGACTGGATCGACCCGTTGGCAAGCGCAGTGCTGTCGAGCCACTGGTCGCCGTCGAACACGGCGATGGCGTTCCACGCCGGCGCGGCGGCGATGCGGGGGACGTCCAGCGGCCCGTGTTCGTAGAGTCCTGCCACCAGCGACGGCGAGGCGCCGATGCCTAACGGCGGGATGGTGACGCCCACGTGCCCGTTGCCAATGAACGGCGACGGCGCGCGGGTGGGGTCTGTCGCGGTGAGTATGAAGGCCGAGTCGTCGGCGGGAGCTTGCGCGGCCGCCGCGCGGGACGCGATGGCCGGCGCCGCCAGTCCGAGCACGACGCCGGCCGCCATCCGCCGCGCGAGGCGGCCGGGCGGCGGGCCGTTGCCGGCCCGTCGCCTAACCATCGACCATGCCATACGTTACCGCTGCGATTTCGACGGCGACGGCGATGCCTCGGTTGCCGTCGAGTCGGACGACGCCGATGCACCACCCGCTCCGAAGTCGTACCGGAGCGCGATCGTCAGCCGCCGCGGCAGAATCGGTCGCGCCAGGAAGATGGGACTCGTGCCGCTCGTCAAGATGCGCGGATTGCCTTCCTCGAGCCCTTCGCTCTGGAACGCGTTCAGCAATCGCACATCGAGCGTCACGCCGTTGGCCGGGAACAGGTACGACAGCCCGAAGTTGAAGTAGCTGTACGCCGGCAGGGCGACTCCCGTCGTGATGTCCACGAACCGCGAGCCCACCCAGTGCCAATCGGCCAGCGCGCGCAGCTTGCCTCCGATCAAGTACGCCGCGGAGAGATTGCCCAACGAAGCCGGCACCCCGTTGAGCCGGGCGCCGATCTGGGCGCCGGCGCCGGAGCCGAGCTCGGCGCGGAGGAACGTGCCGCTGCCTAACAATTGGAGGCCTTCCAGCGGCGTCGCGACCAGCTCGACCTCGGCGCCGTAGGACTTGTTCTGGGGCTGGGGTTTCACGATCCACTCCGAGACGCCGGTGATGGAATCGATCACCAGGCCCTGGTTGACGACGTTCTTGAGAATCGTATAGAAGCCATCGACCGTGAAGCCTAACGGACCCCTGACGCCCTTGATGCCCATCTCGTAGGACTGGACTTCGCGCGACTCGAACAGGTTCACCTGCTGCTGCGCCGCCGCCTGCAGGAACTCGTCCAACGCCGGCATCTTGTACCCGCGTGCAGCGGACGCGTACAGCGAGAGGTTGTCCTGCAGCGCGTAGTTCAATCCGAGCGACGCCGCCCAATCCGTGATGCCCTTCTGGAAGTGCCGGAAGGTCCCGTTGCCGAACGTCTCGTTGTCCCACGGCGTGTTCGGGTTGCCATCGAGATCGAACGAGCCCGCTATTCTCGGTGCTCTGGACATAGTCGTCGTACTCGACGCGTCCCCCCAGGTCGGCGCGCAGCTTGTCCGTAAGCTGCAGGTCGGCGCCGATGACGCCGGAGAAGATGCTGGTCTGTCCCGTCCCGTTGGTATAGCTCGACATGAAGTTCATGAACCCGTTCTTCGTGATCGGCGTGGGCGCGCCGCCCGGCGTCGTCACGACCGCGTCGAGGAACCGCGGATTGTCGCGGACGTCCGTGAGGACCTGGCTCGTGAACCAGTGGTTGTCCTGGTGGTAGTTCGCGAAGTATGCGCCGAACGAGATCGTATTCTTCTCGTCGAACGTCTTGCGCAGCTGGACCTGGTCCTGGAACGCGCTGATGGGCTTGGACACGTGGATGTCCTGCCCCGGAGCAACCAGGTCGTTAGGCGTAGTAAACGGGAGCGGGTTGCCCTCGGTGTCCAGGTGATTCGTGTAGTTGAGTTGAATGGTCGACCCCGCCGGCAGCCCGAGACCGCCCTGGCCCTTGGGTCCGGTGATGAAGTCCTGCACCGACATCGCGTTGGACGGCACGAGCGCATTCCACTCCTGATTGTCGTGCATGATCTGCGCGCTGTTGCGGAAGTGCCAGTTGTTCGCGAGGTCGAAGGCGGCGTCGGCGGTGAACCACGACGCGTCGGTCTGCAGCCCGTTGCCTAACGGATATTGCTGCGTGCCCGTCGGCGTCGGGACCGAGAGGCCCAGGCCCTCGTTGGTGTTCATCGAGCCGTACGCGCTGAAGCCGGGCACGAAGTGCGGGTTCGCGTTGTTCTCGAACGGCAGGTCGAGGATGAACTGGTTGTTGTCGTCGATGACCTTGGCCGAGAACCGCACGTAGCCGTTGTCGAGCAGGCGGGTGACGTTGGCCTTGATCTGTCCGCCCTGGATGCCCGGGAAGCCGGGGTCGCGCACGCCGTGGTCGTAGCGATAGAAGCCGCCTACGTTGAACCGCCACTTGTCGCTCAACGGACCGTTGAGGTCGAGGTCGTAGCGAGCGAGGCCCTCGGTGCCGCCGGTTGCGACCATCGAGCCTTGCAGTTGGTCGCCGCCGGTCTTGTTGATGAAGTTGATGATGGCGCCCGGTGTGTTGGATCCGAACAGCGCCGAGCTGCCGCCGCGCACGACTTCCATCCGCTCGAATGTTCTCGTCGGGGCGGAACAGGTTGTCGGCGTTCATGAAGAACGTGTGCATGGTGGGGAACACCGGCAGGCCGTCTTCCATGAACATCACGTACTCGACGCCCAAAATGCCGCGCATGCTGATGTTCTCGTTCACCTCGCCGCCCGAGCTCTCGACGCGGGTGAAGCCCGGCACGTAGCGCAGCATTTCAGTGGTGCTGCGCGGCGCCGACTGCTGGATTTCTTCGGGCGTCATCGTGGTGACGGCCACGCTCGACTTGAGGTTGACCGTCGGCGTCGCCGTACCAGTCACGACCACGCTCTGCAGTTGGAGCGGATCGGCGTGGAGCGTGAAGTCCTGGGTGGCACGTTGGCCGGCGCTAACGGAGACGGTCGCCGAGTCGGGGCGGAACCCAATGAGGCGAACGCGAATCAGGTGCGAGCCGGCTGGGACATCCTCGAGGATATACGTGCCATCCCCGCGGCTGAGCGCGCCGATTGCTGTGCGATCGACGAACACTTGTGCGCTACTGACCGCCGCGCCGTGTTCGTCCACGATCTTGCCGGCAACGCTGCCGTTTCCTGCCGCCTGAGCGTTGGCGGCAACCGGGACGACGGTCAGGATCGCGAGCGCGAATGCCAGCGCCGTCGTGGCGAAATGATTCCACGCACTCGGCATACCCCAACGCGAGTTCGGGATCATGGGAATATCCTCCATTGTGCGAAGCGAGTTGGTGGTGCACACCTCACGGGCGCGGCGCTGTTGCGTTGGGCACGCTCGAGACGGGCGCTGTGGATGATGAGGGACAGGGTTGTTGGTCAGGATGGCGTGTGCGGCGGGGCGGGCGGCGGGCGGGCGGCGCGCCTCGGGTTCGAGGCGCGTGTGCGATGGCGCGGCGTCGTGAGAAACATCGCAATGGAAATCACCGAGCGCCTACGCGAAGAGATGCGGGCCGGTCCTGCATAGTCGATGCCGTTGTTACGATTCCGTGCCAAACGGCCGACAGTCGCGCACGCTTGGCTGCGTCCGGGCCGCGTTCATAGATTGTCAGCGTGCCGCGCAGCGGGCGGCGTCCTTCGATCGATTCGCGAACGAGATGAGCAACGATCCTCCGGCCATACGTCGCGCGGTACACGCCGACGCGCCGTCACTCGCACGTTTACGCTATGCCTTACGCGCCAGTCTGGGCGTTGCCCTTGAGCAGTCGGACGCGTTTCTCGCGCGGTGCGAGGAGTGGATGGCAGACCGATTGCGACCCGGCGGTCCGTGGCGGTGCTGGGTGGCCGAGCGTGAGACCACAATGGTGGGTGTGATCTGGATGCAGCTCGTCGAGAAGATGCCGAATCCGTTAGGCGAACGCGAGTGGCACGGCTACGTCACGAACTTTTTCGTGGACGAGCGCGTGCGCGGCGAGGGCGTGGGGGGCGCGTTGCTCACGGCGCTCATCGGCGCGCCGGAGACGCAGGGGTTGGATGCGCTCTTTTTGTGGCCGACGGACCGGAGCCGGCGATTGTACGCGCGCTTCGGGTTCGTGGGGGTGGGCGGTGTGATCGAGCGCCGGCCGGCGGCGGGGCCGCCGCGCGGGGCGCGCGCCTAACGCAGCAAGCGCGGCGGCTCCTTACGGAAGGTACCGGTAGCGCCTGAGCGTGGCGGCGATGCGCCGCTCCACGTCGTCGACGAGCCGGGGATCCTTCTCGCGGTACTGCGCGATCTTGAGCGTGTCGATGCCGTGGTCGGCGTACGCGCGGCAGGCATCGGTCATCGGCGCGCCGAGAAACGCACTCAGCCGCTCGGCCGATTGTCGCGGCGACGCGCACAGGTCCTCGAAGCGGAAGTCCATGACGTTCGCTGCGGGCAGCTGCGCGCGGAACGCGTCGAACCGGTCCACCTGATACGCCCACGACGCGGCGGCGCGCAGATGGTCGGGCAAACCCAACGCATTGCACGCGCTCAGCACGGCGCGCCCAACGCGGTGGCGCGGGTTGTCGGTGAGATGACTCTTGAACGCGAGGTCGCGTCCGTCGCGCACCAAGTGCAGATACTTCGCGTCGGGGAACGTGCGCGCGACGTACGGCGCGATGAGATACGTCTCCGGAAACTTCCATCCCCACATCCCGTTCGGGCGGCCGAGCCCTTTGTAGTACGCCGAGACCGCCGACATGAACCGGCGCAGCGCGGAGTCGCGTACCTGGTTCGGCGAGGTGACGTCGAGGTTGTGCGCGGCGAGACCCTTGATCTTATTCGTGAAGGTGACGTCATCGGGGTCGCCCTCAATGTGCGGGCTGCTCGTCCCGAGCTTGACGCCCAGGTGCACACACATCCACGCCAACACGCGCGTCCCGCTATGACCACGGCCCAAGAGCACCACCGGTCGCATCGCGGCGAGACTCGCGCTCCGCGCGGCATTACCACCGAGAAGGACATCCAGGAATTCCATCGCATCACCGTCGGGAACAAGTCCTGCAGCATTCAAGCAGGCGCGACATTGAGCAGAATACACCCTCGTACAGCTGAGCCGCCAGCGGAGATGGGTCCACCGTGATGAGAGAGCGCCGTGGCTGACCACACCGTCGTCGAACCGTTCCGCACGCACATTCCGGCGCGTCTGGACCGGCTGCCGTGGAGCAATTTCCATTGGCTGATCCTCATCGCCCTGGGGGTCACGTGGATTCTGGACGGTCTCGAGGTGACGCTGGCCGGGGCAGTGAGCGGCGTGCTGCAGGATCCCAAGGTCATGAACTTCAGCGCGACGCAGATCGGCGAGATCGCGTCGAGCTACCTGGTGGGGGCGGTCCTGGGCTCGCTGCTGTTCGGATACCTGACCGACCGCTATGGCCGCCGGAAGCTCTTCTTCCTAACGCTGGCCGTGTATCTGTTGGGCACGCTGCTCACGGCGTTTTCGTGGAACCTGGCGAGTTTCGCCGCGTTCCGGTTCCTGACTGGAGCGGGCATCGGCGGCGAGTACGCCGCCATCAGCTCGGCGATCGACGAATTGATCCCGGCCACGTATCGCGGGCGCGCGGAGCTGATCGTGAACGGGAGCTACTGGATCGGGGCGGCGATCGGCTCGGCGTCCACGCTCATCATCCTCGACCCGGCGATTCTGCCGCCGACGCTCGGCTGGCGCCTCGGGTTCGGCATCGGCGCTGCGTTAGGCCTGCTGATCCTGTTCCTGCGCAAGAGCATCCCGGAGAGCCCGCGCTGGCTGATGACGCACGGGGCAGGCGAGCAGTCGCACACGATCATGGACGCGATCGAAGCGCGGGTGGAGCGGAGCCTCGGTCGCACACTCGAGGTGTGCAGCGGTCCTCCGTTGGTCATCCATCCGCGGCACAGCTTCGGCTTCGGTGTCGTGGCGCGCGTGATGTTCAAGACGTACTGGCGGCGGTCGGTGCTGTGCCTGACGCTCATCACGTCGCAGGCGTTCCTCTACAACGCCGTGTTCTTCACGTACGCGCTCATCCTGACCAAGTTTTACAACGTGCCCGGCCCGCGCACCGGCATCTATCTGCTGCCGTTCGCGTTAGGCAACTTTCTCGGGCCGCTGTTGCTGGGCCATCTGTTCGACACGATCGGGCGCAAGCGGATGATCGCCGGCACGTATGCCATCTCGGCGGCGCTGCTGGTGCTGACGGGGTGGCTGTTCGCGCAAGGGTACTTGTCGGCCACGTCGCAGACGGCGCTGTGGTCGATCATCTTCTTCTTCGCGTCGTGCGCGGCGAGCGCGGCGTACCTGACGGTGAGCGAGATCTTCCCGCTCGAGATCCGTGCGTTAGCCATTGCGCTCTTCTTTTCGTTGGGCACGGCGGCCGGCGGCATCGTGGCGCCGACGCTGTTCGGCCACCTGATCGGCAGCGGATCGCGCTTCGAGTTGTTCCTGGGCTACGTGCTGGCAGCGGTGTTGATGTTCGCCGCCGCCGGCGTCGAGATGGTCTATGGCGTGCCCGCGGAGCGAACGGGATTGGAGCAGTTGGCGGCTCCGCTCTCGTCGTTGGTGTACGAACCGCCTACCAGCTCCCGCGTTCGCCCAACGTCGCAATGACGCGTCGCAAGCGGACGGCGGCGTTGCGCCAGTTGCGCTCCACGCTGCGTTGGGCGCCGTCGGCGTTGCCCGATGCGATGCGCTCGATGATGGCATCGTGCTCGGCGACCGATCGGCCGATCTCGTCGATCAGCGCGCTCGTATAGAGCCGAACGTAGCGCTCGGCCTGCGGCTTGATGGCGTCGTGCAGCGCGCGGAGCCGCGGTCCAGCGCCGGCGTCGACATAGCGGTGGTGGAAGCTCATGTCCATCTCGAAAATGCGGAGCGGATCCGGATGACCGGGGCGCGACGCCTCGGCGAGCTTGACGTTGATGTGACGCAGCTGGGTGACCAATGCGTCGCGCGCGTGGTCGGACGCTTCGGCGGCGCCGCGTGCGGCGAGACCTTCCACCGAGCCGATGATCTCGAACAACTCGCGCGCATCCTCTTCGGTGAGGGGCGCGATGACGAGGCGTTGTTCTTTCTTGCGGCCGACCGCGGCAATGTAGCCTTCCTGCTGGAGCCGGTGCAGGGCACTGCGGACCGGAGTGCGGCTCACGCCCAACCGTTCGGCGATGTCGCTTTCGATGATGCGGGAGCCGGGCGAGAGGCGGCCCGCGATGATGAGGTCGCGGAGCTGTTCGTAAGCGCGGACAATGCGATCGCCGCGCGTCGCGCGTTTGGTGACGGGTTGGTGCGGCCGTGCGGTTTTGGTGACCTCGGGCATGGGCGACAAGCTAAAGCGGCCCCTGGAATCGGCAAGACGCGGGTCCGGTTGGCGGAACGGCATTGTATACCTTGAGGTATACTTTTTCGCCCTGCATATTGGGCCCGCCGCCGGAGGCCCCCGGCTATCCGCCCCAAGCCGACGTCCGCCGCGGACCGCCGTTCAACCGTTGCCATTCATCCATGTCCAAGCCGGTGGTCGACCATGCATCTCCGCACCCGTCTCCTCCCACCGACTCGCGGATCGAGGTGCGCACGCTCCGCACGCACGATGAGTTCGTGCGCTGCGTCGACCTGCAGAACGAAGTGTGGGGACCCGATTTCAGCGAGCGCGTGCCCGCTGCGATTCTCAAAGTGGCGCAGCGGATCGGCGGTATTGCCGGGGGCGCGTTCGAGGACGACCGACTGGTGGGCTTCGTGTTCGGCGTGACAGGCGTCGAACACGGCCGCCTCGTGCACTGGTCGGACATGCTCGCCGTGAAGGACGGCATGCGCGATCGAGGAATCGGCCGACGTCTCAAGGAGTACCAACGCGACACGTTGCGCGGCCTGAACGTCGGCCGCATTTATTGGACGTACGATCCGCTCGTGTCGCGCAATGCGCATCTCAATTTGAACCGGCTGGGCGCACGCGTCGCCGAGTATGTACCGGACATGTACGGCGCCGAGACGAGTAGCACGTTGCACCGCGGCCTTGGCACCGATCGGTTCATCGTCGCATGGGACATCGACGGCGCGCCGTCGGACGGTGCGACACACGTTTCCGCATCGGCGTTAGAGGATGCGCCGATTCTGAACCCGGTTGTGAATGGACGGCCTACGGTGCCCGATCTGACGAATCATCCGCGGGACGTCGTCGTGCGCATCGCGGTGCCGGCGGCGATCGACGAGATACAAGCTGAATCGTTGTCCGCGGCGACCCGCTGGCGCGTGAGCACGCAATGCGCGATTCTGTGGGCGATCGACGCAGGATATCGAGTGACCGGTTTCGCGCGCGAGGATGCAGACATCAACTACTACGTCTGCACGCCGACCCCAGTACCACCCTCTGGCCCAACCGACCCGTGACGTTGCGTTTCGATCGTATGGTGCTGCGGGAGATCCGACTTCCGCTCAAGCAGCCGTTTCGCATTTCATCGGGGATGGTGACCGAGCGGCGCATCGCACTCGTGGAGCTGCAGCATCCGGACGGCATGTCGGCCTGGGGCGAGTGCGTGGCCGGCGAGCAGCCCAACTACAGCGCGGAGACGATCGACACGGCGTGGTGGGCGATGCGCACGTGGATCGCGCCGCGGGTCTTGGGGCGGGACCTGCCGTCGCCCAACGTCGTGTACGATTTGTTGGCGCGCGATTTCCGCGGCCATTTGATGGCGAAGGCGGCCGTCGAGATGGCGGTGTGGGAGTTGGCGGCGCAGCTCCAGGGCATGCCGCTCTCCCGTATGTTAGGCGGGACGCGCGAGCACATTGCCACGGGCATTTCGCTCGGCATCCAGTCCAGCCCGGAGGCGTTGGTCGAGCTGGCGCAGGCGGCGCGCACGCAGGGATACCGGAAGATCAAGCTGAAAATCGCGCCGGGGCAGGACGTGGAGTACGTGGCGGCCGTGCGCGGCGCGTTGGGCATGTCGGTGGATCTCATGGCCGACGCGAATTCGGCGTACACGCTGGCCGATGCGTCGACGCTGCGCCAACTGGACGCGATGGAGTTGACGATGCTGGAGCAGCCGTTAGGCCGCGAGGACCTGGTCCGGCACGCGGCGCTGCAGCAATCGTTGCGCACGCCGCTGTGCCTGGACGAGTCGATCACCGACCTCGAGCGGGCCGAGGACATGGTGACGTTAGGCAGCGGCCGCATCATCAACATCAAGCCCGGGCGCGTGGGCGGGTTCAGCGCCTCGCTCGCCATCCACGACTATTGTTGGGCGCATCACGTGCCGGTGTGGTGCGGCGGGATGCTGGAGAGCGGGGTGGGCCGGGCGCACAACGTGGCGCTGGCGTCGCTGCCCAACTTCAAGCTGCCGGGCGACCTGTCCCCGAGCGCGCGGTACTGGGAGCGCGACATCGTGACGCCGGAATGGACAATGGACGACACGGGCATGGTAAAGGTTCCGTTGGACGCGCCGGGTATGGGCGTGACCGTGGATCTGGATCGCGTGGACAACCTGACGGTGCGTCGCGATGTGATCGGGAGCTGATGCTGCCCGACTCGGTGGCGCGACTGTTTCCGCCAACCGTGCGCGACGCGCTGGTGGCGTTGCGGCGCGATCTGCACGAGCATCCGGAGCTGTCGTTTCACGAACATCGGACGTGCGAGCGATTGGAAGCGGCGCTGGCCGCGGTGGCGCCGGTGCGTCTCGATCGCGTGGCCGACACGGGGCTCGTGGCGCGTATCCGCGGGCGAGACCCCGATGCGCCGCTGGTGGCGATTCGCGGCGACATCGACGCCCTCCCGATTCACGAAGCGACGGGGCTGCCGTACGCATCGCGCACGCCTAACGTGATGCACGCGTGCGGGCACGACGTGCACGCGGCGTGGGCGGTGGGCGCCGCGCACCTGCTCACACACACACCGGCCGCGGGCGACGTATTGGTCGTGCTGCAGCCGGCCGAGGAAACGGGCCGCGGCGCCGCGGCGGTGCTCGAGTCGGGCGCGCTCGATGACGTGCGCGCGATATTCGGCGGCCACGTAGACCGGCGGTTCGCCGTTGGGCAGGTGGTGGCGGACGCGGGACCGCTGGCGGCGTCGGCCGACGTGTTCGAGATCGAGCTCACCGGCCGCGGCGGTCACGGCGCGCGTCCGCAGGAGGGCGCCGATCCGATCGTGGGCGCCGGCGCGCTCGTGGGAGCGCTGCAGACGATCGTGTCGCGGCGACTCGATCCGGCGCGCGCGGCCGTCGTGACGGTGGGCGCGATCCACGCGGGGTCGGCGCCTAACATCATCCCGGACCGGGCGGTGCTGCAGGGAACGTTGCGCGCGACGGATCCGGACACGCGTCAGGGGTTGCACGACGAGCTGCGGAAGATCGCGGGCGGTGTCGCGGCGACCTACGGGTTGAGCGCCCGGGTGACCATCGACCAGGGTCCACCGCCGATCGTGAATCCCGCCAATGCGGCCGCGTGGGCGCGAACCGCGACCGTGGCCGTGTTAGGCCAGGATGCGCTCGTCCCGCTCGGCACCATCAACATGGGCGGCGAGGATTTCGCGTACTACATGGAGCGCATCCCCGGCTGCTTCCTGCGGATCGGCGCGCGCGAGGAGGGGGCCGAGCCGATCCCGGCGCACTCGTCCAAGTTTTACGCGGCCGAGGAGAGCCTGTTCGTCGGCGCCGCGGTGCTCGCCGAGACGGCGCGGGTGGCGTCGAAGGCGCTCGCGGCTGGGGCCTAACGCGATCTCGCGGGGGCGGGCCAGCTGGCTGCTACGCTCATGTTGACACGGATCTGACGGATGAAACGGATAACGCGGATAACACGGATAAGACGACAAAAGAATGCGAGATCGAAAAAAAGAACACGATGTTCTGTTGTTGTATCCGTTGTTATCCGTTCAATCCGTCGTTATCCGTGTCGAGCGAACGTCTAACGTACGTAGCCGGGACCGCGCACCACGTCGCCGGGCTTGGCGCCGGTGGACTTGCCGTCGGTCACCACCTCGACGCCGTTCACCAGGACGTGGCGCATGCCGATCGAGAGCTGGTTGGGCTGCTCATAGGTGGCGCGGTCGATGATCGTGTTCGGGTCGAAGATGGCGATGTCGGCGTACATGCCTTGGTGGAGCATGCCGCGGTCGTGGATCGAAAGACGCAATGCGACAGCCGACGTCATTTTGCGGATCGCGTCCTCCAAACGAAGAATGTGCTGCTCGCGCACGAAGCGGCCGAGGATGCGCGGGTAGTTGCCGTAGGCGCGGGGGTGGGTCATGCCCTTGGCGCTGTCGGGGTCGAGCCCCTCGGCGTCGGTGCCGAATTTCATCCACGGCTGCTGGATTTGCATCGCGACGTTCGAATCCGATGCGACGAACAGGATCTGGCCCAGCCGATTGTGCTCGGCGATCGTGAGGTCGATGATCGCGTCGGCCCAATCGACGTGCATGGACTGCGCGATGTCGGAGAGGCGTTTCCCCTCGTACTGCTTGAGCGAATCGACCTGGAAGCTGACGATCTCGACGCCGGTGGGCGTCGTCGACAGACACAGGTTCTCCCAGCGGTCGCTCTCATCCTGCGTCATGTCCGCCTTGATGCGCGCGCGCGCCGCGGGGTCGCCTAACCGCTCGAGGAGTTTGCCGTCGGCGTGCGCCCACGGTGGAATGCACGACGACAGTCCGTTGGCGCCGGCGGTGTACGCGTACTGGTCGGCGGCCACGTCCTGTCCCGCCGCGCGCGCCGAGTCGATCTTCGCCACGAGCAGTTTGGCTTTGGGCCAGTTCTTCACGCCCGCTGCCTTGAGGTGGTAGATCTCGACCGGCACCCCGCCTTGCCGGCCGATGGTGAGCGCTTCGTCGACCGCCTCGAGCAACCGGTCGCCCTCGGAGCGCATGTGCGTGATGTAGAGGCCGCCGTAGGGCGCCATCGCCTTGGCTTCTTCGATCAATTCCTGCGTGGACGCGTAGCTGCCCGGCGGATAGATGAGCGCGCTGGCGACGCCGAACGCGCCGTCCTGCATCGCCTGCCTAACGACCGTGCGCATCGTATCCAGCTCGGCCGGCGTGGCGGCGCCCTCGGCCATGCCTTTGGCGTACGCGCGCACGGTGGCCGCGCCGATGAACGAGCCGAAGTTGACCGACGCTTTGTGGCGCGCCATGGCGTCGAGCCAGTTGCCGAAGCCGTGCGGGCCCCGGAAGGACTCCATGAGCTTGCGTTGGGCGGAGTCGGCGCCGTCGACATCCGTGTACATCGGAATCACTTTGTCGTTCGTCGGCGCCGGCGTTTCGCCTTCGCCGAAGATCATCGTCGTCACGCCCTGCGTGGTCATGCTCTCGACGCGGCTGTCGCCGGTGGTGAGCTCGCCGACCGACTGGGCCTGGATGTCGATGAATCCCGGTGCGACGACCAGGCCGTGCGCGTCGATGCGCCGCTTGGCCTGGGCGCGCGCGAGCATGCCGGCGGGCGCGACGCGCGCGATGCGGCCGTTCGACACCGCGACGTCGCCGTAGAACCACGGGCTGCCGGTGCCGTCGACGACGCGGCCGCCTTCGATCACGAGGTCGAACGGTCCGTTCGACGGGGCCGGCGCGGGCGACGGCGCGCCGCCGCCGGACGCGCAGCCGGCGATGACCGCGCAGCCCATCAGTAGTGCACGACGCATGCGGTGTTCTCCCGAGAAGGGGTTTGCGTTAGGCGCCCGGTGCGATCCGGTCGAACGGGATGTTGCCGATGCCGTACTCGCGCCAGTCCTTGTAGTCGAAGTGCCACCACTCTTCCTTGTCCACGGTGAAGCCGTGCATCTCCATGGCCTGGCGGAGCAGCGCGCGCAGCCAGCGCTGGCGCGACGTGCCGCCGGGGTAGTCGGGGTAGCTGCGATCCGTCATCTCGTCGTAGCCGCCGGTCATCTGCTCCGGTTGGCCGGTCGCGAGATCGTACAGCGTGAGATCGACCGCGCAGCCGCGATTGTGCTTGGAGCCGGAGGCCGGGTTGGCGACGAACATTTTCTTGTCGTCGGGTGTGGCGTCCCAGAACATCCTGGTCACGAACCACGGGCGGTAGGCATCGTGGATGAGCAAGCCGTAGCCGCGCGCGCGGAGCCACGCGCTGGCGCGGACCACGGCCTCGGCGGCCGGGCGCTGCATGAACGCACGCGCCTCCTGGTACAACGGGGTGCCCATGAAGTTGTTCGACGTCGCGTAGCGGATGTCGAGCTCGATCGTGGAGTCCAGTTTCACGAGCTCGACCAGGTCCGGGGCGCGGAAGGTTCCGGTTTCGTGCGGCGGCTGGGCCGCGAGCGCCTCGGTGCGCAGCTCGGTGGTCGGACGCAGCGGCGTGATGCGGAATTGCGACCCGTCTTCGGGGCCGGTGATGCGGCGCGCGAACGGCACACCGCCTAACGTAAGGCGCGTCGCGCGACCGGCGGCCGCGCGGCTGAACACGACCCGTTCGCCGGCGTAGGCCCCCCAGTTAGGCATGGCGAAGGTGTCGGCGGCCATCGGGCGCAGCGGGTAGCGGTCGAACCAGTCGGCGAGCAGCTCGAGCGTGCCGTGGCGCTCGAGCACATACGCGGTGTGGAAGTCGGGGCCGTACTCACCGATCAGGCCGCGCCACGTTTCCGGCACCGGCGCCGGTTCGGGCTCGGCGACGCGGCGCAGCGTGTCGCCATGCACGACGATGGCGCTGTCGCCGGCGCGCAGGACGCGCGTACCGAACGACAACCGGCCGTCGGCGACGAGCGTGTCGCGGAGGAGGTGCACGTCGGCGCGCTCGCCGCCCTCTGCGCGCTCGAGGTACAGGTGCCCCATGCTCGGCACGAGATCGGCGGCGGCGTCGCCGTGCGCGTAGTGGCCGGCGAGCGATTGCGCGAGCGGCGCCGGGACTTGGGCCGTGGTGTCGATCGGCGGCGGCGTGTCGCCATGACGCGCGGCGAGCATGATGCGGAGCGCCAGCGATGCGACGCGCTGCGTGACCGCCGTGGCGCCATCCACGGTCGCGATCGCGACGACGCCGAGTTTGTCGTTAGGCAGAGCGGCGATCTCGGTCGAGAATCCGCCGACCGCGCCGTGCTGCTCGATCTCGCGCCGGCCGCCGAGTTGCGTGAGGCGGAATCCCAGGCCGACGCCGCCGGTGTCGGCGGACGGGGATGTGTGGAGCACCTTGGCGATGGCGCCGGGGGCGAGGACGCGGTTGTTCGCGCCGCGTCCGTCGGCGAGGAGGGCGCTCAAGAGCCGCGCGAGGTCGGCGGTGGTGGCGTACAGGTTCTCCGCCGGCGCGACGCCCACATCGAACGCAGGGGCGGAGAAATCGCGCGGATCGTATGTCCAGATCGTGCCGGGCGCCAAATGGCGCGCCACATCGCTGTCGCGCGCGAACGTGCTATGCGACATGCCTAACGGACTGAGCACCGCGCGCTCGACGTAGCGGGCGAACGGCTGGTGCTGCGTGGCCTCGAGCACGTATCCGGCGAGCGCGATCCCGGCATCCGACGGATGTCGGGCGTGTCCGGGCGTAACGAGAGGTGGCGACGCGTTCAGGCTCCGCACGACGTCGGGCAACGCCGGCGGGCGATCATTGGCGAGGCCGCCCACGGGCGGCTCACGGTCGAGCCCCGCGCGGCCGGTCATGAGCGTCCGCAGGGTGACCGGCTCACGCGTCTCCAGGTGCAACCCGGGCACGTAGTGTTCAACGGGTGCATCGAGATCGAGTGCTCGACGCTCGACCAGCTGCATCACGGCCAATTCGGTGACGATCTGGGAGACGGCGCCCACGCGGTACACCGTGGCGGGAGTCGGGCGCACCGTGTCGGCGCCGTGTGTCGTGCCGTAGTCCTTGGACCATACCACGCGCTGATCGTCGACCACGGCGATCGTAAACGCGGGGAGTTCCTTCTGCCGCATCTCGTGCGCAATGAACGCGTCGAGCTCGGCGACGGCCGGCTCCCGCTGGCCAGCGTTAGGCGGAGCGGGCGCGAGGCAGATGACGCACAGGGCGAGGACGGCGAGCCGCTGCGAGCGACGTGGCATGCGCGGAGCTGGAGACAGAACCCGAAGGCGTGGGTGCGGGTGACCGCACCGCAGCGTGCGGCGCCGCGATGGGCGCCGGCAGACGAATCTACGGCGTCGACCGGCGCGATGTCGATGGTCTGGCGCCGCTCGGGGAGATGATCGGAATGACGAGGACCGACGCCGTGCCCGACGCGTTGCCGCTCTTCGCGGTGATGGTTACGGTGCCGCCACCGACTGCCGTGGCGACGCCCGTCGCCGAAACGGTCACCACGGCGGTGTTCCCGCTGCTCCACGTGATCGGTGCGTCCGGGATCACGGCGCCTGAGGCGTCTTTCGCCGTGGCCGTGAGCGACACGCTGTCGCCAATGGTGAGCGTGTTGAGCGGCGGACTGACGGCAACCAATGCGGCAGCGGGCGGTATGACGACGATCGTCGACGAGCCGGCCTTTCCTTCGCTGGTCGCCGTGATCGTCGCCGATCCAGTCGCGACGCCGGTCACCAGTCCGTTGGCATCGACGTTGGCGACGTTAGGCAGATTGCTCGACCAGGTAAAGGTGCGATTGGCGAGCGGGTTGTGTTGGGCGTCGAACGCGGCGGCCGTGAGCTGCGCGGTGCCGGGGCGCACGATCGTATCGAGCGCCGGCGAAACGGCAACCGACGATACCGGCGGGGGCAGTACGGAGATCGTCGCGATGCCCGACGCGCCGCCCGCGCTGGCAGCGATCTGCACCTGTCCCGCTGCAACGCCGGTGACGACGCCGGCATCGGAGACTGTCGCGATGGATGCATTGCCCGTATTCCAGAACACGTGCTGCCCGGACACGACCTGTCCGCTGGGATCCTTGACGGTTGCCTGCAGCGTGACCGAGGCACCGACGGCGACGCTGTCGCTGTCGGGCGAGACCGTGATGGAGCCGGCCGATCCGTTGTTAGGCGACGTGCTCGACCCGCACGATGCGAGTGCGGCGGCGGCGAGCGCGAGGGTGACGGATCGGCGAATGCCGGACGGGCAGAATGGACGAGTCATGGCGGCGAGGAAATCGTTCGAGCTCACCGGGCGCGCTGGTCGTGGCGCGCCGGCGGTACAGGCCCAGGGATGCTGCAAGGCACGCGCCGCGGGCACGAGGCCTTGCATCACACCACGAAACGTATCGATGATTTGTCTCAGAATGCCCTAATTCCCCGATGGTGGAGGCGCCAATGTCTCGTCGATTGTATTGTCGCGCGGTCGTGCGGAGTGTGATGTGCGGCACGTTCGTGCTCGGGGCGCACGCGGTCGCCGCACAGGACCAACAAGGTCGCGCTCCCTCTCCACAGATGCGCGAGGCGTCGCGCCTCGATCTGGACGGTCACACGACGCAGGCGCGCGCGATGCTCCAACCGTTGCTCGATACGACGTCGGACCCGGCGGCCAAGGCGGATGCCCAACGCGCAATGGCAATGTCATTCGCATTCGATGGCGACTGCGCGAACACCGCCAAGTACGAGTCGCTCGTGATCGACTACTGGCATTCGCGCGAGCAGGCCGATCCCGCGAACGCGTACTACCAGCAGGGCGAGATGGCCGACGAGGCGGCGCGCGTGTGTATCGACGCGGACAGCCTCAATGCGGCCGAGCGCTGGTATCGCAGGGGCTCCGCGCTCGGGCTCGCCGAGCCGGCGCCGCAAACGCACCGCACCGCGCTGTGGGATTTCCGCCTCGCGCATGCGTTAGGCAGGATCGCGGCGCGCCGCGGCGATTCGGCCGAGGCGCACCGGCAGATCGCGGCCGCGCGCCGCGCCCTCGACGCGGATTCGGCAATGGCGGCGCAGCAGGAGCGGTTCTTTCCGTACCTCGTGGGGTACGTGGCGCTCTACACCCACGACCTGCCCACGGCACGGGCCCAATTCAGGAAGGCCATCGCGACGAAGGGCAACGAGAGCGACCCGTTCCTCCGATGCCTGCTGGCGATGACCGATGCGCAGCTGGGCCACCACGACGAAGCGATGGCGCAATACCGCGAGGCGTTCGATCTGGCCACGGCGCACAACCCGGGGTCGGCCTTCGTGCGGCGGTACGTGCGCCGCAGGCTCAAGGTGCCGGCGTCGGGCGCCTAACTGCGTCGGCTGCTACTGCAGGATGGACCGCGGATCCACCGCGGTGGCACGTCTCGCGGGCAGATACGCGGCGATCGCACCGACGGTGAAAATGACGACGGCCGCGCCGGCGAGCACCGAGGGCTCGAGCGGCTGCACGTGGAATACCACCAATGTCATGACGCGGGCGAAGGCCGCGGACCCAACGAGACCAATGAGAATCCCGGCCGCGGTCACCGCGAATCCCTGCCGCAACACGAGCCGCCGGATGGCGCCGCGATCGGCGCCGATCGCCATGCGGACGCCGAATTCGCGCGACCGCAGCTTGACGGCGTAGGCGAGCGCGCCGAACAGGCCTAACGCGGCGAGGAGCATCGCCACCAACGCGAAGCTGGTGAGGATGACGAGGGTGAATTTCCGTTGGGCGGTCCCGGCCCCGATCGCCTCGGCGAGCGTCATGGGTTGGTACATCACGAGCTGCGGATCGCGCTCGGCGATGGTGCGGCGGAATGCGCGGCACCAGGTCGCCCGGCGCGCCCGACGTGGCGACGATCTGCGTAAGCGCCCAATTCCGATCGCCGGCGAACTGCGCGTGCGCGTGGTACACGGTGGGTTGCTGCTCGCCCTCGGCGTTGGTGGCGACATCGGGCACGACGCCGATCACTTCCCAGGTGAATCCACCGGTGCGCAGCTGCTGGCCGATGGGGTCGACGCCCGGGAAGAGGCGCACGGCGGCCAGCGAGTCGATCACGGCGCGTTTGGGCGTGCCGACGCCGTCTCGAGCGTCGAATACGCGGCCTTCGATGATGCGAATGCCGGCCGCCGCGAAATAATTTCCCGACACGACGCGCTGTTGGGCGCCGACCGACTGGTCTTTCTTGCCCACGTTAGGCCCGGTGAGCGGTTCCGTGCCCCACTCGTGGTACTCGCCCGTCGCCGGCAGCTTCGAGATGCCGCCCGCGGCGCGTACGCCGGGGAGGCGCGCAATGCGTGCGGCGATGTCGTCGTAGAACGCGGCGCGCGCGGTGGAGTCGTATCGTGCGTCCGGCAAATTGAGCTCGAACACCAGCGTACGATCGGTGTCGATGCCGAGGTCGAGCGAGCGGATGCAATGGAAGCTGACGAGCAGCAGTCCGGCGCCCACCATGAGAATGAAGGCGAGGCCGACCTGCGCGGTGACGAGCACGCTGCGGAGGCGGTTGTGTCCGCGGCTGCCGGCGAGCGCGCGGTCCTCGCCGCGCAGGGCGTCGATCGGATCGGTGCGCGCGGCGCGCAGCGCCGGGGTGAGGCCGAACAACATCGCGCATGCCGACGTGAGGACGATCGAGAACGCGAGGAGGCGCGGATCGAGCGTGAGCGTCGACAACCGCGGCACCGATCCGGCGCCGAGCCTGACGATGCCCGTCATGGCCACGCGCGCGACAATGAGGCCGAGGGCGTCGCCGGCCAGGGCGAGGACGAGGCTCTCGATCAGGATCTGCCGCAACAGCCGCGTTCTCCGTGCGCCTAACGCCGAGCGAAGGGCGAACTCGTGGGCGCGCGCCGAGGCGCGCACGAGGAGGAGCGTGGCGACGTTGACGCAGACGAGGAGCAGCACCAGGCCGACGGCGCCCAACACCAGCTCGAGCGCGCGGCTGGCGGGGCCGACCATGTCCTGCTTGAGCGGATAGAGTCGCGCAATGGCGTGCACCGCATCCGGATACTCCCTGCCTAACGCCACGCCCAACGCATCGAGCTCGGCTTGCGCCCGGCCAATGGGCGTTGCCGGGCGGAGGCGGCCCAACACCGTGAGGTAGTGGTTGTCGACGTTGCTCGGATCGCGGCCGGGCGTGAGATCGAGCGGCACGTAGGCGTCGGCGCCCGGCCGCAGCGGATCCACGAATCCCTTGGGCATCACGCCGACCACGGTGTACGGCCGCCCGTCCATCACCAGCTCGGTGCCTAACGCAGAGGGACGCGCGTGAAAGCGGTCGGCCCACAGGTGGTGGCTCAGAATCACCAATGGCGCGGCGATCTCTTCCTCGGACTCGAACTCGCGTCCGAGCGCGGGCGGACGGCGGAGCGCGGCGAAGTATCCGGCGGTGATCTGAAGGACGTGGATGCGCTCGGACTGCCCATCGCCGCTCAAGTCGGCGCCCTTGTCGTCGTACGTATAGCCGGCGACCAGATGATCGAAGGTCGACAGGCGCTCCCGGTACGCCAGGAACATCGTCGGCGACACGAAGCCGTGGGGCGACGGGTCGCCGGTGTAGCTCTGGTACAGGCTGACGAGCTGGCCGGGCTCCTGATAGGGCAGGGGCTTCACGAGCGTCGCGTCCACGGCGCTGAAGATTGCCGTGGTGCCGCCAATGCCCAACGCCAGCGTGATGATGACGACGAGCGCGAACGCGGGCGACCGGGCGAGCGTGCGCACGCCGAAGGCGACATCGCGCAGCGTGTCGTCGAACACGCGGGTGCCGCGCGCGTCGCGGACGTCTTCCTTGGTGCGCTCGACGCCGCCTAACGCAATGAGCCCGCGGCGGCGCGCGGCATCGGGCGCCGCGCCGGCGCGCTGGTGGCGCTCTGCCTCCATGTCGACGTGAAAGCGCAGCTCTTCCTCGAGCTCGCGCTCCTCGCGGCCGCGCCAGAGGATGCTGGCGAGTCGCGCGCCCAGATCGGAGAAGAATTTCATGCGGCCCCCGGCGCGAGTCGCGCACTGAGGATGCCGTTCACCGCACCGGATGCCCGCCGCCACTCGGCGCGCTCGGCCTCGAGTTGCTTCTCGCCGGCTGACGTGAGCGCGTAGTAGCGCGCGCGTCGGTTGTTCTCGGTGACGCGCCACGCGGATGTGATCCATCCGCGGCGGCGCATGCGGACGAGCGCCGGATAGAGCGAGCCCTGGGTGACGAGGAACACGTCGTGGGACAACTGCTCGATCCGCTGCGCAATGCCCCAGCCGTGCATGGGCTCGAGCGCGAGCGTTTTGAGGACCAGCATCTCGAGCGTGCCCTGCACGAGGTCAGTCCGTGCGTCCGCCATTACCCTATTCCTTCAGTTGGACTGAAGGAATAGGGTAATGCCGCATCTTCAGATAATCAACAGGAGCAGGGAAGCGCGCGCTGGCGCACGCTGAGGGAAGCGCTTTCGCTGGGGGAAGGGGGAAGCGGCGAGCTACGCCGCCTGCGGGTGAGGAACAACATCAATGGCCCGCACGAACGGAGACCCGTGGCACGTGCGCCGAGTTCGAATGCTCCCACCCACAGAACACCGATGTTCTTCCTCAACCCCAGGCGGCGTAGTTCGCCGCTTCCCCCTTCCCCCAGCGCAGCGCTTCCCTCAGCGCGCGCGAGCGCGCGCTTCCCTCTTCGGTCCCTAGTCTTCGCTCACCATGCGATCCCATAGTCTTCCCCATGATTGCTCGAGCCGCCCCACATGCTGTGGTGCGCGGCGTCAACGAAGATCGCATTGATGGGGCCCGACGTGCGTTCGGCGAACACGAGGTGATAGCCCATCTGGCGCAGCGCGTCGCGCGTCGAGTCGGGGAGCGACGTGGCGACGAGCATCCGACCCGGCTGCGACTCGTGTTGGCCAAATGACGAGTGCATCTGGTAGCTGTTGAAGTTGGGCGCTTCGCATGCTTGCTGCACCGTCATGCCGAAGTCGACCACATTGAGGAAGAACTGCAGCAGGTTCTGATCTTGCGAGTCGCCGCCCTGCACGGCGAAAGCGAGGTACGGCGCGCCGTCCTTGAGCGCGAGCGTCGGCGTGAGCGTGACGCGCGGCTTCTTGCCGGGCTCGATCACGTTGAACGGACCGTCGGCGGAATCGGTGACGAAGCTCTGCGCGCGCTGGCTCAAACCAATGCCGGTGTGTCCGGCGATGACCGCGGGGACCCACCCGCCGCTCGGCGTGACCGAGACCACCCAGCCTTCGGCGTCGGCAGCTTCGATCGACGTGGTGCCGCTGTAGAAGTCGCGGGTGAGCGCCGAGTCCTGCGGCGTCGCATTGTCGGACAGGAACTCGAGCGCGCCGGACTCGTGCACCGACGTGTCGTTAGGCGGGGCCGATTGCGTGCCCGTGGGCGGCGCCGGTACGGCGACCGGCGCGTCCTGCTGGCCGCTCGGCGCGTTAGGCAAGGGCTCGCTCACTTTCCATTGCGCGAGCAGCGACGCGAACGGGTTGGTCTCGTTCTGGTACGGGTATGGATCGCCCGGCTTGGCGGTGGAATCGTTCCGGGTCCAATCGATCTGCGCGAAGCGCGCCTTCGCATAGTCGAGCGACAGCAAGCCCTTCACCGGCTCGGCGGGCGGGAAATACGGATCGCCGTAGTAGAAGTCGCGGTCGGCGAACGCGAGGTTCATCACCTGGTAGAGCGTGTGGATGTACTTGGGCGAGTTGTACCCCATGTTTTTCACGTTCGTGTTGCCCAGCATCTCGAGCGACTCGAGCATCGCCGGTCCCTGCTCCCAGATCGGCAGCTTGTAGACCTCGATGCCTTCATACGAGACGTGTAGCGGTGCTTCAATGCGCACCTTCCAGTTGGCGAGGTCCTGCATCGTGAACAGCGCGCCATCTTCGCGCGCGCCGCGCACCAGCTCGCGCGCGATGTCGCCCTTGTAGAAGCGATCGTACGCCGCGTAGATCGCCTGCTTGCGCGTCTTGCCCTGCTTCAAGGCCGTCTGCTCCGTTTCGACTAACTTTCGCCACGTGGCCGCCAGATCTTTCTGCACGAAGATTTCACCGGGCTGCGGCGCCTCGTACTCGCTGCCCATGTGCGGCAGCATGATCGCGGGCGCGTACTTCCACTTCTTGATCCATCCCTTGTAGTGCTCGATGGTGTGCGACAGCTCCGCTTCCATCGGATAGCCGTCGGCCATCTGGATGGCGGGCGCCAACACATCCTTGAGCGACAGCCGTCCATACTCGGCGAGCATGGTGAGCAGGCCGCCGACGGTGCCGGGCGTGACCGCGGCTAACGGACCGTACTCGGGCGGATACCGATAGCCTTGGCGCTTGTAGAACTCGGCCGTGGCGCCGGTGGGTGCGACACCCAAGGCATCGATGCCGATCACCTTTTTCGTGTGCGGATTGTAGATGAGCGCCTGCGTTTCACCGCCGCACGACAGCGTGTCCCACATGGTACAGCCCGCCGCGAGCATCGCGACCGCCGCGTCGACGGCGTTCCCGCCTTTCGCGAACACGATGGCGCCGGCCGTTGCCGAGAGCGGTTTGCCCGTGATCGCGAGCCAGTGCTTGGCGTGGAGCGGAGGTTTCTCGGTTTGCGCGTAGCGCGGGTCGACGGCGCCGACGGGTTGTCCCGGACGTTTGGCGCGCTGCTGGGCGGCGGAGGGCACCGCGCAGAGGATGGCGAGCGCGGCAGCGACGAGCTCGCCGCGGAGTGCGAGTGATCCGAAGCGCATGAGTCTCGTGTCAGAGGAATGGTTCAGACCCTGAAGGTGAGTCCATGTGGGCGATGTCGCAACCGTGATACCGGCGGGCCCGGCCCGTGCAACGCGATCACGGGAACGGCTCGGCGCGCAGCGTCGTTGGACAAGCACACGGAAGACGGTGCGATCGCCGCGCCGCGCCCACAGGCCGCGCACGGCGGCGCGTGCCTAACGGACATACTCATCCGGGACTGACTCATGGCAACGACGCTCGAACGCCCCGCGGACCGCTCCGGCACTTTTGCGATCGGCGGCGACATGCCGGTAACCCGTCTCGGGTTCGGCAGCATGCAACTCACCGGCCCGGGCATCTGGGGCGATCCCAAGGATCCCGCCGAGGCGGTACGCGTGCTCAAGCGCGCCGTCGAGCTCGGCGTCAATCTCATCGATACCGCGGACTCCTACGGCCCGTACGTGGCCGAGGATTTCATCAAGAAGGCGCTTTACCCGTATCCCGATGATCTGGTGATCGCGACGAAGGCGGGGCTCACGCGCGGCGGCCCCGAGGATTGGAAACCGGTGGGCCGGCCCGAATACCTGCGTCAGGAAGCGGAGATGAGCCTGCGCCGGTTAGGCCTGGAGCGGATCGACCTCTTTCAGTTGCATCGCATCGATCCCCAGGTGCCGTTGGCGGATCAGGTCGGCGAGTTGGCGTCGCTGCAAACGGAAGGGAAGATCCGCCACATCGGATTGTCGGAAGTGACGATCGACGAGCTCAAGCAGGCGCAGCGGTACGCGACGATCGTGACGGTGCAGAACAAGTACAATCTCGCCGAGCGGACGGCCGAGGCGTTGCTCGATCACGCGACAAAGCACGGCATTGGATTCATTCCGTGGTTCCCGCTGGCGACCGGCGCGTTGGCGAAAGACGGCGGGGTGCTGCAGCAACTGGCGAAGCGGCTGGGCGCGACGCCATTGCAGTTGGCGCTTGCGTGGCTGCTGCACCGGTCGCCGGTGATGTTGCCGATTCCGGGCACATCGAAGGTGACGCACTTGGAGGACAACATGGCGGCCGCGGCCCTCACGTTGTCCGACGACGACTTCAAGGCGCTGGCGAAGGCGGCATCGTAGGGCCCAAGGCGCTTGCGGCGGCGCGTGCGCGTGGAGAGAGTTCGGGCTGACTCGATGTTCGGACCGACTCCTCCCGCACCCGCGCCGTCCATGATCCTCTCTCGTTTTTCCGTTCGCGCTCTCGGCGGTACCTGCCTAACGGTAGCCGGCGCGGTGCTCGCCGTGGCGCTCGCGGCGCCGCCGTCGGCGGCGCAAGCCGTCACGTCGCTCTACATGCCGCGGTCGATCAAGAAGATCTACGCCGAGCACACGCACTCGATGGATGGCCGGCCGGGCCCCGCGTATTGGGAGAATCACGCGCGGTACAGCATGACGGTGACGGCGGCGCCGCCGGATCGCACCATCCACGGCACCGAACAGATCGTGTACATGAACAACAGTCCCGACACGCTGCGCGCGCTCGTGATCCGGTTGTTCTTGAACGTGCACAAGCCGGGCGCGCCGCGCGCCGGCGGGACCACCGCAGACTATCTGACGTCGGGCGTGCACATCGACACGTTCGCCGTGAACGGCACCACGACGCCGTGGCAGGACAGCCCGCGCTTCTTCACGTGGCAGCCGGTCCGGTTAGGCACGCCGCTCGCGCCGCACGACTCGGTGCGGCTCAGCTTCGACTGGCACTACGAGATCTCCAAGCGTGCCGGCCGCGAAGGGATGCTCGATTCGACCACGTACTACCTGGCCTATTTCTATCCGCGCGTCTCGGTCTACGATGACTACAATGGCTGGGACACGATGGACTTCACGGACGAGCAGGAGTTCTACAGCGACTTCAACGACTACGATGTGACGCTCGACGTGCCGCCTAACTACGTGGTCTGGGGCACGGGCACGCTCGTGGATCCGTCGGCCAACCTGCAGCCCGACGCCCTGCAACGGTTTCAGTCGTCGTTCACGTCCGATCAAACCGTGCACGTCGCGTCGGGGGCCGACCTGGCGGCGGGGAAAATCACCACGCAGCAGCCGGTGAACCACTGGCACTTCACCGCGCACAACGTGCCCGACATGGCGTTCGCGGTGAGCAATCACTACGACTGGGATGCGGCCAGTGTGGAGGTGGACGATGCGAATCATCGGCGGGCGAGCGTGCAGGCCGCGTACAACGACACGGCGGCCGACTACCATCACATGGTCGACTTCGCGCACCACTCGCTCGACTGGTTGTCGCACAACTGGCCGGGCGTGCCGTACCCATACGAGAAGAGCACGGTGGTGCAGGGTTCGGCGGACATGGAGTACCCGATGATGGTGAACGACGGGTCGACGCCGGACACGATTTTTTCGCGCTTTGTGGTGGAGCACGAGATCGCGCACACGTACTTCCCGTTTTTCATGGGCATCAACGAGAGCCGGTACGCGTTCATGGACGAGGGGTGGGCGACGACGTTCGAGAACCTCATCGGTACGGCGGACCTGGGCGCGGCGCGTGCGACGGATTTCTTCAAGCAATTCCGGATCACGCAGTGGATTCACGATCCGTCGCCGCTCGAAGATCTGCCGATCGTGACGCCTGAGGATGTTCTGAAGGGCGTGGCCTACGGCAACAACGCCTACGGCAAGCCGGCGTTAGGCTACCTGGCGCTCAAGCGCATGTTGGGCGACGACACCTTCCGCAAGGCACTCCACGCGTTCATCGACCGGTGGCACGGCAAGCATCCGACGCCGTGGGACATGTTCTACACGTTCAACGACGCGTCGGGCCAGAACCTCGATTGGTTCTGGAATAGCTGGTTCTTCAGCAACGCGTACATCGATCTCGCCATCACCGGCGCGCGTCGCGGCGCGAATGGCTATGCGGTGTCGCTCGACAACATCGGCGGGATGCCGGCGCCGGTCGATCTCCTCGTGCAGTATTCCGACGCGAGCGTGGATACGGTGCACGAGACGTCGGCCATCTGGCGCGCCAATCTGCACCACACCACGGTGACCGTGCCGGCGAAGAAGGCGGTCGCGTCGATCGTGCTCGATCACGGCATTCGGATGGACGCGGACACGACGAACGACCGGTGGACGGCCAAGCGTTAGGCATCGCGGCGCGTTGGCTGCGTTATCGTTCTCCCCCTTTTTCCGTTTACGCCGGACGCTGAGGGTTCTGCTATTTGAGCCGCGGCTTCGTCGTCCGGGGCGCCTTGGCGCACTCGGGCCACGTGGTCGGGAAGCGGCGGAACCGGAACGCGGCGTTCCGCCCCGCGTTAGGCGGCGGCGCCGCGGCCGCCATGCGCGCGGCGACGGCGGCGATGTCGATCCGGTCGCGCTTGATCATCGCCGGATCCTCGGACGCCAGGTACGCCAGCATCGCCGTCAACGTCGCGTTGGACTCGAGGTCGTCGTACACGATCTTGTCCGGCGTGTCGCGGTTGGTGTGCCAGGTGTAGTTGCCGTAGTCCCACGGCAGCGCGCCTAACCCAAACGCCGGAGCGCCCGAGCACGAGAACGAGTAGTCGTCGCTGCCGCCGCCCGCCGGGAAGCCGGCGCCGCCGAATTGAATCTGGTTGCGGAGCTCGAGCGGAAGCTGATTGAGCCATTCCGCGATGTGGGTCGCCGCATCGGGCAACCCGGCGCCGCTCAGCCGAACGATGCGTCCGGTGCCGTTGTCCTGATTGAACAGCGCCTGCAATCCTTTGAGAACTTCCGGGTGGTCTTCCGTGAACGCCTTGGAACCCACTTCGCCTTCCTCTTCGCCGCTCCAGTGTCCGGCCAGAATCGTGCGCTTGGGATGCGGATACACCTTCGACAGAATGCGCATCGCCTCCATCATCGTGAGCGTGCCGGTGCCGTTGTCGGTCGCGCCCGACGAGCCATCCCACGAGTCGAAGTGCGCCGAGAGCACGACATACTCATCGGGGTGCTCGGTGCCCTTGATCTCGGCGACGGTATTGTAGATGGGTTGTTCGCCTAACAATTGGGCATCGAGGTTGAGCCGCACCATCGGATGCTGGTTGTTCTCGGTAAGGCGGAACACGAGGCCGTAGTCCTCGCAGCTGAGCGCGACGGCGGGCGCCTTGGTGTCGTATGTCTCGAAGACCTCGATCGTGCCCCAGCCATCCTTGGGGCGCGACGTGAGGATGCCGGCGGCGCCGGCATCCTCGAGGCGCAGGCCGAGCTCGCCGGTGCCGAGTGCCAGGCTCATACCGGTGCCGCGCACGTTGCGCCCGCCCCACTCGCGGCGGAGCGAGTCGCGCAGGCTGTCCATGCGCGCCGCCGAGGCCGGCAGCGCGTTGGTGTCCCAGTCCTCGGTGGGCCGGCACGTGAGCTGCGGCGCCGACACGAGAATGAACTTGCCCTTTACGTTAGGCAGCCACTGCGCGAACGCCGCGGTGTCGGCGAAGTGCGGCAGGATGATGGTCGACGCCGTGAGATCTTTCTTGTTCGTCCCCGGGCTGTAGCCGAGCATCGTGCCTTCGAGCGACCGCGTGCGCGGCGCAATCAGATCGATGTGCGAATAGCCGCGACGCCAGCCGCGCCACGTGCCGTATTGCTCGTTGCGCGCCGGGATGCCCCAGCCGGCGTACGTGTGCACCAGCCAATCGTTCGCGCGCTTCAAGTCGGGCGTCCCGGTGAGACGCGGTCCGAGCGAGTCGAACAATTGGTTGGCGAGATGCTCCGTCTCCGAGCTGTCCATGCCGATCGCCCAGATGCGCTTGATGATCGGGTCGTCGCTCTGAAAAGTTTGCGCGGTGGCAAGGTGAGGTGTGGCGGCGAAGAGCAGCGCGCCGGCGAGGAGCAAAGACGGTCGCATAAGACGGTCGGGTGAGGTGGTCGATGAAGGCGGCAGGCCATCGGGCGGTCAGAATATCGTCACGGGACCGGGGACGCGGTACGGGCGACCTGCCGCGCGCTGGCGTTGTCGCGGTACGCGGCGCAACTTATCGCCTGTCTCTGCCGTAGCGTCCACAGGTCATCGTCTCGCCCTTAAACCGCACCCCGTCATGCCTCGCCTTCGTCCTCTTGCCGGGCTTCGACACGGTTTGTCGGTCCTGGCCATCGTCGCCGTTGCCTCGCAAGCCAACGCGCAGGGTGGCACGCGCATGTTGCGCTCGCCCACCGTGAGCACCACGCAGATCGCGTTCGCCTACGCGGGCGACATCTGGGTGGTGCCGCGCGCCGGCGGCGCCGCCGTTCGCCTAACGAGCACGGCGGGTGAGGCGACGAACCCGTACTTCTCGCCGGACGGCAAGTGGATCGCCTTCAGCGGCGACTACGGCGGGAACACCGACGTGTACGTGATGCCGGCCGAGGGTGGCGAACCCAAGCGCCTCACCTGGCACCCGGCGCAGGACCTCGTCCAGGGATGGACGCCCGACGGCAAGTCGATCGTGTTTTCGTCGACGCAAGGATCCAATCTGCCGTCGCCAGAACCACGATGGTTCACCGTGCCGCCCGAGGGCGGCGTCGTGACGGCGATGCCGATGTACCGCGCCTATCAGGGCAAGATCTCGCCCGACGGCAGCCACATCGCCTATCGGATGAACAACGCCTGGGACGAAGAGCGCCGCAACTATCGCGGCGGCCAGAACCGTCCGATCTGGATTCTCGATACCAAGACGCTCGACGTCGACACCATTCCGCGGCCTAACTCGAAAGAGATGTACCCGGTATGGGTGGGGAATTCGACGGTGTATTTCCTGTCCGACCGCGATGGCGTGTCGAACGTCTGGTCGTACGACATGGGGTCCAAGCAGGTCAAGCAAATCACGAACTTTTCCGATTTCGACGTGAAGACGCTCGACGCCGGCGGCGGTGCGCTGGTGTTCGAACAGGGCGGCTACGTGCACGAGCTGGATCCGGCGAGCGGCAAGGAGCACATCGTGCCGATCACGGCGGTGGGCGACTTCGCGTGGATGATGCCGCAGTGGAAGGAAGTCACGCGCTATATCGCGAACATCGCGCTGTCGCCCACGGGCAAGCGCGCGGCCATCGAGGCACGGGGCGAAATCTTCACGGTGCCGGCCGAGAAAGGCGACGTGCGGAATCTCACGCAGTCGAGCGGATCGGCCGAGCGCGATCCGGCGTGGTCGCCCGACGGCAAATGGGTTTCGTACTTCAGCGACAAATCGGGCGAGTATCAGTTAGTCATCGCGTCCGCCGACGGCAGCGCGCCGGCGCGCACGATCACGCTCGAGCATCCGACGCATTACTACACGCCCAGTTGGGCGCCCGATGGGAAACACATTGTGTTCCAGGACACGAATCTCCGCTTGTGGGTGGTGGATGTCGCAACGGGAAAGGCCACGGACATTGGCGGCGACGAATGGATGGTGCCCGAGCGTTCGCTCAATCCGACGTGGAGTCCCGATTCGCGGTGGATCGCGTACGTTAGGCGTCTCAAGTCGCTCTATCGGGCGATCTTCGTGTACGACATGACCACGGGACAGACGCACCAGATCACGGATGGCCTGGCCGACGCGACGTGGCCGGTATGGGACGCGAGCGGCAAGTATCTCTGGTTCTTCGCGTCCACCGACCTCGCACTCGGCTCCGGTTGGTTGGACATGTCGAGCTATGGGCACACGGAGACGAAGGCGCTCTATCTCGCCGTCCTCTCGAAGAACGATCCGTCGCCGCTGTTGCCCGAGAGCGACGAGGACACGGGTGTGCCGCAGGAGCAGACGCCGGGCGTGCCGCCGACGCCGCGCCAACGCCAGCGTCCGGCGCGCAGCGACAGCACCGCGGACACGAGCACAGCGCATCGCATTCCCGCCGATTCGCTCAAGGCGATGCTGGCGCCGCGTCGACACGTCGAGATCGACTTCGACGGATTGTCGCAGCGCGTGGTGGCAGTGTCGGAGATCGCCGCACGCGACTACGCCGAGTTGCGGAGCGGCGTCCCGGGCACGGTGTTCTTCACGGAAAACCTTCCTGAGACCGGTACGACCGAAGCACGCTTCAGCGGCGGCACGGTGCACCGGTACGATCTCAAGGAGCGCAAGGCGATCGCGTTCGTGCCGAACGTGGCCGATTACTTCGTGAGCGCCGACGGCAAGAAGCTCTTGTACCAATCGCCGGGCCCGGAGGGCGGCCTCTATCTCGTCGACGCCACGACGAAGGATCCGCCGCCGGCGGGTCACGGCAAGCTCAATGCGCAACTGCGCATGCTGGTCGATCCGACGGCCGAGTTCAAGCAGATCTTCGACGAAGGGTGGCGCAACCAGCGCGACTACATCTACGTGAAGAATCTGCAGGGCACCGATTGGGTGCGGGACAAGCAAATGTACGGACAGTTGCTGCCGTACGTGAAGCATCGCTCCGACCTGAACTATCTGCTGGACATGATGGGCTCGGAGATCGCGATCGGCCACTCGTTCGTGCGCGGCGGCGACATGCCGGGCGACCAACAGCCGCCGGTCGGTCTGTTAGGCGCGGACCTCGAGGTGGACAACGGCCGGTACAAGATCACGAAGATCTACGGCACCGACAGTTGGAATCCGGATTTGCACGCGCCGCTCACGGCGCCCGGCGTGCAGGTGCACACGGGCGACTATCTGCTCGCGGTGAACGGACAGGAGCTGCGCGCGCCGGACAACGTGTACCGGTTGTTCGACGGCACGGCCAACCATCAGACGGTGATCACGGTCAACGAGCGTCCAACGATGGAGGGCGCGCGCCGGGTGACGGTGATTCCGGTGCCGAACGATGGCGGCCTGCGTGCACGCGCGTGGGTGGAGCACAACCGCCACCTGGTCGACTCGCTGTCCCACGGCCAACTGGCGTACGTGCACTTGCCTAACACCGGCGAGGGCGGGTACACGAGCTTCAACCGCTACTATTTCGCGCAGCAGGATCGGAAGGGCGCGATCATCGACGAGCGGTACAACGGCGGCGGCTCGGCGGCCGACTACATCATTGATGTCTTGCAGCGCACGTTCGACGGGTACTTCAACAATCCCGTGGGCGAGCGGTATCCGTTCACCAGCCCGGCCGCCGGCATCTGGGGACCGAAGGTGATGATCATCAACGAGATGTCGGGCTCGGGCGGCGACCTCATGCCGTACATGTTCAAGCTGCGCAAGGTGGGACAGCTCGTAGGCGAGCGCACGTGGGGCGGCTTGGTTGGCATCTGGGACACGCCGCTCTTCGTGGACGGCGGCATCATGTACGCGCCGCGCGGCGGGTTCTTCGCGCTCGACAACAAGTGGGCCGTGGAGAACGAAGGCATCTCGCCGAACATCGAAGTCGAGGATTGGCCGAAGGACATCGCGGCGGGACACGACGCACAGCTCGAGCGCGCGGTCGCGGAAGCGATGCAAGAGCTGGCGGCGCATCCGGTGGAGCGCGCGACGCACGAGCCGCCACCGGCGATGTGGGGCAAGCGCGTGAAGCCGATGACGCCGTAATCGCCTAACGTAGTAGCCGGCGCCAAACCGGCGCGACGCGCGCGAGGGACGTGCGCGTCGCGCCGGTTTGGCGACGGCGGGTCACTCGATCACCTCCGTGCCGTACGGATGGTCGAGCGGCTCGTGTACGTGTGCGAGATTGGGCGACACGACGCACACATGGGGCAGCGCCGCGCCCCACTGCGTCTCCCAGTGCGCCAAGGCACTCTGGACGGCGTGCGCCCGTGTTGAATCGTTGATGCGGATCTGCTGGAAGCCCCAGCCAGGTGGTGCATTTCCAGAATAGCCGTTGATCGTCGGCACGCCGCGGTCGAGGGCGGCCCACATGCCGTCGACCTGATAGTTCCACGTCATGCGGCGGCCGTTGAGCGGCGCGAAGAGCACGGCGCCGCACGACGGGCCGATCATCGCCTCGATCCGGATGCGATCGGCGCGTGCAGCGGCCTTGTCGTACACTTCGACGCTCTGGCCTTGCTCGAACATGAAGACGAGCGCCGCCAGGCCGGCGGCGAGGCGCCATCGCGCTGTGAGGGCGGATTGAAAGAAGCGTGCAACACCGATTGCGGCGGGGATGAGCAGGATGAGTCCGACGCGCGAGATGGCGCGCAACGCGCGGGCGCCGGGCATCCAATCGAAGATGAGCGGCCACGCAGTGTGTCCGCCCGGGAACACGGTGGTCACGAGCATGAGCGCGGCCGTCGTCGCGATGGCGAGCATGCCTAACGCAGTGCGGCGCGCGCCCCAGAGGCCCCAGATGACGAGCATGGTGGTCACCAGACCGAGGCCGAGCTGCTGCTCCTGCGGCATCGACAAGGCGAAATGCGAACCGCGCCACAACGTGTCGTACATCCAGTTGTCCGGCCCCATATAGATCCACGAGGCCGGCGTGGGCATGAACGCCGTGAGCGCGCCGTACGGTCGCACGCCGATGGTCCGCGCGACGTCGAGGTAGTGCAACGCGAGCGACGCCACGAGCCCGCCGCCTACCACGACGCTCGCCGCTGCAGCCGCCATGTTCCGCCGCGCGACCGCGAGCAGGCGGTTGCGGAGCGACGGAACGGCCAGTGCACTGAGCGTGGCAATGCCTAACGACAGCGCGAGAAAAAAGCCGTAATAGAACGCGGCCCAGAATTGCGCGGCGAGCGCGACCGCGAACACCAGCAACCATGTTGCCGTGGCCGCACGATCCACCGGCGCATCGTCCTCGAACACACGGACCAGGGCGTAGAGCGCGATGACCGTATAGAACTGCGGCTGGAGCTGCGGATGCGCGAGCTGCGACGTGCGCGCGTTGGCGAACGCGAACAGAAAGGCGCCGAGCGCGGCGGCCGTGGATCCGACGCGCGTCGCGCGCCGGATCAGCGCGTACGCGGCGGCGAAGTTGAGCGTCGCGATCACGATGAGCCACCACTGCAGCGCCGTGGATGGAGTGAGTCCCACCGCGCGCAGCAGCCAGTACACGGGCGCCACCGTTAGGAGCGTGTCGGAATAGGCAATGACGTTTCGAGCGGGGAAATAGAACGACGCATTCCAGAATTGTTGCTGGCCGGGCGCCCGCAGCAGCCAGCGATAACTGTGCTCGAGGACATACAGGTTGAACCGCGTGTCGAGCAGATCGCCTTCGACGAGGGCGAAGCGCGAGAGGATGGTCCCGTGAAACGCGAGCATCATCCCGACGGCCCAGACGGCAGTCGGAGCCAGCAACGCGCGGGCACGGTCGCGCAGGGTGGGGGCGGCGTCCTCGACGGCGCGCGGTGAAGGGATCATCGGATGGTCAACGAGTGCCGGTGCCGTTCGTCACCACGGTCGAGGACGCCTTGCCGGGCGTGGGTACCTGCTTCATCCTCCTTGTGCCTCTCACCTCCTACAGCAATGAAACCGTTCGCAGTCGTTCTTTCCCTTCTGTGCCTCGCCGCCGGTTCCGCTACGGCGTCTGCCCAAACCACCAGCGGCGCCAATGTAACCCGATGGAAACAGGAAGCCCAACGCGTCACGATCATTCGCGACAACTGGGGCATCGCGCACGTCTACGGCCACACCGATGCGGATGCGGTGTTCGGGATGATCTACGCGCAGTCGGAAGACGACTTCAATCGCGTCGAGACGAACTACATCAACGCGATGGGCCGCCTCGCCGAAGCCGAGGGAGAGAGCGCGATCTTCCAGGATCTGCGCATGAAGTTGTTCATCGATCCCGACACGTTGCGGGCGAAGTACGCCGCGAGTCCGGCGTGGCTCAAGGTGCTGATGAACGCGTGGGCCGATGGACTCAATTACTACCTGTACACGCATCCCACCGTGAAGCCGCGCGTGATCACGCACTTCGAGCCGTGGATGGCGCTCTCGTTCAGCGAGGGCAGCATCGGCGGCGACATCGAAGACGTGAGCATCAAACAGCTCGCCGCGTTCTACGGCAACGGGGCGAACGATGAAGTGCACGACGTGAGCGACGGCGCGCCGCCCGAGCCGGGCGGGTCTAACGGAATGGCCATCGCGCCGTCCAACACGCTGGACCATCACGCGCTGCTGCTCATCAACCCGCACACATCGTTCTTCTTCCGCGCCGAGTTGCAGATGGTGAGCGAGGAGGGGCTCGACGCATACGGCGCGGTGACGTGGGGGCAGTTCTTTGTCTATCAGGGATGGAACACGCGCACGGGTTGGATGCACACGAGCAGCAACGCCAATGACAAAGACGAGTACCTGGAAACGGTCTCGCAGAAGGGGAGCCGCTACTCCTATCTGTACGGCGGCAAAGACTACCCCATGATCACTGCGCGTGTCGTCGGTGCCGTACAAGACGGACACGGGGATGGCGAAGAAGGTGTTCACCGTCTACAAAACGCGGCACGGACCGATCGTTAGGAAGATCGGCGACAAGTGGGTGAGCGTGGATCTCATGAACGAGCCGGAGAAGGCGCTCATTCAGTCGTACACCCGCACCAAGGCGCTGACGTACAAGGCGTTTCGTCAGACAATGGAGCTGCACACCAACTCGACGAACAACACGATCTTCGCCGATGCCGACGGTGACATCGCATATTTCCACGCGAACTTCATCCCGCGTCGCAACCCGAAGTTCGATTGGACGAAGCCGGTGGACGGGAGCGACACAGCCACGGATTGGCACGGTCTTCTGTCCATCGATCAGACGCCCCACCTCCTGAATCCGGCGAGCGGCTGGCTCTACAACAGCAACAACTGGCCATGGTCGGCGGCCGGACCGAGCAGCCCCAAGCGGTCGGATTATCCGCCGTACGTCGAGACAGGCGGCGAGTCGTTCCGCGGACTCCACGCGATCCGGGTGCTGGAGAACCGGAAGGACTTCGCGATCGACACGCTGATCAAGGCGGCGTACGACCCCTACCTCACGGGATTCGCGGCCCTCGTGCCTCCGTTAGTCAAGGCCTACGACGCGCTCGGCGCGTCCGATTCGCTCAAGGCGAAGCTCGCGCCGCAGATGGACGTGCTCAAGGCCTGGGACTATCACTGGTCGACCGCGTCGGTGCCGACGTCGCTCGCAGTGTATTGGGGCATCGCGCTCAGCAACCTCGTGGCGCGCGAGGCGCACCAGGCGAACGCGCGGGTGGACGACTACATGGTGAGCGGCGCATCGGATCGCGAGCGACTGCAAGCGTTAGTCGACGCGACGGATAGTCTGACGTCGCAGTTCGGCTCGTGGAAGACGCCGTGGGGCGAGATCAACCGGTATCAGCGGAACAACGGCGACATCGTGCAACATTTCAACAATGCCGCGCCGAGCATTCCGGTTGGATTCACGTGGTCGCGCTGGGGCTCGCTCGCCGCATTCTCGGCGCGGCCGTATCCGGGCACCAAGAAGTGGTACGGCACGAGCGGGAACAGTTTCGTGGCGGTGGTGGAATTCGGCGACAGCGTGCGCGCGAGGGCCATCACGGCGGGCGGCGAGAGCGGCGATCCGTCATCGCCGCACTTCGGCGACCAGGCGGAGCGGTACGCGACGGGGGCGTTGCGGCCGGTCTATTTCTACAGGTCGCAGCTCGAGGGGCACATCGAAAAGCAATACCATCCTGGAGAGGGAAGCGCGCGCTAGCGCGCGCTGAGGGAAGCGCTGGCGCTGGGGGAAGAGGGAAGGGGGCGGGGGCGAATCGGTCAGGGTCGCTTCTTGGTCAATGTGCCAAGAATCCCGAGGCTTAGCGAGCCGTCGCGCTCAATGTGGAACGTCATCTGGTCGGCGAGTCCGTGCCGCGGGTCGTGTAACACCAGGCTGTCGGCGCGCACCTCGTACGTCATCCCGCCCGCGGGCTCGCCTTGCATGGCCATCACCTTTCCGTGCGAGAGCTCCATCGCGAATTCGCCGCTCGCGCTGTTGTAGTACTTGCCGTCGAGCGAGTTGGACGAGCACGCGGCGGCCCCGACAGTGAGGGCGAGCGCGATCGCTGTGACTGCGTGTGTGATGCGACGCATGGCGGTCCTCCGTGCGAGTGGAACGAAACGGTGGCGAGCACTGCGGTGTGTCATGCTATGCGTGCGACGCAGCGCTTTCCGGTCATCGGACGCGCGTCCGGGCGCACTGCCGAGCGCCGCGCAGCGGCGATACCTTGAGCAAATGGCTCCCTCGTCCCGAACGTGCTCCGCTCCGTGATTCACACGTTCATGTGTCCGGCTTTCCGAGCGACGAATCGTCGCCCGACGCGAGGTTGACCATGCGCGTCGTGTCGTTGCTCGCCAGCGGAACCGAAATCGTCTGCGCACTGGATGCGGGCGACATGCTGGTGGGCCGTTCGCACGAGTGCGACAACCCCGAGTGGGTGCGATCCCTGCCGGCGTGCAGCACCCCGGCGTTCGACGTGTCGGGATCGAGCCGCTCGATCGACGCCGAGGTCAGGCGTCGGATGCACGCGGGCGAGGCGCTCTATCAGATCCACACCAACCTGATTCGCGAGCTCGAGCCCGACGTGGTCATCGCGCAGACGCACTGCGAGGTGTGCGCGGTCACGCCTAACGACGTGGAGCGCGACGGCGGCTGCCTGGACGCGGGGCAGATGCTCGCGTTGTCGGCGTTTTCGGTGGACGACATCGCGGGGAGCATCCTCGCCGTGGCCGAGCGACTCGGCATCCCCGAGCGGGGCCGCGCGCTCGTGGCGTCCGAGCGCGCCCGGTTCGACGCGGTGCGCGCGGCCACGGCGCACCGCACTCGGCCTAACGTGGCGCTGCTGGAATGGACCGACCCGCTCTTCGCCATGGGCAACTGGATGCCCGAAGTGGTCACCATCGCCGGCGGCACCCCGCTCCTCGCGCATCCCGGCGATTACTCCATGGCGACCACGTTCGACTGCGTGCGCGAGGCCGATCCTGATTTTGTGATCGTGGCGCCCTGCGGGTTCCCGCTCGACCGCGCGCTCGCCGAACGCGACGTGCTCGAGTCGTATCCGGGGTGGAGCGATCTCCGCGCCGTGCGCGAGGGCGCCGTGGTAATCGCGGACGGGAATCGGTTCTTCAATCGCTCCGGGATGACCGTGTCGCGCACCGCCGAGATGGTGGCCGAAATGCTCCACGGCGTGTGCGTCGGCGAATCGTCATACGGGACGTGGTGGCGCTGGCTGGGTCGCGACGAGTCGTGAAGAAAGTCCTGCTCTCCTGGAGCAGCGGAAAGGACAGCGTGTGGGCGTTGCACGTGCTGCGTCAGCGCACGGACCTCGTCGTGACGGCGCTGCTCACAACGTTCAATGCCGGCGCCGATCGCGTGGCGATGCACGCGGTGCGTCGTGACCTGGTGCGCGCCCAGGCCGAACGTGCCGGACTGCCGCTCTGGGAAGTGGATCTTCCGTGGCCGTGCTCGAACGACGAGTACGAGTCGCGCCTGCGCGCCGCCTGCGAGCGCGCGGTGGCGGACGGCATCACGACGGTCGCGTTCGGCGATCTGTTTCTCGAGGACGTGCGCGCCTACCGCGAGCGCCAGTTAGGCGGCAGCGGGCTCGAGCCGCTGTTCCCGTTGTGGGGTTCACCGACCGCCGCGCTCGCCCGGCACATGATTGCTGGCGGCGTGAAAGCACGCATCAGCTGCGTCGATCCGGCGCAGGTGTCGCCGGCGTTCGCCGGGCGCGATTTCAATGCGGCGCTGTTGGACGCCTTGCCCGCGACGGCCGATCCGTGCGGCGAGAAAGGCGAGTTCCACACGTTCGTCTACGACGCGCCGGTCTTCGACCGTCCCATCGACGTGCAGGTTGGCGTCATCGTCGAGCGCGATGGATTTGTGTTCGCCAATGTGGTGGGGGTGGCGGCGTCATCCGTAATCACGCAAGCGTGACGCTTCGGGGACGGCAGCCGGACGCCGTGACGACGCGTGCCAGACGCGGCGCCCCCATTCTATTGCGCGAATCGGTTGGCCGTCGCACCTTGTCGCTCGCGGCGCCGATCGCCTTGAGTTAGGCACGAGTCCGCTGCTGCACACCGCCGCCCCACTCTTCATTTTCTTGCCGGAGCATATTCCATGCGTTCGCGTACCATCGTGGCGGCCCGTGCGATGATTGCCGGGGCAGCAGCGTTCGCCCTCGGCGCCTGCGGGGGAAGCAGCGGATCGACGGGTCCGCAAACCGGCGTGCCGCCGGTTGCCGTACAACAGGATTTGGCGAGCACGTTGGCGAGCTCGATCAGCGCGCAGATCGAAGCGATGACGGCAACCGGCGCGACGCCGTTTATCGGGTTGTTCGACCGGGAGCCAGCTGCCGCGGCGCAGTTGTCGGCGCGATTCGGATCCAGGGACCACGCCGCGCACCCGCTCCAATTCACGCAGAATTGCCCGGAGATCTCGCCCACGCCGATCGTCGACTCGGACGAGGACGGCGTTCCCGATAGCGTGACCGAGGTGTACACGGCCGACAACTGCACCGACAACACGAACGGCGCGTTGTCGCTCACCGGGACGTTCGTGATCAAGGATCCGAATCCCCACACGCCGGATCTCGACTACCACGCGGCCATCACCAACTTCGTGCTCACCGACAACGGCACGGCGGGCAACGAACAATTCGCGCTCACGCTCGGGGTAGGCGGCACGCTCGACATCGCCGAGACCATCGGATCGATCACCGAGAACGGCAATTACTACATCTCGGTGAACGAGACGCAGCCGCAGCAGGTGCGCGACAGCGTGGCGGCGAGTCTCAGTGCCACGTACACGTTCCCGGCGCAGTCGTTGTTGATCGAAGGCCAGCCCTTGCCGGGCGGCACGTACAGCGCGAACGGCAGCGAGTCGTTCACGTTCGGCGGGACGACGTATGCGTTCACGCTCGCGACGACGGCCGCACTCACCATCGATCCGCAGTGCGCTGCGCGCGTGACCGCGGGCGAAGTGACGCTCACGTTCGGCAATAGCGGCGCGGTGATCATCACGTGGTCGGGCTGCGGCGTGTACACGGTGGCACAGTCGTAATCGTGGGCGCGAGACGCCCGGCTCTGCCTCGTTAGGCGCCGGCGGCGATCCCCGAGAGGGTTGCCACCGGCGCGCGTGCGTAGGCGGCGCTTGCATCCACGACGGACACGAACGGCGCCGCGGACATCTCGCGACCTGCGACGCTGAGCGGCACGGCCTCGCCCGCGAACGGATCGGGCGTGAGCACCAGGCGATCGCCGATGAGCCGCGCCGATCCGCCGTGCTCGTCGGTCTGCGACGTCGGTCCAGCCGTTGCAGAATGCGAGCGACAGCAGGTCGCCGCTCCGGACCCAGCGATAGTCGTGGAGCAATTCGTCGAGCGTCGCCGGCGCGGCGGCGCGGAGATGCCGCGCGCGCAACGTTTCCATCGCATCGAAGAACGAAAGCCACGCCGCATTGCCGCGATTGCGGCGATAGATGTGGAGCGCGTGCTGCGCGACCAACGCTGCCGCGTAGGGCGTCTCGACTAACCGTGCGACGCCGCGCGGCCAGATGTCGCGGCGCACTGTTTCGGGCGCGGTGATGAAGTCGAGCAGCGCGCCGCTGGTCGCGTCGACCAACGGCGCGCGGTCCACGTCCAACCAGCCGTCATCGTGGTGCTCGACCGCGTACAGGATGTCCTCGCGGCGCGGCGAGCGCGCGAGCGCGCCGTCCTGCCAACGACGCATGATGTGCGCGGCGACCGCGGCATGATCGGGCTGCGTGATGAGCAGCACCATCGAGCCACGGGGACGAATGATCATGCGATGCTATGGCGTGCGGCGCGACGGAGCGGCAACGATCGTGCGGGCGTTGCACCCGTACACGCCACCCGTACACGCATTGCGTCGAGCGCTTGCTATGTCTCCGTCAATCGATCGCATTGCCGTAACCTACATTGGGCGTTCCGAGTGGGGTGCCACCATCGTAGTGGACGCGAGCGACCAAACGGCGAAGGCCTGAGCGCGGTACTTGGTGTAGCGCTCCTTCGCTCTGCGCGGATGCCGAGGTGCGCGCACCGGTCCAACGTCGGACCGGCGCCCAACGAGCCGCGCACTCTCACTTTGGGAGGAACTCCCGTGTCAGGCATGCCCGTGTTCGGTCGCCCGATTTCTCGGAGCATTCATCGTGTTGCACTCGTCACGCTCGGTCTGGTGTTCGCGGCGTCGATCGATGGCGGGGCGCTGCACGCGCAAGGCACGCCGCAGAGCGGGCAAAACGGTTCGCCCATGCGCGAAGGGTTCGGGCCGCGAATGGGAATGCGAATGCGGATGCGGCAGCGTCCGATGATGCGCATGATGTCGGACCCGGCCGCTCGGCTCCTGGATGAGCAATCCATGTTGCAACTGAGCGGCGCGCAGGTGTCGCAGCTCATCACGCTGCACGAAGAGACGCGCAAGCAGGTGAAGGCGGTGACGGATCAGCTGCGTGCGATGATGCCGCGGCCGCAGGGCCAGAGCCAGGGTCAGAACCAGGGTCAGAACCAGGGTCAGAACCAGGGACAGGCGCAGAGTCGGCGTCCGCAATTGTCGCAGTCGCAGCGCGACGATCTGGCGGCGCTCATGGATTCGCTGCGCACCATCCGTTGGCGGGCGACGAGCGCAGCCGACTCGGTGTTGACCGTCGATCAGCGCCACACGGCGATGGGCTTGGAGATGGCGCGCCGGAACCGGATGCGCGGCGGTTCAGCTCGCGGCGGCGGATTCGGCGCGGGCGGCATGCGGCGAATGAGTCCCGGCAGTCGCGGCGGTCCGGGCGGGATGCACCCGTCGCGCGCGCCCAACGACAGCGGGCCGAGCGGCGACTAGCGAACCGCGTCTGAAGTTCTGATCGCAGAAGGGTGGGAAGAGGGAAGCGCTCGCTCACGCTCGCTGGGGGAAGCGCCGCCGCTTCCCCCAGCACAGCGCTTCCCGCAGCGAGCGTGAGCGAGCGCTTCCGTCTTCCCCCTTCTCGGCGATCACAAATTCAAACGCGGTCTACTAGCTGCCGGCGGTTGTGTTAGGCGTTGAGGGCGCGGAAGGCGGCGCACGTATCGTGGCCGCCGAAGCCGAAGGCGTTGTTGAGCGCCACGCGGATGGGCCGCCGCACCGGGGCGCCTAACGCAAACGCCAGGTCGCATTTCGGGTCGCGCTCCGTCACGTTGATCGTGGGCGGTACCACGCCGTGCACGATCGCCAACACGCTCCAGATCGCTTCCACGGCGCCGGCGGCGCCGAGCAGGTGGCCGGTCATACTCTTGGTCGACGTGGCCACCATGGTGTCGGCGTGCGCGCCGAACAGCGTCCGCACCGCGGCCGCCTCGGCCTCGTCGCCTAACGCCGTCGAGGTCGCGTGCATGTTGATCGTATCCACCTCGTCGGGCGACAGGCCGCTCTCGTCCAATGCGCGCTGCATGGCCAGGCGGACGCCGGTTCCCGCCGGATCGGGCGCCGTCATGTGATACGCGTCGGCGGCCGCGCCGACCGCGCACAACTCGGCGTAGATGCGCGCCCCGCGGCGCTCGGCGTGCTCGAGCGACTCGACCACCAACACGCCGGCGCCTTCACCGAGCACGAATCCATTGCGGGAGATGTCGAAGGGGCGGCTGGCGGTGTCCGGGCTGTCGTTGCGCGTCGAGAGGGCGCGCATCGCATTGAACCCGCCGATGCCTAACGCACAGACCGCCGCTTCGCTGCCGCCGGCGAGCGCGAGATCGGTGCGGCCCAACTGGATGGCCGCCAACGCGTCGGCGAGGGCGTGATTGCCGGTGGCGCACGCCGACGAGACGGCGTGCCCCGGGCCGCGGAAGCCGTAGCGCATCGCGATGAGTCCCGAGGCCATGTTGGGAATCATCATCGGAATGAAGAACGGCGAGAGGCGACGAGGTCCGCTGCGCGCGAACGTCAGCGCCTGTGCCTCGAAGGTCTCGATGCCTCCGATACCGGTGCCGACGAACACGCCCACGCGATCGCGTTCGTCGGATGGCATGTCGCCGGGGACGAGGCCGGCGTCGCGCACCGCTTCATCGGCAGCGACGAGCGCGAACTGCGAGTAGCGATCCGTGCGGCCGGCGAGCTTGCGATCGATATAGGCGGTGGGATCGAAGCCTTTCACTTCGCAGGCGAAGCGCGTCGCGAGCGCCGACGCGTCGAAGCGCGTGATCAGTGCGGCGCCGCTCACGCCGCGGAGTAGCGCATCCCAGGATTCACTGACGGTATTGCCGACCGGAGTGATTGCACCCATGCCGGTCACAACGACACGGCGAGTGCCGGCGGCACTTCGGGAAGATGTCGGCGCTCGCTCGCTCATGGGCGGATGGAGTGAGTGGGGACGACGTGTCCGACGTGCTGCGGACCGCCTGAATCCGGCATCCTCGGGCACGTCGCGACACGGACGCGGCCTTGGGCGGGCACGGAACCCGTGAACGATGCGCGTGCGATGCGGCGGATGCAACGGGCCGGTTACGTGCGCAAGGCTGGCGAGGGATGCCGGTGCTTGGCATCATTCGGAAGTCGCGTACTCGATTGAGCGCGGCAAATGTCGAGTCGCTTGCCCGGCACTATGGAGCCTCGAATGCCAAGCAAATCTGCAACGAGCGGTGTGCTGCTTCTCGTCGGCACCACGAAAGGCGCGTTCATGTTTCGCGCATCGGCGTCGCGCGCGAAATGGTCGATGTCGGGACCGTATTTTCGCGGCGAGCCCGTCTACGCGATGGCATTCGACGGGCGAGCGGGACGACATCGGTTGTGGGCGGGAACGGGCAATCCGTTCTTCGGATCATCGCTTCGGTCGAGCGATGACTTCGGTGCAACGTGGAGCGATCGCGAAGAGCACGCGATCAAGTTTCCTGCGGCATCGGGTCTCGCGCTCAAGCAGATCTGGCAGATTCGCCCCGGTCCAGCGGATGAGCCGGACCTGATGTATTGCGGCGTCGAGCCGTCGGCGTTGTTCGTCTCGCGCGATGCGGGGAAGACGTGGACGGCGAACGCAGGACTGTTGGGCCACGAGCATCGGCCGAAGTGGACGCCGGGGGGTGGCGGCATGTGCTTGCACACCATCGTCTCCGCGTCGGATGGGCGCGTCGGCATCGCCATGTCGACAGGCGGCTTTTATCGGTCGGACGACGGCGGACGGAGTTGGCGTGCGCGGAACGTGGGTGTGCGCGCCGAGTTCTTGCCCGACAAGTATCCGGAATTTGGCCAGTGCGTGCACAAGGTGGTACAGCATCCGGCGCGTCCCGAGCGGTTGTTCTTGCAGAACCACTGGGGTCTGTATCGCAGCGACGATTGGGGCGAGACGTGGCACGACATCGCGAACGGCGTTCCGTCGGATTTCGGATTTGCGATGGCGATTCATCCGCAGGATCCCGACACGGCCTACATCGTGCCGCTCGAGTCCGACGGATTCCGCTGCGTGCCCGAGGCCAAGTTGCGCGTGTATCGGACGCGCGACGCGGGCAAGTCGTGGAAGGCGATGACGCGCGGTCTGCCGCAGGAGGGTGCGTACGAGAGCGTGCTGCGCGACGGGCTCGACACGGACGCGAGCGATCCCGCGGGCGTCTATTTCGGAACGCGGAGCGGCAAGGTGTTTGCCTCACGAGACGACGGCGCATCGTGGGAAATCGTCGCCGAGGCGCTGCCATCGGTGGTGTGCGTGAAGGCGGCGGTGGTGACGGCGGCGCCGAAGCCGGCGCACGCGACGGGGAAGGCCGGTGCGACGCGCCGCATCGGCGCGCGGGGCCGGCAGCCGGCGCGAGGCGCGCGATAGATGCCGGTGCTGGTGGCGATACCCGGTCCGCTGCAGCCGTACGCGCGAGGTCGCGCGACGGTGGAGCTGCCGGGGCCGTGCGCGACGGTTGGCGACGCGCTGCTTGCGTTAGGCGAGGAGTATCCCGGCGTCCGTGACCGGGTGTTGACCGAGCAGGGCGACGTGCGCGCGCACCTCAACGTGTTCGTGGACGAGGACAACGTTCGCTTCGGGCGCGGATTGGCCACGCCGGTGTCGGACGGAAGTCGGGTGACGATTCTGCCGGCGGTGAGCGGCGGGTGACGGCCGCGCCAGGGCAGGGGAGGAATTCGTGAGCCAAGGGGAGCGGAAGATTCGAACGCAGATCACGGTGGCCGGCATCGTCCTGTTAGTCGCGGCGGCGATCTGGATTTTCGCGCTCGCGCATCCGAGATGCACTGAGGTACCGCGAGGTACCGCGAGGGACCGCGGCGGGCGTTGCAACGACCGGAGCATCACGACATGGCCAAGACGGGAAAGAAAAAGCGTGCGCCGGCCAAGCGCCGCGCACGCGCGACGAAGCGGTCGCCGGCGGCCGGGCGCGCGCGCAAGGCGCCGGCGAAGCCGCGCGCCCCGCGCACAGCGCCCACGGATGAGGCGGTGCTGCGCGCGCAGCTGGTGTCGGTGCTGCGCGGCGGGCACGCGCACGCGACCTACGAGGATGTGGTGAAGGACGTGCCGGCGGCGCTGCGGGGACAGCGTCCTAACGGAGCGCCGTACTCGGCGTGGATGCTGCTGGAACACATCCGCATTGCGATGTGGGACATTCTCGAGTTCAGCCGCAATCCGGCGTACGTGTCGCCCGCGTGGCCCGACGGCTACTGGCCGGCGGATCCGGTCCCGCCCAACGGGAATGCGTGGGATGACAGCGTGGCGCGGTATCACGCGGACCGCGAGGCGTTCGAGCGGCTGGTCCGCGACCCGGCGAGCGACCTGTTCACGCCGTTGGCGCACGGCAGCGGCCAGACGCTGCTGCGCGAGGTGTTGGTGGCGGCGACGCATACCTCGTACCATCTGGGCGAGCTGGTCGTGCTGCGCCGGTTATTGGGCGCCTGGCCCTCGTAAGGCGCGGGCGGCGCGCCCGCGGCCGCCGGGGTCGCGCCTAACCTGAGCGTTAGGTGCGTCGTTGGGCTTGGGGGCGACGCGCCGGAGTCTTGCGCCGCTCCGGCTTCACGTGCAAGTTGTATGTCGCGCCGCGATGCCGCGGCGCGTCCCCGCCCGCATGGAGCGTGCATCGTGAAGGTCGTCGGATCCGCGGCGCCCCGCCCGCGTCGTCGTGCGTTGCCTAACGCACAGTGGCGGACCGCAGTCCCGGTCGCGCTATGTCTCGGCCTGGCCTGGGCCGCTCCCTCCGCCGCCGCCCAACGCAGCGTCAGCCTCGCGAGCATTACGCACCGCGACTCGCTCGACAACGGCATGCGGGTGATCGTCGTCGAGAATCACTCGCTGCCCCTGGCCACGGTCGACGTGGTCGTGAAAACCGGCGCCATGTCGCAGGACAGCACGGACGAAGGCGTCCCGCACCTGTTCGAGCACATGCTGTTCGCGGAATATCGCGGCATCGGCGAGGCCCCGTTCGCCGCGGACGCCGGCAGCCTGGATGCGTCCTACAACGGCGAGACGAACGAGGAGCTGGTGTCCTACTATCTGACGCTGCCCTCGAAGAACGTCGACAAAGGCATCGACATCCTTGCCGGACTCCTGCGCAATGCCCGCTTCGAGCACGACGAGCTGAACAAGGAGCGGATGGTCGTGCTGGACGAGTTGGGCCGCGACGTCTCCGATCCGCGCACGATGCTGGATCTCAGTGTGTCGAGGCTGCTCTGGGGCGCCGGGTGGGCGCAGAAGAACACCCTGGGGTCGGCGATGCCGCTGTTTTCGGCCACGCCCGAGCGCCTCGACCAGATCTTCCACGAATACTACGTGCCTAACAATGCGGCCCTCGTCGTGACCGGCGACGTGTCCGCGCCCAGGGTGTTGGAGTGGGCGCGGTCGCACTTCGGCGGCTGGAAGCGCCGGCCCGATCCGTACGCCGCACATCCCATCCCCGCCGTCGCGGCGCTCAAAACATCGCTCGACACGGTGATCACGGGCGACGTGCACAACGTGCGCGTCATGGTGCAGTGGCAGGGTCCGAGCGTCCGCTCGCAGCAGTCGGACTCGTATGCCGCCGACGTGCTGTCGCAGCTCGTGAACGATGACGAGTCGGACTTTCAGAAGCAGCTGGTGGAGTCCGGCCTGTTCCAGAGCGCGAGCATCGGCTACAAGACGCAGGCGCACGTCGGGCCGATCGAGTTCGATGGCGTGACGACCATGGATCAACTCGCGCCGGCGTTGACGGTGTTGCAGACCGAATTGATGATGATGAACAACGAGTCGTACTTCACGCCCGAGGCGCTCGGCGTGGCGGCGAAGCAGCGCCGCATCGCGCAGTCGTTCGACCTCGAGCAGGGACCGGGGCTGGCGTTCGACTACGCCGATTGGTGGGCGACGAGCGGCCTCGACTACTGGATGACGTACGGCGACAGCCTCGCGGCGCGCACGCCGGGGGATCTGCAGCGATACGCGCAGAAGTATTTCGTTGGGCGACCGTTCGTGATCGGGGTGTTGGTGCGTCCCGAGGAAGCGGACAAGGCTCGCGAGATGCTGCTCGAATACCTTCGAGATGTCGGAGAGCCAATGAGCCGCCACTGGCAGCGTGCAGCGGGAGCCGGCGCCCTCGTCCTCGCGGCGGCCGTCGCCGGTTCGATGCTCGGGTGCGCGAGCGCCCGTCCGGAACGACAGCTCGAAGTGGCGACCCAGGCCGGCCGGCTCGTTCCGTTAGACAGCGTCACCGTGTCGTACATGGTGGGCACCGTGCGGGTCATCCAACGGCCTAACTTTGCCAACGACGTCGTGGCGGTGCACCTCTACCTGCTCGGCGGCCGGCGCCAGCTGACGCCCGCGACGCAGGGCATCGAGACGATGTTGGTGCGGACGTCGAAGTACGGGACGGCACGGTATCCGGGCGACTCGGTGCGCAAGGTGTGGGCGCGCACGGGCAGCGATTTCCTCCTGAATCCATCGGACGACTGGACGGCGGTCGGCTTCCGCGCCGTCGACGCCGAGTTCGATTCGAGTTGGAGCGTGTTCGCCGACCGCCTGATGCATCCCGCGCTCGCACCGGCCTCGGTGGCGTTGGTGCGCAATCAGATGCTGTCCGCGTTGCGCGAGCGCGTGCTCGATCCGGACGGGTATCTGTGGATGTTGTCGGACAGCGTCGCGTTCTCCGGGCGGGCCTATGGCCTCGATCCGGCCGGGACCGAGGCGTCGTTAGGCGCGCTGGACTCGGCGGCGCTGGCGACGTACGAGCGGACGCAGATGGTGACGTCGCGGATGTTGCTGGTCGTGGTGGGCAACGTCGACCGCGCGACGGTCGAGCGAAATGTGGCGGCGACGCTGGCCACGTTGCCCACGGGCGACTATGCGTGGTCGTTGCCGCAGGATTCGTCGGCCGCGCCGGTTCCGGTCGTCCTGCGGGCGCGCCCAACGGCGACCAACTATCTGCTCGGCGTGTTCCAAGGGCCGCCGGCCTCGGCCAAGGACTATGCGGCCTTTCGCGTGGCGACGGCGATGCTCTCGTCTCTCGTGGGCGACATGGTGCGGGACCAGCATCGGCTAAGCTACGCCGCCGACGCGCCGTACATCGATCGCGGGATCGCGCAGGGCGGCGTGTACGTGTCGACCTCGCTTCCCGCCAAGGTGCTGCCGATGCTCAAAGGCGTGATCGACTCGGTGGAGCACATGCCGCCGCTGTACTTCGGCATGCACAACTTCACCGACAGCTTCATCTTCGAGTATCTGGCCGACAACAGCACCGATGATGCGCAGGCCGACTTCCTGGCGCGCGCCCAACTGTACCACGGCGACTACAAGACAGCGACCGACGCCATGGAGGATCTGCGCCGCGTCACCAGCAGCGATGTTCGCGCGGCGGCGAAGCGCTATTTCTCGCACATCCAGTTCGTGTACGTCGGCGACACGACGCGGGTGACGCGCAAGGATTTCGCGACCTTCTAGCCGCCCGACGGCGCCGGCGTTTCTCAGCGCACGCCGGCGCCGTCGCCCAAATCGACCTGCCGCACGTCGGTCACGCCGGGCAAGGCGCGGAGATCGTCGACGACCGCCGCGGAGAGCGGCGCGTCGACGTTGACGACCGCCAACGCGTCGCCGCCCGCGGCCAGGCGCGCCTGGTGGTACTCGCCAATGTTGATGCCGGCTTCGCCTAACAGCGTGCCGACGCGTCCAATGACGCCCGGCACGTCGCGGTTCCGCAGCATGACCAGCGCGCCGCGCGGCACCACGTCCAGCCGGTAGTCGCCAATGCGCACCAGGCGCGGGTGGTGCGGCGCCAGCATCGTGCCGGCGACGAGGGTGACCGCGCCGCCGGCGCGCACGCGGACCTCGATCTGGTCGCCGGCGTCGACGTGCGGCTCGCGCTGCGCCTGCGTGACCGTGATGCCGCGCCCTTTCGCCAGCCACGCCGCGTTCACGAAGTTGACGCGCTCCGCGCCTAACGTAGCGCGCAACACGCCGACGAGCACGCACGGCACGAGCGGGCGCAAGAGCCGCGGCGCGCCGCCGGCGAGCACCACTTCCACCTCGCGCACCGGCGCATCGGCCAGCGCCGCCGCGATCACGCCTAACGTAGCGCCCAGCGTCAGGATCGGCGCCGCGCGGCGCATCTCCTCGCCGCCCACGGCGGGCGCGTTGACGGCGCGGGACAGATCGCCGTCCGCGAGCGCGCCGCGCACCGCGTCGGCGATCTCGAGCGCGACGTTCCGTTGGGCCTCGGCCGTCGACGCGCCCAGGTGCGGCGTGAGCAGCACCGTGTCCAGCGCGCGCAACGGATGGTCGGGGGGCAGCGGCTCCTGCTCGTAGACGTCGAGCGCCGCCCCGGCCAGGCGGCGTTCGCGCAGCGCATCGATCAACGCCGCTTCCTCGACGATCCCGCCGCGCGCGCAGTTGACGAGCACCGCGTCGGGCTTGGCGCGCGCCAGCATCGCGCGGTCGATGAGGCCGTGCGTGGCCTCGGTGAGCGGGACGTGGACGGTGATCGCATCGGCGCGGGCGACCACCTGGTCGAGGGGCGCGAGCTCGATCTCGAGCTCGGCGGCGCGCTCGGCCGCGAGATACGGATCGAACGCCAGCACGCGCATGCCGAACGCGCGCGCGCGTCGCGCCACTTCGCTGCCGATGCGTCCGGCGCCGACCAGGCCTAACGTCTTGCCATAGAGCTCCGTGCCCGTGAAGTGCTTGCGGTCCCAGGCGCCCGCTTTCATGGAGCGGTCCGCCGCCGCCACGCGGCGCACCAGGGCGAGCAGGAGCGCGAACGTGAGCTCGGCCGCCGAAATCGTGTTGCCGGAGGGCGCGGTGAGCACGGCGATGCCGCGCTCGGTGGCCGCATCGACATCGATCGTGTCGACGCCGACGCCGGCGCGGCCGATGACGCTCAGGCGGCCGGCGCGGGCGAGCGACTCGCGCGTGATTTTCGTGGCGCTGCGCACGAGCACGGCGTCGACGTTTTCCATGGCGGCCGCCAGGCGGTCGCCCGACAGCCCGGGCGCGTCGACGATCTCGAAGCGGCCGTCGTCGGTGAGCGGGCCTAACGCAGAGCGGTCGATGGCATCGGCCACGAGCACCCGCCATTGCGCGCTCACGACAGCACGTCGGCGAGTTGGGCCAGCAGGGCATCGAGCTCGGCGACCGTATGATCGCCCATGTGGCCGATGCGGATCGTCGCGTCCTTGAGCTCGCCGTAGCCGGCGCCGATGGTGTAGCCCCGCGCGGCGAGCGCGGCCGCGACCGCGGGACCGGTGGCGCCCGGCGGCAGCGTGAGGCAGGTGACCGTGGGCGACCGGAATCCCGGCGGCGCCAACACGCCTAACGGAATGCCGCGCTGGGTCATGTCGTCCGCCCACTCCCAGCAGCGCCCGGCCATCGCCGCGTGGCGCGCCCACCGCGCCTCGATGCCCTCGGCCGCGATGCGCTCGAGCTGGACCTGGAGCGCGTAGAACAGCGACAGGGCCGGCGTGTTGGGCGTCTGGTGCTTGGACAGGTACTTGTCGAATTCCACCAGGTCGAAGTAGATGCCGCGGCCCGTCGCTGCGCGCGCGCGCGCCAGCACCGGCTCCTGCGCGACGCCGAACGCCAAGCCGGGGGGCAGGGCGAGCGCCTTCTGCGATCCCGTGAGCACGAAGTCGAGCGCCCAGGCGTCCGTCTCGACCGGCGCGCCGGCGATGCCGGTGACGCTGTCCACCAGCAGCACCACGTCGCCCGCATCGTGGACCACCCGCGCGATGTCGGCGATCGGGTTGAGCACGCCGGTCGCCGTTTCGGAATGGACCACCGTCACCGCATCGTAGGCGCGGCCGCGCAGCGCGGCGGCGACGCGCTCCGGCGCGTGCGCTTCGCCCAACGGAACGCGCAGCGCCTCGGCCTCGACGCCGCACGCCTGGGCGATCTGGTAGAACCGTTCGCTGAACGCGCCGTTCACCAGCGACAACACCCGCCGGCGGACGCCGTTGCGCACCGCGGCTTCCATGAGCCCGGTGGCCGACGAGCTCGCGATGTAGACCGGCCGAGCGGTGCGGAACACCGCGCGCAACGCCGGCTGCATGCCGGCGACCAACGCCTCCATCGGCGCGCCGCGGTGGCCGATCATCGGCCGCAGTTGGGCGGCGAGCACCTCGGCCCGCACTTCCGTTGGGCCGGGGAGAAAGAAGCGCCCGAAGCGCGGGCGCGTCACGACGATCTGCTCGTCGCTGTCGAGCGTGGCGTGCGTCATGAGAGACTCCCGTCGAGCGACCGGCCAGCCAGGAGCGCGACGCCGCGGTCGAAGACGGCGCGCGCGAGCGGTGAGTGAGGCGGGGCGCCGCCCAACGCCAGCGGCACCACCGGCGCGAGCGACGGACCGTCAATGACGAGGTCGGCATGGTCGACCACGTCCTTACGCCTAACGACACCCGCGAAGGCGATGAACGCGTCCACCGCGGGCCGCGCCTCGAGGTCCGTCGCCCCATCGCCAACCAGCATCGCCGGACGCGCCACCGCCGGCGTCCACGCCTCGATCACGGCGCGCTTGCCGCCCGAGCGCGCCAGCGGCGACCGCTCGTCGAACCCGGCGTATGCGCCGTCGCCATCGAACCGGACATCGACCGAACTCACCCGCTCATCGGACACGCCGAGTGCGTGGGCCACGGCGAGGACGGCCGGACGAAGACCGCCGGACACGATGCGCACGTCGATCCCTTCTCCGATGAGCGCGCTCACCACGTCGCGCGCGTCGGGGACCAACGCCGCAATGTACTGCGCGGCGAGCGCGTCGAGATCGTGGCGCGCGGGCCGTGCCAACGCGAGCCGGCGCGCGTACACGTCCTCGAGGGGAATCCGCCCGTGCATCGCCGACTCCGTAAGGCGGGCGATCTCGTCGGGGTGCGAGGCCCCCAGCACCTGGATGCCCTCGATGGCGCACAGCGTGGAATCGCAATCGAAGATGACGCAGCGAAAGCGCACGTCTGCGTTGGGTAGGAGGGCGAAGTGTTCTCGGGTGACGGGCCCATTCTTAATCTTGGTCGCCGTGCGCGAGGATACCAGACGTGCGCGGCTCGTCGCCCGAGGGACTTACCCGCGGACCCGCTCGTCATTAGCGTTCCGCGGTTGCCCTCTCCCAAGAGCGCGATCTCTCGGACCGGCTCCGTCGGTGACGAAATCGCGATTCCCGCAGTTATTCCGGCATGACCGCATCCGACTCTGCCATTGTGCGTCGCGTGTTGGACGGTGACACCGAGGCGTTTGCCGAGCTCGTCGAGCGGCATCATGCCTCGTGTCTCCGTCTCGCGATGCACGTGCTCGGCACGCGCGAGGATGCGGAAGACGCCGTGCAGGAGAGTTTTCTGCGCGCGTTCCGGCATCTGGCGCGATACCAGGAGCGCGAGCGCTTCACGGGATGGCTGTTCCGCATTCTCGTGAACCAGTGTCGGACGACGTTGGCGCGGCGGCGGCGCGGCGAGACGGCAATGTCGGACCACGCGGTCGAACCCGGATCGTGGGACGACGATGCCGCCGAGTGGGCCGATCGCGATGCGATGCTGGCCGGCGCGCTGGCGCGGCTGCATCCGCTGCAGCGTGAAGCCGTGGTGCTGCGCTTCAGCGCCGACCTCTCGTACGAAGAAATGGCGGCGGCGACCGGCGCCGGTGTGTCCGCTCTCAAAATGCGCGTCAAGCGCGGGTGCGCGCAGTTGCGCGCGCTGCTGGGCGAATCGATCCATGTCTAACGAACGGGACGAGCTGCCGCGCTGGGTGCGGCATGCGCTGCGCGAGCCGGGCGCCGGCGGCGCGGATCACGCCCATCGGATCATGTCGATGGTCCGGTCGTCGGCCGCGGCGCGAGACCGCGCGCGCCGGGCGCGGCGTGGGAGCACGTCGCGGGCGCGGACGCTCGCGATGGCATGTCTGGCGAGCGCGGCGGGCGTGTCGATCCTGCTCGCGTCGGCGCGCGCAATGTGGCGATCGTCGTTGCCCGAGCCGTTCGAGGCGCGCGCGTCGCTCATCGGCGATTCCATCGACATCGCGCTGCACGACACGTTCGACCTGGTGCGCTTCGCGCTGCGGGCGCGCGGGGCGTCGCGCGTCGTGGTGGCGGGCGATTTCAACGCCTGGAGCCCGACCGCGACGCCGTTGGCGCGCGAGCGCGCGCCTAACGCAGAGCGGTGGTCGGCCGTGGTGCCGATCCGCCGCGATGACGGTCGCTACGCGTTCCTGGTGGACGACACGCGGTGGGTGCGCGCGCCGCGCGCGGCGGCGCCATCCGACGTGGACCGCGCGGGTCGTCCTGCCTCGTCCCATCGCGATTCCACCTGACCGGCGCGTGCCGGCTTCTCTTTCTCTCTGATCAATGCCGATCCGATCTACCGCGAACGCCGACTACAAGCCGTCGTACCTGGCTGCCTCCATCGCTGCACTGCTTACCTTCGTGTTGTACCTGGTGACGCTCGCGCCGTCGACCGCGATGTGGGACACGAGCGAGTACATTGCGTCGGCCAAAGTCCTGGGGCTGCCGCACCCGCCCGGTAATCCGCTGTTCGTTCTGTTAGGCCATTTCTTCGGGCTGCTCCCGATTCCCGTGAGCTATGCGGCCCGCATCAACATCATGGCGGCACTCGCCAGCGCCGCGTCGGCAGGGTTCTGGTTCCTGATCACCGAGCGCGTGCTCGCGCGGTGGTTGACAGGGAAATGGCTGCGGCTCGCGGGCGCCGGCACGGCGGTGTTGGTCGGCGCGACAATGTTCACGGTGTGGAACCAATCGGTGGTGAACGAGAAGGTGTACACGATCTCGCTCATCGGATTGGCCGTGATTTCGTGGCTCATGGTCTGTTGGTGCGACGCGCCCGATGACCCGCGCGCCGATCGGTGGCTGGTGCTCGTCGCGTTCCTGATGGGACTCGGGTACACGAATCATCCGGCCGGCTTTCTGCCGCTGCCCGCGGTCGGCATCGCGGTGCTCGTGCGTCGCTCCGCAAACGCTGCTGCGGTGGCGCCTGGTGCTGGTGGCGATCGCGGCGCTGGTGCTGGGCCTTACGCCGTTCGCGTACGAGCCCATCCGCGCCGCGTACTTCCCGACGATCAACGAGGGCGAGCCGACGGCGTGCACCACGCATTTCGAGTGGTCGTGCACGTTCACATCGCTCACCGAGCAGCGGCTGGCCGACAACATCAATCGCAAGCAATACCAGAAGCCCTCGGTGCTGGACCGGCAGGCCCCGTTCACGGCGCAGGTCGGGATGTATTGGCTGTACTTCAAGTGGCAATGGTTGCGCGACGCCTACGATCAACACCCCGGGATGCAGAACGGCCTGGCGGCGCTGTTCCTCGTGTTAGGCTTGGCCGGGGCGTGGGTCCACTGGAAACGCGACCCCGATTCGTTCTGGTACTTCGCCGTGTTCGCGCTCACCGTGTCGCTCGCGCTCGTGTACTACATGAACTTCAAGTACAGCTATTCGCAGGCGCCCGGTCTCGGCAACAGCGTGCCGCGCGAGCCGCGCGATCGCGACTACTTCTATCTGTGGAGTTTTTCGTCGTACAGCGTGTGGGTTGCGTTAGGACTGGTGTATCTGTGGGAGTCGCTGGCCGCGATGGCCGCCGGCGCGAAGGCCGCGGCCTCGTCGATGCTGCCCAGGCGGGCGTGGCTGGCGACGTGTCCCGTGTTGGCGATCGCGATCATCCCGGCCATCGGCAACTGGCGCGACGCGCCGCGATCCGGCCAAATGTTCACGCGCGATTGGGCCCTCGACATGCTCAACTCGGTCGAGCCGTACTCCATCATCGTGACGAACGGCGACAACGACACGTTCCCGCTCTGGTACGCGCAGGAAGTCGAGGGCGTGCGCCAGGACGTGATCGTGGCGGTGGCCACCTACCTCGGCACCGATTGGTTCGTCCGTCAAATCATTCGGCGTCCCATACGTTTGTACGATGCCGCCAACGGTCCGGCGCGGTTCCGCGGACGCGCGTGGCCCGTGCCATCGGGCCCCCCGCTCAAGATGACGTTCGGCCAGGCGGATTCGATCCCGCCGGCGCTGCCGCTGCGGCAGCCGCAACTCTTCAAGGCCGACGGCATCACGGCGCGCATTCCAGCCGGCTACCTCACGCGCGACCAGCTGGTCGTGCTGCAGATGATTCACGACTCGTATCCCGAGCGCCCCATCTATTTCTCGTCGCCCGAATACGGAAGCGCGCTGGGCCTCGAGCCGTACTTGTTGACGCAGGGGCTGGTGACCAAGCTCATGCCGCACGCCATCACGCCGTCGCCGGACACGATCAACATTACCGGCGGCTACTTCAATGTGGCGACGACGCGCGCGCTGTGGGACAGCATGTACAGCGCGCCCAAGGCGCTGATCGCGCAAAACGGTTGGGTCGACCGCGCGTCCGTCGGCATCGCGTACCACTACGCCATCATCGGCACGATCGTGTTCCAGGCGTTGGAGCAAGCGGGCGACACGGCGGCGGCCAGACCCGTGGCCGCCACCGTGGACGCCATGGCGCGGGCGGCGCGGCTGCAGCGACTCGGCAACTGACCGGCCGCCGCACCCCGCCGCGCCGGCTCAATAGTTAGGCAGCGTCGGGTCGACGTCGGCGCGCCAGCGCAGGATGCCGCCGGCGAGACTCCAGACGTCGGCGAGGCCGCCCTCCTGCAGCATCCGGGCCGCCTGCGCGCTGCGCGTGCCGCCCTTACAGTAGAGCACCGTGGTGCGCCCGCCGCCGAACGTGCCGAGCGCCAATGACACCGTGCCTAACGGAACGTGCCGCGCGCCGGGCAGGTGGCCCAACGCCCATTCGCCCGGCTCGCGCACGTCGACCAGATCGATCGCGTCGCCGCGCGCGCGCCACGCCACCAGCTCGGCCGGTGTCACCTCGGCGACGCCCGCACCCGTGTGGACGGCGCGGAGCCCGCAAAAATCCTCGTAGTCGATCAGCTCGCGCAGCGTGCGCGTGCCGCACGCCGGGCACTCGGGGTCGCGCCGCAGCGTCAGCGTCCGGAACTGCATGCGCAGCGCGTCCACGAGCAGCAGCCGACCGACGAGGGAGTCGCCGATGCCCAACAGTATCTTGAGCGCCTCCGTCGCCTGGATCGTCCCGACAAGTCCGGGCAGTACGCCTAACACACCGCCCTCGGCGCAGCTCGGGACGAGGCCGGGAGGCGGGGGCTCGCGGAACAGGCAGCGATAGCACGGTCCGTCGGCCGTCGCGAACACGCTCGCCTGACCCTCGAAGCGGAAGATGCTCCCGTAGACGTTCGGCTTGGCCGCAGAGGACGCACGCGTCGTTCACCAGATAGCGCGTCGGGAAGTTGTCCGTGCCGTCGACGACGACATCGTACTCGGCGATGATGTCGAGCGCGTTGTCCGACGTCAGGCGCGTGTCGTACGTCTCGATGCGCGTATGCGGATTGACATCGAGCAACCGGTCGCGCGCCGAATCGAGCTTGGGGCGCCCAATGTCGCGCGTGCCGTGGAGCACCTGACGCTGCAGGTTGGTCACGTCGACGACGTCGAAGTCGACGAGCCCCGATGCCCCACGCCGGCGGCGGCGAGGTACAGGCCTAACGGCGACCCCAGGCCGCCCGCGCCGACGAGGAGCACCCGGCCCGCTTTGAGACGGCGTTGGCCCTCGAGGCCCACTTCGGGCAGCAGCAAGTGCCGGCTGTATCGCTGCAGCTCCTCGGTGGACAGCTCGGGGAGCTCGGTGAGGCGCGTGGCGTGGTCCACGGGTACCGTTCCGGTTGCGGTCATGGCGTCACCCGCCGGCCACGGTCGGCACGACGATCACCTCGTCGCCGTCGGCGACGGGTGCGGCGAAGCCGCCGTGAAAGCGGATGTCCTCATCGTTCAGATAGAACGTCACGAAGCCGTAGGGCTTGCCCGCTTCATCGCGGAGGCGCGGGCCCAGGGCGGGGAATCGTCCAATGACATCGCCCAGCGCATCGCCGACGGTGTCGCCGCGTGCTTCGAGCGATCGGGCGTCGCCGGCGAGGCGCGCGAGCATGGTGGGCAGGTGCACGGTGATGCTCAGTGATGAAATCTCCACGGTTGATGAACGTCCGGGCAATGGCGGTGCGGTCGGGTCGACGGCGCTGACGGTGGCGCCGAGTGGGCAGGGGGCCGACACGAGCGTGGTGGCGTGGACGCCGCGCGCCGACCAGGCCGCGGCCATGGCGGCCGCCACCTGGTCGGCGCGCTCCACCGACGCCACGGCGACCACCGACGATCCCGAGCCGCTGAGCGTGGCGCCCAACGCTCCGGTCGATCGCGCCGCCGTCACGACCTCGTCGTACCACGGGACGAGCACCCGGCGATACGGCACGTGGAGCGGCCCCTCGAGGCCGGCCGCGAGCAGGTCCGCGTCGGCTGTGCCCAGGCCTAACACGAGAGCCGCGGCGGCCGCTGCCGCCGCGCGCGCGTCGGCGTGCGGGAGCACATCCGGCAGCGCGGTGCGCGCCCGGTGCGTGTCGACGGTGAAGTCGGGAATCGCGAACGCGAAGCGCAGCGACGCGTGCACCGCCACCGGCGCCGTGGTCACGCCGGCGCCGGGCCGCGCCACGGCCAGCACCGCGCCGCCCAACGCGGCGGGCGCGACGTTGTCGGGATGCCCCTCCAGCTCCGCGCCTAACGCAATGATGGCGGCCATGTTGATGGCATCGCCGGTGAGCGCCGCCGCGGCCAGCGCCCCGGCGACCAGCGCGGCGGCCGAGGAGCCCAATCCGCGCCCAACGGGAATGTCGGAGTCGGCAAACACGGCCAGCCGATCGGGCACGGCGCGTCCGGCGCGCGCGCACGCCGAGCGGAATCCGGTCACGATGAGGTCGTGCTCCGGCGCGACATCGAGCGCGGCGAGCGTGCCCGAGCGGTGCACCGCGAGGGCGGGACCATCGGCAGGCACGCCCACCGTCACGTGCAGACGCCGGTGGACCGCCACGCCCACGCAGTCGAACCCGCCGCCCAGGTTGGACGCGGTCGCCGGAACCGACACCGACACCGTCATCGTGCCGACTCGCCCGCGGCCGCGGCCGCGAGCGCCGCCACGTCGCGGAGGCGCGGATCGATCACCGGCGCCCGCGCGGCGACGTCGCCTAACGCTTCGAGGGTCTTGAGTCCGTGGCCGGTGATGCAGAGCACCAGCTCATCGTCGGGGCGGAGGCGGCCGGTCCGTGCGAGCGCCAGCGCCGCCGCGACCGTCGTGCCGCCCGCCGTCTCGGCGAAGACGCCGGAATCCTCGGCCAACGCGTGGATGCCGGCGACGATCGCGTCGTCGCTCACATGCGATGCCCAACCGCCGGTCTCGCGGATGATGCGCGCCGCGGCGCGCCCGTCGGCGGGATTGCCGATGGCGATCGACCGCGCGATGGTGCGCGGTTGCTCGGGGACGATCTCGTCATCGCCGCGCTCGACGAGTCGCACGATGGGCGCGCAGCCGCTCGCCTGCGCGCCGAAGATGCGGGGCACCGTGCCTTCCACGAGTCCGGCAGTCGAGGAACTCACCGAATCCCTTGCGCAGCTTGGTGACGAGCGATCCGCCGGCCATCGGCGCGATCACGGCCGATCGGCAGGCGCCAGCCGAGCTGCTCGACGATCTCGAACGCCATCGTCTTGGAGCCTTCGCCGTAGTACGCGCGCAGGTTCACGTTCACGATGCCCCAGCCGAAGCGGTCCGCCACCTGCGCGCAGAGGCGGTTGACGTCGTCGTACGTGCCGCGCACGCGCACCAGGTGCGGCGCGTAGATCGGCCGTGGCGGCCACCTTGCCGACTCGAGGTCGTGCGGGATGAAGATCCAGGCCTCGAGTCCGGCGCGCGCCGCGTGCGCGGCGACGGCGTTGGCAAGATTTCCTGTGGATGCGCATCCAATCGTGTCGGATGCCGAACGCGGCCGCGGCGTTGATGGCGCGGCGACCACGCGGTCCTTGAACGAGAGCGACGGGTGCGACACGGCGTCGTTCTTGATCCACGCGCGCGCAACGCCTAGCCGGCGAGCCAGGCGCGGCGCTTCGACGAGCGGCGTGAAGCCGGTGTCGAGCGAATGGACGGGCTCGCCGTCCAGCGGCAGCCATTCGCGATAGCGCCAGAGCGACGGCGCGCGGCCGGCGATCGTCGCGCGGTCGGGCAGCGCGCGATCGGGGTCATAGACCGGTTCGAGCGGACCGAGGCAGTCGTCGCAGATCGCGGCCGGACCGGCGTCCTGCGCACGGCCGCAGTTGCGGCAGACGAGGGGCAGCGCGCGCAGGGCGGGCGTGGCGGCGGCGCGCTCGGGGCCGATGGAGATCGTCATGGCCGTGCGTGGGCATACGGTACTGCGGCATCGGTGCCTAACGCGCGCGCCGCGCGGATCTCCGCCTCGCACTCGGGCGCGAGCGGATAGCAGTGCTCGCTCGCCGGGAATCGTCCGGCGCGCACGTCGGCGGCGTACTCGCGCGCCGCGCGTTCGATGTCGCGTCCGACGTCGGCGTAGCGTTTGACGAACCTGGGCCGGATCTCCCCGACGAAATTGCCGAGCACGTCGTGCGAGATGACGAACTGGCCATCGAGGTGCGGTCCGGCGCCGATGCCGTACACCAGAATACCGAGGCGGTCGGCGACCAACGCCGCCGCTTCGGCGGGCATGGCCTCGAGCAACACCGCGAACGCGCCGGCGTCTTCGAGCGCCAGCGCGTCATCGGCAGATGCGGCGCACGGCGTCGAGCGTCTTGCCCTGTACGCGATAGCCGCCCAGTTGGGCGAGGCTTTGCGGGGTGAGGCCCAGGTGGCCCATCACCGCGATGCCGGCGTCGGTCATGGCGCGGACGCGGGCCGCGACGCGGCGTCCGCCCTCGCACTTGACGGCGTCGCAGCCCGCGGCCACGAACGCGCCCGCGTTGCGCACCGCGGCTTCGTCCGACGGCTGGTACGAGAGAAACGGCAGATCGCCGACGACGAACGCGCGCCGCGCGCCGCGGCACACGGCGCGCACGAACACCAGCATCTCCTCCATTCCGATGCCTAACGTGTTAGGCAAGCCGAGCATCGTCATGGCCGCCGAGTCGCCGACGAGGATCATGTCCACGCCGGCGCGGTCGACGAACGTCGCCGTCGGATAATCGTACGCGGTGATGAACACCGCTTTCTCGCCGCGCGCTTCGAGCGCGGCGAGCGTCGCCAGGGTCACTTTGCCGTCGGCCATGGATGCCTCACGAACGCGAAGAGAGATCGGCGGCCCAGTCGCGGAGCCGCGACACCGCTGCCGTGATGCGCTCCGGCGCCGCCGCATACGACAGGCGCAGATGGCGATCGCCGCCCGCGCCGAAGCCGGTGCCCGCGAGCGTGGCCACGCCGTGCCGCTCGAGGAGCGCATCGGCCGCCTCGTTCACGGTGAGGGCGCTGCGCTCGAGCAGCGCCGAGAATGTCGGGGAACGCATAGAACGCGGCGACCGGCGCGACGACGCGCACGCCGTCGATCGACGCGAGCCCGCGAACGAGTGTGTCGCGCGTGCCGCGCAGGCGCGCCACCAGATCATCCACGCACTGCTGCGAGCCGGTGAGCGCCGCGACGCCGGCGTGCTGCACGAACGGCGGCGCGCACGACGTGTTGTTGATGATGAGCGTCGACACGTGTTCGACTAACGGAGCCGGCATCACGGCGAATCCCAACCGCCAGCCCGTCATCGCATACGTCTTGGAGAAGCTGTCGACGAGCACCGTGCGCTCGGCGAGCCCTGGCCGCGACGCGATACTCTCGTGCCGCCCGGCGAAGATGAGTCGGCCGTACACTTCGTCCGACAGCACGCGCAGGTCGTGCTCGAGCACGAGCTCGGCCAGGGCATCGAGCTCCGCCGGCGCGATCAGCGAGCCGGTGGGATTGTGCGGCGCATTGAGGACGAGCAGTTTGGTGCGCGGCCCGATCTTGTCCGCCAGCTCGGCCGCCGAGAGGCCGTTTGCCTCGGCGCGCACGGCATAGGGCACCGGCCGCGCCCCGCCTAACCGGGTAACCGACTCGTAAATCGGGAAGCCCGGATCGGGCACGAGCACGTCGTCTCCGGGCTCGGTGAGCGCCAGCAGCGTGTACAACATGAGCGGCTTCGCCCCTGACGTGACGACCACGTTCTCCGCCGCGCACGGAATGCCACGCGCGCCAACCGCGTCGGCGATCGCGCCGCGCAACTCCGGGATGCCGACCGGCGCCACGTAGCCGGTGATGCCGTCACGCAGCGCGCGGATACCCGCCTCGACAATGTGCGGCGGTGTCGGGATGCCGGGCTCGCCAATGTGCAGCAGCACGACATCGCGGCCCGACTCGGCCACGCGACGCGCCGCGGCGGCGACCGCGAAGGCGGTCTCGGTGCCGAGCGCGCGCACGCGCTCCGTGGCGGACGTCGGCAATGTGCGGCGCGAGAGGTCCGGGTCGGCGGGTCGGGTTGCAGCCATGGCGATCGCTGGGAAGAGTTAGGCGAAAAAAAAGACCGCTCGTGGTGAGCGGCCGGGGAACGACATGTGCGCGGTACCGTTAGACGAAGCGCACACGACTCCCCGGACGCTCGAAAGCGCCGGCCATGGCGGTGGTCCGCATCGTGGCGAGCTCGGGACTGCGTGCCCCGAGCCCGGGAACGTGAGCCAGCATCACAGGCAACTGCCTCGCACGTCGTGTGTGCGTCAAGACGACCAGTGAAAACAAAAAATCCCGTGCGACATGCCCGGGAGGTCGCTTTTTAGCAGTTGTTTAACGTGGCTGCAATATGCGGGCAAATCACCACGGCCTACTGTTGTCTTGGGCAACGTACGACGTCGATCGGCGCGTGTCAAGCGCCCCACGTGGTGGGTGGCGGTTCAGTTCGAGTGTTCTGGAGCCAGCAATCGGCGTGGTGGGCGCCTTCGCTCGGTGACCCCGATGAGAGCGAGCCTGCCGAGCCGGCTACGACGTTCATGATGAAAGGATCAGGGCGGAAGCAAGGGATCAGGGCAGATCGTTCCGTTAGGCAAGAAGGCGCGACTCGCGCCGGATGGAGCCGTTGTTCGTTGTTTGAACAAAGCCTTTCGTGTTGCCCTATCCGCAGCTATCCCTGGTTTCCGCTGTGATCCTTTCAACATGACGTGGTAGCCGGCGCCTCCTGCTAGGTATCCTGATTCGTGTCGAAAGACGCAGCCCACCAACGTGCGCGCCATCCGTGTGTTGAGTCCGTCGTGAAACCAAATTGGCGCACCAGGGGTTCCCTGAGAAATGCAACGCGCGCGACGCGTGTCACTCTTTAGAGGCACGTCGCGCCCCGAATTCGAGAGGTGGCGGATGACACTGTGGCGACCCGATCCTTCCTTCTATCCATCGGCGCGCATGGCGATGGAGGCGCCGCCGGAACGCGTGGCCTACGTCGCGGCGCTCAACTACGGCCGCAACGATCGCCCCGACGAAATCCGGGTGGTGGACGTCGATCCGGCGTCGCCGCGGTACGGCCAGGTGATCAACGCGCTCGCGCTCTCGCACGCCGGCGACGAGCTGCACCATTTCGGATGGAGCGCCTGCAGCTCGGCGCTCTGTCCTAACGCACCGCATCCGCACCTCGAGCGCCGCTATCTCGTGGTGCCGGGCATCCGGAGCTCCGCGTATCTACATCATCGACACCAAGCCCGATCCGACGCGGCCGAGCATCGTGAAGGTGATCGAACCCGAGGAGATGTGTCGAGCGGACGGGCTACAGCCGCCCGCACACCGTGCACTGCGGGCCGGACGCGATCTACGTCAGTGCGTTAGGGCGGCGCCGGGCCGCGGCACGGGCGACGGCGGCCCGGGCGGCGTCTTTCTGCTCGACCATTAATCGTTCGACGTGCTCGGGCCGTGGGAGGTCGATCGCGGCGCCGCAGCAATTCGCCTACGACTTCTGGTGGCACTATGGACACGACGTCATGGTCACCAGCGAGTGGGGCACGCCGCAACATGATCGAGAACGGCGCTCGATTCCCGAGACTGCTGTTGGGCAATCAAGTACGGCCATCGCGATGCACATCTGGGATCTGCGCCGCCGGCGTCATCTGCAGTCGATCGACCTCGGCGCCGAGCACCAGATGGTGCTCGAGCTGCGGCCGGCGCACGACCCGACCAAGACAGTACGGATTTGCGGCGTCGTGATCTCGCACCAAGGATCTGTCGGCGTCGATCTGGACTGTGGTATCGCGACGGCGGAACCTGGCAAGGCGCAAGAAGATGATCGAGATTCCCGCCGAGCCGGCCGACGAACGCGCGTTGCCGCCGGCGCTCAAGCCGTTCAAGGCGGTGCCGCCGCTGATCACCGACATCAACCTGTCGCTCGACGACCGATTCCTCTATGTCTCGTGCTGGGGCACCGGCGAGCTGCGCCAGTACGACGTCAGCGATCCGTTCGCGCCGAAGCAGACCGGATCGGTGCGGATCGGCGGCATCGTCGATCGCACGCCGCATCCGCGAGCCGGGCCGCTCAACGGCGGCGCCGCAGATGGTCGAGTTGAGCCGCGACGGCAAGCGCGTCTACTTCACCAATTCACTGTACGGCGCGTGGGACGAACAGTTCTATCCCGAGGGCTCGCGGGTGGATGGTGAAGGTGGAATTGCGCCTGACGGTGGGATGACGCTCGATCCGCAGCTTCTTCCTGGAGTTCGAGGCGACACGCGGCCGCACCAGGTGCGGCTCGAAGGCGGCGACGCGTCCTCTGATTCGTATTGCTATCCCTCATGACCATGCCGTGGTCGTGGCTCGCGGTGGCGGCGTTCGGCGCCTATCACGGGCTCGATCCCGGCATGGGCTGGTTGTTCGCGGTCTCGCTCGGCCTGCAGCGGCGGAGCGAGCGCGCGATCGCGCTGGCGCTGATCCCGATTGCCGCCGGCCACGCGGCGTCGATCGCCATCGTGGCCGGCGCCGTGGTTGCGTTAGGCACGGTGGTGTCGCCGCGCGACCTGGAGATCGCGTCGGCGTGCGTCCTGCTCGCCTTCGGCGCGTACAAGCTGCGGACGTACTACCGCCATCCCCGGTGGGTCGGCATGCGGGTGAGCATGCTCGATCTGGTATGGTGGTCGTTCCTCATGGCGACGGCCCACGGCGCCGGCCTGATGATCGCGCCGATGCTCATCACGCTGTCGGACGCGCCGCACGCGGCCCCGGGGACGCTCGCGATCGCCGTGGCTGTTCACACCGCGTCGATGCTCGCCGTCATGGCGCTCGTCTCGTGGATCGTATATAAAAAGGTAGGACTGGCGGTGCTGCGCACGAGCTGGGTGAACTTCGATCTCATCTGGGCGGTGGCGTTGTTGATCGTCGGAGCCGTGGCGTTGCTCTGAGCGCGTTCCACCAATCGCCGGCGGTGCCGTCCCATTACTCTCGCCGCCGCTCGAGACGGACGATGCGTATCACGCCGCGTCGCGCCGACTCGGACTCGACGTCGACTGGGCGGGCGCGCGTAACGCGCGCGCAATGTGGCTCGTCCGATTAAGGGCTTCTCATCCATCACGCCGTTCATGTCACCGGGTCTTGACAATGACCAATCCATCCCCCGACGCCGGTCGCGGCGTCCGCGGGTCTGTCGTCATACTCGGCGCCAATGCGTGTTTGGCAGCGCTTCCCGCCACGCCCACCCAGCTGGTCAACGCGTGCTTTGCCTTCGGCTACGACGACGTGGTTCCGGCGTCGTGGGGCGACGAATTGTTGGCGGTCGGATGCCTGGATCAGCTCGCGGCGCGCGGGGACCAGCCCGCAATGGCGTGCATCTGTCCGTTAGTCCGCGAGCAGCTGCGGGGCACGACCAGCCTCGGGGAGGCGGCGGTGCGGCTCGTGTCGCCGCCGGTGGCGGCGGCGCTGTACGTGCGCGCGACGTTCGGCGCCGAGCAGCGCATCACGTACGTCGGCGACTGCCCGGGCGCCGGCCATCCGAGCATCGACATCCACCTGTCGCCGGCCCAGTTCCTAACTCTGTTAGCAGAGCGGGGCATCGTGCCGGGGGCGCAGCGTCCCGTGACCAACGATCACGGCCGCACGGTGCGCGACCGCCGGCGGCACTATTCGCTGCCGGGCGGCGTGCCGGCGCCGCAGTGGCTGGCGTCGGAGGGCATCGAGCGGACGCTGGTCGATCTGGGCGATCTGGCGTCGGTCGACCCGGCGGCGCACGGCGGGCGGACGCTGGTGGACCTGGCGCCGCGGCTCGGCTGCGTGTGCAGCGGCGCGCTGGCGGGCTGCGCGGCGTCGGACGCGCGCGGCGCCGTGATGCTGCACGAGCCGCCGCGCTCGACCAATGAAGTGGTGGATCACGCGGTGATGGTGTCGGTGGCGGATGGCACGCCCGCGCGGACGACGCCGCACGCGGGAGACGTATCGTGGCCCGAGTTCGTCTCGGCGTTAGGCACGGTGTGGGGCGGCGGATCGGCCGCGCCCGCGATGCCCGCAATGGTTGTGCCGCCGAGCGCGTCCGCCCCCGCGGCGTCGGGCGGCGCGCCGCGCGCCGCGTCCCCGTCGCGCGCGCCGGTGCACCGGCCGCGCGTGCCCAAGCGGTTAGGCGACGAAGGGCAGATCGTGCCGCGAGCCTACCAGGTGCCGCGGCCGCCGCGCCCGGCGCCCGCGCGGCCGGCCGCTCCCGCGGCGGCGCCCGCGGCGCCGTCTCGCGACGATCGCCTAACGACGCCGCCCTACGGCCCGGCGTGGGCCGCCCGCCGGCCGACGCCGGCGAGCGTCCCGCGCACGACCGGCGTCCGCGAGGTGCGGACGCACCTCGCCTCCGCCGACCGGTGGCTCCTCGCGTCGCTCGTCGTCGGCGGGCAGCCTGCTGGTGGCGAGTCTCACCAGCGTGCTCACGGTGCGGGGGCTCCGCGCCTCGCTCGAGCGTCCCGTGATGGCAGCGGCGCCGGTGCGGCCGGACACGGTGTACGTGGCGTCCGCGCCGCGCGAGACGGGACCGGAGCGGGTCGCCGTCACGCCGCCGGTTGCCGCCGAGACGTCGGCGGCGCGCCCGGCGGGGCGCAGCCGCGCGGCCCGCGCGCGAGCGCACCGGTACGGCGCGCCCGCGCCCCACGCCCGCCGAACACCGCACGCTCGTCGCCGAGCGTCCGCGCCCGTCCGCGCCCGCGCCTAACGTACTAACGCACGCCGTCCCGGGCGCTCCGGTCAGCCTCCTGGCCGCGCCGGCCCAGCCGACGCCGGTCCACTCGACGCAGACCGCGGCGTCCGCCACGACGGCCAGCGCTCCTCGCGCTCCACACCGCCCGCCGCCACCACGGCGCCCGCCACCATGGCGCCCGCCACTACGCCCGTGATCCACGACTCCGCCGCGGCGACCAACGCCCAGGTGCTCGAGGAGCTGCGCTCCATCCGCAATGAAATCGAAGCCCGGAAGCGCCACGTCGATTCCCTGACGCACGCCCTCGACTCCCTCAAGAAAACCGACCCGCCGCGGTGAGCCGGGCTTGACCCGCCTCGCGCGTTCGGGGTAACACTATCAGGTGCCCCACGCACCCGCCGGCGGCGGGTGCGCGGGAATTCAGGTGGTTTCTCGAGCGGCGGAGCGGCGGATGATCGGGATACGACGCGCGGCGGCGGTGGCCGCGGTGGGAATTGGCCTAACGGTGACGGTCGCGGCGCACCGCCCCCCGCGCACCGACAGCGCGGAGCGCCGCGCGGTGTCCGCCGCGCCGGGCGACGACACGACGCTGATGACCGTCAACGCGGCGGCCAAGAAGGTGTCGATCAACCTCTACGCGGCCTACGGCAGCGCCAACGGCGGCATGAACTTCAACGGCGGGTCGAAAGGCGATCAGACCATCACCGTTCCGTTAGGCTGGTCGGTCCACATGGCCTTCCAGAACAAGGACGCCATTCCGCATTCGGCGATCCTGCTCCCGGACCACCTGCCGCTGCCCGCGCAGCCCGACGCTCCCGCCATCGCGCGCGCCTACACCAAAGACGTTACCGCCGGCATCCCCACCGACGGCACCGACACAATGGATTTCACCGCAAAACCCGCCGGCAACTACCTCATCGTGTGCGGCGTTCCCGGCCACGGGCCGAGCGGCATGTACATCAAGTTCGTCGTCTCGGCGACCGCGACGGCGCCGCAGTATTCGCGTTAGGCATTCCGGTCCGACGCCGAACGCAAAACCGCCGGGGACGTTGGGTCCCCGGCGGTTTGCACACTCGGGTGCGACGGACGTCAGTTGGGACGCTGCATGCCCGGCATGTTCATCGCCTTGTACGACGACGGCACGACGAACTCGGAGGCCGGGATCGACTTCTCCTCGATCTTGGTGGCCTCCATCTCGTCTTGCGGTTGCCACTTTTGGTCGAGACCATCTTGAGCGGGAAGAAGCCGCCGCTCTGCGAGCTGAACAGTTGCTTCCAGAACGACATGCTATTGCTCGCGCCGCCTTGCGCGGGCGCGTTGAACATCGCGAAAGTGCCCATGTCCGTCGCGATGCAGGCGTCGCCCTCGGTTCTGTCCTCGGGATCGACCATGTGGTAGTAGGTGCACTGGTGGCCGGCCACGACGTCCGTCTTTCCGGTGGCCGTGATCGTGGTCTTGCTCATCCGCTTCTTGACATCCGCCTGGGCTTCGTTGAGCGGCATCGTCATGTACATCTGACGCTTCGCCATGAGGATGGTGGCGGTATTCTGGCTCATGTTGAAGATCATGGCCGTCTGACCTTTTCCTTTTCATCGAAGACCATCTTCGCCGTACCCGACGGACCTTGATAGTAGTCGAAGTCCTGCGTCACACCCTGTTCGGCGGCGTTCTGCTGGCTGTGGAAGGTGACCACGCCCTGCCACTGGGCGCCTAACGGAGCGGCGGCGATCAGCGCGGCCAGCACGGCAGTCAACGGCGCGCGCGTGAAACGGTGTGCCATCTGGGGACTCTCCATGGGGGTGAAGGGCGTGCGTCTTCGACATGCTGCACCGAGACTACCAAGGTCGGCCGGTTCGCGCCACGTCAAATGTCACAGACCCGCGCCAACCAGTAGCGGGCTCTGCCGCTGGCGGCGGATCAACGCCACGAACGCTTCGCGTCCGGCCACAATGGTAAAACGGATGAATTGGGCGGTTTCTCTCACCCCGGCTGCGTAGCCAATCCATGCGGTTCGCGCGGAAGGCCGAAATCGTTCTCGCATGCGCGGTTGTACCGTGCGCGCTGGAGCTGCTGCCGGCCTCGACCGTACTCGGCTGGCTCCAGCGCATTCCGCGCCGGCGCGGCCAGGCATTCGCCCCCTCGCGCATCGCCCATCATGTCGACCGGCTGCTCACGCGTGCGCCGTGGGTCTGGCACTATACGTGTCTCCGGAGGGCGACGGTGTTGGCGCTCTTGCTGCGACGCGACGGACGCGACGCCGTGGTGGTGTTCGGCGCGCGCCGTCGCGTCAATGGCGAGCTCGAGGCGCATGCATGGCTGCGCTGCGACGGAGAGGATCCGTTCCTCGAGCACGGCGACGTGCGCAGCTATCAGCCGCTGCGCACGTCGTCACCCCAACAGCCTCACGAACCCTGACAGTCGCTCACCTGGTGCGTCTCGAGATCGAGCGTACAGGTGAGACCCCCCACTTGCAGCGTCACGTCGGCCGTCCCGTTGAACGTGATCATCGCGCGACGCGTCACGGTTTTCGTCTGCGTGCGCGTGGCGCGGTCGGCCTCGAAATGCGCCGTCACGTTGTGCACGATCGATCCGCTCACCGGCCAGATGTTCTGCGAGCGCGGCATGTCGAACGTCACGTTGGACGCCGTGTCATACGACAGGTAGTGCCAGTGCCGCGTGACGTTCTGCCCAACGAACATCGTGCTGTCCTGCCGCACGCCGACCTTGTTCCACACGTGCGTCACGGGGGTCGTGGTTCGATCCACGCTCAGGTTCGCCGTGTCGTTGCGATTCACCCACACCGTGCGGAATGGGAACCAGCCCTGCGTGTACGAGCCGGTGAGCGTGTGGATGTGATTCACCGAATCGGTGGCCGACGTGAAGCCGAGCCCGAGCGTGGTGCCATCCCAGAAGCGCTTCATGTTCGTTAGGCTCAAGCCGTGCCACGTGCTGGTGCACGTGAACCAGCCCTGGCCGTCGGGTCCGCTGCAATCGGTGGCGCCGCTCTGGTTCACGTCCAGATGCAAACCGGGCGAGCTAACGACGCCGGATTCGGTCACGCCGTCCGACTGTTCGTCGGCACCCATGAGCTCGAGCAATGTCGCCATGGCGTCGCCGACATCGTTGGCGATGCCGGACGTGATCGCGGAGTCGGGCACGAGTTGGGACGACGGCGACGTCGCCGTATCGCCGCTACAGGCTGCGAGCGCGGCCACCAGTGCCGCGCCACCAATGCACAGAACAATGCACAGAACACGGTAAGTCGGTTTCATACGCTCCTCGTCTGAGTGTGCTTGTGCTCGTAAGACGTGGGGCGGTGCGACGTGTTAACGCGCGCTTCCTTTTCTTTATGCCGGTCTTACGATTCACTGCACCATGCCGCGATCCCCTTTTGCCCGAACGAAGATCGTTTGCACGCTCGGACCGGCGAGCTCTTCGCCGGACGTGCTGCGCTCTCTGATGGATGCGGGACTCAATGTCGCCCGCATCAATTTTTCACACGGCACGCACGACGAGCATGCCCAGACGATCGCGACCGTGCGCCGCTTGGCGCGCGAGCTCGATCGTCCCGTGGCCATCCTCGGCGATCTGCAGGGGCCGCGCATCCGGGTGGGCGACTTGGCGGCGCCCGTCGATCTCGTGCCCGGCGCCGACGTCGTGCTGGTGCCCGAGGATGGCGTGCGTGCGGGAGAGATCCCCGTCACGTATCACGCGCTGGCCGATGATGTGAGTGTCGGCGACCGCGTGCTCATGGATGACGGGTTGATCGACCTCGTGGTGTTGGACGTGAGCAAGCCGCGCGTCCGCGTGCGCGTCGTGCACGGCGGGCCATCTGCGCAGCCACAAGGGCATCAACCTTCCGGGCGTGGAGGTGTCGGCGCCCGTCGATCACCGAGAAGGATCGCGCCGACATCGCATTCGCGATCGAGCAGGGCCTGGACTACCTCGCGCTCAGCTTCGTTCGGCGGGCCGAGGACATTCGCGTCGCTGCGCGCGTTGGTGCCCGAAGGACGTGCTGATCGTCGCCAAGATCGAAAAGGACACGCGCGCTGGCGAACATCTCGCGCGATCCTCGCAGGCGTCCGACGCGGTGATGGTCGCGCGCGGCGACCTGGGCGTGGAGCTGCCGTTCGAGGAAGTCCCGCTCGTGCAGAAGCGGATCATCGCGCCTCGCCAACGCGCTCGGCCGGCCGGTGATCACGGCGACGCAGATGCTCGAGTCCATGGTCACGCACCCGCGCCCCACGCGCGCCGAGGCGAGCGACGTGGCGAACGCCATCCTCGACGGCACCGACGCCGTGATGCTCTCGGCCGAGACGGCGGTGGGCGAGTACCCGCAGCTCGCGGTGCGACGCGATGACGCGCATCATTCTCGAGATCGAGCGCCGGCCGATCGCGCAGCCCGGCAAGGTGCTGGCGCGCCGCGAGTCCGACGCCGCGGCGGCCACGGAAGACGCGATCGCGGCGGCCACCGCGGCGGCCGGCGAGCTCGCTCGATGCGCCCGTCGGTGATCGTGTTCACCAAGAGCGGATTCACCGCGCGCATCGTGGTCGGCGCGCCGGCCGGGCGTGCCGATCTTCGCGCATCACCGACCAGTCGAGCGCACGTACCGCCAGCTCGCGCTCGTATGGGGCGTGCGTCCCGTAGCTCGTGCCGCACGGCCGACGACCTACGAGCAGATGGCCGACGCACGGCAGCGCGACGTGATGTCGCGAGGGCTCGCCAAGCCGGGCGACCGGATCGTCGTGACGGCCGGGCGTGCCGTTCGACGTGCCCGGGCACGACGAACTGCTCAAGGTCGAAGAGGTGTGAAGCTGACGTTTCTCGGCACGGGGACGAGTTTCGGCGTGCCGCAGATCGGATGCAGCGTGCGCGTGTGCCGCTCGACCGATCCGCGCGACAAGCGCACGCGCGACGGCGCGGTGATCGAGACGGAAAGCGGGACGCGTCTGCTGATCGACACGCCGCCCGAGCTGCGCTTGCAGCTCATCGCGACGGGCGTGCGATCGCGTGGATGCGGTGCTGTTCACCCACGAGCACGCGGACCACACGCACGGGATCGACGACTTGCGAGCGATCTCCGTGCGACGCGGCGCGCCGCTCCCGCTCTATGGAGCGCCGCGGACACGCTGCGACCAGCTTGCCCAACGATTCCCGTACATCTTCGACGATCGAGGTGCGCCCGCCTCCGGGCACGTCGCAAGCCGGAGGGGACACGCGCACCCGCTCCGCGAAGGCGAGACGGTGCACATTGGCGACACCAATGTGCTGCCGCATCGCCGTCCCGCACGGAGAGGTGTCGGTGCTCGCGTATCGCGTCGGGTCCGATCGGGTACGTCACCGATGCGAAGCGGATACCGCCCGACGCGATCGAATGCATTTCGCGGCGTGCGAGGTGCTGGTGCTCAATGCGCTGCTGCGTACGTCGCATCCGACCCATCTGAGCATCGCCGAAGCGGTCGATACGGCGCGCGCGATCGGCGCGGCGCGCACGTACCTCACGCATCTCACGCATCAGAATCGCCACGCGGATCTCGAGGCGGAACTCCCGCAGGGAATCGCGCCGGCATTCGATGGGCTGACCGTGCGAGTTGGTGGTTGATGACGCCCCTTGCGGGCGCTGGCTCGGCCGGGCAGAGTTCTCCTCATGCCGCGCTCACGAGCGGCGTGACAGTGTCGTCCTTCGCGATTGGGGGATTGGGTGCATCAGTTCGGCAATGACGTAAAGGTCGAACACGGCCGTGTGACGCTTGCGAACGAGGCCGTGCTCCAAACGGACGCGATGGATGAGTTGGTGCGTGAGGCAGTGTTTGGACAGGGACAAACGAAGGACCATGCGCAGTGGCTGCTGTGGGAAATCGGCCAGGCCGCCGGCGTCGGACCGTCGAGCATTCACGATCTCTACCTCGCGCGCGGTCGCGGCGAGACGCACGGCTTCACGGTGCCGGCGATCAACGTCCGCGGCATGGCCTACGACACCGCTCGTGCGGTGTTCCGAACGGCGGTGAAACGCGCGCCGGCGCATTCATTGTCGAAATCGCGCGATCGGAAATCGCGTACACGGATCAGCGCCCGCGCGAATACGTCGCGGTGATGCTGGCGGCGGCGCTGCGTGAAGGATTCCGCGGACCGCTCTTCATGCAGGGCGATCACTTCCAGGTGAACGCGAAAAAATTCGCCGTCGATCGGCGCGGCGAGGTGGCCGCGGTCAAGCAGCTGGCGCAGGAGGCGGTCGCGTCCGGGTTCTTCAACATCGACGTCGACACCTCGACGTTAGTCGACATCTCGCTGGCCACACTCGACGAGCAGCAGCGGCTCAACTATCAAACCGCGGTCGACATCGCGCGCTACGTGCGTGAAGTCGAGCCCGATGGCGTGACGATTTCCGTGGGCGGCGAGATCGGTGAAGTCGGCGCGCAGAACAGCACGGTGCCCGAGCTGCGCGCGTTCATGGATGGCTTCAACAACACGCTCAAGGAGCGGAGCGGCTCGTCGGCCGAGGGGCTCTCGAAGATCAGCGTGCAGACGGGAACATCGCACGGCGGCGTGGTGCTGCCTGACGGAACGATGGCCGCGGTCAAGTTAGACCTGAAGGCGCTCGAGGAGTTGTCCAAGGTCGCCCGCGACGAATACAAGTTGGCGGGCGCCGTGCAGCACGGTGCGTCGACGCTGCCCGACAACGCGTTCAACAATTTCCCGCGCGTCGAGGCGGCCGAGATTCACCTGGCGACTAACTTCCAGAACATTCTGTACGACCACATGCCGGATGCCTTACGCAGCCGGATCTACACGTGGCTCGATGAGAATGCCAAGGACGAGCGCAAGCCCAACGACTCCGACGAGCAGTTCTACTACAAGACGCGGAAGAAGGCCCTGGGCCCGTTCAAGCGGGACATCTGGGACATGCCCGACTCGGTGAAGAGCGAACTCGCCAAGACATACGACCAGACGTTCGGATTCCTGTTCGAGCAGTTACGCGTGTCGAATACATCGGACACGGTCGCGCGCTTCGTGAAGGCCCCAGCAATGCACCGTGCGCCCGGGGCGCCGGTGGCCGTGCATACGGCGCCGGACGACGCGGAGGCGGGCGAATAAGCAGCGCCGTCGAAGCTCGCTGGCACGCGGCGCTCGAACGGCTGGCCGAGCGCGCTGCACACGAGCTCAAGAATCCGCTCAATGGACTCGCGTTGAACCTCGAGGTGCTGCGCGCGAGGTTGGCCCGTGGCGCGGATGCCGCCAGCGTCACCCGCTTCGCCGACGCTGCCTACTTCGAGCTCGAGGCGCTCTCCGAGCGTCTGGATGCGCTGCTCGTATTGGCGCGCCCGGCCCGTGAGCCGATAGATTTGCACGCGATGCTCAAACGGTTCGCCGCGCTGTACGGCGCCGCCGCCGCGGCCGAGGGCGGCTCGCTGTCATTGTGGTCGGCACCAGACCTGCCTCTCGTAACCACTGCCAATCCGGATGCCGTGCGTCTGGTCCTGAGCGCCGCGGTCGACATGGCTACGCTTCCGGCCGGTGAAGCGGAGTGTGGCGTGCGACCGGACGAGCAGAGCGGGGACATCGCCGTTACCATCCGGAGGAAGGGATCGACTGGAGACGCGCGGCCGTCTGGAGAAAACGGACTGCGTTTGGGTACTGGTGTGAAGGACGCGGCTCTCGAGGCTGGGATTCGGGTGATCGACGGGCTGGACGGAGTTACTATCATCTTCCCCGGCGCCCAGACTCGGCGCGAGGAGTCGCGGACATAGCACATGGATACGCCCAAGATTCTCATCGCCGACGACGAGCGCAGCATCGCTGCAGGTCTGAGCGCCGTGCTCGAGGAGGAAGGCTACGTCGTCGACGTCGCAGCCGACGGACAGAAGGCGCTCGAAAGTCTGCTCGACGGGACGTTCGGCGTGATCCTCGCCGACCTCAAGATGCCCAAGCTCGATGGACTCGCGTTGCTGCAGGAGATGCAAGCGCGGGAAATCACGAGCGAGTGCATCATTATCACCGGACAAGCGACCGTCGATTCCGCCGTGCAGGCAATGCGGCAGGGTGCGTACGACTACATCGAGAAACCGCTCACCGCGGAAAAACTGAATCGTCTCAAAGCGCTCATTCCAAAAGCGCTCGAGAAATTTCAAGTGAAGCAGACGAACCGCGCCCTCGCGTCGGAGCTGCAGGCGCTCACGCACTACGGTGAACTGACCGGCCAGTCGGATGCGATGCGGAGCGTTTATCAGGTAATCGACGCGGTTGCGCCGTCGACGGCGAGCGTACTGATTCTCGGCGAGTCGGGAACGGGCAAGGAACTGGTGGCGCGGGCGATTCACACGAAGAGTGAGCGCGAGCGCGGCCCGTTCCTCGCTTTGAATTGTGCGGCGCTGCCCAAGGACATCCTCGAGAACGAGCTGTTCGGGCACGAGAAGGGCGCGTTCACCGGTTCGACTAACGAAAAACCGGGCGCATTCGAGATGGCGCACGAGGGCACGCTGTTCCTGGACGAGGTCGCGGAGATGGCGCCCGACATCCAGGTCAAGCTGCTGCGCGCGCTGGAGTCGCGTCAGGTCCGCCGGTTGGGCGGCAAGAAGGAGATCGACGTCGACATCCGCGTGGTGGCGGCGACGAATAGAGACTTACAAAAAGCGCTCGCGGAAGGCGAGCTGCGCGAGGATCTGTACTATCGGCTGGCCGTGGTCGAGCTGTATTTGCCTCCGCTGCGCGAGCGGATGGGCGATCTCAGATTGCTGGCCACTGAGTTCTTGGCGCGATTTTCTCAACAGAACAGGAAGAAGCTGACGGGATTCGATGACGCGGCCATGGATTGGATTCTCTCGTATCAATGGCCGGGGAACGTGCGCGAGCTGAAGAACGCGGTCGAGCGCGCCGTCATCATGTCGCGCAATGCCAGCATCTCGCTGGGCAATGTCGTTCCACGTCATCTGCGCAATTCGACCGACGCGCAGTCGCTGGTGTCGCTTCCTGTGGGATCGACATTGGCCGAGGCGCGGCGTCAACTTACGCTCAAGACGTTCTCAATGACCGGCGGCGATATCGAACGCACCGCACACATGCTCGGCACGACGGCGAGCGAGGTCCGCGCCGACGTGGCTGCATTGGTGTCCACGACGGAAGACGACGCTGAGCCTGACGCCGCGGCGCGAAACGTGAAGAGCTACGGATCCGTCAAGGACAAGGACGTGGTCCGACAGAAATCGAAGGGACGCCGGTGACGAGACGAGGAGATGAGGACATGAAGCACAGGCCCGACGACGATGAGGACGAGCCGTACGTAGTGATCGAGCGTCGCGGAAGCGGCGCCACATCGTTTCTCGTGGGGCTCGCCGTGGGAGCCGGCATCGCGTTGCTGTTCGCGCCGCAGAGCGGCGAGGAGACGCGTCGCCAACTCAAGCGCCGCGCGCGCCGCGCGGCCAATGTGGCGCGCGACGCCGCCGGCGATTTGTCGGAGAACGTCGTCGACCGCTACGAGCAGGCCAAGCGGACGGTCGAGGGTCGCCTCGATTCGGCGCGCCAGGCGCTCGAGATTCGCAAGCACCAGGCGGCGGAAGCGTTTCGCGCCGGCCGCGAGGCGGCACAGCAGGCGCGGCTGGACCTCGAGGCGCGCATCGCGCAGTCCAAGGCCAACTACCGCACCGCCACCAGCCCGTCCAGCCAGGCGCGCGTGACACGCCGCTCCACCCTCGCGCCTAACGAAGCCCCGAAGGACTCGGCCGACCGGGAGACCGAGTAGGATCTCCGAACTCTTCCTTCGTTGGGCCGACGCCCTCGGCCCCTGCCATGCCCAACCACTCGCTGTCTCTGCCCCGACGCGTCTGGGCGGCCACGAAGGACTACGCCAAGCGAATCTGGGACAACGCCGGCGACGACAATATTTTCTTCCTCGCCGGCGGTATCGCGTTCAACATCTTGTTGGCCGCGGTGCCGTTCGTGTTGCTCCTGCTCTCCGGACTGGGCTACCTGCTCAACCAGTCGGAGGCGCAGTCGGCGGCGAATCTGTGGACCTTCATCGATCAGCTCCTGCCGCCGCACAGCCAGTCCGCCGACTCGCCGCTCTACAAGATCATCAACAATGTGATCCAGGCGCGGCGGTCCGTCGGGATCTACAGTCTGATCGGGTTCGTGTGGTTCTCGACGCGGCTGTTCGGCACGCTCCGCACCGTGCTCGCGGAAGTGTTCGACATCGAGCACGAGCGCAGCATCATCGTCGGCAAGCTGTTCGACATTCAGATCACCGTCGTTAGCACAGTCTTGTTCGTGGCGTACACGGCGGCCAACGCGTACCTCAAGCTGGCCACGACACACGGGATCGCGATTCTGCAGCGCATCGGATTGCAAAAGGACGTGATGGGCCGGCTCGAGTATGCGATCGGCTCCGTGATCGCGTCGGCGTTCATGGTGCTGCTCTTCTTTTCGCTGTACAAGTTTCTCCCCAACCGAAAAATCCGGTGGCAGTACGCGCTCCTGGCGGCCATTGTGACGAGCGCGCTGTTCGAGCTCGCGAAGGCATTGTTCACGGCATACGTTGGGCGGTTCAATCCGGGCAGTCTCTACACCGGCACGTTGACGGCAATAGTCGTAATCGTGTTCTGGGTCTATTATGCGGCGGTCATTTTCATCCTCGGCGGCGAAGTCGGCCGGGTGTACGAGCTCCGCCGCGTGCGGCGTCTCCAACGTGAGACGCTCGAGGAATAGCCGTCGCGCGGTGCGGCGTCCAAGTTCTCATCCATCCCTATGTCGATCGATCTTCGTAGCGATACCGTCTCGCATCCCACCGCCGCGATGCGGCAGGCCATTGCAACCGCCGAAATCGGCGACGATGTGTTGGACGGCGATCCCACCGTCAAGCGCCTCGAAGCACGAATCGCGGCGATGCTCGGCAAAGAGGCCGCGTTGTTTTTCCCGAGCGGCACGATGGCCAATCAGACCGGCGTGTGGCTCATGTCGCGTCCCGGTACCGAGATCCTGCTTGGTACTGGCTCGCATGTGATGATGTACGAAGCGGCCGCGGCAGCGGTGTTGTGCGGCGCCCAAGTGCGGCCGGTCGAAGGGAAGGGCTTGGTGATGGACGCCGAGTCGTTGCGCGCGGCGATCCGGCCCGCGTCGCCGTACACGCTGTCGGCCAGTTTGGTGTGCATCGAGAACACGCACAACGGCGCCGGCGGCGTGATCACGCCGCTCGCCGAAATGCGGGCGATCCGCGACGTCGCGCGCGAGCACTCGTTAGGCGTGCACCTGGACGGCGCGCGGCTGTGGAACGCGCACGTGGCATCGGGCACACCGTTGGCCGACTTCGCATCGTGCGCCGATACGGTGATGGTGTCGTTCTCGAAGGGGCTCGGCTGTCCGGTGGGCGCCGCGCTCGCGGGATCGGAAGCGCTCATGCGTGAAGGCTGGCTCGTGCGCAAACGATTCGGCGGCGGCATGCGGCAGTCGGGCTTCCTCGCCGCGGCGGTGCTCTACGCGCTCGACGCGCACATGGATCGCCTGGCGGATGACCATGCGCGAGCGCGCCGCTTCGGGAAGGCCGTGGATGGCGTGAACGGGATGCGCGTAGTGCCGCCGGACACGAACATCGTGATGGTCGACCTGGCGCCCGGATGCGATGCGAACAGCGTGGTCGAGCGCGCCGCGACGAAAGGCGTGCTGGTGAGCGCGTGGACGCCCACGCGGTTGCGCGCGGTGTTTCATCTCGATGTGGATGATGCAGGGACCGAGGAAGCAGCGCGCGTGATCTGCGGGCGCTGACGTTGTGAGCGTTCGCAGGGCGGGATATATTCCGAATGTCCCAGGTCCCGAAGGGCGTCAGCCCACCAACTCCGTCAGGACCGAAAGGTAGCAGCGGTACGTGGTGTCGAGCGCAGCTTCGTCAGGCCTGGGGCACTGGGGGAAAAATTGAATACGGGGAAGCGCGACCTTCGGTCGCTTGGGGAATCGCTCCGCTTTAGGAAGCGGGAAAGCGCGGCCTGCGGTCGCTTCGATACCTGCGTGTCCCCGTGTCTCCCGTTTCCCGAAGCGACCGCTAGGTCGCACTTCCCCCAGCGCCGCGCTCCCCTGTAGCCATGTATCTGTCGCTCGCGCGCAAGTATCGTCCTCGCACATTCGCCGACGTGGCGGTGCAGACGCACGTATCCAACACGCTGCGCGGCGCGATCGCGCGCGGTCGTGTAGCGCACGGCTATTTGTTGTGCGGTCCGCGCGGCGTGGGCAAGACGACGCTCGCACGCGTGCTCGCGATGGCCCTCAACTGCGAGAACCGCTCGCCCGACGGAGAGCCGTGCGGCGTCTGCGCATCGTGCACGCGCATCTGGGGCGGATCGGCGAGTCTCGACGTGATCGAGATCGACGCCGCATCCAACCGCGGCGTGGACGACGCGCGCGAGCTGCGCGAGCGCGCGATGTACGCGCCGTCGGGCGACGATCGGTACAAGGTGTACATCGTCGACGAAGCACACATGCTGACGCGCGAGGCGTGGAACGCGCTACTCAAGATTCTCGAGGAGCCGCCGCCGCGCGTGGTGTTCGTGTTCGCGACCACCGAGCCGCAGAAGATCACGCAGACCGCGGCGCCGGTGATGAGCCGCTTGCAGCGCTTCGACTTCAAGCGGATCGGGAGCGCCGACGTGCGCGCGCGGCTGGCCACCGTGATGGCGGCCGAGGGGATCGAGGCCGAGCCGGCCGCGCTGATGTTGCTGGCGCGGGCGGCCGACGGATCGATGCGCGACGCGCTGAGTCTGGCCGACCAATCGCTCTCGTTAGGCGACGGCACGCTCACTGCGCAGCGCGTGCGCGACGCGTTGGGCCTGGTTCCCGAGGACGAGGTGCTGGGGCTGATCGATGTGGTGGCGGAGCGCCGCGCGGCCGATGTGTTCCCGGCCGTGGCGCGTCTGGCCGACGCCGGCGCCGACCTCGGCCTCTTTCTCGCCGCGTTCGGCGAAGCCCTGCGGGCGGCGCTGGCCATCTCGTTAGGCGGAAGCGGCGGCGATCTGTCGGACGCGCTGCGCGAGGGATTGGCGGCGCGCGTGTCGCGGTTCACACCGGGCGATCTCGTCCGCATGCTCACGGCGCTCACGGATCTCGAGCCCAAGTTCCGGCGCAGCGGCCAACAGCAGATTCTCCTGGAAACGCTGTTGGTCCGGTTCGCGCTGCTCGACCGCACCGTGTCGATCGAGGACGTGCTGCGGGAGATGGGACCAGGCGGGCCGTCGGGTGACGCCGCCCCCGCATCGCGTCCGCCGTCGCCGCCCGGCCCGCGTCCCGCTCCGTTAGGCGATGCGCCGCCGGGCCGCGAGCGGGGCAGTGCGCCGGCGGCCGCGCGCCCTGCGCCGGCGCCCGCGTCCACGCTGGCGGCGACGCCCGCGCCGACTCCGCCGCGCGCCCGCGTCTCGGTAGCGACCCTTGCGTCCCATTGGGACGATATCGTCTCGCGCTTCCGCGCCGAAGGCCGCATGGCGCTCGCCGGCGCGCTCGACCACGCACGCCCCGTGGCGGTGTCTAACGCTGGCGAGGTCGCGCTCGAGCTCGAGTCGACCGGCGAGATCTACAAGGAGCCGCTCGCCGCGAATGCGACCGAGGTGCTGTCGGTGATCGACACGCTCGTCGCCGGCGCAACGCGCGTGTCGGTTCGGTTAGCCGAGCAGCCCATCGACCACGCGGCGTCCACGCGTCGCTTCACCGAAGAAAGCGTCCGCAGCGAGCGGCTGTCTCTCCTGAGAAAGAAGGACCCGACGCTGGATGCGGCGGTTGATACGTTGGATTTGGAATTGATCGAATGAGGGAAGAGGGAAGCGCGACCTGCGGTCGCTGTGGGAAGCACTGCGTTGCGGGAAGCGCGCCTGCTGAGGGCCTTCGCAGGCGGTTCCCTCTTCCCCCAGCGGAGCGCTTCCCTCAGCGTCAGCGCTTCCCTCAGCGACCGCCAGGTCGCGCTTCCCTTTCCTCAACCGCCCGTTCTCACCTACCTTTCTTCTCATGGCTGATTTCATGAACATGCTGCGCCAGGCGCAGCAGGTGCAGGGCCGTCTCCAGGAGCTGCAGCAAGAGCTCGAGAACAAGACGGTCACCGCGTCGAGCGGTGGCGGAATGGTCACCGTCACAGCGGACGGCAAAGGGCAGGTGCGCGCGATCAAGATCGATCCGACCGTCGTCAATCCGAGCGACATCGAAATGCTCGAGGACCTGGTCTTGTCCGCAGTCACCGAGGCGCAAAAGAAGGCGGCGGATCTGGCCCAGGAAGAGATGAAGCGTCTGACCGGAGGCCTTTCGCTGCCGTTCAAGCTGCCGTTCTGAGATGTCGGTAATCGACGACTTGGCGGCGGAATTCGCCAAGCTCCCAGGCATTGGGCGGAAGACAGCGCTTCGTCTCACGTATCACCTTCTCAAGCAGAGCCCCGAGCAGTGCCGCCAATTGGCTGGCGCTCTCGAAGCGCTCGTGGCACGTGTCCGGCGATGCTCGGTGTGCAACAACCTCACGGAACAGGACCCGTGCGCGCTGTGCACTGACCCGCGGCGTGACCAAGGTGTCCTCTGCGTGGTCGAAGACGCGTCGGACATTGGCGCCATCGAGCGCGCCGGGGAGTTCCGAGGGCTTTATCACGTCCTCGGCGGCCGCCTTTCGCCGCTGGACGGCGTCGGTCCCGAGGACCTGGCGGTTCAGTCGCTATTGGTGCGGGTGTCGAAGGGGGCCGCAGCAGGGGCGGGGGCGGTCCGCGAGGTCATCCTGGCTACGAATCCGAGTATGGAGGGCGAAGCAACGGCGTTGTACGTGCAGCGGCAGTTGGCCGGACACGTGCCGACGGTGTCACGCATCGCGCGCGGCATTCCGGTCGGGGGCGACCTTGAATACGCGGACGGGGTGACGATCGCACAGGCGATCAGCGCCCGGCGGGAGATGTGATGCGGCGATCGAACGTGGTGGCGGCGTCCCTTGGATTTGCCGGTGGCCTGGCGCTGGGTCTGATCGTCTGGAGTCAGCAGACTGAACGCTCCCGGCGCGATCTCTTCAGCCTTCAGCCGTGGCGCCGACTGGCGGCGCTAGGCTACCTGCGCGGACAACGGAGTCCACAAAATGTGCGTTTGCTGCGCGACTACGTCGCGTGGGAACGCCAGCCCAGGCTGCGCCGGCGCGGGGAGCGGATTCTGCGCCGAATGGAAAAGTCTCTCGTTTAGTCGGAGCGCTCATGCCCGTCGGTGCCGCGAGTTGGTCGTTCACCGAAGACGATTACGGCGCGATCCTGCGATCGCTCCAGCAATTTCTGTATGACAGCAACGCGCGGTCGGCGCTTCTCGTCGACCGTTCGGGCCAGCTCGTGGCCACGGTAGGCGAGCCGCCGCAGTTCGATCCGACGGCGTTCGCGACGCTCACCGCAGCCGACTTCAGCGCCAACGACCAGTTGGCGCGACTGATCGGCGAGACGGAGTTCAATTCGCTCTTCCACCAGGGCGAGCAGGAATCGATGTACCTGGTGGACATCGCCCGCCGCGTCATTCTCGTCATCCTGTTCGACAACCGGACCACGCTCGGACTCGTGCGCCTCAAGGTGAAGCACGCCGTGGAGGAGCTCACGCGACTGTTCGCCGAGATGTTCCAGCGCGGCCGCGATCAGGCGAGTCCGCCTAACATCCTCGCCGGGGCCGAGGATGAAATCGACCGGCTGTTTCAATAAAGGGGTACGCAGCCGATGTCGATGATCAACTACGCGTCTCGCGAGATCAACTGCAAAATCGTGTATTATGGTCCAGGGTTGGGCGGCAAAACGACCAACCTCGAGCACGTGTACGGGCGCGTGCAGCCCAACACGCGCGGCAAGCTCATCTCGCTGGCCACGGAAACCGAGCGGACGCTCTTTTTCGATTTCCTTCCGGTGGACCTGGGCACGATTCGCGGGTTCAAGACCCGATTCCATCTGTACACGGTGCCCGGCCAGGTCTACTACAATGCGAGTCGCAAGCTCATCTTGAAGGGAGTCGACGGGATCGTGTACGTCGCCGATTCGCAGCTGGAGCGGATGGAAGCGAATCTGGAGGCGATGCAGAACCTGTACGACAACATGCAGGAGTACGGGTACGATCTGACCACGATGCCGTTCGTCGTGCAGTACAACAAGCGCGACCTGCCTAACGCGGCGCAAGTGACCGAGCTGCAGGGCGCGCTGAATCCGGGCTGGGAGGTGCGGGAGCCGCCCAAGCAGCGGGTGACCCCCGATCCGTACCATGCGGGCGAAAACCTCATCGAGCAGATCTCGAGCGGCGAATGGGTGGAGCGCGCGCCATACTTCGAGGCGGTAGCGGTCACGGGAGAGGGCGTGTTCGATACGCTCAAGGCCGTGAGCAAGCTGGTGCTCAAGACGCTCGCCTAACTGCATGGTGCGGGCGTCGCCGGCGGGGAGGGACGGGATGAACCTGCCTAACGCTCTGACGCTCAGTCGGATTCTCGCCACGCCGCTCATCTTCATCCTGCCGTTCGCGGATGCGTGGGAGCTCAAGCTGGCCGGATTCGTGATCTACGTGATCGCGGCCGTCAGCGACTACTGGGACGGCGCGCTCGCCCGCACGCGCAACCTGGTCACCGACCTCGGCAAACTGCTCGACCCGCTCGCCGACAAGGCGCTGCTCTTGTCGACGCTCGTGCCCATTTTCCTGCTGCAGTCGGGACACGGCACCGTGCTCGACATGCGCTTCGCCACCCCGTGGGGCGACGCCGGCCTGCCGCTCTGGGTGCTGGTCGTCGTGTTAGGCAGAGAGCTCTTCATGACGGTGTTCCGCCAGGCGGCCGCGCGCCGCGGCACCGTGATCGCCGCCATCGGCCCCGCCAAATGGAAAACCGGATTCCAATCGGTGTGGGTCGGCTCCGCGTACTTCTGGTTCGCCGCCAAGGCGGCCGCGTTTCACTGGCTGTGGACCAGCGGCTGGTGGCGCGCCTTCGCGAACTTCAACGGCATCGTCGGTGTGGTGACGATGACCGTTGCCGTCGTGCTCACCGTGTACTCGCTCGGGCTGTACCTCAGGAGGTACGCGCGCGTGTTCGCGTGAGGCCGCTCGGCGCTTCTCTTTCCTGACGCTCCCATGCGCCTCGAGCTCGTCACCATCGGCGCCGAGTTGCTGCTCGGCTTTACCATAGACACGAACGCCGCGTTTCTCGCGCGCACCTTGTCCGAGATCGGCATCGAGATCGCGCGTCGCACGACCGTCGGCGATGAACCGGACCACATCGCCCAAGCCGTGCGCGACGCGCTCGATCGTACCGGCGCCGTGATCACCACCGGCGGATTGGGCCCAACGGCGGACGACCGAACGCGCCCCGCCATCGCCGCATTGTTCGGCCGCACACTGCGCATGGATGAGGCCGTCATGGCGGGCATCACCGCGCGCTTCAAGCGATACGGGTACCCGAACATGCCCGCGTCCAACGCGGTGCAGGCGATGGTGCCCGAGGGCGCCACGGTGCTCGACAATCCGAACGGCAGCGCGCCGGGACTCTGGATCGAGGACGAGCGCGGCCGCTGGGTGGCGATGCTGCCCGGCGTCCCGCACGAGATGCGCGCCATGGCCGCCCAGGTTGTGGTGCCCATGCTGACTAAACGCTACGCGACCAACGGAGCGGTGGTGTTGTCGCGCACGGTGCGCACGACGGGTATCGGCGAATCCGCGCTCGCGGAATTGTTGGGCGAAGACGGTCGCGACACCGTGAACGGATTGCCGCTCGCGTTCTTGCCGGGTTGGGAAGGCGTCGATCTGCGCGTCACGGCGCACGACATGTCGCGCGACACGGCCGCGGCCGCGCTCGACGGCGCCGAGGCGAAACTTCGCTCACACGCCGAACGATATGTGTACGGGCGCGACGCCGATAACCTCGCGGCGGTGCTGCTCCAGTTGTGTCGCGAGCGTGGTGCGCACATCGCAACCGCGGAGAGCTGCACCGGCGGAATGTTGGGCGAACGGATCACAGCGATTCCCGGATCGAGCGACGTGTTCGTTGGCGGTGTGGTGGCCTACGACGACGGCGTGAAGACGGCGCTGCTCAACGTGCCGGCGGAGCTGATTCGCGAGCAGGGCGCGGTGAGCGAGCCGGTGGCCCGCGCGATGGCGACGGGTGCGCGCGCCGCACTCGGCACCGATATCGGTATGGGGATTACGGGCATCGCCGGTCCGGCGGGCGGAACGCCGGAAAAGCCCGTCGGTACCGTGTGGGTTGCGACGGATGTGAAGGGCGACGTACGCGTGACGGTGCGCCGGTACCTCGGCGACCGAGAGGACGTGCGCCGTCGAAGTGCTCAGGCCGCGCTCGATCAAGTTCGGCGGAGCTTGGCCGGCGTAACGTGAATTCTGTCTGCCGGAGTGGCATACTTGGAGGGCACACCCGTTGCACGTGACCCCTGCCTGACGGAAATTACGAGTTCTCAAGCGACCACTGCGATCGGGCGGGCCGTCGCCTTTCACCGTGCCAAAGGATCAATAGTGCCAGACGATTTCAGGACGAGTGCCTCGAAGGAGCAGCAGGCAGGAGGGGGAGGCCGCTCGCCCGCGGATGACGAGTCCCGCGCCGACGACGCGGGCGATCCCGCGGTCGACGGCGCTGCGGCGGAAGCGTCGGAAGCACAGGCCGCGTTGCGGCGTCAGGTGGACGAGCAGCGCGACAAATATCTTCGCCTGGCCGCCGAGTTCGACAATTTCCGCAAGCGCGTCACGCGCGAACGGCAAGAGATTGCGGTGCGCGCGCAGGGCGACCTCATTCGTCAGCTCCTGGATTCGGTGGACGATCTCGGGCGCGTGACTGCCGTCGACGCCACGCGGGTGGATCCGGCATCGATCGTGACCGGCGTGGACGCGGTGCAGAAGAAGATGTTGCGTGCGCTGGCGAGCGTGGGGGTCGAGGTCGTGAATCCGGTGGACCAGCCGTTCAATCCCGAGCTGCACGAGGCGGTGGCGACGGAGCGCGCGTTGTCGCCCGAAGATGATCATCTGATCGCGCAGGTGTACCAGCCGGGTTATGTCCTCCAGGGGCAGCTGCTGCGACCCGCCCGGGTCGTGGTGAAGCAGTGGTCCGAGTGACGAGCGCGTAGCACGCATGGCTCAGAGCAAGGACTTCTACGCCGTGTTAGGCGTGTCGGCGTCGGCGTCGCAGGACGAGATCAAGAAGCAATACCGCAAGCTGGCGAAGAAATTTCACCCGGATGCGAATCAGGGTGACGCGAAGGCGGCGGAGCGCTTCAAGGAGATCTCGGAGGCGTACACCGTGCTGGGCGACGAGGCCAAGCGGAAGCAATACGATGAGATGCGCCGGTTAGGCGCGTTCTCGGGCTTCGGCGGGGGCGGTCCGGCCGGTTCGCCGCGGCGCGGTCCGCCGCCGGGCGCCGGTCGCGACGCCGCGGGCGGCATCCACTTCGAAGACTTCGACATCGGCGGCCTCGGCGGGTTAGGCGAGATGTTCGCGTCGATGTTCGGGGGCGGCGCACGGCAGGGGCCGGCGCGCAGCCGGCAGGCCGAGCGCGGGCAGAGCGTCGAGGTGTCGCTCGAGGTGCCGTTCCGGGTGGCTGCGTTAGGCGGCAAGGTCCCGGTGACGCTCGAGGTGAACGAAGAGTGTCCCACCTGTCACGGCTCCGGGGCGGCGCCCGGCGCGTCGTTCAAGATCTGTCCCGAGTGCAGCGGGCGCGGCGTGGTGTCGTTCGGCCAGGGCGGCTTCGCGGTGAACCGCCCGTGCCCGATGTGCCTGGGGCGGGGCCAGATTCCCACCGAGCGCTGTCCCACGTGCAACGGCGCCGGCGAAACGCGGGCGCGCCGCACGGTGAACATCACGGTGCCGCCGGGGACGGACACGGGGACGCGGGTGCGGCTGAGCGGGCAGGGCGGGAAAGGGCAGAACGGCGGCCCGCCGGGCGATCTCCTGATCACGTTCCAGGTGGCGCCGGACCGGTTCTTCGCGCGCGAGGGACTCGACATCATCGCGCACGTGCCGCTCAACATCGCGCAGGCGACGTTAGGCAGCAAGGTGCGGCTCAAGACGCTCGGCGGAAAGTGGGTCAAGATCACGATCCCCAAGGGGACGCCGTCGGGGAAGCGTTTCCGCGTGCGCGGTCAGGGGATCGAGAAGGACGGCGAGCACGGCGACATGATCGTCGAGGTGTCGATCGTGGTGCCGGAGACGCTGTCGGCGGAGCAGGAGGAGATGCTGAAGCAGTTTGCGGCGTCGGGCGGGCTCAAGTACTGACCGGGGAAGCGCGCGCTGGCGCGCGCTGAGGGAATAGGGAAGCGGGAACGGGGACGTGCGTTAGGCGGCGAGAATGGGGAGCGCGGCGCGCGACCCGGCGATCAAGCCGCCGCCCAACACCCGGTCGCCGTCGAACATCACCAGCGACTGGCCGGGCGTGATGGCGGCCACGGGCTCGTCCAGCGCGAGCTCGATCTCGAGGCCGTCGATGCGCACGATCTCGGCGGGCGCCGCCGGCGCGCGATGGCGCACCTGGACCTGCATGCGGGCGCCGACAGTGGGCGGCGCATCCACCAGCCAGTTCACGTCGCGGGCGATCACGCCCAAGCCGAGGAGCTCGGCGCGCGGGCCGATCACCACTTCGCGCGTGTCGGGGCGGATCGCGACCACGTACAGCGGCTCGCGCGACCCGCCGGGCAGCCCGCGCCGCTGGCCGACGGTGTAGCGGGCGAATCCCTCGTGCTCGCCGACCACTTCGACCCGCGGCGTCGACGAACGGGCCGGGCGCCAGCGCCGGCGCGTCGGCGGCAGGTGCCGCTCCAGCACGCCGACGTAGTCGTCGTCGGGCACGAAGCAGATGTCCAGGCTCTCGGGCTTCTCGGCCGCCACGTCCAGGCCTAGCGCGCGGGCGCGGCGCGCGGGTCTCGGGCTTGGTGAGCTCGCCCACCGGCGTGAGCATGCGGCGCACCACCGCGCGGTCGATGCCCCAGAGGAAATAGCTCTGGTCCTTGGCCGGATCGCGCGCCGCGGTAGCAGCTCGCCGTCGCGCGCACGGCGTAGTGCCCGGTGGCGATCCAGTCGCAGTCGAGCGCGTCGGCATGTGCCAGCAGGTCGCGGAACTTGGTGAACGAGTTGCAGCGCACGCACGGAATCGGCGTGCGGCCGCGCGCGTACTCGTCACGAAGTTCTCGATCACGTCGCGCCGAAGCGGTCCTCGAGATTGAGGACGTAGTGCGGGATGCCGAGCGCGTGCGCGACCGCGTCGCGCGTCGTCGATCGAGTCGAGCGAGCAGCAGGGCCGGTCGGGGACGTCGTCGCCGTAGCAGAACAGCTTCATCGTGGCGCCGATGACGTCGTAGCCCTGCTCGACGAGCAGCGCGGCGGCGACCGAGGAATCCACCCCGCCGGACATGGCCACCAGCACGCGGCCTCCATCCCGTGCGCCGGACATCAGGCGGCGGCGCCGGCCAGCTGGCGCACCTTGTCGACGACGGCGGGGAAGAGCTCCGCCACGCCGGTCGATCGATGTCGTCGGTGGTCGAGCGAGCCCAAGCAGAAGCGCACCGCCGCCACCGCCAGCTCGCGCGGCGACGCCCATCGCGGTCAGCACGTGCGACGGCTCGACCGCGCCGGTCGGAGCAGGCCGAGCCCGCCGAGCAGGCGATGCCGGCGAGGTCGAGATGCATCAGCATGCGCCTCGCTGTCGGTGCCCGGCACCGACACGTTCAGGATGTGCGGCGCGCGCGGTCCGCCGCCGCCGTGCACCACGACGTCCGGAATCCGCTCCCGGATGACGCGCTCGCAGCCGATCGCGCATCGCGCCGAACCGGACGCATCTCGGCCTCGCGCTCGGCGACGGCCAGCTCGGCCGCGCGGCCGAGCGCCACCGCGCCGGCGACGTTCTCGGTGCCGGGGCGGATCCCGAACTGCTGCGCCGCCGCCGTGGAGCAATGGCTCGCACGGCGTCCCGCTGCCGCACGAACAGCGCGCCGATGCCCTTGGGCGCGCCGATCTTGTGCCCGGAGATCGTGAGCAGGTCGAACGCGGACCGCGCGCGCGTCGATCGGCGACCTTGCCGAACGCCTGCACGGCATCGGTGTGGAACGGCACGCCCGGCCCTTGGCATCGCTGCCGCGAGCGCCGGCATCGGCTGCACCACGCCGACCTCGTTGTTCACCCACATCACCGAGACCACCGCGACGTCGGCGCGTACGAGCGCATCGTACGACGCGCGGTCCACGACGCCGACGGACGACACCGCGAGCATGCGCTCCTCGCGCGCCCTGCGCCCGCGCGAGTGCGCGGCGGCCAGCACCGCCTTGTGCTCGATCGGCGTCGTGACCACCGCGCGCTTGCCGGTCCACGCACCGCCAAGTGCGGACCCACGATCGCAGGTTGTCGGCCTCGGTGCCGCCCGACGTGAAAAAGATCTCCGATGCGCTGGGCGCCGAGGCGTCGGCCAGACGCTCGCGCGCATCGTCGAGTGCGGCGCGCGCATCGCGACCCCAACGGTGCGTGCTCGACGGGTTGCCGAACCGCGGGCCGTAAGAACGGCTGCATGGCCTCGAACACCTCGCGCCGCACCGGCGTGGTGGCGGCGTGATCGAGATAGATGGGCTGGCGCATACTGGAAGGTAACAAATCGGGCTTGGTCGTGCCCGGGTCGCTGGGCGGTGGCTCGGTTTCAACTATCCGAGGCCAGCACACCGGTAATGGTGAGGACCAATTCTTTTCTTCTTTGGGGTGTGTCTTGGAGAGCGCGATGACCACTGGCCGATCGATCGCCTGTGGTCCCCTCCGACGCAGTGGCGAGTCCTAGCGAGGGCGACGTCGTCCAGGCATTCGGGTGGCCGAGCAAGGGGGGCTGGCTCCTCTGCTCATGTTGAAAGGATAAAAGCGGACACCAGGGATACCTGCGGATAGGGCAACAAAAGCAAAGCCTTTGTGAAAACAAAAACACCCCTCCATCCTGCGCGAGTCGCGCCTTCTCGCCTAACGGCGCGAGCCGCTTTGATCCCGTGTTTCCGCTGTGATCCTTTCAACATGAACGTAGTAGCCAGCTACGCAGGCCCGGACCCACTACTGGTCGCCGGGTGGACGGTTGGTCTTGTCCATCACCGGGTCGAAATCAGCGGAACCATTCGCCGGGCGTGCGCCCGGTGAGCTCCTTGAAGTCGTCAATGAAATGCGGCTGGTCGTAGTATCCGAGATCGTTCGCGATCGCGCCCCAATCCAGGTTGCGTGGATGCGCCTGCCGCGCCGCGGTCGCCCGTGCCAGGGCGGCGCGGGCTCGCATGACCCGCGCGAACATCTTGGGCGTGAGGCCGACGTGCGCGGCAAACTGGCGCGCGAGCTGTTGACGGGTGACGCCGATCTCGCCGGCGAGCGCCGCGACCTTGAGATTCCCATCGGCTTGGGTGATGCGACGCACCGCGACCCGCAGGCCGATCGACACGGCGCCCCCGCGTGCAAGGCGTCGGCGCACGATCTCGAACGCCGCCGCCACACACACGGCGTCGCTCGCGAGCGAGAGTGCATCGACGTGCGCGGCGGCCTCTCGATCGACGATCTCGTAGTCGATGCGCTGATCGGTGAGGTCGGATGCCGGCACGCGGAACGCGGCCTGCGCATAGCCGGGAGCGAGACGGACACCAACGTACAATCTGGGGTGCGGCCCCTCGACCACGATTGGTCGCGTCATTGGACCGACGACGCTAGCACTCACGATCTCGCGACCGGGGGCGGCCTGGCCAACCACGAACAGGATGTCGGAGCAGCCATCGGGCAGCACGCGGTGTGCGGCGACGTCGACCGCGCCGCTCATGCGCCGGGTCCACGCGCATACCACCGACGCGGCGAGGTCGGGCGGCGGGGTGTGCTCGGCGTACCCCTCGGGAATGGCGGCGATGCTCACGAGCGGTTCCATTTTTCCAAGACGCTCACCCGTGCCGCGCCCACATTGGTCGCGTCACGCCAACCGAGAGAGAGACTGCCATGTCCGACGTTACGAAGAAACTCACGCCCGTGCTCATGGTCGATGCAATCGAGCCCTGTCTGCCGCTCTGGATCGACCGGCTTGGATGGACCAAGACCGTCGAGGTACCGGAGGGAGACCGGTTGGGCTTCGTGATCCTCGCGAAAGACGGCGTGGAGCTCATGTACCAAACGTGGGCGAGCATCGAGACGGACATGGGAACGAAGCCAGTCCGTGCCGTGGGCACATCGGTCGGCATCTTCATCGAAGTGTCGAGCATCGCCGACATCGAGCGCCGGATCGCCGGGTTGCCGCTGGTCCTGCCGCGCCGGCGGACGTTTTACGGGATGGAGGAGGTGGGGATCGCCGAGGCCGGCGGCCACACGGTGGTGTTCGCCCAACGGGCCACCTGACGCCGCCGGCTCCACGTGCCTAACGCCGTGCCGGTGTGGCGTGAGGCCGGACCACGGCCCGGACCGGCGCGGCATCCAGCCCCACGATCTTGAGCGGCAGGGCGACCAGGTCGTACTCGCCGTCGGGCACGCCGCGCAGGTCGAGGTTTTCGAGATTGTAGGCTCCGCCGGCGAACAGGGCGTGGTGCACCTCGAGCGCCGTGCTGTGCCGGCCGTCCACCGACGGCGCATCCACGCCGAGGAGCCGCAGGCCGCGTGCGAGCAGCGCGCCCACCTGCCTAACGCTAAGCACCGGCCACTCCGCCGGGAAGGCGCCGCCGGCGGTGGACGCGTCGGTACGGAGCAGCAACCGCTCGATCGGCGCGCGGGGCAGGGCGTCGACCTTGTCGAAGGCGCACACCGTGGCCGGACCCGCGAACGCATCGATCGGCAGATCGTCCGACGCCGGCCATCCATCGTGGACGTGGAGCGGCGCGTCGGCGTGCGTGCCGACGTGCGGGCTGGTCGTGATCGCCGACAGATTCACCGTGTCGCCGCGCGCCAACTGTTGCGTCCAACGGCACGAGTACGGCGTGTCGCCGGGCCATGCGGGTGCGCCGGGGCCCAGCGCGATGCTGATGTCGCGCCACGCGTGTGTCATCAGCGCGCGCCGGGCGGCGCGCCGAAAAACCGCGAGCGCACATCCCACAACACCGGGAAGAACCGCTGCGACACGGTGCGGGCGAGATACCGCGCGCCTAACGTGCCGCCGGTGCCGGTCGTGCCGGGTCCGATGATCCGCTCCACCAGCTGCACGTGCAGGAACCGCCAGCGCGCGAATCCCTGCTCGTATTCCAGGAGCTCTTCGGCCAACAGAAACAGCTCCGACGGCCCGGCATCCCCGTACACCTGCTCGACCGTGCGGCCGCTCTTCTCGAGCAGTCGCTCGAACAACGACTGCAGCGTGGGGCGATCGAGCCAGCGCTGCACGACGGCCGGCGGCGGCCCGTGTTCGGCGATGGCCTGGAGAAAGTGCGAGTCGCGCAGGCCCGATGCGGCTTCGATGGCGCGGAACTGCGCGCTCTGGGATCCGCTCGAGCTGCCGAGGTAGCCGCGGAACTGGGCGAAGCGCTGCGGAGGCAGCGTGTCGAGCGCCGACAATTGATCGGCCACGATACGGACGAGCGCGTTGAGGCGCTTGGCCACCATCATCGCCGCGGCCACATTGGCGGTGTCGAGCGCCGCGACCAGCGCGTCGAGCTCGTGGAGGATGACCTTGAACCAGAGCTCGCTCGCCTGGTGCACCACGATGAACAACAGCTCGTCGGGATGCTCGGGCTCGGACAGCGGACGCTGCAGCGCGAGCAGCGCGTCCAACGCGAGGTAGCTGCCGTAGCTGGCGGCTTCCTCCTTGTGCCTAACAGTGCGCGGCGTCAAAAGGTGGATACCTCCAGCGTCGTCACGTCATCCACGCGCATGGTCTCGGCGGTGTAGAACGGCTCGCCGTAGCGGACGCGAATCAGCGAGCCGTAGTGCGCCGCCTGGTGGCGCACGATCTCGTCGAGCGGCTCGCCGTTGGGAAACACTTCGCCCGCCTGCCTAACGCCGGCGAACTGCGAGTCGTATTGGCGCACGGCCTCGAGCTTCTGCTCGAACACATTGGAAATGTCCACCACGAACGTGGGCTTGATGTAGTCCTCGCGGAAGGAGAGGCAGTGGATCACTTTGCGCGGCCGGTGCGCGGGCACCGACGGCTCGACTTTCTTGAGTCCGGCGATGAAGCACGCGTCGCGCACCAGCTCCGCCGTGACGCGGTGGTCCGGATGCCGCCCGCGTTCCGACGGCGCGATGACGATGGTCGGCGCGAAGCTGCGCACCGCTTTCGCCACCTCGATGCGCGTTGCCGGCGTGTTCACGATCGCGGCATTGGGAAAGCCGAGATTGATGCGCGCGGTGACGCCCAGAATTTCCGCGGCGCGACTCGCTTCCTGCGCGCGCAACTCGGCGGACCCGCGCGTTCCGGTTTCGCCCTGCGAGAGATCGATGATCGCGGTGGTATGGCCGAGCGCGCGCGCCTTGAGCAGCGTGCCGCCACAGGTGAGCTCGATGTCATCGCGGTGTGCGGCGATGGCGAGCACATCGACGTGTGTCATGGCGCGCAATATACCGCGCGGAAATCAAGTCGTGAGATGACGCTCGCGTGAGGCGAGCGACATGCGACGTGCCGTGAACGTCGATGACGGACGCGGAAGCGGTCTGATGGCGCGTGTTGGACGGGGAACCTTGCTCGCATGCGTGCTATTCGTGTGCGTGACGTACCAGAGGATCCGTGCTGTCGGGCACACAGGCTGCGGGGCACGCGTCCGGACGAAACATTGGGAGGTATACGTATGCGTGCAATTCAATTCGTAGTCGTCGGAGTCGCGGCGGCGGCGCTGTCGTGCGGCGGCAGCTCGGGCGGCATCACCAATCCACCGCCTCCGACCAACGGCGTGAACATCATCGTGCAGGATTTCAAGTTCTCGCCGGCAGTGGACACGATCAAAGTCGGCACGACGGTGCAGTGGGTGAACGACGGCCCATCGGAGCACAGCACGACGAGCGACGGGGGGCTCTGGAATTCGGGTGGCCTAACGCCGCCGGCGGGCACGGGCGGCTATTCGGCACTGGCGGCCCAGACGTTCCAATTCACGTTCACCCAGACGGGGACGTTCACGTACCACTGCATGTTCCATCCGCCGTCCTCGTACCCGACGTTCGTGGGCACGATCGTCGTCACGAACTAACCGGGGGCTTTCCGTTAGGCGGGAACCGGCCGGCCGGCGCGACTGTCGCGTCGGCCGGCCGTTCGCCATCTGCTACGGGTGCTGCGGCACCTGGCGCGTGGTTTCCTGGCGCGGCGGGGGCGCCTCGTGCTTGACCGGCTGTGACGCGGTGGTTTGACGCGCCGGAGCCGTGGAGCGAGACGCGTCGGTCGAGGTGCGCGCGGACGTGGAGCGGCCATCGGACGAGAGGGCTTGGACGGAATATCCCTGCATTCTCGTCGGGCTCCAGCGACCCGACCCACGCCATCCCCGGATTGCCGGCCCACCACGGGCGGCGACGCGGCTCAACCTGCTTCTGGTTCGTCGCCGGACGCTCGGCCGTGACGAGGGTCGGGCCGTGCATGATCGGCCGGCCGGCCGGGGCGGCCTTGGCCAGGACGGTCGCGCGCGTCGTGCGCACGGCGTCGACGGGGCACATCGTGGATCCGTATCCGGTCGGCACGATGAGGACTCTGCCGTCGGAGCATTCGATGCTCGTCGTGGCGTCCGCGAACTCGCCGAACGGCGCGTTGGACCAGTCCACGACCATGTCCGAGGCCCACGACGCATTGGGCGCGCCGGCGGGAATCACCGCCGACGTGACCGCATCGATGAACGACGACGCCCGGTACGACGCGAAGGTCGCGGCGCCGAAGTAGTTCCGGAGGCCGGCCGGCTGGGTCAGCGCGCCCAACGTCAGCGGCTCATCGGAGGCAATGATGTACGTGTACGTCGGCGCTGCGTTAGGCACGGCCAGCACGGAGCCGAGGTAGTCGTCGAAGAACGCCGGCGTTTCGGTGACCAGGTTCATGCCGCCGGGGTTCTGCGCCTGCTCGGGCGCGTACGGATAGAGGAGCCGCACCCCGCGGCCGGGAATCACCTCGAAGGCGGCGACGTACGCCGGCCGGTTGAGCGCGAACGTGAGCGACGGGACGTTCGTGTTCGCCGCGAGCGCGGGCAGGAGCGAGACATCGAGCGGCGGAGCCGGTGGCGCCGGCGCCGCGTCGTCGCGGGGGGCCGCGTGCATGCAGGCGGCGAGGAGGACGCTAATGGAAACACCCAGAATCGTGCGGCGCATTGCTCCACCTCCAAAGGGCTCCATCTCCAATACTCGCGACGGGGCTCGGACGTTGCAACCATCCGTTAGACGAGCAGCCCCCTCCGCGTTAGACGTGGCGCCGCGCCGCGGTCTGCGGTCATTCGTACCGAAGCGCCTCGACCGGATCCAGCCGTGCCGCCCGATTGGCCGGCAACAGTCCGAACACGACGCCGATGCCGACCGACACCACGACGGCGACGAGCGTATACAGAATCGGGGTGGTGGCCTGGATGCGCATGGCGGCCGTCGCCAACCGGCCAAAGCCTAACCCAATCAGGATACCGATCAGTCCGCCGATCCCGGTGAGCGTCGCCGCTTCGACGAGGAATTGCAGCAGGATGTCCAACCGCGTCGCGCCCAGCGCTTTGCGCACGCCGATCTCGCGCGTCCGGTCGGTGACCGACACCATCATGATCGCCATCACGCCGATGCCGCCCACGAGCAGGGCCACGGCCGATAGGACGATCATCACGAGGAAGAAGACGCCCGTGAGCTTGTTGAACGTGTCGAGAATCTGGTCCTGCGTGAGCAGGTCGAACGAGTTGGCCTGCGGATGGATGCAGGTGCCGCATCCGCCGGAGCGTCACCGTCACCGCCTCCTCGGCTTCGCGATACCGTGACGCTGGGCCGGGGCTTGACGACGATGAAGAGCGCGTTGGTGCGGTCGAACGGCAGCTGGTGGTCCAGCATCAGGTAGGGCACGATCGCGCCCGTGGATTGTCCCGGCGGATTGAAGATGTTGCCGGGCGGGACGTACACACCGATCACGCGCGCGGCGCGTCCACCGATACCGACGATCTTGCCCACCGGGTCGACGCGGCCGAAGAGCGTGCGCGCGACGTCCTGGTCGATGACGGCGACGGCGCTGCCGCTCACGAGCTCGGGTCGGGTGAACCAGCGGCCCTCGGACAGGTCGCCGCCTTGGATCTCGGTGAACCGGTTGTCGGCGCCGATGATGGCCACCTGCTGGGTTCGCGTGCCCTGATAATCCATGCGCGCCTGGGCTTGACCCCACATGCCGGCATACGCGATGCCGGGCAGGGCGCGCACGCGATCGGCCTCATCGCGTTTGATCTCCGGGCGATCGCGAATTTCGGGCGGCGGGTTGTTCGGATTGACGGGCGTCGCCGAGCGCGCTACGTAAAACGTGGTTGGTCCGGCGATCTCGATGGTGTGCACGATTTGCTGGCGCACGCCCTCGACAATGGCGGCCATGGCCATGACGGTGGTCACGCCGATGACGACGCCGAGGATGGTGAGCGCGCTGCGCAGCTTGCTCACCCGCAGCGCATCGAGCGCGATGCCGATGTTCTCGCTGATGCGCTCGGCGGCTCTCATTCGGCGCGCAGCGCGTTGATGGGGTCGAGCCTCGCCGCGCGGCTGGCGGGGTAGACCCCGAACAGCACGCCGATCCCCGCGCCTAGCGCAATGGCGACGCCGACCGACCACAGCGTGACGCGCGCCGGGAGCGGCGAGGCCGCGGCGATGATGAGGGCCAGTCCCCATCCCGACGCGACGCCGAGGAGCCCGCCGAACGTAGCCAGGGCCACGGCTTCGGCGAGGAACTGCCGGCGAATGTCGCGCTGCCGCGCGCCGACGGACTTGCGGATGCCGATCTCGCGGGTGCGCTCGTTCACCGCCATCAGCATGATGTTCATGATCACGATCCCGCCGACGACGATGCCGATCGCGACCACGGCGGGAATGACGCTGAAGAGCACGCGCGTGAGGTTCTTCCAGAAGGCGACCAGCGCGTCGGCCTTCTCGACGGTGAAGTCGTCGGCCTGCTCGGGCCGCAGGCGGTGCGCGATGCGCATGGCCTCCTCGGCCGCGGCCATCCCCGTCGGGATGGATTCGGCGTTAGGCATCTTGACCGAGATCGTGGTCGAGCCGCGGCGCCCGTAGAGCGGCTCGAAGGTCGTGATCGGCATGAGCACGAACGCAGTCGAACGACTGGCCGAGGATGCGTCCCTTCTGCGCGATCACGCCGATGATCGTGAAGCGCGCGCCCATGATGCGGATGCTGCGGCCCAACGGATCGGCGGTTCCGAAGAGCTTGTCGGCCACGTCGTAGCCGACGACGATCACCTGGCGGCGCTCGCGGATGTCGACGTCGCTGATCGGGCCTCCGCTCCGGAACCGGTAGTCCTGGACCACCTGGTATGGCGCGGTGACGCCGAATACGGAGACGGCCTCGAGCGTACGGTCGTGCCACTGCAGCTGCGCACTCGGCGTCGGGAATCCGCTCTGCAGCGACACGGCGTCGGCGTCCGGCAGGGCGCGCGCCACCGCTTGCGCGTCGGTGGGGCTGATTTTGGGACGCTTCTGGATCGCGCGAAGCTCGTCGTCGGTGAAGAGTCCGATCTTGATCGGGATCCGGCGCACCTGGAACGTGTTCACGCCGATGATCGCGTCGGTCACGTTCTCCTTGACGTACGCGTTCATGCCCTGGATGATCGCGACCACGGCCACGAGGAAGCCGACGGACACGATGATGCCGAGCAGGGTGAAGAACGACCGCAGCTTGTTCGCCCGGATCTGCCCGAGCGCGGTGCGCAGGACGTCGGCGAGGTGCACCGATCCAACTTAACGTCTTCCTATTTCGTTTTCACTTCGATCACGCCGTCCGGAAAGCCTGTTCCGTGACGCAACGCCGCCTCGCTCGCGCTATAGAAGTGGATTTCGTCGACGTCCTTGGCCGGGATGCGGTCCAGGGACTGGACCGGGCCGAATTGTTGGTTGTTGAGGAACACGATGATGCCGGGATCCGCTTGGGTGAACGACGTCATTCCGTGCGTCACGAGCATGTTGGGACGCAGCGTCCGGACGACATCGTAGGCGGTGGCCTCGTGTGAGCCTTCGATCTCATCGGCCGTGATGGCGTTGGGATCGTGTCCCGCGCCGGTGTGGGTGCCGCCGGTTGCGCATGCCGACAGCGCGAAGGCGAGACAGCAGGCAACAAGGCGAGCGCGCATGGAACCCTCCAGAGGGATGACCGTCGTCGTCGACGCCCAACCGGGTTAGTCGGACCGCAGTTTATCATAGCGCCGTGCGCGGCGAAGCGAAACAGCGGGCGGCAGCCGGCAGACCGGGGTATCCGTTCCCCGCGCCGCCTCCCGGGTGCAAACCATCCTCGCGAGCTGGGTGTCACAGTGCTACAGTCGTTTTGCCTATATCGGGGATGCCCATGCCGCCGGTGCCGAAAACCGCCTGGCCGGAGCCGGAGGGTTGACGCCCTTGGCCATCGCATGCTGGCCGCCGAGACGCTGCGGTTGCGCGCGTTGGTGCGCTTGGCCGTGTCGCGGCAGATCATCGCGCCGGGGGCGCGCGTGACGCGGAGGCCCGCGGCGCCCGATGCGGGTCGCGTGCCCGTGCTGTGGCGCGCGCTCGTGCGGTGCATGCCGCGCGGTGGCCGGCCTGCTCGCGTGCGCGGCGGTCGAATGGTGGCACGCGGTCGCGCGCCGCGCGCCGAGTCGGTCCGTCGTTCCATTTCCCCCTCGCCTGTCGGCGGAGGATCGGATGTCGATCATCATGCAGGAGACGGCGCAGGCCGTCCGGTCTCTCCGCCGGAGCATGGCGTTCACGGCGGCGGCGATCGTGACCCTGGCGTTAGGCATAGGGTCCACCACCGCCATCTTCAGCGTGGTGCGCACGGTGCTGCTCGAGCCGCTGCCGTTCCCCGGCGCCGATCGCGTCGTCGAGCCGCAATCCAGGAAGACCACGACGAACGAGACCTGGTCGGTGACCTACGCCGACTTCATGGATTGGCGGGACCAACACGTGTTCTCGCGCGTCGCCGTGTACCAACCCACGCAGATGGACCTCACCGGGCCGAGCGACCCCGTGCGCGTCCAGGCGGCCGCCGTGTCGCCGCAGTTCTTTGGCGCGTTAGGCGCGGCGGCGGGCGCCGGCCGCGTGCTCCAACCATCCGACTATGCGCTGGACGCGGGCTCCGCGGCCGTCATCTCCGATCGCTTGTGGCGCACGCAATTCGGCGCGCGGCCCGACATTGTCGGGCACGTGGTCGAGATCAATGCGATCAAGCGGACCATTGTCGGCGTGATGGCGCCGGCCGTGCGATGGCCGATCGACGTCGACCTCTGGGTGCCGATGCGGATCACCAACGAGCTCGATCCGGACCTGCAGCGCCGCGACAACTTCATCTTCGAGGGCGTGGCGCGGCTCGGGCCGGGCGCGACGCTCCAGAGCACGCGTGCGGCGATGGCCACGCTGGCCGCGCGCGTCGCGGCCGACCACCCCGACATTCGGAGCAACGTGACCACCGTGCCGACCCCGGTGATCGAGGCGATGCTCGGACAGACCACCCCGCGTGCACTCTGGCTGCTGCTGGGCGCGGTGGGCCTGCTGCTGCTGATCGGTTGCGTGAACGTGGCCAACTTGCAACTGGCGCGCGCCGCCGCCCGGCGGCGCGAGCTCGCGGTGCGGGTGGCGCTCGGCGCCAGCCGGTGGCGTCTGGTGCGGCAGAGCCTGGTGGAGAGCGGCGCCCTGGGCCTCGCCGGCGGTGCGTTAGGCGTAGTGATGGCGATCGGGATGATCCGGGTGATCGTGGGTCTCGCGCCGCAAGACGTGCCGCGGATCGAGACCGCGTCGCTCGATGGGTGGGCCCTCGCGTTCGCGCTCGTCGTGTCGATTGGCGTGTCGGTGTTGTTCGGGCTCGCCCCCGCCGTGCACGCGGTTAGGCAGCGCGATCATCTCGCCATGGGCGAAGGCGGCGCGCGAACCAGCATCGGCCGCGGCGGCGCGCGGACGCGCCGCACCCTGGTCGCCGTCGAGCTCGCGCTCTCGGTCGTGCTGCTGGTGGGCGCCGGCCTCGCCGTGCAGAGCATCGCGCGCCTGCGTCACGTCGACACGGGGTTCGATCGACGCAACGTCCTCACCGCATTGATTTCGCTCCCGGGCATCCGCTACGACAGCAAGGCGAAAGTGGTCGCGTTCATCTATCAACTGCGCGACCGCCTGGCCGCCGCGCCGGGCGTGCGGGCCGCGGGCATCGCGAGCGCGAGTCCGCTCGGCGCCGGCGGGTTCTATCTGGGGCGCGAGATGGTGGCTGACGGCGTCGCGCCGACGCCCGACAACGAGGTGCCGATCAATTGGAACGTCGCCACGCCCGGCTACTTCGCCGCGCTCGGCGTGCCGCTGGTGCGCGGCCGCGATTTCCGCCTAACGGACGATTCGGCCGGCATCCCGGTGATGATCGTGAACGAAACGTTCGCGCGGCGGATGTTCGGCCGGGAGAACCCGCTCGGCCGGCGCGCGATGTCGTCGCGCGACGAACGCGTGGAGCGCGAGATCGTCGGCGTCGTGCGCGACGTGAAGTACTACGGCGCCTCGGACTCCAGCCGGTCGCTGGTGTGGGTGCCGTACGCGCAGAACAACGCGTGGCATCAAGGGATCATCACGGTTCGCGCGCGCACCGGCGCGCTCGACGCGCTCGCAGTGGTCCGGCGGGAATTGCGCGCCCTCGATCCCAACATCGCGTTGGCCAACGTGATCACGATGGACGAGGCCCTCGAGCAGTCGATGGCCGGCGATCGCCTGGTGGCGATTCTCCTGGCGACGTTCGCGACGCTCGCGGTGGGCCTCGCCGCCATCGGCGTGTTCGGCGTGCTGTCGTACGCGGTGGAACAGCGGACGCGCGAGATGGGCATCCGCCTCGCGCTCGGCGCGCGCCCGTCCGACGTGCGGCGCTTGGTGGCAGGCGAGACCGCACCCATGGTCTGTGCGGGGGTCGCCGCCGGTCTGGTCGCCGCGTTCGGGTTGGCGCGGCTCGCCCGATCGATGTTGTACGAGATCGGGCCTAACGATCCGGCCACGTTCTGCGGCGTCGCGATCATGCTCGGCCTCGTAGCCGTCGTGGCCGCGCTGGTGCCGGCGCGGCGCGCCGCGCGCGTCGACCCCGTGATCGCGATCAGAAACGAGTAACCGCGCCGGCGTCAGGGCTTGGGCCGCGTGAGCGCCGCGTCCGCCGTCATTTGACGGCCCGATCGCAACCGGGCCTAGGAGGCGCAGCCGCAGCATCGGTCTCGAAGCGTGCCGAGCCGGGGCCCGGTTACAGCCCGCAAACGCCTAACGGCGAGCCGCCCGGCGCCATGGCGGCCTCAGGTAACGGCGGGCAAACGCCGGAGTGACGGACCGTCCCGAGACTCGGGTCGGGCTCGCGTCCATCACTCATCGAGGAGGGAAGTATGACCGCTCGGCGCATCCGCATGGTTGTCCTGGCCTCCGCAGTCTCGTTCGCCGGGATGGCGTCGTCGGCGCTGGCGGCGCAGGCGAACAACGAGCCCAACAAGACCGGCTTGCCGCTCTACGCGCACACGATCATGGGCACGCAATACGACGCCTTCCGGGATCCGACCGATACCCACTGGTACACGTCGTACACGGCCGTCGTGTCGAGCGACTCGCTCGAGGCGGTGGAGGCGTGGTACCGGCACGCGCTGCCGAAGGCGACGGAGACGCAGTACGTCGACGGCGGCCGGCATGGCATCCAGTTGAACAACGGGAAGGACCGCGTGCGGATCTACAAGATGGGGAAGAACCCGGGCGCCGTGATCGAGATGTACAAGTACGTGCGCGACTGACGCGCGTGCGGCAATGCCTAACGCATCGTGGCCGACGGCGGCGCCGTCTTACTCGCCGCGCAGCGCGTGGAGCGCGTCGAGATTGGCGGCGCGCACAGCCGGCGGCGCGCCGAGCGCGGCGCCGCCGAGCATCGTGAGCCCGATTGCGGTGACCGCGGCCGCGCCGCTCACCGATGCGGGAATGGGTGTGGCGCCGGCGACCAGCATGGCGATCACGCGTCCCGCGGCGAGCCCCACCGCGCCGCCGAGCGTTGCCAGCGTCACCGACTCGACCACGACTTGGAGGACGATCGCGGCGCGCGTGGCGCCGAGCACTTTGCGCAGGCCGATCTCGCCCACGCGGTCGCGCACGCTCAGCATCATGACGGCGAGTATCGCGATGCCGGCGCCCGTCAGGCCTAACGCAGCGAGCGCCGCCGTCGTGAGGCGCGCGAACACCGGCACCAGCCGCGTGCCGGCACGGAGCCGGTCGGCGCCGGCAACGACGAACCCCGCCGGGGCGTTCGCGGCCGTGCCGCGCTCGCGGCGCAACCGCGCGCTCGCCGCCTGCATCGCATCCTCGATCCGCACGCCGTCGCGCGTGCGCACGACCAGATCCGTCCAGGTTGACGCGACGCCGAGCACTCGGCGCGCCGTTTCGAGTGGAATGACGGCGCGGGCGCCCGAGTTGCCGTCGTGATACACGCCGACGACGCGGAACGGCCGGTGGGCGATCTCGATCTCCGCGCCTAACGCTCGGGCCGCCGGCGCGAGGCGTGCCGCCAGCCGGTCATCGATCACGGCGACCGGCGCCGCGTGCGCGTGGTCGCCGGCGGAGAACCAGCGGCCCTTGAGCACGTCGGCGCCGTCGAACACGGGGACGCACCGTCGTAGGCATTGATCGTCACGTCCGGAACCAGGGCGTCACCGGCGCCGACGGGCAACGCCACCGCCTGGTGGGCCGCCGCCTCGGCGATTTCCGGCAGCGCCGCGAGCGCCCGCGCGTCGGCACTGCCTAACGGAGTGGCGCGGCGGCCCGCCGCCGGCCACGGGTAGACCACGAATCCGCGGGCGCCGTCGGCGGTGGCGTCGCGCTCGAGGCGCGCCGAGAGGCCGCGCGATGCGGCCCCGGCGACGAGGATCGCGCACACGCTCGCCGCCACGGCGGCCACGGCGAGGCCCATGCGCCGCGTGCTCGTATGGAAGGCGTCGGCGGCGCTTGCCACACCTTCGGAGACCAGCGCGAGCACGGGGAAGGGACGGTGGCGCATGGGGCACTCACTGGCCGCGCGGCGCACGCCGCGCGGGAGGCCTGACTATTCGTACCGCAGCGCTTCGACCGGGTCGAGCTTCGACGCGCGGATCGCCGGCAGCAACCCGAACAGGATGCCGGTGCCCGCCGCGCCCAGCAAAGCGGCGAGGATCGCCCACGGCGGGATCGACGCTTGAATCGACGTCTTACTCCGGATCAACATCGTGAGGCCCCCACCCACGGCCAGCCCGGCGATGGCACCGATCATCGTCAGTGTCGCCGCCTCGACCAGGAACTGCCAGAGGATCGTGAGGCGTGTCGCGCCTAACGCCTTGCGGACGCCGATTTCGCGCGTGCGCTCGGTGACGCTGATCATCATGATCGCGATCACGCCGACGCCGCCGACCATGAGGCCGATGGCCGACAAGCCGATCATGAACACGAAAAACTTGCCGACGATGTCGTTGTACAGCTCCATCACCTTCTCCGGCGTGCTAACGAAGAACGTGTTGTCCTGCGCCGGCTTGAGCTGGCGGCGAATGCGCAGCGCGGAGATCGCCTGATCCATGGCGACGTCCTGCGACACGCCGTCGCGCGGCTTCACGGTAAGGTCCAGCCACCGGATGCCGAAGTTCAGCTTGCGGTAGGCGCTCTCGAACGGCACCGTCGCCTTGGGCGTGTCGGCGTCGTCGAAGAGGCTGCCGGTCTGATCCCAAATGCCGATGATCCGGAAGGGATTGGCACCGATCAAGATCTCCTTGCCGATCGCCTGCTCATTCTCGAGGTCGGGGAAGAGTTGCTTACGGAGCGCGACGTTGACGACGGCGACCGATGACGCATCCGTGTTTTCGCCTTCCGTGAAGTTGCGGCCCGCGACCATGTTGCCGCCGCTGACTTCGGTCCAGTCGGCCGTGTAGGCATCCACGCTTGCCGACGACAGACTGTTCCCGCGGTATTTCACTTGCGCCGAGGAGCCGACGTGCACGATGACGCCATGAATGCCGGGCTGCCGCAGGATCACATGCGCGTCATCGAGCGGTGAGCGGCGCGTTGTGTCGCCACGGACAACTATCGGACGACCCGTTGCACGAGTTGATCGCGACCGGCCACCGGGTCACGAAGAACGTCGTTGGGCCGGCGGCGGCGAGGCTGGCCGACACGCCGGAGTTGATGCCCTGCACGGTGGCCGACATGCCGGTGACCACGAATACGCCGACCGCGATCCCGAAGATGGTCAGGCTGGCGCGCACCTTGTTGGCGCGAATCGAGTCGAAGGCGATCGTGACGCCTTCGGACAGCACATCCTGAGCCGATCGAGCGTTTTCATCTTGGTCACTCCGCGCGCAGCGCGACGATCGGATCGAGTCGCGACGCGCGGCTGCGCCGGATAGACGCCGGCGCCCGATGCCCGACGCCCGCGCCGAGCCCGATCGCCAGGGCGATCGACCACGGCGCGACGCGCGGCGGGCAGCGGCGCGAAGGCCGACGACAACGCGGACAGGCCGACAGCCCGAGCGCGATGCCGATCGCGCGCCGAGACAGCTGAGCGTGGCCGCCTCCGACCAGGAACTGCGCCATGATGTCGCTGCGGCGCGCGCCGAGCGCCTTGCGGATGCCGATCTCGCGCGTGCGCTCCGCCACGGCCACCAGCATGATGTTCATGATCACGATGCCGCCGACGACGAGGGCGATGGCCGGCACAAGGCCGGGCAGCGCCACGAGCGTAGCCCTTGATCTTGTCCCACGAGCTCAGAGCGCCGATGCCGCGGTCTCGACGTCGAAGTTGTTCTGCCTGCGCGCGGCTGCAGCGCGGTGGCGCGCATCGCGCATGACTTCGTCGACCGTCCTGGATCTCGTCCATCGCCGCGGGCGACGGCGCCTGGACGAGCACGTCCGTCGAGTCTCACGCGCTCCCGTCGACCGCTGCATCGGCGATGGAACGGGGCATCGATCACGCATTGTCGAGCGGCATGCCCGAACACGCTGCCCTGCTTCTCGACGACGCCAACGACCCGGTACGGCAGGCCGCCGATCTTCGATCGTCGCGCCCGATCGGGTCCACGTTGGGGAAGAAGTATTGCTTCAGTCTCGATCCCGATCACCGCCGACGGGCAGGCCGTAACTGCTCCTCCTGCGTCGGTGAAACGCGACCTTCCGTGATGTTGAGGTTCTTGATCTGGAAGAGTTGCGGCGTCGGCGGCGTCGAGCGAGCAGCTGTGGTCCGCCATTGGTGTACTTGCTCGTCGCGTTGACCCATTTCACGTCGTCGATCGCCCAGCCCGCGTCCGGCGGCAACGCGTCGCGAACGGCGTACGCGTCGGCGATGGTGATCGGCGGACGCTGCCACTCCAGAGGCGCCACTGCTCCTCGGTCACGTTGCCGTTCTGGAAATTCGGGAACCGCGCGCAGCGTGGAACGTGTTGACGCCCAGGAACTTGCCCGCGACGGCGCTGGTCACGTAAGTTGACATGCCCTGCACGATCGACACGACGGCGATCAGGAACGTGACGCCGATCAGTCACGCCGAACAGCGAGAAGAAGCTCTTGAGCTTCTGCGCCCGGATCGTGCGCCAGGGCGAGCCGGATCGCTTCGAACAGCGGCACGCGCTACTTCTCCGACAGCTTCTTCACGAAGTTCTCGCGGCGGTCATCGGTCGCAGATCCGGCCGTCGCGCAGCACCACCACGCGGCGCGCGTGCTGCGGCGATGTCGGGCTCGTGCGTCACCATGATCGACCGTCTGCCCCGTGCTCGGCGAGTGCTCGAACACGCGCATGATCTCCTCGCGACGTGGCCGAGTCGAGGTTGCCGGTCGGCTCGTCGGCGAGCAGGATGGACGGGCGGTTCACCAGCGCGCGGGCGATCGCCACGCGCTGGCGCTGGCCGCCGGACAGCTCGTTGGGCCGGTGATGCATGCGGTCGGCCAAGCGCGACGCGCTCGAGCGCTTCGACGGCGCGCTGCCTCCGCTCGGCCGACCCGACGCCCGCGTAGACCAGCGGCAGCTCGACGTTGTGCAGCGCGGTGGCGCGCGGCAGCAGGTTGAACGTCTGGAACACGAAGCCGATCTCGCGGTTGCGCACGCGCGCGAGCGCGTCGTCCTTCATTCGCGACACTGCGTGCCGTTGAGCCAGTATTCGCCGGCGCTCGGCGTGTCGAGGCAGCCGAGCATGTTCATCAGCGTGGACTTGCCCGAGCCCGAGGGGCCCATGATGGCGACGTACTCGTTGCGGCGGATCTCGAGATCCACGCCGCGCAGGGCCTGCACGACTTCACCGCCCATGTCGTAGTCGCGCGTGATCCCGCGCGTCACGATCACCCAGTCTTTGCCCGGGACCGCACCGACACTGCCCACCACCGCCTGTCGTTCGCCGGTGGTGCTGAGCGGAATTTCGCTCACATCAGCGGTCACGCGCCACTCTCCTTCTTGGTCTTCGTCGTATCGGTCTTGGTCTCACGCACGAACATGCCCTCCTTGAGGTCGCGGATCGCCTGGTAGCTGCCCGCGACGATGTTTTCGCCCTCGTTGATGCCGGTCAATACCTCGAAGTATTCCTCGCCCGCCATGCCGACTTTGACCGGGCGGAACGTGACCTTGTTGTCCTGCCGACCACGAACACGCCTTCGACGTCCTGCTTGCCGACCTGTCTTGACGGGCTGGCGCGCCCAGGGCCGCCTGCGACGAGTCGCCTGACGGCGTCTCCTGGTGCTCGCGCACCGTGAGCGCAATGATCGGAATCACAACACGTTCTTGCGCGAGTCGGTGATGATCTTGGCCGTGGCCGAGAAATCCGGCCGGGTGTCCTTGGGCGGATTGAGCAGCGGCATCTTCACGTCGTAATCGATGGCCTGGTCGCCCGTGGTGTTGGCCGTCGTCGCCGTGGGGTCGGTGACCGAGCTGTTGGCGATCTCGACCACCTTGCCCAGGAACGTCGTATCGGGGAACGCGTCGAGCTCGACCTGACGCCGAGTCGCCGACTTGCGATGCGCGCGACGTCGGTCTCGTCGACCTTCACCTTGGTCTCGAGCACGCTCATGTCGCAGATCGTTAGCAGCGTGCGCCGCGTCCTTGTTCAACGTCGCCCTGGATGGCGGTCTCGCCGTTCTGGACGATGAGGCGCGTGACCTGGCCCGTCATTGGCGCGACGATCGTCGTCTTCGTCGAGACTCGACTGTCGCGTTCTTGACGCCGGCCTGCGGCCTGATCGCCACGTTGTGCTTGGGCGGCGTCGTAGAGCGCCTGGTTGACGTCCACCGCCGTCTTGAACTGCTCCATCTGGTCGTCCGAGACGAGATTCGGATTGCGTTTTCTTGGATTTCCTGCGAGCGGCGGAAGGTCGCGCTGCGACTGCGTCGAGGTTCGCTTGCGCCTGCGTCGGCGACGCCTTGAGCGTTGGCGACCGGCGCCTCGCTGCTGCTGCGACAGCGCCTCGTACGACGGCGGGTCGATCTGCAGGAGGAACTCGCCCTTCTTCACCATGTCGCCTTCCTTCACCGCGAGCTTGACGATGCGTCCCGCTGATGTCGGAGGAGAGGTCGGCTTTGGTGTGTGGGCTCGACCTGGCCGCTCGCGGTGACCGAGGCCACGAGGTCGCGCTTCTGCACTTTCTCCTCGCGCACATTCGGTTGGCTTGTTGCCGCTCGTCGCCGCCGCCAGCACCAGCACACCTGCCACCAGCACTACGAGAGCACCGGCAACGCCTAACTTTGCCCCTTTACTCATGGGTTTCCCCTATTAGCGCAGTGGGTGGCCCACCGCGCCCTCGAGCGCGGCGAACGCCTTGTGATATTGGTAGATCGCGTTGATGCGATCGTTTTCGGCTGTCGAGAACGTGGCTTGGGCGTCGGAGATGTCGAGGTATGTTGCCGCGCCTGCCTTGTACTTCACCTCGGCGAGGTCGAGCTGTTGACGTGCCTGCGCCGCATTCTGCTCCTGCAACGTCACGGTTTGCACTTGCGCCTGGAGCGTGAGGTACGCGGCGGTGACGTCGGCCGTGAGCTGCAATTCCTGCGCTTTGGCACGATAGTCTGCGTCGTTATGGGTGGCTTGTGCCTGCTCCACCTGCTGCTCGCGCTGGAAGTTGTTGAAGATCGGGAGCGAGATTGTGGCCGTAAGCGACAACGGCTGTCTCGAGAAGTTGAATGGGAATTGGCTGTTCTCGGCACGGATCTTCGCAGCCACCTGCGGCGTCACCACCAGCGGTTGACACTGCGTCGCAATACTCGGCAGCCCGACAGCTACACGCAGCGAATCTTCGCCAAAGCAGGATGATGCGCTGGCAGCTTGTCCCGTAATAATCTGGTTGGGATTCCCGAATTGCTGCGTGAAGCCTTGGATTCCCGTCTGCACCGTAAGGCTTGGGAAATACGTACTACGTGCTGAACTCACATCCAGCGACGCGACTTCTGACCGAACTTTGAGCGCATTGAGCGTGGGGTTCTGCTGTCGTGCTAGTGCGAGTACCGAATCCAGCGCGAAATTCGGCGGCTCGACCGTGAATTGAGACGTGAGGTCAACGTTCTGCGGCTCCGGGACGCCCATTTCCTGGAATAGTCGCAATTTGTCGACATTGACTTGGTTGCGCGCTTGGATGGCTGCGACCTGCGCCTGACCGAGCGTGACCTGTGCTTTGGATACGTCTAACTGAGTGCCGGAACCAACTGCCACCTTCGCCTTGGCCAAGTCGAGTTGCAATTGCGCCTGCGCGATCAGCGTGTCTTGCAGGAGCACCTTCGCTTGATCTTGGAGGACAGTGAGGTAGTCCTGCGTGACTGTGCTCTGCACGTTGATCTGCGACCCCACAATATCGGCGTCCGCCGCGCGCACGTTGGCGTTCTGGCGCTTGGGCCCGACGAAGGTAGACCAGCTCAGGTTGTACGTGAGACCGAGCGAGTAAAAAGACTGGTACACATTGGACGCACTGGCGAACTGCACTGAGCTTACCGGCGCGTTGCCGGCCTCGGTGAAGTTGCCGCTGATCTGTGCGTCTAAGCGAGGCAGTAGCAATCCGTACGCATTCTTCCTCAGTGCGGTCGCACTCGAACGATCGTTCACAACCGACAAGTGGGTCGGGTTGTGGCGGAGGGCGAGTGTGACCGCCTGATCGAGCGTGAGCACTGGGCCGCTCGTCGAGTCGGTGGCTTGGGCATTCGCGGCGTGCGGTAAAAGCGCCGGGATGGCCGCGCAGAGCGCCGCCGCGACGAGCTTGCTGAATCTGCATCGCGGGATCCTTTTTAGCGGTGTCTGGTTGTTTACGGACGCTGGATTTGTGGGTTTCAAGGGCGTGAGAGCACATAGGCTCGATGGTCCTTGCGTCCGAGGCCAGCTTTGCCAGCAACCAGGGCCGGGAGGCGCTCCGCGCCGCAGGAAAGGTTATCTCGTGGGGGGCGCACACGACCATTGTAGGAGCGGCAGGTTCGGGACGCTCAGGCAAGGCCGTCATGAGGTGCAGCGCGGCCGCCCGCGCAGCCGATGCTGGGTGGAGCGCGCGCCCCAAGCGGACGCGAGGGCAACCCTCGAGCGCGGTCGCACAGCTTCGCAAGCCACCCGCATTCGCGCCTGAAATGCGTGGTGACAACGCTCCAGGCGCCGGCCCCTTTCCCGGATGAACCGCTGACTGACGGTCCGAGCGCTGATCGCGCGCGTTCGATTGTCGCGCGACACCGCAGGCTCCACTTCGCATCAGCGATCCACCGCCCCGCAACCCATCACCGTCGGATCGCGGGGCCGCAGCGTCGGCGAGAAAGGTCGCCAACACCGTGCTGTCGATCAGCAACACTGTCCGATGGAGCGATGAGAATCGGATTTGTACGTCCCCTATCGAGCAACGATGCCACCGCTCATGCGTGCGCCTCCCCGCGCGTGTTCAAACGATGAAGAAGCAAGATATAAAGAGCCTCAGCGATTGCAGAAGCCAGTGCCACCCGATCCATTCACTACGATCGTTTCGATGTCGGATGCAGCGCGGCCAGTCGCATCCGTCGCAGTCACCTCCAACTGGTGGTGTGCACAGCCGAAGAATGTGGCGCTGTACGAAGCGGTTGTGCTCACGGTCGCGCCGTCCAGTAACCACTTGTAGGTGTACGGCGTCGTGGCCCCCGAGGCGCTCGCGGTCCAACTTCCAGTCGCACCGCTCACAAGCACCGTCGCTCCGTTAATCACGACTTGGTATTTCGGAGTCACAGTTACGGAGAGAAATGCAAGGTATGGTTCGGTCTCCCACACGACCTCTGCCGTTACCGACGTGCCTCCAGGAGCTAACGCGCGCATACCGCCGGTGCTCTTGTCGAGCGAGACGATAGTCGGATCGCCCGTGAGGACAACATACGGTAGTTCTTGCACGTTTCCACATTCGTCGATAAACAAACTTCCGACCTGCTGGACGTCGCCGACAACCATAGAGTCCATGGCGAACGGCCCTTTACCCAAGGTCTGCTGAGTGAAGATGGTAAACTGGGGAGTTCCAAAACATACCCCCGTGCTGGCCTCCACTTTGGCGCGCGATGCTGCCGTTTCCGGCCCGGTTGCGGCATCGTGGCAGCCGACCGCAGACGCAAGCAGAATGACTAACGATGTCCGGGTGCGCATAGATTTTTAATTTCCGTTCGGGTTGTTGGTGGGATTCTATTTCGACGCGTGGGCACTGCGACGGCGGCGCAAGATCGAGCCAGGGGGGGCCCGCACGGCGGCGCCAGTCCATGGATCAGGGATCTACAATGAGTGGGCATTCAACCAGTCCGGCATACTCACGCTGAAGCCGTGGGTAGTCGCCGGTTCGAGCCGCCGGCGTTGGTGAGGCGATTCCGAAGTCGTCCGCGTGCACGAAAAAGTTCGGACTTTACGGTTCCTTGAGCCACGCCCAGTGTCGAGGCGATGACCTTGGTTGAATAGTCCAGGAGCCACGCGAGGGCAGCGACACGCCGTTGCAGACTTGGCATAGCCATGATCACGTCATCCACGAGGTCGCACACGTCCTGTGTGTACACCCCGCGACGGATAGCGCTCGCATCATCCATGAGCGGCGGCAATGATTCGGCGAGGCTGTGCGTTCGGAGCGACTGACGGCGCGCCAAGCGCATATGCGCCCGGCATAGGTGCCGGCAGATATGATCTATCCAGCCGTCGAGCGACCCGCGGTTCTGGAACTCGAGACGGCATGTCCATGCTCTCGCCCAGGCTTCCTGGACGATGTTATTGCCTTCGTCGCCCGCGATACCGTAGACACGAGGCAGCGCCTGCAGGCGGACCTTGAGGCGGCGGTTGAGATGTGCCCAGTAGCTCGGACCACCGCTGCGAAACAAGGACAGATCGCGCTCAGAAAGCATTGTATCACGCGCGACAAAAGACACCGTCTAAACACCGGAACACCGGTCCACGAACCTACGCGAGACCGTTAGTTCCGGCAAGAGGGGGTGCCTTACGGAGCGTAGCGCGTGCCTTACGGAGCGTACCGCATGCCTTACGGGACGTACCGCGTGCCTTACGGGGCGTACCGCGTGCCTTACGGGGCGTACCGCGTGCCTTACGAAGTGGAGCGCGAAACGCGAGCTCAGCCGTGCGGTGTAGCGTGTAAACCAATCCGCACCATTGGCATTAAAAGAAAATCGGCTTGCGGTCGCCTCCGTTAGCTGGCTGTCCCGTTTTCTCTGTTAGGCAGTGATTGCAGCTCTGGCGCTGACGACGCGATGAGATCGAGGTGTCGTTAGGCAAAAAGGCCAACGATCCTGAGGCACGAAGAGAGTATGGCGGTGCGGCGCGTAACTACGTCCCCCGACGACCCGCGCCGGAAAGGTTAGGCAATTTCACTCTCGTCTTGGAGGAAAACATGTTCATCCGTTCAATTCTTGCACGAGCGTTCTTCGTGCTATCGCTGGCGACGGCCGGGTTTGCAACGACTTTTGCCTTCGCGCCGCGAGCTCAGGCCCAGACGGGATTCTTATGGGACGTGCCCGAACAGCGAATGCCGCAATGGCAGTCAACTCTGCTGTACGCATCAAGATGGGTCTGACACCTTCTACTACTACTGGCACTAAAGCGAAGACTCGTTGAACACTAGGTTGAAGACGGGATATCTCGAACTAGAGCAGCCTTCTGCTGAGTGTCTTTCCAAGCGATCTTGTCTCAGTGCAGTTGGCCGCTGACGGCTCGCTTCGACGCCCTGCGCATAGCTCGCACGCGGGCTCAAAATGCAATCGAGCACGCCAGGGCCAAACGGTGAGCTCGCTTGCTCAGTGGCTCTTTCGGCTTGGTGTACGGCGCTAGGCGCGGAGCGGGGTCACTTGTGGGGCATTAGGGGAGAGTATGGATCGCGTGGTGCATTTGACCCCCAAGCGCCCTGGTCCGACCCGGAGCTAAACCGCGAGCACGTAAGGGCGTCGGGCAAGCTGGAGTTTTCTGCTGCCGATATCCGTGGAGGCAGGTCCGGCCGCACTCGGCGTCGTGGTGGACCTTGTTTGGCGATCGAGCCGTTGCCGATCCGCTCACACTCAACAACTATCTCGGCAGCTCGTCGCGCTGGATCACGAGGCCGCGCGCATTCAGCGATACCTTAAGCACGTGGCCCGCCGCATCGACCCAGACGTTCTGGGAGCCGCCGCCCTGCTCGGTGAGGACCAGGTGCCGCGCGGAGACCGGCCGGCCCGCGATCACCACAGATTCGTCGGCGCCCCACTTGGCACGGAGGACCTGCTGCTCCGAACGCTGCGGTACGATGACGGAAATGGTTCCACCCGCGGCGCCCAGCTTCTGCGCGCGCTGCGCTACAAAGTAATACTGGTGGAAGACGTCGTCATCGAACAGCGCGCATCGTCAGCGGCGATGAATTCCCGCGTCGACTCGCCCTTGGGCGTGCGCACCTGGGTGCTGAATCGCCCGCGTCCCGCGAGTCCCTTGAGGCGCTCGACCACGTCCTCGCCGCGGCGGACCTCCAACTGGTACTTCATGGGACCAAAATCCGCGTCGACCTGCAAGGCAGGCACGAGGCGGCGCCCATTGAGGTCGACGGTGCCGTTGGACACGTACGCGTCGGTGGCCCCAACGCCCGTTTTCCGGATGGTGAACGTCTCTCTGCCGCTCCGAGCGCCGTTTCGCGTAATCGTGAAACTGCCTTCGTCGACCACCAACACCTGAGCGGTCGCGCCGGAGGGAATCGGCACCGAGAGCACGGTCATGCACAACAAACCGAGGGTGCGCATTGTCACAGAAGGGTACCCCGAAGGCGGGAGGAGGGTTCAAGCATTGGGGGCGGGAACGAGGAAGATACGATCCCCGATCCTCTCGCGGAGCCGCTCGTAGAGGGCTTTACCCTTGGCAGCGGTGGCGAGCGTTGGCCGGCCGACAGATCCCGCACTGTCTTTCGGGACGCGCAATTTACCGCGGCGGTAACGACGAGAATCGGCGGGCGGAATGAAGTCGCGCGCCCAATCCATACGCACCAACTCGGGCGCCAGGTACAACATGAGCGAGGTGTCGGCTTCGCCGCCGTGGAGGTGTTCCGCCTGTCCTTCGAGAATGTCGCTCACGTCGACGGCATAGATGTCGACCACGCGGACGCGTGCCGAGCGAGTAATGACGGTGTCGAGGGCTTCCTGGTGCGCGTCGTGGTCGTGTGCGGTGAGCAAGATAAATTCCCGGAACCCGGTGGACTCCCAGGAGTCCAACAGATCGTTGAGCAGGCGGTGCAGCGTCTTCTTGCGCACGGACGCGTTGCCGGGAAAGGCGCACTCGGCATCGGCGTTCACTCCGTACTCCACGGTCGGCGCGACGATCACACCAGTGGCGGCGGAGAGGTCGTCGGCCAATCGTTGGGCAATGATCGTGGCGCAGCCCAACGGAAGGTGCGGGCCATGTTGTTCGCACGTCCCCACGGGAATAATGAGGCGCGGGTCGGCGGCGATGATCGCCGCCACCTGAGCGGGGCCCATTTCTTTGAGTCGTCGCGGGGCGGCATCCGCGGCGGGAGGCGGAAGGGGCATTGCGAAGGGCGGTGAAGTGAAGCCGGTGACGCGATGGCCGGCGATTCGAAGTGTGGCGGCCCACGTGTGGACGCTCAGTGCGGGCGTCGCACTCGTCGCGGACGCGTCGTGGCTCCGCAATCCGGGCATACGCTACTTATTCGCCAGCGTTGCCGCCACGGGTGTGGCCATCCTCATTGCGCTGGGATTGCCGCGCCGGTCGCGCGGTTGGGCGTACGCAGCCGTGGCGGCGGCCTTGGTGTTCTGCGTGCTTGCCATCAGCACGCAGCGTCAGTTGGGCCGCATTGACGGCGACTGGACCGCCTATCGAATGTCGGTGGTCGGGCGCGGTTCGCTCGAGTTGTCGCGCGAGCTGGAATCGGTGACGCGCCGGATCCGGACCACGGCCACCGACGCGCTCGATGCGCCGGCCAATGAGATGGACGCGTTCGCCACGTTGCGCCAGGACGTGCACGGCATGCCCGGATTGGGCGTGGTGCTCTATCGGCGAGGGAAGCCGGCGGCGTGGGCGGGGACTAACGTGGTGGCGACCGACACGCTGGTGGCGCCGGTCGGGGTGGTGCAGTCGCCGTTTTACGTGACGTTGTACGCGGCGGCGACGCGCGGCGAGACGCGCGCGGTCGCGAGTGCGGTGATCCACGCCGAGTCGCCGGGCGACAGTCTGGTATCGGCGGTGGCGGACCGGGTGGCGAGCCGCGTGGGGTTGGACGGGTTCGTGGTGGACGCGGATCCGCGCGCGCATCCGATCGCCGACACGTCGGACGCGCAGGCGTCGGCGGCCACGTTGGTGTTCGCGCCGGGGCGCGACACGCTGCTCGCGGCGCGTCCGGTGCCGCCGGAGCGCGAGGAGGCGCGGCTGGTGGCGTTGGAGCGCGCGCGCACCGGCGGGACGCATGACGCTGGCCCTGGCGCTGCTCTGCTTCGTGGCCGCGGTGTGGCGCGAGGAGCGGACGCACGGGTGGCGGCTGGTTCCGTTAGGCGTGTGGCTGGTGGCGGTGGCCCTGGCGCCGCTCAGCGCCCTGTCCAGCGATTCGACGCTGTTCGACCCCACGGTGTATTACGCGCCGCTGGGCGGCGCGCTCACCGGCACCGTCGGTGCGTTAGGCATTGCGGCGGCGGCGGTGCTCCTCGGCCTGCTGCTGCTCCAGCGGCGGCGGGGGCGCACGATCGCGATGCCGGGACGTGCGCGGCTGCTGGTGCTGCTCGCCGTGGCCGGGCTGGGGCCGTTCCTGCTGCGCGCGCTGGCCGACGGGGTGGCGCCGCCGCCGGGCGGCGTGAGCGACGCGATCTGGCTGGCGTGGGAGGTCTCGCTCTTTCTGGTGACGGCGACCCTGCTCATCGCCATTGCCGGATCGGCGGGCGCGCTCGCCGTCCGCGGGCGGCGGATGGGGCTGCCGCCGCTCGTGGCGCCGCTCGTGGCGGCGGTGGCCGCGCTGCTCGCGCCGGCCGCGCTCGAGTCGCCCGGTGTGTGGCCCGCGTGGTACCTGGCGATCTGGATCGTGGCCGTGGTGTGTCTCGTGCTGTCGCGTCCGCATCGCCGCCTCGTGCTGGCGGCCGGCACCGTTGCAGCGTTAGGCGCGACCACCCTCACCTGGAACGCCGGTGTGCGCGGGCGCATCGCGCTTGCCAATCGCGACGTGTCGTCGCTGGACATCGTGCAATCGGATGTGACGGCGGCGCTCCGGCGGCTCGGCGATGCGCTGGCCGACGCGCCGGAGCCGACGACGCAGGCGGATCTCGTGCGGGCGTACATGCAGTCGGATCTGCTGGGCTCCGGGCTACCCGTCGGCCATGCAGAGCTGGACACCCGACGACAGCCTGCGCACGGCGGTGCGGCTCGATCCGGTGATGCCGCCCGATTCCGGCGTCCGCGCGGCGGTAGATGAGGCGCGCATCACCTGCACCACGGTGCTGCGCACCGTGTTAGGCATGCCCGGATTGTACGCGGTGCTCGCCGTGCCGCACCCGAGCAATGCGGTCACGGCGGTGATCGTGGCGCCGCGGACGCGTCTCATTCCCGAAGATCCGTTCCACGCTTTGTTAGGCATCGAGGAGCGCGAGCGCGGACAGGCGCCGTACACGGTGGCCCTCGTGGACGCCGATCCCGCGCTGGCGCTCGCGCCGGGCCAAACGCGGTGGTATCGCTCGGGCGACGAGCTGCACGGCGACCACCTCGTGCGCACCGGATCGGGCGAAATGCGCGCGCACATCGAGATCGACCTCCGGTCGCAGGCGATTCTCGTGCAGGGCGGCACGCTGATCGTGCTCGTCGATCTGATCCTGCTCTCGGTGCTGTGGACGGCCAGCGTGTTCCCCGAGCGCGCGCTGTGGCGCGTACTGCGCGGCCACGCGCGGCGGTGGCGGCGGAGCTATCGCGCCCGCCTAACGGTAGGGTTGTTCGCGTTCTTCGTGCTGCCGGCGGTGACGTTCGCGCTGTGGAGCTACCAGCGTCTCCAGCTCGAGGACCAGCAGGCGCGCGAGCTCCTCGTGCGCGCGACCCTCCACTCGTACGCCGGCGGCGCCGACCCGCAGGCGCTGGCCATGGCCGGCGGACGTCTGGACACGCCGCTCCTCACCTTCACCGGCGGCCAGCTCAGCGACGCGAGCGAATCGATGCTCGATGCGCTCGCGCCCACCGGACGCTTCATGCCGTCCGAGGTGTATGCCGACCTGCGCGACGGCCGCGAGGTGTACGTGGCGCGCACGATGCGCGTGGGCAGCTCGCGCGCGCTCTTCGGCTATCTCTCGGTGGAGAGCGGGCCCGGCGCTCCGTTAGTCCTGGCCGCGCCGGCGCGCGGCAGCGAGCTGGTGCTGGACCAGCGCCGCCGCGACCTGGGCGTGCTGGTGATGTTCGCGACGGTCCTCGGCGCCATCGCCGCGCTGCTGCTGAGCCGCGCCGCCTCCCGCTCGCTGGCCAAACCGATCGGCCAACTGCGCGCCGCGGCGCTCGCCATCGCCGCCGAGGAGACGGAACCGCCGCTGAGCAGCGCGCCGCCCGAGGAATTCGAACCGGTGTTCAGCGCGTTCCGCCGCATGGCCGCCGATTTAGGCGCGAGCCGCGCGGCGCTCGAATCGGCCCAACGGCGCACGTCGCAAGTGCTGCGCAACGTGGCGAGCGGCGTGGTCGCGCTTCGCGACGCCCGGCACCGTGTTGCTGGCCAACCCCCGCGCCGAGGCGCTGCTTGGCCGCGCGTTGCCCGCAGGGGCAACGCTCGACCAAGCAGCGCCCGAGATGGCGAGACGGCTGCGCGCGTTCCTCGCGCGCAGCGTCGATGAGGAAGAGTTCGACTCTGAGCGTCGGCGCCCGGCAGCTGCAGGCGCGCCTCACGCGCCTTACCGGCGGCGGCGGCGTGGTGCTCACGCTCGACGACGTCACCGACCTCGCGCGCGCCCAACGCGTGCTGGCGTGGGGCGAGATGGCGCGCCAGGTGGCGCACGAGATCAAGAATCCGCTCACGCCCATTCGGTTAGGCGTACAACATCTCAAGCGCGCCTACGCCGATGCCCGCGGCGACTTCGATCACATCCTCGATCAGAACGCGAGCCGCATCCTCTCCGAGATCGATCGCCTCGACGAAATTGCGCGCGCCTTCAGCCGGTACGGGACCGCGCCGGCCGAGCGCCAACCACCAGAGGCGGTCGACGTCGCGGCGGTCGCACGCGATGTGATGGAGCTCGAGCGCCTGGGCGGCGGGAGCGGCGCCGGGGTCGAGTGGCGCCTCGATGGCGCCGACGACCCGCTCCTCGCCAACGCGCGCACCGATGAGCTGCGTGAAGTGCTGCTCAACGTGCTCGAGAACGCACGGCTCGCCGCGGCCACTCGCATTCGCTCAGCCTCGCGCGCAACGACGGACATGTCGTGATCCACGTGGCCGACAACGGTCAGGGGATTCCGGCCGCGGTTCTGCCGCGTATCTTCGAGCCGCATTTCTCGACGCGGACCTCGGGGAGCGGTCTCGGTCTGGCCATCAGCAGGCAATTGGTCGAGAGCTGGGGCGGCGAGATCGACATTGCGAGCGAGTCCGGCCGCGGCACTACCGTTCGCGTCGAATTGCAGGAAAGCGGGGCGGAGAACAAGCTCGACCATGTGACACGCGCCTAGCGCGGGGCAACGGCGAACGCGTCGTTCGCCCGTCTCGTGCGAGCGTATCCAATCGAGGCGAGCGTCGACAACGGAGTGAACTGTTCGCGTCGTCAGTGGATTCATCACCGTGCGCAAAAACGGCACGAGCCTTTGTCCATGAGTCGAGCATGACCGCGAAAGAAGATCCCACCATCCAGCCGCTGCTCGACCAGCACCGCTCCGAAGCCGAGCGGCTGCTCAACGGCATGCGCGCGGTGGTGCTGCTGCTGCTCGCGGCGACGGGCGCGTTCTACGCGTCGTCGCTGCCGGCGGCGGTGAATCGCGTCAACCTGCTGCTGCTCGCGCCGATTCTCGCGTGGACGATCGGCCAATGGGTCGTGTTCCGCCATTGCCCGCAGCTGCCGCGCTGGCTCACCGTGGCGAATCCGCTGATCGACGTCACGTGGATCACGCTCCTCATGGGCGGCTACGCGCTGGCGGGCCGCATCGAGCTCGGCCTGCGCTCGCCGATGTTTCTCGCGTACTTCGCCGTGCTCGCGTCGCGGCCCATCACGTCGTCGACGCGATTGGCGGCCACGACGGCGGCGCTCGCGGTGGGCGAGTACACCGTCCTTTCGTTAGGCCTGCTGCTGTCGAGCGGAACGCGTCTCGCGGCGACGCCGGTGGAGGCCGCGGTGGGGCACGGTCTGTCGCCGCTCGATGAATGCGCCAAGGTGTTGTTGCTGGCGGTGTCGGGATGCGTCGCGGTGTACGCCACGTCGTGGCAGGCGCGCCTCCTCCGCAGTTACCACGAGCAGGCGCGGCATCGCGAACAACTCGAGATCGCGTTGGCGCGTGCGCAGCTGAGAAGCCTCGAGCTGCAGCTGCATCCACATTTTCTCTTCAACACGCTCAACACGATCACGGCGCTGCTTCGCACGGACGCGCGCGCCGCGGAGCGCGTGGTGGCGGGCCTGAGCGAACTGCTGCGCTTTTCGCTGCGCGGCGCCGCCGAGCAGGAAGTGTCGCTCGATCGCGAGCTCGAATTGCTGCGCCGGTACGTGGAGATCCAACAGCTCCGATTCTCGGATCGATTGCGCGTCGAGCTGCTGGTGGATCCACGGGCGCGCCGCGCGCTGGTGCCGAGCTTCCTCTTGCAACCACTGGTGGAGAACTCGATCCACCACGGCATTGCGCCGCGCGCGTCGGGCGGCTCGGTGCGCGTGCTCGTGGAGCGCGAAGAGAACACGATCATGTTGACGGTCACCGACGACGGCATTGGCGCGGGCGCGGCGACGCGCGCGCGCCGCGGCGAGGGCACGAACGGCGCGTCGGGCGGCGGCGTCGGGTTAGGCAACACGCGGGCGCGGTTGCGCCATCTGTACGGCAACGCACACCGCTTCGAAGCGGGCGCGCGTCCCGAGGGCGGTTTCGAGGTCCACATTCGAGCTCCCGTTCCGCGACGCCGCGGAGTCCACATCACCGGCCATTCTGGAGGTTGTAGCATGACGATGCGTCTCGACACCTTGATCGTGGACGACGAGCCTCTCGCGCGCACGCACTTGCGCGAGCTGCTCTCCACCCACCCGGACGTGCACATCACGGGCGAATGCGGCAACGGGCGCGACGCGGTGAAAATGGTCCGCGAGCTCGAGCCGTCGTTGGTCCTGCTCGACATCCAGATGCCGGAGTTGAGCGGGCTCGACGTGGTGCGCGAAATCGGTCCGTCGTCCATGCCGGCCGTGATCTTCGTGACGGCGCACGACGCGTACGCGCTGGATGCGTTCGGCGTGTTCGCGGTGGGCTATCTGCTCAAGCCCGTGCAGCCCGAGCAGCTCCAGGCGGCGCTGGCGCGCGTCAAGTCGATCCAGCATCCCGGCGCGCGCGAGGACGCGGGCATGCGCCTAACGGACACCGCCGCGCCGCCCATGGATGGCTCGGACCCCGAGCGCCTGGCGATCCGCGTCGATGGCCGGATCATTTTCCTCAAGATCGCCGACATCGACTGGGTCGAGGCGATGGACAATCACGTGAGGCTGCACCTGGGCACCAAGGTGCACGTGGTGCGCGGCACGCTCACGAATCTCGAGCGCCGGCTCGCCGCCGGACGCTTCCTGCGCATCCATCGTTCGACGCTCGTGAACGTGAACCGCGTCGTCGAAGCCCAACCGTGGTTCGGCGGCGACTTCGTGCTCATTTTAGGCGACGGCACGCGCCTCACATTGGGCCGCAGTCATCGGCCGCACGTGCAGCGTTTTCTGCGGCAGAGTCTGTAAGGCGAGCACGTCACTGGATTCCGCGGCGGCCCCGCGGCACGCATCGCTCGCCTCCGCGAGCGCACGGTTCGCGGCGCAGGCGTAGCCTCCCCGATCCGCGTGGGACATTGAAATACATGAACTGCGACTCCGCACGCCAGCCGATTGGTTGGCGCGCGAGGGGTCGCGTGACCCGCGCTCTCGCGGAACAGGATGAGGTGTAGGTATGCAACGCGTTATTTCGGCCTGCTTGGTGGCTGCGGCAATCGGTCTCGCCGGTTGCGGCGGCAGCTCCATGGGCCCCACAGGGACATCCGGCAATCCGCCCACCCCGCCGGGCGGCACGGTGAGCACCAATCAAGTGTCGATCGGCAACGACTTCTATAGTCCGGCCAACATCATGGTGAGCACGGGCACTTCGGTCACCTGGACCTGGAACTCGAGCGGAGTCTCGCACACCGTTACGTTCGACGACGGCGCGCAGGGATCAGGAGTCAAATCCAGCGGCACATTCTCGCGCACCTTCACGGTGGCTGGAACCTATACCTACTTCTGTCAGATTCATGGACGGGCCGTCATGTCGGGATCGATCACCGTTCAGTAGACCATTTTTCATTTGGAGAGCGCATGCCTGTTTTGACACGAGCGAACGAGTTGGTCCCGTCCCGTCGCGCTCGACTCGTTCGCCCGGCCAGAGCGCGCATGTGCAGCGCCGCCGCCGTTCTCGGACTCGCAATGGCGGCGGTGCCGGCGGCGGCGCAGTGCCGTCCGCCGGAAAACAGTAACGAAGCCAAACTGCTGGCGTTCTATTCGGCGCCGATCGCCTTTTCGGTGGACGCGGCGCCCGAACATCTGGCGCCGTGGTCGGTGCGGGTGTCGCTCGAGGCCGAGCCGATGCCTACGCCTAACGATGCGATCCAGCAAACGCACTTGTGCTTCGAGAACAAGGCCGAAAACACGCGCCTGTCGCCGGTGTTCGGACGGCCGCGCGTCACGATCGGACTTCCCGGCGGATTCGTTTTCGAAGGGAGCTATGTTCCGCCCGTTCAGCTCTACGATGCCAAGCCCGATCTGGGCAGCTTCGCGCTGTCGCGCGTGCAACGACTGCCGTCGGCGCCGTGGGGCGGCGCGTTGTCATTGATGCTGCGCGCGCACGGAACGGTGGGACAGGTGCAAGGTCCGATCACGTGTCCGCAAAAAGGATTGCAGACCGAGGACGATGCCGACCCGTGCTTCGGCTCGACACCGTCCAAGGACACGTTCCACCCGTACATGGTGGGCGGCGAAGGAGCGCTCTCACTCACCACGCGCGACCAACGCTGGGCCTTTTACGCAGGCGGCGGCGTCAATTTCCTCAAGCCGCGTTTCCAGGTGGGCTTCACCGACGGCAACGGCGTCACCGACTCCACGCGCGTCGACGTGGATCTCACTCGCGCGACGGTCTTCGGCGGCGTCACCGCGCACGTCACCCGCGCGTTCGAGTTGTCCGCGCAGGTGTATTCGCAGCCGGCCGACGTCACCACCGTGCGATTTTCGGCCGGGTACATCCTGCGGTGACCGGCGGGCGCGCTCGCACGCGCGCTCGCACGCGCGCTCGCATGTCCGCTTGCCGCGAAGCGGCCGAGGCCACTGATTTCGCTCAGTGACCGAACAGATCGCACCTGTTTCGATGCCGCTTGCGCGGCCCGACGACCCCGACCGGCAGGTCCAGCTCGACCGCATGAAGCGGCGAGCGTCGGGCCTGTTGGTGCTGGCGACGGCCGTATTCGGCGTCACGCGGTGGTACGAGAGCCGGCTCCCTTGGCTGGGCTTCATTCGCGCGACCGCCGAAGCCGCAATGGTGGGCGGTGTCGCCGATTGGTTCGCCGTGACGGCGTTGTTCCGTCACCCGCTTGGCATCCCGATCCCGCACACCGCGATCGTGGCCGCGCGCAAGGACCGCATCGGCCGCACGTTAGGCAATTTCGTCCAATTCAATTTTCTGGCGCGCGACGTCGTCGCGCGGCGCCTCGCCTCGATTCACATCGCCGATCGCGCGGTGACGTGGCTGGCCGAACCGGCCAACGCGCAGCTCATCGCGCATCAGGTCGCGCTCGGCCTGGCGCGGTCGGCCGAAGCGCTGCCGGATGATGATGCGCGCCGGTTGATCGGCGACGGTCTCGCCACGCGAGTGCACGCCACGCGGGTGGCACCGGTGCTGGGCTCAATGCTGTCGTTCATCACCGCCGACAGCCGCCACCAGGATCTACTCGACAATGCGTTGGAGCTGATCGAGCAATCGGTGCGCGACAACCGCGAGATCATTCGCGTGAAGGTGGGTGAAGAGAGTCCGTGGTGGATGCCGGACGTGGTGGATGAACGCATCTACCTCAAGATCGTGGGCGCGATCGAGAATCTGTTGCATGAGGTGCGGGAATCTCCCGACCATCCGTTGCGCGCGAAATTCCACGACGCGCTGGTGCGGTTCACCGAAAAGCTGCGCACGTCGCCGGAGGTGATTGCCAAGGCCGAAGCGCTCAAGGAAGAATTGCTCAGCGCGCCTGTCCTGGACGAGATCGCGACGTCCATCTGGCGGTCGGCGCGCACCGGCCTCGTGAAGTACGCCGAGCGCGATCAGACTCGGGACGGGTCGGCCGAGCCCAGCGCACTGGAGCGCGGCATCGTCTCCTTCGCGCAGGCAATGAAATCGAACGACGCGATGCTGGGCGAGTTGGACCGATTTATCACCGACGCCGCGCTCGCGGTGGTGGAGCAGCATCGCGACGAGGTGGGCGAGCTGATTGCGAACACGGTTGCGGCGTGGGATCCCAATGCGACGTCGCGGCGTATCGAGCTGGCGATCGGTCGTGACCTGCAGTTCATCCGCATCAACGGCACGCTGGTGGGCGGGCTGGCGGGCCTCGTGATTTACGCCGTGTCGCGTCTCTGGTGACCGGCACGACGGGCGCTTGGTGATTATTGTTGTAGGCAGCGATCATGGCCGCACCCACACTCACCACCGAGATCACCGACACCGTCAACGCGCGGATCCTCGCCGTATCCGAGGATCGCGTGGCGGGCTTCCACGCCGATCCGTTCGCCGAGATCGCGCGCCTGTCGGGCGTTCCGTTAGGCACGGTGCTGGACCGGATCCGCGGGATGCTGGCCGCGGGCACCATCCGCCGCGTCCGCCAAACCTTGTTGTCGACCAATCTCGCGCCCGGCGCGCTGGTCGCGTGGCGCATCCCGGCGCCGGCGCCGGCGCTCGACGCGGCGTTCGACTACATGGTGCGGGACGATCCGTTCTCCGGGCACGTGGTGATTCGCTCCACGGACACGGAGACCGAATGGATCGGCCTATCGTCTGTGGACCACGCTCAAGGTGCCGCAGGGATTCTCGATGCGGCGGCACGCCGAGCACCTCGCGCATCGCGTAGGCGCCAATGCGTTTCTGCTCATGCCGGCCAAGGCGCTGTTCACGCTCGGCGTGGGGCACGTGCGTCGCCGGGGGATGGAGCCCGGGAGCCGGTCGGAGGAACCGGGGCGCATTCTCGATACCCATCTCGTCCGCCTAACGGAACTGGAATGGCGGGTGTTGGAGCGGCTCAAGCGCGAGCTGGCCGTGGCGGAGATCGTCGAGGATCCGTGGCGCGCGCGGGCCGCCGAAGCCGGCGTGTCGCTGGATGAGTTCCTGCGCGTCGCTCGCACGCTCGACGAGCGCGGCGTGATCGGACGCTTCTCGACGTTCCTCGAGCACGTGAAGCCGTCCGCCGCCGGCACGCGCGTGACGCGCTACAACGCGCTCTTCCATTGGCGTGTCCCGCCGGGCCGCGAGATGGAGGCCGGCTGCGAAGTCGGACGACATCACATCCTCACGCACGCGTACTGGCGCGAGGGCGGCCAGGCGTTCGCCAACGTGAACATCATGGCCGTGGCGCACGGCACCGACAAAGCAATGGTGTTGGCGCACAAGGCGGCGATCGACGCGCATCTGGCCGAGGCGTCGATCAGTGCGAGTTACACGAACGTGTTCTGGGGCGGCCGGAGCGAGATCAAGCCATCCGAGATTTCACCGCTGGCGTACGAAGCATGGTGCACGCGCGAGGGACTGGATCCATCCACCATGCGAGAGGCACCCTGATTCCTCGTCTGATCGGAGCGCTGTTGGCGCTCGGCGTCGTCATTGCATGTGCCAATGCGCGGGGCGACCCGCCGCGCGCGCCGGCGCGTCACGCGGCCGCGTCGCGGCCGGCGACGCACGCGGACACGATGGTCGACTCCGCGCACGCGGTGACCGCGCGGTTGCAACAGCAATGCGCGTCCGATGCCCGCATGACGAGCGTGTTGGCGGCGATCCGCGCCGACAGCGACTCGGCGCGCGCCGACTCCATCCGTCGGGCGGCGCAGGACAGCGTGGCGCTCGCGTCCGCCGATTCGTTAGGCGCGCGCGACAGCGCGCTGGCCGGCTCGGCACACACGGCACACACGGCTCGCACGGCGACCAGGCGGCGCGCGCGGCATGTGCATCGCGCGGCCGCGCCGGTGGCGGCGCAGCCCGCATCGTGGCACGGCGAGGTCGCGCGCCGCGCGCTGGCGCAGGCGCCGCTTCCCGGCTCGCTGTTTCCGGGGTGCCGCGTCGTGTCCTACTACGGCAATCCGTTCTCCAAGCGGATGGGCATTTTAGGCGAGATCAATCCTGATTCGATGCTCGCCCGCCTGCAGCGGCAGGCCGATGCCTACGCGAGCGCCGACAGCACGACGCCGGTGATTCCGGCGCTCGAGTTGATCGTGACGGTGGCGCAGGGCAGCGCGGGCCGCGACGGGATGTATCGTGCGCGGATGCCCGATTCGGTGATCGACAAGGTTGCATCGTGGGCGGAGCGTCGCGGATACCTGTTGATCCTCGACGTGCAGGTGGGACGGAGCTCGGTGCGCAGCGAGATCGCGCCGCTCGTCAAGTATCTGATGCGCCCAACGGTGCACCTGGCGCTCGATCCCGAGTTCGCGATGCAGGGGGCCAAGGTGCCGGGCCACGTGATCGGGACGCTGGATGCGTCGCAAGTGAACGTGGCCGCGGACACGCTGGCTGCGTTAGTCACCGAGTATCAACTGCCGCCCAAGATGCTGATCGTGCACCGGTTCACGCGGCCGATGCTGACGAACCACGAGCGGATCCATCTGGACCCGCGGGTGCAGATGGTGATCGACATGGACGGATTCGGCGCCCCGACGCTCAAGCGGAGCTCGTACCTGCACTACATCTTCGAGCACCCGGTGCAGTTCGCGGGCTTCAAGGTGTTCTACAAGAACGACAAGCCGATGCTGACGCCGGAGCAGGTGGTCAAGTTGAAGCCGATTCCCGTGTTCATCATGTACCAGTGACGAAAAGCGCCATTTTCCATAGAAAAAAGCGTGCTCAGTCATCGGCGATGTGTGCCGAAAATGTGTGCAACGCGCGAACGGTCATTTACCTGGCTGCCAGAATGTGTGCGCCACTCAACGCATTGGACGGACCGGCTAAGGTATTGGACGTGCGTTTTCCATGTATCGGTAATCCCGGCCCTCTGGAGTAATTCGAGTGACCGGCACCTTCCGTGTCCCTGTGTACTCGACGTAACCGAGGTCGCGAAGCTCGTCGAGCGCAGCGCGCTTCGCTTCTGGCACGATAGCCCAGTTCTGATAGATGGCAGAGTTTACCATCGCGCCGGATGCAGATCGCTCGAGTTCCTTGAGTATCTGCGATGCGACTCCGCTCACCTCCGGGTTTGCTCGGCGCGCCGCTCTTCGCCGGTAGTGCTGAATGGGCGAAACGAGAATAGATCGCGATCGCGGCGGCGAACGAGATCAAGACCAGGTTCCAAATGGTGACTGAGAGTCGGGTCGCCAATACGTCGCGAACGGCCGGTATCTTGGCGCGCAACGCCGCAGCGACCACAAGTGCGAGCGGCAGGGCGGCCACAACTGCCTTCTCTACGATCACCTTGAGCGCTATCGCTCCAATCTTGTCGCCTAACGAACGCAGCTTCCCCGGTGCAGTCGCTGACGCCATTGGTCGGACCTCGGACGCGTGTTAGAGGGTGCGCCGCGGCCGGAAACCTCGGCCTGCGTGCTTTTCTGGCTTGGAATGTGAGCCGGCCCACGTGGTGAGTCGAGCCTGCACAACGGCGATTCGTGTGGCCTTTCGCACACTCGACGCTAGCCCCTGAGGCCGCGACTCGCTAGGGAGAATGTTCGGCCACGTCACAAACAACCCAACGCGTGCGCTCAACAACTGCGCAGCGTGAGCGCCACAGTGAGCGCCACAGTTAGGCGTCCTAGCGAGCACGACGTTAGAGCGTCGGCCCGGACTGGATTCTGGCCGTCGTCGGTGTTGTGCTCGCCGGGTGTCGACGATACGTTTCGTGCTTCCGCCGCTGCGTTCCTTCCTAACGAGACGCCTCGTGCACGTCACCTACGTTCATTTCTGCGACTACGCCAGCATTTCGCGCGAGGGGAAGTTGAGCGCGATGGGAATCTTCGACACCATTTATCTGCCGGCGGTGCCGGGAACGTACCCGCTGATGTATGTGGCTCTGGAACTGGCGCTTCGCTCTGCCGAGTTGGGCCGTCCGTTTCTGATGCAGGTCAAACTTGCGGACCAGGATGGCAGCGTCGTGATGGACGTGACGGCCACAGGGCAGATCAACGGAGTGGCGAAGGCGGGACAGCTATTCAAGTATCCGCAGATTTTGGCACTCGCAGGCGTTCCTCTACAGAAAGCTGGCGACTATAGCCTGGACATTTTCCTCAACGGCGATGATAAGCAAGCCGTAACGTTCTCTGTCGTGCTCGGCACGCAAGGCGCGAACCCGGGCCTTCCAGGGTTGCCGAAGTGACCGATCGCTCGTCGGCCATTGCGACGCTGAACGGCTGGCTGCAGAATAGTGGTACGGTCAGCCGAATGGAGGTCCGGCAACTCCTGATCGATCTCGGGTATACAGAAGAAAGGGCCGCCGACTATAGGCGCGTGCTGCTGTACTACCGCGATGGGTGGCCAAGAATCACGCTGATGAGCGATCAGGTCGCAGTGCCGGTCGGATACTTGCATCGCGTGTGCACGAGCCTATTCCTAACGTCCGGAGAGAGCATACACCATGACCCCTATCATCATCGATTTGGGCGGCCACGCCATCAAGATCGAGAATGATCAGTTCGCGGACGGCACGCCGTGCGTAGTCGCTGAACACCCTGACCTGGACGGTTGCGTTGTGTATGCGAAGGACGCGGCAGCGGCGTTGAAGGCGCTGGCAGAGGCCCGTACGGCGTACCTCGAGAGCGTGGCCCAGCACGAAGGTCGCAGTTCAATGAAGGGAAGCACGGGTCATCTCTGTGCAGCGCACAATAACAGGTGAGGAAGGCGCAACGGCGAACAGTGGCGGGATGCTACAGACTGCCTAGCTAGTGTCCGTCCTGAAACGCCGGGTTTCGCGTGACTGGGCGGTGATTTTCTGACCTCGAAATTGGTTGAGGTGCGGCAAAGTGGCGAGGGCGCGCGATGCACCGCGGTGGTCGGGCGGGGTTCGGGCTGCGCCGTCGATCGGGGTGATGCGAGGAGCGCGCGCGACCCCGGTCGTGCGGTCGCGCGCGGGTGGCTGGCTGCCTAGTCGTTAGGCTCTGGTGGCGCGCGCCAGGACGAGGAGATTCGCGGCGAGCACCGCCGTGCGCACGTAGGCGTGAAAGCCGACGGCGCCTTTCCACACGCAGCGCGCCAGGCCAAAGACGCGCTTGAGCAGCGAGATCCCACTCTCGATCCCGGCCCGAAAGCGGCGGAGCTTGTCGTAGACCCACGCACTCTTGACCATGTCGCACACGCGGAGCCCGCGCTTCTTCGCGAAGCAGACGTCGTTAATGCCTAACGCTTTCATCCGCGTGAGATTCGCCTGCGAGGCGAACGCGCCATTGAGGCTCGCCTGCCGCGGCGCCGCGCCGAAGCGGCGGCGGTGGCGCCGCACGAGCGGCACGGCCCACGTCACATAGCCGGGATTGCCCTTCGGGATCGCACAATCGAGGATGAGCCCCGAGCGCCCCGTCGTGAGGAAGATCTTGTGGCCGTAGTACGTCTCGCGGCGATCCTTCACGAGGACGTCCGCATGTGCTTCAAAGAGCGAGACGAGCTTCTCCGGGGCGGGCACGGCCTCGCCATCGAGGACCCGGCGCGTGGTCTGCGCGATCACCTGCGCGACACGGGGGAGAAACGTCGTGAGGTGGCGGCGCAGTCGATCGCGCTCCGGCGTCGACACCAGCCCCTCGAGCTGCCCGAGCGCGCACGTCGCGTAGCTCGCCGTGGCGTCGGTGAGCGCGAGGAGAACGCGATAGCAGGCGCGCCGCTGCGTCGTCGCCCGCGGGGCGAGATGCTGAATCCGGAGGGCGCGCCGCTTGGCGCCCCGCAGATGCCGGTGGTACGCCGTGAACGCGGCCACCCGCTCCGCGCGGCGCAGCAGCCGATCGAGCACCCGCACCGCATCCACGAGCAGCGCGGCATCCGTCGGCGCGTGGATCGTGACGGGCACCACGGTCGCATCCATGCGCACGGTGCGCGCGGGCTCGACGCGCCGCGCGGCCCGGCTCGTCACTACGTGGTCGTTCATTTGGGCGAGTGTCGCCGGCCTAACGCGCCGGAGCGTCGCGGCCAGCGCGGATTTCGACGGCGCGGCCAGCAGGGCACTGAGGCGGCAGAAGGCGCGGTACGTCCCGGAGTCGGCGAGGTGAAAGGCCAACTCCGCATAGGTCCAGCCGGTGAGTTGGCGTACGAGGAGGATGCGCAGGACTTGGTCGCCACTCAGGCCGGGCCGACCGGTCAGAGGATTCGTGGCGCAGCCGGCATCCAGGTCTTGCTGAATGAGGCGGCGCAAGACAGGTTGTTCATCCAGCTGCGCACTGAGTGCCGCCAGCTCGTCGGCGTGCGGATGAGCGATCCACGGTGCGACGAGTGGCAGCTGCGGTGACACGTGACGCATTCGGCGGTGCCTCCCCGTGATGAAGTTGGACGTCTCGACAACGCCAACATACATCCGCGCGGCGAGAACACCATCCCCGGGTGCGTCACTCGCGTTAGTCCCTTGAAATCACTCCCCTCCGAGTTTCAGGACGGACACTAGCTAACATTGCGGCGGCAGAACGGCGAGAGGGCCTCACGCGGGAGGCCCTCTCGTTTTTCGTCGAGACCCGTTGACGGTACTGCTTATTCGTTCTCGCGCATAGTCTCGCCGTCCGTCTCCATCGCGCGCACCGTTTCCAACCGCCAGTCCTCGAGATGCGTGAGCGCCAAGGCCATCGCTTCGTCCTCGGCCAGCAGCGAACGACTCTCGGCGGCGATGGTCTTCGCGGCTCGGAGGATCGCGAATCGCGCAGCATCGCGGGACGATTCGGCATCGCGGTACATGGGGACATTGGATCTCCTGTGTGGTGAACGGTTGGACTCACTTCGCGAGCCGGACACGTCGCGTTCGCGGGGCCGGCGCCATCAGCATTTCGTAGCGCGCTGCGCTCTCCTCCTGCATGTCGGGCATGACGTGCGAGTAGATGTCCATTGTGATGTTGACGCTCGAGTGACCGAGCATCTCCGACACGACCTTGGGTCGCTCGCCGTTGAGCAGCCGGAGCGTCGCCGCGACGTGGCGCAGGTCGTAGAGACGCATGGGCGGCAGCGAGGCCTGCTTGAGCAGCATTCGAAGCCGCTCCAAGCGTCGAGTCGCTCCCGGTCGACCGTCCCAGCGGGCGAACACGTAGCCAGAATCGACGTAATTCACGCCTAACTGGAGCTTGAGCGCCGACTGCGCCGCCTTGTGCGCGGCGAGCGCCTTGAGCGTGGTGGGCGAGAGCCGGATCTGGCGACGCGAGCTGGCCGTCTTCGGCTCGTGCTCGTCGTAACCGTCCGCTTTGTCGGTGTAGGTCCGCGCGCGCTGCACGTGAACGACGCCGTCCTGTAAGTCAGACCAGCGTAGCGCGATCATTCCCGACGGGCGCATGCCGGTTTCGACGGCGAGCCGCCAGTAGGCCGCGTTATCGTCCTCGTCCGCGATCGCAAGGAACTGCCTTATCTGCTCTACCGTGAAGGTCGGCAAGCGACGGCGCGCAATGCGACGCGCCGCTGCACGTCCACCGCGGGGCCGCTCATACGTGGCACCTCGCGAATCAACCGATCAGTGAAGGGACTGTCCGAAGAGCAGAGCGGCAGCGGCGAGGCGGGTGAGGCGACCGTGACCTCACGGTGAGCATCACCGTGACGTATCGCTCTCCTCTCCCTCTCCCTCTCTTCTCCCTCTTTTCTTTTCTGAGTTCTTTATGTGTGGCCGCGTCGGTTTTTTCGTGGGCCTCGCGTTCCAGGCGTTCGCGCTTGCGCGCGTCGCGCATTGCCGCACGTTGCTGCTCGAGCCGATCGAGGCGTGCTTCCACGACGTCCCAGCCCGGCAAGCGTCCTTGGTCGTCGAGGATGGCGTGAACCGCCGCGGCGAACGTCGCGGACTCGCCATGCCAGCCGGCCCATTCGGCGAGGTCGTCAGGCCGCACCTCGCGCACGACGCCGTCCCCTTGGTTCTCCGCAGCAGCGCCGAGCGGTTGACCAGCAATCCGAGAGCGTGCGGCGTAGGGATTGCGAGGCGCTGCGCGAGCGCGCGCGTTTGAGTGCCACGCCGCACGTCCATTGACACGGCAAGCCACGAGAGTGAGGACACCGTTAGGCCGCGTGGCCGGCGTTGGCCCCCCGCTGGAGCGACGCAGGAACTCGTCGATGTCCGCCTGAGCAAAGCGAAGGTGGCCGCGCGGACCGAACTGCGCGTAACGCAACTCACCCAACGCGAGCAGGCGGCGGACGGACTGCGGAGCGATCCCGAGCTGGCGGCACACGTCAGCCATCTTCAGAGTGTACGGCGTCGGCATGGCAATCCTCTCAGTGCGAGAACGAAAACGCCGCGATTGCCCGGTTGTGTCCGAGCAGTCGCGGCGAGCGGTAAAGTGCATTGTGTGACCAAGGATACCGAAGATGCCGGAATCGCGCTACCGAACTGACGTTCGTGTCCTTCGGCGCGCGGGCTCGTCGTTCAGCACTTAGCGTATGAGATGGCGCAAGAGCGACGACACGGTGCGGTTGTCTCGCGCCGCTATGGTCTTGAGACGGGCCAGGACATTCGGCGACAGGCGTCTCTGTACGCGCTCATTATGCGATGGTTCGGCGCGGTCATGCCTCTGGACTGTAGTGACGTTGACACCATCGTCTAACGACGCAAACTAGACCGGCAAAATGCAGTGGTTTGGAGAACTCAATAGGGTGTTGATTGTTAGCGTCGCGGGGATCGTCATTGCGATTCGTGCCTTGGATTCCAGCGCCGCTCAAAGCGTCTGTCTTGCTCGTATTCGACTTCGCTACTGGCCGTCACTCACCACTAAGAGAGCAGCTAGAAGTTCACTACCTCGGCCAGCGAGTCCATGCGGCCAGCGTTGTTGACTTGACGTTGAGGAACACCGGAACCAATCCATCCGAAAGCTGGACTTCGAGTCACCCATTCGGCTTGGCTTCGGCCGCGCGGCGCACCTGCTGACGTATGAGGTGATAGCAACAGTGCCGAGCGCGCTGCGGCCCGAGCTCCAACCGGCAAGCAGCGAAGGTCGCAACGTGCGAGCGAGCGCGGTTGAAGTCGGTCCGCTCCTTCTCAATCCCGGCGACCTCATGTCTCTTCGATTTGTCGTGGACGACGCCGCCAACGTCACGATCGACGCGCGCATCGTCGGCGTGAAGAGCGTCGAAATCAACATGGACGACGTTTGGAATAAGCGCGTCGAGCCGTTCGGCTCGCTCATGTGGTTCTTCATATCCTGTATGATTGGCGCGAGCGTGCGAGAGGTATGCGTCGATGGTCTGCCACGCGGGGTTGGCTGGCCGACGTTGGCAAGCTCGTTAGCTGCCGTCGCAATGGCGACTGCGATCACGGCGGCCCGTTTCGTGGGTTGGCGTCGTCAAGTCAACAAGGCTAACCGACCGTCGATGAAGACAGATGTGTAGAGCTAGCTGTCAACGGACAGGAGACCAATGCTGGTCAGTTGTGTGCCAATGTCGTGTGCTTCGCAGCGGGAAACGCGCATTCCGAAGCGCTACGAAACACTTACGGCCAGCTTCCCGAAGCGCGCCGTTAGGCGCGCGGGTCCCCGTTCCCCGTGTTCCGCTATGTGCTCGCGCTCCTCTTCTCGGCCGATCGACGGCGGGTCGTGCTCATGGAGAAGACGCGGCCGGCGTGGCAGGCGGGGCGGGTCAATGCGTTAGGCGGGAAGGTTCGCGACGGCGAGCCCATCTCGGCGGCGGCGCGGCGCGAGGTGCGCGAGGAGGCGGGTGCCGACGTCGCAGCGTGGGACCTGGTGCTCGTGTGGCGCGACGCGCAGTACACCATGCACGTGGTGCGCGCGTTCGATGACGCGGCGTTGGGCGCGGTGACCGCCGAGGACCAGCGCGTGTTCCTGGCGGACGTGGACGCGTTGCCGGCAACCGTAATCGACAATCTGCGGTGGCTCGTGCCGTTGGCGCTCGATCGGGATGTCGCGCTGCCGATCGAGGTGCGGAGCGCGGCGCCGGAAGGATCGGGACTCACCGAGCCACCGCCGGCGTAGACCGCGACATCACTCGAGCGGCGTTCGAATTCGGCACGAGCGGTCCCACAGGCGGACACACGGCACGAGCGCGGGCCTCGCCACCCACGAGCTAACATGAGACGCGCGCGCAACATGGCGCTCGCGCCCACGTGGCACGAGTATTCCCTTCGCACAGCGACGCCCACGCGTCGCATCAACCGCCCGAACAACTGGCCGCCATGCTCCACGACATCCGCTACGCGATCCGCACGCTCGTCCGGACGCCGGGCTTTGCCGCCGTCACGGTCCTCACGTTGGCGCTCGGGATCGGAGCCAGCACGGCGATCTTCAGCGTCGTCGATGCCGTGCTGTTGCGGCCGCTGCCCTACACGCAATCGGACCAGCTCGTCGACATCGCAGCCAGCGGGTTAGGCGGGAGCTTCCGGCTGGGCCTGTCGTATCCGTACATGTTGGACGTGAGAAACATGAAGCAGGATTTCGCGGGCATCGCGGCGTATCATACGCAGCGCGCGAACATGACGGGCCTGGGCGATCCGGTGGAGGTGCAGGCAGCGGCGGTGTCGCCCGAGTTGTTCGCCGTGCTCGATGTGCACCCGGTCATCGGCCGCATGTTCGGCCCGGCCGACGTCCACCAGCCGGTGACGGTGCTCGGCTACTCGACGTGGGCGGGTCGGTACGGACGCGACCGTTCGGTGTTAGGCAAGTCGATCACGCTCGACGGACGCACCTACACGGTGATCGGTGTGCTGCCGCCGGCGGCGCAGTTTCCCGATGAGCGCACCGAGCTGTGGCTGCCCATCGGCGCCGCGTTCGCCGATGATCCGCAGATCGAGGTGAACGCGCAGTACTTCGCGTTCAACGTGGTCGGACGCCTGGCGCCGGGCGCGACAATGGCCCGTGCCGCCGCCGATTTGACCGCGCTCGCGAAGCGACTCGCCGCGGCGCAGGCGTCGACATCGACGCCCGCACATGGCGGTGCGCCCGGCGCGGGATCCGCGCGCCGGCACATCATTGTGCGCTCGGGGGGCGGACCGGGTGGAGGCGCGCCGGCCTCCGCGTCGCCCAAGGTGGGACTGGACGCGCCTGACTTCCTGCTCCAGCCGTTGAGCCGCACGGTGGTGGGCAGCGGCCGCACGTCGATCCTCGTGCTCTTCGGCGCGGTGGGGGTCGTGATGCTCATCGCATGCGTGAACGCGGCCGGGCTGCTCGTGGCGCGCGCCAGCAGCCGGCGGCGCGAGATCGCCGTCCGCCGGGCGTTAGGCGCGGGGCGGGGGCGCATCGTCCGCCAGCTACTGGTCGAAAGCGTGCTGCTGTCGATCGCCGCCGGCGGCGTCGGGCTGGCGTTAGGCGCATGGGGCCTCGAGGCGCTGCTCGGCACCTGGCCGGGCGTGCTGCCGCGCGTCGGCGCGATCGGCGTCGATGGGCGCGTGCTGGCCTTCACGCTCGTCCTGGCGCTCGTCACCGGCATCGCCTTCTCGCTCCTGCCCGCGCTGCGCGCCGCCTCGCCCGACGTCGAGCGCACGCTCCGCGACGATTCCGCCTCCAGCATCGGCGCGCGGCGCCGGACCCACGGTGCACTCGTGGTCACCGAGATGGCGCTGGCGCTGGTGCTGCTCGTGGGCGCGGGACTGCTCGTGCGCAGCTTCATTCGCCTGAGCGAGATCCGGCCCGGCTTCGATCCGGAGAACGTGCTCGCGGCGCGCATCCGTCTCACGCCCGCGCGGTATCCCGGCGTGCAGCAGCAGCACGATTTCTTCGAGCAGGTGGAGCACGACCTGCTGCGCCGCCCCGGCGTGATGGGCGCGTCGCTCTCGCGCACGCTGCCGCTCAGCGGGTCGTCGATGATGTTAGGCATGGATCCGCGCCAGGTGCGGCCCGATGATCCCGAGCAGATGCTGGTCGTGGCGTTGGACGTTGTGGATGACGGGTACTTCAAGGCGCTGCGCATTCCGGTGCTCGGCGGCCGCGTGTTCGCCCCGACCGATCGCGCTGGCGCACCGAAGGTCGCGATCGTGAACGATCTGCTGGCGAAGCGCTTGTGGCCCGGACAATCTCCGATCGGCAAACAATTGCCGGTGAACGAGCCGGGTGGTGCCAGCGGCGAGGCGACCGTGATCGGCGAGATTGCCGCACTGCGCTCGGGCGCGATCGACAACCCGCCCCAGCCCGAGGTCTACCTGCCAACAGCGCAATCGAGCGCGCTCCCGCAGATGTGGGTGGCGGTGCGGGCCGACGCGCATCCGTTGCAGCTCGCCGGCGCGCTGCGGGATGCCGTGTCGCGCGCCGACCCGGAGCAGCCGATCGGCGAGATCGTGAGTCTCGAACAGTTGATCGAACGGCAAACGGCCGCGCGCCGCCTCACGATGGCGTTGGTGTCGCTCTTCGCGGCGGTCGCAATGACGCTGGCGGCGATCGGGATGTACGGGTTGGCGGCCTATACCGTGACCCGCCGGACCCGCGAGTTCGGCATCCGCGTTGCGTTAGGCGCGCGCTCGCGCGACGTGCTGCACATGGTGCTGCGCGAGCACCTGCGGCTCGTCGTCATCGGCGCCGCCGCCGGCATCGTGATCGCGCTCGGGCTCACGCGCGTGATGCGCTCGATGCTCTACGAGGTGAGCCCCACCGACCTGCCGACGTTCGTCTGCACCGTGGCGGCGCTGGCGCTCATCGGCCTGTTGGCGGCGCTGGTGCCGGCGCGCCGGGCCACCCGCGTCGACCCGATGGTGGCCCTGCGCCACGACTGACCGCCGCCTAACGACAAGGCGTTAGGCCGCGCCGTCGAGGATGTGCCGGATCTTGCGCGTCAACGCATCCGGCGAGAACGGCTTGCCCAGGAACTCGACGCCGTCGCCCAGGAAATCGCCCTGCTGATTGGCGCTCTCGGCGTACCCCGACATGAGGAGCATCGCCATGTCCGGGTGCCGCTCGCGAATGCGCCGAAAGAGGTCGGGGCCCTGCATTTCGGGCATCGCGATGTCCGAGAGCACGAGATCGATCGAGTCGGCGGACTTCTCGCAAATCCGGAGCGCCTCGGCGCCGTTGGTCGCTTCGATCACCCGGTGCCCGGCGCGCTCGAGAATCCGCTTGATCACCGCGCGGATACCGTCGTCATCTTCCACCACGAGCACCGTCTCGCTGCCGCCGCGCGCCGCGGGGCGCGCCGGTTGGCCGGCCGGCGCTGCGGCGACGTCGGCGACGGGCAGGTACACCTCGAAGGTGGATCCTTCCGCGGGCTCGCTGATCACCCGGATGTAGCCGCCCGACTGCTTCACGATTCCATACACCGTGGACAAGCCGAGTCCGGTCCCCTTGTGGCGGTCTTTGGTGGTGAAGAACGGCTCGAAGATCCGCGACTTGGTGGCTTCGTCCATGCCGTGGCCGGTGTCGGTCACCGCGATCAGCACGTACTCGCCCGGCCTAACGGCAAACGACCATCCCTCGCGCGCCGACGCGGCGTCGATGGCGACGTTCTGCGTGCGCACCGTGAGGCGTCCGCCGTCGGGCATCGCGTCGCGCGCGTTGACGACGAGGTTGACGATCACCTGCTCCAGTTGGCCGGCGTCGGCGCGTACGGCGTGGAGGTCGGTGGCGAGCCGCGTGGAGAGCGTGATGTCCTTGAGCAACAGGCGCTGCAGCATCTTCTCCATCTCGCTCACCGTCTGATTCACGTCGAGCACGCGCGGCTGGAGCATCTGCTGGCGGCTGAACGCGAGCAGTTGCCGCGTGAGGCGGGCGGCGCGGTCGGCCGCGAGATCGATCTCCTGGATGTCCTTGTGGCGCGCGTCGTCGGTAGCGACGTCCTGCAGCAACAACTGGCTGTAGCTCTTGATCGCGGTGAGCATGTTGTTGAAGTCGTGCGCCACGCCGCCCGCGAGCCGGCCCACGGCCTCCATCTTCTGCGCCTGCAGCAGCTGCGCCTCGAGGCGTTTGCGGTCCGTCATGTCGGTGAACGTCACGATGAAGCCCTGCGACGCATCGTCGTCGAGCGGCCCCCAGGACATGCTGACCTCGAGCGTCGAGCCGTCCTTGCGCGTGGCCATGCCCGGCACGTCGGTCTTGACCGACCGTGCGCCGCTGTCTGCGTTAGGCAGCTGCGCCGTGCCGGGCAGCATCGGCAAGCGCTGTCCGATCGCTTCGGCGGCCGTCCATCCGAACATCAGCTCGGCGGCCGGATTCCACCGGTCGACCACGCCGGCGGGGTCCACGGCGCAGACCGCGAGCGGCGCGGCCTCGAACAACCGGCCCAACTGCGCGTTGGTCCGCCGCAATTCGGCGTCGCGGTCGCGCAGGGCTTCGCCGGCATGATCGGCCGCCGAGAGCGCCGCGCCTAACTCAGCGTTGGACATCTCGAGCTCGCTGGTCAGCGACTGCAGCACCTGCATCTGCTGCTCGAGCTCGGCCTGCTGCTCCTCGAGCTGCGTCGCCTGCAACTCGAGCGACTCCTGCTGCTGGAACATCTCGTCGGCCTGACCGAGCAGCCGCGCCCGCATCCGCCGCATGATCAGGAACAGCAACACGATTTCGATGACGAGCACGCCGGCCGACGACCAGCGCAGGGCGACCATGCTGCGATCGCGCAGCTCGAGCCGCACCAACGCCCGCTGGATGAGGTCGGCGCCCGCCGCGCGCGCGCTGTCGGCGAGGGCCATGCCCGGCACCGCCGCGCGTTGTGCCGTGACGAAATCACCGCGTCGCCCGGCGGCGAGCGCCGGCCCCACGAACGTCGCATCCCAGCGCGCGGTCAGGGTGCGGAGCGCGTCCACGCGCGCTTGCGCCTCGGGCTCGTCCGCCATTCCCGCGCGCAGGGAGTCGAGCGCTTGGCCGAGATGCGCGTCAGCCAGCGGGGCTGGCGTCGGTGCCGTGGCGTCTGCCGCGAGGAGATACCCGCGTACGTCCGCCTCCCGGTCGAGCAGCAGCGTGTTGACGTCGCGGGCCAGGAGCACCACCTGTCGCCCCTGCACGATCTGACTCCGGCTCATCAGCTGCACGACCACGATGAGCGACAGCGTCGCGATGACGCCGCCGAGTGCGAGGAGGCCAAGGCCGAACAACCGGCGGACGACTGCGCGCATGCGCGCGCGGTCGACGGCGGATGGTCGTTGGGCGCTGGTCAGTGGAGACAATTGGACCGGGGCTGTAGGTATGGCAGTGCTCGTGTATCTAGGCGTTGGATGCATGTCGCGCCAGCCACGGGGCGATGGCGTTTCCCCTGGCGCGGGGCGGCGCCGATCCCATGCGTCCCGACAGATGACGCACGGGACGGCGCTGCGTCATCGTGCGCGCGACGCGTTCCGCGTCCGGCGGCGCGGGCGGCACGCTCTTGGCAGTCGACGGGCAACTCCATGGCAGAACCGACGGAGTTGCACCCCGCGCGGCGCCACGTGCCCGCACTGGATGGCGTGCGCGGCCTGGCAATCCTCGCGGTGATGGCCTTTCACTTCACGCTGCGCATGCCCGACGCGACGCCGGGCGATCGCCTCGTCCATCGGGTGTTCGGCGCAGGGTGGGCCGGCGTCGATCTGTTCTTCGTGTTGTCGGGTCTGCTGATCACGACCCTCCTGCTCGACGCGAAGCACGCACCCCACTACTTCCGTACGTTTTACGGGCGGCGAGCGCTGCGGATTTTTCCGTTGTACTACGGGTTCCTTGCCGCGTACTTCCTGCTCGTCGTTCATCGGGGAACGACGGGCGACGATCACTACCTGTGGCACGAGCAGGGATGGTGGTGGAGCTATCTCGACAACTGGTGGCTGGCGTTCGTGCGCCGCACCGAGCCGCCTAACTATTTCTGGACCGGCCCGTTCTGGTCGCTGGCCGTCGAGGAGCAATTTTATCTCGTCTGGCCGGCGCTGGTGCTACTGCTCACGAGGCGCCGGCTGGCGGTGGTGTGCGCGGCGATCGTCGTCGGCGCGCCGCTCTTCCGGTTGGGCTTGCGCGCGCACCACGCGGCGCTCATCGCGCCGTACGCGTTGACGCCGGCGCGGCTCGATTCGCTGGCCGTAGGCGCGCTGCTCGCCGTGTTCCTCAGTGACCAACGGACCGAAAAATCGGCGGCGCGGATCGCGATGGTCGCCGGCGTGGCGGCCGCCGCGATCACGGTGACGATATTTCATCGCCATGGCGGATTGTGGACGTACGGCGGGTGGGAGGAGGGGCCCGGATTCACCGTAATGGCGATCGGGTGGGGCGGACTCGTCGCCGCCGGGGCGACGGCTGCCCGCGGCACGGTCGCCGCCCGCGCGTTGGGCGCGCGGTGGCTTCGTGCGTTAGGCAAGTACAGCTACGCGATGTACGTGTTCCACGTCCCTATCTGGGCGCACGTGCAGCCGTTGGTCTTCCCGGACAACCAGGTGCCGACCGTGTGGGGGTCGCACATCGTCGCATCGCTCGGATTGGCGGCGCTGTGCGGTGTGCTGGCATTCGCCGCCGCCTTCGCGAGCTGGCATCTCTACGAGAAGCAGTTCCTCAAACTCAAGCGGTATGTCGCGTACGAAGGGGCAGGGAAGGCCGCGGCGCGCCACTGGGCGCCGGCGGGCACGACCACCGCGGCGCGGGCCGTTCCGCCGGCCGCGGTGCGCGTAGCGTTAGGCGCCGGCATGGGCCCGCGCGAGGAGCTCCGCTGAGCGGCGGCCGCGCAGCGCCCGACGCGCGATGTTGACGTCGGCGCGCCTGCGTCGTATGATGATGCAGGGACAATCGACGCTCGGCGATGGAGTTCGCCGCCAACCGCCGGATCTTCCCGGCTGATGACTCCTACGGTACGCCGACGCAGGAGTCTTTTTGTGCCCCGACCCATCGCGCCCGCTCACGCCGCGCCCAACGGCGCGCCGGCGGTACAGCATTTCCACGTGCCCCACGCAGGCCGTTGGGCAGGGGCGACACGCCGATGATCTGGTTCGTCGCGATCGGCGGCGCCGTGGGCAGCGTCGCGCGATTCCTGGTTGCAGTGCTGATCCAGCGCTGGAGCCCCTCCACGTTCCCCGCCGGCACGCTGCTCATCAACATCACCGGCTCGTTCCTGCTCGGCTTCCTCATGCGCTCCGCACTCGGCACGTCGAGCATCACGCCCGAAGTCCGGGCGCTGCTCACGACCGGATTCTGCGGCGGGTACACGACGTTCTCCACGTTCAGCTATGACTCGATCATGCTGATCGAGTCCGGCCAATTCGGGCGTGCCGGCGTCTACGTCGTGTTGAGCGTGGGGGCGTCGCTCCTGGCCACGGTGGCCGGCATCGCGACCGCCCACGCGCTGTTGGCGTTGCGGACACGCGCCTAACGAAGCCGAGGGGCCGTGTCCATCATGAACGGCGCAGCCCGTGTCGGCGCCATTACGTTAGGCGTGACCATTGACGCCTGTCACCCTGTCGTTGTGAGGATATCATGCACGGGTTCAAGGGCGAACGGACGCTCATGCGGATCTACCTGGGCGAGCGCGACAAGTTTCACGGGAAGCCGCTCTATGAAGCGATCGTGATGCTCCTCCGCAAGCGGCACTTCGCCGGCGCCACGGTCTTGCGCGCGACCATGGGATTCGGCGCCAGCAGCCATCTGCGCTCCGACCGGATCGAAGTGCTCTCCACCGACCTGCCGATCGTGATCGAATGCGTCGAGACGGCCGAGCGAATTCAGGACGTGCTGCCGGATCTCGATGGGATGATCGGGGGCGGCCTCATTACCCTCGAACGCGCCAACGTGATCATGTATCGCCCGCACGAGCAGAGCGAGGAAGGCGCCGACGACTGGTCGCTGGATCTGGGGCGCGCCTAACTCGAGCGTCGCAAGGATCCGGTCATCTCCGCGCGGTTTTGGTACAACCGTGTACGGCCACCGGCGCCATCCTGTGCGCCATGCTCGCCGCGATTCTCTCCGCCGCCATCCTCGGCATCGAGGCCTATGACGTCACGGTCGAAGTCGACGCCGCGCGCGGATTGCCAGCGTGGACCATCGTCGGACTGCCGGCCGGCGCCGTGAAAGAAAGCCGCGAGCGCGTCGGCGCCGCCCTCGTCAATTCAGGATTCACGCTGCCTCCTCGGCGCGTGACGATCAATCTTGCGCCGGCGGATGTCAGAAAGGAGGGCACCGCCTTCGACCTCCCGATTGCGTTAGGCATCCTGGTCGCCACCGGGCAGCTCGCCCCCGATCCCCTCGCCGCCATCATCGCGGTGGGCGAGCTCGGCCTCGACGGATCGCTGCGCCCGGTGCGCGGCGCCCTCCCCATCGCCCGCCGCGCCGCCCAACGCCGGCACGCCACGCTGGTCCTGCCGCCGGGCAACGTCGCCGAAGCCGCCCTCGTCAGCGCCGTGCCCCTCTGCACGCCGCCTAACTTGGCCGCCCTCATCGCGGCGCTCCACCAGCGCCGCCTCGTGCCGGCCGATGTCGCGCCGCCCGCCAATCCGCACGACGCGTACGCACCGGACTTCGCCGACGTCGCCGGACAGGAAACCGCCAAACGCGCGCTCGAGATCGCAGCCGCCGGTGGACACAACGTCCTCATGGTCGGACCGCCCGGAGCAGGGAAAACCATGCTCGCCCGCCGACTCCCAGGCATCCTCCCCGCCCTCGAGGAATCCGAAGCCCTCGAAGTCGCAGCCATCCAATCAGTCGCCGGCCTCATCGATCCACACCACCCTCGCAACTCGGCGCGCCCGTTCCGCGCGCCCCATCACACGATCTCGGACGCCGGTCTCATCGGCGGTGGCAATCCCCCTCGGCCCGGTGAGGTCAGCCTCGCGCACTTCGGCGTCCTCTTCCTCGATGAATTGCTCGAGTTCCGACGACATGTCATGGAATCCCTCCGACAACCGATGGAGGATGGCAGAGTGGTCATCGCCCGCGCCGCCCATACGGTGGCGTTCCCCGCACGATTCACCCTCATTGGCGCGATGAACCCGTGCCCATGCGGCAACGCCGGCGACGCCACCCGCCGCTGCTCGTGCGCTGCCGGCGACATCGTGCGCTACCGCGCACGCTTGAGCGGCCCCATGACCGACCGCATCGATCTCCACGTCCACCTGGGACCCGTCGGCCTCCGCACCCTCATGGCACCGCGGCGAGGCGAAGCGTCGGCCGCCATCCGCAGCCGGGTCGAAGCGGCTCGCGCACGCCAACGCACCCGCTACCGGTCCACGCCTAACTGCTCGTGCAACGCGCAGGCACCGCCCGCGTGCCTCGACGTCCACAGCGATCTCGCCGCCGATGCGCGCGCCATGCTCGATCGTGCCGCGGATCGCGTCACCCTCACCGCGCGCGGATATCACCGCGTCATCAAAGTCGCGCGCACCATCGCGGACCTGGACGGCGAATCCGTGATCAGCCTCCCGCACCTCGCCGAAGCCCTTCGGTATCGCCCCGCCGATCCATCGAACGATGATGGCGCCCCGCCTGCCTAACGGAGCCAAGCGCCGGCAGGCGTCGCGCGCCGGCTCACCTTCGGGACCGGTCGAGCTCGCCGAGTCGCGGATCGTCGCGGGCCCGACCGCCGTGACGCCAGCCGCGACGCCGCGTCGCACTGATGGGAATCCGATGGCTGCGTGTTGGTCGTACCCACCATGTGCCCCCGGCACGCGTCCTGTATTGCTCGATGCCCGCCGCCGCGGATCGCGCACCGCGCGGCCGGGTACATCGAGGTTCGGTCCCGACCACCGACATGCGCGCGTCACTCAAGGAGCGCTGTTCCCATGCCCCACCGAGATTCGCCCGTCACGCCACCGAATGTCTGGCGGCGCGCAGCATGGCTGGCTCTCGCCGCCCCTCTCCTCATCGCTGCGCGCCACGTCGCGACACCCCCGCAACTCGGCACCATCGTCATCAATGGGTCGGTGCGCGACAGCATGAACGTGATCTGGAGTCGCAGCAACCAGCACTGGAACGAGCTCGCCGGCGAAAACACCCTCACCCAAATGCTCGGCGCCGGGAAGCCGACACAGCGGGAGTACATGGGGTGCATGCAGGGCTCCATTTCCCACGACACACTGTTCGTCACCGGAAGCGTACCGTCGCACAACATGCGACAACTGCAGTTCGCCGTGACCGGAGATTGCGACAGCATCCGCGACTTCGTCGGCGCCTGGCACACGCATCCGTATCGCGCCGCGCCGGACGGACACGCACTCAAGGAAGCGGGCCTTTCGCCACAAGACCTCACCACGTTCTCGAGCGGCGACGATCCGGCCATCCTGGTCGTGTGGGATGTCGACTCCCTCGACGCAGCCGCCCGCGGTCCCGACGGCAACGTCCTCCACCCCATCACCGTCGTCATGCACTGATGGCTCTCGCACTTCCGCCCGCGCGGTGGCCAGGACTACGTTTCGCGCATGCAGCCAGTCCTGAGCGAGGCAGCGAGGGCGGATGTCGAAACGCCGACACCACGTTCTATTGATTCGCCCCGCCTCGGCGACGCGACGCTCGAGAAAGAACAGCGCCTCGTCGCCTGGCTCGCTGCACGCCGCTCGGTCATTCTGGGATTCAGCGGCGGCGTCGATTCGGCATACCTCGCCACCGTAGCCGCCGAGACGCTGGGCCCCGCACGGTTCCTGGCAGTCATCGGTCGCTCGCCTTCGTACCCCGACACGCAGTGGGACACGGCGCGTTCACTCGCCGCGAGGTTCGACATCCCGGTGCTCGAGGTGAACACGCACGAAATGCTCGACCCGAATTACGTCGCCAATCCCTCCAATCGCTGCTACTTCTGTAAGACCGAGCTCTGGTCCGTACTCAGTACCGTGGCAATCGAGCGCGGCTTCGAGAGCATCATCGATGGCACCAACGCCGACGACCTCCGCGACTGGCGCCCCGGCCTGCAGGCAGCCCGCGAACACGAGGTCTCGTCCCCCTTGGCCGACCTCGGCTTCACCAAGGACGACATCCGCGCGCTGTCGCGCGAGCGCGGACTGCCCACGTGGTCGCAACCATCGTCGCCGTGCCTGTCGTCCCGCCTGCCTTACGGAAGCGCCGTCACCATCGAGCGCCTCCAGCAAATCGAACGCGCCGAAGCCGCGCTGCGTGCACTGGGCGTCGAGGGCGATCTGCGGGTGCGACACCACGGTGACCTGGCGCGCGTCGAGATCTCGGCCGCCCACCTCGACACGTGGCTGGCGGCGCCGCATCTGCGCGCGCTCACCGACGCCGTGCGCGACGCGGGATTCGCGCGCGTGTCGCTCGACCTCACGGGCTTTCGCTCCGGCTCGCTCACCGTCATCGGAGCGGCCGCGGACGCGTGACCGTCCACCCGCTCGCCGCCGCGCTCGCGTCGTTAGGCCTGGAGGCCCGCGTCGACGCGCGCGACTCGTTGGCTGTGATCACCGTGCCTAACGCAGAGACGGCGGCCCGCTTGCGCGACGTCCCGCTGCGCCGAGCGGTGGTCGCGCTCGCGGCGACGCACGGGTTCAAGACGGTGTCGCTCGAGCTCGGAAACGTCGCGGACGACCGTGCGCCTCTTTCTGGCCATTAACCTGCCGGCCCCGATCCGCCGCGACATCCGCGCCGCCACGGCGCCCATGCGCGACGCCGCGCCCGACCAGCGCACCGTCAGGTGGGTCGACGACGACCACCTGCACATCACCCTCAAGTTCCTCGGCGAGCAGCCCGACGATTCGGTCAATGCGTTGCGCGACGCGCTGCATGCCGCCGTCACGCCCCACGCCACCTTCACCGTCGACGTCGGCGGCCTCGGCGCATTCCCGAACCTTCGTGCGCCGCGCGTCGTATGGATGGGTGTGTCACACGACCCGAAACTCGAGCTGCTGCAGCACGACGTCGAACGCGCGTGCGCGTCGTTGGGCTATCCGTTGGATGCGCGCACGTTCCGGCCGCATATCACGCTTGGCCGCACGCGTGAGCGCGTCGTGCCCGACGAGGCGCGCGCCATCGCCACCGCGGCGCGCGGTGTTCGCTTCGCCGCCAGCGCGCCGGCGCAGAGTGTCGACGTGATGCGAAGCGAGCTCGGTGCCCATGGCGCGCGCCACACCGTGCTCGCCTCGATCCCGCTCGCTGGAGCGGCCTGATGGGTTGCCTGCGCTCGGTGGGAATGCCTCGTCATGCTCGGCGTGGTGGGCGGCGCCGCGTGGCTCTTCCGCGCCGATTGGGAGCCTGTCGTCAAGCGCGCTGCGAACGGCGTGTTGTCGTCTCCCGAACAGTCCGCTGCGATCCGCTGGGAACCGATCAGCGCCGAAGGAAGCTCGCGGGCGCGGGACGCGATCGAAGGACTCGGCGCCCACAGCGGTCCCGTGTTCGCGAACGTGGCGCCGGCCGATCTCGCGAGTTACGTGTTCGATGCGCTCACGCGCGAGCTGCCGCCATCGGCGTCCAACGTCGAAGCGGCGGCGATCGGCGAGCAACTGGCGGTGCGAGCCGACGTGCGGCTGGCCGACTTCGGCGGCCCGTCGTCGTTCGGCCCGTTGTCCGGCATGTTGGGGGAGCGCGAGCCGGTCCAGTTTGCCGGCGCGCTCGCCATCACGCAGCCCGGCCTCGCGGAGTTCCGCGTGTCGAGTCTCACGATCAAGAATCTCGCGGTGCCCCAAGCCATGATTCCGAACCTGGTGCAACGGATGGGACACGGGCCGCGGCCGGCGGGCATCTCGCCTAACGCACTGGCGTTCGCGGTGCCGCGCTACATTGCCGATGTGCGCGTGCACGACGGCAAGATCACCTTGTACAAGACGGTGCCATGAGCCGACGCATCCTGGTGGCCGACGACGAGAAGGGCATCCGCGCCGCGTTAGGCCAACTGCTCGAATACGAGGGCTACGAGGTCCGCGCCGTGGGCACGGCCATCAATGCCATCGCCGAATTCGAGAAGTGGCGCCCGCACCTCTCGTTCCTCGACGTGAAGATGGGCGGCATCGATGGCCTCGAGGCCTTGAAGAAAATCCGCCAACTGGATCCGGCGGCGATCGTCGTCATGATCAGCGGACACGGCACGATCCAGACGGCGGTCGAAGCGACGCAGCTCGGCGCCTACGACTTTCTCGAGAAGCCGCTCGACACGGATCGCATTCTCGTCACGCTGCGCAACGCGCTCCGCCACGGCAATCTGCAGGAAGAGAACAGCCGTCTCCGCGAAACGATCGAGACCCACTACGAGATCGTCGGCAAATCGTTCGCCATTCGATCGCTCATCGAAAAAATCGAGCGCGTGGCGCCGACGCCGGCGCGCGTGCTCATCAACGGCGAAAACGGGACGGGCAAAGAACTGGTGGCCCGCGCGGTGCATCGATTGTCCGCGCGCGCGGCGCATCCGTTCATCGAGGTGAACTGCGCGGCGATTCCGAGCGAATTGATCGAGAGCGAGTTGTTCGGCCACATGAAGGGCTCGTTCACCGGCGCGATTGCGGATCGCGCCGGGAAATTCGAGCAGGCGGACGGGGGCACGTTGTTCCTCGATGAAGTAGGCGACATGAGTCTCTCCGCGCAGGCGAAGGTGTTGCGCGTGCTCGAGGACGGCGTGGTGACACGCATCGGCGGATCCAAGCCGGTGGCGGTCGACGTGCGCGTAATCGCGGCCACCAACAAAAACCTCGAATCCGAGATCCACGAGAATCGCTTTCGCGAAGACCTGTACTACCGTCTCAACGTCGTGCCGGTCTCCGTGCCCGCGCTGCGCGAGCGGCGCGAGGACATTCCGCTGCTGGTCTCGCATTTCACCGCAGTCTTGACCAAGCAGCAAGGCATGGCGGCGCGCACGTTCACCCCCGACGCGATCGAGCGGCTGGCCATGTACGATTGGCCCGGCAACGTGCGCGAGTTGCGCAACACGGTCGAGCGGATTCTGATTCTCGCATCGGGTCCACGCGTTCCAGCGTCCGATGTCGAGCGTCTCGTTGGGCAGCGGGCGGCCGAGGGCAGCACGTTCGGCTCGCTGCTCGAGAGCCGCACGTTCGAAGAGTTCAAGGACGCGGCCGAGCGGGCGTTTTTGCTGGCGAAGCTGCGCGAGCACGATTGGAACGTGTCGGAGACGGCGCGGTTGCTGGACATGCCGCGCTCCAACCTGTACAAGAAGATCGAGCGCTATGGCCTCACGCGCGAGCATGCGTAGCCGCTACCGGTCGCGGAGGATGCGATGAGCACGGATTGGGACAAGGAGCTGCGCAAGATCGACCAGCAGCTCGAGTCGCTGTCCGACGACGCGCTGCTTCCCACGCAAAAAGGGAAGCCGGCCCGTCCGTCCAAAGCGGCTCCTGCTGCACCCGAGCCCGCGGCGCCGGCGCGCAAGACATCCACGCTCGGCGTGCTCGCGCGACTGGTGCTGGCCGTTGGGTTAGGCGTGGCCATCATGTTCTGGCCGTACTCCACGAAGTGCGGAATCGGCCTGTTCGGCTATCTCGCCGCGTCCCTCATGATCATCGTCGCCGGCGGATGGAGCGCCATCTGGACGTGGCGGCACCGCTCGGCAAGCGGGCACGTGTTGTCGCTGCTACTCATTCTCTGGGGAGGCCTCCTCGCGGCGCAGCAGGTTTTGCCGCGTGTCGGCTACGCCAAGCCTGACCCCGCGCATCCGGCCATCTGGATGTGCGGGTGAGTCACGAACCGCAACCCACACGTCGTACAACGATGACCTTTCAGAACTTCATTGGTGGGCACTGGGTGGACGGCTGCTCCGGCGCCACCTTCGAGAACATCAATCCGGCCGACACGCACGACGTGATCGGCACGTTCCCGCGCTCGACCCCCGAGGATGTGAATCGCGCCGTCGCGTCGGCCAAGAAGGGATTCGAGATCTGGAAGCGCACGCCGGCGCCGGGGCGCGGCAATGTGCTGCGTCGCGTGGGCGACCTGATGAGCGCGCGCAAAGACGACATCGCGTCGCTCATGACGCGCGAGATGGGCAAGCCCTTGAGCGAGACGAAGGGCGATGTCCAGGAAGGCATCGACACGGCGTACTACGCCTCGTCCGAAGGCCGCCGCCTCTTCGGCCACACGGTGCCGAGTGAGCTGCGCCACAAATGGGCGATGAGTTTTAGGCGGCCGATCGGCATCGCCGGTCTCGTGACGCCGTTCAACTTTCCCATGGCGATCCCGACGTGGAAAATGTTTCCCGCCCTGCTGTGCGGGAACTCCGTGATCATCAAACCGGCGGAAGATGTGCCGCACACGGTCACCGTGTTAGTCGAGCTGCTGCTCGAGGCGGGCTTGCCGCCCGAGGTGATCCAACTGGTCCACGGACACGGCGAGGACGCCGGCGCAGCGTTAGTCGAGCACCCCAATGTGCCGATCATTTCGTTCACCGGCTCCACGGAGACGGGTCGCATCGTGGGCGAGATTTGCGGCCGCATGCACAAGCGGCTCTCGCTCGAGATGGGCGGCAAGAACGCGATGATCGTGTTGAACGATGCGGATCTCGATCTGGCGTTGGAGGGCGTGCTGTGGGGCGCCTTCGGCACCACGGGACAACGGTGCACGGCGACCAGCCGTCTCATTTTGCAAGACGGCGTTCACGACGCGTTCGTCTCAATGCTGGAGAAGCGCGTGCGCGCGCTTCGGTTGGGCGACGGCCGCACGGACGGCACCGACGTTGGGCCGCTCATCAATCGCAGCGCGGTCGAGAAGGTGGAGCGCTACGTCGCAGTGGGTCGTGCCGAGGGCGCGGAGCTGCGCTGCGGCGGGAAGCGGGCCACGTCGTCGGGTCTCGACCGCGGCCACTACTTCGAGCCCACGATTTTCACGGGCGTCAAAGCCGGGTCGCGTCTCGAGCAGGAGGAAATCTTCGGACCGCTCCTCTCGGTGATTCGCGTGCGCACGCCCGACGACGCGTTCACGGTGAACAACGACGTGAAGTACGGTCTCTCGTCGTCGCTCTATACGAGCAATGTGTCGCTCGCCTTCCGCGGCCTGAACGAGCTGGACAACGGTATCACGTACATCAATGCTCCAACCATTGGCGCCGAGGCGCACCTGCCGTTCGGCGGTGTGAAGCAGACCGGCAACGGACACCGTGAAGGGGGTTGGGAAGTGTACGAGTTCTACTCGGAGACCAAGGTGGGTTACGTCGATTTCTCCGGCAAATTGCAGCGCGCGCAGATCGACACCGGCAATGCGTAACCGCCCCTTGCCGGTGTTCCACGTCGCTGTCTATCATTGACGAAGCCTTCCTTTTTGCGTCGTTGCAGATGACCGACCGCGCTCCCGTCGCCATCCCCACATTGAGGTCCGTCACGGACGAGCACCGCGCGGAAGTGCTTCGCGCGATGAACCGGTCGACGTGGCGTTGGAGCGCGTTCGCGGACTATGCGCGCACCGTGATCATCGCGGTTGCGCTGTTCATGTTGGCGCGCACGTTCATCATGGAAGCATTCAAGATCCCATCGGCGAGCATGGAGAACACGCTCCTCGTGGGCGATTTCCTGTTGGTCAACAAGGCAGTGTACGGAGCGGAGGTTCCATTCACGCATCTGCGGATGCCGGCGGTTCGCAGTCCCCACCGCGGGGAAGTGATCGTCTTTCATTTTCCCAAAGACGGCGTCACGCCGTACGTGAAGCGCCTCATCGGATTGCCGGGCGACACGGTCGAAATGCGCAATGATACGGTGGTGGTGAATGGAGTCGCGAAGAGCGAGCCGTACGTCGAACACGTGTCGGCCGACTCGGATCAGTCGTTCGCAGATTTCGATTGGCAGCGCAATTTTTTGGTCAAGCGCGCAGAAGCGAGCGCGGGGTATCATCCTTCACGTAACACGTGGGGTCCGCTGGTCGTCCCCCCGAACAGCTACTTCGTCCTTGGCGACAATCGCGACATTTCATCGGACAGCCGGTACTGGGGTTTTGTGCCCAAGAAGCTCTTGATCGGCCGGCCAATGTTCGTGTACTACAGTTACGCGCACGACGACAAGCATTCATATCCGTGGCTCACCGACATTCGGTGGCACCGGCTCGGAACGATAATCCACTGAGGCACTTGAGGCCCACCGGGATTCGCATCCCCAACTGTGCCCCCACGTGTGGCTGCGACGTTCGCGCGCAGGAGCTGTCGTCTGTATGGCCGTAACCGGCAACAAGAAGGCATCGTTCGAATGAAGGGTCGCTCGATCAGTATCTGCGCGACATCAGTGCGTATCCGCTCATCGATCGCGACGAAGAAGTCCGACTGGCCCAGCGGATTCGCACAGGCGACGGTGATGCGTTGGACAAGTTGGTGCGGTCCAACCTGCGCTTCGTCGTGTCGGTGGCGAAAAAGTATCAGAACCAGGGCGTCGCGCTCGCCGATCTGATCAACGAAGGCAACCTCGGCCTCATTCGCGCCGCACACAAGTTCGACGAGACGAAGGGCATCAAGTTCATCTCGTATGCCGTGTGGTGGATCCGTCAGGCGATCCTCCAGGCGCTGGCCGAGCAGTCGCGCATTGTGCGCGTGCCGCTCAATCGGGCCGGCACGCTGCACCGTATCGGGAAGCGCGCGAACGCGCTGCTCCAGGAGCTGGGCCGCGAGCCCACGCACGAGGAGATCGCCGAGGAGATGGACATCACCGAGGAAGAGGTCGCGAAGACGATCTCGATCTCGCAGACGCATCTCTCGCTCGACGCGCCGCTCACGCCGGGCGAAGACAACAAGCTCCTCGACTATCTCCCCGACAATCTGAATCCGACGCCCGACGAGCAGACCTTCGAGAAGGCGCTCACCGAGGCGATCGAGGAGTCGCTGTCGTCGCTCAAGGAGCGCGAGGCGAAGATTCTGCGCCTGTACTTCGGGCTGGACGGCGAGGAGCCGATGACGCTGGAGCAGATCGGCTCGCTGTTAGGCATCACGCGCGAGCGGGTGCGGCAGATCAAGGAGAAGGCGTTGTCCCGGCTGCGCCACGTGTCGCGCGCGCGGGCGTTGGAGTCCTTCCTCGGTTAGGCCACTGGATCGCCCGTGGCCCCATCCGACGCAGAGGCGAGTCTCAGCGAGGGTGAATCCCGTGGTCCACGCATTCGGGTGGCCACGCAGGGGGCTGGCTCCTCTGATCCTTTCAACATGAACGTAGTAGCCAGCTAGGCAGGCCCGACTCAGCGTATTACCTTTCTGTTCATACGGTAATACCCAGAGGCGTCCATGAAGAACGTGTCGTTCAAGCTGCCGCCGGAGTTGGATGAGGCGCTGTCCGAGCTGGCGCGTGCGCGCAAGACGAGCCGGTCGGCGCTGGTGCGTGAGGCGCTCGCGGTGTACACGGCGGGAGGGCGCGCCTCCGTCACCGCGGCCGTCGACGCGATCACGACGGGCGTGAACGGCCCGCGCGACTTGTCGTCCAATCCCCGGCGCCTGGCGCGATACGGCAAGTGACGCGCGTTCTCGTCGACACCGGGCCGCTCGTGGCGCTGCTCAATCGGCGCGACCAGTATCACGCGTGGGCGAGATCGGTGCTCGACACGGTGACGCCTCCCGTGTTCACCTGCGAAGCGGTGCTCTCCGAAGCCTGCTTCCTGCTCGCGCGCGTGGCCGGTGGGGCGGACGCGGTGCTCGCACTCGTGGCGGCGGACATCCTGCGCGTGGAGTTTCAGATCGGTGTCGAGATCGCCGCCGTGCTGCGCCTTGCGGCGCGTTTTGCGAGCGTGCCAATGTCGTTCGCCGACGCGTGCCTGGTCCGCATGACCGAGCTCGAGTTGCGCAGCGTCGTGCTCACGATCAATGGCGACTTCAAGCACTATCGCCGCAACAAGCGGCACGTGGTGCCGGTGATCACGCCGCCGTAGCGGCCGCCGCACGACGGATGGTGTTGCGTCTCGTCGTCCCGTGGATATCGTATCCAGCGATCCACGGACGTCGAACCACATCTCACCGACACAACCAGACATGCTTCGAGTTTCGTTCCGCGTGTGCGCCGTCGCGGGTGCCTGTGCCGCGCTCGCGCTCATCGCGTCGCGCGCTACCGCGCAAGATGATGAGGAGTCGCCGGAGGCGCGCACGCACGCTGCGGCCGTCGACGGCGTCGACATCGATGCGCTCAAGTTCCGCTACATCGGACCGCAGGGAAACCGCGTGGCCGCCGTCGTCGGCGAGCCCGGCAATCTCAACGTGTACTATGCCGGCGCCGCGTCGGGCGGCATCTGGAAATCCGTGGACGCCGGCATCCATTGGCGGCCGGTGTTCGACTCGATGCCCGCGCAGTCGATCGGCGCGATCGCGATCGCGCCATCGGATCATCAGATCATCTGGGCGGGCACGGGCGAGAGCTTTATTCGCAGCAACGTCTCGATCGGCGACGGCGTGTACAAGTCGACCGATGGCGGCGCGACGTGGACGCACATGGGGCTCGAGCGCACGGGGCGCATCGCGCGCATCGTGATCGATCCGCAGAACGCCAACACCGTGTTCGTGGCCGCCGAGGGGCAGGGATATGGCGCCCAACCGGAGCGGGGCGTGTTCCGCTCGACCGACGGCGGGAAGACGTGGGACAAGGTGCTGTTCGTGAACGATTCCACGGGCGCGTCCGATCTGGCGATGGACCCGACCAACCCGCGCATCCTCGTGGCCGGCATGTGGTCGTTCGTGATCCATACGTGGGGCAAGTTCTCGGGCGGCTCGGGCAGCGGCGTGTACATCTCGCACGACGGCGGCACGACCTGGAAGCGCGCTGCGTCCGGGCTGCCCCCGTCTCCGTTAGGCAAGGTGGCGGTGGCCATCGCGCCCAACGACCCGAGCCGCTGGTACGCGCTCATCGAGACGGGCTGGGAAGGGAAGGGCGCGCTGTGGCGCTCCGACGACGGCGGCGACCACTGGCACGTGGTGAGCTACAGCCACCTGCTGGCCGAGCGCCCGCACTACTACACGCGCATCATGGTGTCGCCGGCCACGCCTAACGAAGTGTACTTCCCGTCCAACTTCCTCATGCGTTCGCTCGACGGCGGCGAGACGGCCGAGGTGATGCCGTGGGGCGGCGACACCCACGACATGTGGGCCGATCCGACCAACGCCGACCGCATGATGATCGGCGACGACGGCGGCATCCAGATCACCACCACGCACGGCAGGCAATGGCATCGCGTGGTGCTGCCGATCGCGCAGATCTATCACGTGGCCGTCGACAACGCGATTCCGTACAACGTCTACGGCAACGAGCAGGACTACACCGCCGTGCGCGGGCCCTCCAACAGCCAGGGCTTCGGCATCGCGTCGGCGCTCTGGCAGACGACCGGCGGATGCGAGTCGGGATTCTCGTATCCCGATCTGGTGGACACGACGATCGTCTGGGGCGGCTGCTACGAGGGCGGTCTGGAGAAGTTCGATCTCACGTCCAAGCAGTCGCAGTCGGTGGACCCGTGGCCCGAGCGCGCGCTCGACGGGCCGGCCGACAGCGCCAAGTATCGCTGGAACTGGACGCAGCCCATGGCGCTCTCGCCCTGGGACCACAACACCGTGTACGTGGGCAGCCAATACGTGCACCGCACCACCGATGGCGGCAACACGTGGAGCGTGATCAGCCCCGACCTGACCACCGCCGACACCGCCAGAATGCACAGCTCTGGCGGCCTAACGGACGACAATCTGGGCGTCGAATACTGCTGCACCCTGTTCGCGATCGCCGAGTCGCCCGTGACGCGCGGGCTCATCTGGGCGGGGTCCAACGACGGCAAGGTGCATGTGACGCGCGACGCGGGCGCGCACTGGACCGACGTCACGCCCGCGTCCTCCGAGTTTCCGAAGGGCGGCACGATCAGCAACATCGAGCCGTCGCGCTACGATGCGGGTCGCGCCTACATCGCCGTGGACGCGCACCAGGAGAACAACCGCGATCCGTTCATCTATGAAACCACGGACTATGGTCACACGTGGCGGTTCTTGAGCGGCGGCATCCCCAAGAGCGTGTTCAGCTACGTGGGCATCGTGCGCGAGGATCCGAAACGCAAAGGCATGCTCTACGCCGGCACGGAGAACGGTTTGTACGTGTCGTTAGACGACGGCGCGCACTGGTTCCCGTTCCAATCGAATCTGCCGCACGCGCCGGTCACGTGGATCGTGGTGCAGGAGCATTTCGACGATCTGGTGATTTCCACCAAGGGCCGCGGCTTCTGGGTGTTGGACGACGTGTCGCCGCTGCGCGGGATCGACGCGCAGCTCGCGTCCAAGTCCGCGTACCTGTTCGCGCCGCGCGAGGCGTATCGCTTCCGCGGGTCCAACCGGATCAAAGGCGATCCCGACGACATATCAGCGGGACGCAATCCGCCCTATGGCGCGGTGATCGACTATTTCCTCAAGGACAGCACCAAGGACTCGGTGCACATCACGATTCGCGACCCGCACAATGCGGTAGTGCGCCGGCTGTCGGTGGCCGGTGGGGCGGGCCTCAACCGCACGTGGTGGGATCTGCGCTACGACCACACGCATACGGTGGAGCTGCGGACCACGCCCAAGGCGTATCCGCAGATCTGGACCGACAAGCGCTTCATCGGGAAGCTCACGCGCCGCATTTATCACTACGGCATCGAGGATCCTGTGTTAGGCCCGCTCGCGGCGCCGGGGACGTACACCGTGGAGCTCGATGTCGCCGGGCAAAAGCTCACCCAGCCGCTCACCGTGCTCAAGGATCCGCATTCGGGCGGCACGTTGGCCGACGCGCAGGCGCAGAGCGCGCTCGCCTACACCGTGTACCGCGAGATCGACTCGACCGTCGACGCGATCAACCGCATCGAGAAGGTGCGCAAGCAGCTCGAGGATCTGCGCGAGATGTACGGGCACGATTCGTCGTTCAAATCGGTGCTCGGCGACGCCAAGACGCTCGAGGGCAAGTTGAGCGGCGTGGAGAACGAGTTGCTCGACCCGGTGCTGCAGGAGAACGATCAGAAAACGTATCGAGCTCCCATGCGATTGTACCTGCGCCTGCTGTACCTCGAGGGCTCGGTGGGATCGGGGGCCGGCGACGTGGCCGGCGATCCGGACTTCGCGCCCAATGCGGCGGAGATCGCGGTGCACGACGAGCTCGCGGCGCGGCTCCGCAGCGTGCTTGACCAGATGAAAGGTGTGATGGACACCGATGTCCCGGCCTTCAACAACGCCGTGGCCGGGAAGACGTCCGTCCTCTCCAAGTAGCGCGCCCCTTTCCGGCTGCCCGGTTGGGCGGCCACATTGAGACGCCCCTCTTTGGAATGGGAGGGGCGTCACTTCCTCAGGACGGAGCATGGCCCAACAATCGTCGTTCGACGTGACCACCGGTGTCGACCTGCAAGAGGTCGACAACGCGGTCAATCAGGCGCAGAAGGAAATTGCCCAACGGTACGACTTCAAAGGCTCCAAGGCGGAGATCGATTTCCGTCGCGTCGAGAACATGCTGGTGCTGGTGGCCGACGATGACTTCAAGATGCGCGCGCTGTTCGATGTGCTGCAGGCGAAGCTGATCAAGCGCGGTGTGGCCGTGAAGAATCTGGACATCGGCGCCGTGACGCCGGCGGGCGGCGACACCGTACGCCGCGAGGTGAAGCTCAAGATGGCGCTCGACACGGACACGGCGAAGAAGATCGTCGCGGTGCTCAAGGAGGCGAAGCTCAAGAAGGTCCAGGCGGCGATCCAGGGCGACCAGGTGCGGGTGTCGTCGCCGTCCAAGGACGACCTGCAGGGGGCGATGGCGCTCCTGCGCGGCCAGGATTTCGGCGTGGAGCTCAAGTTCGGGAACTATCGTTAGCGTTGAGTGCCGTCGGCCGAGCGGCTAGGTTTCGTGCATGCCAGTCCCCGCCTCGTCGCTCGCCGTTTCGTGAACATCGGCTTCATCACGCTCGGCTGCGACAAGAACACCGTCGACAGCGAGCGCTATCTGGCGCAACTGGCTGACCAGGGCGCCCGGCACACGGCGGATCTCGAGCGCGCCGACGTCATCATCATCAATACGTGCGGGTTCATCGACGCGGCCAAGCAGGAGTCGATCGACGCGATCGTCGAGGCCGGGCGGCTCAAGCAACTGGGTACGTGTCGCGCGGTGGTGGCCGTGGGCTGCATGGTCGAGCGGCACAAGGCCGAGCTCGCCGCGGAGCTGCCCGAGGTGGACCTGTTCCTCGGCTCATCGGAAATGGACCGGCTGGTGCCGGCGCTCATGGAGCGCGGCGTGCTGCCGGAGCCGATGTGGAGCGAGGTCGAGCATCCGGGCGTGCGCCTCTATACGGGCGACCTGCCGCACGTGCGGTATCTCAAGATCAGCGAGGGCTGCGATCACGGATGCGCGTTCTGCGCGATTCCGCTCATGCGCGGCAAGCATCGCTCGTTTCCGTTAGACGAGATCGTTCGCGAGGCCCAACTGTTGGAGCTGCAGGGCGCGCGCGAAATCAATCTCGTGGCGCAGGATCTGGCGCATTTCGGTCGCGACCGCCGCGACGGACACGGACTCCCCGAGCTGCTCGAGGCGCATCCTTGGCGGGACGTCGATTCCGTGGATCCGCTTGCTCTACGTGTATTCCGCCGGGATCACGCCCACGCTGCTCGATCTGATGGCGCGCGAGCGTCGCATCGTGCCGTATCTCGACATTCCGATTCAGCACGGGTCGGACGCGGTGCTCGCGCGCATGCGCCGGCCCGAGCGGGCGGCCACGATTCGCTCGTGCGTGGCGCGGCTGCGCGACGCGGTGCCCGACGTGGCGGTACGCACGACGTGCATCGTCGGCTTCCCCGGTGAAACCGACGATGACTTCCAGCAGCTCTGTGCTCTGTTGGAGGACGTGCGCTTCGACCGCGTGGGGGCGTTCACGTATTCGGCGCAGGACGGCACGCGCGCGGCGGCGCTGGCGGACGACGTACCGGCGTCGCTCAAGCTCGAGCGCCTCGACCGCCTAACGGACGTGCAGCGGGCCATCGGCGCCGAGCGCGCCGAGCGTTACGTTGGGCGAACGGTGCCGGCCATCGTCGATCGCGCGGCGGGCGAGGACGGCCGCGCCGAGGCGCGTCTGTGGTGGCAGGCCGACGACATTGACGGCATCACGTATCTCGAGGGCGATGCGCCGCCGGGCGCGATCGTGGACTGCACGGTGGACGCGGTGGAGACCGACGACGATTTCTCGGCGCGCGTCGCGCGCGTGACGATGCCGGCCGTCGCCCCGCCGAGCGGCGGACGCGGACGCGCGCTGCCCGTGTTGTCGGGCGTCGCGCGGGGAAGCTACGGACGGTGACCACGCGCTCGGCGGCGATCATGCGGCGTGCCCGCGCGGTGACGCCGGGGGGCGTGAACTCGCCCGTGCGTGCGTTCGGCGGCGTGGGCGGCGATCCGTTCGTGGTCGAGCGCGGAGCAGGCGCGCGGATCTGGGACGTGGATGGGCGCGAGTACATCGACTACGTGCTGTCGTGGGGGCCGCTTGCGTTAGGCCACGCCGCGCCGGCGGTGCTCGATGCGGTGGCCGACGCGATGCAGCGCGGGACGAGCTTCGGGATTCCATGCGAGGCGGAGACGGAGCTCGCCGAGTGCATCGTGCAGCGCATGCCGCACGTCGAGATGCTGCGATTCGTGTCGAGCGGCACCGAAGCCACGATGAGCGCGATCCGGTTGGCGCGGGCGGCGACGGGGCGCGACGCGGTGCTCAAGTTCGACGGATGTTACCACGGCCACGCCGACGGATTCCTCGTGCGCGCCGGCTCGGGCGTCGCGACGCTCGGCCTGCCTAACTCACCGGGCGTGCCGCAGGACGTCGCGGCGCACACCCTGGTGGCGCCGTTCAACGATCCGGATGCGGCGTGCCGCGCGGCGCGCGCGGCGAACGGGCGGCTGGCGGCGATCATCGTCGAGCCGGTGGTGGGGAACGCCGGCTTCATCGCGCCCGACCCGGCGTTCTTGCCGGCACTGCGCACGATCGCCGATGACACGGGCGCGCTGCTCGTCTTCGATGAAGTGATGACGGGGTTCCGCATCGCGCCCGGCGGCGCGCGCGAGCGATTCGGCGTCACGCCCGATCTCACCACGTTAGGCAAGGTGATCGGCGGCGGGCTCCCGGCCGCGGCGTACGGTGGGCGCCGCGACCTCATGGAGATGGTGGCACCCGCCGGCACGGTGTATCAGGCGGGGACGCTTTCGGGCAATCCGTTGGCGATGGCCGCCGGTCTGGCGACGCTGCGCGCGCTCACGCCGGAGCTGCACGCGCGGATGGCCGACCGCACGGCGCGGCTCGTGACCGGTCTGCGCGCCGCCGCGGCGCGGCGCGGCGTGCCGTTCACGGCCGACAGTGCCGGCAGCATGTGGGGCTTCTTCTTCCGCGGCGAGCCGGTGCGCACCTTCACGGATGCAAAGGCGTCGGACGTCGACCGGTTTCGCCGGTTCTTTCACGAGGCGCTGGCGCGCGGCGTGTATCTCGCGCCGTCGCCCTTCGAGGCGGCCTTCGTGTCGGCGGCGCACGGCGACGCCGAGATCGACCTCACCCTCGAGCGGTTGGACGATGCGTTGGGCGCCGCGCTCTCGTAAGGCGGCGAGCGCGGCCGCGTGCGCCGCCGTGGCGGCGCTGGCCGCGTGCTCGTCGGGTGGCGCGCGTCCGCCCGTGGCGCACCTGCCGCCCACGGTGCTCGACACCACCGCGCTGCCGTCGCCGCCGGCAGCCGACACGACGACGCCCGAGCAGCTCCCCGACCTCACGGCTCCGGCCGAGCAACAGTTAGGCGCGCAGGGCAAGGTGGTGCGCATCGCGCTGGCGACGTCGGCCGGCAAAGTGACCATCTCGGGGACGGGCTCGTGGCGGCTCTTCGACACCGGCGGCGCGAGTACGCTGGTGCGCGCCGAAGCCGGCGAGCTGTGGACGGTGCAGAATCACGACGGCGTGTTGCGCGCGGTGAACGACGACGGCACCGTGACGCCCGACCGTCCGGCGCCGTTGGTGGCGCGCGCGGCGTCGCGCGGCGCGGTGCTCACCGTGAACGGCGCGCATTATCGCGGTGAGGTGTGGGTGTGGCCCGCGCCCAACGGCGACAACGTGATCGTGGTGAACCGGCTGTACCTCGAGGACTATCTGCGGGGCGTGGTGCCGATGGAAATCGGGCACCGGACCGAGGACGAGCGCGAGGCCGTGGCGGCACAGGCCATCGCGGCGCGGAGTTACGCCTACACGCACATCGCGCCGGACACGCGGCCGTTCGACATGCACAGCACGGTCGTGGACCAGGTGTACGGCGGCGCCGACGCCGAGACTCCGTTAGGCGACACCGCCGTGGCCGAGACGCGGGGGTTGGTGCTCACGTATCGCGGAGTGGTCGTGAACGCGCCGTATCATTCGGCATGCGGGGGGCGGACGGCCGCGGCGAGCGAGATCTGGCGCGGCGGCGACGAGCCGTATCTCAAGTCGGTGAGCGACCGCATCCCGGGGACCGACCGCTTCTACTGCGACATCGCGCCGCGATTCACCTGGGAGCGCACGTTCACGCGCGCCGCGCTGCGCGCGCTGCTCGACCGGTACTTGAAGGACTACACCACCGTGTCGTCGCGGGGGCCGGGCGCGCCGCGCGCGCTCGCGGTGGAGAGCCGTACGCCGTCGGGCCGGGTGCGCGAGCTCGAGGTCGTCACCGACCGCGGGCGCTACACCGTACGCATGGACAATATTCGCTTCGTGCTCCGCTCGAGCGAGGGCGAGATCTTGAACAGCACGTCGTTCACGGTGGAGAATCAACAAGACGCGAACGGCGATCTCGCGCGCGTCATCGTGCGCGGCAACGGCTACGGCCACGGCGTCGGCATGTGCCAGTGGGGCGCGATCGGACGCGCGCGGGCCGGACAGGACTATCGGACGATTCTCCGTGCATATTACCCCGGGACGACGGTGGCGGTGGTTGGCGCAGGTTGAGCCGAACGAGGAGCGCGCGCGATGATGGCGCCGGTGCGTGTGGGAGTGGTGGGCGCGGGGGCGATTGCGCAGGTGGCGCACTTGCCGGCGTTGGCGCGGTCGCGCGTGGCCCAGCTCGTCGCGTTGTGCGACAACGACGGGCCCAAGGCCAGTGCGTTAGGCGAGCGATTCGGCGTGCACGACGTGTACACCGACATCGAGGACCTGCTGAACGGCGCGGAGCTCGACGCGCTGATGCTCACCACGCCGAACCATCTCCACGAGCCGCACGTGCTGAGCGCGCTCGCGGCGGGCGTCCACGTGCTGTGCGAGCGGCCCCTCGCGCTGTCGAGCCGCGGCGTGGAGCGGATTCTCGCCGCGGCGTCGCGCACCGGGCGCATGGTGGCGGTGGCGAACAACCATCGCTTCCGCTCCGACGTCCAGGCGCTGAGCAGCTTTCTGCGGGGCGGCGAGTTAGGCAAGCTCAACGGCATCCGCGCCGGACACTACGAGCAACGGCAGACGCGCGAGGGATGGCGCTACCGCCGCGCCGAATCGGGAGGCGGCGCCTTCATCGACCTGGGTCTCCCGCTGCTCGACCTCGCCCTGTGGCTGGGCGATTTGCCGGACCCGGTGCGCGTGAGCGCGCACATGGAACGTGCGCGCGGCGCGGCGGCGGTCGATGAGGCGATGCTCGCGTTCATCGAGTTCGCGTCGGGCATGACGATCACCGTCGACGTCTCGTGGTCGTACGTCGGTCTCGAGTCGCGGTGGTGGTTCGACGCGCTCGCCACGCGCGGCAGCGCCGGGCTGTCGCCGCTGCACGTGGTGAAGGAGCTGAACGGCACGCCGGCCAATGTCTCGCCGCGCGGGGCGTCGACGCGCGACAGCGCCTTCGTCCAATCGTATCGCGCCGAGATCGCGCACTTCGCCGCGATGGTGCGAGGCGAGGCGCCGTACGAGGCGCCCACCGACCAGCTCGTCCTGCACCGATTGGCCGAGGCGGTGTACAAGTCGGCCGATGAGCAAAAGGAAGTCCGGCTGTGACGGAACGGCGCTGGCGCCTAACGCGCCGCGAAGTGGGCGCGGCCCTGGCGAGCGCGCTGTTGTTCGCCCTCGCGTTCCCGCCGGTACCGCTCGTGGTGCCGGCGTTCGTATGCCTGGTGCCGGTGGCGATCATCGTGGCGCGCGCCGCCGACCAGGACGCGGGGTGGCGGGTGGCGGTGCGCACGGGCACCGTATTCGGCTTTTTCGGCTATGGCGTGGCGCTCTACTGGATCGCGATCGCGCTCCGGCTGTACACCAATCTGGCGTTCCTCGCCTTCCTCGGTGCGCTGCTCGGCTTGGGGCCGATCGTCGGCTTCACGTTGGGCGCGGTGTACGCCGTCCGCCGCCTAACGAAGTGGCCGATGGCGATCCTGCTGCCCCTGGTCTGGTGCGCCAGCGAGCTCTTCCTGCTCTACTTGCCGCAGATCGGCTTCCCGTGGCTCCCGCTCGGCCTCTCGGTGGCGAAGCACCCGCTCCTCGCGCAGGCCGCGGACCTGAGCGGCGTGCGCGGTCTCAGCTTCTGGATTGCCGCCACCAACGGTCTCCTGGTGGACGCGTGGCTCGTGCGCGGCGAGCGCCGCCGGCTGTGGACGCGCGCCGGCGCGGCCGTCGCGCTTGCGTTAGGCGTGGCCGCGTATGGCTGGTGGCGGCTCGCCACCACCAGACTCGTTGCGCAGGGCGACGTGACGGTGGTGCAGCCCAACATTCCACAGGATGAGAAGTGGCAGCAGCAGTACCAGAGCCACATCGTCGGGATCCTGTCATCGCTCTCGCGGCAGGGCTTCGCGCAGCAGCCGGCGCAGCTCATGCTGTGGCCGGAGGCGGCGCTGCCCGACAACTTCCTGGCGCACAGCGACTGGATCGACACCATGCACGTGCTCGCCAGCACGTCGCACACGCCGATTCTGTTCGGGACCATCGACGTCGTGTGGCAGACGCAAACGCACTACGAGTATTACAACTCGGCGATGGTGGTCGACGGGACGGGCCGCGTGGGCGGACAGCCGACGTACCACAAGACGTACCTGGTGCCGATCGTCGAGCGCGTGCCGTTCGTGAATCCCAACTGGTTCGCGAGTCTCAAGTTTTTCGGAGGCATGGGCCGGGGCGGCACCCCGCGCCCGTTCGACTTCCGATTCGGCCGCGCCGGCGTGCTGATCTGCTACGAGTCGATTTTTCTGCAGCGGGCGCGGCTCTACCGGCGCGATGGCGCGACGTTCCTGGTCAACATCACGAATGACGCGTGGTTCGGGCGGAGCGTGGCCGTGTACCAGCACGAGGCGCACCTGGCGTTGCGCGCCATCGAGAACCGGGTCGGCATCGTGCGCGATGCGAATACCGGCATCTCCGAATACGTCGACCCGTTAGGCAGATCGCACGGGCAGACCGGGCTGTTCGTGCCCGCGGTGCGCACGTATCAGGTCCAGACGACGGACGTCCTGACGCTGTTCGACCACGTGGGCGACTGGATCGGCGCGATCAGCGTTCTGGCGACGCTGGCCATGCTCGGCCTGTGCCGCCGCGAAGCGCCGGACCTAGTGCGCGACGCGTCGGTCGGGATCGACGTCGGCGGCACCTTCACCGATCTCGTCGCGATCGACGCCGAGGGCGCGGTGACAGCGCGCAAGGTGCCGAGCACCCCCGCCGACCAGAGCCGCGGCGTGCTGGCCGCGCTCGAGTCGTTAGGCGAATCCCCGGCCGCGGTGGCGCGGCTGGTGCACGGCACCACCGTCGCCACCAACACCCTGCTCGAGCGCACCGGCGCGCGCGTGACGCTCTGCGCGACCCAGGGTGCGACCGACCTGCTCGCCCTGCGGCGCCAGGAGCGCGCGTCGCTCTACGATCTCGCGCGCCAGCATCCCGACCCGCTCGTGCCCGCCGAGCGATGCATCGCGGTGCCCGAGCGCATCGAGCCCCACGGGGTCGTGCGCCGGCTGGATGCGGCCGGCGCCGAGGCCGCGGCGCGCGCTGCGTTAGGCACGCAGCCGGCGATCGTGGCGGTGTCGCTGCTGCACGCGTACGGCAATCCGGCGCACGAGCGGGCGATGGCCGCGGCGCTGTCGCGGCTGGCGCCGGGGGTGGACGTGGTGTGCTCCACCGACGTGCTGCCGGAGATCCGCGAGTACGAGCGCACGGCGACGACGGTCGCCGAAGCGTACTTGCGGCCGGCGCGTGGCCGGCTACGTGGCGCGGCTCGCCGCTGCGTTAGGCGAGCGCGGCTATCCGGCGCTGGCGGTGATGACGTCGGCAGGCGGCATGCGTCCGGCGGCCGAGACCGCCCGCGGCGCGGCGTCGCTGGCGTTGTCCGGACCGGCGGGCGGCGTGGTGGGCGCCGCGTTCGTCGCCCGCCTAACGGGCGTGACGGAGGCGCTCACCATCGACATCGGGGGCACCAGTGCCGACGCCGGCGTCATCGTCGCCGGCCAGGCGATGGTCGATGCGGGCGGCGACGTGGCCGGCGTGCCGATCGCGCTGCCGCGCGTGCTCGTGGACACCGTGTCGGCGGGCGGCGGGAGCATTGGCTGGGTGGACGATGGCGCCGCGCTGCGGGTGGGTCCGCGCAGCGCCGGCGTGATGCCGGGGCCGGCGGCGTTCGGCCGCGGCGGCACCGAGGCCACGGTCACCGATGCGCACATCGTGTTAGGCAACGTGCGCGAGACGAGCTTGAGCGGCGGCGTCGCGCTCCGTGCGGACCTGGCGCGCGCGGCGATCGAGCGCCTGGCGGCGCGCGCCGGCGCCACGCCCGAACGCGTGGCGGCGGCGATGGTGCGCGCCGTGGACGCGGCGATGGCGCGCGCGCTCCGCCGGGTGAGCGTGGAGCGTGGGATCGATCCGCGCCGCTGCACGCTCGTGGCGTTCGGGGGCGGCGGCCCGCTCCACGCGTGCGCGCTGGCCGAGCACCTCGCGATGCGCCGCGTGCTGGTGCCGCCCTTGGCCGGCGTGCTGTCTGCGTTAGGACTGGCGATCGCCGCCGAGCGGCGCGACGTGTTGGCGAGCGTGATGCGGCGGGCCGATTCGCTCACCGACGCCGAGACGCGCGCGCTCGCCGATCGCCTCGCGCCGCCCGGGCTCGGCGCCGCCGAGCGCCAATGGTGGGCGCGGGCGCGCTACGAGGGACAGGGGCACGAGCTCGAGGTGCCGTTCGTGCCCGGCGAGCCGGGCTCGGGTCTCGCCTCGCGGTTCATCGCCGAGCACGACGCGCGCTACGGCTTCGTGCTCGATCGCCCGGTGGAGATCGTCGCCGCGCGGCACACGGTGTTGGGCGAGCCGCGCGATGCCCGTCTGGCGGGCGATGGCGGGGCGGGCGTCGAGATGCGCGGGCCCAGGGTGCTGGCGCTCCCGCACGCCACGCTGCTCGTCGGCGAGGGGTGGCGCGCCACGGCGTTAGGCATTGGCGGATGGATGCTGGAGCGCGACGCGTGACCGCCTTCGATCTGCTGGAGCTCGAGGTGATGGCGCACGCCTTCGCCGCGGTGGCGGAGGAGATGGGCGCCGTGCTCGTGCGCGGCGCGCTCTCGCCCAACATTCGCGAGCGACGCGACTCGTCGGCGGCGCTGTTCGATGCGCGCGGCCGGATGATCGCGCAGGCGGCGCACATCCCGGTGCACCTGGGCGCGATGCCGGAAAGCGTGCGTGCCGTCCGCGATCGCAATCCCGTTGCCGGCGACGTGTTCCTGCTCAACGATCCGTACCGCGGCGGATCGCACCTGCCCGATCTCACGCTCGTCGAAGCGATCGGCGCCGACAACGGCGCGATCGCGGGCTACGCCGCCGTGCGCGCGCACCACGCCGACGTGGGGGGCATGAGTCCGGGCAGCATGCCCCAGGGCGCCACCGAGCTGGTGCAGGAAGGGTTGGTGCTCCCGCCGGTGCATCTCGTCCGCGCCGGTCAGTTGGACGACGAGATGCTCACGCTCGTGCTGGCGAACGTGCGCACGCCCGAAGAGCGGCGCGGCGACCTGCGCGCCCAACGGGCGGCGTGCGCGGCGGGCGCCGCCGGATGGCGCGCGCTCGTGGCCCGCCACGGCGCGGAGCGGTTGGCCGCCGCCGCCGATGCGCTGCTCGACTACACGGCATCGCGGGCGCGGGCCGCCATTGCTGCGTTAGGCGCGCGGCGCGGGCAGGCCCGCGACGCGCTGGAGGGCGACGGGGTGTCGGCCGACGACATCCCCGTCGTCGTGGCGGTGGACGTCCACGAGGGGCGCCTCCGGTTCGACTTCACGGGCACGTCGCCGCAGGTGCGCGGCAACGTCAACTGTCCATTGGCCGTGACCCGGGCGGCCGCCGTGTTCGTGCTGCGCACGCTGCTCGACGACGACGTGCCCACCAACGACGGCATCGCGCGCGCGGTCGAGATCGTGGCGCCGGCCGGGAGCGCGGTGCACGCGCAGTGGCCGGCCGCGGTGGCCGCCGGCAACGTCGAAATGTCGCAGCGGATCGCCGATACCATGTTCGCTGCGTTAGGCGACGCCGGACTCGACGTGCCGGCGTGCGGACAGGGCACGATGAACAACCTGACGTTCGGCGGAGCGGGGTGGACGTTCTATGAGACGTTAGGCGGAGGGCAGGGCGCGTCGAGCCGGGGCCCGGGGCCGGACGCGGTCCATGTCGGGATGAGCAACACGCGCAACACGCCCATCGAGTCGCTCGAGTGGGCCTATCCGATCCGCGTCGATGCCTATCGCGTGCGCCGGGGCAGCGGCGGGGCGGGCACACACCGCGGCGGGGATGGCGTGGTGCGGCGCTACCGGGTGCTGGAGCCGTGCACGCTGACGCTGCTCACGGAGCGTCGCCGGCGCGGCCCGCCGGGCGCCCGCGGCGGAGCCGCGGGCGCCGCGGGCCGCAACATGCTCAACGGGCGCGAGCTCCCCGCGAAATGTCGCGTGGAGCTCGCGCCCGGGGATGTGGTGGAGATCGAGACGCCCGGCGGCGGCGGCTGGGGCCCTGCCTAACGGAACCCGCCGGCCGCGGTCACGTCCCCCCGTTGATCTTGGCCAGCTCGCGCTGCGCGGGCGCGTAGTCGGGGAACGACTTGAGCGAGCGCTGCAACAGCTCCACCGCCTGGTCGTTGTTGCCCGCGTCCTTCGCCGCCAACGCCCGCGAGTACAACATCGCGGTCTCGAACGGCACCCGCTTGGCCTCGGCGGCGCTCGCCTCGCGCACCGTCTTCGGCAAGTCGGGCAGGTTCATCCCGCCGCTCATTTTCGTCGCCAACTGGTCGATGAGCGACATGAGATCGTCCTGCTTCCCCTGCACGGTCTCCACGTGCTCGATGGCCGATGTCTCGACGTTCACCGCGCGCGCATTGAGACGCATCGTGCCGCGCCCGTCGGTGACGAACCCGCCGAAGATCATGTGATGCACGCCTAACAACTTGCCCACCTTGACCGCCGTCTCCTGATCCACGCGGCCGCCGGTGCTCAGGTTCTGTTCGTCCATCAGCTTCTTGAGGTTGTCGCGCTCGACCACGCGGATCTTGGTATTCGCCGAGAGGTCGGTGATCATCATGTCGGAGATGCCGCCCGACAGCGGCGCGAGATCGTCGTGCGCTTTCCCGATGGCGCCGTCGGTAAAATACATCACGGCGACCGTTGGGCGCGCGTCCGTCGAATCCTGCGCGTGAATCGGAATCGCCACCGCGAGCGCGGCCATCGCCGCCACCAGGGCCTTGAGCTGCGTCATGGTCCCTCCCGGGAGCCTAGGTCGTCAACGTGAGTCCTTCTGCCGCCGCGAGCACCTCGAGCGCCGCGCCGCGTTGGGCGACGAGTGCGCGGCAGTCGGCCACGCGCTCATCGATTTCGGCGTCCGATCGCTCGGGATTGTGATGGTACAGCACCACGCGGCCTACCGCCGCGTCGATCGCCAACTGGATGACGTCGTGATAGTGCGAATGGCCCCAGCCGCGATGTTGCTCGTACTCTTCGCGCGTGTACATCGCGTCGTGGACCAACGTCGTCGCGCCGCGCACGAACGCCACGAGGCGCGCGCGCCAGTCGGCCGGCGAATCGTAGCCCGCCACGTCGCCCAGCTCGTTGTCCGAGATGTAGACGAGCCCGGCCCGTCGCGAGTTTCCCGTGCGCATGCGATAGGCGAGTGCGCCCCCCGGATGGCGCACCGAGTAGACGTCGAGGGAGTAATCGGCATCCGCGTGACCGCCGGCGAGCGCGCGGAACTCGACCGTGGCCCCGAGCTCGTCGAACGTGACCGGAAACACCGTCGGCGACATCTGCTCGCGCACCGCGTGCGCGACGTGCTGGGCATCCGTGGCGGCGCTCCAGATGCGGAAGTGGTTGCCCCGGCGGAAAATCGGGCTGAAAAACGGCAATCCCTGGATGTGGTCCCAGTGCGCGTGGGTGAGGAAGATGTCGCCGGCGATGCGCGCGCCGTGCGCCTGCTCCACGAGACAGTTGCCTAACGGACGAATCCCGGTGCCCGCGTCGAGGATGACCAACGCGCCGGCGCCGGTCCGCACTTCGACGCACGGCGTGTTGCCGCCGTAGCGGACGGTGGCGGCGCCGGGCGTCGGGATCGAACCGCGGGTGCCCCAGAAACGAAGCGTGAGGCTCATGGGAATGCGTTGGGCGTTGCGCCAATCTCGCGCGGCGCCGGCCGGGGCGAGAGGCCCGCGGTCACGCGCCGTGCGTGACGAGCGTCACACGCGCATCTGCGCCAGGCGTTCGAGGCCGGCGCGATTGGCGATGCTGATCTGGCGGCGCTGCACCGAGATGAGCCCGGTATCCTGGAACTGTCGCATGGCGCGCGACACCGTTTCGCGGCTGGCCCCGATCATCTGCGCGATCGTCTGGTGCGTGAGACGCTTCTCGATCGTTGGGCCGCCGCTCTCGGCGGCGGCGTCGATCAAGAGGCGGGCGATGCGTCCGTCGACGTCGAGCAGCACCAGGCTGCCGATTTGTTCGTCGGCCCGCCGCAGGCGCCGCGAGATTTCGACTAACAGCGCCCACGCGACCTGCGGCGATTCCACGACGCGCCGGCGAAAGTCTTCGCGGCGGAGCACGATCAGTTGGGCATCGTCCATCGCGATCACGTGCGCCGAGCGCGGGTGCCCGTCGATGAGCGACAACTCGCCGAAATGATCGCCCACCGTGAGGATGCCTAAAATCACCTCGCGGCCGTCCTCGCCGATGAGCACCACTTTCACGCGTCCGTTCTTGACGAGGAACAGGGAATCGCCCGGATCATCCTCGAAGAGAATGACGCTGCCCTTGGGATACGACCGCTCGCGCGTCATGTCGGCGAAGCGGGAGAGCTCGGCGGGTTCGAGTCCGCTCAGCAGCGGGACCGAGGCGAGGAAGCCGGACGTGTCCACGGGAGGGTGTCGGGTGACTCAGCGGGCGCTGATGGTGAACGAGGCCTCGAGCTTGTTGACGGAGATCGTGCTCGGCCCGGTGTCGAGGCGTCCCAGCTCGCCGCCGATCGCGGGGTGGAGCGCGAACGGTCCCGCGAGCCACGACAGCCCAATGTCGCCGCCGCCGGCCACGATGCCGGCCGTCGGCAGCGACGTGTCGACGGTGAGACCGGTGTGCCAGCGGCCGCGCAGGCCGGCCACGAACGCGGTCCGCGCGCCTAACGGCACGCTGCCGCCGGCGCCGAACTCGAGCTCGTTGCCGTCGGTGCCCGGCACGCGCGCGCCGTCGCGCGAGTACTGCATCCGATACCGGTCGAACGCGAACAGCGTGAGGTCGCGAATGCCGCCGGCCGACGCACGCAGCTGCCATTCGCCGGTGAACATCGGGCCCAGCGTGATCGGCGCCGGCGGCGTGCCGCCCGCGGTGAGCGCGACGTGGTCCTGGGTGTAGAACGTCGACGCGAGGCTCACGCTCATGTCGCTCTGTCCAACGAGGCCATCGGTGCCGACGGACACGCGGATGGCCTGGCCCGGCCGCAGATCGAAGTCGCCCGAGCCCAGGCCTAACGCCTGGGCCTGCGCCGGCGCGTATTGGCCGCGATATTCGTACGACGTGCCGAATCCCCACGACCACGTGCCGGCGTGCATCGTGTACACGAGACCGGCCGTTCCGCCCCACCCGGTGCCGAGCACCGGCGTCTGGTACCGCAGCGCCGGAGCGCCGAGGACCTGGGTCACGCCTAACTGTTCGGTCGTGAGCGTCGACTTGCCGGTCGGCACGTTGACGCCGACGGTAGCCAGGAGCGCGTCGCCGCCCAGGTGCACGGCGCCGCGCACGTACGTGTCGGTCATTCCGTCGAGCGTTTGCACCGGCGCGCCGGCGCCGCGGAGCGTCACCGAGCCGTGCATCCACGCCGTATAGACGTCGAACGCCACCGGACCGGCGGGGATGAACGCCGTGATCGGCACCGTCCACTCGCTCGCGCTCTTGACGCTCGTTGCGCCGCTCGTGGCGTCGGTGCAGCAGCCGAAGTGCCATTGCTCGAACGTCACGCCCGTTTGGGCGCCCAACACGCCGCCTAACGGATCCTGCGCCCGGGCGGCCAGCGGCACCGTGGCGAGCAGCGCCGCGGCGACGACGGCGGCGCGCGCGCCGGGTCTCGTGCGGCGCGTCATGGGACGACCACCGGAATGGTGATCGACCCGGGAATCTTGGATTCGGTCGTCGCGCGGAGCGTCGCGTCGCCCCGGTCGCGGAACGAGCCGAGCGATCCGGCCGGACTGGGGTTGAGCGCGTCGACCACCGCGCCCGGCGGCCCGGGTATCGCGGCCATGGCGCCGGCGGTCCCGGTCGACTGCTGCGCGCTCGACACCGACACCGCCTGCATCCGCGACGCGGCCGCCGAGAAACCGGGGTCGATCATCACCGCGCGGGCGTAGTACGCGTGCGCGCTGCGGTAGTCGCCCAACGCTTCGGCGCGTGCGCCCTGGCTGTACGCCAGGAACGCCGAGATGTATCGCGTTGGGCGCTGCTCGACCGCGGCGCGCTCGGCCGGCGTGAGCGTCACGCCCAACTGAGTGAAGAGGCCAAAGGCGAGCGATTTCTCGGAGTCGAGGATGTCGTCGAGCGACGTGTGCTCGGTCACCGCCTGTCCGACGAGCGCCCCGCGCGCTGCATCGGCGACGCGCGTGCTCACCGTGAGCTTGCCGCCGGGCGTCACGTCCACGGCGCCGTTCACCAGCCGCCGCGCGCCAATCAACTTGCCCACCCGCGGTGCGGTCGCGCTGTCCACGCGGCCCGACGCGCCGAGGCGCAGCTCCTGGAGCAGCGCGTCGGTGTGCTCGCGGTCGACCACTTGCAGGTGCGAGCTGCGCGAGAGGTCGGTGATGAGGAGGTCGGCCAGGCCGTAGCCTAACGACGCGACCGTCGAGTCACCGCCCACGACGACGAGCGGCGCCACGCCCACGCTGTGCTCCGGCAAACTCGTTGCCGCGAGCGAGCGCTCGGATGCGATCGCGGCTCTGGCTGCCGCGTCGGCTTCGCGCCGCACCACGTCGCCCAACCGGGCGCGGACGGCGCCGTCGTCGTGATGCGCGAGCCATCGCGTGTATCCGCGGTGTGCCGCGACCAGATCGCCCAGTTGGTCGGCCGCGGCCGCGTCGTACAGGTTGGCGCGATCGGCGATGTCCCCCGGGCGGGCGAGCAGCGAGCGGAGCGTGCCACGCGCGGCCGTGTCCTGGCCGGCCCGCACCTGGGCTTCGCCCAACTGGAGCTGCGCGTCGGGAGAGGGTTGCGCGTCATACACGCGTTTGGCCTGATCGACGTCGCGATCGGCAGACGAGGGCGCCAGGCGCGAGAGCGCCGGACCGCCGGCGCAGGCACACAGAAGCGCGCAGAAAACGAGAGAACGAGAAAGATGCATGGAGCGTGTGCGAGACGAGCAGATGACGTTCGGAGATGCCGCCAAGTTATTGACGGCCACGGGGCATGTCAAAAGAAATGACGCCGCGCGTCCGGGTCTTGCGCGAGATCGATCGCCGTCCACGCCATCGCGAGCGAGCCTTCCACCACGGCCTTGTCCGCGACCGGCGTCACGCAGTGCGCGGCGAACTCGGGCTGGTGATTCACCGCCGGCATGGAGTCGATGCCGATCATGGGATGAATCGTCGGCAGCGCGTATGAGACGTTGCCCATGTCGGTGGACGCGGCCATGCGTTGCGCGAGCGGTCCGAGATCGGGGAAACGTCGGCCGAGCGCCTCGGCGTTGCGCTGATAGACCGCGCTCATCGTGTGATCGGGGCGGAGATCCGCGTAGGGCTTGGTGCCGCCCGTGATCTCGAGCGTGGCGCCGGTGGCGAGGGCGCCGGCCTCGAAGCAGCGATAGACCTTGCCCCGTACGTCGCGCAGCTCCTCGAGATTTTCGGCGCGCACGATGTAGCGCGCGGCCGTGTGCGCCGGCACGACGTTAGGCGCATCGCCGCCGTGGGTCACGATGCCGTGGACGCGGTCGGTCTGCTTGAGGTGTTGGCGCAAGAGCCCGATGGACGTCTGGGCGACGGTGAGCGCATCGGCGGCGTTGATGCCGAGCTCGGGGAAGGCCGCGGCGTGGGCCGGCTTGCCCGTGTAGTGCACCTCGAACATCGACGCGGCGATGATGTGCGCTTCGAGGAGCTCGACCGGCGCCGGGTGGAGCATCATCGCGGCGTGGAGTCCCTCGAACGCGCCGCGCTCGAGCATGAGGATCTTGCCGCTGGCGTCCCCCACTTCTTCGGCCGGTGTGCCTAACACGGTGACGGTGAGGCCCGCGTCGTCGGCCACGGCGGCCGCGGCGATGGCTGCGCCGGCCGCCATGGCGGCAATCATGTTGTGGCCGCACGCGTGGCCGATGCCGGGCAGGGAATCGTACTCGGCGCAGATGCCGACGTGGAGCGGACCGGAGCCGGCGCGGGCGACGAAGGCAGTGGGGAGGTCGCACACACCGTGCGTGACGGTGAATCCGGCGTCGGCGAGCAGCTCCTCGAGCCATGCGCAGGCGCGTTCTTCCTCGAAGCCTAACTCGGGGTGCGCGTGGATGCGGTGGCTCAGGGCGAGGATGTCGCGTTGGCTGCGAGCGAATCGTTCGCGGGCGCCGGATTTCAGGTCCATCGGTTCACCTTCTCGAGGATCGGTAGCCGCTGCACGGGTGACCTGACATGCAATTGCACGCGCGCACCTGGCTTTCGCAAGGCGTCCCTGGCGCGCGCGCGCGTCACATGTGGCGTATCGGTGACCGCGGTTTCAAGAGACTTGATAGGTCATTTTGAAATGACTAGATTGGTCACTTATGAAAACGGCCTCCATTTCTTTCGCCAAGGCACACTTGAGCGCGCTGCTGGAGCGCGTGCGGAACGGCCAGACGGTCATCATCACCGACCGTGGCACGCCGGTCGCGCGCCTCGAGCCCGTGGCGCACGTGGACTTGGATGCGCACATGCGGTCGCTGGTGGAGCGCGGTCTGGCAACGGCGCCAAAACGGTCGCTGACACTCGAACGGTATGACGCGCTGCCGCCGGCGCCGAAAGCTCGTCCTGGCACGAGCATTCTCGACGCACTTCTCGCAGATCGTGAGGAAGGCTGGTGAAGTACTGGGACGCGTCGGGGGTCGTGCCACTGCTCATTGCCGAGGTATCGAGCGCCAGGCTGCGCGAGGTACTGGGGAGCGACCCGACTATGGTGTGTTGGTGGGGCACTCGCATTGAGTGCGCCTCGGCCATTGTCCGGTACGCAAGAGCGCAACGCCTGGCTTCGACGGAGATAGCGGCGGCCCGTCGCCGCCTAGTTACTCTCCTCGAAGAATGGACGGAGATCCAGCCGGACGAGGTGCTGCGGACCAACGCTGAGCGAGTTGTTGGCGTTCACTCGCTCCGCGCGGCCGATGCCGTGCAGTTGGCCGCGGCGCTCGTCGCCTGCGACGGCACGCCGTCCAACCTCTCGTTCGTGTGCCTCGACACGCGGCTTCGCGAAGCGGCGATGCGCGAAGGGTTCGTCGTGGTTCCCGACACAGCCCCACGTGCAACCGCCGTCCGTGAGCGCAGTCCCCGGCGCCGACCCAAGGCCACTTCGGGCAGGCGCGCGCGCGCGTAGGGTGGTGGGTCAGTGAGCCTGACCCACTTCCGCTCACCGTCCAGCTTGTCCGGCGTTCTACGGGCGGATAGCTTTATCGGCTAACACTGAGCGTCCGAGGACCCCGATGAAGAAAGACATTCACCCCGTCTACGCGACCGCGACCGTCAGGTGTGCGTGTGGCAACACGTTCACCACCCGGTCCACGCGCGACGAGATCCATACCGACATCTGCTCCAACTGCCATCCGTTCTTCACCGGCAAACAGAAGCTGGTCGACACGGCGGGCCGCGTCGAACGCTTCCGGCAGAAGTACGGCCGAGGCGACACAGCCGCGCAGTAGGAAGCAGAGCCGCCTAGCAAAAAGCACCGCCCGCACGAACACCGTGCGGGCGGTTTCACATCCGGGCCTTCCGTGGGCTCAGTGCGACGTCACGTCGATCATGTTATCGTCGGCGATCCGGTCGATGAGCTTGTTGTATGGATCGATGCCCGCGCGCGTGGGCTTCTGATCCACCACGATCGTGAAGTCGTGGACCGCTCCTGGGTGAACTTCTGCTTCTCCATGTAGAGCGGCTTCTCCTCGTCGTTCTTCCCCGTGAACACGCCGATCTCGATGTAGTCAGTCGAGCGGCATCGGCGACTCGACGCCGTTGCCGTCGGCCTGCACCTTGCGCGCCTGTACGTCCAGCGTCACCTGGTATTTTCCGTCAGGCAACTGCTTCGACGTCGCCGAGATCGTCTTGTTGTCGTAGAGCACGATGCGGTTGAACCCGTCGTCGATCAGATATTGCAGCTCCGGCGGCGTCTGCGCCCGGAGCGCGTCCACCAACAGGCGCGTGTCCGGGTAGCGCGTTTCGGCCAAGCCGGCGCCGTGCGCGGAGTCGGCGGCGTCCACCTGATTGTGCGCGTTGGCGTAGCGGTACTGCATCGAGAAAGTTGTGCAGCGCCAGATCGACCTTGTCCTCGCCGATATAGTCGGCCAGCGTGTACATGATCTGCCCGCCCTTCTGGTACCAGACGTAGGCCTCGCTCTGCACCACCGCCAGCGGCGGCTCGTGCCGAACTTCGCCGGTGCGTCCGCGCAGATACTGGTCCAGGAAGTGACTTGCAGCACGCGGTGCATGTAATCCTTGCCGTACTTGTGCTGCATCACCATGTACGCGGAGTACTGGGCCAGCGTCTCCGACATCATGTTCGAGCCTTCCACCTGGCCGCCGATCAGCTGGTGGCCCCACCATTGGTGGCCGAGCTCGTGCGCGGTCACGAAGTACGTGAGATCGACGTCGGTGGGTTTCTTGACGCGTGTGATGAAGCCGATGCCTTCCGAGAACGGCACTGTGTTGGCGAACGACTGCGCGAACGTCCGATAGCGCGGAAACTCCATGATCCGGAATTGCGTGAACTGATACGGACTGAAGTGCGACTGGTAGTAGTCGAGACCGGCGCGCGCGCTGGCGAGCATGTCGTCGACGTCGTACGCATGTGCCGGATCGTAATAGACCTCGAGGTTCACCGGATCGACGCCCGTCGCATCCGTGTAGACTTCCTTGCGCACTGCATAGCTTGCCCGACAGGTAGGCGTAGAAGTTCAGGATGTGCGTGCGAGCCCATGCTGTACTCGAAGTACCGCCGCCCGTGCTGCTCCCATTGGCGCTGCAGGTAGCCCGGCGCGATGGCGATCTGGTCGCCCGACGTGCTCACCACCGTGTGATACGTGATCCAGTCCGACTTGGGCGTGAACAGGTTGCGCTGCGCGTACACGGATCGTGCGCGCCGGCCAACTCGACTAGCGGACCGAGGTGCTCCTCGCGCCGGCGGCGCGGGTCGTCGATCTCGAGGTTCCGGTCGTAGCCGATCGTGGGGAAGAACGCCCACGTCGAAGAACGTGCCGTTGTAGGCGAATACTGCGCGAGCTCGTTCCCGTCGCGGAAGCCGTGCGTGGTCCACGACACGCGGAACGTCATCGTCACGACGTCGCCGGGCGCGAGCGGTTGGTCCAGCGCGTAGATGGAGTAGAGATCGCGCGGCGCGCGGCTCACGAGGTGGAACGGCCGGTCGAACGTGACGTTCGAGACCGTCTGCTGCGCATCGGTGAGGTGCATCTGCGCGATCGGCACGTCGGTCTTGTTCTGCAGCGTGAACCGTCCGGTGCCGTCGAACGACCGGCGGTCCGGATAGATATTGATGGCCGCATCGACCGCCGTGATCTTGGGCTGCGGCAGCAATTCGTACTGCTTGAAGTCCCGCTCGTAGTCGGCGCTGAATGTCGCCGGTCGATCCTCGGCGGTGAGGTATTCATTGAGCACGTGCGCGTTGTAGTAGTACCAGCTGCCCGCGCCGAACGCGACGAGCAGGCAGAGCGATGCCGGCCGGCGCCAGGCGCGGCGCCCGCGCCAGCGCCAGGCGATACGCGCGGCGCCGCGACTCTTCCGCTCCGCGCCGCGTAAACGCGATGGAGACGACCCCCAGGAACGCGAAGATCGCGATCCAATAGGTCATCGCCCAGAACACCGGGCACGAAGTGGCCGTAGCCATTCATATCGGAGTAGGTGTACGCCGGATATGCGCCGGGCAGATACAGCGTAGTTTTCCCAGCCGAAGTTGAACAGGATCGGGCTGCAGCACGAAGATCGCCGATCACGATCCCGTGGCCGATGAACTTGTTCGACACCATGGTCTGCACGAACATGGCCAGCAGCGCGAAGCCCATCAGCTGCGGGAACGTGATGACGTACAGCTCCTTGACGTACTGCAGCACCTCGTAGTGGTAGTAGCCGGCGAAGGTCTGCATCAGCATGCCCACCAGCATCGTCACCGTGAGCAGGACCAGCTCGATGACCGCGATGGCCGTCAACTTGGACAGCCAGTCCGTGGTGGCTCGTTCATCGGCAGCGCATCGTGGATCCCGTCGAAGTGGTTGTCGCGCTCGCGCCAGATCAGCTCGCCCGCGTACAGCGCGGCGACGATGTAGAAGAACAGGGTCGCGGAGCCTTCCACCGCCTGCACCATCAGATACGTCACCGGCCAGACGTTCTGGTCGCCCACGTTGCCGGCGAAGTGCCCGTTGTTGATCGCGAACACGATGAGCAGGCCGACGATGGCCCAGAACGGCACCTCGCGGGTGATCGTGCGCATCGCGCATCCGCGTGAGCGCGAGGTACTGCGCGAGGGTGGTGCCGCTTCCGAACACCTGACTGCACGCGGGGCAGGCGCGCCGCCACCAGCGATCCGGATCGGGCGCGGCTCTTCGGCGTCCTGCCAGCCGCGCTTTTGCGGCGCGCTTGCCCTGCGAGCTGCGCCGTCAGCGCCTCTACCGACATCGGGAACAGGCGCCACAGCCACGCCTAGCGACACGCAGCCGACGAGCGGTCCAGAGCAAGCGGTTGTACAGAAACACGCCCGGCGAGTTGCCGGAGAAATCCCCACGGCAGGAGCAGCGTGTTCCGCTCGACCACGGTCCAATAGCGCGTGATGTTGTCGAACAGCAGAACCCGACAGGATCGAGAATGCCGGACCAGAAGTGTTCCAGCGACCGCGTCGCCGAGAACACGGTGAGGCCGATGATGTACACCATGAACAGCGCCACGCCTTGCAAATACACGACCAACAGCTTGCGGCGTCAGCGCCGCCACGGCGAAAAACAGCGAGCCGAGAAAGAAGATCTGCACGACGATGAACGACAGGAATGGCTGCAGGTACCACCACAGGTGGTTCGGCGCGATCCGGGCATGGTCCGCCCACGGCGCGAACGTGCCGAGCCACATGCCCGACCGACACGCCGGCGAACACCAGCACGCGCAGCCACGAACGAGCCGCCCAACGGCCGCCTAAATAGGCGAACTTCGAGATCGGCTTGGTGAACAGCATCTGGTACGTGTCGCGCTGGAAGTCGCGCAGGATCGACGTGCCGAAGATGGCCGGCGATGATGATCACCCCGAAGAGCCCGGCCGCGAGCTGGTTGTATGCCAACGCGTACGGCCCGTTGAGCAGCACCTTGCCATTGGTGAATCCGACCGGTCCGAAGCTCTCCGATCCCGTGCAGAAGAAGCCGAACGCCAGCCACGAGCAGAAAGTAGACGTAGGTGGAGATGCTCTTCGCGCGGAACTGGAGCTCGAACGAGAAAAACTCCAGGAACATTCTCATGGTCGCGTCGCTCGGTCGGTGGTCAGTTGACGGTGTGGCGAGCGACGGTCAGGAAATACACGTCCTCGAGCTCGGTGGGCACGGCCGGAAGCCGGCGCCCGGCGAGGTTAGGCGAGAACACGCGGATCTCGTGTTGGCCGCCCACGAGGTGGCTGCTCACCACCTTGAGCTCCGCTTCGATCGCCTGCAGTTCGTCCTCGCTGCGTCAACACGTGCGACCAGATCTGGCCGTGCAGCGCGGCGAGGCATTCGCTGGGCGCGCCCTCGAGCAGCACCTCGCCCTGACGCGATGATCGCCATGCGCGGGCACAGCTCGACGCACGTCGTCCACGATGTGCGTCGAGAGGATGACGGTGACGTCGCGTCCAATGGACGACAGCAGGTTCAGAAAGCGATTGCGCTCGGCCGGGTCGAGGCCGGCGGTAGGCTCGTCGACGATGATCAGGCGCGGATTGGCGAGCAGCGCCTGCGCGATGCCGAAGCGTTGCTTCATGCCGCCGGAATACGTGGACAGCGCTTTCTTGCGCACGTCCCACAGGTTGGTCTGCTGCAGCAGCGCGTCGACCATCGTCTTGCGCTCGCCGGCGCCCGTGACGCCCTTGAGAATCGCGAGATGGTGAGCATGTCGATCGCCGACATCTTGGGGTACACGCCGAACTCCTGCGGCAGGTAGCCCAGGACTTTGCGCACATCGTTCTTCTGCTTGAGGACGTCGATGCCATCGAGCTCGATGGCGCCGGAATCGGGATCCTGGAGCGTGGCGACGGTGCGCATGAGGGAGCTCTTGCCGGCGCCGTTAGGCCCCAGGAGGCCGAACATGCCGTTGCCCACGGTGAGCGACACGTTCTTGAGCGCGCGCACGCCGTTGGGATACGTCTTGGACAGATTGGTGATCGTGAGGGCCACGGGAGAATCGCTCCGCATTGGGGTGGGGCGTGGCGTGGGAACGCCATTGGAAGCAGCGGTACAGCGGTCGGGTTGTCCTATCGGATTGGCCCACGATATGTTTCAGTGCTGTCCCATGTCCAGCCTTTCACGAAACCCGGACTCGGCCGCGCACGTTCGCGGGCCGGGCAGAAGTACGGCAGGGAGCACTGAGCCTCCGCGATCGTTTGCACGATGCCATCACTCGCGCCGAAGAAGTGGAGCGCGAGCTTGCCAGCCCGGCCACCGTGCGTGACCCGAGGCGGCTTGCCGACCTCGGCCGTGAGCACAGTCGGCTGGCGCCGGTGGTCGAGATGGCCGCCCGTCTCAGGAAGAACGAGGACGACCTCGCTCAGGCGCACGAGCGTCGTCGGCGGACGACCCCGAGCTCGCCGCCGAAGCGCGCGCCGAGGAGCAGCGTGCACGGCGCGCAGATCGCGACGCTCGAGGAAGCGCTCAAGCCGCTGCTCCTCCCGCGCGACCCGCTCGCACGACCGGCCGGCCATCGTCGAGATTCGCGCCGGCACGGGCGGCGACGAAGCCGCGCTGTTCGCCGCCGACCTCTATCGCATGTACACGCGCTACTTGCGAGCGGCAGGGATGGCGCGTGGAACCGATCGCGCTTTCCGATGGCACGTTCGGCGGCGTCAAGGAAGTCGATCTTCAAGGTCGCAGGGCGAGGGCGCGTACGGCGGCTGCGCTGGGAGTCGCGGCGTGCACCGCGTGCAGCGCGTGCCCGTCACGGAGAGCTCGGGGCGCATCCACACGTCGGCGGCCACGGTGGCCGTTCTGCCGGAGGCCGAGGAAGTGGACGTCGAAGATCGAGGACAAGGACATCCGCATCGACGTGTTCCGCTCGTCGGGTCCGGGCGGGCAGAGCGTGAACACCACCGATTCCGCCGTGCGCATCACGCACATCCCGACGGGGCTCGTGGTCAGCCAGCAGGATCAGAAGTCGCAGTTGCAGAACAAGCTCAAGGCGCTGCGAGGTGCTGCGCGCGCGGCTGCTGGATCAGCGATTGGCGGAGCAGGAGGCGGAGCGGGCGCGCATGCGGCGCACGCAGGTGGGCACCGGCGACCGGTCGGCCAAGATTCGCACGTACAATTTTCCGCAGAATCGGGTGACCGATCACCGGATCGGGTTCACGCTGCACGAGCTGGATCGCACGCTCGATGGCTCGCTGGACGAGATGATCGACCGGCTGATGCTGGCCGATGTCGAGGAGCAGCTGGGTGTCTGACGCGCGCCCGGCCGGCGCGCCGGCGGCGGCCATCGCTCCGTTAGGAACAGGCGGCGGCACGACGGTGCGCGCGCTGCGGCTTGCGTTAGGCGGTGCGTTGGGCGCGGCCGGCGTCGCCGACGCGGACGCCGAGGCCCGCGACATCATCGCCGCGGTCGCCGGCCAGGCGCGGTTCTGGCCGTCGCTGCATCCCGGAGTGGAGCTCGCGTCACACGTGCTGGCAGGCGCGCGCGATGCCGCGGCGCGGCGCTCGCGCGGGGCGCCCTTTGCCTATGCGGTGGGACGCGCGGCGTTTCGCCACCTCACGCTGGACATCGATGACCGCGTGTTGATCCCGCGGCAGGAGACCGAGGTGCTCGTGGACATTGTCCTCGAGTGGGTGGCCGCGGACCCGCGGCGCGCCGGCGGCGTGGCGATCGACGTCGGCACCGGGTCGGGCGCCATCGCGCTCGCACTGGCCAACGAGGGCCCGTTCGCGCGCGTGATTGGCACCGACGTCTCGGCCGGCGCGGTGCGGGTCGCCAGGGCCAACGTGGAGCGGCTGGCCGGTGTGTTGCACGCGCCCGTGGAGGTGCGGCACGGGTCGGTGCTCGCTCCGGTGTGGGGCGAGTCGGCGCGGGTGGTGGTGTCGAATCCGCCGTACATCGCGTATCGCGAGATGCGCGAGTTGCCGCCCTCCGTGCGAGACTGGGAGCCGCCGACGGCGCTCTACGCCGCCGGCGAGGGCATGGCGGTGATCGCGGCGTTGGCGCGCGAGGCGGCTCACGTTCTCGAGCCCGGCGGTCTCCTGGCGATGGAGATAGATTGCCGTCGTGGGGCGGCATGCGCCGAGCTGCTGCGCGCCCAGGGGTGCTACCACGACGTTCGCGTCCGGCCCGACCTCACGGGTCGCGATCGCGTGCTCACGGCGACACGACAGGACGGGTGACGTGCTCGAAGACAAGGCAAAGGAACTGGGTCGGCTCATCGGGCAGACGCCCGAGTACCAGGCGGTGCGGCGAGCGAACAATGCCCTGGGCGAGGACCGCGAGGCCGTCGCGCTGCTGCGACAAATGGAGCAGTTGCGGATGGACGCCCAACGCATGATCGAGAGCGGCGCGAGCCCCACGCAGGAAATGGAGAGCCAGCTCGACCAGCTGCTGGAGCAGGTGCAGGTGAATCCGATTTACCAGCGGATGGTGGCGGCGCAGGAGAACTTCGACAAAACCATGCTGCGCGTGAACGAGTGGATTTTGGACGGGATCAAGAAGGGCGCGGCGAGTCCGATCATCACGCTGGGGTGACGGTGTCGCGCGGCCGTCTGATCGTCTTCGAGGGGCCCGAAGGGGCGGGGAAGACCACGCAACTCGGTCTCCTGGCGGCGTGGCTGGCCGCGCGCGGCATCGACCACGTCCGCGTGCGCGAGCCGGGCGGCACTGCGTTAGGCGACGAGGCGAGGCGGCTGCTGCTCGACACGCCGGGCGGCCTCGACCCGCGCGCCGAAGCGCTGTTGTTCATGGCCTCGCGCGCTGCGTTAGTCGCGCAGGTGGTCGCGCCGGCGCTGGAGCGCGGCACGCTGGTGCTCGCCGACCGGTACTTTCTCTCCACGTACGCCTACCAGGTGGCCGGACGCGGTTTGCCCGAAGCGGACGTGCGCTCGGCGAACGCGCTCGCGACGGCGGGCGTGTCGCCGGACGTGACGCTGCTCTTCGCCGTGCCCACGCGCGAGCGCGTGGCGCGTGCCGCGGCGCGGGGCGCGCCGGACCGCATCGAGCGCGCGGGCAATGCCTTCCACGCGCGCGTCGAGCGGGCATTCGCGATGTTCCTGTCGCCGAACTGGCAGGCCGCGCACGCCGAGGCGGGGCCGGTGGCGTCCATCAACGGCGACGGCGATGCCGAGGCGGTGTTCGCGCGCGTCCGCGCTGCGTTAGGCGAGCGCTGGCCGGACCTGGCGGACGCGCCGGCGGCGCCGGCCCGGGGCGGCCGATGAATCGCTCCCGCGGCGCCGTCGCCCTGGCGGTGTTCACCGTCGCGTTGATCACCGGCGGCTGGTTCCTCCAGCGCGGCTTCAGCGCCGAGGCCACTCCGGTGAGCGGCTCGGCGCTCTTCGATCACGTGCTGGCGCGCGTGGCCGCGAGCTTCGTGGATTCCATTCCCGAGCAGACGCTCTTCGTGAAGGCGGCCGCCGGCATGGTGGACGGACTCCAGGATCCGTACTCGGCGTTCCTGCCGCCCGACCAGCTCCATTCGCTCAACGAGACCACGTCCGGCTCCTACGTTGGGTTAGGCGTGCAGGTGGACGTGCGCGACGGGTGGCTCATGGTGATGGCGCCCGTGCCCGGCTCGCCGGCCGAGAAGGCGGGGATCCAGGCCGGCGACCGCGTCGTGACGATCGACGGGCAGTCGACCAGCGGGTGGAACCTGGATCGGGCGAGTCGCGCGCTGCGCGGCACGCCGGGGACCGCGGTGTCGCTCGCCGTCGAGCGCTCGGGCGTGGCCGAGCGGTTGCCGTTCCGTATCGTTAGGCGCGACATTCACGTGGCGTCGGTGCGGCATCCGCTGATGCTGTCCGACCACGTCGGGTACGTCGGCCTGGCGATCTTCAGCGATTCGTCGGACGATGAGCTCCGCAACGCCATCGGCGCGCTGCGCCGCCGCGGAATGCAGACGCTGGTGCTCGACCTGCGCGGCAATCCGGGCGGCCTGCTCGAGCAGGGCGTCGGGGTGTCGAGCATGTTTCTCGCGCGGGGGCAGGACATCGTCGACATGCGCGGCCGGACCCCGGGCGCGACGCACGACATCAGCAACCGCGTGGCGCAGCTGTGGCCGGACCTGTCGGTGATCGTGCTGGTGGACGGCCACACCGCGAGCGCGGCCGAGATCGTCGCCGGCGCGCTGCAGGACCACGACCGGGGGCTGATCGTCGGGTCGCCGACGTACGGCAAAGGGGTGGCGCAATCGGTGTTCTCGTTAGGCGACGACGCGGGCGCGCTCAAGCTCACCACCGCCCGCTGGTTCACGCCCTCGGGGCGCAGCATCCAGAAGCTGCACACCGACACGGCGTCGGACGAGAGCGACGGCGACAGCGCCATCGCGCATCCCGACACGACCCGCGCCGTGTACCGCACCGACGCCGGCCGCACGGTGTACGGCGGCGGGGGCATCGCGCCCAATGTGATCGTGGCGGCCGACACGGTGAACGCGCTGCTCGCCTTCCAGGAGCAGTTAGGCGCCGGCGTCCAGCAATTCCGCGATGCGCTCACCGAGTCCGCGCTGGCCGTGAAGGCCGCGCACCAGGTGACATCGCCCGACTTCACGGTGACACCGGCGATGCGCGAGGCGCTCTGGACCGCGGTCCAGTCCAAGCACATCGCGCTCGACCGCGCGCACTTCATCGCCGCCGCGCCGCAGATCGATCAACTGTTAGGCGGCGAGATCGCCGGCTTCGTGTTCGGGCCCAATGCGGCGTTCCGCCGGTCGATGTCGCGCGACGCGGTCGTGTCCGCCGCGCTCGATCTCGCGAGCCGCGCGCACTCGGAGCACGACCTGCTCATGGAGGCCGCGGCGCGCAGCGCCACGCGAGGGGTCGCGACGCCCAAACCGTGAGCGAGCGCGTGTTCGTGCTCGGCGCGGGCCGGGCCGGCCGCGGTCTGGCGCGCGCGTTCCGCGACGCGGGCGTCGACGTGGTCGGTGTGCACGGCCGCCACCCGGGCGATGCCGGCGAGGCCATCACGATCGGCCCGCTGCCGCCATCGCTCGGCGGCGCGACCACGGTGCTGGTGACCGTGCGCGATGCCCAACTGGATGCCGCGCTGGATGAGTTGGCGGGCGCCGCGCTCGGCGCCGAGGCGGTGATCCTGCACGCCAGCGGCAGCGCCGATCCCGCATCGCTCGCGGTACTCCGGTCCGCCGGGCATCCGGCCGGCACGTTTCACCCGTTGGTCCCGCTCGCCGACCCGTCGCGCGCTCCGGCGCTCCTCCGCGGCAGCTACATCGGCCTCGACGGCGACGCCGCCGCGCGCGCCCGCGGCCGCGCGCTGGCCGCTGCGTTAGGCGCGCACACGCTCGACATCCCCGCCGGGAGCAAACCGGCGTACCACGCCGCCGCCGTACTGGTGTCCAACTTCCCGCCCGCCCTGCTTGCGTTAGGCGAACGCGTGATGACCCAAGCCGGCGTCCCGGCCGAGCTCGCACGCCGTGCGTTGCTGCCGCTCTGGTCCGCCGCCGCCGAGAACGCCCGCGCGCTGCCCGCGTCCGAGTCGATCACGGGACCGGCCGTGCGCGGCGACGCCGACACCATCCGCGCCAATCTGGCCGCGCTCGCGGGCGACCCGTTGGCGCAGGAAGTCTATCGGGTGATGACGGAGCTTGTGCAACGAGAGGCCGGACGCCAGGAGGGAAGAGGGAAGCGCTGACGCTGGGGGAAGCGCCAGCGCTTCCCTCAGGGCGCGCCAGCGCCCGCTTCCCCGCTGCCATACACCTTCGCCCCCTTCGGCACCTTGAACACAAACGCGTCCTTGTCGAGCGTTGCGTTAGGCACGAGGCGCGTCAGCAGGATACGGCGCTTGAGGCCCTGCGTGTCGATCGTCTCCACCTGGCGGATCAGCGCGTCGTCGTCGTCCACCCAGATCGTCGCTTTCGAGAAGGGGAGCGATGGGTCCTTCGGCACCAGCGTCACCGCCGTCGCCACGTGGCCATCCACGGTGGCCGAGCCGGCGTTGGTCATCGTGTAGCGCGTCTCGGGTGAGTGGAGGAACCACGTCGCGACATCGGGCACCGCCACCCCGCCGCTGTCGAGATTCGTGCGCATCACCTGACCCGGATTCGTGCTCGGCAGGTACACCCACACCACTTTGCCGTTCGCCACGATCCGATCGCCGGCCGGATCGGTGAATCGCACCGACACGTCGCCGGGGATCCGCTGCTGCAGCTCCCCGTGCGATGTCACGTCCGAGCCGGTGAGCGGATTCGCGACTGTCTGCGTGAACGACGCCCGCAGCGTCTTGATGTTCGCGTACACGCGCTCCGCGTGCTGCACGACCGACTGCTGCGCGTGCAACAATGCCGTGCCAACAATGACGAGACTAACGAGAGTCGAAACCACGCGCATGGTGCGTCCGGTGTTAGGCCAACGACTGAATGGCCGAGGAGTGTCTGTGTCACCCTGCCCCCGTTCCCCCAGGCGGCGCCAGCCGCCGCTTCCCCCAGCGCAGCACTTCCCTCAGCGCCGCGCTTCCCCGTTTTCTTACTACACGTGTGCCGGCTCCGTGCTCCGCTCGGGTGCCGGCGCGAGGCGCCGCCCAATCGCGCCCGCGATCGAACGCAACTCGCGCACCAATTGCGCAAACTGATCGGGATAGAGCGATTGCGCGCCGTCGGACAATGCGCGTTCCGGATTCGGGTGCACTTCCACGAGAATGCCGTGTGCCCCTGCCGCCACCGCGGCGCGCGCCATGGGGATCACCTTGTCGCGAATGCCCGTGCCGTGGCTCGGGTCGGCGATGATCGGCAGGTGCGACAACCCCTGTACGATCGGGATCGCGGTGAGGTCCAGCATGTTCCGCGTCACCGTGTCGAACGTGCGCACGCCGCGCTCGCACAGAATCACGTTCGGATTGCCGGCGGCGAGCACGTATTCCGCGCTCAGGAGCAGCTCCCCGATCGTCGCCGCGAGTCCGCGCTTGAGCAGCACCGGTTTGTTGAGCCGCCCAACGAAGCGGAGCAGCGAATAATTCTGCATGTTGCGCGCGCCGATCTGGATGCAGTCGCCGTATTCGGCCACGAGCTCCGCGCCCTCTTCGTCCATCGCTTCGGTCACGATGGCGAGTCCGGTTTCCTTGCGCGCCAGCGCCAGCAACTCGAGACCGCGCAGGCCGAGTCCTTGGAAGGAGTACGGGGAGCTGCGCGGCTTGAAGGCGCCGCCGCGGAGACACGTGCCGCCCGCGGCGCGCACCTGACGGGCCGCGGTCACGATCTGGTCTTCCGACTCCACGGAACACGGACCCGCGATCACGATCACATCGTTGCCACCCACGGAGACGCCGGGCGCGATGGTGACGATCGTGTTGTCCGGCCGCCATTCGCGCGAGACTTGCTTGTACGGCTGCGTGACGTGAATGACTTGTGCGACGCCCGACAACGCCTCGATGCGCGACGCATCCACGCGTCCATCGTTGCCCACGAGACCCACCGCCGTGCGTTGGGCGCCGGGCATGGGACGCGCTTCGTATCCCATTTCCTCGATCACCGCCACGACCGAGTCGATTTCGCTCTGTGACGCCCCGTGCTTCATCACGACCAACATTCAGATGTCCTCAATGTCGATGGTCCAACCGTCCGACGCCAACACGACAGGCCCGGCGTAGCGCGCCCCGACAATGGCGCGCACATCCACGTCTTCGACGGGTGGATAGAAATGCGTGAGCACCAACCGCGCGGGCTCGGCAACCGCCGCGAGGTCGGCGCAGCGTGACGGCGTGAGGTGCGACGCGATCGCCATGTCGTCCGGAAGTGAGCACTCGGCCAACAGGACGTCGCACCCGCGGGCCCAATCAGCGAGGCCTTCGTCGGAGCCCGTGTCGCCGGTGTAGACGAGACGCCTGCCGCCGCCTCTCACACAATATGCGATGCTTTCCGCCGTATGGGGAACCGGTCTCGACTCCAATTGCACGCCGTTGCCGAGATCGAGCACGCCTTCCGGCGGCATCTCGCGCACCTGCACCGGGAAATCCGGGCGACCCACGGGATCGCCGAATATCGTTGCGAGCGTCTCCATCAATTTGATGGTGCCGACCGGACCAACGATCTCGAGCGGCTTGGACCGCGGCGGCAGCGCGCCGTAGCGCCACGCCACGAGCAGCGTCGGCAGGTCGAGCACGTGATCGGCGTGAAAGTGCGTGAGCGCCACGTGCGTGATGCGCATCCAGTCGGCGCCGATCGACGCCAGTCGGTGCGCGACGCCGCTGCCGCAGTCCAACAGCAGATGCACGTCACCCACCTCCACGAGGTGGCCCGCGTTGACGCGGGTGGGCGACGGTGCGGCGGTTCCGGTGCCGACGGTGGTCAGGCGCACGAGGCGTCGGCGCCGCTCAGTGCCTAACGGAGCTCACGCCCCGACCGCGGCTTCCTCCGCCGTCTCCAGCTGTCCGCCGCGCAGGCGGACGCTCACGAAGGACGACACGCCCGGTTCCTGCATCGTGACGCCGTACACCGCGTCGGCGGCTTCGGTGGTCGTCCGGGGATTGTGCGTGATGACGATGAACTGCGTGCGCTCCTTGAACTGGTTGAGCATGCGCACGAAGCGTCCCACGTTCTGGTCGTCCAACGGGCCGTCGACTTCATCGAGCAGACAGAACGGACTCGGCTTGGTGAGGAAGATGCCGAAGAGCAGGGACAGCGCGACGAGCGCGCGCTCGCCCGTCGACAGCAGGTGGATGCGCTGCGTGCGCTTCCCGCGCGGCGATGCGTGGATCTCGATGTCGCAGTCGAGCGGGGCGTCGGTGTTCTCGAGGCTGAGCTCGCACTCGCCGCCGCCGAACAGCGTCATGAAAATGTGGTGGAAGTTCTCGCGGATTTGTGTGAACGTCGTGAGGAACATCTCGCGTGCCGTGACATCGATCTCGCGGATCGCCTGTTGGAGCGAGGCCTTCGCGTTCTGGAGATCCGTGCGTTGGGCGCTGAGGAAGTCGAGGCGCTTGACTTCCTCGTCGTGTTCTTCGATGGCTAACGGATTGACCGGGCCGATCGACTCGAGCTCGGCGCGCAGGCCGTCGAGCTCGGCGCGCAGAATGTCGTCGTCGACGTCGACCGGGGCGACGGCGGCGAGCATCTCATCCAGCGGACGGCGCCACTCGGTTTCGAGGCGCTCGCGGATCATGGCGCGGCGGCCGGACAATTCGGTGAAGCGGAGCTCCGCCTGATGGAGATCCTCGCTCATCTGACCGGCGCGGCGGCGCGCGTCGTTGAGCGCCTGCTCCTGGAACTCGAGCTCCGAATCGGCGTGCTGCACGTCGGCTTCGGCGTCGCGGAGATGCCCTTCCGCTTCGCCTAACGCAACGCGGCGCGACGCGAGGTCGAGGCGCCAGGCGGCGATGTGCTCGGCCAGCTCGCGGTCGGCGAGGGCGATGTCGCCCAGCTCGGCCATGAGGGCCTCGAGGCGCGCGCCGGCGGTCCCGACGTCGGACTCGAGCTGGCGGTCGCGGTCGGCCGCCACGCGCAGGCGGGCCTGGAGTTGCGCTTCGGTCACTTGCCACCGGGAGCGCTCCTCGCGCGCCGCGTCCTGGGCGCGCTCGCGCTCCGCCAACTGCGCGGCGGCGCCTTGGCACTCGGCGTCGCGCGCCGTGACCGCGTGCCCCGCCGCCTCGGTGCGGCGCGCCAGCTCGCCTAACCGTGTCCCGAGCTCGCCGCGCCGCGAGGCCACCTTGTCCACCAGCGCGATCACGCCGGCCAGCTCGCGGGAGGCGCGTTGCTCGCGGCGTTCCGCTTCCTCGCGCACGCCCGCCGCCTGGCGCTCGGCGTGTTGGGCCTGGGCGTGCGCGTCGCCGGCCGCGGTCGCCGCCGCCGACGCTTCGCCTAACCGAGCCCGCGCCGCCTCGGCGGCCACGGCCGCCTGGCCGCGCGCGCGCTCCACCGACGCCAGCTCCTCGCGGAGCGACGTGAGCTCCGCCCGGCGCCGGAGCGGCCCCGGGCCGGCGGCCGATCCCGGCAGCCACACCGCGCCGCGCGCATCGACGAACGCCGCCCCGCCTGCGATCGCGTGGACGCGGCCCAACAACGCGCGCACCCACGTCCGCGCCGGATCCGAGGCTTCGACCAACCGCGCCAACGCATCGTCCGCGTGGCCGTCGTCGTGCGCCGCATCGAGCGGCAGCAGCAGGAGCGGACCCGGGTTGGTCTCGGCGTGCCAGGTGCGGATCGCGTCCGCCGCCGCCCGGTCGCGCACCAGCACCGCGTGCACGCTGGCGCCCAGGTACCGTTCGACCGTGGCCGCGTCGGCGGCGCCGGCGCTCAGGAAGTCCGAGAGCGGGCCTAACACAGCACCGTCGCCGAACCGGTCGCGATCGCGGAGCAGCCGCGCCGCCGCCGGCGCCAAACCCACGCGCTCGCGCTCCAGCGATTCGAGCGCGTGGACGCGCCCTTCCAGCGACGTGCGTTGGTCATCCAACCGCACGAGATCGGCGCGCGCGGCGCCCTCGGCGTTTCGTGCGTCATCGGCCGCCGCCTGCGCGGCCGACAACCGCTGGGCCGCCGCGGCCGCCGCGGCGCCGCTGTCCTCCGCGGCCGTGCGCGCGACGGCGAGCGCACTCGCCGCATCGGCGAGCACCGACTCGACGTGCTCGCGCTCGGCGCTCAGCGCGTCGGTGCGTTCCGCGAGCTCGGCGAGCTCGCGTTCCGCGCCGTCGGTGTCGAGCTCGAGGCCGCGGAGCTCATCGCGCAGCCGGCGCAACTCCCGGTCGGCGGCGTCGAACGCCGCGCGCGCCGCGCCGACGGCGCCGCGCGCGTCGTTCTCCGCCGCCTCGCGCTGTTCGCGCGACGAGCGGGCGGCGTCGAGCTCGCGCTCGACGCCCACCCGCTCGTCCCGCGCCGCCTCGCGCTCCTGCTTGAGCCGCGATCCCGTCTCCTCGCCTAACCGCCGCTCCTCCTCGGCGCGCTGGCGGCGCGCCACCGCGTTGCGCTGGCGCTCCTCGCCCACGCGCACTTCGCCCTCGAGCTGCAGCGTGTCCTGCTGCTGGGCCGCCACCAGGCGGCCCAGCTCGGCGCGCCGCGCCTCGGCCGCCGCCCGCGCGCCGTGGGCGTGCGTGCGGCGGTCGTCCGCGGCGCGCACGTCCGCTTCGCCCGCCGGCAGCGCCACTCGCAGCTCCGTTAGGCGCGACTCCAGCTGGCGCAGCTCATCGTGCCACGCCGCCATGTCGCGCGACGCCAGCGTGAGCTCCGCCCGGTAGCGCTTGGCCATGAGCTCGGTGTGGCGCTCGGCGCGCTTGCGCTGGCGCGCCAGCGACCGCACCTGGCTCTGCACCTCCGAGATGAGATCGTCGAGCCGCGACAGGTCGAGCGTGGTTTCATCGAGCCGCCGCTCGGTGCTCCGCCGGCGATCGCGATAGAGCCCCACGCCCGCGGCTTCCTCGAACAACTCGCGCCGGTCGTCCGGGCGGTCCGACAACAGCGCGTCGATCATGCGCTGCTCGATCACCACGCCGGAGTCGGCGCCGAGTCCCGTGCCGCGCACCATGTCCTGAATGTCGCGCAGCCGGCACGGCGCGCCGTTCAGGAGATACTCGCTGTCGCCCGACCGCGAGAGCCGCCGCGTGATCACCACCTCGCGGAACGGCACGGCGAGCGCGCCGTCATCGTTCTCGAAGTGCAGCGACACCTGCGCGATGTTCACCGCGCGCCGCGCCGACGATCCCTGGAAGATCACTTCTTCCATTTTCGCGCCGCGCAGGGCGCGCGCACGCTGTTCGCCCAACACCCACCGCACCGCGTCCGACACGTTGGACTTGCCGCATCCGTTAGGCCCGACGATCGCCGTCACCCCGGGCTCGAACACCAGGTGGACGCTATCGGCGAACGACTTGAATCCGTGGAGCTCGAGCCTGGTGAGGCGCACTAGAATACTCTCCCTAAGCGGTAGGCCACGCGTGGTTGGTCGCCGTTGGCGCGGAACGAATACAGCAGCGGTTGGGCGGCGTCGATCGTGTCGAAGGCGCCCGCGTAGAGATTCACACTGCCGTCGCTCTGCAGCAGCGCGTACACCGGCAGTCCCTTGAGCCGGTAGCCGTGCGTGAAGAACGACGCCTGGTCGCGCGAGACGCCCGTCTGAATGAGCAGCGTGAGCGGCAGCGCCGTCACGTGTCCCTGCGCCGGCTTGAGCGCGGCGCGGCGGCGCAGGGCGCGGAGCAGGGAATCGGCCGCGGCGCGCGTGTCGAACGCCCCGCTCACCACGAGCAGCGGTCCGTTCGCCGACTGCCCGCGCTCCGGCGACACAGTGAGCGCCGGCAGTCCCTTGGACGCCTGCTCGTCGATCATGACGTTGGCGCTCGTCGAGCTCGACACTTCGGCGATCGCGACGGCGAACGCGGCCGCGTGCACCGAGTCGGCGGGATTGGCCACGAGTGTGCCGGCGGCAACATCGGCGGCGGCCGCATCGTTCGGCATGCGCGCCGTGCCCGAATCGGGTGCGCCGCGCGGCAAGGCCGCCTGCCCGCCGGCGCTCTCGGCGGCCGGCGCGTCGGACGCCAGCGATGCGTTTGCGTTAGGCCCGGTGCGGGGGATGTAACGGTCGGCGGCCCACGTCGCGAACGCGATCGCGACCACTGCCGCCACGCCGATCGCCACCCAGAACGGCACCGGCTTCGCGCCTAACGGCTGAACGGTGAACAATTTGGGCGGCGTCGGCCGCGCCGCGCGCGCCGGTGCCGCCACGGCGCCGGCCAGCTGCTCGTCGAAGGCGGCGTCGGACACCGGGAGCGCCGCCTCGTCCATCGGCTCCATGGTCTCGATGCGGGCGTGCGCGAGCACCGGCGTGCCGGCCGGCGCCGTCGTATCGCCGACCAACACCACACCGTCGGTCGCCAGCGCCGCCTGCGCCGTGCCGGCGGCGTCGTTGGGCGCGATCACCAGCAACAGCGCGCCGGCGTCGCGGAAGCCGGCCGCGAGCGATGCCCAACGCGCGCTGCCCAAAATCCCGTCGTGATCGATCGGCCTGGGGCCGCTCGGCAAGAGCAGCAGATTGCGCGCCGGGTCCACCGGGCACGCTACCTTGTTGAGGGAGACGCCCTGAAAAAACGCGTCCATGAGGCCGTACTCGAAGTCGTACGGGATCAGGTCTTCGATCGGCTTGAGCTCGCCGACCACGTCGGCCACGCAGACGCGCCGCCGCCGCGCCTGCGCGCGCGCCATGCCTAACGCAACCTCCGCGGCGGCGACGGGATCGGAGCCGACGATGAGCGCCGATGCCCGGAAGTCGAGCGCCGCGGCGATGCGGTGGCCTTCCTGCTCCCAGGCCGAGGTGATCGTGTGGTCGAGCGGAGAGCTCACGGTCACGGTACTCCCGGATAGATCCAGTAGGACGCACCCGACGCCTTGGCGACGCGGAGCGCGTCGTCCTTGCTGGCGTAGGGCCCAAGCACCACGCGATAAATCATGTCGCCGTTGCGCGGCGCTTCGACGACGCGCGGATGCGCACCGTCGACCGCTATCGTGTGGGCGAGCGAGTCGGCCACGGCCTGCGAGCGCAGCGCGGCAAATTGTACGGTGAAGCCGCCCAGTCCGACGCCCGGCGTGACGGCGCTCTCCGCCGGCGCAGGCGATGGTGCCGCCGGCGATGCGGGACGCGGCGCGGTGGCCGGTTGGGCGCCGTGGGCGTCCGATGAGTCGGCCGGCGTCGCGAAGACGTTGCCCGTGTCGCCGGGCGGCGCTGCGGCCGCGCTGTCGGCGCGTCCCGCGCTGTCGCCGGCCATCGTCAGCGGCTGCTCGGCCGGCGCGTCGGGACGGCGGAATCCGTTCCACGTGATGAACAACCACGTGTCGGCCGCGCCGTCCTCAATGGTTTTCTCGACGCGCAGCGATTCGCCGTCGGCGAACACCACGTTGTGCTTGGAGAGGAGCGCCAGCCATCCGTTAGGCGCGACGGCGGGGAGGTCGGCCCGCCACTCGGTGGACACGGCGCCGATCAACCGGTCGGTCCCGACGTTGATCACCCACGCCGAGTCGCCGCCGGCCGGCCGCGCGAGGACGTACCGCCCGGTGGGGTCCATGCGCAGGTCGATGGCCTCGCCGCCTAACGCAACGCGCGTGTCGATCTTGTGCGTATAGCGGTCGATCACCAGAATCGCATCGGTCGAGTCGAGCGCCACGTACAACCGGTCGCCGCTCGGCGTGGTGGCCAATGCGCGCACGTGATGGTCGAGGTGGATGCTCGGCACGGCCTCGAGGCCGCGGTTGCTGAGGCCCACCAGTCCCGAATCCACCGTGAAGTACACGCGGTCGCCCACCACCGTGCGCACCGCGCGTCCCACCGCCGGCAGTTGCGCCGTGTCCGTCAGTTGGCGATCCGGCGGATGCATTTGCCAAACCGTCGTCTTGTCGTTGTGATCGGCGACGAGCAGCAGCGATCCGTCGGGCTCGGGGATCACATCGTGCGCCGGTTCGGGCGGCTTGAACGTCCATTGTCCCGCCGGCGTCAGGCGCACGACGCTGCCGTCCTTCGCGATCCCATAGACGCTCGAGCCGTCGCTCGACGAGAGCCGCGTCAGCTTGGGCTTCGTGTCGCGCGACACGGCGCCGAGTCGCAAATCGACCCGTACCACGCCGCCCTTGTCGTCGACGCCGGTGATCGACCCCGCTTCATCGTCGAATCCCAGCACACGCTCGAGCGCCGGTGCCTTCTCCGACGACGTCCACAGCGCCGTGTCGAGGGTCGGATACGCATACGCGTGCACGAGCCCGCCCGCGCGCGGAAATCGCAACACGAGCGCGTCGGGCCCAACGGACTGAGGAGCGGGATGATCGGCAGGTGCGGCGGGTGCGCGGGCGCGCTCGTTCCGACCGCACGCCGCCAGCACGAGCGCAATCGTGAAAAACGCTCTACGCACGAGTGCAAGGTAAGGGGGCGGGAGAAACCAGGAAAGGGAAGCTAGGGCGAGGGAAGCACTTCGTTGAGGGAAGCACTTCGTTTGAGGGAAGCGCTGCGCTGGGGGAAGCACTTCGTTGGGGAGAAGCGGCGGCTGGCACCGCCCTGAGGAAGGAACTGCATCGATAGCGATCTTTCTCAGGCAACGGTGCGCCAACGCGAGGGCGTGAGCAGCAGGCTACGGTATAGGCCAAGGCGAGCATCCGTTCCCTCAGGCGGTGCCAGCCACCGCTTCCCCCAACGAAGTGCTTCCCCCAGCGCCAGCGCTTCCCTCAGCGCGCGCCAGCGCGCGCTTCCCTGACTAGAACGGCGGGTACAACGAGAACTGCCACACCCCCCTATGTCCTGTCGCTTCCGTCGGGACCGCGTAGCTCCAACCCAGAATCACGTAGTTGAACAAGTTTATCCGCAGCGCTACGCCGTGACTCGTGAGCAGGCCGCGCACGTTGGTCGGATCCTCCACGCGGACGCGACGGAGCTCGACCGACTGGCCCGAGAACCACGCCGTGCCGGCGTCGTAGAAGAAGGCGCCTTCGATCGCCGGAATCGGGATGATCCCCGCAATCGTGCCGCCGCGCACGATTGGGAAGCGGACCTCGGCCGAGGCCATGGCCAGGCTGCTGCCAAGGAGCGGTGAGCAGCGGTAGAGGGCCGCCGTCGTCGTGTTGGGGCACGAGGTCTGGGACGACGAGAACGTGGCGCCGTCGTAGCCGGGCAGCTCGTCGGAGTAGGCGATGTATTTGCGCAGCGAGTCGGCATCGCGCCCCGTGGACACGTTGGCCATGACCCGCGTCGCCACGGTGAGGTAGCTGAACAGGATCGGGTCGTACCGCCGGTAGTCGGCCAGGTACTCCGTCCACTTGAGGGTGCCCACGGCCGGCTGCACCTGGAAGCGATAGCGCCGTCCGTAGATGGGCGCGGTGTATCCGTAGAGCACATTGTCCGACACGTAGGCCAGGAGCGGCTGCGCGTAGTTCACGGTGCGCGCGTTCTGGACTGTTTCGCCGTACGGATTGACCTGCGTGAACGACGAGTCGAGCTGCCGCGTGAACACCAGATCGTTGCGCTCGAGGTTCGTTAGGCGCATGCCTAACTCAAGGCGCGTGAACCGGTCGAGCGGATAGATGCCCACGCCGTACGCCTGGCGCACCACGTAGCGCGTGATGACTTGCGTCTCGAAGAATCCCTGGGCGTTGCCGGCGAGTCCGTACCCGTTGGCGAGGTAGTACGGCTGCTGATAGAGGCCCGTCGTGTACTGGAAGCGCTGGCCGAGGTTCGTGTAGGCGGCGAACACCTGCGCGTCGGCCAGGCGGCCGTTGACCGCGCCGGCGAACGCGAGCTGGTTGTTGCCGGTCATGTCGCTCAGGACGATGGACGTGCCGCCGTACACGCCGCTGCCAAAATCATCGGCGCCGTAGCCCACCAATGGACGGGCGACGTAGTCCGGCGCGAAGCGCACGTGATACTTGTAGTGCTTGAAGGTCGTGGTCTCGGGCAGCGTGACGTCGGCGCTGTCGAGCACCGCCTCGACCGTGACCGGCGCGCGCGTATGGGCGACGCTGTCGGTGCCGAGGTCGGAACCAAACGCGTTCCGCGCCGTCGTGTCCGCCGCCGCCGTTCCGTTAGGCACGACCTCGCCCGGCGACGCGGTCACCACCCGCGCGCCGCTGCCGCCGTTCGCGCCGCCCGCCTGCGCCACCACCTGCGCCACCGTCGGCGCGGCCGGCGGCCCGGCGCGATCGAGCAGCGCGCGCGGGTGGTCGACCGACCAGATCGAGTAGTTCCCGTCGTCGTAGTACGTGTACACGAGCCGGTCCGTCTCGCGCGCCCACGAAATCGCCGGGCTCACTTCCGTGATCGACGTGACGCCGCCCACGACGTGCGTCAGTTGGTGCTGCTCGTCCGTCGCGATGTCGACGAGAAAGAGATTCTCGATCCCGGTGCGATTGCTCACGTACGCGATCGACCGCCCGTCGGGCGACCACATCGGATTGATGTTGAGGCCGCTCTGTCCCGGCAGCACGTCGATCGCGCCGCTCGGCACGTGATAAATGGCGATGCGCATCTTGGGGAAGCGCAGCTGTGCCACATCGGCGCCCGCGCCGCGGTCCGTGGCAAACGCGATCATGGTGCCGTCGGGCGACCACTGCGGCTGCAGATCGCCGTAGCGATCGTTGGTCAGCTGCGTGAGGCCGCTGCCGTCGGCGTTGATGGTGTAGAGATCCGTGATGCCGCCGTGGTCGCCGCTGAACACGAGCTGCCTGGCGTCGGGCGACCAGCTCGGGCTCGTAATGCCGTCCAGCGGGAGCTCGACGCGCGCGAGCCGCTTGCGCGACGCGACGTCCAGGATGTACAGCACTTCCTTGCCTTCGCCTAACGCAGTGAACGCGAGCCGCTTGCTGTCGGGCGAGAACGCGCTCTGCGAGTAGAGGATCTGCAGCTCTTCGTAGTTCGGGTCGAACGTGCTCTTCACCAGCCGGCTCAAGCGCTTGCCGGTGCGTGCGTCGGCCAGCCAGAGGTCGATGAACACCTGGCCGCGGATGAAGCTGCCGTTGGACAGGAACGCGATATACTGGCCGTTGGGCGAGAGCGCCGGCGCGAGGAAGATCTGGCCGCCGCTCCGCCGCTCGGTGAGCAGCGGCTCGGAGAACGTCCGCGGGCGTTCGAGGTGCGCGACCGGCGGCAGGAACCGCTGCCGCATCGCGAACCGCCACTCGTTGTCCAGATCGTCCAGCGACATCCCGGTCTCGCGCGAGAACGCGGCCGGCACGCCTAACGCAGCGGCGTCGCTCAGGATCGCCCCGATCACGTCGTCGCCCCAGCGGTGGCCGATGTACGCCCAGAACGACTCGCCGTACCGGTACGGGAAATACAGGTCGGGCCGCTCCGTCATGTCGCGCATCGACGGCAGATTGTCGTTGAGCGCCGCGTCGCGGATGATGGTCGCCGTGTGCGGATCGTCGGGGCCGATCGACAGATACTCGGCCATCCCTTCCATGAACCACAGCGGCGGATCGACCGCCGACAGCGACTGCAGCGCGCCGCCCGCGCCGCGTCCGTGCTGGAAGACGTCGAACTGGAACTCGTGCACCATCTCGTGCGTCAGGACATGCTCGAACGAGCGGTAATCGCCCGTGAACGGCAGCAGCATCCGGTCGCGCAACGGCTCCGTCACGCCGCCCGTGCCTTCGCCTAAATCACCGGTGACGTTGTTCTGGCCGAAGTCCGATCGCGAGGCGAACACCATGATCGGCTTCTTCTCGCGGAACTCGTGCGACAGCACGTGCGACAACCGCGCGTACGCGCGCTCGGCTAACCGAGCCGCGTCGAGCGCCGCCTCGCGCTCGTCGGGATAGTAATGAATGAGGAAGTGCTCGGTCTCGATCACCTGCCAGTCGAACTTCCGATACTGGACCTGGTTCTGACCGAAATAGTCCTGCGCATGGAGCACGGCCGGTCCCGTCGCGAACATCGCCGCGACACAGAGAGCGCGCTGTGCCCATGCGGATGTCATGTACTCGCTCGTATCTCGCGGACTGGGACTGTCGCCGCATCCCCCCACAATCGTTCCAACTGATAAAATGACCGAAGCGTGGGGTGGAACACGTGGACAACGAAATCAATGTAGTCGAGCAACACCCAGCGGCCCTGCGGCAGCCCCTCGACGTGATGCACGCGCACGCCCTCCTTCCGCAGCTGCTCCATCACGTGTTCGGCGATGGCGCGGACGTGCGTGTCGGACGATCCGCTCGCGATCACGAAGTAGTCCGTGGCATCGGACACGCGCGCGAGGTCGAGCATCACGACGTCGTTGGCCTTGAGGTCCTGGCAGAGCGCAGCGGCGCGGCGCGCCGTCGCGAGAGAATCGGAATCCTGTTTCGGAAGCGGCTGCGACATGCGTGGCTCGATCGGACGGTGGGCGGCGACGACGACGGTCGCTCCATCATCTCGGACGGATGCGACGGGATGTTCCAACGTAATGCATAACCTGCGAAGCGTCGTGCAGCCCATGACGTGCCGCTACGCAACGAGCGTGCTCGACCCCGAACGCCTCACTTCTTTACGGTCGACGCACTCGCCCTTGCCGGTCACCCCGTGAACGAAACAGCCGCTCGAGGTTGGCGACCCGGAGCGGCTGTCAGAAAACGGTACGACCGCGCTTCGCCTACTGCTTGATCACCCAGACCTTGATGTCGGGCTTCACTTCCGCGTGCAGGCGAACCGGAACACGGTAGACGCCCAACGCCTTGATCGGCTCGTGCAGCTCGATCTGACGCTTCTCGATTTCCGGGAAGCCCTGCGAGTGCAGTTGCTGCGCGATGTCGGCCGCCGTCACGGAGCCGAACAGCTTCTCTTCTTCGCCCACACGAGCGGAGAAGGTGAGCGAGACCTGCCCCAACCGGTCGGCCACGGACTGCGCCGCGTCGCGGCGCTCGCTCTCGGCCGCCTCGAGACGGGCGCGCTCGGTGGCGATGCGCCGGCGGTTGCCGTCGGTGGCTTCGTACGCCAGCCCGCGCGGAATGAGGTAGTTGCGCGCGTAGCCGTTGGACACTTTGACGATGTCGCCCGGCTTGCCCACGTTTTCAATCGCGTTGCGAAGAATGACTTCCATATCGTGCTCCAGTCGGACGAAGGTTGACGTTAGGCAAAAACTCGGGCGTTCAGCGGTCGCGTCCGCCGGTGAGCGAATGTTTGATGCGGCGGCGCCAATCGATCCACGTGTCACTCACGCCGAGTCCGACGGCCCACGGCACGGTGACGAGCGAGAGCGGAAACGCCGCGACCGCCACGGCCACGCTGGTCACGGCGACGCGCCGCGAGATGAACCACGCGTAAATGCCGTAGCCGCGCAGCGCGTACAGCGTTCCGAAAAAGATGAGGACGCTCGTGCCGATGGCGGCCAGCGCGTCGCGCGACGGAATGAGCACCATCGCAATGCCGGCGACCAACGCCCAGACCAACTGATCGCCGAACGTGAACTGCTTGAGCGGCGACAGTGGCGCACCGATGCGGACGCGGCTCAGGCGATGGAAGAGCGCCCAGGCGAGCGCCAGCGCCGCGAGCGCTTCGAGCGCCAGCGCCGCTGGGTACAATGGTGCGGCGTACGCCGAGAGTTTGGTCTGCACGTCGCCCTGCCGCGACGCGACGTCGCGCGCCATGGCCGAGAGATTCGGGAAGGACTGGGCGACCGCGGTCGCGTCCTCTTGCAGTTCCTGGACGGCGGCCGCGTTCCGCTGCGCGAATTGCGACGCGAAGACGCGTTGGGCGCGGTCCGGATGCAGCCGCCCGGTGGCGATGACGCCTAACGATAGCACCACGGCCAGGCCGAGCCCCAGGAGCGCGCGGCTGATGAACGGCTGCGATCGTCCGACGACGCACACCACGCCGAACGCGGCGGCCACCAGCACGCCCCAGCCACGGGCCAGAGCGTAGTACGCATCGTCGACGCCGGCCGGCGGCGGCAACACGATGATGGCCGCCGCGAGCACGGACCAGATGAGTGCGAGCCACGGCGAGCCGCCCGCCCACCATCCGACCACACAGCAGGCGGCGAGGGCGGGCACGAGCAGCACCAGCGTATCGACCACGGGCAGCGTGGACGGTCCGCCGGGGATGTGTGGAACCAGCAGCAACGCCGCGAGCGCGAGGATGATGCGCCACCATCCCCGCTCCCGCGGCGCCGGTGTGGTACCGTTAGGCATCCGTCAGGCCTGGTGTCCCCGGATGTAGGGGATCATGGCCAGGTAGCGCGCGCGTTTGATCGACACGGCCAATTGCCGCTGGTGGCGCGCGCAGACGCCGCTCAGGCGGCTCGGCAGGATCTTGCCGGTGTCGGTGAGGAAGCGGCCTAACGTACGGTCATCTTTGTAGTCGATGAAGCGCACGCGGGACTCGCAGAACGGGCAGGTCTTCTGTGGGCGTCGCATGGGTTAGTCCTCGTCGTCGTCGTCATCGGCGCTACGGGCGGTGCGGCCCGCGGCCATTTCTTCTTCGCTCATCGGCGGTGCGCCGACTTCGTGCTCGTGCAGCGCCACGAGATAGCGGACGACGCCGTCGTCGAGCTTGAGCGCGCGCTCGTACTCCGGCAGCACGGCCGGCTCGGCCTCGAAGCGGGCGATGGCGTAGTAGCCGTTGTCGCGCGGGCCAATGGAATAGGCGAGCTGCCGCCGGCCCCAATGGTCGACGTTGAGCGTGTCGCCGGCGCCGAGCATGGCGTGGAACCGGCCGAGTTTTTCCTGGATGGCGGTGTCTTCGAGCGTGGAGTCGAAGATGTAGACCGCCTCGTAGCGGCGAGGCATATGGTGCTTCCTCCCTGTGGACTGGACGCCCCCGGTGTGTGCCCGGGGGAGGGCTATGTGTGTGGAGTAAAGTAACGGGCAGCGGCACGGTGGGGGAAGCGGCGGCTGGCACCGCCTGGGGGAAGCGCTACGCTGGGGGAAGGGGGAAGCGGCGGCAATGCCGCCTGAGGGGAGGAAGAAAATCGATGGCCAGCGCCGCTGGAGAACCGTGCCCGCTGCGTGCCATGCGGGACTCCCCACGCAAGGGCCACTGATGTCCTCCTCCCCTCAGGCGGCATCGCCGCCGCTTCCCCCTTCCCCCAGCGCAGCGCTTCCCCCAGGCGGCGCCAGCCGCCGCTTCCCTCGTCGGCCTAGACGTTGAATCGGAAGAGCATGACGTCGCCATCCTGCACGACGTACTCTTTTCCTTCGCTGCGCACGACACCCTTTTCCTTCGCGCCCTTCCATCCACGGTTGGCCACGAACTCGTCGAACGACACCGTTTCGGCGCGAATGAATCCGCGCTCGAAGTCCGTGTGAATCACGCCCGCGGCCTTGGGCGCGGTGTCGCCCGCGTGGATGGTCCAGGCGCGGACCTCGGGCTCGCCGGCCGTGAAGTACGTCTCGAGACCCAACAGCGCGTAGCCGGCGCGGATGAGCCGCGCCAGGCCGGCGGACTCTACGCCTAACGACGACAGGAAGTCGGCCCGGTCCTCGGGCGCGAGGTCGGCGAGCTCGGCCTCGATCTTGGCGGAGAAGGGGACGATCTCGGCGTGCTCGCCGCTCGCGCGCACGGCCTCGCGCAACGCGCGGAGATACGGGCCCTCGGCACCGGTGAGCTCGGCGTCGCTCACGTTGGCGGCGTAGAGGACCGGCTTGATCGTGAGCAGCGCCAGCGGCGCGAGCAGGGCGCGCGACGCCGCGTCCAGGCGCAGCTGCCACAGGCCCTTGCCTTCGCCTAACGCGGAGTACGCGGCCTCGAGCACCGGGAGCTCGGCGAGCGCGTCCTTCTCGGCGGCTTTGGCGGCGCGGCGGACGCGGTCGAGCCGCTTCTCCACGGCGGCCAGATCGGCCAGCGCCAGCTCGAGCTCGATCACCTCGCGGTCGCGGACCGGGTCCACCGCGCCCATCACGTGCAGCACGTCGGGATCGTCGAAACAGCGCACCACGTGCACCACCGCGTCGGTCTCGCGGATGTTGGCCAGGAACTTGTTGCCTAACCCCTCGCCGCTCGATGCGCCCTTGACCAGGCCGGCGACGTCCACGAACTGCACCACCGCCGGCACCACCTTCTTGGGCTGGACGATCTCGGCCAGCGTCGCCAGGCGCGCATCGGGCACCTCCACGATCCCAACGTTGGGCTCGACGGTGCAGAACGGATAGTTCGCCGCGTCCGCCTTGGCGGCCGTGAGCGCGTTGAACAGCGTGGACTTGCCGACGTTAGGCAGACCGACGATGGCGAGCGAGAGCATGCTGCGGGTGCGTGTCGATGTGAGAAAGCGTTAGGCCGTCGCGTCTGCGTTGAAGCGGTTCATCGCGGCGGCAATCCCGTCGTGGACCCAGGTCTCGATGGCCGCGGTCAGCTGCGGGTACAACGACACCACCACGTCGCGGTCCGCCGAACCGAACGGCGACAACACGAAATTGGCGAGCTCGCCGATCGGACGGTCCGGGTCCACCGGCCGGACCCCGATCCGCAGTCGCGCGTACTGGCGTCCGCCGATCTCGTGCTCGATGCTCTTGAGCCCGTTGTGCCCGCCCGCGCTGCCGTCGGCGCGCAACCGCATCCGCCCAACGGGCAGCGCGACGTCGTCCACCACCACCAACAGGTCCGCGGCCGGGTCGAACGCGGGGCGGCGCAAGTACGGCACCAGCGCCTGGCCGCTCAGGTTCATGTACGTGAGCGGCTTCACGAGCCGCACGTGCGCTGCGCCTAACCGACCGGATGCCGCGAGCGCCTGGCCGTCTTCGCGCCAGCCCCCGAGATGCCAAACGTCGGCCAGGTGGTCCACCACCCACCAGCCGACGTTGTGGCGTGTCCGTTCGTATTCGCGGCCGGGATTCCCCAGACCGACGATCAGCTTCATGCGCGACGACCTCGATCAGCTCGCGGCGCAGGTGCGCCGGCCGAGCGTCACTTCTCCTCTTCGGCGCCCTCGTCGTCCTCACCCTTCGGCTTGCGGATGAGCTCGGGCTCCGCCACGGCCTCGCCTTCGGCGGCTTCGGGCGCGACCGGCGCTTCCTCGACGTGCGGCGGCGACACCACGCACACCGTGGCCTCGGCGTCCACCAACACCTCGACGCCCTCGGGCACCTTGAGGTCGGACACGTGCAGCGAGTCGTTGATGCCTAACTGAGACACGTCCAGCTCGATGTGGCTCGGCATGTTCACCGGATCCACCTCGATGCTGATCTCGCGCAGGATCTGGTCGAGGATGCCGCCCGACGTGCGCACGCCCTCGGGCGTGCCCACGAGCACGATCGGCAGATCGACCGTCACTTTCTCGCCGGCCACCAGCTCCTGGAAGTCGATGTGCAGCACCTCGCGCTTGAACGGATGCCGCTGGATTTCGCGGATGAGCGTGCGCGACATCGTGCCGTCGATCGTGAGCTCGACCACCGTGGTTTCGGCGGCGATCCGCTCGAGCAGGCGGCCCAGCTCGCGGGTGCTCATCGAGAGCGAGAGCGGCTCGCGGTCGTGTCCATAAATGACGCCGGGAATCAACTGCGCCGCGCGCAGCTTGCGCGCCGCGCCCTTGCCGGTGTCGGTGCGCTTGGAAGCCGAGAGGGTTGCCGTCATATCTGTATCACTCGTGACTGGTTTCTACGGGTGTCACTCGAAGAGCGAGCTCACCGATTCATCCGAATGCGTGTACCTGATTGCCTTCGCCAACAATTCGCCCACCGACAGCACCTTGAGCTTGTCGAAGCGCCGCGCCGTCGGAATCGCGATCGTGTCCGTCACCGTCACCTCGGCGATGGGCGCCGCCGTTAGGCGTTCGACCGCCGGTCCCGAGAGCAGCGCGTGCGTCGCGCACACGTAAATGTCCTTGGCGCCAAGTGACTTGAGCGCGCGCGCCGCCTCGGTGACCGTGCCTGCCGTATCGATCATGTCGTCGGGAATCAGACAATCCCGACCTTCCACTTCACCGACCACGTTCAAGACTTCGGCGACGTTGGCCGTTGGGCGGCGCTTGTCGATGATCGCGAACGTGCCGTTGAGCCGCTTCGCGAATCCCCGCGCCATCTTCGCCGAGCCGACATCCGGCGCCACCACGACCAGATCGCGCAACTGCTTCTTGCGATAGTGCGACACGAACACCGGCGCCGCGTAGAGGTGGTCGACCGGGAATGTCGAAGAACCCCTGCAACGCGTGCTGATGGAAATCGATGCCTAACACGCGGTTGGCACCCGCGGTCGTGATCAAATTCGCCACCAGCTTGGCGCCGATCGCCACGCGCGGCTGATCCTTGCGATCCTGCCGCGAGTAGCCGTAATACGGCATCACGCACGTAATGCGCGCCGCCGACGCCCGGCGCGCGGCATCGATCAGGAGCAGTAACTCCATGATCGAATCCGCCGGCGGATTGGTCGGCTGCACGATAAACACGTCCGCGCCGCGCACGTTCTCGTCGATGCGGACAAAAATCTCTCCATCGGCGAACCGCGAGATCGTGATGCGAGTGAGATCGACGCCCAAACACCGCGAGATCTCCTCGGCCAGCCCTCTGTTCGCCGTGCCCGCGAGCAGCTTGAATCCGCGCCGCGGAACGCTCAGCTCATCCATGAGCGTAGCCTTGTAACATAAAGGAGCCTTGCAAGTTGGTCAATTGCGTCACGGTTCGCTCGACGAGAATCAACGGAATCATTCGACCAGGTGCGGTGCGCCGTGCACCGACCGGCGCGGACCGCGAGTCGAGCCGGTCAATCTAAAGGAAGGCGTACGCGGGGCGCCACCTCAGGCCGAAGGCGCCTTGGCCGCGCGTTCTCCCAGCCGCGGATTCGCGAATCGCGCGACGTAGTCACCGAAGCGCTCTGTCGGCCCGCGCCACGCGAGGTCGTCGACGTCGCGTAGTACGGGCGCGTCCGTCCGGAGCGTGGCCAACCGCTTGAACAGCAACGCGCGCTCAATGTTGTCGCCCAAGATTTCGGGCGGAAACGATTCAATGGCGCCGTAGCGGTTAATGAGACGCGCCGCCGTCTTGGCGCCAATGCCCGGCATCCCCGGATATCCGTCGGCCGAATCGCCGGTGAGCGCCAGGTAGTCGGGAATGTGTTCGGGATCCACACCGAACTTCTCGCGCACACCGGCCGCGTTGCGGATCACTTTGCTCTTCCGGTCGACCTGGACCACGCGATCGTCGCGCACGCATTGCGCGAGATCTTTGTCCGGCGTCCACACGCACACTTTTTCGACGCGGGTGTCGGCGTCGGCGTGCGCGGCCGCGGCAGCGATGGCGTCATCGGCCTCGACCTCGATCATTGGCCAGGTGACGACGCCCATCGCGACAAGCGCGTCCTCGAGAGGATGGAACTGCGCCCACAGCGCGGGCTCGATGCCCTCGCCCGTCTTGTAGCCGGGCCACAGTGCGTTGCGGAACGACTCGATCACGTGATCGGTGGCGACGCCCACGTGTGTGGCGCCGCCTTCGATCATCTCCAACACGGTGTTGAGCACGCCGACGACCGCTCCGTACGGCGCGTCGACGCCCTTATTGAATCGGCGCAGTCCGTAGAAGTGGCGGAACAACTCGTACGTCCCGTCGATGAATGAACGATCATGGCCCTCGCGTGCCGCCGGCATCGTGCGCGTTTTCATTCGGTACCGCGGATCGCGTCGACGGGGTCGATCCTGGCCGCGCGCGACGCCGGAATCAGCGCCGCCACGGCCGCCGCCATGCCTAACGCAAGCACCGCGGCGCCGAGCGTGAGCGGGTCGAGCGGCGCCACGCCCACCACCATCGCGCGGAGCTCGCGTTGGGCAAGGACGGTCATCACGACGCCGGCCGCGCCGCCCGCCACCAGCAACCACCCGACGCGCGTCGCCAGCTCGCGCACCACCCGCGTGGGTTCGGCGCCGAGCGCGATCCGGATGCCAATCTCGCGCCGGCGCGTCGTGACCGCCAGCGCGACGAGTCCGTAGAGTCCGATCATCGCCAGCGCCGCCGCTGCCACGCCGAAGGCGGAGATGATGGTGGTCTGGAGACGGGTCTGGCCGAGCGTGGCGTCGACGTTGTCCTCGAGCGTCATGAGGCCGAACACCGCGCGCGTCGGATCGACGCCGTGCACCACGCCGCGGACCGCCGACACGAGCGCGCGCGGGCTCCCGGCGGTGCGCAACACGTACTCCGGGTCGGGCCACTCGCCCGGCCCCATGCACGCGTACACGTACGGCACGGCGGCGGTCCGCAGATTGTCCTCGCGGATGTCGTCGACGACGCCGACGATCTCGGTGTTAGGCGTGGTGGGCCGGTCGTCGGACCAGCGGAGGAAGCGGCCGACGACGTTCCGTCCGCGCGCGTACGCGTCGACGAAGCGTCGGTTCACGAGCACCGCGGGGCCGCCGTCGCGCACGTGCGCCAGCGGCGGACACGTCGCGCCGGCGGCGACGCGCCCGCCTAACGCAGCGAAGTAGCCATCGGTGACGCTCCGTTGGCCGACGGTGAGCTGATCGCGGTCGGCGGCCTGCGCGCCGGGCGTCAGGTCCAACAGGTGCACGCGATAGCGGATCGTCGCGTTGGATGCGGGGAGAAAGTTGCTGAAGCCGACCGCCGTCACGCCATGGATGCCGGCCAGCGCCGACACGAGCTCCAACTGCATGCGTTTGACCGAATCGCGATTTTCCTCCCATGCCGCGCCGACGTGGAAGGTGATGGCGTGCGCCGCGTCGAATCCCGGGTCCACGTGGACAATGTTGTAGTAGCTGCGGAGCAGCAGCGACGTGCTGCAGAGGAGCAGCGTGGCGATCGCCACCTGCGCCGCGACTAACGCACGCTGCGACCGGCTGTCGGACGATTGGCCGCGCCCGGCCCGCGCGATCCCCGCCGCGGCGGCGGCGCGGGTGGCGCGCCACGCCGGCCACGCGCCGCAGGCCAGCGCCGCCCCGACGCCGCACGCCGACGCCACCACCAGGGCCCGCCAATCGATCGACAACTGCGTCACGCGCGGCAGCGTGCCTAACAGAGCGGACGACGCGCGCAGCAGCACGACGTCGACGGCGATAGCGACCGCGATCGCCACCGCCGCGAGGATCAACACCTCGCGCACCACGCCCGCCACGATCTGGACCCGCGACGCGCCGAGGAATCCGCGGATCGCCAGCTCCGGCTCGCGACGTTGGAGCTGCGTGAGCATGAGACCGGCCGTGTTGGCCAACGCGATGAGCAGGAGGAGGCCCACCGACGCGAGGATGAACACGAGCGGCTCGCGCGCGTCGCCTAACTCGGCGGTCTTGAGGTCGCGCACCTGCGCCGACCATCCCTGGTCGGTCGCCGGAAACTGGATGCCTAACGCAGCCTGCACGCGGGCGAGGTCGCGTTGGGCCGCCGCGATGGCCACACCGGGCGCGAGGCGTCCGACGCCCGAGAGGAACCGCGCGTCCCGCTGCTGCATCATCTGCGGCGTGAATTGCGCGGGCAGCCAGAGATCCACGTTCTTGTCGCCGAAGCCCGCCGGCATCACACCGACGATCGCGTAACTCTGCTGCTTGAGCTCGAGATGTTGGTTCGTAATGTCCGCTCGGTGATGGAATCGGCGCGTCCAGAGATGGTCGCTGATGACCACCACGGCCGGCCCGCCGTTGGCTTCCTCGTCGGACGTGAACGTGCGGCCCACGACCGCGGGCACACCGTACACGCCGAAGAAGCGCGGTGTGACGCGAAGCCCCGCGAGGCGCTCCGGCGTGTCGCCGCTCGTCTCGGTGACGTTCTCGCTGTACCAGCCGGACAGGCTCGTGAACGTGCGGTTGAGTCTGTTCCAATCCTCGAGACGCTCCGGCGCAATGAGACCGGCTGCTTCGCTCTTGGCCGAGTTGGCCTCAAGCACCGAGACCAATCGGTCAGGCTGCGGGTAGGGGAGCGGCTCGAGCACCGTCGCGTCGACAACGGAGAACACGCTGGTCGTGGCGGCAATGCCCGCAGCGAGAATGAGGATGGCCGCGAGGGCAAATCCCGGGCGGCGGGCGAGACTGCGCGTGGCTTGGGACCAGGATCTCATCATGAACGGTGTGGACAGGGTTAGCGACGGTCGTTGGCACAAACAGCTAACTGCCACCCTTTGACACACGATCTCGTCCGGACGTTGCGAACCGGGTTCCAACCATTTGGCGCTCGAACGTCACTCACTTGAAACCTCAACTGTGAAGGGCGTTCAATGCGTGCATGGATTATTGCGTCGTTCTTCGTCCCCGTCGTCCCCGTCGTCATCGCGGCACAGCAAGGTCCGACAGCGCCAACAGCCCCGACGAACCTGTCGCGCGCGGATGAGATACGGTATGCGAAAAGCGCTGCGCCCGCGGAAATATCGAAGGACGCCAAAGTGTGGGTGCTGGAGAACGGTCACTATGTTGTCGCGGAACAGGGCACGTCGAGTATCGCCTGCATGGTGGCTCGGAGTGCCGCAACAACATTTGAGCCGCAATGCGGTGACGCCGAGGCCGACGCAACGGTGCTGGCGATCTATCGGTTTCGTGTCGAGCAGCGGATTGCCGGCAAAACCGGTGACGAAATCAAAGCGGCTGTCGAGAAGGGGATGGCATCGGGCCGGTTCCGGTCACCGCAGCGCCCAGCGCTGGTGTACATGGAGTCGTCGTCGCAGGTGCTGCCCGATGCGAAAGGGACGGGCCACTCCCGATTCGTGCCGCATATCATGGTTTACTATCCGTTCATGAAGAACAGCGCGATGGGCATCCTCGCGTCGAAGAGCATGGACGTTCCGGGCGTCGTCCAGGAGAACACGCCAATGTCCGCGCTCATCGTGGTGACGCGCGATTGGGTAAACCCCGACCAGATTCCGTGACGGACGACGTCGCGCTCGTCGAGCGGTTTCTTCGAGCGCGCGGCGAAGACGCATTTCGCGCGCTCTATCGGGCGCATACGCCAGCGCTCTATGCGCTGGCGATGCGCCTAACGGGCGGCGACCATATCGAAGCGGAAGACCTGGTGCAGGAGAGCTGGGTGCGGGCCGTGCGCGACCTCTCATCGTTTCGCGCGCAGTCAGCGTTGCGCTCGTGGTTGTGTGGATTGCTGGTGAACGTCCGCCGGGAGCGCATCCGGGCCGAGTGGCGCGAGGTCGATGCGCCGGACATCGATTCGGCCACGGACATCAGTGGCCCCGATGATGCGCTCGACCTCGAGCGCGCGATCGGTACGCTGCCTGAGGGTGCCCGCAATGTGTTCGTCCTCCACGACGTCTATGGGTACACGCATCGAGAGATTGCCGAGATGCTGGGCATCGTGGAGGGCACGTCGAAGAGCCAGCTCACGCGTGCTCGGACCCTCCTCCGGAATTCGTTGCCATGAGGGATCTGCCACGGGAGAGACAACCAGCCCCGGCGCTGGAAGAACGCGTCGTGTCCAAGCTGATCGCGGCAGGGCTCGTCCGTCGCCGGCGCGTGTGGCCGGTCTGGGTGGCGGCGGCCGTTGCCGCACTGGTCGTGTCGGCGATCGGCGTGTCGGTATTGCGCCCCACGCATACACCGGCGCCCGGCAACACCTATGTGCTCCTGCTCGCCGAGGACTCGGCGTATAGCCCGGCGCCAAAAGGACACGGCGCCGAGCGCGTCGCCGAGCTCGCGCGGTGGGCGGACAGTCTCAACGCGCTGGGGAAGCTCGAGCGCGCCGGCCGGCTCGTTGGGCCGGGCCCGATCGGCGGCATGTTCATGATACGGGCCGCGAACGACTCTGCTGCGGCGCGAATCGCGGCCACGTGTCCTTTTCGGAAGTGGGGAGGGCGCGTGGAGCTCAAACGATTCGAAGAATGACCGAGCGCGGCGACCGGGCGCCTAACGGCCTGACCGCGTGCTCCGGAACGGGATCCGGCGCAGCGTGGCGGCCACGCTGTCCAACGATGCGCCACGCACGATGCGTATTCGCGCCTTCGCGTAGGATTTGCCGCTGAAGACGTACGTGGTAAAGCTCGCGGACTCCGCGCTCATGTAACTCAGTGCGTCGATGACCGGGAGCGCATGTGCCTGCTTCGCCCGGAACACAAGGATATCGCCGAACAGGCTTCCGAGGTCTCCGTTGGTCTTGCCGTCGAAGATCTCGTACTCGCACCCGCCGTTGCCGCACAACGATTGCGCCGACTGAATCACATAGTCTGCGCTGCCATCGCCGTTCAGATCGACTGCGACACCCATGGCCGAGTCGGAGTCCGCGTATTCCAAGTCGGCGAGCTGGGCGCGGATCGCGACAGGGACCTGAATCGCGGCCACGTTTCGGACCGAGAGCGTCCAGGGGCCGTCCGGCGCGCCGTTGGCGCCTAACGAATGACCGGTGAGGCCAAGCAGGCCAATGCAGAGACAGATTCCGGCCAGCCGATTGGCAACCGTACGCACGATCACAGGGCGCCTGCTCGCACGTGACGAGTGGTGACTCCGTACGAGGTACCACGATTCGCATCGACCGCACGCGACAAGGGGCAAACTTGCTTGGGGAACGTACACCTGTCCTTAGGGACGGTCAACGCGCGCGTCGGCATGCCGCCTAACGGGAGCCGCACATCGCCTCTTCGGGGAAAGTCGGGCCGATCCGGTCACCTGCCTGGTGCCGGCGCCGGTGCTCGTCGCCATCGTCGGCCAGGCGGACACGGCTGCGACTGTCCCGGCTGGCGTCTTTGTTGCGCTAGAGAGTCGGACTTGGATCATACCTGTCTTGAGCACTCAACGAGCGAGGCCACGGAAATGAAGGAGCCCCGTAAGGAAATCGCGAGCCTGGTAAGTCGGGTCGAGCAGGGCCTGTCCGACTCAGCCAAGAACCTGGGCGATCTGGCTCTGCAGAAGTATCGGGAGGTGCATGTCGGGCAGGGATTGGCAACGGTCCTCGATCGGGCGCGTCAAGAGATCGCTGACACAATCAAACCGCGTCGCAAGAAGGCCAAGGGTCGGGCGAACGCCGCCTCGAAGCCGAATGCACGCCGGAAGAAGGCCAAGGCTCAAACAAAGAGTGCCGGGAAGGCGAAGACGGGTCGCAAAAAGGCCGTGCGCCGGACGAAAGCGAAGACGGCGTCCCGTTCCCGCAGTCGGACGAGGAGCCGGTAGCGACAGCGCCGGCGGCGAATCACGTCCGGCGCGGCGTCGCGCGCCGACCATCAGTTAGGCAGGGGCGGGAGACGGCGGAACGCATTGCCCCCGGTGGATTCGAACCACCATTCTCGGATCCAAAGTCCGATGTCCTGCCATTGGACGAGGGGGCAGCGCCATTTTCACGCCAAGACTACACGAGACGCGGCGAAACGGCAGGCTTCCTGTACACCGCGCTTATACCCACTTCCATCGCCGAAACTTCTGCCTGAACAATTAACCGATGGAGACTGTCGAGGTCAATTCCGTTACCCGCGAGCGATGGGCTCAATCCTCACCGAATTCGTCGCCCAATCGTCGAGCAGCATCTTGAGGCGGACGCCCAGATCGACCTTGGAAAACCGCGCTAATTCTGAGGGCTCCCGAGATGCGAAAGGGTCTCAAGAAGGTGGCCTAACCAGCCTAACTATTGCGGCCGGGGGAATGCCGTCGGCTGCGCAGAACCACCGGCCGCGGGGATCACGGTGCGAGCCGATAGTAATTATTCAGGGGTGAGCGATGATCGTTACCAAGCGGGCCTATGAGCCTGCGGCGGCAGCCGATGGCTATCGCGTATTGATCGACCGACTCTGGCCGCGCGGCGTGTCGAAAGCAAAGGCACGACTCGACGCCTGGGAGAAGGAAGTCGCGCCGTCTCCCGCACTGCGCGAGTGGTACGGCCACGCTCCCGCCAAATGGCCGGAGTTTCGGCGCCGATATACGCGGGAACTGCGGGCGTCGGCCGCTCAGGCCATCCTCAATGATTTGACACGACGGGCGAAACGAGGTCGCGTCACACTTGTGTATGCGTCGAAGGCGGCGGACATCAGCGACCGCCTCTCGGATCCAAAGTCCAATGTCCTGCCATTGGACGAGGGGGCAGCGAACGCTCAAAGCTACTCGCCGCGATCCACCGGCTCAAGCGCGCGACGTTCAGTCGAGCAGCTCGACCGGCTCGATGGTCGCCAGCGTGTGCGTGAACACCACCGAACGAAGGCCCGCGCGTGCGAGCGTCGCGGGCTCGGGCGCGTCATCGAACACGCCGAACACGGTGGACCCCGAGCCCGACATGCCGGCGATGCGCGCGCCGGCGTTGCGCAGGCCGGCGATCGACCGTGCGATTTCGGGGTGGCGCCGGCTCACCGGCGGCTCGAGGTCGTTGCGCGGGAGGGACGGGAAGTCGCTCCACCGGTCCGGCACCTTGTCGAGCATCGGCGTGGCGTGCCATCCGGCGTCGACACGGTCGGCATCGAGCCACGCGTATGCGTCGGCGGTGGCGACGCCGAAGGCGGGGCACACGAGCGCCACCTGGCGCGCGCCTAACGGAGTGAGCGCGTCGAGGCGCTCGCCGCGCCCGGTGGCCCAGGCCAGCGGATGGTCGGTGGTCAGGTACGGCACGTCGCTGCCCACGCGCGCGGCGATGCCTAACAGAACGCGCTCGCCCACCGGGCGCGGCGCGAGCGCGTCCAGCGCCCGGAGCACCGCGCCGGCATCGGCGCTGCCGCCGCCCAGGCCGCCGGCCACCGGCACGTGCTTGTCGATCTCGATCGCCACGCCGGCCGGCCACCCGGCCGCCGCGGCGTACGCGTCGGCGGCGCGCAGCGCCAGATTCTGCGCCGCCGGCCCGACGTCAATGCCGCGGCAGTCCACCGCCCGCCCGGCCGGACGCAGCCGCACCACGACCTCATCGCCTAACGCAAGGCGGATGAACGCGGTGGCGATCTCGTGGAAGCCGTCCGGTCCGGCCGCCCCCACCCGCAGCGACAGGTTGAGCTTGGCGTGCGCGGTGACGCGGGCCGCGGTGCTCATCGGGCGCGACCCGCGGCGCCGGCGGTGCTGTCGTCGGCACCCGGGCCCGCACCCTGGCGCGACTCGGCCTGCGACAGGTCGCGGAAGTGCAGGCCTAACCGGGCGAAATAGTAGATGCCGATGAGCGTGATCGGTATGAAGGTCAGAATGTGAAAACCGACGGCCCAGCTGGTGGCCCGCGCCACATCCACGCCGTACAACCCCAGCCCTTGCTGTCCAACGTATTCGAACACGCCGAAGAACCCGGGCGCGCTCGGCACCGACACGCCGATCGCGATCAATCCTTGCACGAGGAGCGCGGCGCTGAACGGCGCCGTGATGCCGACGGCCCGGAACGCCAACCAGAACGCCACGCCGTTCAAGAGCCAATGCAGCACGGCCCAGAACAACACCTCGAGAAACCGCCCCGGATGCCGGAGCACGCCTAACCCGGAGGCGAACGACCGCAGCGCCGCCACGCCGCGCTGTTCCAGTCCCGGCGCGACACGCCGCGAGAACAGCTCGAACAACCGGATCACCCGGTCGGGGAAGAACACCACGAGATACAGCCCGAACACGGCGATGGCGACCAACACCGCGCCGCCCACCATCCACGTGGACACGGGCCGGCCCGCCACGAGATGCTCGCGCGGGAACGCCGGGTCGAGCAGCGCGGCCAACATGAGCAGCAACACGACGAACGCATCGAACACCCGATCCACCGCCAGCGACGCGATGGCGGACGAGAAGCCGACGCGGGGCGTCTCCCGGGTGAGCGCGTACGCGCGGGCGAGCTCGCCGGCGCGCGCGGGCACGACGTTGTTCACCATCATCCCGATCGCCGTCGCCCGCCAGAGCATGCCTAACGGAAGCCCCGGCGCCACCGATGCGAGAATCGGCCGCCACCGCCGCGCCCGCACCGGGAAGATGAGTGTGCCGGCGACCGTCGCCCCGGCGAAATAGTAGAGATTGGCGGTGCGCAGGTCCTCCACTACCCGGCCGAAATCCACGGCGTGGAATGCCCAATAGAGCAACCCGATGCTCAGCGCGATGCCGAGCACGTTCCGCCATCCGATTTTCATGGGACGATGGTGTCGGACACGCCGCTACTCGACCAGCGCAAGATCGATCAGATCGAACAGCTCCTGCACGCTCTCGCGCGACGGGGGATCGCCCTGGCGCTTGATCTGCTCGCGGAGCTCGGCGGCCCGCGCGAGCGCGCTGCGCCCGCGATAGAGCAGGCTCTCGATCGGCACCACGTCGGCGTCCGGGATCACGGCCGGCTCGCTCAACGGCGTCGTCTCGAGGTTGCTCAGTCCCGTGAGGCCGTCCTGGAGCAGCGCCCGCAGCGCGGGGCCGGTGGGCGTCCGCACGCGTCCGCGCGACACGCCGGCGGTCGGGCCGGCCGCTGCGTTAGGCAGGACGGCGGCGGCGGATGCCGGGGCGGCGGGCGGCGGCGCCGGCGCACGGGGCGGCGCGGGCTGTGCCGCCGACGCCATGGGCGTCTGCCGGGCGGTCATCGCGCCGCTGCCTAACCGCTCGAGGCCGCGCGCGATCTCGGCCGCGCTCATCTCGGGAGTCGTGAACAGCGCCGCCGCCGCGTCGACCGCCGTCAACGCGCTCTCCTCCAGCGCCGACGCCCGCGTGCTCCACTCGGCCGCGAATCGCGCCACCAGCTTCTCGCCGAAGCTGTTCGCCGTCGCGCCTAACGCACGGACCGCGTTGCGCACGTCGCGCGACAGCCGGTCGCGCTGCTCGCCGCCCCGGTGCGCGCGCGCCTCGGCCACTACGCCGCGCAGGTGCTCGGCCAGGCTCACCACCTCGAGGCGGAACCGCTCGGCCGGCGTCGTCGGCGGATGCGTCGCGGCCGACACCACACCCGAGCTGCCGTCCCCGGCGAACAACTCGGCAATGGGCACGATGCGGTCGGCACGGCCCGTCTCATCGGACACGGCGGCTAACGCTGCCTCGAACGCCACCATCTCCGACATGTCCGGCGCCGGTCGCCCCGACGCGGCCAAGTCGCGCGACACGCGCCGCAGCACCGCCGCGGACGCCGAGAAGAGCGCCGCTTCTTTGGGACCACACGGATGCGCCGCGCCTGCCAGCTCCATCGACTTGAGCGTGGTCTCGAGCGCTTCCATTACCTCGGGTAGCGGAGTCATGTCGCGGACGTCGGCCACACCGCGCAACGCTCGCACGCGCTCGGTTGCCGATCCGGTGACGGCGGAATTGGCGCCCGGGCCCACAGCGTCGAGGGCGCGCGAGAGCTCCAACGTCTCGCTCGCCAAGAACGCGCTGCGCGACCCCACGGCCCGCGCGCTCTGCGGCGTCGCACCCGGCGGCGCCAACCGCGCCAGCTCCTCGCCGCGCGCCCGCGCTCGCTGCTCCTCGAGCGAGCTCCAGCTCCGAGCGCCGCGCACCAACAACCGCAGGTCGTCCACCGCCGCCACGACCGCCGCGCTCGACGCCGCGTCCCACGGCATCCGCTTCTCGCGAAGCGCACGCGCCACCCGCTCCACACCGGCTGCGACCGCCGCAATCGCCGTCTGCCTCGCCATCGTTGCGCTGCCGCGCAGACGGTGCGCCGCGGCCATGAGCGCGTCGATGTTCGGCGCGCCCGCGCCCGGACGCGCCGCGTCGAGCGTGGCGTCCATCTGATCGATGTACTCGGTGGCTTCGACGACGAAGAAGTCCAGGACACGGACCGACGAGCTCATGCAGACTCCAGCCGGGAGAACAATTGGGGCAGCAAGTTACGGACGATCAAGCGGCGCGGTCAACGCGCCCACGCGGCTTCCATGGCCGTACGCATCTCACGTACCGAAGCGCTCAGTCCGACGAAGATGGCGCGACTGACGATCGAATGACCGATGTTCAGTTCTTCTATCTCCGGGATCGCCGCCACCGGACCCACATTGCGCACCGTGAGTCCATGTCCGGCGTGAACCGCCAGGCCCAACTCGGCGCCGCGGGCCGATGCGCGTCGTAAGGCGTCGAGCGACTGCTCGCCGCCACCCAAGGCATAGGAGCCGGTGTGCAACTCGATCGCATCCACGCCCAGCTCGTGTGACCGCTCTACCGCTCTCACATCGGGATCGATGAACAGACTGGTCCTCAGTCCTGCGCGTTTCAGTCGCGCTATCCCGGAGGCCAACCGGTCGGGATCCTGCTCGACATTCAGTCCACCCTCGGTGGTCACCTCCTGCCGTTTCTCGGGAACGAGCGTCACCTGGTACGGCCTGAGACTCGTCGCAATGCCGAGCATCTCATCGGTCAAAGCCATCTCAAGGTTGAGCACGGTGCGGATGCTTGTGCCGAGTCTGCGGATATCGTCGTCATGGATGTGGCGACGGTCCTCGCGAAGGTGCGCCGTGATTCCTTCCGCGCCCGCATCCTCGCACAGTAAGGCGGCCGCAATCGGGTCTGGTTCATCGGTCTTGCGCGCCTCACGGAGCGTCGCCACGTGATCGACGTTGATGTAGAGCCGCTGATGATGTTTCGCTCGCATTGACTGCTCGGCGTTGGTTCGCACCACTTTTCACTCGGAGTCACATCGTGAAGCGCTACGTAGCTGTCCTCGTCCTCCTCGCGGCCTGCAGCACTGCTGCCCAGCAGCACGACGATACGCCGGTGTCCGCCAATGTGAGCGGCGCGGACACGCCCAAGCAGGCCGTTCAAGCATTCCTGGCCGCGGCGCATGCGCAGGACCTCAGGGCGATGGCGCTCGTGTGGGGCACCAACGACGGTCCGGCACGCGACGTGGTGAACCACTCACAGCTCGAGAAGCGTGAGCTGATCATGCAGTGCTACGTCACGCACGACACGTTCACGGTGCTGAACGAAGCGCCGGGCGAGAAGGGAACACGCGTCCTGTCGGTGTCGCTCAGCAAGGGCCAGTTGGCGCGCCAGTCCAAGTTCACCGCCGTCAAAGGGCACGACGAGCGCTGGTACATCGAAGACGTGCAACTCGAGCCCCTCAAGGATCTCTGCGCCGCGTCCTGACGCTGCCGGCCGGGGGAACATTCCCGCCGAATCACTCGTTTATCATTCGGTAAGTTCGATAAGGACGCCTCCAGTCGCGCTGGGGTGGAGGAAGGCAATTCGCCTCCCCTCGGCGCCGACGCGGGGCGTTTCGTCGATGAGCCGGACACCCGCCTTTCTACAGCGATCGAGGGCGTCGTCCAGATTCGGGACTTCGAAGCAGATGTGATGGATTCCCGGACCGCGGCGCGCCACGAACGTGGCGATGGGTGAGTCGTCGCGCTTCGCTTCGAGAAGCTCGACGAGCGACTCACCGGCGGCGAGGCCGGCGATATGAGCACCGTCGGCATCAGCGAGGGGCACTTGATCGAGTCCGAGGATGTCGCGATAGAATGGAAGGACTTGATCGAGGGCTTGGACCGCGATGCCGATGTGGGCAATGCGGACGTGTCCTGGCGGAGCAGGTGTCAATGAAGGCATCGGTGTCCGGAGCGGGTGTACCAACGATAAACTAAACTGTAGATTCGCGTCGGGCGAAATACACGGTGGAGGCAATAGAAGCATGTCGAATGCATTGGCAGTAACCGATTCCACGTTCGAAAACGAGATCGAGAAGCACGATGGGTTGGCTGTCGTCGATTTTTGGGCGACGTGGTGCGGACCGTGTCGCGCGATCGGTCCCGTCCTCGACCAGTTGGCCGTCGAGTACGATGGTAAGGCGAAGGTCGCGAAGTTGGATGTCGACGCGAACCAGAAAACCGCGATGCGGTTCAACGTGCGCTCCATCCCGGCGATCCTGTTCTTCAAGAACGGCAAGTTGGTCGACACGGTGATCGGTGCCGTGCCGAAGGCGAAGCTGGCTTCGAAGTTCCTGGAGCACAGCGTCTCTGAGACGGCCTCGGTGAAGCAGGGCTGATCGCCCTCGCGACGCCGAACCGTTTTGAGCCCGGTCTTGGGAATCCCAAGGCCGGGCTGCTTTTTTTCGTGCACCGCTTAGACTGACCATCACGGCCGCGTCGGCCGGCGTGTCCGCAGTTTCCCCAATGAGCTGGTGGCGCGACCTTCGTGACGTCTTCTGTCGGACGCCTGTACGTGGTCAGCACGCCGATCGGCAACCTCGGCGATTTTTCGGCGCGCGCGGTGGACGTGCTGCGGACGGTGAACGCGGTGCTCGCGGAAGACACGCGTCATTCGCGCCACCTGCTCGATCACTATGAGATTGCGACACCGCTCTCGGCGTATCACGAGCACAACGAGGCGCGGGCGACGCCGCGCATTCTGGAGCGGCTGACAGCCGGCGAATCGTTCGCGTTGATCAGCGATGCCGGGACGCCGTTGTTGTCCGATCCGGGCGCGCGATTGGTGCGGGCGGCGATCGACGCCGAGATTGCGGTCGTGCCGGTGCCCGGCGCGTCCGCGTTGCTGGCGGCGCTCGTGGCGTCGGGGTTGGATGCGGAGCGCTTCACGTTCTTCGGATTCCTGGCTCGCAAGGGACGGGAGCGCACGGACGCGTTCAATGCCATGATTGCGCTGGCGCACACGGCGGTGCTGTACGAAGCCCCGGGTCGCGTGGCCGACACGTTGGCCGAGCTCGAGCGTCTCGGAGCCGGGGAGCGCGAGGTGGTGGTGGCGCGCGAGCTGACGAAGCAGTTCGAGGAGACGCGCCGGGGAACGGTGGGCGAGTTGGCGCGGTACTACGCAGATGCGCCGCCCAAGGGCGAAGTGGTGATTGTGCTGGCGGGCCGTGGTCCGTCGTCACCGGATGAAGAGGCCGCACGCGAGCGGGCGCGCGTGTTGCGACAGGGCGGAGCGAGCGCGCGCGACGTGGCGCGTGCGTTGGTGGAGGAGCACGGGATTGCCCGCAACGCGGCGTACCGGTTGGCGCACGAGCCGGAGTAGCGAGCCCGATTTGACCCAGTTGCCCGAGAGCGCGCGCATGCCGATGAGACGTCTCGCTGTCCTGTTTGTCGCCGTCGCCGCGTCGTTAGGCGCAGGGGGCGCCGCGGCGCGGCGTGCGCCATCGGCGGCCGCCGATCCCGACGGGCTGCGCATGACCATCGCGCGCCTCCAGTACGACGGCGGCGGCGACTGGTACGCCAATCCGTCCAGCTTGCCTAACTTACTGGAGGCCATCGCCACGCGCACGTCGCTCACGGTGGAGCGAACCGAGGCGCGCATCACGCTGATGGACGATCGCCTCTGGGACTATCCGTTCATCCACGTGACGGGCCACGGCAACATCCATTTCAGCGACGCCGAGGTGGCGCGATTGCGCGAGTATCTCGAGCGGGGCGGGTTCATCCATTTCAGCGACAATTATGGCATGGATGCGAGCTTTCGCCGCGAGATCGCGCGCGTGTTTCCCGACCGGCCGTTGGTGGATGTGCCGCTGACGCATCCCATTTATCACATCGTGTACGACTTCCCGCGGGGGCTGCCCAAGATCCACGTCCACGATGGCAAGCCGGCCGAGGGGTTAGGCATTTTTCTGGGCGACCGGTTGGCGGTATTCTACGATTATCAGTGCGACTTGGGAAACGGGTGGGAGGACACGACCGTGTACCACGATCCGCCGGCCAAGCATGAAGCGGCGCTGCGGATGGGCGTGAATCTGTTCGTGTACGCGGTCACCAGCCGGCCGGTCTCGTGACGGTCATCGGGCTGGTGCGGCGCGAGCGGTCGCGGTTAGGCATGGCGATTCTGGCGCGCGGGGTGGCGGCGGGGGTGGCCGCGGCGGCGGCCCTGTTGGCGGCCAGCACCATTGCGTTAGGCGGGGCGCGGTGGATCACGCGGCCCGGCGCGCCGTTGGCGTCGTGGGCGGTGGCGGTGGTCGCGGCCGGTCTGGCCTGTTGGTGGGCGCGCGGCGCCGTGCGCGCGGCGGCGTCGTCGCACGCGGTGGCGCGGGCCATCGAGTCCGAGCGGGCGCTGCGTCGGGGGTCGGTGCGCGCGGCCCTCGAGGTGCAGGGCGCCGGCGCGCTCGGCCGCCATGCGGCCGACGCGCTGGCGTCGCGTCTCGGGTCGTTCGGCGGGGCGCTCGCGCCCGCGGCGCAGCGCACGGCGCTGCGCCGCGGCGCGATCGCCGCGTTGGGCGCCGTCGCCGGGCTCGCCGTGTTGGGCGCGGCGCGCGGCGCCGCGCCCGACGGGTGGCGCGCTATCCGTCATCCGTTAGGCGCTCTCCGCGGCACCATTCTGCCGCCGTTGGTCATCGAGGACGCGGCGCACGAGATCATGCGCGGCGAAAAAATGCCGCTCCGCATCCGCGCCCTCGACCGCGTCGCCGTCGAGCTCCACGTGCGCGCCACCGGCGCGCCCTGGCGCACCCTCGTGCTCCCCGTCCGTTCAGGCGAAGCGGCCACCGAATTGGGTCCGCTCGACGCCGACCTCGCCATCGTCGCCACCGATGGACGCGTGCGCACCGACACACTCATTGTACATGTCACCGACCGGCCGTTCGTCGGCGACGTCGCCATTCGCGCCATCTATCCGTCGTACCTGAGCCGCGCCACGGAGACGGTTCCGACGGGCGAACCGGCGCGCGTACCGCTCGGCACCATTCTCTCGATCAGCGGGCGCGCCTCGACGATGCTCGATGCGATCGCGCTGGCCAAGGACAAGGACACGATCCGGCTGCGCCCCGATGGCCACGCGTTCGCCGGGCGACTGGTGGCGCACGAGACCGGTCGTTGGGCATGGTCGGCGGCCGGCGCCAAAGGCGCGATCGCCGATGTCCCCCAGCCGCTCGATCTCGAGGTCGTGGCCGACTCGGCGCCGCGGATCGACATCGTCGCGCCGGCACACGACACGGTGGTGCTCGCCGACGCCCAGATCGCGCTGCGCCTGACGGCCGGCGACGACCACGCGCTGTCCGACATCACGCTGCGCACCACGCGGCGGATGGCCGATGGCCAGGCGATGCCGGAAGTGGTGCAGGAGATTGCTTCGCCTAACGCACCAGCGTGGACGGGTGTCGTGCCGCTCGACCTGGCGCCGCGGCAGCTGGCGCCCGGGGACCTGTTGTCGGTCGTCGCGGCCGCCACCGACAACTCGCCGTGGCGGCAGACGACGCTGAGCCGCGAGATCGTGCTGCGCGTGCCGACGCTCACCGAGCAGCGCGATCGGGCGCGCGCCCTGGCCGATTCCACCGCCGCGGAAGTCGCGTCGGCGGCGCGGGGCGAGCGCGACCTCGCCCAACGAACCGATGAGGCCGCGCGGTCGCGCGCCGATCGCGCGCAGACCAACGGATCGTCGCAGCCGAACGCGGGCAACATCGCCGCACCGACGTCGACGCCGCCGGCCATGTCGTACGAGAGCGCGGAGCAGGCGAAGGCGCTGGCCCGCGAGCAGCAGCAGCTCGCCGACCGCGTTCGGCAAGCCCAACAGAACGCGCAGGCGCTCGAGCAGCAGCTGCGCGCGGCGGGGGTGATGGACAGCGCGCTCACGCAGCAGCTGCACGATGCCCAACAGATGCTGCGCGATGCGTTGACGCCGGAGCTGCAGAAGCAATTGGACGACGTGCTCAAGGCGACGCAGCAGTTGTCGCCCGATCAGGCGCGGCGCGCGATGCAGAATCTGGCGCAAGCCCAACAGAAGCTGCGCGAGCAATTGGAGCGCAGCGCCGAGATGCTCAAGCGGGCCGCGCTCGAGGGGTCAATGCAGACGCTGCACGATGAGGCGCGCGACATCGCCAAGGGCGAACACTCGCTCGCCGATTCGCTCCAGCGCGGCGGACGGCCGGGCGACTCCTCCGCGTCGCGGAACGCGCAGCAGCTCAGCCAGCGCAGCCGCGATCTGTCGCAGCACGTGTCCGATTTGCAGAAGCGGCTGCAACAGGATTCCGCGCAGTCGGGTCCGCAGAAGCTGGCGGGCGCACCGGAGCGCGCGGACTCGTCGGCATCGTCGATCGCGCGTGCGGCGTCGCAGCGCGCCGAGTCCGCGGCGGCCCAGGCCCAACGGACGGCCGGCGCCGGGGGCGATTCGGCGCGCGCCCCCGACTCGAGCGATGCCCAACGGAGCGGCACGCACGACAGCGCACAAGCCACCACACCAGGCGCCCAACAGAACGCATCGCGCGGCGAGCGTTCGACGAACCCGTCGCGTGGTCAATCGGGCGAGCCGTCGCGCGCCCAACGCTCCGGTGACGCGCAGCAGGCCGCCCAACAGATGGACGCGGTCCAACAACAACTCTCGGACGCGCGCGAGCAACAGATCCAGGAATGGAAGCAGCAGGTGACGTCGGAGCTGGATCGGTCGATCCAGGAAACCATGCAGCTGGCGCGCGAGCAGCAGCAGCTCGCCGACCGCGCACGCACCGGGAAGACCGACGGCCTGCGCGCCGATCAGAGCGCGGTGCAGCAGGGGGTGCAGCGCATCCAACAGCGGCTCGATCAGGCCGCGCGCCAGTCGGCGCACGTGTCGCAAGAATCGCAGGGATCGTTAGCCGAGGCGAGCCAGCGGGTGCAGGCGGCAACGCGCACGGCCGCCGGGAATCCGCGCGAGGGACAGGAGATGGCGTCCGACATGGATGAGGCGGCCGATGCGCTCAATCGCGCCGCCGCGCAGATGGTGCAGGATCGCGTGCGCGCGGCCAACGGATCTTCGGCATCCGGGTTCGCCGAGATGATCGATGCGATGCGCAAGGCGGCCCAGCAGCAGGGTGCGGTGAACTCGCAATCGCAGGGCCTGTTGCCGGTGCCGGGCGGACAGCCCTCGGCGCAGATGATGGCGCAGGCGCGTGCACTCGCGCAGCGTCAGCGGGACATCGCCAACGGCATCGACAACGCGGGCGGCGGCGACCACGCGGCGCAGCTGGCCAAGGAGATGCGGCAGATCGCCGACGCGCTGGATCGCGGCCGCGTCGATCCGTCGCTGCTCGACCAGCAGCAGAAGCTGTTCCACAAGCTGCTCGACGCCGGCCTAACGCTGGAGCAGGACCAACGCGAGGACCAGGGCAAGCGGCAGGCCGAGACGGCGCGGGTCGACACGGCGATCACGACCGGCACGGTGTCGAGCGGCCGCGCCGTGGAGAAGTTCCGCGAGCCGACGTGGAACGAGCTGCGCGGCCTCACGCCCGACGAGCGGCGCGCGGTGCTCGAGTACTTCAAGCGGATCAATGCCGATCAACCGTAAGGCGTACGCGCTGGTCGTGGTCGTGGTCGCGGCGTTAGGCGTGGACGGACCGGCGGCGGCCGCGCAGTCCGGCGATACGGTGAGCGCGGCCTATCTCCGCGGGCAGGATCTCGAGACGCGCGACCAATACGATTCGGCGGCGGCGGCGTACCGCCAGGCCCTGGTCCAGACGCCCAACTCGCTGTCGGCCATGTTGGGACTGGAGCGGGTGTATGCGCAGCTCGGCCGCTCCGACTCGCTGCTGCCGATCCTCGATTCGGCGATCGCGCGCCAGCCGCGCCTGACCGCGCTCCGCTCCGCGCAGCTGCGCACGCTGCGGTCGTTAGGCGACCGCGCCGGGATGGCGCGCGCGTACGATCGCTGGCGCCGCGACATGCCGCACGACACCGCGCCGTACCAGGAGTACGCGCGCATGTTGATCGAGGACGGCTACACGGCGCAGGCGGACACCGTGTTGCAGCAAGGCGAATCCGATGCCGGCGGCGGCCGCGGATTCGCGTATGAAGTGGCCCAGTTGGACGCGGCGATGGGGAAGTGGGAGCCATCGGCGCACGCGTGGCGCCAGGCGGTGGCCGACAATGCGTATCTGGCCGACGCCGCCGTGTTCGCGCTGTTCCCGACGCCCGTGGCCACGCGGGATGCGGTGCGCCGCGCGCTCGCCGCGCCTCCCGTTAGCACGCCGCCGCTCAAGGTGTTGGGCGCCCTCGAGCTGGCGTGGGGCGCGCCGCGCGAAGGGTGGACCGCGCTGCACGTGTTGCGGCCCGACAGCGCGACGCTCGTCGCCTGGGTCGATTTCGCGCGGCGCGCCGAGCAGGCCAACGCGTGGCTGGTGGCGCGTGATGCATTGGTTGCCGCCGATCAGGCCGATCCGACACCGGGCTACCTGGTGCGCGCGGCGAACGACGCCCTCGCCGGCGGCGACGCCGCCGGCGCCGCGTCGCTCGCCGCGCGCGCCGAGACGGATCTCGACTCCGCCGCCGCCGCCACGACCGCGCTCCCGGTCCATCTGCGCGCGCTGTCGACGTTAGGCAAACCCGCCGACGGCGCCACGCTGCTGGCGGCCTACGCGAGCGTCCTGCCGCCCGACGAGCAGGCGCAGTACGCGCGGCTCCTCGCCTGGGGCTGGGTCCGCGTCGGCGACCTCGATCACGCGCGCCAGGCGCTCGCGGCGTCCGGCGGCGGCGATGATGCGGCGTCGGGATGGATCGCGCTCTACCAGGGCGACCTGGCCGGCGCGCGAAGCCAGCTCCACGCGCAGGGCGACCCCACGGGCGACGTGCTGGCCGTGTTGGCGCTCCTCGACCGGACGCGCGCCACCACGTCGACGGCGTTAGGCAGCGCGTACCTCACGCTCGCCCGCGGCGACACGGCCGCCGCCGCGGCCGACTTCGCGGCCGCGGCGCCGTCCCTGTCCGATGCCGGCTCGCTCCTCATCGCGACGTCGGCGCGCCTCTACACGGCGCACGGCGACGCGCCCCAAGCGATCGCCGCCTGGAAAACCATCGTCGATTCGCTGCCGCACAGCCCCGAAGCGCCGGAGGCGGATCTCGAATGGGCGCGCATGCTCCGACGAACGAAACAAAATCCGGAGGCCATCGCGCGGCTCGAGCACCTGATCATCACCTATCCCGAGAGCGCGCTCGTGCCGCAAGCGCGGCGCGAGCTCGAGCTCGCGCGACAAACGGTGCCTTCTACATCGTGAATCCATGTCGTCTCTGAAATTCGTGACGGCGCTGGTCGCCCTGGGCCTGGCGCTCGTGCCACCCGCGGCGCGTGCCCAGCATCTCCTCGTGCCCATGGACGACGAGCAGACCAATCACCTCAAGGCCTACGGCCTCACCTACAACGCGCTCAAGGACGGCGCACGCGGCGAATGGCTGCTCAACTATCGCGGCGGATCGTTCCTGCTGCCCGACACGCCCGAGCTCCGACGCCGCGCCGCGCTCGATGGGATCAGCACGCAACCGATCGACGACGCGACGCTCGCCGACATCCGCAACCAGATGTCTCAGGGGAACATGGAATCGGTGCCGCTCGAGAAAGCGCCGCGCATTGCGGTGTACACCGCGCCGTATTCGCCGCCGTGGGATGACGCGGTGATCCTCGCGCTCCGCTACGCGGGCATTCCGTACACGCCGATCTGGGATGAAGAGATCGAGCACGGCGACCTCGCCAAGTACGACTGGGTGCATCTCTTCCACGAGGACTTCACGGGACAACTCGGCAAGTTCTACATTGCGTACAGCGGCGCGTCGTGGTTCGTGGACATGCAGCACACCAACGTCGCCATGGCGAAGCAGCTCGGCTTTCCCAACCTTCCCGCGCTCAAGAAAGACGTGGCGATGAAAATCCGCGAGTACGTGAACAACGGTGGATTCCTGTTCGCCATGTGCGGCGCCACGGAGACGTTGGACCTCGCGTTGGCCGGGCACGACGTCGACATCGCCTCGGTGTTCGCCGACGGCACGCCCATGGACCCCAACGCCGACGCGAAGATGGATTGGAACGCGAGCCTGGCGTTCCGCGATGCGCACCTCGAGATGTCGCCGTACGTGAACTCGATGAGCGACATCGATGGCCACCAGGCGAACGTGCCCGGCCGCCGCCAGCCGTTAGGCACGTTCACGTTGTTCGCGTTCAGCGCCAAGTTCGACCCCGTCCCCTCGATGCTGGTGCAGGATCACCGGACGGTGATCCCCGATTTCTACGGCGTCACGACGAGCTTCATGAAGAACCGCCTCAAGCCGGGCGTGACGGTGCTGGCCGATGAAGCGGGCGCGCCATGGGTGAAATACATCCACGGCGACTACGGCAAAGGCAGTTGGACGTTCCTCGGCGGACACGATCCCGAAGATCCGCAGCACGCCATCGGCAATCCGCCCACCGATTTGTCCCTGCACCCCAACTCTCCGGGCTATCGTCTCATCCTCAACAATGTGTTGTTTCCGGCGGCGAAGAAAAAACCGCTGAAGACGTGAGGGAAGCGGGAAGCGGGAAGGGGGAAGAGGGTGTCGCCTAACGGAAACCGGTCGTCAAGCGGTTCGGCGGCCCTCGCCGCGGCGGGCGGGGCGCCGAGTGGGTCGCGCTTGGCGCCGCGCGCGGCGGCGGCGTTGCGCGCGGCGATTGCGTTAGCCGGCGGTCGCGAGGTGTGTTTCGCGGCCACGCTCGACGCGGCCGGCGTGGTGCAGAGCGTCCGCGTGGTGGCGCGCGGCGGCGTCGACAGCGTGCTCGCCCTGCCCGGGTTTGCCGAGCGCGGCGAGATGATGCTGCACAACCATCCGAGCGGCCGCCTCGATCCGTCCGACGCCGATCTCGTGGTCGCGGCGCGCATCCACGAGGATGGCATCGGCTCCGGCATCATCGACAACGCCGCGACCGCCCTCTACGTGGTGGTCGAAGTCCCGCCGCAGAAAACCGCCGTTAGGCTGGCGCTCGATGCCGTCCGCGGCACGCTCGCGCCGGGCGGGCTGGTCGCCGCGCGGCTCGCCCGGTACGAAGACCGCGCGAGCCAGCGCGACATGGCCGCCGCCATCGCGCGCCTGTACAACGGCGGCGGCATCGGCCTCTTCGAGGCGGGCACGGGCGTCGGCAAGTCACTCGGCTACCTCGTGCCGGCGCTCCGTTGGGCAGCGGCCAACGGCGAGCGCACGATCGTGTCGACCAACACGATCAATCTGCAGGAGCAGCTGGTGGGCAAGGACCTGCCGTTTCTCGCCGACGCGCTCACCGATCAGCCGGTGCGCTTCGCGCTGCTCAAAGGATGGCGGAACTACGTGTGCCTGCAGCGGCTCGAACAAGCCGCGGGACACGGCGCATCGTTGTTCGACGATGCGGTCACCGGCGAAATCGACGCGCTGCGCGCATGGGCGGCGCACACCAGCGACGGATCGCTGGCCGATCTGCCATCGCCGCCCAGCCCGGACGCCTGGGATGAAGTGGCGGCGGAGCCCGACCTCTGCGGCCGTCTCAAGTGTCCCCACTACGCGCAGTGCTTCGTGTTCGCGGCCCGGCGGCGCGCGGCCGATTCCGATGTGATCGTCGTGAACCACCACTTGCTGCTCGCCGATCTCGCCGTTAGGCGGGCGCAGCAGAACTGGGGCGACGCGGCGGTGCTGCCGGCGTACCGCCGCCTGGTGGTGGATGAGGGCCACCATCTCGAAGATGCCGCGGCGGCGCACCTGGGCACGAGCGTCACGCGGCGCGGCGTCGAGCGGCTGCTGGCGCGCCTCGAGCGGCGCGGCGGCCGGGGATTGCTCGCGCTCCTCGCGGCGCGGTTGGCCGGCCGCGAAGATCTCTACAGCACGGCCAGCCACGACCTCGTCACGGCGCGCCTCGTGCCGGTGGTGCCGTCGGCGCGCGATTCGGCGGCCACGGTGTTCGCGTTCCTCGATCTGGTGCTCCAGGAAACCGGCGAGCCGGTGTTCCGCCTAACGGAAGACTTCGACGCGCACCCGGTGTGGCGCGGCGGACTCGACGCCGCGTTCGCCGACCTGCTGTCGCAGATCGGCCTCCTCCGCGATGGCCTGCGCCTGGTGCGCGACCGTCTGGAGCTGGATGTCGACGACGGCGATCCGGCCGCGGGCATGGTGCGCGAGATCAGCGGCGTCGTGCGCCGCCTCGAGGCGTTCGGCGATGGACTCGCGCACGCCCTCCGTCCGCCGCCGGACGGCGCTCCCACCGTGCGCTGGCTCGAGTCGCGCGGCCGCGACCGCAATCTGGCGGCCACGGCCGTCCCGCTCGACCTCGCGCCCATCCTGCGCGCCGACCTGTTCGCCCGGCTCGACACGGCGATCGTCACCAGCGCCACCCTGGCGGCCGGCGAGGATTTCACCTATCTCACCACGCGACTCGGCCTAACGGAAGACGAGGTCGAGCCGGAGACCGCGGTGTTCCCGTCGCCGTTCGACTTCGCCGAGCAAGCGCTGCTGGTCGTCCCCACGGACCTGCCCGTGCCTAACGTCGAACCGGCGGCGCACCTGAGCGCGTGCGTCGGCGTGGTCCGGGATCTGGCGCACGCGTCCGACGGCGGTCTCTTCGCGCTGTTCACGAGCCACCGCGACGTCCGCGCGGCGGCGGCCGCGATCCGCGCCTGTCCCGACGGCGCGCGGTGGCCGCTCCTCGTCCACGGCGAAGACGCGCGCGACGCGCTCCTCCGCCGCTTCCGCGATTCGGGACGGGCGCTCCTGTTAGGCACGGCGTCGTTCTGGGAAGGCGTCGATGTGCCGGGCGACGCGCTCCGCGGCCTCGTCATCGCCAAGCTGCCGTTCCGCGTCCCCACCGATCCGCTCACTGCCGCGCAATGCGAGGCGATCGCCGAGCGCGGCGGTGACCCGTTCTTCGACTACATGCTGCCCAACGCGGCGCTGCGGCTCAAGCAGGGATTCGGCCGCCTCATCCGCGCCCAAACCGATCGCGGCGTGGTGGTGCTCTGCGATCCGCGCGTCGTCACCAAGGCGTACGGCCAATCCATTCTCGCAACGCTCCCCCCGGCAACGCGCGTAATCGACACGTGGGCACGCGCCCGCTCCACTGTCAACCACTTCTATGGGAGGACTCGGTGACCGATTCGCAGCGCCCCGGCAAGATCGTGTGCGTGGGCCGCAACTACCGCGCGCATGCGAAGGAGTTGGGCAACGATGTGCCCGCCGAGCCGTTGATTTTCCTCAAGCCGCCCTCGAGCGTGATCCACACCGGCGGCACGATCGAGCTCCCAACAGTCTCGTCGCAAGTCGAGTATGAAGGAGAGATCGGAGTGGTGATCGGGACGCGCCTGTCGCGCGCGGACGAGGCCCAAGCCAAGCGCAGCATTCGCGGGATCGTCGCGTTGAATGACGTGACGGCGCGCGACCTGCAGCGCAGCGATGGACAGTGGACGCGGGCCAAAGGATTCGACACCTTCTGCCCCTTGGGCAGTGAAGTGCCCGCCCCCGCCGACCTCACCTCGCTCGAAGTCACGACGCGCGTGAATGGCTCCGTTCGCCAGCACGCGTCGGCCACCGAGATGGTCTTTGCCATTCCCATGTTGCTCGCCTACATATCGAGCATCATGAGCTTGGAACCGGGCGATGTCGTCGCCACGGGAACACCGGCTGGAGTCGGCCGGTTGGACATAGGTGACGTTGTCGAAGTGCAGGTGGCAGCAAGTCTTGTACGGAACTCCGTGGCTGCTACGGGGTGAACACACGGGATCGCAAGGGCGTTTTTTTGTGTGACGCATCCCGCTAGCCGTTTAAATTGAGGGTTATGCCGCCCAGGTCTTCGCGATACGCCCGATTGCCGGAATACCTCCTGGCATCGATCCCGCAAAAAAAGCGCGAGCTCGCGGCGCGGGGCGTGGATGTGATCGACTTGGGCGCCGGGGACGCGGACTTGGCACCACCCGCCGAAGCGGTGGCGGCGCTGGAGCGCGCGGCCCGTGAGCCCGCCATGAGCCGGTACGGGTTCGGCGCCGGGCTCCCCGCGTATCGCGAGGCGGTATCGCGATTCATGCAGCGCCGTTTCGGCGTCAGCGCCGACCCCATGCGCGAAGTGGTTCCGCTCATCGGATCCAAGGAAGGGATCGCGCATCTGGCGCTCGCATACCTCGATGAGGGCGACGTCGCCATCATTCCCGAGCCCGGTTACCTGGCCTACCTCGGCGGCACCCTGCTCGCCGAGGGCTCGGCGCACGTGGTGGCGCTCGATCCGCGCGCGGATTTTCTCGTCGAGCTGGACGACGTGCCGCGCGATGTGCTGGCGCGCACCAAGCTGCTCTATCTCAACTACCCGAACAATCCGACGGCCGCCATCGCGCCGCGCGACTACCTCGAGCGCGTCGTTAGGCAGTGCCGCGAGCACGACATTTTGCTCGCTTACGACAACGCGTACTCGGAGCTGGCGTTCGACGGATACCGGCCGCCCAGCATCTTCGAGATTCCAGGCGCGCGCGAGGTGGCGATCGAGTTCCACTCGCTGTCCAAGACGTACAACATGACGGGATGGCGATGCGGGTGGGCCGTGGCGCGACCCGAGGTCGCGAGCGTGCTGGCCAAGGTGAAGTCGTTCGTCGACACCGGGGCGTTCATGGCCGTTCAAGCGGCCGGTGCAGCGGCGCTCGATGCGTGGGAGCATTTCGTGCCGGCCAACGTGCGCACGTTCGCCGAGCGTCGCGACGCGGCCGTCGACGCGTTCCGCGCAGCGGGCTTCGCGTGCGAGACGCCGCGTGCGACGATGTATCTCTGGATTCCGTTGCCGGCGGGCGTGTCGAGCGCGGTGTTCGCGGAGCGATTGCTCAACGACGAGGGCGTGGTGGTGCTGCCCGGCTCGTCGTTCGGCGCGGGCGGTGAGGGATTTTTCCGCGTCTCGTTCATCACGTCGCCGGCGCGCATCGCCCAAGCGGCGGGTCGCGCCGGGCGCGTGCTCGAGAGCCTCGAGGCGGCGGTCGCATGAAGCGCAAGCCAAGCGTCGCGCTCGTCCTGTCGATCGGACTGCACCTCGTCCTGATCGTAGGATTGGTGTGGCTCATGGCAGTGCCGCTGCCGTTCCAGCGGTGGATGGCGGATCACAAGAACGTACCCGTGGAGAAAATCGGGTATTTCCAGGTGCCTAACGAGGGGGTGACGCGCCAGGGCCGCAACGGCGGCAACAACATTCCGCAGGAGCGCACGCGCGCCAAGCCCTTCCTCGCGCCGGCCACGACGCCGACGTCGATCCCGAAGGCGTCGTCACAGGCATCGTCGCCGAGCGGCGGGCAGGGCACCGGACCCAAAGTGGGCATCGGCGGCGCCGAGAGCGGAATCACGCCGTCGTTCTCCGATCCGCGGCTCTGGCTGCCGCCCGGTCCGGTGATGGGCGTGCCGCGCTCGCAAAGCCAGCGGCTCGACTCGGTGATCATGGCGCGCTTGCAGCCGCACCTCGACTCGCTCGAGGTGATCGCCGCGCATCAGGGGAAGGCGCCCGGCGATTGGACGTTCACGAAGGACGGCAAGAAGTGGGGGATGGACCCGAAGAACATCTACATTGGGGATCACGCCATTCCGACGGCAATTCTCGCACTGCTGCCGCTCAACAAGGGCGCAAACCCGATCACATCGGGCGAGAACAAGGCCTTCGCGTATCAGCACCAGGACATTGCGTTCAACGCGCAGCGGGCGATGAACGAGGAAGAGTTCAACGAGGCCGTCAAGCGCATCCGCGAGCGGAAGCAGCGCGAGCACGACGACGAGCAGAAGGACCGCCAGCACCACAAGCAGCAGGCGGACAGCACCATCGCCCAGCCGTAGTTCCGTTAGGAGTCGCCCGCCGCCGGCGTTTCCTCGAACTCGCAGAACGGACGGAACACGCCGCACACCTTGCCTAACAGGTTGGCCGCGGTTCCGTTGGCGTGGGTCCGCGTGGCATCGGCGAGACGCAGCGTGACGCCGCCCCGGTCGCCATCGCGCTCGGCGTACAGGTCGCCCGGTCCGGCATTGGCCACGGGATCCACGAGCACGTAGTCGCCATCGAGAATCCCGCCGCCCGGCGCGGCGGCGCTCACGCTGTCGACCCGCACGTAGAACACGCGCTCGTTAGGCACGAAGCGCCGGTCGATGGTGAGGTACGTGCCGCGCGTGGTGGTGCTCACCGGCGTGCCCGCGGCTGCGTAGGGCGGCACCGGCATCGTGCGCCTCGCGCCCTGATAGCCCAACAACCGCACGCCGCGCGAGCGCGAGGGGTCGCGCTCGATGAATCCTTTCCGCGCCAGCGCCTGCAGGATTTCCGATACGGTCTTCGTCGATTTGATTCGGAACTCGCGCCCGATTTCACGGACGCTCGGCTGGTACGTGTTCTCGGTGAGGAAGTCGAGCAAGTAGTGGTACACCCTTCGCTCGATCGGCGTCAGCGACTCGGGCATGGTATCTCCCCGATGATGCGAAACCGGGAATCCATGCGAATGTGAATTCCCGGTAAGCTTGCTTTCCGCAACAATACTGTACACCCAAGAGCTCGGTCAACAGCTATGTCAACAAGTGTTGATCGACCTCCAAGAAGTGAATCGCATCATCGATACGTCGCAACGACAGGTCGCGTCCCATTGTCAGTAGCACGTCAAAGATTCCAGGACTCACCGTCATTCCGGTGAGCGCCAAGCGCAGCGGCTGAAAAATCTTTCCCGCCGCGACGCCGCGTGTTTCCGCCAGCGTACGTAGACCCTCTTCCATTGCCGTGGAATCCCAGCTCGTGACGTCGGACAAACATTTGCGTACGGCAGCGAGCACATCGTGCGCGGCCGCGCGATCCTTCCATTGTTTCGAGATCGCGTCTTCGTCGTACGAGAGCGGACCTGGAAAGTACGGACCAGCCTGACGCACGATGTCGTGCATCGTGCGCGCGCGCACCTTGAGCAAGTCGATGAGCGACAAGTACCACACGCGCTTCTCGGACAGTTGCTCCGCCGTGGCGAGGCCGGCGGCGATCACGTCCGTCGTGACGCGCGCTTCGAGCTCGGCCGCCGGCGTGAGGCTCAGGTGCTGGCCGTTCATCCACTCCAGTTTTTTGGTGTCGAACACGGCCGCTTTCTTCTGCAGGCCGTCGACCGAGAAGAGGGCGATCATCTCATCCAGCGCCATCACCTCGCGGTCGCCGCCCGGCGACCAGCCCATGAGCGCGAGGAAGTTCACCATCGCGCTCGGCAGAATCCCTTCGTTGCGGTAGTCGGCCACCGCGGTCGCACCGTGGCGTTTGCTCAGCTTCTTGCCGTCGAGCCCGTGGATCATGGGCACGTGCGCGAACCGCGGCAGCGCGTGGCCTAACGCATCGTACAGCTGGATCTGTTTGGGCGTGTTGGAGATGTGGTCGTCGCCGCGCATCACGAGCGTGATGGCCATCGCGATGTCGTCCGAGACCACCGCCATGTTGTAGATGGGCGTCGCGTCCGACCGCAGGATGACGAAGTCCTCGATGTCCTTGTTGGGGAACGCGATCGGCCCGTGCACCACGTCGTCCCACGATGTCGTTCCGTTAGGCACGCGGAACCGCACGACGAACGGATCGCCGGCATCCCGCCGCTGCTGCACCTGGTCGGGCGACAGCCGGTCGCATCGCCGGTCGTACCGGAAGCTCTCGCCGCGCGCCGCGGCCGCCGTGCGCTGCGCCTCGAGCTCGGCCGCCGTGCAGAAGCAGCGGTAGGCGAGCCCGCGCTCGATCAGCGTCTGCGCGTCGTGCTGATGCCGGGCGAGTCCCTGCGCCTGGTAGATCACCTCTTCGTCCCAGTCGAGGCCGAGCCACGTGAGCCCCTCGAAGATCGCGCGGGTGCTCTCGTCGGTACTGCGCGCCTTGTCGGTGTCTTCGATGCGCAGCAGAAACTGTCCGTGATACTTGCGGGCGAAGAGCCAGTTGAAGAGCGCCGTGCGCGCACCGCCGACGTGGAGATAGCCGGTGGGAGACGGCGCGAAACGAACGCGCGGAGAATCGGTGAGAGAGTTCATACGAAGGGAAGATAGTCGGAGTGGGGAAGCGCGCGCTGGCGCGCGCGTGAGGGAAGAGGGAAGCGGCGCCTGGTGGCGCCTGAGGGAAGAGGGCCAGCCCAGCCACGCGCCTAACGACGGAGCGCAGACGGTGGCTCGTGCCCTCTTCCCTCAGGCGCTGCCAGGCGCCGCTTCCCTCTTCCCTCACGCGCGTGCCAGCGCGCGCTTCCCTTGAGCGGAGTGGGAGGGATTCGAACCCTCGATAGGGCTTTTCAACCCTATAACGGTTTAGCAAACCGCCGCCTTCAGCCTCTCGGCCACCACTCCAACACGCCATGCACAATCAGGTCGAAGCGCCAGACCAGGCGGAGGGCACAGGATTCGAACCTGTAAGGGCTTGCGCCCGGCGGTTTTCAAGACCGCTGCCTTACCAATTAGGTCTAGCCCTCCGGACCACAAAACATCACTCATCGCTGGCGGGCACGCAACCCGGACACACGCGTCCGAGCCGCGAGCGGTCAGGGTGTCGTTGGCTTCGCCGTCGATTTCCCGGTGTCGAGGAGTTTCGTGACATTCGACTCCGGTTGCAGCGGAACCGGCGGCTGCGGCTCCGGTGCGCTGAACAATCCCTGCAGGTCGGTCGCCTTGGAGATCGCCTGCACCTGCGCCATGATGTGCGCCGCGTCCTTCGCGTCGCCGCCCACGGCTTCTTCCGCTTCGGCGAGCGTGTAGCCGGTGGCGATATACAGGTAGGGAATACCCACCGACGCGCGATCCACCCACATCGTGCGACGGGCGAGCGACGCCGGCGCCTGGAAATCGTGATTCCAGAGCCAATCCGATGTTTTGAGGTCGAGCATCCCTTCGCCTGGAACCGCGAGCGTGTCTTTGCCGGGCGTGGGAATGTCGGGCATCAGCTTGCGCGCCAATCCTTGCCCCAACAAATGCGAGTCGAGTCCCAGGTCCGAGGGATATCCGCCGGCGGTGCGGCTGAAGTACACCGGGCGCGCGGGGAAGACGTCGCGGATCATGCGCAGCACGACGATGTCGGCGCGCGCGAGCATCTGTGGCTTGATCGTGGCCGTGAGACCGCCGGCCTTGAACAGTTCCGGCTGCGCGATCTCGACCGACGGCGGGAGCGCGTTCGCTTCGTCGAGGGTGAGATGCAGCGGTGATCCAGTGGGTTTGGGCCACGCCTTACCGCGGTAGATCGCGGGGCCGGCGAGGCTGTCGTACGGATACACCGGTCGCTGGATGAGCTGCCTGAACGTACCAATCCGTGTTGAGCAGCGACGTGTTGGCGACGATGACGTCCTTGCGGATGCCCTCCACTTCCTGGGCGTACCAGAGCGGGAAGGTGTCGTTGTCGCCGACGGTGACGAGAATGCCGTAGGGCTCGACGCTGTCGAGGAGGTCGTGCGCGAAGTCGCGGGTGTCGGTTTGGCCGGCGCGCGACGCGGCGCTCCAGTTCATGGCCAGCGGCACGAACGCCAAAGCGAGCATCGGCGAGAGCGCGAGCCAGCCGCTGCGCGTAGCGAGCGTGATGTATTCCTTGCCGCGCTTGATGCCTTCGGTGCCGACGAGCGACGCCAGATATCCCCACACGCACACGAATCCGAGCGCGACCCACACGCCCCACGCCGAGAAGCTCACGATGAAGAAGTAGTCGCGGTCGCGCACCTCGCAGGGAACGCCGGGCGGATTGCCCATCGCCGTGCACTGGCTGTAGCCGTACTTGAAGTTGAGATAGGTGATGAGGAGCAGCGTCAGCGTGAACATGAACGTGCCGAAGTACCAGAACGACTTCCGGTCGCGCTTCCAGTGCACCCACCCGCCTAACAAGCCGAGCGCCATGTAGACGAGCGCCATGAGCGCCTGGAAGAACGGGTAGTGTTCGCCGGCGTCCCGCACCCACTGCCACTTGAAGTACAGCCAGTACATGCCTAACTGGCCGAAGAACGGCGCCTGCCGGTCGAGCGCCGACGGCTTGCCGTACTGTCCGCGGTTGAAGTTGTACCAGAACGCGGACCAGGTGGTGGGCTCGCCCTCGTTGATCGCCGGATGGTGGAGCGAGCGGATCGGCTGGGTGAGGAACGGCGTATTGCCGAGCACGAATGCGCCGATGATGGCCGCCAGGAGCTTCCAGCGCACCAGCGTGTCGGGCCGGCGGACGAGCACCGCGACCACGACAGCCGGGCCGGCCAACAGGCCCATCATGTGGTTGGCGTTGCCTAACCCGAGCAGGTAGGCGATCAGGACGAGGGTGCGGTCGGCGGCCGGACCCTCGGGCTCGTCGCACCAGCGCACGGTGAGCCACGACACGATCGCCAGCCCCATGAGCGACACCGTGTACACCTTTTCGTTCACCACCGACTGATTCCACACGGTGAACGCCGTCGCGCCGGCGAGCGCCGCGAGCGCGCCGCCGGTGATGCGCTGCCACCGGTCCGGCAGCCACGACACGAGCACGCGCTCGGCGACCAAGAACCACATGCTCGCGGCCACCGCGCTCGTGAGCGCGGCCAGCATGTTGATCTTGACCGCGACGCTGAGCGAGCCCAACGGAAGCACGGCGAACAGCCGGCCGATGAGCACGAACAGCGGATTGCCCGGCGGGTGCGGCAACCCGAGCACGTAGGCCGCGGAGATGTATTCGCTCGTGTCCCACATTGCCGTCGACGGCGACAACGTGAGCAGGTAGAGCACGAACACGAGCGCCCCCGCGATCGCGGCGGGCAGGTACGACGGTTTGTAATCGAGCTCGGTGGTGGCCATGCGTGTCGTGAGAAGGAAGGGCGCGACGCGTCCGTTAGTCTAATGGCGGAAGAGCCGTTTCCCGGTGAGGACCATCGCGATGCCGCGTTCATCCGCGGCGCCGATCACTTCATCGTCGCGCACCGAGCCGCCGGGCTGAACGATCGCCGTGATACCGGCTTCGACGGCCTGATCGATGCCGTCACGGAATGGAAAGTAAGCGTCGGAGCCCAACACCGCGCCGTGGGTGTCGTGTCCCGCGCTCTGCGCCTTGTGGACCGCCAGGAACGATGCGTCGACGCGGGACATCTCGACCGGCGCCGATGCCGATGGTGGCGCCGTCCCGCGCGATCACGATCGCGTTGGACTTGACGCTCGCCACCGCGCGCCACGCGAACTCGAGGTCCGCTTGCTCGGCGCGCGTCGGGGCGCGCTTGGTGGCAACCGTCCACGAGGCGAGCTCATCGCCCACCGTGGTGCGATCCTGCATCAGGAATCCGCCGCGCACGCGCTTGAAATCGAACGCGTCCGTGTCCCACTGCGCGCGGCCTTCGAGCACGCGCAAATTTTTCTTCCGGCCGAGCACCTCGACCGCGGCGTCGCTGAACGCGGGCGCGACCAGACACTCGACGAACAGCCGCGCATGGCCTCGTGCCGCGGCTTCATCCACCGGGACGTTCAACGAGATCACCGATCCGAACGCCGACATCGGGTCGCACGCCAGCGCCTTCTCGTAGGCGGCGAGCGCCGTGTCGCCTAACGCAAGGCCGCACGGGGTGGTGTGCTTGATGATGGCGCAGCAGGGGCGGTCGGCGCCGAAGGGATCCGTCGGCGATGAGCGCGCCTTCCAGGTCGAGCAGATTGTTGAAGCGACAGCTCCTTGCCGCCGCGCTGTCGCAGCCCGTGCAAGCCGGCGCCGGGCCGTTCGACGTAGAACGCCGCGCGCTGATCGGGGTTCTCGCCGTAGCGCAGCGACTGCGCGCGCTCGAGCGACAGCGCGATCCAGTCGGGGAAATGGACGTCGCGCTGCGTCGCGAACCACGTCGCGATGGCGGCGTCGTAGCTCGCCGTGTGCGCGAACGCCTTGCCGGCGAGCAGGCTGCGCAAGTCGAGGTCATCGTCGGCCGCGGCGAGCGCGGCGAGCACGCGCGCATAGTCGGCCGGATCCACGATCACGTAGACGCTGGCGAAGTTCTTGGCCGCCGATCGGATCATCGACGGACCGCCGATGTCGATCTGCTCGATCACGTGGTCCGGCGCGACGCCGGCGCGCGCCGCGGTTTCGCGGAACGGGTAGAGGTTCACCGCCACGAGATCGATCGGCGCGATGTGGTGCTCCTCGAGCGCCTGCATGTGCTCGGGCCGGTCGCGGCGCGCGAGCAATCCGCCGTGGACGGCCGGGTGCAGGGTTTTCACGCGGCCGTCGAGCATCTCGGGCATGCCCGTGATCGCGCTCGACGTCCTGCACCGTTAGGCCGGCATCGCGCAGCGCGCGCGCGGTGCCGCCGGTGGACACCAATTCCCATCCGTGGCCGGCGAGGCCGCGGGCAAAGTCGACGAGACCGGTCTTGTCGGAGACCGACAGGAGAGCGCGAGGCATGGGTCCGGGGTTCGTGATGGCTACGGCGCGGGCGCGGCCGCGGGTGTGGCGACCGGCTTGGGCGCCGTGTGCGCCGGGTCCGCGGCGCGCGCCAGCCGCTCGATGATGCGAGCGAGCGAGACCACGTCGCGGAGGTCGATCACTTCGGCCGGCGAGTGCGAGTAGCGGAGCGGCCAGCCGATCGGGACGTCGACGGCGCCGTAGCGGACGAACTCGCTGCCGTCGTTGCCGCCGTTGGTCGTGCCCACCTGGATCGGGATGCGCGCCGCGCGGGCGAGCGCCACCACGCGGTCGACCTCGGCCGGCGGCGTGGCGCTCGAGTTGTCGAGCGCGCGCACCACCGCGCCCGCGCCTAACGGAGAGTCGGCGAACCGGTCGCTCTCGAGCGGCGCGTCGGACGAGACGAATGTGTCGATCGCGTGTACGCGCCTCACGGACGAGCCCCACGTGGCGGCCAGCGCCGCGGCGCCGAACAACCCGGTCTCCTCGCGCACCGAGAACGCGAAGATCACCTTGTGCGTGCAGCGTCGCCGGATTGATCGCCCGCATGGCCAGCAGTTGCGCCGTGCAGCCGGTGCGGTCGTCCAACGAACGCGCCGAGAATCGCGTCGCGCCGAAGCGCGCGGCGCGCTTGGAGCTGGTGACGGTGGTGCCCACGGTGACGCCTTTCGCCACCAGCGCCGCCGAGTCGAGGCCGAACCACGCCGTGACGTCGGTCGGCTGCTCCGTGCGCGCGCTGTCGCGCGGCACGAAGATGCCGCGGCACCATGATCTGCGTCTGCCCCGTGTCGACGTGCGCGATCGCGGTCTGGCCTTCCCAGAGCGATGCGAGGAATCCGCCGCGGCGCGCCAACGACACGGTGCCATCGGCCGCGATCTTGGTGACCGCGAATCCGACTTCGTCCATGTGCGACACGAACACCGTCGTGTCGCGATCGGGTCCGACGGCGACGATCAGGTCGCCTGCCGTGTCGACCGTTGCGTTAGCCGCGGCCCATTCCGGCAGCGCGGCCCGCACGGCGTCGCGCACGAGACCCTCGTTGCCCGACACGCCGTACGTATCCGACAAGCGGCGCAGCAACGCGGCGGCAACGGCCAGACTGTCGCGCGGTTCGGCGTCGCGCACCTCCGGGACGTCGAGCGCGACGAGCGGCGGCCGCGACGCGATACCGGCGGCGTGCGCGATGGCGGCCGCGTACTGCTGCGCATCGCCTTCCTGGACGCTCTCCACCAGCGTGGTCGGGAATCGCGTACGGACGGCGAGCACCATTGTGACGCCCACGTGCACGCCGTGCAGTGCGGCGAAGGGCGTCTGCGTTTCCATGTGCGAACTCACCGGTGCGCCGCCGGGTCCGGACGCGGGCGACCCGGAGCTCGTGGCGACAATGAGTGTGTCCGCCCCGCCTAACGAAGCGATGACGGCCGACAAACCCGCCCATGCGAAGCTCCCCTGCACGGAGATCACATAGTCGGTCTCGCCGTGCTCCGGTGCGGCCGTGGACGCCGCGGCGACGGCAGCACAGCCCGCGCGATCGGCGGCGCCGGGGCCGGCGACGTAATCGCCGTACGTCCAGCGCGGCCAGTCGCGCGTCACCGGGTCGAGCATCGCGATGCCCATGGCCTGCGCCTCGGCGCGAGTCCTGGCGCCGATGTCGACCCACAGGTTCTCAATGGAGGCGGGCGCGTTGCCGGCCGAGCGGCCGCGCCAGAGGTGAACGCTGCGGACGCCGATCACGCCCGGCACGCCGCCGCGGCGCGTGTGCACGACGATGCGCTGGCCTTCGTGGAACTGCACCCAGAGCGGCTGGCGCGGCAATCCGGCCGGATCGTGCAGGCGCAGATAGCCATCGGTGGCGATGCCGCTCACCACGAAGTCCGGCTCGTCGATCGCGCACGCCACGACGCGGCGCGGACTGCCGCTGCCGCGGCGGAGCACCAAGTTGCCTAACGCATCGCGCTGCCAGCCCGGGAGCGCGCGTTCAATGATCGCCGTGGCGTCCTGTTCGCGGCCCGGCGAGGCGTCGAGCGCGATCCACGACTCGAGCGCCGACAGCGTGGTGGTGTCGGCGGGAACCGCGTCCTGCGCGTGCGCGGCCGCGGGCCCTCCGGCCGCGAGGGCGACGACCGCCAGCGTGCCGCAATGCCCGGCCAAACGCCTAACGAGGCGCATCACAGCCCAGGGCTTCATCGATGTACCGGGCAAGCTCGTGGTCCTCCACGGGTTCGGGAACGAAGGTGAGGCCGCGCGCGCGCTCGCCGCCTGACCATTCGGCGCGGCCGTGGGCGTCGAGCGCCACGCGGCCCGAGGCCACGGCGTGCACGGCGCGCGGATAGAGCAAGTGCTCCACGCGCAGCACGCGCGCGGCGAGCGACTCGGCGGTGTCGCCGTCGAGGACCGGCACCGGCCACTGCGCGATGATCGCGCCGCGATCGTAGGTCTCGTCGACGAAGTGCGCGGAGACGCCGGTCACGCGCGCGCCCGCGTCGAGCACCGCGCGGTGCACGCGCGCGCCGTACATCCCCTGGCCGCCGAACGCCGGGAGCAGGGCAGGGTGCACGTTGAGCAGCCGTCCGCGAAACGCGCGCACGACGTCCTCGGGGACGTGGCGGACGTACCCCGCGAGCACCACCATGTCGATGTCGAATTCCGACAGGAGCGCCGCCAGGTGGCTCGCGTGCTCGGCCGACGGCGCCGACACGCGGGCGTCCAAGCCTAACGCATTGGCCAGCGCCAGCGCGCCCGCGTTGGCGCGGTCGCACACGACGAGCGCGATGGTCGCCGCCGCGCGCGGTCCCAACGCATTCAGGTATCTCTGGAGGGCGTCCAGGTTGGAGCCGCGCCCCGACGCCAGTACCGCGATCCGCCGCATCGTGGGGATGTTACCGGACCGGCGCGAGCGATGCGAGCACCGCGTCGACCGCTTCGTTCAACGTGTCGGCGACGCGCGCGCGATCGCGGGCCATGCGCACGTCGTCATCCGGGGTGCCCGCGCCCGGGATCAGAATGCCGTCGCCGCCCAGCTCGAGCGCGGGGGCGACGTCGCGCCACCGGTCGCCCACGTACCATGACCGGCCGACGTCGAGATCGAGATCGAGCGCGGCGCGGACGAAGAGCGCCGTGCCCGGCTTGCGGCAGGCGCATTCGCCGACGCGCGGGTCATGCGGGCACTCGTAGGTTGCATCCGCGTGGGCGCCGCCGCCCTGCTCGCGCAGCAGCTCGGCGAGACGATCGCGGACCCGGGCGTAGTCCTCCAGTCGCAGCAGGCCGCGTCCGATCCCCGATTGATTGGTGACGATGACGACGGGGATGCCGGCGGCGTTGAGGCGTGCCACGGCCCGGGCGGCGCCCGGAATGAGGATCACGTCGCTGGCGCGGCTCACGTAGCCCGTGTCGACGTTCACGGTGCCATCGCGATCGAGGAAGACCGCCGGGCGCATCGTTAGGCGAGCGCGGCGAGCACGGCCGCGGCCAGCGCGTCGTCCGCGTCCTCCGGCACCGAGCGCAGATCGAGGAGCAGCCGGCCGTCGGCGATGCGGCCGATCACGGGGACGTGGGGCCCGCCCGCGGCGCGCAAGCGCGCCTCGTGCGCGTCCACGTCCCCGCCTAACGCAACGGCGGCCGACGGGATCCGCGTGGTGGGGAACGCGCCGCCGCCGGCGCTGGCGTCCGTGTCGACCACGGTCGACACGACGCCCGCGCCGGCCAGCCGCGCGCTCACGGCCGCCGCGCGCTCGCGCACCCGCGCCGCCGGCGCCGTGAGCATCGCCAGCGCCGGGATCTCGCGCACGCGCCCGCGCCGGATCGCGGTAGAGCGCCAGCGTCGCTTCGAGCGCCGCCAGCGTCAGCTTGTCCACGCGGAGCGCGCGGGTGAGCGGGTTCTGTCGCATCCGCGCCACCGCGTCGCGGCGTGCCGAGCGACGATCCCGGCCTGCGGTCCGCCCAGCAGCTTGTCGCCGCTCATGGTGACCACCGTCGCCCCATCGCGCACCGCGTCGCGCGCCACCGGCTCGCCCGTTAGGCCCAAGGCGTCGAGCGGCAGGAAGCAGCCCGCTCCCCAGATCGTGCAGCACCGGCACGCGCGCCGCCGCCGCCAGCGGCGCCAGCGCCCGCACCGGCACGTCGGCCACGAACCCCTCGATGGCGAAGTTGCGACCGATGCACCTTCACCACCGCGCCGACGCCCGCCCCTTCGCCTAACGCAAGGCGGTAGTCGTCGAGGTGCGTGCGGTTGGTCGTGCCCACTTCCACCAGCCGCGCGCCGCTCTTGCGCATGATGTCGGGCACGCGGAAGCTGCCGCCGATCTCCACCAGCTCGCCGCGCGACACGATCGCGTCCGCGCCCGTCGGCGAACGTGTTGAGCGCCAGCACCATCGCGGCCGCGCCGTTGTTCACCACCAGCGCGTCCTCGGCGCCGGTGAGCTCCTGCAGCAGCCCGACGCAGTGCGCGTAGCGGCTGCCCGCGCGCGCCGTGCTCCAGATCGTACTCGAGATTGGAATAGCCGGCCGCCGCGATCGCGATCGCGTCCAGCGCCGCGCGCGCGAGCGGGGCGCGGCCGAGGTTGGTGTGCAGCACGACGCCGGTGGCGTTGAGCACCGGACGCAACGAGCGGCGCTCGCGTTGGTCGAGCGCCTGGTCCACGGCGGCGCGCCACGATGCCGGATCGCGCGGTGCGCGATCCGGATCGCGGCGCGCGTGCTCCACCGCATCGCGCACCGCGTCCGCTACGAGCGCGCGCGGCGCGCGCGCCAGCAGCGGACGCATGACATCCGAGTCCAACAGCGTGTTCACGCTGGGCAATGCGCGTCGCGGATCGGTCATGGCGTTCGGGTCGGCGGCCGCTTGGTGGTGTCCGCTTTCGCCTTGGCCGGCGGATGCGTCTCCGGCTTGGTGCTTGGCGGCGGCGGCTTGGGCATCGTGAACACTCTCGTCGGACTGGCTTTGAAGCCGAGCAGGCTGCGCACGTCGCGGGCCGTGATGCGATAGGATGTACCCGGCGTGAGCGGTTCTGCCAGTTGCACCACCACTTCGATCACCGGACTCGGCCGGCTCGGTTTGGGCAGCGGTGCGTGTTTGCTCGTGTCGGTCGATGCGACGCCGCGACGGGGCGGCACTCCGCGTCTGCCGCGTGTGGGCTGCGCGGCCTGCGCGGCCGCCGCTTTCTTGATGCTGTCCGCACGCGACGTGTCCTTGGGCGCGCTGGCCGCGCGCACCGAATCGAAGATCGCGGCGCGCTCCACGCTGCGCAGCGCGACCGCGCCCGAGTCGGCGCGCTTGAGGGTGAACATCGACGTGTCGAGCTTCTGCGCGGTGTCGAGCGCGCGATCGAACGTCACGCGCACATCGGTCGAGTCCATGATCGCGAACTGGTCGATCCGGGGCGCTACCGTGTCGTGCGCGAACGCGAGCATCTCGAGCCGCGTCGAATCCTTGAGCACGACGTGCGCGCTGTCCCACACTTCGTGCGGATCGATGAGGCGATTGTTGTTGGCGTCGTTCCAGACCCGCAGCGTGTAGGTGCCCGCCGGCGCGTGCGCGAGCACGAACCCGCCGATCGAGTCGCCGCGCGCCAGATAGACCGTGCTATCGGTGCTGTCGCGGCGCTGGAGCAGCTCCACCATTGCGTTAGGAATGGGTTTGGCCGTCACCCAGTCGAACGCCGTGCCGGCAACGCGCGTATTGGGGATCGAGTCGCCGGTCGAGAACACGATGGTGATGGGCGTCTTGAAGATGTTGCCGTGGAGGTCGGCGATCCCCGGCAGCATCGTGACCGTGTACGCGGTGTTGGGCAGGAAGTCGTGCTTGCCCTTGATGCTCAGCCGTTCGCGGTGCCAGCCGACGTTCGGCGGTCCATCGCTCGGCGAGATGAGCGCGAGGCCGCTCAAGGTGGTGGCGCTCTGCGAGGCGGGCTTCTCGGCCAGCACTTCGTCGAACACGATGTCGACTTCCTTGGCCTTCACCTTGGTCGCGAACGTGTCGGGCGTGATCGAGACGATTTTTGGCGGCACGTGCCGCGGCGGCCCGCCCGGCGGCGCGCCCAGCTGCGCGCACCCGCCTAACGCAACGACCAGCGCGGCGGTCAGCCGCCGCACAGCGTCTGCACCTTGGCCGACAGTTGTTCGGCGCGCGTGGTGAGCTCCTGGAGCCGCCGCCGCTCGCCCTCGACGACGTCCGGTTTGGCGCGCGTCACGAAGCGCTCGTTGCCTAACCGTTGCTCGATGCCGGCCTTGAGCGTGGCCAGCTGCTCGAGCTCGCCGCGCAGGCGGCCGCATTCCTTGCCGAGGTCGATGGCGCCGGCCAGCGGCACGAGGACGTGCGAGCCATCGCTCAACACCGCGTGCGCCGCGGCTTCGCCCGCGGGTGCGCCGTCGCCCGCCGAGACGTTGGCGCGGGCCAGGTGGCCGATGAGCGCCGACTCCTCAGCCAGCACGCGCGCCGCGGCGTGGGCGCCGCCCAGCCGTGCCCCGACGCGCGCGCCGGACGCGATGTTGTACTCGGCGCGGATTTGCCGGATGGCGCCCACCGCTTCGCGCACCAGCTCGAATTCGCGCGCCGGTCTGGCATCCGCCGCGCGCTGCACGGGCCACGCGGCGCGGGCGAGGAATTCATCGGTCGCGCGCGGCGCGATCGCCTGCCACAGCGTCTCGGTGATGAACGGCACCACGGGGTGGAGCAGCCGGAGGGCGGCATCGAAGGCGTGCACGAGCACCGCGCGGGCGACGTCGGCGTCGGGTCCGCCTAACCGGGGCTTGGTGCTCTCGACGTACCAGTCGGCGAGCTCGTTCCACGCGAAGCGGCGCGCCGATTCCACCAGCTCGCTCAACCGCAGGCCGGCGTAGCGCTCGGCCGGCAGCCACGTGCCGTCGGGCGCGGCGTCGGGCCGCGCCGGGCCTAACGCCGCGTCGCACTCGGCGATGGCCGCATCGAGGCGGGCCAGGATCCACGCGTCGGCGCGGGTGAGGCGCGCGGGGTCGATGCCGGCCAGGGCCGGCGCGGGCGCATCGCCCAGGTTCTGCAGAATGAACCGGCCGATGTTCCACAGCTTGGTGACGAAGTTGCGGCCGGGCGCGAACGAGGCCTCGAGGTTCGTCGGGTCGAGCATCACGTCCGTGCCTAACCCAAGGCCGGCGATGACCGTGTAGCGCAGCGCGTCGGCGCCGTAGAGCGCCACCACGTCGAGCGGGTCGATGCCGTTGCCTAACGACTTGGACATCTTCACGTGCTGCATGTCGCGCACGGTGCCGTGCAGGTACACGGTGTGGAACGGCGAGCGGCCGAGGAAGAAGTGCCCGGCCATCACCATGCGCGCCACCCAGAAGAACAGAATCTCGGGCGCGGTCACGAGCACGTCCGTGGGATAGAACGCCGCCAAATCCCGCGCCCCTTCGTTAGGCCAGCCGAGCGTGGAGAGCGGCCAGAGCCACGAGGAGAACCAGGTGTCGAGCACGTCCTCGTCCTGGCGCACCGCGCCGCCGCACGTGGGGCACGCCGACACGTCGTCGCGGCTCACGATGGGTGCGCCGCCGCACGCGTCGCAGTACCACACGGGAATGCGATGGCCCCACCACAATTGGCGGGAGATGTTCCAGTCGCGGATGTTCTCCATCCAGTTCACGTACACCGCTTCCCATCGCTCGGGCAGCACGCGCAGCCGTCCGCCGCGGAGCGCCTCGAGCGCCGGCTTGGCGAGCGGCGCCATGCGCACGAACCACTGGTCGGAGAGCCGCGGCTCCACCACCGTGCCGCAGCGATAGCAGTGGCGCACCGCGTGCTCGTGCGGTTCCGCCTTCACGAGGCGTCCCGCCGCGCGCAGCATCTCGACCATGCGCGCGCGCGCCTCGAAGCGGTCGAGGCCGCGCAACGACTCCGGCACCCGGCCCGCCGCGTCCGCGCCCTCCCGCATCGCGCCTAACTCGTCGATCACCACCGGCATCGGCAACCCGTGCCGCGCGCCCACCTCGAAGTCGTTGGCGTCGTGCGCCGGCGTGATCTTCACCACGCCGGTGCCGAACGCCGGATCGGCGTACGGATCGGCGATCACCGGTATTTCGATGCCCACCATGGGGAGCACCACGCGCTGCCCAACGAGATCGCGGTAGCGCTCGTCGTCCGGGTGCACCGCCACCGCCACGTCGCCTAACATTGTCTCGGGCCGCGTGGTCGCCACCACCAGACTGCGCCCGGCCGCGCCGGCCACCGGATACGCGATCTGATACAGCTCGCCGCGCTCGTCCTCGAACTCGGCTTCTTCGTCGCTCAACGACGTGAGGCACCGCGGACACCAATGGATCACGCGGTGTCCTTTGTAGATCAGGCCGGCGTCGTAGAGGCGCACGAACGCTTCGCGCACGGCGCGCGAAAGCTCCGGCGAAAACGTGTACGCGGTGCGCGTCCAATCGCACGACGCGCCGATCGCCTCGAGCTGCTCCAGAATCACGCCGCCCGTCTCGGCCACGAACCGCGCCGTGCGCTCGACGAACGCGTCGCGTCCGAGGTCGAAGCGCGTGTGGCCTTCCTGCGCGAGCTGTCGCTCGATCACGTTCTGCGTGGCGATGCCCGCGTGGTCCGTGCCGGGCACCCACAGCGCCTCGTCGCCGGCCATGCGACGCCACCGCACGATCACATCCTGCACCGTGTCGTTGAGACCGTGCCCCATGTGCAGGACCGCCGTCACGTTGGGCGGTGGAATCACGATCACGAATGGAACGCGGTCGCCGCCCAGTCGCGTGGTGCGGTCCGCGTGCGCGGTGAACACGCCGGCGGCTTTCCACCGCGCGTACAGCGCGGCGTCATGATGGGCGGGATCGTATTGCGGAGCGAGGTCTGCGGGCATAGACCTCGAAAGATATTCGCGTGAGCCGGCCCGGACCAACGGGCCAGCCCAAGTGCGCGCTACTCCTGCTCCTCGGGCGCCGTGTCCAGATCGGCCGCGTGACGCCGCGTCGCACCGTGTTCGCGGTGCTCGTCGCTCGCGTGTTCGGCGGAGTCGGCCTGCCCGACGGCCAGGCGATTGACCACCGACTCGACTCCCTCGACGCGACGCGCCACGGCGGCCGCATGGTGAGACTCGTCACTCGTGTCGACCCAGCCCGAGAGCTCGATCAATCCGTCGCCCACGGCACTGATGTCGATCGCGCGTTCGCGAAGCGTGGAGTCCGCCTGGAATGCCTCGAGCACATCGTCCTCGAGGGCGGCGTGCGCGTCGTCCTCGTCCTCGTCGAGGCCGCCGTCCTCGAGCGCTTCGTCGTCTTCCAGGTCGTCTTCCTCCAATTCTTCGCCGAAGTCACTCTCATGCGACGCCTCGGCGTTCGTGGACTCTTCTTCGTCCTCGGCGCTCTCTTCGAGGTCTGCCCAACGGTCTTTCACGCGTGCCGTGATGCCCGCGATGCCGCCCGATTTTTGGGCGACGAGGATGCCGACGGCAAAGCCCGCGACGGCGCCGATCACGAGGCTCGTCAGCGTTCCGCCGGACTCCGGCTCCTCGTAGCGAATGCGATAGCGTGACATAAAATCAGACCTGTGGCGGAGGGTGACCCGCAACGATAACTTAGCGTGAAGCACCGGAAGCGTGAGCGCAAGAGGCTTGGCCCGCTTCCAGCCGCGACCCGTCGCCGGCGCTCCCTCCCCGAATTCTGACAGATGATCGATCGTTCGCCCCCCCCCACAGCGCCGCCTTCGAGCAGCGACCACGAGCTTACGCTCACCCTTCCGGATGGCTCCACACGGAACGTTCCTGCAGGAACGTTGCCGCGCGACGTCGTCGCGTCCATCGGCGCGGGGTTGCTGCGCGCCGCGGTGGCGGTGGACGTCGATGGCTCGGTGCAGGACCTGGTCACGCCGCTCCGGCGCGGCGGGCGATTCCGTGTGCTCACGGAGAAAGACGCTGCGTCGCTGGCCGTGCTGCGCCATTCGGCCGCGCACATGTTGGCCACGGCAGTGCGACGGCTCCGACCGCGCGCCAAGATCGGCTTCGGTCCCTCCATCGAGGACGGGTTCTACTACGACTTCGAGGTCGATGAGCCGTTCACGCCGGACGATCTCGCGGCGTTCGAGGACGAGATGCGGAAGGTGGCGCAGGAGAAGTTGCCGTTCGTGCGCGAAGAGGTGAACCGCGCCGATGCCGAGCGCCGCTTCGTCGACGATCCGCTCAAGCTCGAGCGCTTGGCCGAGCTCGCCGACGACGAGGTCATCTCGGTGTACACGGATGGGCCGTTCGTCGACCTGTGCCGCGGACCGCACGTGCCCGACACATCGCGCGTCAAGCACTTCAAGTTGATGCACACGGCGGCGGCCTACTGGCGCGGCGACGAGCACCGTCAGCAGCTGCAGCGCATCTACGGCACGGCGTGGTTCTCCAAAGACGAGCTGGAGGCGTACCTGCATCGCCTCGAGGAAGCCAAGCGCCGCGACCATCGCACGCTCGGCAAAGAGCTCGATCTGTTCTCCGTGGACCAGCGCGTTGGGCCGGGCCTCATCCTGTGGCACCCGCGCGGCGCGATCGTGCGCAACGAGATCGAGATCTTCGAGCGCGAGCTGATCCTGCGCCACGGCTACGATCTCGTGTACACGCCGCACATCGTGAGCGAGAAGTTGTTCGAGATCTCCGGGCACCTCGTGAACTTTCGCGAAAGCATGTTCGGCGCAATGGACGTTGAGGGCGCGGCGTATCGCCCCAAGCCGATGAACTGCCCGGGGCACATCTGCATCTATCAGGCGCACCAGCGGTCGTATCGCGACCTGCCGCTGCGCTTCGCCGAATTCGGCACCGTGTATCGCTACGAGCGGAGCGGCGTGCTGCACGGCATGCTGCGCGTGCGCGGCTTCACGCAGGACGACGCGCACGTGTTCTGCACGCCCGAGCAGGTCGACACGGAAATCGAGCGCTTGCTCGATCTCGTGGACGAGATGCTGCGCACGTTCGGCTATCCGTACACCATCGAGCTGTCGACGCGTCCCGACAACGCGCTGGGCGCCCCCGAGGTGTGGACCAGCGCGGAGCAGACGCTCGCGCGCGTGCTCGAGCGCCGCGGACAGGCGTACATCATCGATGCCGGCGGCGGCGCATTCTACGGACCCAAGCTGGATTTCAAGCTGATCGATGCGATCGGCCGGAAGTGGCAGGGCCCAACGGTCCAGCTCGACTTCAATTTGCCGGAGCGTTTCGGCCTCGAGTACATCGGCGCCGACAACACGACGCACCGGCCGGTGATGCTGCACCGCGTGCTCGTCGGATCGATGGAGCGGTTCGTGGGCGGGCTCATCGAGCACTACGCGGGCGCGTTCCCATTGTGGCTCGCGCCGGAGCACCTGCGTGTCATTCCGATCACCGACGAGGTGCGCGATGCCGCCGCCGCCGTCACGGCGCGTGCGAAGGAAGCGGGCCTGCGGGTGATGCTCGACGATCGCGCGCAGACGCTCAACTACCGCATCGCCGAAGCCGAGCGCCTCAAGACGCCGTACATGGCGATCGTGGGCAAGCGCGAGGCGGCGGCGGGCACGGTGGCGCTGCGCGAGCACCGGTTAGGCAGAGAGCAGAAGCCGCAGGTGATGCCGGTGGATGATCTCGTCACGCGCCTAACGAACGAGGTGAAAACGCGGGCGCTCGCGACAGCGCACGAGTTGGGTCTGCCCGATCGACCGTAGCTGCCACGCACGAGGGGGGCGCGTGATACCGATACCTCCAGGTGATGCCCGTCAAACCGCCGCCTTAGGGGGCGGCGAGCACCGCGCGCTGCTCGCGCGGATCGCCGCCGAGTCCGCTTCGCGAACGCAATTGTGGTCGTCGTTCCTGGCGTCGACGAGCCCGGCGCGCGTGGCGGAAGTCGGCGTGTGGAAGGGCGGGTTCGCGGCGGCCATGCTCGCCGCGTGTCCGGCGATCGAGACCTACCTGATGATCGACCCGTGGCGGCATCTCGACGAATGGAACAAGCCCGCCAATGTCGACGGCGACACCTTCGAGGCGATCCGTCTCGAGGCGATGGCCAAGACCGAGTTCGCCGCATCGCGCCGCCGCGTGCTGCGCGGAACGACGCTCGAAGTGGTCCATGACATCGAGGACGCGTCGCTGGACTTCGCCTACATCGACGGCGACCACACGCTCCGCGGCATCGTCACCGATCTCATCGCCATGCAGCCCAAGATCCGCCCGGGTGGATTCGTGGGCGGCGACGATTTCTGCGCCGACGTGTGGCAGCACGGTCCGACGTTCGAGCCGACAATGGTGTTTCCCCTCGCCGTGCATTTTGCGCTGGCCATCCGCGCGACGATCTTCGCGCTGCCATTCGACCAGTTCCTGATCGCCATGCCTAACGGAAACGAGCCGGGCGGCGGGTTCGTGGACCTCGCCGGCGGATATCCGGCGCTCGATCTCGCGTCGCAGGTACGGCCGCCGCATGCGCCGCTCGCCGACCGGCTGCGCGCCGCGCTCTCGCGGTCGCGGGATGAGCGTCCACGGGCGTCGCGCTGAGCGGCGCCTAACCGGTTGGGCCGGCCCGCTCGACGGCGGCACCAGCCCGTTCATGCGCAGGTACGCGACGATGCTGCCGTAGTGCTCCGCCGCGATATTTCGCCCCACCGTGCGACGAAATGGCGCTGATGCCTGTGCGTGTAGGGATCGCACCCCCGGAGCACGATCGCATGGGATATTTTGGGCCCTTGGTCTAATGGGAGGGCGCGTGACTGCGGATCATGAGGCAGGGGTTCGATTCCCCTAGGTCTACCGTCTCTGTTGCGTTGATAAGGCTACGGTCGTAGTTTCACCTGCCGGGGTGAATCGGGTCTCGCAAACCCGCGTACGCGCAAAGGTGAGCCTCGGTGTAAGTCGGTGGACCCTATAGGGGCCTCGGGGCCGCTCCCTCAGCAGAGGGGGCGGCCCTTGTTTTCATCGCGTGCGATGTGTTCGCGTGACGAGAGCCCATCCTGACGCAATGCCAGAGCCATCCACTAATGAACCGCATCTGAAGTTCTGATCGCAGAAGAGTGGGAAGAGGGAAGCGCTCGCTCACGCTCGCCGCCGCTTCCCCCAGCAAAGCGGTTCCCCCAGCGAGCGTGAGCGAGCGCTTCCGTCTTCCCCCTTCTCTGCGATCACAAATTCAGACACGGTCTACTCGTGTGTTGTACGCCATCCGTCCGCCGCATAATCTTCATAGGATATGATGTTTGCGCCGACGCTCGGCGGATAAGACACACCGACATACGACCATGGCTGACCCAACCCGTACCCCCGTCATCGTCAGTGCCGTTCGCACCCCGATCGGCCGGTTCTTGGGCGCGCTCGCGCCCGTTACGGCGCCCAACCTTGGCGCCATCGCGATCAAGGCCGCCGTCGCCCGTTCCCAGGTTCCGCTCGACGACATCGATGAAGTCATCATGGGGAACGTGATCCAGGGCGGAGAAGGGCAGGCGCCCGCCCGACAGGCGGCGATCCATGCCGGCATCCCGGGTTTGGTTCCCGCGCTCACGATCAACAAGGTGTGCGGCTCCGGACTCAAGGCGGTGATGCTCGCCGCGCAGTCGATCAAGGCCGGCGACCAGCAGGTGGTGATCGCGGGCGGCCAGGAATCGATGTCCAATGCGCCCTTCTATGTGTACGGCATGCGCGGCGGGGTGAAGTTCGGCGACCAGCAGCTGGTCGACGGTCTCATCAAGGATGGGCTCTGGTGCTCGTTCTGTGACGTCCACATGGGCGGCCACGCCGAGTACACCGCGAAGAAGGCCGGCATCACGCGGAAGATGCAGGACGAATTCGCGCTCTCGTCGCACCAGAAGGCCGTCGCTGCGATCGACGGCGGCAAGTTCGACGCCGAGATCACGCCGGTCGACATCCCGGGCAAGAAGGGACCGACGAGCGTGTGCGTGGACGAGGGCCCGCGCCGCGACACGTCGCTCGAGCAGTTAGGCAAACTGCGTCCGGCGTTCCCGAACGACGCGCCCAAGGACATTCCGCCTAACGAGCTGACCGTCACCGCCGGCAACGCGCCGGGGCTCAACGATGGCGCGTCGGCGCTGGTGGTGGTGTCCGAGGCCTACGCCACGGCGCACGGGCTCGCGATCCTGGCGCGCATCACCGGGTACGCGACGGGCGGCGGCGAGCCGCGCGATCTCTTCTTCGCGCCGATCGTCGCCGTCAACAACCTCATGCGGAAGACGGGCGCCGCGATCGGCGACTACGATCTCATCGAGGCCAACGAAGCCTTCGCCGCGCAGGCGCTGGCCGATGGCCAGGCGCTCAAATGGGATTGGGATCGCGTCAACGTCAACGGCGGCGCGATTGCGTTAGGACACCCGATCGGCGCCAGCGGCGCCCGCCTTCTCACGACGTTGCTGTACGCCATGCGCGACCGCGATGCACACACCGGCATGGCGACCCTGTGCTTGGGCGGCGGCAACGCCGTCGCGCTGAGCGTGGAGCGCGTCACTTGATGCCTAACTCGGCGATGCTCGCGGCACGCGACCGCCGCATCACGGTAGCCGGCGTCATCGGATTCGCGGCGGCCCTGGCCGCGGCATCGCAGGTGGCGTTTCCGGTGCCGGGCACGGCGGTCCCAATGACGCTCCAGCCGCTCGTCGTGGTGCTGGCCGGCATCTGCTTGGGACCCGCCGCGGGCGCGTCGAGCATGGTGCTGTATCTGGCGGCGGGCGCCGCCGGGCTGCCGGTGTTCGCGCCCGCGGGACTGCCCGGCCTCGCGCGCCTCGCCGGACCGACCGGCGGCTATCTCATCGCCTATCCGTTAGGCGCATGGGCCGCGGGCTGGCTGGTGCGGTTCCACCCGCGCCGGTTCGCGTGGCGCGCGTTCGCCGCGGCGGCGGGAATCGCCGTCATTCACGTCGGCGGCGTGGCGCAATTGGCCGTTCTCACCGGCAGCCTGACGCGGGCGTTCGTGTTGGGCTCGTTGCCATTCCTCGGATTGGATGCGGGTAAGGCGGTTCTCGCCGCGCTCTACTCGCCCCGCCTTTCCGATCGCGCGCCCGTTTGACGGCGCGCGATTTCTTTTATCGATCCTCGGGATCGCTTCGCGCGCCGTGGCAGTGGACCGGCTTCCTCCTTCTCGCGCTGTCGGTAAGCTTTGTGACGGCGGCGTTCGCCGCGCCGTACGCGCTGCGTGTGCTGTCGGAGCAGGCGCTCAGCTTTTGGTCGCTCTTGGCGGGGCTCGTCGTGGCGCACATCGTCATGGTGCGCTTCGTCGATCGCGGGTCGTGGGCCTCGATCGGGCTCGCGCGGAGCCAGGCGACGCCGCCGCGCCTGGCGGTGGGCCTGGCCGCGGGATCGTTAGGCATCCTCGCCCCGTCGGGCGTGCTGCTGGCCGCCCACTGGCTGCGCGGCGAGCCGGCCGCCGCGCCGTATTCGTGGATCCACTATGCCGCGTCGTGGGCGGCGTTCTTTCTGCCGCAATCGCTGGCCGAGGAGATGCTCGCGCGCGGCTATCTGTTCGCGCGCACACGCGAGGCCATCGGATGGAAGGGCGCGCTCGCCATCACCAGCGTGGGCTTCGGTCTGCTGCACGTGGCCAATCCGGGTGCGACGCCGCAGGCCATCGCCGTCGTGATCCTCGCCGGCGGTTTTCTGGGCGGCATCTTGCTGCTCACCGACAGCCTCTATGCGGCGTGGATGGCGCACTTCGCGTGGAACTGGTCGATGGCCGCGCTGCTCCATGCGACGGTGAGCGGACTCCCGGCGCGTCCGCCCGACTATCGCCTGGCGGACCATGGACCGGCGTGGCTCACCGGCGGTGTGTGGGGACCGGAAGGCGGCGCGGCCGCCGCGTTAGGCATGGCCGTGTGTGTGGCCGCACTCGTCGCGTGGCGCCGCACGTCGCCGCGCGCTGCACCCTTTTCTCACTCGAGACATGACTGAGCGCATAGTAGTGGTCGGCGCAGGACAAATGGGCAACGGCATCACGCACGTGTTCGCGGCCGCGGGCCACCCCGTGACGATGATCGACGTGTCGCGTGACGCCCTCGCACGCGGCCGCGCGACCATCGACAAGAACATGGCCCGCCAGGTCCAGAAGGGCACGCTCGACGCGGCGGCCCGCGACGCGGCGCTCGGACGCATCGCGCTCTCGGAAACGCTCGACCCGGTGCGCGACGCGGACATCGTCATCGAGGCGGCCACCGAGAACGCCGAGCTCAAGTTCCGCATCTTCGGCGACCTCGACGCGGCCGCGCCTAACGGAGCGATCCTCGCCTCCAACACCAGCTCGATCTCCATCACCGAAATCGCGGCGCGCACCGGACGCCCGTCGCACGTCATCGGCATGCACTTCATGAACCCGGTGCCGGTAATGCAGCTGGTCGAAGTCATCCGCGGCCTCGCCACCTCCGACGAAACCACCACGCGCGTGCTCGACCTGTCCAAACGCCTCGGCAAGACGCCGGTCGAAGTGAACGACTACCCCGGCTTCGTCAGCAATCGCGTGCTCATGCCGATGATCAACGAGGCGGTCTACTGCCTCATGGAAGGCGTCGGCAGCGCCGAGGCGATCGACACGGTCATGAAGTTAGGCATGAACCACCCCATGGGACCGCTGGCCCTCGCCGACCTGATCGGACTCGACACCTGCGTGTCGATTCTCGAGGTGCTGCACCGCGGGTTGGGCGACCCCAAGTACCGGCCGTGCCCGCTGCTCCGGAAATACGTCGCCGCGGGATGGTTGGGCCGCAAGACGGGCCGCGGCTTCTTCTCTTACTGATTCCACGAGCGATCCATGTCCTGGGCTCTCATACCACTCAGCGAAGAACAGCGCGGCATCCAGCAGCTCGCGCGCGACTTCGCGCGCGAGGAGATCGCCCCGCACAGCGACGCGTGGGATCGCGACGCCATCTTCGACCGCGGCACCATCGCCCGGTTAGGCGAGCTCGGCTTCCTCGGCATGCTCATCCCCGAGGAGCTGGGCGGCCTCGGCCTCGACACCTGCACCTATCTCGTGGCGCTCGAGGAAATCGCCGCCGTCGATGCGTCCGTGGCCGTCGCCATGAGCGTGCACAACTCGCTGCCCACGCAGATGCTGCTGCGCTGGGGCACCGACGAACAAAAAGAGCGCTACCTGCGCCCCATGGCACGCGGCGAATGGCTCGGCGCTTTTGCGCTGTCGGAACCGGATGCCGGCTCCAATGCGGCCTCGATGCGCACGCAGGCCGTGCGCGACGGCGATTGCTGGGTGCTCAATGGGACCAAGGCGTGGGTCTCGAGCGGCAGCCACGCCGAAGTGATCCTCGCCATGGCCCGCACCGACAAACCCGGCGATCGCCGCGGCGCCCGCGGCATCAGCGCGTTCGTCGTCACGCCCGACATGCCGGGCTTCCACGTCGGCAAGAAAGAAGACAAGATGGGGCTCCGCGCCTCACCCACCGTGCAGCTCATCTTCGAGAACCTGCGCGTGCCGGCGGCCAATCTGTTAGGCGCGGAAGGCAGCGGCTTCATCTACGCCATGCAGTCGCTCGACAACGGACGACTCGGCATTGCCGCGCAATCGATCGGCATCGCGCGGGCCGCCCTCGAGGTCGCTACCGCCTACGCCGCCGAGCGACGGCAATTCGGCAAGCCGATCAAGGAGTTTCAGGCCATCCAATTCAAGCTCGCCGACATGGCCACGCGGGTCACCGCGGCACGGGCACTGCTCTATGCGGCGGCGTCGGCCAAGGACCGGGGCGAGCCGATTACCCAGTTCAGCAGCATGAGCAAGCTTCTGGCGAGCGAAACCGCCATGTGGGTGACCACGCAGGCCATCCAGATTCTCGGCGGCTACGGATACGTGCGCGATTACCCCGTCGAACGCCTCTTCCGCGACGCCAAGGTGACGGAGATCTACGAAGGGACGTCCGAAATACAACGGATTGTGATCGCCCGCGAGTTGTACGCGAATTGACGGCGCCGGCAGCCCGCCCAAGCGCCTTTTTCACCACTTATCCCACTTATGACTATCACCGAAATCGCTTCGCCGTCCGGCACGCAGAGCCTCTTCGAGCGCCTCGCCGACATGGGACACGAACAGCTCGTCCTCTGCAGCGATCCCTCCGCCGGATACCGCGGCATCATCGCGGTGCACAGCACCACGCTCGGCCCTGCGTTAGGCGGAACGAGGTTCTGGAATTATGCCTCCGATGAGGAAGCCATCGTCGACGCGCTGCGCCTGGCGCGCGGCATGACCTACAAGAATGCCGTGGCCGGTCTCAATCTGGGCGGCGGCAAGTCGGTCATCATCGGCGACAATCGCACGACCAACCGCGAGATGTTGTTCCGCGCGCACGGCCGCTTCGTCGAAGGCCTGGGCGGACGCTACGTCACCGCCGAAGACGTCGGCACGAGCACCAGCGACATGGATTTCGTGCACATGGAGACCGAGTACGTCACCGGCCTCGCCGGCCGGTCGGGCGATCCGTCTCCCGTCACCGCGCACGGCGTGTTCCGCGCCATTCAGGCGTCGGCCAAACATCGCTGGGGCAGCAATGCGCTCTCCGGGAAAACGGTCGCGATCCAGGGCTGCGGACACGTCGGCTACTATCTCGCCAAGGAATTGCACGACGCCGGCGCGACGCTCGTCGTGACCGACATCGACGCCGAGCGCGTGAAGCGCGTCGTCACCGATCTCGGTGCGCGAGCAGTGGAGCCGGGCGAGATCTACGGCGTCAAGGCCGACATCTTCGCGCCGTGCGCGTTAGGCGCGATCATCAACGACAAGACCATCCCGCAGCTCAAGGTCGAGATCGTGGCCGGCGCGGCCAACAACGTGTTGCTCGAGGAGCGCCACGGCGTGGCCCTCGAGGAGCGCGGCGTGCTCTACGCCCCCGACTACGTGGCCAACGCGGGCGGCGTGATCAACGTCTACAGCGAGCTCGCCAACTGGGACCCGGCGCGCGCCCTGCGCAAAGCCGACGAGATTTACGCCACCACGTTGGGCGTGTTCGACATCGCGCGCGCCGAGGGCATCCCCACCTATGAGGCAGCCGACCGCCTGGCCGAACGGCGGTTGAAGGCCGTGGGGTCCCTGGTGAAGACTTGGCCGCAGTGGCCGAATCAATGAAGCGTTTGCCGCTCCAATCCCGGATCCCGCATGTCTGATTGGTCCAACTGGTCAACCAGCCGGCCAATGTCCGCGCTCACGCGCACCGATCCCGAGATCGCGCGCGCGATCGAGGACGAGACACGCCGGCAGGGTGAGGGATTGGAGCTCATCGCCAGCGAGAACTTCGTGTCGCCGGCGGTGATGGAAGCGATGGGCTCGCCCCTCACCAACAAGTACGCCGAAGGGTACCCGGGCAAGCGGTACTACGGCGGCTGCGAGTTCGTGGATGTGGCGGAGCAACTGGCGATCGATCGCGCCAAGATGCTCTTCGGCGCCGAGCACGCGAACGTGCAGCCGCACTCGGGCGCGCAGGCCAACATGGCCGTCTTCTTCGCGTTCGCGAAGCCGGGCGACACTGTGTTGGGCATGCGTTTGTCTAACGGAGGCCACCTCACGCACGGCTCGCCGGTCAATTTCTCCGGGTTCCTCTATCACGCCGTCGCCTACGGCGTGCGCGAGGACACCGGGCGCATCGACATGGATGAAGTGCGCGACCTGGCGCGGCAGCACAAGCCGAAGATGCTCATCGCCGGCTTCAGCGCGTACTCGCGCACGCTCGACTTCGCGGCGTTCGCCGACATCGCGCGCGACGTGGATGCCAAGCTGATGGTCGACATGGCCCACGTGGCCGGCTTGGTGGCGGCGGGCATTTCGCCGTCGCCGGTGCCGCACGCCGATGCGGTCACCACCACCACGCACAAAACACTGCGCGGTCCGCGCGGCGGATTGATTCTGTGCAAGCAGGAATACGCGGCCACCATCAACAAGCAGGTTTTCCCGGGCATGCAGGGCGGCCCGCTCATGCACGTGATCGCCGCCAAAGCAGTGTCGCTGCTCGAAGCGCTGCAGCCCTCGTTCGTGACGTATTCGCGGCAAGTCGTGGCCAACGCGCGCGAGCTCGCCGCGGCGCTCATGCAGCGCGGCTACGCGATCGTGTCGGACGGCACCGACAATCACCTCATGCTGGTCGACCTGCGTGCGCGCGGCCTCACCGGCAAAGCGGCGGAAGCCGCGCTCGGCGCGGCGCACATCACGGTCAACAAGAATACGGTGCCCGGTGAAACGCAGTCGCCGTTCGTCACGAGCGGGATTCGCATCGGCACGCCCGCCGTCACGACGCGCGGCATGAAAGAGACCGAGATGCGCCGCATCGCGGAGCTCATCGATCGTGTGTTGCGCGACACAGCGGACGAGAGCGCGATCCGCGACGTCAAACGCGACGTGCACGAGCTCACATCGGGTTTCCCGCTCTATACGCCAACCAATGCACCGGCCGTAGAGGCCGCCGCACGGTTGTAATTCCGCTCGCGGGCCCACATCTTTGGCCCTGAGCCCGCTGGCGGCGACCGCCGCACGCGGTCAGACGTTCTTGCGAAGGGTCTCACACCTTGCCGCAGCTCTGCTTTCAGGACGGCATCATGGATCGCCTCCGGGCGCGTGACGCGCGCTACCGGGAGGACGCCTACCTGTTTGTGCTCGCCGCGCTCGAGTATTGTCAGACGCATCTCGAGGAACGGCGGCACATTTGCGGCCGAGAGTTGGCGATCGCGGTTCGGGATGTCGCGCTGGAGCATTTCGGTGTGATGGCCCGGCTCGTGCTCGAACATTGGGGTGTGCGCTCGTCCGCCGACATCGGTGAGGTTGTGTTCAATCTCGTCGACGAAGGATTGCTCATCAGCCAGCCGACCGACACGCGCGACGAATTCGCCGGCGTGTTCGACTTCGACCAAGCGTTCGAACGTGAGTATCCGTGGAGCGTCCTGCAAACCGGCTGATCGAACGCCGGACCGCGCGATGGCGCGCGGCACGCAGGTAGTCGGAAGGGCGTTGAGCGGGAGGAGGTGAGGTTACATGGATGTCAACGAGCTTCCTGCATGCCGCAAATGCGGCAAGGGCACGATGCTCCCTCTCAGCGACTACGGTCGCGACGGAGCGCCCATCACCTTCAAGGCCTGGGTGTGCAACAACCCCGAGTGCGGATTCAACATCCGCATCGACAACGGGGAAATCAGTTTCGGGCGCACCATTGGGCAGTCGCACAAGTGAGGGGGAGCTGAACGCACGGTAGGGTACGTCGCGCACGTGGTTCGTGCGCGACGTCCCGTGCGCTGCTCATTCGCTTCTGCCTCTTCACTTGTCCGTCACCAGCGCGCGCGAGTCAGCCGCGTGCGACTCGGCCGCGATTGCGCTCGGCGTTCCGTCGCGGGCGCTCATGCAACGTGCCGGCGCCGCGGCCGCAGGCGAAATCGCGCGTGCGTTCGGCAGCGAGCTCGCGCAAGGCGTGGTGGTGCACGCCGGTCCCGGGAACAACGGCGGCGACGGCTGGGTCGTGGCGCGGTGTCTCGCCGCGACGGGCGTGTCGGTCCATGTGATACCGGCCGGCGATCCGTCCACCGACGACGCGCGGGCCGAGCGAGCGCTCGCGCAGCAGTACGGCCTAACGGACACGCGTCCGGCGAACGCGCGGGTGGTCGTGGATGCGCTGCTCGGGACCGGGTCGGGCGGCACGCCCCGCGGCGCGATCGCCGCCGCCATCCAGGACATCGCGCGCGCCGGCGCGGCCGGCGCGTCGGTGGTCGCGCTCGATTTGCCCACGGGCGTGGACGCGGACACGGGCGGCGCCGAGGGCGCCGTCCGCGCCGACGTCACGATCACGTTCGGCACGATGAAGCGCGGGTTGTTGATCGCGCGCGGCAACGCCGGGCGCATCGTGCTGGTCGACATCGGGTTGCCGCCGGGCTCATCGGCCACGCCGTCGCTCGTCACCGCGGCGTGGGTGCGACACGTGATCCCGCCGATCGCGGCCGACGCGCACAAGGGCGTGCGCCGCAAGCTCGCGATCGTGGGTGGTCAGTTAGGCATGGCCGGCGCGGCGGTGTTCGCGGCGCGCGCGGCGATGCGCGCCGGGATCGGGATGGTGCGGGTGATCGTGGCGCGCGAGAGCGTGCCGATCGTCCAGGACGCCGCGCCCCACGCCATCGCCCGCGCGTGGCCCGGCGAGCGTCCCGACGACATGGATGACGCGATCGTCCGTTGGGCGGACGGGGTGCTCATCGGTCCGGGGCTGGGCGACTCGCCGCAGAGCCGCGCGCTCGTGGAGCGCGTGCTGCGCGCATGGCGCGGGCCGGTGGTGGTCGATGCCGACGGGCTCAACGTGTTCAAGGGCGAGGCCGCCGCGTTGGGCACGCTCCTCTCCGGCCGGCCGGCGCTGCTCACGCCGCACGCGTTGGAGCTGTCGCGACTCTACGGCGCGCATCCGCAAGAGGTGCTCGTGCGGCGCTTCGACATCGCGGGCGATCTGGCCCGGGTCGCGCACGCGGCGGTGCTGCTCAAGGGCGTGCCCACGATCGTCGCCGATGCCTCGGGCGCGCGGCGCGTGAGCGCCGCCGGCACGCCCGCGCTCGCCGCCGCCGGCAGCGGCGACCTGCTGGCGGGCATTGCGGCCACACTCCTAACGCAGTTAGGCGACGGGCTGTCGGCCGGCGCCGCCGCGGCCTGGGTTCACGGCCGCGCCGCCGAGCTCGCGTCGTCGGGTCGCGGCCCCCGCGGCGTGACGCTCGACGACATCGAGGTCGCGATCGGCGCCGTGTGGCCCGATCTCGAAGCGGGGCGCGCACCGCGGTACCCCGTGCTCGCGGAGCTCCCCGCCATCGCCACCTCGTAGACACGAGCGGGATTCCTGCGCATCGTGATAGAGACGCACGTTCGCCTTACACCCTCAGCCTCGAGCCTATGCGCGCATATCTAGTCGGCATCCCGGTGCTCCTCGCCCTCACCGCCCGGTCGTCGCCGACCGTCGGCGAGCAGGCCAGTTTCGTCACGACGCTCGGCCGCGACACGGTCGTGATCGAAAGCTTCACCCGCTCGGCGACGCGCCTCGTGGGCGACATCGTCGTTCGCGTCCCGAGCACGGTGCTCTGCCACTACGAGCTCGATCTCGGAAGCAGCGGCAACGTCACGCGGTCCGTGCTCGACGTGAAGCCGCTCACGGGCAACGCGCCCGAAAAGAAGATCACGCTCGACTATGTCGGCGATTCGCTTCGCGTCGATATCGATTCCGCCGGCCAACACGACAAGGCCACCCGCCAGGTCGCGAAAAATGCGTACCCGCAATTCATGACCGGCTTCGGCTCGTCGTACGGCCTGTACTCGTCGCTCGGCGTGTACGAGGTGCTGCTCGCCCAGTTAGGCGCGAAATTCGACTCGGTCGCCATTCCATCCATCGACATGCAGTCGGGACGGACCGTGAAGCGCGACTTCGTGCAGCGCTCGCCGACGCGCGTCGACGCCGACTATTTCCGCATCGCGTTCACGCATCTCACGCTGGGCGACTCCGGCCAGATCGTGAGCGCCGACGCGAGCGAGACCACCGAAAAAACACAGAGCCACCGCACGGCGTACATCGATCTGCAGAACGTGGTCAAGCAATTCGCGTCCGACGACAAAGGCGGGAAGGGACTCGGCGTCGCGTCGCCGAGCGTGACCGAGAAGGCGACGTTAGGCGGGAAGCTCGTCGTCGTGTTGTACAGCAGCCCGCGCCGGCGCAACCGCACCATCCTCGGCACGGTGGTGCCGTACGGTCAGGTGTGGCGCACCGGCGCCAACCAGGCGACCACGATTGTCACCGACGATGCATTCGAGATCGGAGGGACGTCGATTCCCGGCGGCAGCTACAGCCTGTGGACGGAGCCCAAGAAAGACGGCAGTGTCGACCTCATTATCAATGGCCAGTACGGACAGTGGGGCACGAACTACGATTCATCGCGCAACGTGGCACGCGTGCCAATGAAGGTTGCGACGGCGCCGTCGCCGCAGGAAAATTTCTCGATGAATCTCACGCCGACCACTGGCAGTAGCGGCGAGCTCAAAATCGCGTGGGACACGTTCGTCTGGACGGTCCCGATCACCATGAAGTAGCACGTACCGGCGGCATCCGATGACCGCGCCGGTCAGCCCGCTCGCCGGCCAGCCTGCTCAGGCTGCGCAGCTGGTCGATGTCCCGCGGCTCATCAATGCCTACTATCGCCTAACGCCGGACCCGGCGGTGCTCGCCCAACGGGTCGCGTTCGGCACATCGGGGCATCGCGGCTCGTCGTTCGACGCCACCTTCAACGAGGCGCACGTGCTGGCGATCACGCAGGCCATCTGCCTGCACCGCCGCCGGCGCGGCATCGACGGGCCGCTCTTCATCGGCATCGACACGCATGCGCTGTCGGTGCCGGCGTTCCGGAGCGCGCTCGAGGTGCTGGCCGCCAATGGCGTCGATGTCATGGTCGCGCCCAATGGCGAATTCACGCCGACGCCGGTGATATCGCACGCGATCCTGGCCTACAACCGGGGACGGACACGGGGCACGGCCGATGGCATCGTGGTGACGCCGTCGCACAATCCGCCCGACAACGGCGGCTTCAAGTACAATCCGCCTAACGGCGGACCGGCGCCCACCGGCACGACGGACCGATAATCGAAAGCATGGCCAACGCGCTGCTGGAAGGCGGCCTGCGCGACGTGCGCCGACTCCCGTTCGAACAGGCGTGTCGCGCCGCCACGACGCACGAGCACGATTTCATCACGCCGTACGTGAACGATCTCGGCGGCGTGGTCGACTTGGGGGCGGTGCGGAGCGCCGGGATCCGAATGGGCGTCGACCCGCTCGGCGGCGCCGGCGTGCACTACTGGCCGAGGATCGCCGAGCGCTACGGGCTCGATCTGTGTGTCGTGAGCGAGGAGGTCGACCCGACGTTTCGTTTCATGACCCTCGATTGGGACGGCCGGATTCGTATGGACCCGTCCTCGCCCTACGCCATGCAGCGATTGATCGGCCTCAAGGATCGCTTCGACGTGGCGTTCGCCTGCGACACCGACCACGACCGGCACGGCATCGTCACGCCGGGCGCCGGTTTGCTGCCGCCTAACCACTACCTGGTGGCAATGGTCGATTATCTGTTCCGGCATCGGCCGGCGTGGAACGCACACGCCGCCGTCGGCAAGACCATGGTGAGCAGCGCGTTGATCGACCGCGCGGCGCGCAGCGTCGGCCGCGCGCTCTACGAGGTGCCGGTCGGCTTCAAGTGGTACGCCGACGGACTGTTCGACGGCTCGCTGGCGTTTGCCGGTGAGGAAAGCGCCGGTGCGTCGTTCGGCCGGATCGACGGAGCGGTGTGGACGACCGACAAGGACGGCATCGTGCCGGCGCTGCTGTCCGCGGAAATCAGCGCGCGCACGGGCCGGGACCCGGCGAATTGTACGCCGATCTCGCCCGTGCGTTAGGCGAACCCGTAGCCGATCGCGTCGAAGGGCCGGCCACGGCCGACCAGAAGACGAGGCTGGCGACACTCTCGCCGCAGCAGTTGCGGATCACGGAGCTGGGCGGAGAGGTCGTGAGTGCGGTGCTGGACCGCGCGCCCGGCAACAACGCACCGTTGGGCGGCATCAAGGTGGTGGCCGAGCACGGCTGGTTCGCGGCGCGGCCGTCGGGAACCGAGGATCTTTACCGGATTTACGCCGAGAGTTTTCGCGGCGAGAGCGCATCTGCAGCGCATCCTGGGCCAGGCCGAGGACATCGTCGGCGGCGCGCTGTCCGGCCACTTGAGAGTGCCGGCGGATCGTCGCCGCGCGCATCCCGCAGGCCTGGTCGGGCCACGCCATAGAATGCACACAATCATATGGCGCGCAATGTGACTGTTGTATAGATAACTTAAGGCAATTAGATTGTGTCATAGGGGCCATTGGGGACGGGCCGGCGGCCCCGGCGCGCCCCCGGCGCCCCGTGGACGCGGAGCGCCCCCAACCGCGAATGAGGATACCTGTGAGCCAATCGCATGGCCCGGCTTCGGTCACATGGAGCGGTGCGCTCTCCTTCGATATCTATTCCGCGGCGCGCGCGATCGCGCGCGCCTATCGGCCCCTGCTCGACAAAGTGGGGCTGACCTACCCGCAATACCTGGTGATGGTGGCGCTCTGGGAATCCGCGCCGCGCACCGTGAAAGCGCTGGGTGAAACGCTCGAGCTGGACTCGGGTACGCTGTCGCCGCTGCTCAAGCGCCTCGAAGCGTCGGGCCTGGTGACCCGCCAGCGCCGCCTCGACGACGAGCGCACCGTCGAGATCACCCCCACGGTGCGGGGGCGCGCGCTGGCGCGCTCGGCCGAAAAAGCGCCGAGCGAAATGGCGTCGTTGATGGGCCTTTCGGCGGCCGACGCGGGGCGATTGCGCAGTCTTCTGGCGAAGCTGACCACATCGCTGGCGCGGCATTCCGAGCAGGCGCCGTGAGCCAAGGCCCCGCCGGCACCCACTACGCCAGGGGCGCGGGAACACCCAGACGACATCAGTAACACAGAATTAAATAACACACAATTATACATTGACTTATTTGATTGTGTGCAATACATTGAAGGCGTAGTGCCGGTGCGCGCTCTGCCATTGGATTCACCGCGCAGCGCGTCGCACCTCACGGCCTGGGAGGGTCCAATGCGCCACCACCGCTCTGTGCAGATCATCACCGTGTTCACGTTCGTCATGCTCGCCGCGTGCGCGTCCGGACGAGGGGCCAGGAACCAGCACGATCCGAATTACGTCGGCGCGAGCGTTCAGTGGGACTCGGGGCCGCTCGACCGGGCGTACGGCCGCGAGCGCGCGGACATGGACACGCGCCACAACCAGGAGAATGCGTATCCACGGTCTGACGAATCGTCGGATCAACGAGTCCAGCGCCAGGCATCCGAGACCCAGGACCTCGAGCGCCGCTATGCGCGAGGGAAAGCCGCTCACGCCCAGACCCTGCCCCCGTCGGATGACAAGCATCACCACGACGACCCGTCCGACAAATCGCACCGATAACCGCGCCGAAGTGTGGCGCGAGAACGTAGGATGATGCGACAATGAATTCAGGGAGCGCGCGGCGGCGGCTCGGCATCGACTGAAATGCGGAATCGCCGTCGCGGTCCTGGGTGGAAACGGGAAAGCCCGTGAGCCTCGAATTTTCAATCGGCGTTCGCCTAACCCATTTCTTCGACTTCCTCTTTCTCTCGCTGCTGGTCCGGAGCGGCATCGAGATTCTCGGCGCGCATCCGAAACTCTACTGGCGCGACGACTGCTTGCCCGGACAAGAGTGGGCCCGCTTCTCCAGAACACTGCTACCGGCCGACCGGCCATGGACGGCGGAGGACGAGGTCGCCCCACTGTCGCCGTGGATCGCGCTTCCCGGCCGCAATAATCTGGGCCTTGGCCGTCATTGGCATTTCTGGTCCGTCACGGGCTGGGTCCTGTGTGGACTCGTCTACCTCGTAACGCTGTTCGCGACCGCCGAGTGGCGGCGCCTCGTACCCACGTCGTGGTCGATTATCCCCGGCGCATGGAGTGTCCTGCTCCAGTACACGAGTCTGCACCTGCCGACGAGCAGCGGATACAACGCGCTCCAGCAGCTGACATACTTCCTCATCATCTTCGGGTTGTCGCCACTGCTGATACTCAGCGGGATGTTGATGTCGCCCGCCCTTGGCGCACAGTTCCCGCGGCTATCCCGCGTGCTCGGCGGCCGCCAGGCCGCGCGGAGCGTCCACTTTCTCGGCCTCCTGGCGTTCCTCATTTTCTTTGTCGGACACGTGAGCCTGGTCGTCGCTCACGGCTTCGGTGCCGGAATGGCGAACATCGTCCTCGGTGGCGAGCGCCATTCCCACGCGCTGGCCGTGCTCATCGGAGCGTTAGGCATTGCCATGGTGATCGCCGTGAACATCCTGGCCACGCGGTCGTCGCTTCGCCGGCCGCTCGTCACCAAGCGGCGTCTCGAGTTAGGCATTGATCCGCTCCGGCGGCTGATGTTTCATCACTGGACGTCGAGGCAGAATCATGCCCGCACCTCTCCGTACGCACGCGTGAATGGACGGGCACCCAGGAACGCGCTGTATGCACGCGCCGTGGATGCCGGCTTCGACGACTGGCGGTTGCGCATCGATGGCTTGGTGGCGGTTCCCCTATGCCTGTCGCTGGCGGAGCTCCGCGCAATGCCGCGCTGCACGCAATCCACGCTGCACGTCTGCATCCAGGGCTTTACGTACTTCGCGTCCTGGTCCGGCGTTCGGGTAGCCTCGCTCCTCGAGCAAGCGCGGCCGCAGCGCGCCGCGCGATTCCTCGTTTTCCATACCCTCGATGAACGCTGGGAGCACCCGGGCCATGGCAGCTACTACGAGGTGATCGACCTCGAGACGGCTCGCGCACCACAGGTGATCATTGCCTACGACATGAACGGTGTGCCGCTCCCCATCGACCACGGTGCTCCGCTGCGGCTCCGTGTCGAGCACCAGTACGGTTACAAGATGGCCAAGTGGGTCAACCGCATCGAACTGGTCGAGGATTTTCGGAGCATCGGCGGGGGACAGGGTGGATGGCGAGACGACGTGCTCCACTACTACCCGTCGGATGCCGGGATTTGACGCGATGCCATCACTCCGGAATCCGACCCGCGCGTGTCAGCGCGATGCCGCCGGCGCTCCACAGCGTTAGCTTCGCGACGACATGACCAACCACACGTCACTCGGACCCGGCCGGGAGTTCGACCTCGTGCGCGCACTCCTCGCGCGATGGGGAACTCTCGCCGCCGGCGTTGGAGACGACGCGGCACTCATTGAGGTGCCCGCGGACCAGCATCTCGTGGCGAGCACGGACACCGCAGTCGAAGGTGTCCACTTTCGACGCGACTGGCTCTCGCCGAACGAGATCGGTTGGCGGGCGGCCGCGGCCGCGCTCAGCGATCTCGCGGCCATGGCCGCCGAGCCGATCGCCCTGCTGGTATCGATCTCGCTTCCACCGGCGTGGGTGAACGACGTGCTCGATCTGGCCGACGGGTTGGGCGACGCGGCGCGCTCGGCCGGGGCCCGCATCGCGGGCGGCGATCTGACATCGGCGCGTGAGCTGTGCATCGCGATCACCGTGCTTGGCAGTGCACGCGCGCCGCTCCTGAGGAGCGGCGCGCGTGCCGGCGATCTGCTCTACGTGAGCGGCCGGTTGGGCGGCCCGCTGGCGGCGCTGCGCGCCTGGCAGCGGGACGCCCAACCGGCCGCGGATGCCCGCGAGCGATTCGCGCATCCAATCCCGAGACTGCGCGAGGCACAGTGGCTCGCCCACCAGGGCGCTCGCGCCGCCATCGATGTCTCCGATGGCCTGCTGAGCGATGCCGCGCACATCGCTGCCGCGTCGGGCGTGCGTCTCGCCATCACGCTCGATGCGCTGCCTACGATCGGCGGCCTGTCGCCCGACGACGCGGCCCGGAGCGGCGAAGAGTACGAGCTATTGGTCGCATCGCCGCATCCGCTCGACGTCCATGCGTTCGCGCGACGCTTCGACATCCCCCTTACGGAAATCGGACGTGTCGAGGCCGGAGACGCAGACGTGGTCGCGACGCTGCGTGGTGCACGCGTTGCGTCCGGGGGCGGCTTCGACCACTTTTCGTGAGCATGCGTGCATTGATCGCTTACCCGACGATGGTCTTCATGACCATCGTGCTCGGGCTGCCCATCGTCGTGCTCTCGCTCTTGGGCATCCGCATCGCCCCGGACAGCTTCCTCGGCCGCGCGCCACGCGTGTGGTCGAAGGTCGTGTTGCGGGCGTCGGCGGTGCGTCTCACGGTGCGAAATCCGCAGCACATCGGGGCGCCCAACGAAGCCCGCATGTACGTGTCCAACCACGTGAGCTGGTTCGAGATCTTCGGCCTCGCGTGCGTCCTGCCGCACTATCGGTTCGTCGCCAAGAAAGAGCTGGCGTCGATTCCGGTATTCGGACGCGCGGCCGGGGAAGTCGCCGCCATTTTCATCGATCGCAAGAATCGAAAGGCCGCGTTCCAGACCTACGCCGAAGCCGCCGAGCAGATCAAGCGCGGGACATCGGTGGCCGTGTTTCCGGAAGGCACGCGCGGCCGCTCGTACACGCTGCGTCCGTTCAAGAAGGGGCCGTTCGTGCTCGCGATCGCGGCGCAGGTGCCGGTGGTGCCGGTGGTGAGCTGGGGGACGAAGGAAGTGCAGGGCAAGGGGCAGCTCGCCATCCATTCCGGATCATGCGAGCTGACGTTTCTCGAGCCGATCGCGACCACGGGGCTGACGTACGACGACCGCGACGCGCTCCTGCGCCTGGTGTGGGAGCGCATCGCCCAGGCGTTGGGCGAAAAGGGCGTGGTGTCCACCGGCGCCCCCATGGAGTCCGCCGCCTAACGGAAGAGCGCGGCGTCACACTCATTCACACCAGACATGTCAGAGATCATCGAGATACGGGCGCGGGAGATCCTCGACAGCCGCGGAAATCCCACCGTCGAGGCCGACGTGGTGCTCGAGAGCGGCGCCGTCGGCCGGGCGGCGGTGCCGAGCGGCGCATCGACGGGCGAGCACGAAGCCATCGAGCTGCGCGACGCCGATCCCAAACGCTACGGCGGCAAGGGCGTGCTGCGACGCCGTGCAGCACATCGAGGAGACGATCGCGCCGGCGCTGCGCGGCATGGATGCCGATCGCCCAGATCGAGATCGACCGGGCGCTCATCGACCTCGACGGCACGCCGAACAAGGGACGCCTGGGCGCCAACTCGATTCTCGCCGTGTCGATGGCCACGGCGCGCGCGGCGGCCGACGACGTGGGGCTGCCGCTCTTCCGCTATCTCGGCGGACCGATGTCGCGCACGCTGCCGGTGCCGATGATGAACGTCCTCAACGGCGGCGCGCACGCCACGAACACGGTCGACTTCCAGGAGTTCATGATCGTTCCGTTAGGCGCGGAGACGTTCGCCGATGCCCTGCGCATGGGCGCCGAGGTGTTCCACTCGCTCAAGAAGGTGCTGGTGAAGCGCGGCCTGGCCACCGGCGTGGGCGACGAGGGCGGCTTCGCTCCCGACTTGAAGAGCGACGAGGAGGCGCTGGCGGTGCTCATCGAGGCGATCGAGGGCGCCAAATACGCACCCGGGAAGGAGGTCGCGATCGCCCTCGATCCCGCCGCCAGCGAATTGTTCGACAAGAACGGCCGCTACGTGTTCAAGAAGAGCGGCGCCGGCACCCTCGACGCCGCACGCGATGATCGACCTCTATGCACGCTGGCTCGACCAGTATCCCATCGTCTCGATCGAGGACGGTCTCGCCGAAGACGACTGGGATGGCTGGGCCGCCCTCACCGCTGCGTTAGGCGACCGCGTGCAGTTGGTGGGCGACGACATTTTCGTCACCAACACGTCGCGATCTGGCGCGCGGCATCGAGAGCCACGTCGCCAACGCCATCCTCATCAAGGTGAACCAGATCGGCACGCTCACCGAAACCCTCGAGGCCATCGAGATGGCTCGCTCGGCCGGCTATCTGTCGGTGATCTCGCATCGCTCCGGTGAAACCGAGGACGTGTTCATCGCCGATCTCGCCGTGGCCACGAGCGCCGGACAGATCAAGACCGGATCGGCGTCGCGCGGCGAACGCGTGGCCAAGTACAATCAGCTGCTCCGCATCGAGGAGATCCTCGGCGAGTCGGCCGAGTATCCCGGCGGGGCGATCTACGGATTGTGAAGAAGACCGGCCGGTTCGCCGTTGGGCGGATCGTGGCGGTGGTCGCTGTAGCCGCGCGCCGTCGTGTTCGCCGTGCAGGGCGGCGAGTACGGGACGTTCGACCTGTTCCAGCAGCACGCACGGAAGCAGCGCTTGCTCGCCCAGATCGACACGCTGCAACGCCAGATCGATTCGCTCGAACGGGTGAAGAAAGCCGTCGCGACCGACGGTGCGACGCAGGAGCGCATCGCGCGCGAGCAGTTCGGCATGGTGCGCGGCGACAAGGAGATTCTCTACCGGTTCGCCGAGCCCGCGGATACGGCCAAAGCACCGTAGCAGCGGGGAAGCGCTGCGCTTCCCCGCTCTCAAGCGAAGGCTCTCTTGTAATCCTGTACCAGGAGTTTGTAGCACGGGCACGCCGCGCCCTCCAGACTCGCGCGGTTCGTCACCGTGACGCGGCCCCGCGTGTAGTGAATCGCTCCCGCGGCCTGCAGCTGTCGCGCCGCCGCGGACACCGTCGGCCGCTCGACGTCGAGCATTTGTCCCAGGAATTCCTGGGTGAGCGAGAACTCGTCGTCGCCCACACGGTCGTGCGTCATGAGGAACCAGCGTGCACACCGCTGCACGACCCGGTGACGCTGGTTGCACGCCGCGCACTGCGCGATCTGGCTCAACATGGAGTCGGTGTAGCGGAGCATGATGCGGCGCATCGCCGTCCCCCGCGCCAGCGCCCGGCGGAACGCGGCCACCGTTAGGCGCCGGGCCGCGTCCGGAATCTGGATCACCGCCTGGATGGACGCGGTGTCGACGCCGAGAAAGACGCTGAGTCCCGCCATGCCTTCGTTGCCGACGATCGCCACCTCGACGCCCCGTTCGCCGTCGATCGGCGCGACCAACGATATCACACACTGCTGCGGGAAATACACGTGCGTGATCCGCTCGCGCGACTCGAACAGCACGCGCCCGCGCGGCAACGTGACGTCCTGCAGGTCCTTCTGCAGTTCTTTGTAGTCCGCACGAGGCAGTGCCAGGAGCAATTGGTTCAGCTCCAGGCGCCTCGGCGCATCGGATGTGGGCACGATTCCTCCGCCTGCGACACGTGGGTGAATCACCTGACGGCAGGCGACGAGGCGGCTGTGCCGAATCTCGATGTCGTGAGATGAACGGTGCGCGCACGTGCGCGCGCACACCGCCGATCTAACTACAGTTAGGCACTACGATACCTGCGCCACCGGCAGCCGCAGCCTGGACGACGTCAACGGCGAGGTCGACTGGGTATGCAGATACTCGTTCTGGTCGTGCTCCAGGCCGCCTTGGGGCACCGACGCCCAGAGCGGTCCAAGGTCGGACTGGATGCGGTCCAGATAGGGGCGCGGAACGACCGACGTCTCCCGGTTGAAGAAGCGGCGGACGCTCGGATCGGTGTCGAGCATGGAACGCACACGCTGGTGCTGCTTGACGCGTCCGAAGCGCTCGGATGACGTCCCGCGCAGCAGGTTGATCCACTTCGACGTCGCGCCCTCGTTGATGCGGAATCGGCGGGCGATCTGCGGCCACGAAAACGCGTACCGCTCCAGGCTGAGCAGATGGTCGTAGAACGCGGTCCACTCGTAGTTTTTGGGCACGACGTTCATCGACTGGCTCGCATCCAGAAAGTGGAACGGGAACGGCAGCACGCGTCCCGCGCGCTGGAGCTCGAGGTTGAGCGGCGCGGCGCTGCCAAACGCGGACAGGAGCGAGAACGCCGGGAAGGCGCCGGGCACGAGATCCAGGAAATGCTTCGTGAGCTCGAACGGCTCCGGGCCTTCGTCGGTATCGAGGCCCAACACGAAGTTGGTCTGCACGTACGGGATGTAGCGCAGGATCGTGTTCACGTGGTCGGCCACGCGCTTGACCTTGTCGAGCCCCACGTCCTTGCCGGTCCTGGTCTTGTTGCCTAACGCAAACCACGACTCGATGCCGGGCAGGATGGCCTTGAAGCCGTTCTTCTTGAGCGTCGCCAATCGCGGCTCGGACAACAGCGACAGGCTGCTCTCGGCGAAGAAGTCGATGCTGTCGGGCGGCGCGACGTCCTCGATGGCGCCCATGTACTCGTCGAACCGGACGCCGAAGTTCGGGTCGTGCCAGCCGACGCGCGGCCGCGGCATCTTGCCGCGCAGGAAGCGGAGGTCGCTGCGGATCTGGTCGAAGCCGAGCGGTTGATAGTCGACGGTCGAGTCGATGCAGAAGGGACACGTGTACGGACATCCGAGGCTGCCGAGCATCGGCACGATCTTGAGCATCGGGGTCTTCGCGATCGTTGGCTCGATGAACTTCCACCGCTCCTCGACGCTGGGCAGCGACTGCGGCTGCTGCGCCGCGCTCAACTGCACCCCGACCGGGCGGTGCGGCGTGCAGTCGCGCAGCACGTCTTCGATGATCGTGCGGTCGGTAAAGCCCAACACGTAGTCGAAGTGACGTGCGGCATCGTGCGGGTAGCACCGGGCGTGCGGTCCGCCCAACACGGTCACGGCGCCGCGCCGTCGATGCATGTTGCTGATTGCGTACGCCGTGTGCGCGGCCTGGGTGAATGCGCCGATGAACAGCACATCGGTTTCGGCGAACACCTCGCTGGCGAGGTCCTCGAAACCTGTGTAGCAGATGAAGCGAACGTTGTGGCCGGCCTCCTCGCACCAGACTGCCACGACCTGCGGCATGATGCTGGCGAGGTTGGCGTTCATCAGCCGTGCATACATCGCGCGGGTGGGCCGTTCGGTGGTGAGATCGAGCACGGTAATGCGCAATCGACGCACGAGTGCCTCCTCGCTTGCGCGATGAGAGTGCAGTGCGTCGCTTGAAAGCGGGCCGTCGGCGCCGGCGCACCATCGGTCCTGCGGCGGGAAGCGCAGGTGACATAGAGCTCGAGCCGTTATGTCATTTAGAAAACATAGCGTGCCCGGACGGGATGCGATAGGCAACTCCGGAGAAAGTTACCCGCATGACTTATGCGCCGCGTTGACCCCAAGAGTCTGTCTCATTCACGGATTCGCGCGCGGAGTGGCATTTCACTGCACCCGCATCATGACGGCAAAATGACAGCGCAGCCTTGACGCGCCCATCGGTGAGCACGATATTTCAATCACTATCGCGGGGTGGAGCAGCCTGGTAGCTCGTCGGGCTCATAACCCGAAGGTCGCGGGTTCAAATCCCGCCCCCGCTACTCGAACGAAAAAAGGCGCCCAGTCGGGCGCCTTTTTTCTTGCGCTTGGCCGCCGCCGATTCCCCGTTCCTCCAGCGTCAGCGCTTCGCCCAGCGCCAGCGCCTTCCCGCCGTCCGTTAGGCGTATCGCCTGGCGTCGAGAATCTGCCCCGTCGTGGTGCCTTGCACGCTGTCGCGGTACGCCCTGGCCACTGTGGATGCGGGCAGGGAATCGGCGATCGAGAGCCCCATCGCCTGCACGGTCTCGGTCACCCAGGGCGGGCTCACGGCGTTGATGCGGAGTCCGGCGCGCAGCTCGAGCGCCGCCGCTCGCACGAAGCCTTCAATGCCAGCATTGATCAAGCTCACCGAGGCGCTGCCCGGCGACGGCTCGCGCGCCAGCACGCCGCTGGTGAGCGTGATCGAGCCGCGCTCGGAGAGCCAGTCCTGCGCCGTCCGCGCGACGTTGACCTGTCCCATCAGCTTGTTCTGATTGCCGAACACGAAGTCGTCCTCGGTCAGCTCGCCTAACGGACGGAACCGCGCCGCGCCGGCGGCGCAGATCACGGCGTCCACCATGCCCACGTGCTCGAACATGGCGCGGATCGACGACGCGCTCGCCAGATCCACCGTCAGGTCGCTGGCGCGGTGATTGACGCCGATCACGACGTGCGTCGGCGACAGCAGCGCTGCCACCGCCTTGCCGATCGTGCCGTGGCTGCCAATGAGCAGAACCTTCATCCCGAACCTCCCCGTCTATGGTTCCCCGACCGTGCCCCGACTCCGGCGCCCCTCACGTGCGGCGCTCCGCCGGCGACGCGGCCATGGGCTCCGGCTCGCGCCGTTCCGTTAGGCGGGCGCGCGTCGCCTCGCCCGCGACCACCCGGATCGGCCCGTCCGACCCTGCGGCGCACCCGCGCTCCAACTGCCGCGACTCGACCGCCAGGTCCACCTTCACGATGTCCGGCCGGAAGAACAGCGCGATCGTCCAGTCGATCATGATGCGAATCCGGCGCGACCACCGCGGCATCTGGAAAAGGTAGTACGTGCGCCACGTCCACCAAGCGGGGAAGCCGGTGAGTGGAACACCCATCACGCGTCCGATCGCCTGGAAGTGGCCGAGCGCGGCCATCACGCCCAACTGCGAGTACACGAACGGCCGCGGCTGCTCGCTGCGCAGCACGTGCGCGATGTTGTGGGCGAGGGTCTTCGCCTCGCGCACCGCGTGTTGGGCCAATGACGGGTACGGTTTGCCGGTGGGGTCCGGCACCGCGGCGCAGTCGCCCAAGCCCCACACCGACGGCCGCGAGGCGCTGCGCATCGTCGCTTCGACGACAATCCGCCCGTGCCGGTCCTTCTCGATCGGCAGCGCCGCGACGAGCGGATTGGGCGTGATGCCCGCCGCGAGGACGATCGTGCTCGATTCGATGACGTGGTCCGCCATCGTCACGCGTCCGGCGTCGATGCTCTTGACCGGTGCGTGCGTTTTGATGTCCACGCCGCGCTTGCCTAACACTTTGGCCGCGTGCGCCGCGAGCGTCGGATCCACCTCGCCCAGGATGCGATCGCCTGCTTCGATGAGGTGGAAGCGCACGTCGTCGCGGCGAACGTTGCGATACCAGCGCACGATCTCGTCGACGAACGCGGTGAGCTCGCCCACGAGCTCGGTGCCCACGAGTCCGGCGCCAATGACGACCACGGTCAGGAGTCGGCGCTTCTGCTCGGCGTCGGTCTCGACGTCGGCGCGCTCGAACCGCTCGATCAAGTGGTTGCGCAGCACGATGGCGTCGGCGACCGTCTTGAACGTGAACGCCTGCGCCGAGCCGGGGATGAGCCGTTCGTTGGTCTTCGCGCCTAACGCAAGCACCAGGTGGTCGTATGTCAGGTCCTGGACCGTGCCTTCCGGCACGGTGAGGGACACCGTGCGGCGATCGAGGTCGATGCGGTCGGCCGTCGCCTCGATGAACGTCGCATGCCGGAGAAAGGGCCGGATGGGCTGCGAGCAGTGTCGCAGCTCGAGCGTACCCGAACAGGCCTCGAAGAGGAGCGGCGTGATGAGGAAGAAGTTGTCGCGGCTCACGAGGACGATTTCGACGTCGCGTCGTGCGCCGACGAGCGCTTCGAGCTTGCGGGTGAGGATCACGCCTCCGAATCCGCCGCCGAGAATGACGATGCGGGTGGGCGTGCCGAGGGCGGTGCCGGTGGAAGCGGTGCCGGGCGTGTTGGGCATGGCTGCATCTCCGCGTATGCGTCAGGCGCGCGCGGCGAGGAGCGACAACGCCTGAGCGCGCTCGGTATGTCGCAAGCTGTACGGAACGGGGGCGAGATTCCAGCGGTGGGCGGCGGATGGTGCATCGCGGAACCGTTGTCGGGGGGGCCGCGCGGGACTACGTTTTATGGTGTTTTATGGTCCCGAGCGGAGTGCGGGCGGGGCAGGGTAGCTCAGCTGGTTAGAGCACGGCACTCATAATGCCGGGGTCGCGGGTTCGAGTCCCGCCCCTGCTATCGCGCAAGATGGTTTGGCCTCACGGTCTCGCCATCTTGCGCGTCTTTTTTGTGCTACCTGAGCCCGATGCGTTTCACCAGATCGGCGAATCGCGGGTCGCCCCGCAGCGGCGCGTACCCCGGGTCGAGATGCAGATAGATCAGCCCCGCCGACCGCGCCTGAAACGCGCGCTCGAGGCACGCGAAGGCCCGATCGAAATCGCCGGTCGCCGCGTATCCCATCGCCAGGATCTCCGACCGCACGTACTGCTGCCGCGATTCCTCCTCCAGCCGCGCCAGGATGGCGTCCGCCTCCTCGCGCTGGCCTAGCGCCGCCAGCGCGCGCACGATCATCGCGTCGTACGATCGCACGGACTTCTCCAGCGCCTGCGCCCGCCGGTACCAGGCGAGCGCGGTCGTCGGCGTCGCCTAACGCGAGATACGCCGAGCCGATGTATTGCGGTGCGCGCAGACACACCTCGTCCATCTCCAGCGTCGTTGCGCTTGCGCGATCGCGCCGTCGTAGTCGCCGGCGTACAGCATGAACCGCGACAGCCACTCGCTATAGTGGACGGACAGCGGGTCGAGCTTGAGCGCCTCGGCCATCGTGTCGATGGCGTCGTTCAGCCGCCCCACCAGCGGCAGCGACGTGCCGAGCACGTAATGCGCCTCGGCGTAGTTCGGACTCAACGCCACCGCGCGCGACAGCTGCACCTCGGCCCCGGCGAAGTCCCACTCGTGCCAGCACAGCACCTTCCCGATCGACGTGATCGCTTCGGCCAGCTCGGGGTCGCGCTGCAGCGCCCGCTCGGCCGCGGCCTTGGCGCGCGGGTAGGCGTCATCGGGCGCGACCCAGTCGTCGGCCAGGTTGCACCACACGTCCGCGATACCGGCGTACGCACGCGCGAACCCCGGATCCTGCAGCAGCGCGTGCTGGAACAGATCGAGCGCGCGCCGCAACGCCGGCTCCGACAGCTTGACGAAAAAGAACCGGCCCTTGAGGTACAGCGTGTACGCCTCGAGATTTTTCGTCGGCGCCACGACTTGTTGGGCGTCTCCCGTTAGCCGCAGCTTGAGCGCGTCCACGATCGCGCGCGAGATCTCGTCCTGCATGGCGAACACGTCCTCGAGCTGCCGGTCGTAGGTCTCCGACCAGAGGTGGTATCCGCTCTCGACGTTCACGAGCTGGGCCGTGATGCGGATCCGATTGCCCACCTTGCGCACGCTCCCCTCGAGCACCGAGCTCACGCCGAGCTTCTCGCCGATCTCGCGAATGTCCACATCCTTGCCCTTGAACGCGAACGAGCTCGTGCGCGAGGCGACCTGCATGCCCGGCACCTTGGCGAGCGCGTTGATGATCTCCTCGGTCATGCCGTCGCTGAAGTACTCGTTCTCGGGGTCGGCGCTCATGTTCGCCAGCGGCAGCACCGCGATGGCCTTCGACGCCGACCGCGCGTCCGTTAGGCCGGTGCGCCGGTGGGAGCCGCTCTCGGTCTCGCGGCTGATCGACCGCAGCGCCTCGGCGAACTCGGCGGCCGACGGAAACCGGTCGGCCGGCGTGCGCGCCAGGGCCCGCCCGACGGCCGTGTCGACCGTCTCGGGAACATCGCGCGTGGTGCGCACCTTGGGGATCGGCGACACGAACCGCTTGGCGATGATCGCCTGCGCGCTCGCGCCGGTGAACGGCGGCTCGCCGGTGAGCATCTCGTACAGCACACAGCCTAACGAGTAGAGATCGCTGCGGCCGTCGGCGCTCAGCTCGCCCGCCGCCTGCTCCGGGCTCATGTACGCCGGCGTGCCGAGCGACAATCCCGTCTGCGTGAGCGACGACACGTTGCCCGAGAGCGCTTTCCCGATACCGAAGTCCGCGACCATCGCCGCGCCTTCGTGCAGCAGGATGTTCTCGGGCTTGATGTCGCGGTGCACCACGTCGTGGCGGTGCGCGTAGTCGAGCGCCGATGCCACCTCGCGCGTGATGCGGAGCGCCTCGGACAACGGCAGCTGCGTCTCGCGCTCCAGCCGCTCCCGCAGCGACCGTCCCTCCATGCTGGGCATCACATAGAAGAGCAGCCCGTCGGCCTCGCCGGAGTCGTAGACCGGCAGGATGTGCGGGTGCGTGAGCCGCGCCGCCAACTTGATCTCGCGCAGAAATCGTTCGGCGCCGATCTCCGCGGAGATCTCGGGACGCAACACCTTGAGCGCGACCTGCCGGTCGTGCCGGAGGTCGTGCGCAAGAAACACCACCGCCATACCGCCCTGGCCGAGTTCGCGGACCAGGGTGTAGCGCGTGGAGAGTCCAGTGGCGAGGCGGGTCTGAAGGTCGAACATGCGGTGTATAATCATGCAGCGCGGTGGACGTCTCCGCGAGTAGCATTGTGCCAGGGGTGGCGCCCTCGTCGGCGGTAAATTGCTCGCACGCGCACGGCCGCTGGTTCCGACCGGCGCGGCGGTCGTCGCCGCAGGGGTTTCGCCACCGCGAATTCAGCCAGCCCTGCGCCGCCGTGCGCCTAACGCAGCGCAATTGGCCCACGAACGCGAGGAAAGAACATGACGCCAGCCGAGCAGTATCCATACGACACGCGGCTCAACGTGCTGCACGAGCAGCTCGAGGTGATCGACGTAAGGGCGCTGGCCGACGCGGCGCCGCCCCCCTGGTACAACCAGACCCTGTGCCAGGTGAACGGCTCGGTCGTTCGACTCGGCGTGATACGCGGCGAGTATCACTGGCACAAACACGATGAGGATGATGAGTTCTTCTACGTCGTCGAGGGAACGTTGTTGATCGACCTCGAGGAGCGGACGGTCACGCTGTCGCCGCGCCAAGGCTTCGTGGTCCCCAAAGGGGTGCTGCATCGCACGCGGGCGCCGGAGCGCACCGTGATCTTGATGGTGGAGAACGTCGGCATCGTGCCGACGGGAGACGTCGACACGCGGCGTTGAAAACGCGCCGTGCGTGGTCGCGCCCGCTTGCGCGACGGCGCGATGGCGACCATCGTTCCTTCACATACGGATCCTAGGGTAAGGTACCTATGGGAAGCGCACCAAAGCGTCGCGACATCCCGCCCGGCACCCTCGCGATGCTGATTCTCAAGACCATCAATCGCTGCGGTCCGCTGCATGGGTTCGGTATCGCGCAATTCATCGCCCAAACCACCGGCGGCGTGCTGCAGGTCGAAGAGGGCACCCTGTATCCCGCCCTCCAGCGCATGGTGATCAAGGGTTGGGTAAAAGGCGCCTGGAAGACCACGGAGAACAACCGTCGCGCCCGCTACTACAGTCTAACGGCCGAGGGGCGCAAGCAATTGCATGCCCAAGTCAGCGACTTCCAGCAGATCGTGCGCGCGATCACACGCGTGATCCAGCCCGCCGCGTCCTGATGCGACGAGACGAACCCATCCATGCAACGCCTCGCTGAGCTCAGACGACGGATCGCACGCCTCGTGCGCCGGGACCACTATACACGCGAGCTGGACGACGAGATGCGCGCGCACCTCGCCATGCGCGCCGAGGCGCATCAGGCTGCAGGCCTAACGCAACGCAATGCCGCCGCCGCGGCGCGGCGCCGTTTTGGTAATCCGGGCGTGCTCGCCGAGTCCAGCCGCGACGCGTGGGGCGGGCGCTGGATCGAGGAATGGATCCGCGACCTGCGTCTCGCGGTCCGCGCGTTAGGACGAGCGCCGGCCTTCACCGTGGCCGCCGTCCTCACGGTCGGACTCGGCATCGGGGCCACGACTGGTGTGCTGAGCGTGTGGTACAGCGTCCTGATTGCGCCGCTCGCGATGCGCGACCCGGGCCGGGTCGTCGCCATGTGGGGATACAATCCGACCAAACAGCCCGAGCACGTTCCGTTGTCGGGCACCGAGTACACGGCGTTCGCGCGCGAAGCGAGGAGCTTCGCGCGCATCGCGGGCGTCGAGTACCAGGGAACGCTGCCGCGACTCATCCAGTTCGGCGACACGGTGGCGTCGATTCCGGGCGCGCTCGTCACCGGCGCGTTTTTCGACGTCATCGGTGCCCGCCCGATCGTTGGGCGCCTGCTGCGTCCCGAAGACGATCGCGAGGGCGAGCCATTCGTCGGCGTGATCAGCGAACGCCTGTGGCGCAGCGCGTACGGCGCCGACCCCGCCGTCATCGGCAGAAAAACGAAGTTCTACCTCCGCGACATGACGATCGTCGGCGTCGTCGCCGGCAATGTCGACTATCCCGCGGGGGCGGCGTTGTGGGGCTCGTGGCCGAACTACGTCCAAGCGCGGGACACGCTGCCCGGATTCTTCGACGTGGTGGGCCGGCTGGCGCCCTCGGCGACCGTCGCGGGCGCCCGCGCCGAGCTGGGCGCGTTCCTGTCGCGGCCGGAGGAGCCGCACTCGGGCGCGCGCCGTCTGTTAGGCAACATCGTGCGGCCGGTGGCGATGCCGGTCACCGACGCGCTAGTCAATGTGGTACGGCCCGCGCTCCGCATCGTGATGGGAGCGGCCGCGTTGCTGCTGCTCGTCACGTGCGTCAACATTGCCAACTTGATGCTCGTGCGGACGCTCGGGCGCCGGCGCGAATTCACCGTGCGAGCGGCGCTCGGCGCCGGGCGGCGGCGGATCGCGCAGCTGGTATTCGCGGAATCGGCCGTCGTGTCGTTAGGCGGCGGGGCACTGGGTGTCGCCTGTGCGTGGCATGCGGTGCATGCGTTCGCCCGCGTGGCGCCGGCCGGACTCCCGCGCGCGCAGGCGGTTGGGCTGCGCGTCCCGGTGCTTCTGGCGGCGATCGGGCTGTGCGCCGCCGTGACGGTCCTCTTCGGCGCGATTCCGGCGGCAGCCGGCGGGCGGGCGCGGGCCGCCGACACGTTGGGCGAGCGACGCGCCGGTCACGGCCACTCAATGGCGCGGCGCACGCGCACGCTGCTCGTCGCCACGCAGGTGGCGGTTGCCGTGGCGCTGCTCGCCGCCGCGGGCGTCGTGCTCCGCAGCTTCGAGTCGCTCGCGCACGACCGCCTCGGCTTCCAACCCGGTCGCGTGATCGTGGCCCGCTTCGGGCAGAACGAGAGCGTAGGCGATCTCGCCGCCTTCGCCGCGGCAACCCGGGGCGCCGTGCAGCGCGTGCGCGAGATCCCGGGCGTGCGCGACGCGACCGGTCTCGAATGCCCCGCCGTTTCGGGCCACGGGCAACGACCTCGCGTACTCGCTCCCCGGCGACGCGCCTAACGCAGCGACGAACCGGCCGATGGCCGACTACCTCGCGGCCGGTCCCGACTATTTTCGCACGTTAGGCATCGCCGTCGAGCGCGGCCGGTCGTTCACCGATGCGGACACCCGCGGCGCCCCTCGCGTGGCCGTCGTGGATGCGTTGCTCGCCCGCCAAGCGTGGCCGGGCACAGATCCGATCGGCCAACGCATCGGCGTCGGATCCGATTTCTTCACGGTGGTCGGTGTGGCGGCGCCCACCCGCTATCGGGATGTGCTCGCCCCGCGCGCGACGCTCTATACGGCGTACGCGCAGAGCGCGTCGGCGCCCGGGTACATTGCCGTCCGCACCGTCGGCGACCCGCAGACTCTCATTCCTGCGCTTCGCAACGCAGTGCGAGACTACGATCCGCGCCTGTACCTTGCCGACTTCGCTCCAATGACCGATCGGGTCGAGATCTCGCTCGCCACCCAGCGTCTCGAGGCGCTGCTGCTCGGCGGCTTCGCAATCACCATCGTGCTCCTGACCGGCATCGCGCTCTACAGCGTGGGCGCGACCTTCGTGCGCTACCGGGAGTTCGAGATCGGTGTGCGCATCGCGCTCGGTGCCACGCCCGCGCAGGTGGCGCGGTTGGTGGCGCGGCAAGGCGCCGTCGTTCTCGCGTATGGCGCCGGCGTGGGCCTCATCGCGGCGCTCGTCGGAGGAACCGTGCTGCGGACGATCGTCTACGGCGTGAGCCCGCGCGATCCGTTAGCACTCGTGGTCGCTGTGATGGCGGTATGCGGCGTCGGCACACTGGCGTTCATCATTCCCAGCCGGCGCGCCGCGCGTACTAACGCGGCGCAGCTTCTTCACCGCGGCTAGCGATCGTGTACTTTTCCTCCATGCACATCCCGTTCTTCCCTCGCGCCTTCGCGACGATCGTCCTCGCCGCGTTCGTCGCCCAGCCGTCGATCGGCGCCAAGGTGGATGCCCAATCGAGCTCCACCGGGCAGCTGTCGTCCACCGAACGCGCCGTCGTCCGCTCGGTGGACTCGCACAACAGCGACGCGCTGGCGTTGCTGGTGCGGCTCGTCGACATCAACAGCGGCACCACCAATCACGCCGGCGTGCGTCGGGTCGCCGACATCCTGCGCGCGCAGTTCGACTCGCTCGGCTTCACCACGCAATGGGTGGATGGCGCGGCGTTTCACCGCGCGGGTCACCTGGTGGCCGAGCATCCGGGGCCGGGCCCAAAGATTCTCATCATCGGCCACCTCGATACCGTGTTCGAGCCTGGACAGTCCGTTCCAGAAGTTCGTGCGCCTCGATGACACACGGCGCGCGGCCCGGGCGTGATCGACATGAAGGGCGGGGACGTGATCGCCCTCTACGCGCTGCGCGCACTCAAGGAAGCCGGCGCACTCGACTCGATGCACGTCGTGGTCGTCTACGACGGCGACGAAGAAGACGCGGGCGCGCCGCTCTCGGCCGCGCGACAGACGCTGATCGACGCGGCGCACGGGGCCACGGCTGCGTTCGGCTTCGAGGACGGCGCCGGCGACCCGCGCACGGCCGTGATCTCGCGCCGCGGCGACATCTCGTGGACGCTCACCACCACCGGACATACGGCGCATTCGTCGCAGATCTTCACCACGGAATACGGCGCCGGCGCGGTGTACGAAGCGGCGCGTGTGCTGGACGCGTTCTACACGCAACTCGCTACCGAGCGTTATCTCACGTTCAATCCCGGCGTCGTCGTCGGCGGCACCGCAGTGTCGCTCGATTCGACGCTCAGCATCGGCACCGCCGCGGGCAAGACCAACGTCGTCGCCGACACGATGGTCGTCGCCGGGGATCTCAGGACGCTCAGCCCGGCGCAGCTCGCACACGCCGAGCAGGTGATGCAGTCGATCGTTAGGCACAACCGGCCGGGGACGATGGCGCGATTGGTGTTCGCCGACGGCTATCCGCCCATGGCGCCGACACCCGGCAACAAACGATTGCTGGCGCTGTACGATCGCGCCAGCCGCGACCTCGGCGCGGGACCGGTGGTGGCCGTCGATCCGTCGCGCGCCGGCGCCGCCGACGTGTCGTTCGTCGCCAGCGAGGTGCCGATGGCGATCGATGCACTCGGCCTCTCCGGACACGACGACCACTCGCCGCAGGAAACCGCCGACCTCCGCATGCTGCCGGTCCAGACCAAGCGCGCGGCAATTCTAATGTATCGCTTGACCGCACAGACACGCACCCACGCCATCGCACCATGACCGAACCGTCCATCATTGACAACCAACCCGAGCGGCAATTCGAGCTCCACGCCGACGGCGACGTGTCCGTGCTCACGTACCGCATCAGCGGCGACCGCATGCGGCTGATTCACACGGAAGTGCCGCGCGCCCAACGAGGGCGCGGCTACGCCGACATGCTCGCGCACGCGGCGCTCGAGCGCGCGCAGCGCGAACATTGGCGCGTCATCCCGCTCTGTCCGTTCGTCAAAGCGTACCTCGATCGCCATCCCGAATACGGCGCGCCGTTCGTCGACGACGCCGGCGTCTGATGCACGAACGCGGGAGCGCGCACCCAGGCGCACGCCCGCGTCCACACCGTTAGGCGGAGCCGCTCAGTCGATCGGCTGCAACCCGGCCACGATCCGCTCGCGCTCCGGCTCGAGGAACGGCGGCAGCACCACCTTTTCGCCTAACGTCGCCGGATCCTCGTCCAACGAGAAGCCGGGCCCGTCCGACGCGATCTCGAACAACACGCCCGACTGGTCGCGGAAATAGAGGCTGTGGAACCAGTAGCGGTCCACCTTGCCGCTGTTCGCCACGCCGTGCGTGTTCAAGCGATCGGCCCACGCGTCGTAGTCCGCGTCCGGCGTGCGGAATGCCACGTGGTGCACGCCGCCGGCGCCCTGACGCGCCGCCCGCACGCCAGGCTGCACGGCCACGTGCAACTCGGCCAATGGCCCGCCCTCGCCCATCGCGTACACGTGCACCGTGTGCGCCGCGTTCTCGGGGTGCGGATACTCGCGCACCGGACGCATGTCGAGCACCGTGGTGAGCAGCGCGTCCGTTGGGCCAAGGTTAGGCGCGCTCATGAGGATCGGCCCCAGGCCGCGCACCTGCAACTCCGCCGGCACCGGACTTCGGTCCCAGGGATACGATGCGGCCGTTCCTCCGTCAGCCACCAGCGCCAGGCGCTGGCCTTCCGGATCCTCGAAGTCGAGCGTGAGCCGCCCGTCCCGCTCCACGACGTCCCCCACCGTCACGCCGCGCTCGGCCAGGTGACGGCCCCAGTACTCGAGAGCCGGCAGGCCGGCCACGCGCAAATGCGTGCGCGTGATCGACCGTGACCCGCGCGATTCGCGGAGCACCGGCCAGTCGAAGAACGTGAGATCGGTGCCCGGCGTCCCGCGCGCATCGGCGTAGAACAGGTGATAGGCCGTCACGTCATCCTGGTTGACGCTCCGCTTGACCAACCGCATGCCCAACGTCTGGGTGTAGAAGCGGTAGTTGTCGCGGATCGCCGCCGAGATCGCCGTGAGGTGATGAATGCCGCTGAGTTTCATGATGCGTCCTTGCTCGTGACAAAAGGGCGTGATGGCACAGCTCAGTTAGGCGGCTGCCGGGCGCCGCACGATCAAGTTGCCCAGGCCGCCGAGGATCCCGACGGCCAGCGCTATTCCGGCGACCACCGGACTCGACAAGGTTCCGAGTCCCAGGACTGCATCCAGCGAATATGCGCCGGGTCCGGTCAGTGCCAGCGTGGTCGCACCGGTGGCGTAGAGCAACGGGACTTCGATCCCGTTGGTCATCGCGAAGAGGCCGTTCCGCAAATGCACGCTTACGGCCGCCACGATCATGACCGAGATCATGAGCGCCGGTCCGATGGGACCGAGGAACCCCAGGGCAATGAGAACGCCGCTCGCGAATTCGGTGGCGGACGCGACCGTGGCGAGCAGCCTGGCCGGCCGGAAGCCCATCGTCTCGAAGAGGCCCGCGGTGGCGGCGAGCCCGTGACCGCCGAACCAGCCGAAGAGTTTCTGCGAGCCGTGGGCGGCCATAAGGAGTCCGAGAACGATGCGCGCCACGAGGAGTCCGGTGGCAGCGGTGGTGACGTCGAGTGCGGTCGGCGGCATGGAGCACCCCAAAATAAATGGTGTAACAACGATTGTTATAACATGCAAACGCGACGCGGGTCACACCGGTTCCCGGATCACCGCCAGCGCCCGAATCAACGCCGCGACGGCCGCCGGACTCAACCGCGCCACCCGCACGCGCGTCGCGCGCTCCAGATCGGGCGTCGCATCGGCGACCAGCGCCCGACCCGCCGCCGTGATGCGCGCCGTCACGTGCCGGCGGTCGTCCGGGTCGCGCGTCCTCGCGATCACACCCATCTCCTCCATCCGGTCGAGCAGCCTCGACACATCAGGCACGTTCGATACCATACGCTCGGCGATGTCGCGACCGCACAGCCCGCGCTTCCCGGCGCCGCGCAGAATGCGCAGCACGTTGTACTGCGTGTGCGTGAGCCCGTGCGCCTTGAGCGCCTCGTTCTCGGCGTGCTCCAGCACCACCGCGGTCCGCAGAATCGAGAGCAGCGCCTCGTCACCCGGGTGCTCGAACGGCTTCGTCTGCTTGATTTCTTCCATCAAGGTCATTGGCATACCGAGGAATATCTGTTACAACATGTAATGTCAAGATCGAGCACCGGCGCGGAGATCGCCGGCGGTGCGGCCGTGGCCGGCCCCGTGGCCCTGGTGGTTGCTGGCGCGACACTCGCATGGTTGATATTGAATCGTGGGGGCCGCGCGCTGCCGCCCCACTCATCATTCTATACATCGAGGACCCGAGTCATGAAGACGGCCAGACCCAAGAACACGGACAACCTCGTGCGCCGCCGCGAAGCCGCGCTCGATACACCGACCGACCTCGATCACGAAGGCGTCCGCGAAATTGCCGGCGCGCTCAATCCCATTCTCGCCGACGTCTTCGCGCTCTACCTCAAGTGCAAGAATTTCCATTGGCACATGAGCGGTCCGCATTTTCGCGACTACCATCTTCTGCTCGACGAGCACGCGGACCAGATCTTCGCCATGTCCGATCCGATCGCCGAACGAATCCGAAAGTTAGGCCAGGACACCATCCGCTCGATCGGCCACGTCGCGCGCCTGCAGCGCGTGTCGGACAACGACGCGGGATACGTCGAACCGTCCGACATGCTCGCCGAGCTCCGCGAGGACAACAAGACGCTGGCCGCGCGGCTCCGCGAAGTGCACAACGTCTGCGAGGAATACCGCGACATCGCGACCGCGAGCCTCCTCGAGGTCTGGATCGACGAGACGGAGCGGCGCACGTGGTTCCTGTTCGAAGCCAGTCGTCGCGGCGACTCATCGGGTCATTGAACCGATCGTGACACATCGGTGATGGGAGACGGCGGCGCTGGCCAGCCCTCTCTCACCACCCGAGTTCGCCGAATCCCAACCTGACCGAGTCCGGATCGTTGCGTGTCGCGAGCGATCGTGACCCTGGTGCGCGCAACCGCGTCATGCAACACGCGGACGATCCGCACCCGAGACTCGAGCAGGAGACGGCGAATGATCACGCTCCCCACCTTCAAGAAGCGTCAGTCCACCAGTGAAGCGGAGCGCGCGCCGCTCGCGACCCCCTACAATCCCAAATACGACGGCGCCGCTCTCGCGGCCCTCGTCGCACGCGCCGAGAAGGCCGCCGAGCAGCTACGCGGCCTCGAATCGATCGCGGAGCGTGCTGCAGAGCTCGGTGCGATGGAGGAGCGTGTCGCCGGGCTCGAGCGATCGCTCGAAGTTGGCGAGCGGGTGACGGCTCAGTTGCGCGCCATCGAAGAGCAGGCATCCCGGCTCGCCGAGTCGCACGAGCAGAGCTCCGCCAAGATCAGTGCGGCGGACACCGAGGTTGCGCGGCTGCACGAGTCGAGCGGAGAGCTGCTCGCCAAGATCAATGATGCGTCCGGCATGCGTGAGCAGTTGGAGCAATTCCTTGCGATCCAACCACAATTCAGTGCATTGCGGCGCGAGTCCGAGGCGACGAACGCGCAGCTCCGCGAGCTTGGCGAGAGTCTGGGCCGGTTGCGCGCTGTGCACGACGACGCGCTCCATGCGCAGAAGCACGCGGCGTCGCGACTCGAGGGTGTGGAACAGCGGTCGCAGGTGGCGGTCGCCAAGGTCGACGCAGTGGAGCGTCGCGCGGCCACGGCGCAGGAAGCGCTCGACGCGCTGCTCCGAATTGCCGGCGGGATTCCGGACGCGCAGCACCAACTTGGCGTGCTCAAGGCAATTGCCGAGCAGGTGGCGCAGAAAACGGCGGTGCTCGAGCAGCAGCGTGAGGCTGTCGATCGCGCTGCGGCTCAGGCCGCTGAGGTATTGTCGCTCCGGCCGCAAGTCGAGAGCGCGGTTCGCCGACAGGAAGAGCAGGCGCATGCGGTGACGGCGCTCGAGGCTAAGCTCGCCGGCGTGCAGACGCTCCATACCACTGTACTGGCGCGCGCCGAGGAGATCGCCGCGCAGCAGCGGACACTCGAGGAGGCTGAGCAGGCGGCCCAGCGGTCGCTGTCCGGCATGCGCGACGAGATGAAGTCCAGCGCCGAGCGTTTCGAGCTCGAGAATCGGAGTCTTGATGCGGTGAGCGAGCGGATTGTCGAGTTGCGCACGGCCCAGAAGGATTGTGAGACGCGGCTGTCGGCGCTCGATGCGACCGCGCGCACCTTGGCCGAGACGGACGCGCGCTCGCGCGGCCTGGCCGAGCAGGTGGGCGAGTTGGCGGAAGACGTGGAGCGGATCACGGCGCAGGCGGATCGTTTGCGTGCGGTGCGCGACGACGTGGGCGGTTTGGAGAGTGCGTTGAGCGACATGACACAGCGGATGGAGCGCGTCGAGGGGCTCAAGCCGGACGTCGAATCGATCCTACGCGACCTGGCGACGCTCGACGGGACGCACGAATCGATTCGCGACGGCTTGGAGCAGGTGCGGCTCTCGTACGAGGAGATGACGCGGCTCCGGCAGCGTCAGGCGCAGACGGACCAGTGGTTGGCCGACGCGGACGTCAAGCTGCGCGCGACGCGCGAGCTGTTGGGCGAGCTGGAGCACATGCGGCCGGGCACCGAAACCTTGCGGGACAAGGTGGCGCAGATCACGGCGTCGATGGATGCACTCGAGGGCCGCAACGCGATGGTCGACACGATGCAGCGTCGGTTAGGCGAAATCGACTCGGCGCTGGCGCAGGCGCAGGATCGCGGGAACGGGTTGCACGCGCGCATGGAGGCCGCGGAGACGCGGTTCAGCGATCTGCTCCGCCAGGCGGCCGAGGCGCGCCGGGTGGCGCAGACGATCGGCACGGTGACGGCGTCGGTGGATGCCGCCGACCGGCGCATGACGTCGGTGGGCGCGGTGGCCGATGCGTTAGGCGAGCGGGCCGCGGCGTTCGCGGGGCTCGAGGACCGGCTGCGCGTGTTCAACCAGGAGTTCGAGCAGCGGCAGAGCGCGCTCGAGGCGGCGGCGGCCAACCTGGCGCAGGCGTCCACCGTGCGCCGCGAGGCGGCCGACGCGATGCAGCAGTTGGGCGAGCTGTCGCGCACCATCGGCGGCCAGTTGGGCGACGCGCAGGAGCACACGGGCACGTTGTCGGAGATGCTCGAGGAGCTCGAGGCGCGCCTCGGTTCGTTAGGCCAAGTGGAAAAGCGCATGGCCAACTTCGAGGCCCTGCTCGCGGCCTGGGACGTCGCCCAGCGCGATGCCGCGCAGGGCATGGAGCAGATCGGCAGCAAGCAGGCGACGATCGACGCCGTGAACGCGCAGGTGAAGCACCTGTTCGAGATCGCCGAGCGGACGGCCGAGCATGTGCGCTCGATTTCCACCGAGCGGCGGGAGATCGAGGATGCGCGCACGATGCTGGAGCGGACGCGCGGCGAGCTCGCCACGGCCACGGATGGCATGCGCGTGTTCGCCGATCGCAAGTGGCAGGTGGAAGACATCGAGAAGAGGCTGGCCCGCGCCGACGCGTTGGCGCGCGACATTCGGTCGTCGACCGAAGCGTTGGCGGCGCAGCGTGCGGTGGTCGACCGGGCGCTCGAGGGGTCGGCGGCGCTGGCCGTGCAGATGAAGCAGGCCGACGCGGTGATGGACGCGCTGCGGCAGGAGTGCGCGGCGGCGGCTCGGCTGCGCACCGCGATGGACGACGCGCGCGGCGACTAACGGACAGGTCGGGCGGATGCAACGAGGCCGGGGCAGTGATGCCCCGGCCTCGTTTGCGTTAGGCGACCGCTATCGGGATCTGCTGGTGTCCCGGGGCGGCGTCGTGTCTGGCGGCGACGGCGGCGGCGGTGGAGGCGGGGTGCTGTCGGGCACCGCGCCACTGTCTGCCGGCGGCGGCGGGGGCGGCGGCGGCGGGACCACGCTGTCGACCACCGCGACCTCGGCGGAATCGTTGAATCCATTCGCGCTGGCGAAGATGGCGACGACGCCCGGCGCGATACCGTGGACGAGGCCCGAGTCGCCGACGGTCGCGATGCGTGCGTCGCTCGAGTGCCACGTCACGTGCGCCGAGATCGGCGCGCCTGTGGTGTCGTGCAGGGTCGCGTGCAGCTCGAGGTAAAGTCCCACCTGGACCGAGGCTGCTTCGGGTGAAACCGTGAGCCACGGGTGGCGCTGGCCGGCGGGCGGGCCGCCGTGATTCGATGAGTCGCCGGGCGAGCCACCGGGCGATCCGCCGCTGGAGTCGTGTCCGGTGCCGGCTACGCCGCCCGCCGTATTCACGGCACTCGTCGGCGATGCGACCGTATCGCTGCCGCACGCGATCGCTGCAACCACTGCGACAGCCGCCGCGAACGTTCCAAGTGTGACCACGTGTTTCATCGCTGCACCTCTCTGAATGCATCCGGTAGACGATGTTTCGCGTGGTGATACCTTCGGAGGGCGCCCCGAAGTCACACGGTGGGCGGGGCAGGGTCTGGTTGTGGAGGATGCGCGGCGCCGGGGCCTGAGGGCGCGCCCATTTGCTGGACGCTGGTCCGGACGCGGGTGGTGACCGCGGCTTCGGGCGACTGGCCGTCGCGAATGTCGGCTTCGACCTGGCTGCGCAGCGTGACGAAGCGCGATTCGGGCGCACCCAGGCGGAGCAACTGTTCAATGGATTGCGAGGCCAGCGCCGGCGGGACACCCTTGGCCACGAAGTCGACGAGGGTCACGAGCGCGCTGGCCAGCGCGGGCGCGCCGGCCGGCGTGGCGCCGGCGTTGCCTAACGAGCGCAGCGTGGCCGGCGTGACGCCGGCGCGCAGGGCGCTGGCTGCGGCGTCGAGCACCGACGGATCGGCGGTGGGGCCGAGCGCGGCGCGGGCGTCGCCTAACGCAGTAGTCAGCGCGCGGACGGCGGCGACGATCCGCGCGTCGTCGGCGCCCTTGAGCACGCCCTCGGCGGCCTTGGCGGCGAGCCCCGCCGTCGGGAGCCCCGCGGCGCGCGCCGAATCCATGAGCCCGACGATCGCCGCGCGCGCCGGGGCGCCGAGGCGGGCCGGCAGCGCGGGTTCGGCCGCCGCCTGCGCCGTGAGGCGCGCCGGCGCCGCCGCCGCTCCGCACACGCCTAACGCCACGACCGCGCATCGGACGCGGCGCATCGCGGGGGCGTGTCTCACGAGCCGCCCACCAATACCACCGAGTTCGGCACGCCGAAGTCGTCGGCGCCGGATTCCGCGGCCGACGAATCGCGCGCCAGCCGGCCGTCGACGACGAATGCGTAGGCGTAGCGCCCGGGCGCGAGTCCGACTTCCACCTCCCACGTCCGGCCATCGGGCATTCGGTGCAGCGGCAGGCCGGCGGGATTCCATCCGTTGAAGTCGCCCACGATGGATACGTGCACCGCTTCCGGCGCCTCGACGGCGAACCGCACCGGGAGGCTCGCCTGTGCCTGCCTAACGGAAGACGACGCCAGCCCGAGAGCCGGCGCGGCGGCGCGCCCGCGCAGCACGCCGTACGAGAGCGCGGCCCCGGCCATCACGCACGCCAGGCACGCGGCGATCGCCGCCGCCGGCCGGACGCTCCACCGGAGCGGTCGCGGGTCATCGATCTCGTCCGCCGCGACGGCGTCGAGCAGCGCATCGCGCCATTGAGCCCGCGGCACCGGCTCCGCGCGCAACGTCGACGCGGCCTGGGCCAACGCGCCGGTCAATTCCTCGTCTTCGTGCTGCTCACGCATAGCCGTCCTCTCGAAGCATGGCCTGCAATCGCTCGCATGCGCGCTGCACCCGCATCTTGAGCGCCGACACGCCTGCGCCCGTAATCGCCGACATCTCCTCGTAGCTCAGCGTCTCGACGTGCTTGAGCACGAACGCTTCCCGTTGCAGCGTTTCGAGACGCGCCAGCGCACGTTCGATCGCGTCCCGCAGCTCGTCGTCGCCGTCCGTCGACGGGCCCGCTGCCTGCTCGACCGCCGCACCATCCACCACCACGCGCGACGTGCGCCAATGCCGGTGCAACAGCGTGGTCCGGCATCGATTCGCGAGGATACTCATTACCCACGTCCGGAACCGCACCTGCTCGTCGTACCGCGCCAGCGCCCGATGCGCGCGCACGAACGCTTCCTGCGTCGCATCCTCGGCGTCCTCGTGGTTGCCTAACATGCGGCTCGCGAACCGCAGGCAGGCCGGCGCGTGGCGGTCCACCAGCAGTGCGAACGCCGCCGGGTCGCCAGCCAACACCGCGCGCACGAGCATCGCATCCGTCATCTCCACCGGGTTGGTACCTTCGCACCGGCGCGGTGGTCACGCGGCATGCGTCAGCGGATGTCGAGGATGCCGCTCGTTCCGCCGAATTCGTCCGGGACCGACGGTGTGCCGGGCGGCGCGAACCACGCGCCACCGTTCACCCGGAGACTCACGTGGTGCACACCCGGTGCGAACGCAATCGTCGCTCGCCAGCGGCCATGGCCGTCTTCCACCAGGTCGATCGGCGTCCACGCGTTGAAGTCGCCGGCGAGCTGCACCGTCCCGGCCTGCGAGGAGACGTACGTCACCGTGTACGCGTGCGCACCCTCGGGTGTGACGACGAACGCGGCGGCCGGCGCTGCATGCCTAACGGAAGGCGCGGGCAACCCGCCGCTCGGTCGCACGCGCACCCCCAGGCTCACGAACCGAGACCCCGGGATGTCGAGTCCGATGCGGGCCGGCGAGGTACCGGCGCTGAGGTCGAGCGCCACGCCGCGCAGCACGTCGATGCTTGCCCCCGCTTGCGCCCATGTGGCCGCGCGGAACGTGCCCACCGGTGGGCGCGCGCCTACCAGTGCGTCGAGCCGCACGCGTCCGATCGCCCAGTCGGCGCCGGCCTCGAGCTCCGACCACATCTGCACGCGCAATGGCGTACCCGGGTGCACCACCGTGTCCGCCTTGGTCCCATGGTCGGGCACGTATCCGGAGTCGGTGAGGAACTCGGTGTCGACGGGGAAATCCGTGATCGACATGCTCGCCGGCACGCCGGCGAAGCGCAACGCGTGCTCCGCCAATCCGAGACGCAGCGTGACCGGCCCCAGCGCGTGCCAGGCCGCGGCCTGGAGCGCGAACACCGGCCCCGAGGTGTCGGCTTCCGCCGTCCGTTGGGCGAAGAGCGACAGCAATGCGCCGCGGGCGTCGCCGCCGATGGCGGCCGTCGTGCCTAACGACAGCACCGTGCGCGGCGCCGTCCACGACATGTTGCGGCCGATGCCGGCGTCGGCGCTCACGCGGATCGGCCCGGTGGCGATCGGCACCGCCGACGCGCCGACGTTCGCGCCGGACGCGTATTGGGCGTGGGCGGGATGGGCCAACGACAGCGCGCAGACTAGTGCGCCGGCTGCCAGCGCAAACAGGGTGTGCGGGTACGGGTGCGGCATCACAGTCCTCCGATTCGCCACGGAACGCAGGCAAGCATGATGACGTCCGGCTGCGCGGGCAAGCGCCGTCCAGCGCGCGCCCGCGCACACATAATACCCTCGGATGGCCGGCCGGCGTCACACTCCCGACACCCGTCAGTCGACGCGTCGTACGGCCCACCGAGGATCTGCCCATCTATGAGTGGACCGACACGCTGGACGAGGCCACGGCCCGACAGCTCTGGCGCGCCGATTAGCGCGCGGCACCGCCTAACGGACGCGCGTGAACACGGCGTTGATGCCGACGTGCGCCCCGGCAAACCCGCCCGTCAACCCGGTCAGGGTGAGCCCGGTGGAATCGGTGCGCGCCTGGACCGAGCGCACGAACCCCCGCGTCATGAAATCGTCCGGCTCGAGCACCACCGTTCCGCCCTGCACGCTGTAGCGCCCCGATCCCGAGAGCGTGTGCGGGTCCGGGCCGGCCGAGAAACCGGGCAGGGGGATGGGCAGCGACGGCGCCTTGGTCCAACGCACCGTCACCTTGTCGGTGTAGCTGCTGTCGGCGGCCAGCGTGATGCGCGCGCTGTCGACCACGCCCGCGACCACCGAACCCGCGAGCTGAAATTGGAACGGAATCGGCGGTCGCGCCGACGCGGCGCGCGACAAGACGTACGCGCCCGTCGGCAGCGCGCCATCGTGCGCCATCGGCCGGGCGGCGGCGGCGGCCGTCAGCGCGCCGAGGCAGAGCAGGGGTGTGATCGCGAAGCGACAGGACATGGCGATGGGGTGTAGAGTGATCATGTCCAAGATACCCAAAATGCCGAGCGAAGTTCGCGGGCCCGTGGCTGGCGGACGCGGCCGCAGCCGGCTGCCGGGACGCCTTGACGTCCGGCCCAACGGATCACATACTGGCGATCACCTAGACTCTCTAAGGGAAACGCGGATGGCCGGCTCCGGCGCATCGGTGGCACTGCTTCAGGGGACGCTCGACGTGATCGTGCTCAAGACCCTGAGTTGGGGGCCGATGCACGGCTTCGGGATCGCGCGGTGGATTCAGCAGACCACCGATGACGTGTTGCGCGTCGAGGAGGGCTCGCTGTATCCGGCGCTCTACCGGATGGAGAATCGCGGCTGGGTGCGCGCGCAGTGGCGGATCACCGACAACAACCGCCGCGCGAAATACTATAGTCTCACGCCGTCCGGCCGGCGGCAGTTGAAGGCGCAGAGCGGCACCTGGTCGGCGTTCTCGCTCGCCATGGCGCGCATCATGAGCGCGACGCGGCAACCCGCCTAACCGGACCGCGCCATGCCGCGCCGCAGCGCGCCGCGCGACCAGCCGCCGGCCCCGTCGCCTCACGAACCGGCCTGGCGGCGGTATCTGCGGTTCTGGCGAGCCGACACGACCGGCGACGTGAGCGACGAGCTCGCGTTCCACCTCGAGTCGCGCGCGGCCGAGAATCGCGCGGCCGGGATGTCGCCCGACGAGGCGCGCCGGGCGGCGGCCGAGCGCTTCGGCAATGTGAACGCCGTCGAACAGTCCCTGGTCTCGCTGACGCGCGAGCGGGAGACGCTCGAGCGCCGCGTGGCCTGGCGCCAGGTCGTGGGCCAGGACCTACGGTACGCGGTCCGGCAGCTGGCGCGCAACCCGGCCTTCACCGCGGTCGCCGTGATCACGCTGGCGTTAGGCATAGGCGCCAATACCGCGATCTTCAGCGCCGTCTACAGCGTGCTGCTCCGGCCGCTGCCCTACGCCCACGCCGACCGGCTCGTCGACCTGCGCGAGGGCGCCGGCGGGGGCGGCTCGATGAACGTGACCGCGGGCAACTACAATGTGTGGCGGCAGCGCTCGCCGCAGTTCTCGGCGTTAGGCGCGTATTGGTACGGATCGTTCACGCTCACGGGCATCGGCGCGCCGCAACGGCTGTTCGCCCTCGAGGCGTCGGCCGACTATTGGCGCGCGCTGTACATCCCGCCGGTCGTCGGCCGGTACTTCGGCGCGGCCGAGGACCAACCGGGCGCGCCGAACGTCGTCGTGCTGTCGGCCGCACTGTGGTCGTCTGCGTTCGCGTCGGATCCGCACGTGGTCGGTCGCGTGATCACGCTCAACGGCAACGCGTACACCGTGATCGGCGTGGCGCCCGCGGAGTACGCGTTCACCACGAACGCGCCGGAGATCTGGGTGCCGCTCGCGCTCACGCCGGCGCAGCGCGCCGAGCACGCGGACCACGAGCTCACGGTCGTCGGGCTGGCGCGGGACGGTGTGGCGATTCCCGACGCGGTCCGCGAGCTGACGGCGGTGCAGCGCGAGCTGGCACACGATTACCCGCGCGGCGGCATCGACGGCACCATTGTTGGGCTGCCGCTCCGCGACAGCGTCGTCGGTGCGGTGCGGCCCATGATGCTCGTGTTGTTCGGCGCCGTCGGGCTCGTGTTGCTCATCGCGTGCGGCAACGTGATGAATCTCCTGCTCGCGCGCGCGTCCGTCCGCCGCAAGGAAGTCGCGATCCGGAGCGCGCTGGGCGCGGGGCGCAAGCGACTCGTGGCGCAGTTGCTCACCGAGAGCGTGCTGCTCGCCGGGTTAGGCGGCGTGGCCGGCGTCGCGGTGGCGGCCCTTGGTCTCCACGCGCTCCTCCGCGTGAGCCCAACCGGCGTGCCGCGCCTGGGCGACGCGACGCTCAATGCGCCGGTGCTCCTGTTCGCCGGCATCGTCGCGCTGGCGTGCGGCGTGGTGTTCGGCGTGTGGCCGGCGCTCCGCGCGACGCGACTCGATCTCCAGCAGGCCCTGCGCGAGGGATCGCGCGAGTCCACGCTGGTCGTCCGCGGATCGATGCGCACGGTGCTGGTGATCGGCGAAGTGTCGCTCGCGCTCGTGCTGCTCGTGGGCGCCGGATTGCTGGTGCGCAGCGCGATCGCGCTCCAACGCGTGCCGCCGGGGTTCGATCCGAACGGCGTGCTCGTGGCAAATGTCGCGCTGCCGGCGGCGCGCTATCCCACAGACAGCTCCATGACTGCTGGATTCGCGCGTATCGCCCAAGCGGTCCAATCGGTTCCTGGCGCCGCGTCGGTCGCGCTCGCATCGCGCGTCCCCATTGCGCAGTTCGGAATGGACTGCAGCGCGCGGCGCGATGGATCCACGCCGGACAATGGCAGTGGCGTGGATGCGAACATGCGCAGCGCGACCGGGAACTACTTCGGTATCATGCGCACGCCGCTCTTGCGCGGACGCACGTTCGGCGTCGCGGACGTCGCGAGCGCGGCTCCGGTCGTCGTCATCAATCAGAGCTTGGCGCATCGGCTCTTCGGCGACGCGGATCCGATCGGGCGGCGGATCACGCACTGTTCGGGCGACGCACCCGTGTGGCGGCAGGTGGTGGGCGTCGTGGCCGACATGCGCGCCAGCGGCCTCGAGGAGCCGCCGCCTAACGAAGTCTTCTACCCGGTCGCCCAGCTGCCGCTGTCGGCGATGAGCCTGGTGATCCGCTCGCCGCTGCCGCCGGCGTCGCTCGCCCCGCTGGTGCGCCGCGCCGTGGCCGGCGTCGATCCGGAGCTCGCCGTCTCGGGCGTCGCCACGATGGATGAGCATCATCGCCCGCTCCATGGCCACGCCCCGCTTCACCACCACGCTGCTCGTGCTCCTCGGCCTAACGGGACTGGCGCTCGCCGCGGTGGGCATTTACGGGATCATCGCGTATTTCGTGAGCCAGCGCGCGCACGAGATCGGCGTGCGGATGGCGTTGGGCGCGACCCAGGGGGGCGTATCCCTCATGGTGCTGCGCCAGGGGTTGGCGCTGGCCGGCGCAGGCGTGGCGATCGGCCTCGTGGCGTCGGTCGCGACCACGCGCGCGCTGGCCGGGATGGTCTACGGCGTGGGCACCCGCGATCCGGTGACGTTCCTCGTCGTGGCCGGCCTCCTGCTCCTCGTCGCCGCGCTGGCCAGCGTCGTGCCCGCGCGCCGCGCGACGCGGCTCGATCCGCTCGCGGCGCTGCGCGGCGGCTGATCCGTTAGGCGCCGCCCGCCCGCTGCGGGCGCTCGCGCCGGCGCGCGCGCCACGTCTCCCACCACCGCGGCGCGTTCGGATCCACCATCCGGATCCGCACGTTGCCCGCGATCGCCGTCCCGGTGATGCGCACCAGCGGGGCGTCGGCCGCCGCCGGCGCGACCCCCGATCCCCTGAACTGGAATTCGCCCATCACCGGCGTGCCGCTGCACTCCACGCGCAACGCGTTCGGCACGAGGATCTTGACCTCGCCCATGATGCATAGCACCTCGATCGTCGACACGCCGGGCGCGATCGCCACCTCCGTCAGATCGAGCGTGACTTGCCCCATGAACGACGCCACGCGCATCGCCCGCGGGAGCTCCCAGCGGCCCACCCGCGAAATGCTCGACAGCATGGACGTGAATCCGTGGCGGGCCGGCACGCGGTCCTCCGCCACCAGCACCGGTCCCACCACCGGCGCCTGAGCGACCGGCGGCGCCACCAGCGGGCTGCCTAACGGCAAATTCGGGGGCGACGGAATGGCCGGTCCGTCAGTGCGGCGTGGTGACCCGGACGCCGGGCTTCGGGAGCGACGCGGGGTCGGCGGGTCGCTGCGCGTACACGTTCACCAGAAACCGCTGCGACTCCGTCACGCGCTCCACTTCGATCGATGTCGCTTCGACGATTTGCTCGATGCGCGCCAGACGCGTCTCCAGCGCCGCGGTATCGGCCGCCGCAGGCAACGGTCGCTTACGGCCGAAAAATGCCGTCATTAGGCGGGTGAATGCGTAAAGACACCCCATGCCGAACAGGAAGGTCAGGACGTCGACTAACATGCTCTCGTTCATCGGCGCTCCTCCCCAACAGGAAGCTGCGCCGGAACGGGCTCGCGGCGCTCGGCGAGCAGACGCGCGCTGAAGCGCTGCGCCTCGCTCACCCGTTCCACCTCGACGGCGATGCTCTCGACCGTTTGCTCGATGCGCTCGAGCCGTGCGTCCAGATTTCCCAGCTCGAGCGGCGCCTTCAGCTTGGCACGCGAGCGCGCCGACAGTGCATACGCGATCCCGCACACGCAGGCGCCAAACGTGAGAATTGCGGTAATCGCCACCAACATGGCCTGGTCGCCGCTCATCCGGGTCTCCGAAGGGTGCGTTGCAAGATTCCTTACGCGCGAGGCTGGCGCCAGGTGTCAACATCCGGTCAAGGACGACGCGGGGCCTGTTGCCGAACGATTGCGTGACCTCGCGCGGCGGGCCAGAATCAATTGCCTGCCGTCACATCCATTCTGCCATCGGAGACGTCGTTGCGCGTCACTCGCTTCCTGTATCCAGTCCTGTCCACAGTCTTCGCGAGCGTCGCCCTTCCGGCCGCCGTTCGCGCGCAGTCGCGGCCGTCGCCCGCGGCCGACCCCGCGGCCACGGTGGAATCGGGACGGCCGCTGCCGGGTCCGGTATTCGAGTCGGCGCCGTTCACTCGCGCGGTCGCGCGCGGGACGCGCACCCGAACCGGCGACCCCGGATCGTCCAACTGGGTCCAGCACGCGCGCTATGACATCGACGCGTCGCTCGACGTCGCCGCCTCCCGCCTAACGGGAAGCGAGTCGGTGGTGTACCGCAATCGCTCGCCCGACACGCTGCGCGCGATCGCCGTCTACCTCCGGCAAAACGTGTTCGCGCCCGGGAGCCCGCGCCGGAGCACGGTGCCCATCACCGGCGGCGTCACGCTGTCGAGCGTCGCCGTGGCCGGCCGCCGTCTCGCGGCGTCGACCGATACGACGCATCCCGGGTACGCGGTCGACGGCACGGTGATGTGGATCCGCCCGCCCGCGCCGGTGATGCCCGGCGACAGCGTCCGTCTCGCCTTCGCGTGGTCGTTCACGCCGCCACCCTCGCCCTCCGACGGACGCGAGGGCCGGGACGGCCACGTCTACTTCCTGGGATACTGGTATCCGCAGGTCGCGGTCTACGACGACGTGAACGGCTGGGTCACCGACCCGTACTTGAACGGCGCCGAGTTCTACATGGATCCGGCCGACTACGACGTGCGCCTCACGGTACCGCACGGCTGGGTGGTGGGCGCCACCGGCGTCCTCGTGGATTCGTCCGTGTATTCGGCGCGGACGCGTGCCCGGTTAGGCGACGCCCGGCAGACGGGCCGCGTGGTGCGCGTGCTCACGCCGGGCGCCGACGCACGGGCGGCGTTCGCGGCCGGTCCGGCGCGCCAGGTCTGGCACTTCGCCGCGCCCAACGTGCGCGACTTCTCCTGGGGCACGAGCGATCAGTACGCCTGGGACGCCACGCGCGCGCTCGTGATGCGCGACGGCGGCGGCCGGGACACCGTGGACATCAACAGCTTCTTCCGCCTCACCAGCCGCGCGGCGGCCTGGCGGTTAGGCGGCGCGCGCTTCACGCGCGATGCGATCGAGCAGCTGTCCGATTAGCTGTGGCCGTATCCGTGGCCGCAGATGACCTCGATGGAAGGCGTCCTCCAGGGCGGCGGCATGGAATACCCGATGATGACGCTCATGCAGCCGTGGGCCGACACGCTGTCCCTCGCCGGCGATCTGATGCACGAGACGGGGCACATGTGGTTCCCGATGCAGGTCGGCTCCAACGAGACGCGCTACCCGTGGATGGACGAGGGCTTCACGCAGTTCGACGTCGCCCAGGGCATGCGCGTGCTGTACGGCGAGCCGCGCCCGGGCGGTCGGCCTAACGATTCGGAGCCCGGCCAGCGGAGCCTCTACCTGGGCGCGCTGCGCGCGGGGCTCGACGAGCCGCTCATGCGCTGGGGCGACCTCTCGTCGTCCGATCTGTACTTCATGATGTACTACGACAAGACCGCGCAGGTGCTCGCCGCGCTCCGCGCGGTGCTGGGCGCCGACGCCTTCCACCGTGCGCTCCGCGAGTACGGACGCCGGTGGACCGGCCGCCACCCGTATCCGTTCGACTTCTTCAATACGATCGATGCGGTCGCTGGCCGCGACCTCTCGTGGTTCTGGGCGACGTGGTTCTATCGCGCGTGGCCGCTCGATCAGGCGATCGCGTCCGTCGCCCCCGACGGCGATTCGGTCGCCATCACGATCGAGGACCGCGGGCTCGCGCCCATGCCCGTTCCGTTAGTCGTGACCCGCGCCGGCAACGTGACGCAGCGCATCGACGTGCCGGTCGACGTATGGCTGCACGGGGCCCGCCGCTACGTGGTGCGCGTGGCGCGCGAGCCGGCGATCACTCGCGTCGCGATCGACCCGCAGGGCGCGTTCCCCGAGCTCGACGGCTCGGGGCTCGTCTGGACGCCCCGGTCCTAACGGACCCGGGCGTCCCCCGTCACTCGTCGCGGAGGGCGATCGATGGATCGAGCGCCGCGGCGCGGCGTGCCGGCAACCATGCCGCCGCCGTCGCCACCGCGAGGAACAGCACCGAGATCGCGACGTACGTGACCGGGTCCGTTGGGCGAACACCCACGAGCATCGATGTCATGGCGCGCGTGAGCAGCACCGCCGCCACCAGTCCGCATCCGATGCCGATCGCGCTCAATCGCACGCCCTGCGCGATCACCAACCGGAAGATGCTCCGGCTCGGCGCGCCGAACGCCATACGCATGCCGAGCTCCGGCGTGCGCTGCCGCACCACGGTCGACAACACGCCGTACAATCCGACGGCCGCGAGAACGATCGCGATCGCCGCGAACGTACTGATCAAGGCCAGCGCGAAGCGCGTCGGCGCTTCGGCGCGATCCACGAACACCTGCATCGGCTGCACCTCGGCGATCGAGAGCGACGGGTCGAACGCGTGCACCGCCACGCGAACGGCCGGTGCGAACGCAGCCGGATCGCCGTCGGTGCGCAATGCCCAACGCGCCACGTTGCCCGAGCCGAGCTCGCCGTCGCCGATGAACATCACCTCGCGTCCATCGGACGCCAACGTCTCGTCGCGCTCGTGGGCCACGACGCCGATCACGGTGTACCACAGCGCTTCGGGCGTCGCGATGCGCACGAGCAGTCGTTGTCCAACCGCGTGCTGTCCCGGGAACGCGCGCGCGGCGAGCTTGTCATCGATGAGGATGGTCTTCGCCGCCGTGTCGTCGTCGACTTGGGAGAAGTCGCGGCCGGCGATCAGCCGCGTGCGCATGGTGGCGAAGTAGCCGGGAATCACGATGTGGATGTTCGCCTGCCGGAATTTGGCCGGGTCCGTCAGCGCCTCGGCCGTGCCCCATCGCGCATTGCCGATCGCGCCCTCGAGGGGGAGCTGCGAAGCGGTCGTCACCGACAGCACGCCCGGAATGGCGCGCAGACGCTCGGCGAGCGTGCGCACGAACGCGGCGCGTTCGGCCGTGGCGCCCGGCGGTGTTGGGCGAGACGATTGCGCGAAGAAGGTGAGGACGCCGTTCGGGTCGAACCCGGGATTGGCGCCCTCGAGCGCGACGAACGAGCGCACCATGAGCCCGCAGCCGATGAGCAGCACCAGCGACAGCGCGACCTCGGCGATCACCACACCGTTCCGCATGATCGCACCGGCGCGCTGGCCGGTGGTGCGGCCGGCGGCGCGGAGCACATCCATGAGATCGGGGCGCGAGGCGCGGAGCGCCGGCACCGTGCCGAAGATGAGCACCGACACCAGGCCCGTCGCCGCGGTGAAGATCAGGACCGTCGGATCGATGCGGATTTCATCCAGCCGCGGCAGGCCGGCCGGCGCCAGGTGCACGAGCACCGTCACGCCTAACGCTGCCGCCCAGAGGCCGACGAGCGCGCCGCTGCCGCCCAGCAGCAGGCTCTCCATCATCATCTGGCGCACCAGGCGGGCGCGCGACCCGCCTAACGCAGCGCGGACGGCGAGCTCCCGCTCGCGGCTCGACGCCCGGACCAACAGCAGGTTGGCCACGTTGGCGCACGAGATGAGCAGCACGAACGCCACCGCGCCCATGAGCGCCATGATGGCCGGCCGCTCGCCCGACACCAGATCGGCCTGCATTGGCTCGACCCGCATGTAGTAGCCGGCGGTCCGGTCGATCGTGAACTGCGCGCGGTCGTTGGCCGCGAACGCATCCACCTCGCGCTGGGCGTCGGCGATGGTGACGTTGGGCGCGAGGCGCCCCACCACCCGCAGGAACACGTTGATGCGCGCCGCCGGCGAATTGTCGGCGAAGTTGATGCGGGCCGCGATGAACGCGTCCGGCGTGCGATCCACGCCCGCCGCCGGCGTGAGCATGATTTCGAACCCCGGCTCCAGTACGCCCACCACCTGCACACGCTGGCCGCCCAGATCGAAGCTCTTCCCGACGACGCTCGGATCGCCGCCGTAGCGGCGCTTCCAGAACTCGTAGCGGAGGACCATCATGGCCGGCAGCTGCGGACCCGGCGCGGCGGCGCCCGCTGCTGCGTTAGGCGGAGGTTGTGGCTGCGGGGTCGCGTCGGCGTCGGTGAAATCGCGGCCCGCCATCACGTGCGCGCCGAGCAGCGAGAAGAAATTCGTGGTGACCCCGGCGGCCGACACCTGCTCGGGCTCGAAGCCGTCGCCCCCGAACGGCACGCGGAACGTGCTCACGCCGGCCAATCCCTGGAACGCGTGCGTGTCCGCGCGCAAGTCGCGGAAGTCCGACGGCGAGAGCGGAAAGTTGGTCACGTTCCGATTGCGCAGATCGCCCCACACGATCGCGAGGCGTGCTGGCTGGCGGTACGGCAGCGGGCGCAAGAGCACCGCATTCACGACCGAAAAGATCGCCGTGCTCGCGCCAATGCCGAGTGCTAACGTCACGATCGCGGTGAGCGCGAACGCGGGATTCTTGCGCAGCATGCGCAGGGCGACGCGCGTGTCTTTCCACAGCGAATCCATGCGGAACCTCGCTCGCGAGCGGATCGGTCGGGGACGCCTGGCGAGGTGCGGATCGAGCTCGCCGAGTCCCACATGTCGTACACAATGCGGGCCCGAATGGGCGTTCTGCAACGCGTTGCGCCGCAGGGCATTGCCGTGTAGGCTAGTGCGGCTGATGACCGCTTGTGGGAATCGTCATCTCGATTCCGGACGCTGCCTGCCCAACTGATCGGATCAGGCGCGCGTCTTGCCCCCGGGGGCCGCGCCAACCACGAGCCTCCGTAAGGCCGACTCATCCCAATGCCGGGAACCCTGCTGATTTCGCCCGTCCAGCGCCGGACGACGAGCCCGTCGTCGCGCGTCGCCGCGCTCGTTGGCGACAGCGAAGTCTGGTTCGAGTCCGACGACGTGGCGCTCCGCCCCTCGGTGGAAGCGTTCGTCTCGGCGTTTCTGATTCCGTCGGTCGCGTCGCACCTCCGCCTCCAGGCGACGGAACCCGTCGACGCCGCGTTCGCCGCGTCGATGCCCAAGGTGCTTGACATCACGCAGCGCTGGTGGGGGTACGATCGTGTGTTGCCGCGCCTCGACACACGGATTGTCGACCGTCGTCCGCAGTCCGCGGCCGCCGGACGCACGTCGTTGTGCTTCAGCGGCGGCGTCGACTCGTTCTACACGCTGTTGGCGTCGGGCCGGAAGATCGATGACGTGATCTTCGTGCACGGGTTCGACATGCCGCTCACCGACGTCGCGCGGGCCGCGGCCGTCGAGGAGCAGGTGCGCGAGATCGCCGGCATCGTCGGCGCGCGGGCGATCATCCTGCGCACCAACCTGCGCACCCACCCGCCGTTCTGTGCCGCCTCGTGGGACCGCACCCACGGCGGTGCGTTAGCCGCCGTTGGGCATCTGCTGGCCGATCACACATCCACGCTCATCATCTCGGCGTCGTTCTCGCACAAGAGCTGGCACCCGTGGGGATCGGCGTGGCAGCTGGATCCGCTGTGGAGCGGCAACGGCCTGACGGTCGAGCACGTCGGCGCGGAGGTGAATCGCGGTCAGAAGCTGCGGGTGCTGCGCGACGAACCCCTGGTGCGGCGCCATCTGCGCGTCTGTTGGGAGAACCGCGTCGAGGCCCTCAACTGCTCGCGCTGCGAGAAATGCATCCGCAATCAGGTGGTGCTCGCCGGACTCGGCGTGCTCGAGCACTTCCGCGTGTTCGAGCCGCCGGCCACGCTCGCCGCGCGTATCGACGACGTCGCGCGCATCCGCGATCCGCTGGTGTTCGACCGCTACGAGTACGCGCTGTCGTTAGGCGGGCTCACGCCGGCCGCCGCCGCCGCGGTTCGCGCCCTGCTCGCGCGCAGCAGGCGTGCGATGTGGCGCGACCGCGCCGCGCGCGCCCGGACCTATCTGGCCGCCGCGGCGCGCCGCGCGATGGGCGTCAAACGGCTCGACCCGTCGCCGCGCCCCGACTGACGAGGCGCCTCGCCCGCCGGATTGTTTGCCGCCATCATTCTGCGAACCCGTTGTCCCCAGGAGGTTGAGGTCTGAAGCACTTTCTCGAACGCGTGGCGAGCCGATTCGGGTTTGCGCTCATTCGGAAAACGGAGCCGCCCGTGGCGCAGCCCGACCTCGAGCCGGATTTCTTCACGCTCCACGCGCGATGCGCGCCGTATACGCTCACGTCGGTCGAGCGCGTGTACGCGCTGCGGCAGGCCGTCACCTACGTGAGCCGTCACGGCGTGGCGGGCGACATCGTGGAGTGCGGCGTCTGGCGCGGCGGCAGCATGATGGCGGCCGCGCTGACGTTGTTGTCGTTAGGCGACACGACCCGTACGCTCTGGCTCTATGACACCTACGAAGGGATGAGCGAGCCCACCGAGCGCGACGTCAATCGCGGCAACCGCGCCGCGCGCCGCCGCTGGGAGCGCTCGCAACAAGCCGGACACAACGCGTGGAACTATGCGTCGCTCGACGAGGTGCGCCAGAACCTCGTCGCCACCGGCTACCCCGAGTCGAAGCTGCGATTCGTGAAAGGCAAGGTGGAGGACACGCTTCCGGGCACGATGCCGGGACCGATCGCCATCCTGCGGCTCGACACCGATTTCTACGAATCGACCTACCAGGAGCTCGTCCATCTCTACCCGCTGCTGGTGTCGCGCGGCGTGTTGCTGTTGGACGACTACGGGCACTGGCGCGGTGCGCGTGACGCCGTGGACCGCTACCTGGCCGAGCACAATCCGCCCATTTTGCTCGACCGGATCGATTACGCGGGCCGGATCGCCGTCAAACCCTGACCGGCGGCGGCGTCCGTTAGGCGGTCGCTTCCCGCGTGTGCGTCGTGAATCCGTCGATGACCGCGATCAGCTCCGCGAGGTCGAACGGCTTGACCAGATAGGGCACGCGGCACGCGTGGACGAGATCGAACGCGCGCTCGCTCGTATCGCCCGTCGTCATGAGCGTCGCGTGACGAAGGTTCGGATAGAGCGCGGCCGCGAGCTCGAAGAACTCATCGCCGCGTTGGTCGGGGATGCGCAGGTCGACGATCATCGCATCGAACCGCCCGTGCCGGAGCAGCGAGTGCGCGGCGGCGGCGGTCTCCGCGGAGCGCGGTTCGTAGCCGGCGCGGCGGAGCGCGATCGATAACGCGCGGCAGATGGTGGGCTCATCGTCCACGACGAGAACGCGAGGCAAGACCGAATGCAGCGTCATGCGTGTCCCGGGCGCGGGGGACGGGGCGGGGCCTGGACCTCGCTCCGGTCGGGCACGTGCGTCGAGTCGCCGACCGCCAGGCGCAACGCCGCCGGCGGACGGTACAACGATCGCACGCAGTGGGTAACGATCTCCGTGGGCGGCATGGCGTAGAGATCGCGCGAGCTGCGCACGGCCGTAGTTAGGCGAAGGTGGCGGGCCAAGATGCGCGGCGCGACCCGGAGCCGCTCCGCCGCGCCCTGAATCGTCATCCCGCCCGAGCGAAGGAATTGATACGCGCGCAGCACGCGCGCGGTCACGAGCAGCTGGGTTGGTGACGTGAGTCCCGCATCCGTCACCAACCGGTGGACGTGGCGACGCGACATGCTCGCAGACGCCGCCAGATCTTCCACCGACGGGAACCGGTGCGGCGACGCGAACAGGAGACGAATTCCGCGCACGAGCGGAGCCGGCAGACGCTCGATCGGCCGTGAGAGCGCGTCCAGGAGCAGATTCGCCACCGCGTCCGCGGTGAGGCGAACGATCATGTCGCGGATGGCCGTGGTGCCGTCATCGATCCCCGACAACAGCAGGGCGTGCATCGCGCCGCCAAAGAAATGGGGCAGCGGCGTCACGCCCGCCGGCGTCAGGGTCGTGTAGACCACGCACGGGACCCAGTCGTACCGGGCGAGGAGCGCGATGATCTCGGTGACGCGGCGCGCGACGCGCGGATCCGCTGGATCGAGGACGACCAGATTGACGGGCGATGCGTCGAGCGCAGCCGTTAGGCCGGTGGGCCCGTCGACTTCGTCCAGCGCGCGCACGACGAAGGCGGGTGGCGTGGCCAGCCGTATTCGCAACAGCTTCGGGTCCGGCAAGAGCGTCACGAGATCCACGTGGCCCACCAGTGTGCTGCGAGATGTCCCAATGGTGTACCGTGTGTCCCCAAAGTGCAGTGCCATGTCCCCAAACTGCACTTCGAGCATGGCCATGTCGTGCTAACCTGTGCGCGGGTGAAGTACACCCCGGGGTCCGCCCCGACGATCAACCCCGCCCAGTATCTAGCAGACAGAGGTTCCATGCGCCGTACTACTGCCCGCCTGCTTCTCGCCGCCATTGCTCTGGCGTTTGTTGCCTGCACGTCGCCCACCGCACCGAATCAGCCCAACCGCGACGATACGGTCACCGTCGGTCCGCACTAACCGAGACTCAGAACGCGCACACCGACGTCGCGCGTCGGCGCGCCCACGCGCACCATTCCTCGAACGATTCCGCCGCGCACCGGCGCGGCGGCACCACCCCTCACGTCGACGCGGCTTCCAACTCCTCGCGCATCCTGCCTAACGCACGGGCGACGATGAGCGTCTTGGCCGGCGGTTCGTGCGCCGGCTCGGGCGACGCCGGCGGCGTGGTGCGCAGCTTTGCGATCGCTTCGTCGATCTCGAATCCCAGCTGCGCCAGCCCGTGGCGCGTCGAGATCTCGGCCGCGCGGCCGTATTCCATGCGTGCCGTCTCGATCCGTCCGAAGTGCCAGGCCCCCCACCCTGCGTAATAGTGGTAGTATCCGGCCAACCGGGGAGGCAGTTGCTCGATCGCCAGCTGCCGCCGGTACTGTTCGAATAACGGCTCCGTCCGATCTTTCGCTGCCATGTCCATCAGATTGATGAGGGCAGCGCCGCGGACATACGGCTCCTGCGTCGTCGCGATGAGAATGAGACTCGCGTCACGTGCGGCACGACGGACGCCAAGCTCAATGAACGCTGCCGCCACGTCGGCGAGCGCGCGGTCGCGGGCTAACGGATCGCGGAGTCCGCGCAGCGCGCGGAAGGCAAATCGAACCGCCGCCTCGAACCGTTTCCGTTGGAAGGCGACGTGCGCGCGCCCATGGAGCGCCAGAGCAAACTCGTCGCGCAAACCCGCCCACCGCGCATCCTGCGCCGCGCGCCGCAACAGCGCGTCGGCCACGACGAGATTGCCGGACTCCGACAACACCGCCGCCCCAAGACACCGCGCTTTGATTTGCGTCGACCAGTCGGAGACGCTGGCCGCCGATTCGGCGGCGGCGCGGAAGGCGCCCTGCGACTCGTCCCATCGCGCCTGCTGCCGGCGGCACTCGCCTAACCGAAGGTAGGCCGCCGAGGCATCATGGGCGTCCCCGTGGTCGGAGCCCGGGCAGAGCCGGATCACCGTCTCGTACACGTCCGCGGCCAATGCCCAACGGGACTCGAGCTCCAGGACGCGACCGTATGCCATGAGGCGGGGCCGCGCCGTCACCACCCGATCGCCGCCGTCGCTCGCCAACACGTTGAGCAAGCTGGCCAAGACGCTGCCCACCGCATCACCTGTCCCCAGTGCTTCGAGACACGACCAGGCGGCGCGCGTCGCGCGCAATCGTCGACGCGCGGTGCGTCACCGTTCGCGAGCAGATAGTCCACCAGCCGCAAGCACACGAGGCCCGCTGATGCACGACGCCAATCCGAGGTCGTGTCATCGCCGACCACGGCTAAGAACTCGAAAAATGGCGCGTGTTGTACGGTGATGTCCCGAATCGGCACTGTGGGTGGCGAAAATCGTATCTCGAGGTCCGGCGACTGACTATCGCTATAGCCGCCGTCGTCCTCGCGTCGGACAGAATGCCTCAGAGACTTACCGCGAAAACGCCGTCTGCGTCTGCGGGGAGGATCAAGAGCCATGAGAGATTATCGGGAAAAACCCGGGCTCCTGCAATGGTGGCGATCCCGCAACGACCACAACGGACAAGAATATGACAGACTCGTCCATGCCGCCATAGCAGGGCGCTCGCTATTCATCACGGCGATAGAGACGGCGAGGGTGTCCGTACGACGCCCCACCATGCGAGTCCGGTCCACCAGCCGTCCGCGCTCAGCCCGCGCGGCTCGATCGGCCGCCGAACCGCGCCAACGTTCACCAAATCGTAGAGCCAGACCGCGGGCACGTCGCGGACGAGCACTGACCACGCGCGGCGATAGAGGGGTGCGCGCGATCGGACGTTGGGACGCGAGAGCGCTATCGAGGATCGCGTCGAACTCGCGGTTTGCATAGCGGCCGAAATTCGAGCCTCCGGGCGGCGCCGATGCGCTCGCCCAAATCTGGCGGGCGCTGGCGGGTGACGGGTCCCAGGTCAGATCGAGCAGGGTCGCCTCGAAATGCCCGCTCTCCATGTCCTGCAGCGACGCGTTGAGCTCCGTCTCGTCGATGGCCAATCGATCCCGACCCGTCTGAGTTGCGCCTGCAGCACGACCGCCGCCCCCATCCGCTCGGTGCTGCTCGTCGGCACCAGAAGCCTAACGCTGAGCGGCCGGCCGCCCTTGCGCCGCATGCCCGTCGCCGGATCGCGCGCCCAACCGGCGGCGTCGAGGAGGCGCGACGCGGCCGTCGTATCCGCGGGCGCATCGGGAAGGAACACCGAGTCGAGCAGGATCGCCGGGAACGGACCTCGGGCCACCCGCGCGGTTTCGCCTAACAGACCGCGCACCAGGGCGCGCCGGTCGATGGCGAGCGCGATCGCCGCGCGCACCCGCCGGTCCTGGACCGGGGAGCCGGCGCGTTGGCCCCGCTGTTCCCTAGGTTGAACAACAGGGCGACGTTCTCCTCCGATGGCCAGCGCACCAGCTCGAGCTCCGGCCGTGCACGGAGCCGCGGAATGTCGATGCGCCGACGCGATCCAGAAAATCCACTTCGTGCGCCAAGAGCCGGGTGACGGCGACGCCGGGATCGCGCGTAATCGTAAACAGCAGCTCGGCGAATGCCGGACGGTCCCCGCGATACGCGGAATCCGCGCCTAACTGAATGAATGAGCCCGGTGCCCACCGGACGAACCGATACGGCCCGCTGCCGACCGGTGCTCGACTGAATACCGACGTCCGCCAGCGCTCCGGCGGAATCGTGTCGAGCAGGTGGGCGGGCAACACGCGCGGCGAATAGGTGGCGGTGTAGAACTGGTCCGGCGTCCGGGAATGAAACCACACCACCGCCGGTCGCTGAATCGCTCACCGACGCCGAGTCGATATTGCTCAAGAGCGGCGCGGCAATGGACCCGTGGCGCTGTCCTTGAACACCCGAAACGAGAATTGCACGTCGCGCGCGGTGACGCGCACGCCGTCCTGCCATCGTGCGCGCGGATCGATGTGAAACGCGATCGACAGCGAATCTGTGGCCCAGGTCCACCGATCGGACAGACGAGGTCGGTAGTCCGATCGCCAATGGTATTGACCATGCTGTCTGGATCTGCCAAGCGCTCGAAGATCTGGTCCGCGACGATCGCGCCCTGGGTCGTCGAGGTGAACGGCGGCAGCAACACGTCGGCGTCGGCACTCAGGTTCACAACGAGCTCGCGGGTGCGTGACGCCGACTGCGGCGCATGACACGCCACGGCCGCGCACGCCAGGGCGAGCGCCCAACGCGCCATCCGCGCCTTACGGAGTGACGCGAATGCCACGGTGGCGGCGCGGACCCGGATCAGACGGAGTGGGGATCATCCTCGTCGGCGAAATGCCAACAACGCGTTGGGGAAGTCTGCGGCAAGGCGGTCCAACGCGCACGCCGGCCGAATGTGCGAACGAACGTACCAGTGCGGCAGGCGTGCTGTACAGGCGGGGCAGCGTCGCGCGCGACCGCAAGGGAACCGCATGCTCCGCGAACGCCATTAAGCTCGAAGGAATTCTGCGTCCGGCGATAGCCGGTGATGGTACCGACTCCTAGGGGAGGATTCGACATGACGGTCTCGACCATTAATCAATCGGCGAAGGCGACCAGCTGGACGCTCGATCCGGCGCACACCTCGGTGGAATTCGCCGCCAAGCATCTCATGATCACGACGGTGAAAGGCCGATTCTCCGACGTGAGCGGCACGATCAAAATGAATGAAGCCAATCCCGCGACATCGTCGGTCAAGGCGGTGATCAAGGCTGCCAGCATCGACACGCGCACGGAGCAGCGCGATGCGCACCTCAAGTCGGTGGACTTCCTCGAGGTCGAGCGCTATCCGGAGATCACATTCACGAGCACGAAGGTCGAGCCGGCGGGCGAGGATCGCTATCGGATCACCGGCGATCTCACCATCCACGGGATCACCAAATCAACGGTGCTCGACGTAACCGACGAGGGGCGCACCAAGGATCCGTGGGGCGGCGTGCGCGCGGGCTTCAGCGCCACCACCCGCATCGACCGCCGCGACTTCGGCCTAACGTGGAACCAGGTGCTCGAATCGGGCGGCGTCGTGGTCGGCAACGAGATCCGCATCACGATCGAAGTCGAAGCGACCAAGGACGCCCCCTGACCCGTCATTCGTCGCGCAACGTCACCACCGGGTCCACCCGCGTCGCCCGCCGCGCGGGCACGAGCGTGGCCCCGATGGCCACGGCGCAGCAGCGGAATGCCGTCCAGGGACTGTTCGCGATCGAGCCGGACGAGTGACGCTAGTGCCGGCCGTGCACGCAGAGCACGGCCGACGCGCCCGTGGCGTAACATCCGCCGACGCGCGCGGCCCGCGTGTTGTCGGCCGCCGCCAGCGTGCGCGCGTTGCGCGTCCAGCGCTTGACCTCACCGCGCACATCAATGTGCGCGAACGGCCCGTGCGGTCCCATTGCATCGTACAGGCCGAGTCCGCCGGCGAGATCGGGATACGCACGCTCGACGCGCTCCACTGCGCGCTCGATCACGCGCACGTCGCCTTCGTCCACGCGACCGTCGAGGTTCAAGTCATCCATGCGGCCATCGCCGTCGGCATCGATGATGATGTCGGCCGCGTCGCCGTATTGGTGGCGGCTCTCGCGCGCGCGGCCGCTCGCGTCGCCTAACGCCAGGTTGTACGCCGGCGTGCGGAATCCGGAGAGCACGATCACGTGATGCGTGTCGATGCCATGGCGTGTGAGGTCTTGCAGCACCAGCTCGAGTTTGTCCAACAGCGACTCGCGCAGCACGAGGTACTTGGGCCACACGTTCGCCTGGTCGTGCGTGAGGAAGTCGCGCAGCCGGAAGTGCTCGGACACGTACGTGTCTTCATTCGCCGGCGTCACCTCAATGAAATCCGACGGATTCGCATACGCGCTCGAATTGATGCGACGTCGCTCGGCCGGCCAATATCCGACCAGATACGCGCCGATCCATGAGCCGAACTTGTAGTGGAAGGGACGTGTGGGCAGGAACGTGAATGGGCGACCGTCGATTCCGCCCGGCACGGACCAGGATTCGCTGGGCGGCGTCGTGTCACCGAGTGAGAGTGCCGCGACTTCGGCGCGCGGTGCGAAGTGCGCGCGGAGCGCGCCGCTCGCGCCGAGCATCGTGTCGCCGAAGGCGAAGGTCGGCGCACTCGGCCGCGGCGGGAGTCGTTCGGCGCCGGTGACGGGGAGCACGCGTTCGTTGGGCGAGCTTTCCGCAGCCGCGCGCGTCCGCGTGGCGGCGACGCCGAGCGCCGCCGACAGGGCCACAGTTGCGGTTGCAGTCGCGATCCAACGGACGTACATGTCGTGCCGCGGCAATGGGGTACGCGTATGTCTCGCTACGTGCGAGACGCTCCGTCTCACGAGATGGACGCCCGGCCCGTGGCGCGAGCAAACCTCCGCCAAGCGGGCTCCGCGTTGCGAAGTCTTTGTGGGATAAAGGGTCCCGCATCTGTTAACCCCTGCTCACGCGCGTCGTCTGCCTTGGTGAGGGGATGCGAGTGCGGAGGTCTCTGGCGCTGCGCGGGAGAAACAATGAAGCAATCGGAGTTGGACTGGCAGCTCGCCGAGCTCACCCCCGGCTGTGAGATCCTGGTGAAGGATCGCGAGGGCCGGTTCGTCGCGCGTGGTGTGCTGCGGAGCGATCGCGAGTCGCTGCTGGGAGCCAACGGCGAGTACATCTCGCTCAAGGGTCACAGCGACTGGACCATCATGGTGAAGAAGTAGGGCTGCCGCACCGGAAACCTGGCGCGGGCGGTTTGCGTAGAGATGCCCGAGGAGGTGCGACATGCTAGCGATCCTGGGCATCGCGATTACCGGAGCGGCAGCGGTGATCGGCTACTTGAATAGCCGCCATTTTGTGCGGACGCGTTTGCGGTACGTCGACGCGGCGCAGCGTCGAATCACACCAATCATTGCGGGAGTGGTCGCGGCGCTGGTGGCGTCGCCCGTGGTGTGGTTTTTACCAGCGGTGGGAACGGGGGCAGCGCTGCTGTTCGGGTTAGCGGTGGGGACGGGTGTGGCGCATGGGGCGCGCGATGTACGGCGCGGGACGGCGGGGCTGTTGGAGCCGTAGGTCTGGCGGCAGTGTGACGGGTGAGTGCAGGCGCGATCGCCGAGTGGCGGTCGCGCCTTTTTGCATCGCTCGGACGTGGCGGTGTTGATGCTGATCTTGCGCCGTTGGCGGCATCGGATACTTTAGCCGACATCACGTCGCCGCCGTTGGCCACTCCCTGGCGGTCCATCACCCCATAAAGGAGGCTCACGACCTCGAATCCGGTCCTTACACTGTCGGCTGTATTGCATCCAGCATTGCACACCAGAATTCTCCGCCGTCCCCTTCCGATTCTCCTTCGGAGGAGAGCAATCATGCCTGTTCCACCGTGTGTTTCACGCCGCACGCGACACCGCGCAGACCGGCCGCGCATCGCGGCGCGCGGACTCGCGCGCGTCGTCGCCATCGCGATGGCGTGCCAATTGGCGCTCGCCGGCGCCGCGCGCGCCCAGAGCCTCATCGCCGGCGACGTCACCGATAAAGCCTCGCACCAACCCATCGCCGGCGCCCAACTCACCGTGCAGGGCACGACACTCGGCGCCCTCACCGATGCGAGCGGCCACTTCCGTCTTCGTGGCGCCGAAGGCGCGACGGTGAACCTCATCGCGCGCCGCATCGGCTACGCGTCCGAGACCAAGAGCGTCACGGTCGGCGACACCACGGTGCAGTTCGCACTCGAGCCGCGCGCCACGAGCCTCGACGAGGTGGTGGTCACCGCCACGGCCGGCGCGTCGACCAAGCGCGAGATCGGCAACTCGGTAACCACCATCGACGCTTCGCGCATCCAGCAGATCGCGCCCGTCCAGAGCTTCCAGGATCTGCTCAACGGACGTGCGCCTAACGTCGACGTGATCGAGGGTTCGGGCGAAGTCGGCACCGGCGCCAAGCTGCGCGTGCGCGGCATCTCCAGCTTCGACTTGACGCAGACGCCGCTCATCTATGTTGACGGCGTGCGGATGGACAACGACCAGGCCACCGGTCCGCAGAACCAGTCGTTCAGCTCGAGCTCGATCTCGCGCTGGAACGACATCGACCCGGAGGAAATCTCGAAGGTCGAAGTGATTCGCGGTCCGTCAGCGGCGACGCTCTATGGGACCGAGGCGTCTAACGGCGTGATTCAGATCGTGACCAAGCAGGGCGCCGCCGGTCCACCGCGGTACGAGTTCACGGTGGAGCAGGGCAGCAACTTCATCATGGATCCGCAGGGACGCTGGCCGACCAACTACCAAATGGTGGATGGCACGCTCGAGTCGGAGAACTTCACGCAGCTCAACGACCGATACAAGCAGCATACCGGGAACGACATCTTCCAGAACGGCTATTCGCGCAAGTATCGCGCGGGCGTCGGCGGCGGCACGGACATCTTCCAGTACTACGTGTCGGCGACGAGCGAGCGCGACGACGGTGTCGAGACGACGAACGATCTGCATCGCACGAACGTTCGCGCGAACTTGACCATACAGCCCAGCGACAAGTTCAAAATCGACACCCACATGGGCTACCTCACCGGTCGCACGGATCTGGCTCCCGAGGCCGGCTATGGCGGCATCACGTGGACGACGGAGCTCATGGATCCGGCCTCCGTCTCCGATCCGGCCGAATATGGCTTCTACAGTGGTCTCCCGTGGCAGTACGACCAGGAGTACCACATGTTCCAGGACATCGATCGGTTTACGGGCAGCGTGCAGTTGACGCACCAGCCCACGTCGTGGTTCACGCAGCGCTTGATCATCGGCGCCGACCAGGTGAACACAATGGACGTCGAGCTCGCGCTCCGCATCGACTCGCTGCTCAACACGACGATCGGCTCCGAATGCGTTAGGCTTCAAGAATCAGACGAACAACACCGACGCCTTCCGCACGTACGACTACGCGGCCACCGGGAAGTTCAACGCGACGCCCGACCTCAACTTCGCGACGTCCGTCGGCGCGCAGTACTACACGAAAAAGTACGAGTTCGTCACGGCCTCCGGCTCCGTGTTCCCGGCGCAGGGCCTCACTGCGATCAACGCGCTCACGAGCGGATTGAGCACCGGCCAGGACGTGACGGAAAACCGCACGTTAGGCTTCTACGCGCAGGAGCAGATCGGCTGGAAGGACCGCCGCTATCTGACGCTCGCCCTGCGGTCGGACAAGAACAGCGCGTTCGGCGTCGACTTCAAGCGCGCGTACTATCCCAAGGCGAGCTTGTCGTGGGTCCTGAGCGACGAGCCGTTCTTCCACGTCAACTGGATCAACTCGTTGCGCCTGCGCGCGGCGTACGGCGAGACGGGTCAGCAGCCCGACCAGTTCTCCGCGCTGCGGACGTACGCGCCGGTCACCGGCCCCGGAGACCAACCGGCCGTCGAAGCGCTCACGCTCGGCAACCCGAAGTTAGGCCCGGAGCGCGGGAAGGAATTCGAGACCGGCTTCGAGTCCAGCTTCATCAACGATCGCGTGGGACTCGAGTTCACGTACTACAGCAAGAACACGGTCAACGCGATTCTCGATGAGCAGGTCGCGCCGTCGGTCGGATTCGGCTCCGATCAGCTCGTGAACGCCGGTCACATTCAGAACTCGGGCGAAGAGTTGGTCCTGAACGTGACGCCGGTTCGCGGCGACAACTTCCAGTGGGACGCCATCGTCTCGTTCTCGCACAACACCAACAAGATCATCAGCCTCGGCATTCCGGGGATCTCGTCGATCTCCCCGGGCACCTACCAGGAAGACGTCTCGGGCTTCCCCGTCGGCGCCTGGTTCCTGCCCAAGGTCGTGAGCGCCAAGGTCGACAACACCGGCACGGCGTACGACATCATGTGCGCCGACGGCAAGGGCGGCCAGGTGGATTGCTCCAACGCGCCTAACGTCTACCAGGGCACGAGCGTGCCGACGAAGGAAGGCTCCTTCGGGTCGACGTTCACGCTGTGGAAGCGCCTCCGGCTGTTCGGCACGGTCAACTATCAGCTCGACTTCCAGAAGTTGGACGGCAACCTCCGCATCCGCTGCTACTTCGAGTTGGGCGGATTGTGCAAGGATCTCGCCGATCCGGTGCACGGCAATCCGATCATCGTCGCCGGCGCACAGGAAGGCATTCCGTCGTACCTCATCAGCAACGCCAGCTTCTTCCGGTTAGGCGAAGTCTCGGCGACGTATGCGCTGTCGGACGACATGGCGTCGCGGCTTCATGCGCGCTCCGCGTCGATCACGGTGGCCGGCCGCAATCTGCACACCTGGACCGGCTACAAAGGCCTCGACCCGACCGCCCAGTTCCTGGGTGGCACGCGCGGCACGAGCGTGGCCTGGGAGCAGACCGTGACGCCGACGCTGTCGTCGTTCCTCATGACTTTGAACCTCACGTTCTGACCGACGACCTCACTCAGCCGATAACTCTCATGACACTCTCGCAGAGGACTCACACGGCGCGGCGGTCGCGACAGGGGATCGTGCTGTTCAGCGCGGCGCTCCTGTTCAGCGGGCTCGTCGCGTGCAACAGCCTGCTCGACGTGCCCGTGCCGAGTCGCATTCCGGCCGCGCCGCTCGAGACGCCGGCCAACGCGGTGCTGTTGACGAACGGAGCAATCGCCGACTTCGATTGCGCACTGGGATCGTTCATCATCACGGGCGGCGAGCTGGACGACGAGCTCGAGGACGCCACGGCGACCGCCGCGCGCTGGGTGTACGACAAGCGCGTGGTGCCCACCGACCAACAGCTGTACGCGACCGCGGACTGTGACGATGAAGGCACGTACATCCCGTCCAATCGCGCCCGCGAGTCGGCGGACAATGTCCTGCGCCTGTTGCAGAGCACGACCGACGACCAGCTGCCGTCCGGCGTAAGCCGGGACAGCTTGATCGCGACCCTGGCTGCGTACGGCGGATACGCGCGCATCCAGTTAGGCGAAATGTTCTGCTCGTCCGTCATCTCTACGTTGAACCCCAATGGCACGATCACCTACGGGACGGAGCTGACGCCGGCGCAGATGTTCCAATCCGCGGATTCGTCGTTCACGCTGGCGATCACCACGGCGCAGACGTCGGGCAACAATCAGGACGCGCTCGAGATGGCATACATCGGCCGGGCGCGTGCGGAGCTCGATCAAGGTCTGTGGGACGCCGCCAAGGCCGACGCCGGGCAGGTGGCCGGCGACGTGAACTACGACCACGTGGCCACGGCTTCGTCCACGACCGTCCGGCGCGAGAACCGCGTCTGGGCGGAGAACAACGGGACATCGATTACGTCCTCCGTTGGTCCGCGCTATCAAGACATGCAATACGACGGTGTGGCCGACCCGCGTGTGCCGACGAGGATGACGCCCGACACGTCCGAATCCCACATTCCCGAGTGGCAGCAGCTCAAGTATCCTGACGTGGGCACGTCGATTCCGGTCGCGAAGTGGGCGGAAGCCGAGCTGATCATCGGCGAGGCCGACGCGCGCGGCGGCAATGTGGATGGCGCGATCGCGGTGATCAACACGCTGCACGAACGTGCCGGCTTGCCCGACTACGTGGGCGCGCACGACCAGGACGCGGTCACCGCGCAGATCATCGAGGAGAGGAGCCGCGAGTTGTTCCTGGAAGGCCAGCGCCTCTACGATGTGATTCGCAACAACCTGTCGCTGCAGCCGGCGCCCGGCGCGCCGTTCCGCAACGGTGGCACGTACGGGCCGGATGGCTCGCAGCTGTGTCTCAAACTCCCGGACATCGAGCGGGCCAACAATCCGAACCTGAACCACTAGGGCGGGAAGCGCGCGCGCGAGCGCGCGCTGAGGGAAGAGGGAAGCGGCGGCCTAACGGCCGTCTGCGGGAAGGGGGCGGGGGCCGGCGACGGACCCATTGAGTGTTCGGTGGACGATCCGGATTCGGATTGCCAACCGTGTCGCTCGTGGGTCCATCACCAGCCCCCGCCCCCTTCCCACAGACGGCCGTTAGGCCGCCGCCTTCCTCAGTGCAACGCTTCCCACAGCGCGCGCTCGCGCGCGCGCTTCCCTACATGTTCTCTACCATCGCGGCGCCGAACTCGCTCGTCTTGAGCAGCGTCGCACCCGGCATCAGCCGCTCGAAGTCGTAGGTCACGCGCTTCTGCGCGATCGTCTTCTCGAGCGAACGGACGATCAGGTCCGCCGCTTCGGGCCAGCCCAGGTAGCGCAGCATCATCTCGCCGCTCAGGATCACCGAGCCCGGGTTCACCTTGTCCTGGCCGGCGTACTTGGGGGCCGTGCCGTGCGTCGCCTCGAAGATCGCGTGGCCGGTGAGGTAGTTGATGTTGGCGCCCGGCGCGATGCCGATGCCGCCCACCTGCGCCGCCAGCGCGTCGGAGATGTAGTCGCCGTTCAAGTTGGGCGTGGCGATCACGCCGTATTCCTTGGGGCGGAGTCAGGATCTGCTGCAGGAACGCGTCGGCGATCACGTCCTTGATCACGATACCGTTAGGCAGCTTGAGCCACGGGCCGCCGTCGAGGTCCGTCGCACCGTACTCCTGGCGCGCCGTCTCGTAGCCCCAGTCGCGGAACGCGCCCTCGGTGTACTTCATGATGTTGCCCTTGTGGACGAGCGTCACGCTCGTGTACTTGTGGGCAATGGCGTAGTCGATGGCCGCGCGCACGAGGCGCTTGGTGCCGTCTTCGGAGATCGGCTTGATCCCGATGCCGCTCGACTCGGGGAATCGAATCGTGCGCGCGCCGAGCTCCTCGCGAAGAAACTTGATGAGCTTCTCCGCTTCCGGTGAACGCGCTTTGTACTCGATGCCGGCGTAGATGTCTTCCGTGTTTTCGCGGAAAATCACCATGTTCACGTCCTGCGGCGCCTTGACGGGCGAGGGCACACCCTCGAACCACCGCACCGGCCGCACGCAGGCATACAGATCCAACTGCTGGCGCAGTGCGACATTGAGCGAGCGGAATCCGCCGCCGACCGGCGTCGTGAGGGGACCTTTGATGGCCACGAGGTATTTTGAGATCGCGGCGACCGTCTCATCGGGGAGCCAGGTGTTGAGCACGTTCTTCGATTTCTCGCCGGCCAATACCTCGTACCAGGCGATGCGGCGTTTCGTGCCGTACGCTTTGCGCACGGCGCCGTCCAAGACCATCTGCGCAGCGCGCCAGATATCGGGCCCCGTTCCGTCACCCTCGATGAACGGAATGACGGGCTCGGCGGGCACGGACAGCGCACCGTCGCGCAGGGTGATCGGCTCCCCTTTTGTCGGGGGTGCGAGATTCTTGTATTCGGACACGGTGGAGGTCGACATGATGCTCCCTGGGCAGTCGTCGGGGTACGTTGGAACTCAGAAAAGTTACGTCGGGTGACATGAACGGCAACGGCAACGTGGAAGCTGTTGCGACGGCGATTCACGAGGCGTACGACGCCTACCAGAGCCGTTTCCGGGCGATTACGCGCCGCGCCGAGGAGCGGTTCGTGCGCCGCGAGTGGCGTGAGGCGCAGCGCGACGCGTCGGAGCGCATCGTGTTGTACCGGGAGCGCGTCGAGGCGGTGCTCGCCCAGGCGCGCGCCATGTTGGGCGACTGCGTCACCGACGTCACCACGTGGGAAGAGATCAAGTGGATGCACGGCGCGCTCATCGCCGACCGCGCCGATTGCGAGATCGCCGAGAGCTTCTTCAATTCGGTCACGCGTCGCATCTTCTCGACGGTCGGGGTGAACCCGCTCGTGGAGTATGTCTTCCCCGATAACGAGCCGGGCGACATCGACGACGGTCCGCCGGTCACGCGTCGCTATGCGTGGCGCGGCGACACGGCCGACGTGGTGCGCCGCGTGCTGCGCGACCTGGCGTGGGACACGCGCTGGCGCGACATGGATGGCGACGCCGAGCGCGCTGCCGAACGCATTGACGCCGAGCTCCTCACGGTCCGCGGATCGTTAGGCTTCGACGCGCTCGAGCTGCTCGAGGCGCCGTTCTTTCGGAACAAGGGTGCGTATCTCGTCGGCCGGTTGCTGCGCAACGACGGGCAGCCGCCGTTGCCGGTGCTGGTCCCGCTGCTCAACGGCGACGAGGGCATCTATGTGGATGCGGTCCTGTTGAGCGAGGACGAGGCGAGCATCGTCTTCGGCTTCAGTTGGTCGTATTTCCTGGTCGAGATCGCGCGGCCGCATGCCGTCGTGGATTTCCTGCACGGCATCATGCCGCTCAAGCGCATCGACGAGTTGTACAACGCCATCGGGTACAACAAGCACGGCAAGACGGAGCTCTACCGCACGCTCGTTGCGCACCTGGCAGCGCCCGGGGCGCGGTTCGAATTCGCGCCCGGCGATCAGGGCCTGGTGATGAGCGTGTTCACGCTGCCGTCGCTCAACGTCGTGTTCAAGATCATCAAGGACCGGTTCGGGCATCCCAAGCGGACCACGCGCCGCAGCGTGATGGAGAAGTACCAGCTGGTGTTCGTCCGCGACCGCGTCGGGCGGTTGGCGGACGCGCAGGAGTTCGAGCACCTCGACCTCCCGCGCGCGTGCTTCAGCGAGTCGTTGCTGGCGCACCTGCTCGAGGCCGCGGCGTCGACGGTGCGGCTCAACGGCGACCACGTCGTCGTTAGGCATTTGTACACCGAGCGCCGGGTGACCCCGCTCAACGTGTATCTGCGCGACGCGTCGCCCATCACCGCGGCCGAGGCGGTACTGGATTACGGCACGGCGATCAAGGATCTCGCCGGCGCCAACATCTTCACCGGCGACATGCTGATGAAAAACTTCGGCGTCAGCCGTCACGGCCGCGTGATTTTTTACGACTACGATGAGCTGTCGCTGCTCACCGACTGCGTGTTCCGCACGCTGCCCCAGGCGACGACGCCCGAACAGGAGATGGCATCCGAGCCCTGGTACTACGTGGCCGAGAACGACGTCTTCCCCGAGGAATTCGAAGCCTTCATGGTGCCGCAGGGGCGCCTCCGCAAACGATTCCTGCAACGGCACGGCGACCTGTTCACCGTCGAGTTCTGGAAGTCGATGCAGGAGCGCCAGCGGCATGGCGACATGCCCGACGTGTTTCCGTATCCCGAATCGCGGCGGCTCCGGCACACGTGACTAACGGGAGCTGGGACGTGATCGTCATCGGCGCCGGCGCGCACGGAAGCGCGGCGGCGCATGCGTTGGCGCGGCGCGGCGTGCGCGTGATGGCCATCGACCGGTGGGCGCCGCCGCACGCCCACGGGTCGTCGCACGGCCGGACGCGCATCATTCGCGAGGCGTATTTCGAGCACCCGGCATACGTGCCGCTCGTGCGACGCGCGTACGAGCTGTGGGCCGAGCTCGAGCGCGAGACCGACCGCACGCTCTTCCGCCGCACCGGCGGCCTGACGTTAGGCGCAGAAAATGGCACGCTCGTGTCGGGCGCCTTGCGGAGCGCGCGCGAGCATGGCGTGGAGCACGAAGTGCTGGACGCGCCGGAGATCCGGCGCCGCGTGCCGGCACTCGCACCGCCGGCCGGCACGGTGGGCGTGCTCGAACCCCGCGCCGGGATCCTTTTTCCCGAGCGATGCGTGGAAGCACTGCGGGTCGCGGCGCGCGAGCACGGCGCGCGCCTCGAGACCGGAGAGAGCGTGCTGCGCTGGGAGGTCTCGTCGGGCGCCGTCACGGTGACCACGGATCGCGGCGAATACCGCGCGCGCCGCGCGATCCTGGCCCCCGGCGCGTGGCTCTCGCGCGTGGCGCCGCACCTCGGCGTCCCGTTAGTCGTGGAACGGCAAGTGGTGCACTGGATCACGCCGCGCCGGCACCCCGAGCGTGTGAGCGCGCGTCATCTTCCGGTCGCGATCTGGGAGTACGAACCCGGCCGCATGTTTTACGTGATTCCGGATGTCGGCGACGGGCTCAAGGCGGCGCTGCATCATCAGGGACCGGTCGTCGATCCCGAATGCGCCTCCGATACCGGCGAGCCAACGCGAGCAAGCGGCCGTGCTCGCGCTCGTGGACCGCCATCTCACCGATGCGGCCGGGATCGTGAGCGAGAGCGCCACGTGTCTCTACACGAACACGCCCGACGGCCATTTCATTGTCGACGCCCACCCGGGCGCGCCAGAGGTGCTCGTCGCCAGCGTGTGCTCGGGACACGGGTTCAAGTTCGCGCCGGCGGTGGGCGAGGCGCTGGCCGATCTTGCGTTAGGCACAGAGCCGCGCGTCGATCTGTCGCCCTTCCGCGTGGCGCGATTCGACGCCGGGCGCGCGCCCGGCTGAGGTTCCGAACGCTCAGTGCAGGTCGATGCGCGGCACGTCGTCCTCGCTCTGCGCGCGGCGATAGACGATGTCGGCCGCCCCCAGATCCTCCACCGCCAGACCGACGGACTTGAACAGCGTGATCTCCTGCGGCGTGAGACGCCCGGCGCTCTGGCCCTCGAGGATCTCGCCTAACTCTGCCCGAATGTGCGACTCGGCGACGGCGCCGTCGCGGATCGGAATCACCAGGTCGCCCGCCTCGCGCAACGCCGATTCGCGGCGATCGACAAAGCAGGCCGATCGCAGAATGGCCGTCGTGTCCACCTCGCGTGCCGTCGCGACGCTCGCGCCCACCACGTTCACGTGCGCGCCCGGTGCGAGCCAGTCGCCCATCAGCACCGGCTCGCGCGACGAGGTCACGGTACACACGAGGTCGGCGCCGTCTATCGCCTCGCGCGGTTCCAACACCGCGGTCACCGAAAAGTCCGGCGCGTCGTAGCGGCGCGCGAACTCCGCGGCCCGCGCAGGGGTCCGGCTCCACACGCGCACGCGGCGTACGTGGCGCACTGCGCGCATCGCCTCGAGATGACTGTGGGCTTGCACGCCCGCGCCGAGTATCGCGAGGTCGCCGGCTTCCGCTCGCGCGAGGAGACGCGTCGCCACACCCGACACAGCGGCGGTGCGTATAGCGGTGATCGCGCCGGCATCCATGATCGCGACCAGCGCGCCATGCTGCGGGTCGAACAACAGCACCGCACCCTGATGCGAGTCGTGGACCGTGCCCTCGTTGCCCGCGAACACGCTGATCGCTTTCACGCCGAGTGATCGAGGGTCGTCGAGATACGCCGGCATTACGGCGAGTGCGCCGGCCGCGCCACCCGCGTCGCCCGGGACGCGGACCACCGGTCGCAGAGGAACGTCGGCGCGTCCGCGCGCCAGTGCACGGAGCGCGCGCTCCATGGCCTCGATGCACTCGCGCATTGGCAGGAACTGCCGCACGCGCGTCCCGTTGACAACGATGGTGCTCATGCCGACACTCTCCATGCGGGAACCGCGTTCTTTGGCCAGCTTCGGGAGACTTCGTGACGACCTTCGTGAATTTGCTCGAGCTCGAAGCGCTCGCGAAACCGCGACTCCCCACGGCGGTGTTCGACTACTTCGCCGGCGGCGCGCACGACGAAATCACGTTGGGCGCCAATCGCCTCGCGTACGAAGCGATCGCACTGCGCCCGCGGGTGCTCGTCGACGTGAGTCGTCGCGATCTCTCGACTACACTGCTCGGCGCCACGCTCGCGTTCCCGGTCCTCGTTGCTCCAATGGCGCTCCAGCGCATGGCGCACAGCGACGGCGAGCTCGCCACCGCGCGCGCCGTGGCATCGCTCAAGACGCTGCTCACCGTTAGCACACTGTCGAGCGTGACCGCGGAGGACATCCGCCCCGTCTGCGCGCTGCCGCCGTGGTTCCAAATCTACGTGCATCAAGATCGCGCGCTCACCGAGGCCATGCTGGCGCGCGTGTCCGCGTGCGGATACGGCGCACTCGTGCTGACCGTGGACACGCCCGTCCTCGGCCGCCGCGAGCGCGACGTGCGGAACACGTTCCAACCTCCGCCGGGCATCGCGTTCGCCAACATGATGGCAGGGCAGGGCGGCGGGGCCACCACCGGCACGTCCGACAAGGATTCGGCGCTGGCAATGTACTTTGCGGCGCGGCACGATGCGAGTGTGACGTGGAAGGATTTGGCCTGGCTCCGGCGTGTGTGTCCGCTGCCCTTGGTGCTCAAGGGTGTGATGCGCGGCGACGACGCGAAGCGAGCGGCGGACCATGGCGTTGACGCCGTGATCGTGTCGAACCACGGCGGACGCCAGCTCGACACGGCCATCCCCACCATTCGCGCTCTGCCAGAAGTGGCAGAGGCCGCCGGCGGGCGCATGCCCGTCCTGGTGGACGGCGGCGTTAGGCGGGGGACCGACGTGCTCAAGGCGTTGGCGCTGGGCGCCCGCGCCGTGCTCGTGGGCCGGCCGGTGCTGTGGGGCTTGGCGCTGGACGGCGAGGCCGGGGTGGCGCGCGTGCTCACCACGCTGCGCGACGAGCTCGACATCGCGATGGCGCTGTGCGGCTGTGCGACGGTGGCCGACATCGGACGTGACCTCGTCGTGACTTGAGCGAGAGAATCGGCCGCACAAACTGGCTCGCGGGTCAATCGTTCGCGCCAATCTCCATTGCGAAACGAGCGCGCGCAACGACGCGGGAACCCCATCCCATTGCTCTGTCATTCCGATAGTTTTACCACACCGGCGAACGCGCCGGTTTTCTCGCGGCATCACCTCGACAATCGTGGATATTGGCCGCACCAGCGGCATGCCATCCTGGGGGAACGAGGCATGAGCAAGGGAACGACAGCCACGCAGACCAATGCGCTCTCCGTTACCGACGGACGCACGGGCAAAACGTACGACCTTCCAATCACCAATGGCGCCGTGCGCGCCATGGACCTCCGCCAGATCAAAGAGACGCCCGATGAATTCGGGACGCTCAGCTATGATCCCGCCTTCCTGAACACGGCCGCGTGCCGCAGTGCGATCACGTTCATCGACGGCGACAAGGGAATTCTGCGCTATCGCGGATATCCGATCGAGCAACTCGCTGAAGGCGCGACGTTCCTCGAGACGGCGTGGTTGCTCCGGCACGGCGAGCTGCCCACGCCCAAAGAGTATGAACAGTGGGTGCACGACATCACGTATCACACGTACGTGCACGAAAACATCAAGGCATACCTGCAAGGCTTCCGCTACGATGCGCACCCGATGTCGATGCTGTGCAGCACCGTGGCCGCGCTGTCGTCGTTCTATCCGAACGCGAAGAACATTCACGATCCCGAAGAGCGCAACCTGTCGGTGATCCGGCTCATCGCCAAGGTTCCGACGTTAGCAGGGTTCATTTATCGCCAGAGCAAGGGTCTGCCGTTCGTCTACCCGGATAACGATCTCTCGTACGTGGAGAATTTCCTCTCCATGGTGGCGCGGATGACCGAGCCGCGATACGAGGCGAGGCCGGTGTTCACACGTGCGACGGAAGTGCTGTTCATTTTGCACGCCGACCATGAACAGAACTGCTCGACGACGGCGGTGCGCACGGTGGGTTCGTCGCACGCCGATCCCTTCTCGGCGGTGGCCGCGGGTATCGCGGCGCTCTACGGTCCGCTGCATGGCGGCGCCAATGAGGCCGTGCTGCGCATGATCGAACAGATCGGTCACCCGAAGAACGTGAAGCCGTTCATCGAAGAGGTGAAGGCGGGCACGGGACAGAAGCTGATGGGCTTCGGCCATCGGGTGTACAAGAGCTACGATCCGCGCGCCCGCATCGTGAAGCGTTTGGCGGACGACGTGTTCAAGGAAGTCGGGATGGACAAGGACTTGGAGATCGCGCTCGAGCTCGAGCGCATCGCGCTCTCCGACGATTACTTCACGTCGCGGAAGCTGTATCCGAACGTCGACTTCTATACCGGGCTCATCTACCGGTCGATGAAGTTCCCGACGGACTTCTTCACCGTGTTGTTCGCGATTGCGCGGACAGCGGGCTGGCTCGCGCAATGGGAGGAGATGCTGCAGGACAAGGAGCAGAAAATCTCGCGTCCGCGACAGATTTACGTTGGGCACGACGAGCGCCCGTACAAGAGCACGCTCGCCGGGAAATAGCGCAGGCGCGAAATTGGCTTGGGAGCCGGTCAGCTTGGTGTTTTACACTCCAGGCTGACCGGCTTCGTGTTGTCACAGGCAATCGACTGGTCCATGCCGCGGGCCAACACGCCGCACGCGGTCGACACGGCCGACTTGGTCGCCTCGGCTTGACTCGCAGCCGATGCGGCAGCGCAATTCCGTTGGCCGCCGAATTCGACGCATGCATTGCACGAGACGCGTTGGGCACTGAGGGTGTTCCAAAGCAGGAGGGCTGCGAGTCCAACGATCAGAACGCCGGCAACGATCGGTCCGCGCTTCATAGGGGTCGAGTCCCAGGAGAGTGGGTGTCCAACGATAGCGGTCGACGCGTGCGCGGGCGATCCCGGTCGCGAAAGGGTGACGCTCCGGTTGCTATGCGGTGTGGCGGGCGCTAGGTTGAGTGGTTGGGTGACGGTGATTGGATTTCTGTTGTTCGCGGGAATGTGGATGGACCTTGGGTCGACCGGGTCCATTTTTTTGGTTCGTCAATCCTTCGATGCGGGATGGATCGTGGTTGAAGTCGTGCTTGGAGAAAACGATCGGCTGGACGTCGTTCTCAAGCAGTTCCAGCGGAAAGTGATTCGCGCCGGGGTCCTCAAGGATCTGCGCAAGAAGCGGTATTACGAGAAGCCGAGCGAGGCGCGCCAGCGGAAGGCGGGCGCGGCCCGGTTGCGGCTCGCGCGCGCCAGACGGCGCGCGGTTTAGGCAGCGCGTCGGGAGCGGACGTGTCGAAGCAGGACGCCATCGAGCTCGAAGGCACGGTCACCGAAGTGCTGCCTAACGCGACGTTTCGCGTCGCGGTCAACGATACGCACACGGTCCTCACGACGCTGGGCGGCAACATGCGCCGATTTCGCATCCGCGTGCTCGCCGGTGATCGCGTGCGGATCGAAGTCTCGCCGTACGATTTGACGCGCGGCAGAATCATTTTCAGGCACAAGAACTAGGAGCGGGAAGCGCGCGCCGCGCTGCGGGAAGCGCGGCGCCGGGGGAAGCGGGGGCTTGCGCCCCCTGAGGGAAGAGGGCGCGATCGAGTGCACCTCTTCCCTTCGTTTAGGCGATAGGGCCTCTTCCCCCAAGGAGCGCAGGCTCCTGCTTACCGCAGCGCAGCGCTTCCCGCAGCGCCTTCGGCGCGCTTCCCCTCGAAAGCGTTTCCCCATGCCCATTCGCCACATTTCCGACACCGCACGCTGGGTCGCGTACTACCGCGCGATGGAGAGCGAGCGTCCGGACGCGCTGTTCGTGGATCCGTGGGCGCGGCGGCTTGCGGGGGCGAAGGGCGAAGAGATCGTGCGCACGATCAAGCACGGGCACGCGAGTGCGTGGGCCATGATCGTGCGTACGGCGGTGTTCGACGAAATCATTCTGCGTGTCGTACAGCGCGACCGCGTGGACCTGGTCGTCAATCTCGCCGCTGGACTCGATACGCGGCCGTTCCGGCTCGCGCTGCCGCCGGCGCTCCGGTGGGTCGACGTGGATCTTCCCGACATTCTCGCCTACAAGAGCGAGACGTTGGCCGGCGTGCAACCGCGCTGCGTGTACGAGGCGGTCACCACCGACCTCACCGACACCGCGGCGCGCCAGGCGCTCTTCGCCCGGTTAGGCGGATCCGCGAAGCGCGCGCTGATCGTGACCGAGGGGCTGCTCATCTATCTGCTGCCCGAGCAGGTGGCGACGCTGGCGGACGATCTCCACGCCCAGCCGTCGCTTCACTGGTGGCTGATCGACATCGCCAGCCCGTGGCTGCAGAAGTTCATGCAGCGCACCTGGGACAAGACCCTCGTCGCCGGCAACTCGCAGATGCACTTCTTTCCCGTCGACGGCACGGCGTTCTTCCAACCGCACGGATGGCGGCAGGCCGAGTATCGCTCGAGCGTCGAGGAAGCGCGTCGATTGCGGCGCGAGATGAAGCGGGCGTGGGTCTGGCGGTTGATGAGCACGTTCGCGTCGGCCGAACGGCGCGAGGCGACGCGGAAGATTTCGGGCGCCGCGCTGCTGGAGCGCGCGGACGCGCGTTAGTCGTGCACGCGCTCGACGGCGGCGGCTTCCTCGAGCGACGACGCGGGCAGCTCGAGGGTGAAGCAGCTGCCGCCGCCCGCTCGGTCGGCGTACGTCACGTTGCCGCCCTGCGCTTCGGCGAGCCGCCGCGCGATCGACAGGCCTAACCCGGCGCCGGCGCCGTCGTCGGGCGACACACCCGGGATGAGCCGGTAGAAGGGATCGAAGATGCGCTCGCGCTCCGCGCCGGTGATCCCCGGTCCGCGGTCCGCCACCGTGATCAGCAGCATGCCGTCGGCGCGCCGGACTTCGATGTCGATCGGCGTGTCGGCCGGCGAGTACTTGAGCGCATTCTCGATCAGGTTGACGAGGATGCGCAGGGAATGCACGAAGTCGAACTGGCCCACGAGCACCGGCTCGGACCACTCGATCGACGCGCGGACCTCGCGTCCGTTGAGCGCGCCCGACACCTGCTGGATCGCCGCGCCCACCAGGTCCTCGGCGGCGTTGAGCTCGCGCCTAACCGGGAGCGCGCCCGCGTTGAGCCGCGACAGCTCGAGCAGATCGGCCACCATGCGGTTGAGCCGGTCGGCCTGCTGCTCGATCACCGCCGCGCGTTCGTCGCCGGTGAAGGCGATGTCGTGCGCCAGCGCCTTGATCGTGGTGAGCGGCGTGCGCAGGTCGTGCGACACCGAGGCCAGCAGCGCGTCCTTGAGTTGGTCGGCCTCACGGAGCGCTTCGGCGTGCTCGGCTTCCGCCACCAGCCGGACGCGCTCGATGCCGAGTGCCGCGTAGTACGAGAGCGCGGCGAGGAAGCGGCGCTGCGGCGGGTCGAGGGCCAGCGACTCGGTGTGCGCCAGGCGCAGCACGCCCACCGTGCGCTCGTGCACGATGAGCGGCACGAACAGCGCGCGGGCGTCGGCGAGCGCCAGGTCGAACGACACGTTCTCGTTAGGCGGACGCACGGCGCGGAATACCGACCCGTCGTGCCGGATGGCGGCCACGCGCCCGTGGGCCGCGACCCAGGCCACCAGCTCGCGCGATGCACCGCCGGCGTCCTCCGGCTCCTGGTAGCCGGTGGCGGTGATGCGCACCTCGATGTCGCGGGCGGTGCCCCGCACCAGGATCTCGCACACCGCCACCCCGATCGTCTCTCGAATCACGTTGGCGATCGCGCCTAACGCTTCCTCGGCCCGGCCGACGCTGAGGGTTTCAGCGCCTAACAGAGACAGCCGGTCGATCTCTTCGGCGCGGCGGCGCGCGCCCTCCGCCTCGGCGCGCGCGCGCGCCAGGAGCTGCGTCGCCACCGCCGCCGTGGCCAGGAACGCCAGCAGCACCAGCCAGTCGGGCCGCTTCCCGATGGTCAGCGTGTCGAACGGCGGCTGGAAGAAGAAGTCGATGAGCGCGAAGCCGGCGCACGCCAGCCCGATGCCCACCGCGCGGCCCGCGCTGGCGCTCGCGCCTAACACAACCATCAGATAGATGAGCGCGACGTGCGCCTGGTCGAGGTCGTCGCGGAGCAACAACATGCCGCCCGTCACTGCCGCCAGCACGAGCGTCCAGAACAGCCACGGCGGCACCCAGCGGCTGGACCGTCGCTCCATTCAGCGGGGCATTCTCGAATCGATAACCGACGCCCGGCTCGGTCACGATCAACTGCGGACGCACGGCATCCTGCTCGATCTTGCGGCGCAGGTTCGCCACGTGCACACGCAGATACTGTTGCGGGTCGCCGAACGCGCGTCCCCACACCGCATTGAACAGTTGCTGGTGGGTCAGCGTGCGACCGGCCTGCGTCACGAACGTGCGCAACAACTCCCACTCGATCGGCGTCAGGTGGATCGAGGCCTCGCCGCGACGCAGCGTGCGCGCGTTGAGATCCACTTGCAGATCGCCGATCGCCATCGGCTGCACCTGCGCCGCCAGTTGGGCAGCCTGCGCGCGGCGGAGGTTCGCGCGGATGCGCGCCGTGAATTCGATGGTGCTGAATGGCTTCGTGATGTAGTCGTCGGCGCCCGTGTCCAACAACAGCGCCTTCTCCTGATCGGAGTGGCGCGCCGAGAGCACCACGATCGGCGCCGTCGACCACTTGCGCAGCTCCTTGCACACGTCGACACCCGCGCGGTCCGGGAGTCCGAGGTCGAGCACGATGAGCGATGGGCGCTCCGCGCTCGCGACGTCGATGCCTTGCGTGCCGGTCGACGCTTCCAGGACGCGCGTGACTTCGGATTGCAGGGCATTGCTCACGACGCGGCGAATCTGCGGCTCGTCGTCGATGACCAAAACGGTGTCGTCGCGCATGTGTCTCCGGCGGATAACGGGTCCCATCTCAATTACGTGGACCGGGCTCGAACTGTAAAGCTATGTGTGAAAGCATTGATGCCGTACATAACAAGAACTTTGTGAACGTGCGCAGGGCTGCGACCCGACGGTCCGGCCCGGCGGCACGATACGCGGATGCCAAGTCGAGGCGAGCACGTGTCTTGCACCCCATTCGGGCCGGTTCCGCCTAGCCGTCCGGACAGGGCACACGGCCCGCTGGGCGAATACAATGAGGCCGGGCGCCAGGGGCGCTCGGCGAGGGGCCGCAAGTAGAGGAATCCTTGCGGCTTTCACGTCACCAGGATGGATGCGTGGTATGGCACTGAGCACTCTCGAAGGCATTGAGTTGACAGAGGCGGTTCCGCGTGAGGCGGAAGGCGCCCTCACGGCGGACGCGCTGCAGTTCGTGGCGCGGCTGCATTGGCGATTCAATCCGGTGCGCGAGACGCTGCTCGCGCGCCGTGCCGAGCGCCAAGCGGCGTTGGACGCGGGGCAGGCACCCGGGTTCCTCAAGGAGACGGCGTCGGTCCGCGCCGCCTCATGGCGTGTGGCCGACGCGCCGGCGCCGCTGGTCGACCGGCGCGTCGAGATCACGGGTCCGGTCGAGCGGAAGATGATGATCAACGCCCTCAATTCGGGCGCGAACGTATTCATGGCGGACTTCGAGGACTCGCTGTCGCCCACCTGGCCTAACGTAGCCGTTGGGCAAGCGAATCTGATGGCGGCGGTGCGGAGAACGCTGGCGTTCGACGGTCCGGACGGCCGCGCCTACCGGCTCAACGACGCGATCGCGACGCTGGTCGTGCGGCCGCGCGGCTGGCACCTCGTGGAGCCCCGCGTGGTGGTGGACGGCGGTCCGGTGTCGGCGAGCCTGTTCGACTTCGGCGTCTACTTCTTTCAGAACGTGCACGAGCTGATGAAGCGCGGCGGCGGATGGGCGCCGTACTTCTATCTGCCGAAAATGGAAAGCCATCTCGAAGCGCGGCTGTGGAACGACGTGTTCATCACCGCGCAGGACATGTTGGGCGTGCCGCGGGGCACGATCCGCGCGACGGTGCTGATCGAAACGATCCTCGCCGCATTCGAGATGGACGAGATCCTGTACGAGCTGCGCGAGCATGCGTCGGGACTCAACGCCGGACGATGGGACTACATCTTCAGCATGATCAAGAAATTCCGGAATCGGCCCGACATGGTGCTTCCGGATCGCGGCCAGGTGACGATGACGGTGCCGTTCATGCGCGCGTACTCGCAATTGCTGGTGAAGACGTGTCACAAGCGCGGCGCGCACGCGATCGGCGGGATGTCGGCGTTCATTCCGAGCCGCCGCGACGAAGCCGTGAACGCGCGCGCGCTGACGCAGGTCCGGGAGGACAAGCAGCGCGAATCCGGCGACGGCTTCGACGGCTCGTGGGTGGCGCATCCGGATCTGGTGCCGGTGGTGCGGGAGGTGTTCGATGCTGTGTTAGGCACGCGCCCCAATCAGCGCGAGCGCCAGCGGGAGGATGTGCCGGAGAACGCCGTGGCGTTGCTCGACGCGCGCGTGCCGGGCGGCCGGGTCACGACGGCCGGCGTTCGGCTCAACGTGAGCGTGGCGCTCCAATACCTCGAGTCCTGGTTGCGGGGGTCCGGCGCCGTGGCCATCAACAACCTGATGGAAGACACGGCCACGGCGGAGATCTCGCGCGCCCAACTGTGGCAGTGGATCCGCCACGGCGTGACGCTGGACGATGGCACCGCGATGACGGCCGACGGCTACCGCACGGTGCGCGCCGCCGAAGTGGCGGCGCTGGAACGCGACCGCCCCGACATGACGCGGTTAGGCGATGCGGCACACGTGATGGATGACCTCGTCCTCGGCGACGACTTCGCCGAGTTTCTCACTCTGCCGGGCGCCCGTCTGTTGGACGGCGACGGCGCAGCTCAGGGAGCGACCGGATGAGCACGATCGACGACATCTCCCAGGCCGCCGAGCTCGAGCGGCAGTGGAAGACGAATCCGCGGTGGCGCGACATTGCGCGCTCGTATACGGCGGCGGATGTGGTGCGGCTGCGCGGGTCGGTGCGAATCGAGTATTCGCTCGCCCGGTTAGGCGCACACCGCTTGTGGAACCTGCTCCGCGAGCGGGACTACGTCCACACGTTCGGCGCGCTCACGGGCGCGCAGGCGGTGCAGATGGTCAAGGCGGGGCTCGAGGCGATCTACTTGAGCGGGTGGCAGGTGGCGGCCGATGCCAACCTCGCCGGCCAGACGTATCCCGACCAGAGCATCTACCCGGCCAACAGCGTCCCGGCGCTCGTTAGGCGGCTCAACAACGCGCTCCTCCGCGCCGACCAGGTCGAGTGGAGCGAGGGCGAGGCCGGCCGCACCTGGATGGCGCCGATCGTCGCCGACGCCGAGGCGGGCTTCGGCGGTCCGATCCACGCGTTCGAGCTCATGAAGGCGATGATCGAAGCCGGCGCGAGCGGCGTCCACTTCGAGGACCAGCTCGCCGCCGAAAAGAAGTGCGGGCACATGGGCGGCAAGGTGTTGGTGCCCACGGCGCAGTTCATCCGCACGCTGAATGCGGCGCGGCTGGCGTCCGACGTCTGCGACGTGCCGTCGTTAGTCGTGGCCCGCACCGACGCGCTCGCGGCCACCTTGCTGACCAGCGACATCGACGAGCGCGATCGCGAGTTCGCGAGCGGCGAGCGCACGGCCGAAGGCTACTTCGCGGTGCGCAGCGGCATGGAGCCGACCATCGCCCGCGCGTTGGCCTATGCACCCTACGCCGACCTGCTGTGGTTCGAGACGTCGAAGCCCGACTTGGACGAGGCGCGTGCATTCGCCGAGGCCATCCACGCCGAAATGCCGGGCAAGATGCTGGCGTACAATTGCTCGCCGTCGTTCAACTGGCAGCGCCATCTCGACGCGGCGTCGATCGCGACGTTCCAGCGCGAGCTCGGCGCGTTAGGCTACAAGTTCCAGTTCATCACGCTGGCCGGCTGGCACCTCATCAATTATCACACGTTCGACCTGGCGCAGGCCTACCATGAGGAAGGCATGCCGGCATACGTACGCATTCAGGAGCAGGAGTTCGCGCGCGAGGCGGACGGCTACACGGCCACCAAACACCAGCGCGAGGCCGGCACGGGGTACTTCGACCGGGTGCTGCTCGCGGTGACCGGCGGCCAGTCGTCGACGGCGGCGCTCTCCGGGTCGACCGAGGAGGAGCAGTTCACGCCGGCCGCGCGCGCCGGAGCGTAAGGCAGCCGGACGCTCGTTAGGCTAAGCGCGTTCACCAACTCGTAATGTGGCGTGCGGCGATCGTTAATGCCGGCGCCGGCGCTGTCGTAATCCGATCGCCCTATTCTCGTAGCGACTCGTTCGCGGAGGGGAGGGCGCATGTCGATCGGGCTCATGGAGTCGGCGCGCAGCCGGGCGCGTGACGGGCGGGGAATGGCGGTGAGCGTCGGGGTGCACGCGCTGGTGATCGGGCTGGCGTGGTACGCGACGACCGGCGCGAGCGTCGCCGCCGTGCGACCACACACGACAGTGGTGATTCCCACCTTTCGGCCGCCGGCGCAGCCGGCCACCCCGTCGACGCAGCCGCGCGGCCGCGGCGGTGCGACGCATCAGCATTTCGCGCCCACCTTCCCGACGCGCATTCCACCCGTGCGGCCGGGTCCCATCACCATCGACGTGCCGGTGATGGCATGGGATAGTCTGGTGGCCGGGCCTAACGATATGGGCGTGTCGCACGGCGCGCGGACGTCGGCGACCACCCCGACGCCGGATGGCCACGGCGTGTTCCGGACCGTCGATGAGATGGCCGAGCCCGATTCCCGAAACCCGCCGCCCGTGTATCCGGCCATGCTCCGCGACGCGGGCGTCGAAGGCAGCGTGTCGGCGCAATTCGTGGTCGACAGCACGGGACGCGTCATCGCGTCGAGCATCGCGCTCCCCAATGGCGACAACGCGCTGTTCCGGCAATCGGTTAGGCGGGCGCTCGAGGCGGCCCGGTTCAGGCCCGCGATGGTGAACGGCCGTGCGGTGCCGGTGCTCATGTCGCAGGTGGTCCAGTTCCGCCTCGAGCGCTGACCGCCGGACGCGTCACGCCAGTCGGTTAGGCGCCTCGCCGCCGGGTTGCGACTGCGACTCGACGGCGCGCGGCGCGTGGTGCGCCGCGTAGCCGACCGCGTGCGACGTCGCCCAGTCGAGCGCGTAGTCGGCCACCTGCTCCCACCCCGGCTCGCCGATCGTGAAGTGCGATCGATCCGGAAACTCCTTCAGGTCGGTGACGGCCTTCGACTTCGCGTAGAGCTCGTAATTCGCCCGGGTGAGCGACGCGGGCGCGATGTGGTCCTTCCCGCCGGCGATCAGCAGCAGCGGCGCACGCGTGTCGTTGCGGAAGTTGACCCGTGTGGGCGCATGCGGATTGACATTGGCGAGAGCCGCTTGAAACAGCACGCGATCGGGACCAGGCACCTCGTATCGCGCGTAGACGGCGTCGGATTCGTCTTTGGTGAGTGTGTTGGTGAACGCGTAGTGGAACTGGTCGCTCGAGAGTGCTTGCGCGCGGTGAATGTTCGCCGGATTGCGAAGCGCGGGGAACGACACGCGCAGCGTCGACAATGGCAGTTTGATGATCCCCTTGACCGGCGCCGGATCGATGGCGACGCCGGCCGCGCCTAACCCGCGGTCGAGCAGCACCTGGACGATGAGGCCGCCGAACGAGTGGCCGATGAGAATGGGCGGCTGGTCGCACGCGCGCGCGATGTGATCGAAGTGGTCGATGATCTCTTTGAGGCCGAGGCCGGCCACCGAGGACGAATCGCGCCGTACGACCACTGGATCGACGTCCATGCCCGGCCAGCCGCGCGCGATTACATGAAGGCCGCGCGCGGCGTATCGCTCGATCCAGTGTTCCCAGCTCAGGGCCGTGACCCAGAGCCCGTGGATCAGCACGATGTCGGGGGCAGGGAAGTCGGGGGCGCTCGTCATCGGGTTCTCCAAGAGGATGAGTGAATTGGATGTTGCCTCTGAAAACCTACGCCCGCCAGGGCGACTCTTGCGTTACCTAGGAGTCAGAGGTATATACCACGGTGTCCTAGGTAACGAGGCTCAGCCCGGGCGACGGCGCGCGGCGCGCGCTCCTCAACGCGGACGGCATCATGGCGGACGCACCGACGGAATTTCTCAAGGGCACGCTGGATCTCATGATCCTCAAGACGTTGTCGTGGGCGCCGGCGCACGGCTATGGGATCGCCCGCTGGATCGAGCAGTGCACCAACGATGTGCTCGAGGTGGAGGAGGGATCGCTCTATCCGGCGTTGCACAAGTTGGAGGACGCAGGGCTGATCGCGGCCGACTGGGGCGTCACCGAGCACAACCGGCGGGCGAAGTTCTACCGATTGACGCCGGCGGGGAAGCGGAAGCTCGCGGCGTCGCACGCGTACTGGGCGCGGTTCGCCGGGGCGGTGTCGAAGGTGCTGGAGACGGCGCCGGCTTCTGCCTAACGGACGGCCCATGAGCCCCGATCCGCAGCAGGCGCCGGCGCCGGACGCCCGCCGGGCGTTCACCTGGCGGCGCTACCTGCGGTTCTGGGGGCCGCACGCCGCCTCCGACGTGGACGACGAGCTGCGCTTCCATCTCGCAATGCGCGAGCGGGACTACCTCGTGCGCGGCCTGTCGCCCATTGATGCCCACGCGGCGGCGACGCGGCGGTTCGGCAGCCTGGACGCGGCACGCGCCGCCTGCGTCAGCGTCTCAACCCGGAGGGAGCGTCGGATGGCACAGGCGGAGCTCGTCGATGTGCTGCGGCAGGATGTCCGGTTCGCGCTGCGCACGCTCGGCCGCCAGAAGGCGTGGACGGCGGTGGCCGTGCTCACGCTGGCGTTAGGCATTGGCGCCAACACGGCGATGTTCAGCGTGGTGGAGACGGCGCTGTGGCACCCGTTGCGGTACCCCGGTGCGGACCGCCTCGTGTTCATTCTGCAGCAGCCGAAGCAAGGCGGGGACAATGCGCAATCGGAGGTATTCACCGTTCCGTCGGCGAGCGCGGGACGTGCCTGGCTCGAGGCGTCGCATGCGTTCCTCGACATGACCGCGTTTGCCGGCCGGGATGTCCTGGTGCGGGCGCGGAACGCAACCGCCGCCGCCAGCCAATCGGGGACGAACGAGGGCGCAACCGTTGCGCACGCCGCGCTGGTGATGCCCGGATTCCTGCGGTTCGCCGGCGGACGTCCCCTCGTTGGGCGTTCGTTCAGCGAGTCTGAGGCGCACGAGCGCGCCCACGTGGCGATGATCAGCGAGGCCCTGTGGCGCGGCCGATTCGCGAGCTCGACGACGGTCGTCGGACGCGCGATCGCGATCGACGACTCGATCTACACCATCATCGGCGTCATGCCCGCTTCCGTTAGGCTCCCGCGCACGTTCGGCGCGCCCGACGGCACGGACGTCTGGCTCCCGCGCGACCTGTCGGATGACAGCACGTTCGCGCCGACGATCATCGCGAGGCTGCATCCCGGTGTGAGCATGAAGGACGCCGCGACCCGCCTCGACTCGATCACGGCGCGCGCCGAGTATGCGTCCCGGGCTGCGCGGCCGGGGCCGGCGGCCGGGGCGGCGCCGGCCCCGGAACCCGTGCACTACAAGACGGTGCTGATGCGCCCCGGCCAACTCACCAGCATCCACGACTCGTTGATGCTGCTGACGGGCGCCGTGGCGCTGGTCATGCTCATCGCGTGCGTCAACGTCGCGCACCTGCTGTTGGCGCGCGCGGCTAACCGGGAGCGCGAGATGGCGGTCCGCGCTGCGTTAGGCGCGAGCCGTCCGCGTCTCGTGCGCCAACTGCTCACGGAAAGCCTCGTGCTCGCCGGGGCGGGTTGTGCGGCCGGTGTCGGCGTGGCATGGGCGGCCGTGCAAGCGCTCGAGGCGCTCCGCCCGGCGGGACTCGCCGAGCTGGCCGACGTGCGCCTTGATGGCGGGACGCTGGCGCTCGCCGTCGCCATTGCCGTGGTGACGGGTATCGTGTTCGGCATCGTAGGCGCCGTGCACGGCGGCCGGTACGCGGCGCACGATGCGCTCAAGGGCGGCGCGCGTTCCGTTGGGCATACGGCGCGGCAGCGGCGGACGCGGTCCGCGCTGGTGGTGAGCGAAATGGCCGTCTCGGCCACGCTGCTGGTCGGTGCGGTGCTGCTGGTGCGGAGCCTGATCCACCTGCAGACATTGGATCCTGGGTTTCAGCCCGCCGGCTTGTACGCGCTCACGATTCCGATGGTGCGCACGACGCAGGCCGAGATGCATCGGCGAACGATGGCCATGCGCGAGCTCGAGCAACGCGTCCGGCACCTGCCCGGTGTGCGCGATGTGGTCATCGCGGACGCAGCGCCGCCCGCCCAGAGTTTTTACATGGGTGCGTTGCAGGTGGAAGGCCGCGCGCCGCCGGCTCCGGGCACGACGTCATTCATCAACTACGATGGAACGGAGGCGAACTACTTCCGTGTGTTGGGCCTGCCGATCGTGCAGGGGACGAGCTTCACCGACACGTCGAAAGCGGCCGCGCAGGTCGTGGTGAACGAGGGGATGGCGCACAAGGAATGGCCGGGCCAGTCGCCCATCGGCCGCCGCCTGCGGCTTCTGAACGAGGACGGATCGGGCGACTGGTACACCGTGGTGGGCGTGGCGGCGGATTCCCGCGTCTTTGGCCTAACGAGCGATCCCAGCCAGCGCATGCTGTTCGCCGCGGCGTCGGAGCACTTCAACCCGACGCTGCTGATCCGCACGAACGGGTTGGCGCAACCGATCGCGGCATTGCGCGCGATGGTCTCGCAAACCGATCCCACGCTGCCGCAGCCCGACGTGTCGAGCGTTGCCGAGGCGATGTCCGGGTCGATCGCGCAAGAACGCTTCACAATGTTGTTGTTGGGCGTGTTCAGCGTGTTGGCATTGGTGCTGGCCGCGGTCGGCCTGTACGGCGTGATGGCCTACGCGGTGGCGCAGCGGACGCGCGAGATCGGCATCCGCATGGCGTTAGGCGCGAGCCGGCGCGACGTGGGGCGGGCGGTGGTGCGCCAGGGCGTGACGCTGGCGGTGATCGGCGGGGCGATCGGGTTGGGAGCGTCGCTGTGGGCGACGTCGCTGCTCACCAAGATGCTGTACGGCGTGGCGCACACGGATGCCGTGTCGTTCATCGCCGGCGCGGTCGTGCTGTTGGGCACGGCCGTGTTGGCGTGCGCGGTCCCGGCGCGGCGCGCGGTGTCGATCGATCCGGCGATCGCGATGCGCGCGGACTGAGCGCACGCGGCGCGGCGGCTCAGGAGGTGCGGAGCACCTCGAGCGGCGTCGCGCGCGCCGCCCGCTGGGCGGGTGCCACGCACGCGAGCAGCGCGATGCCTAACAAAAGGACCTCGGTGGCCACCAACGACACCGCATCCATGTGGGGGATGCCATAGAGCGTACTATCGAGCACGCGGCTCGCCCAGAGCGCCACCACGGCGCCCGAGGCGATCCCGGCGAGGGCCATGACCAGCGCCTCACGGACCACCAGACGACGCAGATCGGCCGGCCGCGCGCCTAACGCCAGGCGGACGCCGAACTCGTGGCGCCGCTGGCTCACCGAGTACGCCAACATGGTGTAGAGGCCGATGATCGAGAGGACGAGCGCCGACATACCGTAGAGACCGAACACAAGCGCGCCGAATCGACGCCCGGCCGTGAAGCGGTCCGGCGCGAACGTCGTGCGTCGCCAGCCGCGGTGTTCGGTGATGACCTGCTGGATGTTCTGCTTGCGTGAATCCGGCAGCGACATGTGCATCAGCGGAAACGCCGTGTGCGCGCCCGCGTCGATCGGCAGATCGAGCTGCCCGATCGACCGGATACCGGAGGTTCGCGTCGGTCGGCTCCTTCGGCCCCTCGAGCAGCTTCTTGCGATCGACGATCTGGACGACGCCGTAGCGGCCCGTGCCGTAGCCGAAGTAGACGCGATTCGACTTTCGGCCGATCGAGATCGGCCCGTGCAGCTCGGTCGGCACCGGATTCATGGTCGCGCCGGGCTGCTGGCCGGGCAGGCCGAAGTCGCGGATGAAGACCGGGTGCGCGGGATCGCTGAGGTCGTAGATCTTCGTCATGCGCGGCGTGCGCCACGCGGGATCGCCGCCGACGAGATACGCGATGCCGGTGTCGCACTCCCACCAGCTCTTGTGCGTGTCCTTCAGCCCGCTGACGATAGGTCGAGACCTTCGTCGGCTTTTCAGGCGTCGTCACATCCCAGACTTCATGTCCGGTGGTGCCGAGCGTGCGAAGCAGGAACGACTTGTTCCTGTCGGCCTTCGGGAGCCCGCTGCAGGCACGCACCATCTGCGCCTGGCCGGGGCCCTGCGCCTCGCCGCCTCCGGGAATGTGCGCGATGTATTTCGGCTGCCGGGGGTTGGTGACGTCGACGACCGACGTGCCGTTGTCCTCCAACTTGCCGGTGAGCAGGTTCGGCATCGAGCCGGCGTGATGCCCGATGTAGGCGATCTAGCGATTGCCCTGCTTCTGGATGATCGGCTGATAGGCGCTGCGCGCCTGCAGATCGTTGGACCCGAGAAGCGTCATGTCGCGCGATTCAGCGGCGCTGCTGCTGCGCAGTCGTCGTGACCGCCAAACGCCCCACCGCCGCCACGACCGCCGCAACTGTCAGGTGCCACGTTCTCATGCTCGCCCTCCTGCGGCCCCTTTCATAGAGGGATTCGGCCCGGAGTCAAGGGTGGAGTGCGTCAACTCTCCGCCTCCGGCGAGACCAGCTAAGCCGCTGACTCTCCGCGTCAGGTTACCCGCAATCGATCGCAGGAGGGGTCCATGATTTCGCGCGTGTTCACGACGTTCCTGCTCGGCGCACTGCTCGCACTTCCCCTCACCGCCTTCGCGCAGGAAGCGACGCTGAGCGGCACGATTACCGATTCGACCGGCGGCGTGCTGCCGGGCGTCACGGTCACCGCGGTCCACCAGGCGACCGGAAACAGGTTCGTCGGGCGTGACCGACGGACGCGGCGTCTTCCGGCTCCCGGTGCGCATCGGCGAGCTACGTCGATCACGGCCGAACTCCAGGGCTTCACGACGGTCACGCGCGGCGGCGTTCAGCTGCTGGTCGGCCAGAACGCCGTCGCTCAACCTGCAGATGGCGCCGTCGACGCTGCAGGAGACGGTGACGGTCACCGGCGAAGCGCCGCTGATCGACATGGCCGGCTCGAGCCTCGGCGGCAACATCGATCCGCGGCAGATGTCGGAGCTGCCCGTGCAGGGCCGCAACTGGATGGCGCTGGCGCTGCTCGCGCCCGGGCAACCGCACGACCGCGACGGGCGGCGCGCCGGTGCAGGATCGCACCGCGCGGCGCGACCTGCGCGAGTTCCAGCTCAACGTCGACGGCCAGCAGGTGACCGGCCAGCTCGGCACCGGCGGCCAGCCGCGCTTCAGCCGCGACGCGATCGCGGAGTTCCAGTTCATCTCGAACCGGTTCGACGCGACGCAGGGCCGCTCGTCCGGCGTGCAGGTGAACGCGATCACCAAGTCGGGCACCAACCAGCTGACCGGCATGTTCGGCGGCAACTTCCGCGACTCGCAGTGGAACGCGCCGGACCCGGTGCTCAACCGCGTCGTGCCGCTACAAGAACCAGCAGTACAGCGCGACGTTCGGCGGCCCGATCATCAAGGACCGGCTGCACTACTTCGGCAACTACGAGTACGAGCACGAGCCGCTGACGACGTTCTGGAACACGCCGTATCCGGCGTTCAACATCGCGCTGACGGGCATCAGAGTCGGTCAAGCTGGCGAGCGTGCGCCTCGACTACGAGCTGTCGTCGAAGAGCCGCCTGATGTGAAAGGCAACCTGTCGAAGCCGCTGGCAGCCGTTCGACGACCTCGGCGCCAACCATCCCGCCGGCACCGGCACGACCGAGCAGTTCACCGACGCGCTCGTCGGCCAGTTGACGCAGGTGCATCAGCAACCGCGCGATCAACCAGGTCCAGCGTGGGCTACGCCGGGCTTCGGCTTCAAGAACGCGAACCTGACGACGTGGTCGCATCACTGGCAGGCGGCCGACGGCATCACCACCGGCTCGCCGCGCATCACGTTCAGCGGCTTCTCGATCGCCGGCAACGCGAACTATCCCGCGCTATCAGCTGCAGAACATCTGGTCCGCTCCGCGACGACTTCACCTTCTCGTACGACGCGAAGGGGCGCCACGACCTGAAGGCCGGCGGCGAATTCCTGCTGGACAAGAAGTTCGTCAACTGCGCCAACTGCATGGGGCATCATCGACGCGCGCCAGGGCGCCGTTCCGGCCAACATCGAGTCGCTGCTTCCCCGATCCGTTCAACGCCGACACGTGGAACCTCGCGGCGATCTCGCCGAACGTGCGCGACCTACACGATCGGCGTCGGCCAGAACAAGCTGCCGTTCGACGTGCCGAAGTACGCCGCGTGGGTGCAGGACGACTGGCAGATGACGCAGAAGCTGACGCTGAACCTCGGCGTGCGCTACGACCTGATCTGGGATGCGTTCGCCAGAACTGGGTCGCGCCTCGAGCCGTGGATGAAGCCGGACCGTCCGCAGGACGCCGAACAACATCCAGCCGCGTCTCGGCTTCGCGTACACGGTCAACGACCAGACGGTGCTCCGCGGCGGCTCCGGCATGTACTACGCCGACGTCATCGCCAGCAACTGGACGATGTCGAGCCGGTCGCTGTCGGTGGCGTTCCTGCAGTTCACCAACGACGGCGGGCCCGACTTCGCGGCCAATCCGTTCAACGGGCCGCTGCCCGACCTACGAGCAGGCGCTGCCGCGCTTCTGCTACGTGAGCAACGTGCCGGGTTGCCTGGACCGCGCCGCCGCCGAACAGGCGCCGCAGGCGGAGTACTCGCACCTCACGCACGACTGGCAGAGCTCGATCGGGTTCCAGCGTCAGACTCGGCGCGGACATGTCAGTCGAAGTCCGACTACGTCTACACCCGCGGCCGCGACGAGAAGGTGCTCCAGGACAACGCCAACATCACCTTCAACCCGGCGACCGGCGCCCTATCCGTTCTCGAACCGCGCGACCCGCGCGTTTCCCGACTGGGGCGTCGTCGGCGAGCAGATGTTCACCGGCTGGTCGAACTACCACGGGCTGCAGACGGCCTTCACCAAGCGCTTCAGCCACCGCTGGCAGGGAGCGCTGACCTACACGCTCTCGGCGCTGCGCGACGGCGAGCCGGCTCCGTTGAGCGGCATCAAGCAGGTGACGTTCCCCGTCGCAACCGACTTCGGGCGGCGAGTACGGTCTGGCCGTCAACCGATCAGCGGCATCGCGCGGTGTTCAACGGCATCTGGCAGGTCGCGCGGCGGCTTCCAGGTCAGCGGCCTGTACTTCTACGGCTCCGGCGAGCGGCAGGCGACCAGTACGGCGGCGACCTGCGCGGCATCGGCGCGACCGGCACCGCGCGGCTGCGCCCGGACGGGACGATCGTTCCGCGCAACGACTTCGTCGGCAAGCCGGTGCACCGCGTCGACATGCGGCTCCAGCAGTCGCTCAGGTTCGGCGGCCGCCGCTCGGCCGATCTGATCGCGGAAGTGTTCAACATGTTCAACCGCGCGAACTACGGTTCGTACACGCTGCAGGAGAGCAGCCCGAGATACGGGCAGCCGAACGCGAGCTCGAACCTCGCGTACGCACCGCGGACGTCTGCAACTCGGCTTCCGGCTGACCTTCTGACGTCCTGTTGGTGGTTAGTGGTTAGTGGTCTGGTGGGGTTCGGGCCCACCGCAACCACCAACCACTAACCACTACCGCAAGAAAGTCCTCGTAACCTTTTCAGCGAAGAACGGATTCGGCCGCGGCGCCGGAAAAAAGGATGGAACAAATGTTGAAGTCCGTTCCACGACTTCCCGAATGCCTCGGACGTCCCCTCCTCCTGGTCGTCGAGGACAACGCGGTGTCTGCGTGACCTCTATCGCGTGACGCTGAGTCTCTCGAATTTCGTTGTTCACGCGTGTGAAGACGGCCTCGACGCGCTTCACTACCTCGATCAGTCGCGTCCTGACGTGATCGTGCTCGATCTCGATCTGCCGCGCGTGCCGGGAACTGTGCTGTACGACGAGATTCGCGCGCGCCGCCGCGCCGACCGCGTTCCGATCATCGTCGTCACCGGCCTGCCCGAAGATTCCTGCCTCTGCCCGGCGGCCGTTGTGCATCCGCAAGCCGGTCACGCCGGATCAGCTGATCAAGGCCATCGAGGCGACGCTGCTCCGGCGTGATCGGACGTGGATCCACACCCTGGGCAAACAATCAATGCTGTGTCCCGCATCGCCTTTCCCGGGCCGGACGCACGGCTGCACGTGTTCGGCCCTGGACAGGCGCGCGCTGCCTACGAATGCCCCGACCTCATGGATTGTCTTACGCGGCAGGCACAGATCGAGAGCGAGTTCGTGGCACAAGGGTACCAACTGTTGTCAGGTGATCGACGCAGCGGCCCCGACCGGCGCGCCATCGCGCGGTCAGGTTTGATCGGCGCCGTGATCTTTCGGAATTGGACAAGTACTGACCGATCGCCTCGTCCACCTCGTCCGTTTGGAGCTTGGAATGCGGATTGCGACGGTGCGGTCCGCCGTTAGGCGGACCTTTGAGGACAGGTGGGTCAATGAGAATCAGACATTTTCTGATACTCGCCGTACTTACATTGATACTCGGTCTTCCCGGCCTTCGCGCATGCGCAGCAGTCGACAGCAGGTGTCCACGGCGTACTGATCGGCCGCGCGTTCAACGATGTCGTCGTCGAACGACGCCGCACCTGTTGCAGCGGCCGCCGGCCAGGACACGCGCCGCGCCGGCCGATCAGGGCACGCTGGCCACGTCGGTTGATCGCCGCGCACCAGCCGCCAAGGCCGAGGTACAATACGCCGCCCCCGCAAGACAGGCTTCAAGGCACTGGCGAGCGATCACGTGGGCCGACTTCAAGTCGTTCCCACGGCGGCGTTCGACATGGGTGATCCTCGGCATCGGCGCTGGAGGGCGCGTTGCTGGCGCACCCCGTCGACGATGACGTGAACGCGCGTCTCGTCGGAAAGAAATCGGCGAAATGGTTCTGGGCGCCGGGAAAGATCGTTGGCGCGGCGCCGACACAGGCCGGTGTCGCGATCGGCCTCTACGTCATCGGCCGCTACGTCGTCGCGTCCGACCCGGCGGCGCCGCCGTCGAGGCACTTCGCCGAGGACGAACAAGTGGTCTCACATGGGGTTCGACCTGCTTCGAGCGCAAATCGTGTCGCAGGCCTTCGTGCGGCCACGAAGTACGCGTGCCGGCGCGATCGTCCGGACGGCTCCTGCTGCGCGTTCCCGTCCGGACACGCGGCGAGCGCGTTTGCGGCGGCGTCGGTCATCGAGCGCCACTTCGGCTATCGCATGTCGGTGCCGGCGATGGTGATCGCGACCTATGTGGCGACATCGCGGCTGCACGACAACGTGCACTTCCTGAGCGACGTGATCATCGGGGTCGGCCATCGGCACCGCGACGGGCTGGACCGTCGTCGGGCGGCACGGACGTTCGAGCTATGCGCTGACCCCAGTGGCGGTTCCGGGCGGCTTCGCGTTCCAGATCACTCACGTCGATCGGAACGCGCACTCAATTAGGCTGCCGAGGACGCGAAGGACACGAAGGTGCGAGCTTCGTGTTATTCGTGAGCTTCGTGGTTTTGTACAATCTCCGTGATCTTGACGGCGCCCGCCCCGCAGTAGAATCGCGCCAACTTCTCGACGGAGGCTCCATGAGACGACTGAGCGCGATCGTCGTGTGTACAGGAGTGTTGGTCGCTGGGGTCGCCGGCGGATTTCGGTTGGCCGTGCATGGCCAGGCCGCGCCCGCCGCACAGGCGCCCGCGGCGCAGCCGGCCGGGCCGCCTCCCGCCGACACCGCTGCGATGCGGCAGCAGGACGAGCAGTGGCGGAAGGACTTCAAGACCTGGGGCAAGTGGGCGCCGGTCGGCAGGAGAGCAAGGGCACGACGAACCTGATCACGCCGCAGAAGGTGCAGAGCGCGATGAAGCTGGTGAAGAGCGGCATCGTCGTGTCGCTCGCGCACGCCGAGCCGCAGCAGGTCGCGGCCGACGTCGGCGCCGCACGGCGTGTTCCATCGCGACGACGCAACGGCATCACCGACGGCGGCACGACCGACAACTATCAGGTCAGCTACCACGGGCAGACCGTGGCGCACATCGACACGCTGGTGCCACTTCTTCGAGAACGGCCAGATGTACAACGGCGTGCCCGTGCAAGGACAACATGACGCCGGAGACCGGATGCGTCAAGGGCAGCGTGATGAACTGGAAGGACGGCATCACGACGCGCGCCGTCCTGTACGACATCGCGCAGCTGAAAGGCGTCGACTGGGTCGACCCGGCGATGCCGATCACGCGCGCGGATCTCGAAGCGTGGGAGAAGAAGTCGGGCGTGAAGATCGGCCCGGGCGACATCCCGCTGCTCTACATCGGCCGCTGGAAGAGGCGCGCGGCGGTCGGCCCGTGGACCGGCCAGGTCGCGGGCTACTACGCCGACACGATTCCCTGGATGCACGAGCGGCTGCCGGCGTTCATCGGCCACGACTTCAACATCGACTGGAATCCGCGACCGGGCTGGGAGGGCATGCGCAATCCGATCCACGTCGCCGTCCTCAACTGGATGGGCATCAACATCGTCGAGTGCCTGGACCTGGAGCAGGCGGTCGCAGACGGCGCGACGGTTGAACCGCTACGAGTTCCTGATCACGTTCGCGCCGCTGCCGGTCGAAGGCGGGACGGGATCGCCGGTCAATCCGCTGGCGATCTTCTGAATGTCGGCAGGGGACAGATCTGGACAGGTTGGCAGGTTCGATCCTGATACCTGGACCGCCCCTGTAACCTGCATACCTGCTACCGACTGACTCAGTTCTCGAGCTGATAGATCTCGCGCCGACCTTTCACGATCAGATCGTGATATCCCTTCATCGCTTCCTGGAATGCGCGGGTCGGCCATCGATTTGCGCGCCATCTCGGCATGCTCCTCGATGCTTTTGACTTCCGTCTCGGCGACGACGGTCCAGTAGCGTTCGGCGCAGCACGTCGGTCATGACGCGCATGGTGCCCATGCCCATCTGCTGTCCGAGCTTGCTCAACGCCGGGAATTTCTGCACCATCGGACGAACCTGGCCCGGCTTGCAGTACATGATGTCTCTCACAAGAAACATGGTGTCCTCCTCGCGGTGTAACCATAGTTCGGGCGAGGGGTCGCGACAAGCTTGACGATACGGAACACGAACATGGGCGTGCCTGATCAGCTGAGGATTGAAATCGGCGAAGGCATGCGTACCAGTGCGCTTGCCTATCGAGCCGCGGATCGGTCCGCGAACGCCACGCTCGTGCTGGCGCACGGTGCCGGCGCTGGACAGCAGAGCGCATTCATCACCGGCTTCGCGCGCGGCCTCGCCGAACGAGGCATCGACGTCCTCACGTTTAACTTCCTGTATACCGAGCAGCGGCGGCGCGTGCCGGATCGGACGGAGAAGCTCGAGACCTGCTACCGCGCGGCGATCGCAACCGCGCGTGACCACTTCGATCGGCCGTCTGTGTTCATCGGCGGAAAATCGATGGGCGGCCGCATCGCGACCCACCTCGCGGCCGCCGATGACGCCGACGCACTGGGGATTGGTGGAGTCGTGCTGCTTGGC
>CAVPDN010000003.1:0-49892 GCA_963702675.1 uncultured Gemmatimonadaceae bacterium
GAAAATCGTTCGGGGTGGTGAACCCGGCGACGGAAGAAACGATCGCGCAGGTGTCCGAGGCCGGCGTGGCCAATGTGCACCGCGCCGTGGACTCGGCGCGCAAGACGTTCGAGAGCGACGCGTGGCGGAACCTGTCGGCGCGGTCGCGCGGGCACATGCTCTACCGGTTAGGCGAGCTCTGCCTCCAGCACAAGGACGAGCTGGCGCGGCTCGAAACGCTCGAACAACGGCAAGCCGATCTTCGAGTCCGAAGATCGACGTTCGCCGTCACCGCCGAGACGCTCCGCTACTACGGCGGGCTGGGCGGACAAGATCGAGCGGCGAGACGATGCCCGTGGACGGCCCTTCTTCACCTACACGCTGCGCGAGCCGGTGGGCGTGGTCGGCGCCATCGTGCCGTGGAACTTCCCGCTCAGCTCGCGGCGTGGAAGTCGCGCCGGCGCTGGCGTGCGGCTGCACCGTCGTGCTCAAGCCGGCGCGAGAGACACCGCTCACCGCGCTGCGCCTGGCCGAGCTGTGCGCTCGAGGCGGGGCTGCCCGCCGGGCGTCGTTCAACGTCGTGACCGGCGGCGGCCGCGTGGCCGGCATGGCGCTCGTCGAGCACCCCGGCGTGGACAAGATCGCGTTCACCGGATCGACCGAGGTCGGCAAGCGCGATCATGCGCGACGCCGCCGAGCACGTGAAGCGGATCTCGCTGGAGCTGGGCGGCAAGTCGCCCAACATCGTCTTCGCCGACGCCGACCTCGACGCCGCCGTGCGCGGCGCGCAGACGGGCATCTTCTACGGCAAGGGCGAGGTCTGCGCCGCCGGCTCGCGCCTGCTCGTGGAAGCCGACGGTCACGACCAGTTCGTCGAGAAGCTGCGTCGAGCGCGCCAAGAAGCTGGTGCCCGGCGACCCGCTCGATCCGAAGACCCGCGATGGGCGCGATCGTGTCCAAGGCGCAGATGGAGAGCGTGCTGGGCTACATCGAGAGCGGCCGCAAGGAAGGGCGCGACGCTCGTCGCCGGCGGCAAGCGCGTGCACCGGTGAACGGCAAGGGCTATTTCGTCGAGCCGACGATCTTCGACGGCGTGAAGCCCGAGATGACGATCGCGCGCGAGGAGATCTTCGGCCCGGTGCTGGCGTGATGCCGTTCGAGACGCTCGAGGAGGCGTTCGCGCTCGCCAACCACTCGATCTACGGCCTGGCCGCCGGCATCTGGACCGGGACATCGAGAAGGCGCACCGCACCGCGCGTGCGATGCGCGCCGGCACGGTCTGGATCAACACCTACAACATCTACGACGCCGGCGCGCCGTTCGGCGGCTACAAACAATCGGCTTCGGCCGCGAGCTGGGCGCGACGCGCTCGACGGATATACGCAGATCAAGACGGTGTGGGTGGAACTGTCGTGAACCCGGGAGAAGCGCTCGCGGGTCGCTCGCTGGGGGAAGCGCTGCGCTGGGGGAAGCGGCGGCCATGCCGCCTGCGGGAAAAGGCCGTCCCCTCAGCCCGGAGGGCGCTTCCCCCAGGGCGCTCGAGCGCCCGCTTCCAGCAGCGCAGCGCTTCCCCCAGCGAGCGACCCGCGAGCGCTTCCATGCCTTATGAATCCCGTCATCATCACTGCACTCCGCACTCCCGTCGGACGCGCCGGCGGCGCCCTGGCCGAGTTCGGCCGGACGATCTCGCGCGCGGGCGTATCCGCGCGGTGGTCGAGCGCGACGGGCTCGATCCGCACGCGCATCGACGACGTGATCCTCGGCTGCGCGAACCAGGCCGGCGAGGACAACCGCAACGTCGCGCGGATGGCGCGCTGCTGGCCGGCTTGCCGGTCGAGGTGCCCGGGCAGACGGTGAACCGGCTGTGCGGCTCCGGCCTGCAGGCGGTCGCCAGCGCGGCGCAGGCGATCAAGGCCGGCGAGGGCGATGTGTTCATCGCCGGCGGCGTCGAGAGCATGACCGCGCGCCGTACGTGATGCTCAAGTCGGGAGGCCTTGGAACCGCGACGCCGCCGCCGATCGGCCGACACCACGGTCGGCTGGCGGTTCACCAATCCCCGGATGAAGAAGGAGTGGACCATCTCGCTCGGCGAAACGGCCGAGAAGGTCGCCGCGCGAGTACGGCATGACGCGCGAGCGAGCAGGATGCGTTCGCGCTCGAGAGCCAGCGGCGCGCCGCAGTGCGCATGCGCCGACGGCCTCTTCGACGACGAGATCGTGCCGGTGCCGGTGTCCCGGACAACGCGGCGACGCGACCGTCGTGTCGCACGGACGAGCATCCCCGCGCCCGAGGTGACGCTCGAGGCGCTGACGCAAGCATGAAGCCGGCCTTCTCACCAGGGCGGCACGGTCACCGCCGGCAACTCGAGCGGGATCAACGACGGCGCGGCGCGCTGCTCGTGATGGCGGAAGCGGCGATCGCGGCGCGCGGGCTGAAGCCCATGGCGCGGATCGTCGCGTCGGCGGTGGCGGGAGTGGATCCGACGGTGATGGGAATCGGGCCGGTGCCGGCCACGCGGAAGGCGCTGGCCCGCGCCGGGCTCGGCCATCGCGGAGATCGATCTGGTCGAGCTCAACGAAGCGTTCGCGGCGCAGGCGATCGCCTGCATCCGCGAGCTGGGCTCGATCCGGCCAGGGTCAACATCTACGGCGGCGCCATCGCGCTGGGCCACCCGCTGGGCGCGTCGGGCGCCCGGATCCTCACGACGCTGCTCCACGGCTCCGGCGCACCGGTGGCCGCTACGGCCTGGCCACGATGTGCATCGGCGTCGGCCAGGGCATCGCGATGATCGTGGAGCGCGCGCGGATGAGCTACGACGCTCAGTCCTCGTCGAGCGCGTCGCGACGGCATCGGGACCCTGACGCTCAACCGGCCCGAGAAGCTCAACGCGTTCGACGCGCCATGCGCGCGCGAGCTGGCCGATGCGCTCGAGCGAGCTCGAGCACGATCCCGCGGTGCGGGTGCATTGTGCTCACCGGCGCCGGCCGCGCCTTCTGCGCCGGCGCCGACATCGGCTACATGTCGGAGCTGCATCGCGGCGCGCGACGAGACGGCGATGGCGGCTGGTCGAGGCCGGACGCCGCTGGTGACCATGCTGCGCGCGTCGCCGAAGCCGGTGATCGGCAGCGTGAACGGCGCGGCGGCCGGCGGCGGCGCCGAACCTCGCGCTGGCCTGCGACTCCGGCATCGCCGCGCGAGCGCGCGTCACTCGGCCAGACTTTCACCGGACTCGGCCTGCATCCCGACTGGGGCGCGACGCTATTTCCTGCCCCGCCTGGTGGGCCGGCCGAGCGCTGGAGCTGTTCTGGAGGGCCGAGATGATCGCCGGCCGCCGAGTGCCTCGCGCTGGGGCTGTTCAACCGGGTGGTCCCGGCACGATACGTTGGCGCGCGAGACGCCGCGCTGGCGCGACGCTGGCCGGCCTAGCCGGCGCTCGCCGTGGCCTGGCCAAGCGCGCGGTGTACGCAGCGGCTCGACACGCTCGCTGCCCGACATGCTGGACTCGAGCGCGACACGCCAGCTCCGATGTTTTCGAAGCAGCGACGCGACAGAAGGCATGGCGGCGTTCCTGGACAAAGACGCCCGGCGTTCGGCGGCCGGCCGGTGATTCGGCCTGCCGTTAGGCATGGGCCAGGCGCAGTTTTCGAGGAGCATGACGCCATGGCGTTGACGAAGATCACGAACTTCGACGACTGGATCGACTTCTTCAGGTACTGGCAGGATTCGACATCGGTCTCGAGGCCGCGGAGCTCAAGGACTTCAAGTTCGACGCCAAGTTCGGCGACCCGGACGTGCCCGAGATCGAGTTCGGCCACTACAAGGGCCAGCGCAAGTGGCCGACGCTGATGCACATCCCCGACCAGCGGATCCGCGACGCGCTGCTCAACCTGATCGTCTTCAGGGCGACACCGAATTCGCCTCGGTGGAGCAGCAGCGGGAGCTGCTCGCAGAACGCGCCCAGCGACTACGACCTCTTCGCCTCTGATGCGGGTCATGAGCGGAGGAGATGCGGCACGGCTGGCAGATGTCGTACCTGCTCGTGCGCGCACTTCGGCGACGAGGGCAAGCGCGAGGCCGCAGAAGCTGCTCGAGCGCCGCGCCGACGAGGGCGAGCGGCTGCTCGGCTCCTTCAACGAGATCGTGGACAACTGGCTCGACTTCTTCACCTACACCCAGTTCATCGACCGGGACGGCAAGTTCCAGCTCAAGATGCTGTCGACGTCGGCCTTCGCATCCGCTGGCCCGCTCGATGGGGCCGATGCTCAAGGAGGAGTCGTTCCACCTGGGCACCGGGCAACAACGGCCTGCTGCGCATCGTCAAGGCCGGCCGGATGCCGCCCGAGGTGATCCAGCGCTTCTTCAACAAGTGGATTCCGACGGCGTTCGACCTGTTCGGCACCGACAACTCGTCGTCGCGCGCACTGGGCGTACGTCGTGGGGGCTCAAGGGCCGGTTCGACGAGCGGGAGAATCCAGCAGTCGCCCGATCCGTCGCAGCTCAACGAGGACGCGCGCGAGCTGTACCGGCAGGAGATCGCAAGGGCTGATCGAGCGGCTCAACACTGCACATCCCGGAGCACGAGGGCAGGCTCAAGGTGCCGGACCTCAAGTTCAACCGGCGGATCGGGCAGTACGAAAGGGCAGACGTTCAACGTGGACGGCGAACCGATGTCCGCGCGAGGGCTACCCGGCGTATCTCGCGTCGGTGATGCCGACGGCGGCCGATCGCGAGCTCTTGCGCGAGATCTTCAAGGACAACGACTGGATCGAGCCGAAGAAGAGTGACGACTAACGCGGTTGGTCACGGGTCCGGCGCGCCGTCGCGCCGGACCGGCCCCTGCTCATCGCCCACCGCGGCGCGCCGCGCGAGCGGCCGGAGAACACGCTGCGCCGCGTTCATGCGCGCGCTCGAGCTGGGCGCGGACGGCGTCGAGCTCGACGTGCACGCCACGAAGGACGGCGTCGTCGTCGTCCACCACGACGAGGTGCCGCGGGCCGCGGCGCCGAGCGGTCGCCTAACGGGGAAACGGATCGACGCGCTCACGTTCGCCGAGCTGCAGGGCTTCGCGGTGCGCGGTACGGCGCTGATTCCCACGCTCGCCGAGGTGCTGCCGCGGTGCGCGACCGCGCCGAGGTGTACGTGGAGCTCAAGGGCGCGGGCGTCGAGGCGCGCCACGATCGATGTCATCCGGACGTCGCCCAACCCCGGCGATGCGCCGTGCACAGCTTCGATCACGACGCCGTTCGTCGGCGCGCGCGCGTTGGCGCCCGAGCTGCGCGGCGGGATTCTGTTCGATCGCCCGCTGGACGCCGTGGCAGCGGCCATGCGCGCCGCGGACGCGCTCGACGCGTGGCAGGAGGGATCTCATCGACGCGGCGACTGGTCGCGGCGGTGCACGGCGCCGGCGGCCAGCATCATCGCCTGGACCGTCGAATCGCACCGAACGCGCCGCCGAGCTGGCGTCGTTGGGCGTGGACGCGATGTGCACCGACCACCTTCCGCTCATGCAGCAGACGCTGCGCGCAATGGCGCTTCCGTCATGACAGCCTCCACGCCGGCCGTCGCCGTGATCGGCGCGGGCACGATGGGTCACGGCATCGCGTACGTGTCGGCGCTCGCCGGATGCCGCGTGTGCACTGACCGACGCGCGACGCCGACGCAGCTGACGCGCGGCGCTCGGCAGATCGAGCGCACGTCGCGAAGGCCATCGAGAGGGCAAGTTCACCGCCGCCCGACGCGACGCCGCGCTCGCGCGGCTCACCGCCGCGCCGACGGCCGACGAATGCGCGTGCGCGACGCGACGCTCGTCATCGAGGCGGTGCCCGAGCGGCTGGATCTCAAGCAGCGGTTGTTCGCGGCGCTCGAGCGCGTGGTGCCGGCGGACGCGCTGCTCGCGACCAACACGTCGTCGCTCTCGATCGCCGCAGATCGCCGCGGCCGCTGCGCGCACCCGGCGCGCGTCGTTGGGCATGCACTTCTTCAATCCGGTGCACGTGATGAAGCTGCTCGAGATCGTGCGCCACGACGGCGACCGACCGACGCGCGGTCGACGCGCGCGCGCGCGTTCGCGCGGCGGCTCGGCAAGAGAGCCGATCGTCGTGCGCGACTCGCCCGGCTTCGCGTCGAGCCGGCTCGGCGTCGTGCTCGGCCTCGAGGCGATGCGGATGCTCGAGCAGGGCGTGGCGAGCGCGGCGGACATCGACCGCGCGATGGAGCTGGGCTACAACCACCCGATGGGCCCGCTCGAGCTGACCGACCTGGTCGGCCTCGACGTGCGGCTCGCGATCGCCGAGTATCTGCACGAGACCCTGCGGCGACGCCACCTACCGGCCGCCCGCAGATCCTGCGCGACAAGGTCGCGCGCGGCAAGCTGGGCAAGAAGACGGGCAAGGGATTCTACCGCTGGGAGACCGAGCCATGAGCGATGGCGGCGTGGTACCTGGAGATCCGGCCGGCGGCGCTGGTCACGATCAACCGGCCCGAGAAGCGGAATGCGCTCGACGCCCAGGTGCGCGCGGCGTTCCTCGAGGCGCATTGCGTCGCGCGCGAGCCAACGCGTCGTGCGCGTGATGGTCGTGACCGGCGCCGGCGACAAGGCGTTCGTCGCCGGCGCCGACATCGGCGAGTTCGAGGGGCGGACGCCGGTGGATCAGTGCCGGGTGATGAACGGGCCCACGATGTTCGACGCCGTGGAGCGGTGTCCGAAGCCGGTGATCGCGGCGGTGAACGGCTACTGCCTGGGCGGCGGCATGGAGCTGGCGCTGGCCTGCGACATCCGCATCGCGAGCGCGACGGCGCGATTCGGGCAGCCCGAGGTGAACCTGGGGATCATCCCCGGCGGCGGCGGCACGCAGCGGCTGCCGCGCCTGGTCGGGTCAGGCGCGGCGCTCAAGCTGATGCTCACCGGCGACATGATCGACGCCGCCGAGGCGCTTCGGTTAGGCCTGGTGGACGAGGTGGTCGAGCCCGGTGCCCTGCTCGATCGCGCGCTGGCGCTCGCCGACGTGATCGCGTCCAAGAGTCCGGTGGCCGTGGCCGCGGCCAAGGAAGCGACGCGCGCCGCGCTCAGTTTGCCGTTGGACGATGGGCTCAAGCTCGAGACCGCGCTCTTCCAGGTGTGCTTCGCCAGCGCCGACCGCGCCGAGGGGGTGCGCGCGTTCCTCGAGAAGCGCTCGGCGCAGTTCACGGGCAAGTGAGCGCGTTAGGCACGGGTCCGAGCCGCAGTACGCGGTCACGGACTTCCACATCCATATCCAGCCGTGGCGGCAGCTCAAGCCCGCGGTGATGGAAACGATGCGCCGCGGGCAAGGAGCAGCACTTCGATTTCCTGCTCGCGCTGATGGACGATCCGCGGATGCTCTTGTCGATCATGGACGAGCAAGGCATCCAGCGCGTGGGGATGGTGAACTACCCGAGTCCCAACATCATGGGATTCAGCGATGACACCAATGGGTTCGCGGCGCGCTACGCGGAGGCGGACCCGGTACGGTTGCTGCCGTACGGCGGCGTCGATCCGGTCACGACGCGCGATGCCGCCGCCGGTGTCGAGCGGCTGCTCGAGTTGGCACGCGTGTGCTCAAGCTCCACCCGCCGCACCAGGCGTTCGCGGCGAACGACTACACGCGCGGGCTCGACTGCGTTGGCCACTATCTACTGAGATGTGCGAGGATCGCGGGCTGCCCGTGCTCGTCCACACGGGCACGAGCATTTTCCCGGGCGCGCGCAGCAAGTATGGAAATCCGATGGAGCTGGACAATGTCGCCATCGACTTCCCCGATCTGCGGCTCATCATGGCGCACGGCGGCCGGCCTCTCTATATGAAGGAGGCGTTCTTCGTGCTGCGCCGGCACCGGCACGTGTGGCTCGATCTGTCCGGGATTCCGCCGCGCGTCGCTGCTCGAGTATTTCCCGCGGATCGAGGAGCTCGAATCGCAATTGCTGTGGGGGACGGACTGGCCGAGTCCGGGGGTCGAGAGTATGCGGAAGAACGTGGATCAGTTTCTGGCGCTGCCGCTTCCGGAGCGCGTCAAGCGCGCCGCGTTGGAAACGAACGCGCAGCGGTTGTTGCCCAGCCGCTGACCCTGGCGACCTTGTGCGTCGCCCCATAGCTTCCGCCCCCGATACCGCACCACCCCCCATCATGACGGAGGTCACGCGAAGCAATGCGCATGCTCGCCCTCGCGCTTGCGATTACCGTGGCTGGATGCGCGAAGTCCGCGCCCGCCTCGCAAGCGCCCGCCCCGGCCCGCGCCGCTACGACCGCTACTGCGACCAGTAGTCCGAGCGACTCGACGCCGTCATCGACCGCCGGCCCCGGCGCCCTCTCGGTGCCTAACGCCGATCCGTTCCCGAGCACCTACACGCCGTTTCCGTCCAAGCCGACGCTCATCGAGAACGTCACCATCTTCACGGCCGTGGGACCGCGGATCGTGAATGGCGCGCTGCTCATGCGCGACAACAAAATCGCGGCGGTGGGCAAGAGCGCCGACGACCCGGCCATCAAGCAGGCCGAGGGCGGCGAGTCGCCGGTCGTCATCGACGGCACGGGCAAGTTCGTGACGCCGGGGATCATCGACGTGCACTCGCACCTCGGCGTCTACGCCGCGCCGGGGGTCGAGTCGCAACAGCGACGGCAACGAGCTCGTGAATCCGGCGACGCCGCTACGTGTGGGCCGAGCATTCGGTGTGGCCGCAGGATCCGCAGTTCCCGCGCGATCTCGCGGGCGGCGTGACCACGCTGCAGGTCCTGCCGGGATCCGGCAATCTGTTCGGTGGACGCAGCGCGATCCTCAAGGTCGTGCCGTCGCGCACGGTGCAGGGGATGAAGTTCCCCGGCGCCAAGTACGGCCTCAAGATGGCGTGCGGCGAGAACCCCAAGCGCGTGTACGCGCGACGCGGCGGCCCGCAGACGCGCATGGGCAACGTGGCCGGCTATCGCGCGGCGTGGATCAAGGCGGAAGCGTATCGCCGCAAGTGGGACAAGTGGCTCGCCGAACCGCAAGGGCGATCCGCCGCCGCGCGACCTGGGGCTCGAGACGCTGGCCGAGGTGCTGCGCGGCAACATCCTCGTCGCACAATGCACTGCTATCGCGCCGACGAGATGGCGCAGATGATCGACATCTCGCACGAGTTCGGCTACAAGATCCGCGCGTTCCATCACGGCGTCGAGGCGTACAAGATCGCCGACCTGCTCGCGAAGGAAGGCATCGGCGCCGCGGTGTGGGCCGACTGGGGCGGGTTCAAGATGGAAGCGATGGACGCGGTGCCGGCGAACATGGCGCTACTGTGGACAGGCGGGCGTCAAGGTCATGATTCACTCGGACGATCCGTCGGGCTCGCAGCGGCTGAATCAGGAAGTCGCGAAGGCGATGGCGCCGGGACGCGCGATCGGCATCAACATCACGGAAGAAGACGCGATGAAGTGGATGACGATCAATCCCGCGTGGGCGCTCGGTCTCGACAGACAAGATCGGCTCGCTCGAGACCGGGCAAGAACGCGGACGTGGTGCTCTGGTCCGGCGATCCGTTCAGCGTCTACACGCGCGCCGAGAAGGTGTGGATCGACGGCGCGATGCTCTTCGACCGGTCGCGATCCGACAGGCAGCAGTGGCGGACGCGACTTCGAGCTGGGCTTCGTGCCCGATGTGGCGACGGGAGGGACCAAGTGATGCCATCACGCCTGCTCAACTTCGGGATCTGCGCGTTAGGCGCAGCGTTAGTCGCAGCGTTAGTCGCGACGGCCGGCCGCCGCGCAGACGATCGCCATCACCGGCGGCAAGGTGTATCCGGTGAGCGGCCCGCCGATCGAGAACGGCACGGTGCTCATTCGGGACGGCAAGATCGTCGCCGTGGGCGCGAACGTCGCCATTCCCGCGGACGCCGAGAAGGATGGACGCGACGGGCAAATGGGTGACGCCGGGTCTCGTGAACGCGGAAACTCAGTTAGGCCTGGTGGAGGTCGGGTTCGGCGCCGGCGCCAACGAGTCGCGCGCCCGCAGCACCGATGGCGTGACGCCCGACTTCGCCTCGTGGGACGGGCTCAATCCACGCTCGGTGCTGATTCCGCCGGCCCGCGAGGGCGGCGTCACCAGCGTCATGTCGACGCCGGTGGGCGGACTCATTGCCGGCCAGTCGTCGATGATCGACCTGTACGGCGACACGCGCGCCGACATGATTCTGCGCGCGCCGGCCGCGATGATCGCGGGCATCGGCGACGCCGGCGGCGATGGCGCCCCCGCCAAAGGCCAGGTGGTGGCCAAGCTGCGCGAGCTGCTCCAGGACACGCGCTACTATCAGAAGCACGTCGCCGATTTCGATCGCGGCCAGTCGCGCCAGTTGTCGGCCAGTCCGGCGGGGCTCGCGGCGATGGTGCCGGTGCTGGAGGGCAAGGTGCCGCTGCTCATCGACGCGGACCAGGCGAGCGACATTCAATCGGTGATCGACCTGCAGAAAGAATTCGGCATCAAGGTCATCATCGGCGGCGGCGAAGAAGCCTGGGAAGTGGCCGACCGCCTGGCCAAAGCCAAGATTCCGGTGTTGGCGGGCGCGATGTCGAACATTCCGATCTCGTTCAGTGCGTTAGGCGCGCGCCAGGACAATGTCGCCCTGCTCAGGAAGGCGGGCGTGCAGGTGGCGCTCATCGGCAACGGCGGCGGCGATGAAGAGTTGTTCAACGTCCGCAACATTCGCTACGAAGCCGGCAACGCGGTGGGCTATGGCCTCCCGTGGGACGACGCGCTCAAGGCGATCACCGAGACGCCGGCCGAGATCTTCGGTGTGGCGGACCGGATCGGCTCGCTTGCAGCCGGGCCGCGAAGCCAACGTCGTGATCTGGGACGGCGATCCGTTCGAGTTTGCGACGCGGGCGGTGGCGGTCTACGTGCGCGGCCAGAAACAGAACGACGTGTCGCGGCAGGATCTACTCACCAAGCGCTACGAGACGATGCCGCCAAAATATGAACCCTAGGGGAAGCGGCCGCTGGCGCGTCCCTCAGGCCGCGCCAGCGGCCGCTTCCCTGGTCTCCGGGTACACGGAGACCTTGAACCGCAGCTTGCTCTTGTGCTCGAACTTCACCACGCCGTCGATCAGCGAGTAGATCGTGAAGTCCGTGCCAAGGCCGACGTTGCGGCCGGGATGGATCTTGGTGCCGCACTGGCGGAGAATGATGTTGCCGGCGCGCACGCGCTCGCCGCCGTATTTCTTGACGCCGCGATACTTGGGGCCGCTGTCGCGACCGTTGCGGCTCGAGCCTACGCCTTTTTTGTGAGCCATGGCGAACCGTCAGCCGAGTGTGATGTCGTTGATCTTGACGTCGGTGAACTTCTGGCGGTGTCCTTGCTTCCGCGAGTAGTTCTTCCGGCGCTTGAACTTGAAGACGATGATCTTGTCGCCCTTCCCGTGCTTCACGATCTCGCCCTTGACCGAAGCGCCGCTCACGAGCGGTGCGCCGGCGTGGACAGTGGTGCCATCGGAGCCCAGGAGCACCTCGTCGAACGTGACGGCGGCGCCAACCTCGGCTTCGAGGGATGGAATTCGGATCGTCTTGCCCGGTTCGGCACGGAACTGCATACCGCCGGTGCGAATAATGGCGTAAGTCATTGGAGGCATGGTTGGTACAGTCCTGTAAGCTAGTCGGCCATTACCACCGCGTCAACTGAAGGCCGAAAGAGGGGCACTGGGTCACCCAGTGCCCGAAAGAGGTGGCGGTTCAGCTTGAATGATCTGAGGCCAACGCATCGACAATGGTGCGAGGAAGAACGCCGTCGTCCAGGCATTGGGGTGGCCGACCAGAGGGGCTGGCTACGACGTTCATGTCGAAAGGATCACAGCGGAAACCAGGGATAACTGCGGATAGAGCAACAACAAAGGCCTGTGTTTGAAACAACAAAAACCGATCCCTTCCCCGCGATTCGCGCCTTCTCGCCTAACTGAACGATCCGCTCGAATCCCTCGTTTCCGCTGTGATCCTTTCGACATGAACGTAGTAGCCAGCCAGGCAGGCCCGGAAAGCGAAAGAGACCTGCCTCCAGATTCGTTCAAGGCGATCCGCAACTCGAAAGAAAAACTCCCCGTCCAGTCCCCGTTCCCCATTTCCCTCTTCCGGTAGTGGGTCCAAACTGACCCACTACCCCTCTTCCCGGCCTCTTGACGCATCCGCAGGGTGTAGGCATCATACTCCCTTGGCAGTAGACAGTCTACACCCCTAGTCGACCGTCACACTATGACCAAGCGACACGCGCCCCTCACTCGCATCGAGCTGCTCCAGGGCACGCTCGACCTGATCATTCTCCAGAGCCTGCGCTGGGGGCCGCGACACGGATATGGACTGCTCCAGATCATCCGCACCATGTCGCACGGCGTGCTGCAGGTGGACACGGGGTCGCTCTATCCGGCGCTGCACCGATTGGAGCGCCAGGAATGGATCGAGGCCAGTTGGGAACAGTCCGAGAACAATCAGCGGGTGCGTGTCTATCGGCTCACGGCGGCCGGGCGCAAGCAACTGGCCGTCGAGCGATCCAAATGGGAGCAGTTCTCCACGGCGATTGCGGAGATCTTCGCGGCGCCGCCTCCTGAGGAGGTCTGATGTCACCCTTCGAACGTGGTGCGCGCGACGATGATCTCGACGCCGAGATCCAATCCCATCTCGACATGGCGGCGCGGGAGCGCGTGGCCCGGGGCGAGTCGCCCGACGAGGCGGCGGCCGCGGCGCGGAAAGAATTCGGGAACGTCGGCATCGTGAAGGAAGTGACGCGCGGCATGTGGGGCGGCGGCGGGCTCGAGCAGATGGGGCGCGAGCTCCGCTATGCGGTGCGCACGCTGCTCCGCGCTCCGGGCTTCGCCGCGGTCGCGGTGATCACGCTCGCGTTAGGCATCGGCGCGAACACGGCCATCTTCAGCGTCGTCAACGGCGTCGTGCTGCGCCCGCTGCCGTATCCGCATCCCGGCGAGCTGGTGCTGATCACGAGCCAGTTCCCGGCACTGGGCTTCGACCAATTCCCCGTGGATGGGGCCGAGTTCCTCGAGTTCAAGGAGCGCAACCACTCGTTCTCGAACGTCGGCGCCTACTACGCCAGCGCGGTGAACGTGGGCGCGGCCTCGAGCCCGGCGCGCGTGCCAGCGGCCCTCGCGTCGGCCAGTCTCTTCCCGACGCTCGGCGTGTCGCCCGAAACCGGCCGCTGGTTCACCGACCAGGAGACGCTGCCTAACGCGTCGCCGGTGGCGCTGCTCTCCGATGAGCTCTGGCGGAGCAGCTTCGGCGGCGAACCGTCAATTATCGGGCAAAAGGTGGACATCGACGGCGTCCAGACGCAGATCGTGGGCATCATGCCGCCCGGCTTCGACGTGCACGATCAGGGCGTGCGGCTCTGGATGCCGCTCACGCTCGATCCGGATAGCGTCAACAGCTATCGCGGCGGCCACTATCTGAACCTGGTCGGACGCCTCAAGCCCGGCATTTCGCTCGCCACGGCGCGCGTCCAACTGGAGCCGATGCTCGCACAGTGGACGCAGATCGACGGCGGCTCGCCCACCGCGACGCCGGGCCAGAAGGGTTTCGTGCACACGCCTAACGTCAAGACGCACCGGCTGCGCTACGATGACCTGCTCACCGACATCGTGGGGAGCGCCGGCCGTGCGCTGTGGGTGCTGCAGGCCGCCGTCTTCCTCGTGCTGTTGATCGCGTGCGCCAACCTCGCCAACCTGCTCCTCATGCGCGCCGAAACGAAGCACAAGGAGCTCGTGTTGCGCGCGGCGTTGGGCGCGGGACGCGGACGGCTCGCGCGGCAGTTCCTCGCCGAGAGTCTCGTGTTGTCGGTGGCCGGCGCGGCGGTGGGGTTGCTCGTCGCGCGGTGGGGACTGCACGCGCTGGTGCTGTCGAACAACGCCGGCATCCCGCGCGCCACGCGCGTGGGGCTCGACGGACACGTCCTCGTCTACACGCTGGTCCTGGCGTTAGGCACAGGCATCCTGTTCGGCCTGGCGCCCATGCTCCGGCTCAACGCGCGCGCAATGAGCCTCTCGCTGCGCGAGGCCGGGAGCCGCACCACGACGCACGCGTCGGCGGCCCGCGTGCGGCGCGGGCTCGTGGTGGCCGAAATGGCGCTGGCGGTGACGCTGCTCGTCGGCGCGGGATTGCTCCTCAGAAGCTTCGAGAAGCTCACGCGCGTCGACTCCGGATTCGACCGGTCGAACCTCGTGACGTTCAACATCGTGCTCCCGGCCGCCACGTACGCCGACAGCTTGCGTCGCGTGCGGTTCTTCGAGCAGCTCGACGAGCAGCTGCAGCAGGTGCCTGGCGTCCAGAGCGCCGCGGCGATGTCGGGGCTTCCGCCGCTCCGGCAGGTGAATGCGAACGACACGCGCTTCGAGGGATACGTCGTGAAGCCCGGCATCCCTCCGCAGAACATCGACTACTACAACTATTTGACGCCTAACTACTTCTCGACCATGCGCATTCCGATGGTCGACGGTCGTTCCTTCGGGCCGCTGGATGGCGCGTCGTCGCCGCCGGTGGCGATCGTGAACCAGACGCTCGCCCGTCTGTTTTTCCCGGGTCAGAGCGCGGTCGGACACCGGCTGCAGCCGGGCGGTATCGCGGACACCGCGCAATGGTACACGATCATCGGTGTCGCCAAAGATGTGAAGCAAGGCGGCGTGGACGCGAAAACGGGCACCGAACTGTACCTGCTCGACGCCCAGACTCCGACATACTTGGGCTACGCGCCGCGCAATATGAACCTCGTCGTGCGGTCGACGCTGGCGCCGGACGTGTTGTCGCCGTCGATTCGCCGCGCCGTGGCGTCGCTCGATCCGGCATTGCCGATCGTCGGACTGCGCAGCATGGATGAGGTGTTCGACGAGTCCCTGGCCCGTCCGCGATTCCTCGCCGAGCTCTTGGTGATTTTCGCGGTGGTGGCGCTGGCGCTGGCCGCGGTCGGCACGTACGGCGTGCTCGCATATTCAGTGGCCGAGCGCCGCCGGGAAATCGGCATCCGCATGGCGTTGGGCGCGAGTGAGGGCGGCGTCCTAACGTTAGTGTTGCGTCAGGGAATGGTGTTGGCGGGGATTGGCCTCGTGCTCGGACTGGCAGGTGCGCTCGCCGTGACCCGCGTGGTGAGCTCCCTGCTCTTCGGTGTCGAACCGACGGATCCGGTGACGTTTGCGGCCGTCGGGCTGTTCATGCTGGGCGTGGCACTGGTGGCGTGCGTGGTGCCGGCGCGGCGGGCGACGCGGGTGGATCCGTTGGTGGCGTTGCGACTGGACTGACCATCGCGGCGGGACGTTTGCGCGGCGAGACCTGTCCGCATATTGTGAAGGCGCCGTTCACCATGTCCACATCGAGGGGGCCGTTCCATGCACCGCTTCAGCCTAGCCGTCGCATTGGTTGCCGTCGCATCCCTGCCGCTCGTGTCCAGGCCGAGCATTGCGAGCGGATCGGTATCCGACACGCGCGCGATCTGGTCCGAGGTCTCGACGTACATCACGCAGTCGGCGGCGGACATGTCGGACGCCGACTATCAATTCCGCCCCACGCCCGAGGTGCGCACGTTTGGCCAGATCATCGCGCACATCGCCGGCACGCAGCACTTCATGTGTGCCAGCGCGTTAGGCGAGCCCACCGGGAGCGAGGACGACATCGAGAAGACGAAAACGACCAAGGCCGACATCGTGGCGGCGCTCAAGGCGTCCAACGAGTACTGCGCCAAGGCCTACGCCCAGACCGACGATCAGGTGTCGGGCACGGTGAAGATGTACGGCATGGACCGCACGCGGTTCTACGCGCTGGTGCTCAACGCGACGCACGACAACGAGCACTACGGCAACATCGTGACCTACATGCGCATGCGCGGGATGGTGCCGCCCTCGAGCCGGCCGAGCACGGCGCAATAACGCGTCAGGCGGTGCGGTGATAGTACAGGTCGAACGACGGCGCCCACGTCTTCCCGCCGTCGGTCGATCGTTCGCCCAATTGCCGCACGGTGTTCGAATCGACGGGCGTGAAGGTCATCCGCACCTGCGTGTAGCCCACGTGTGCTGTTAGGCGGAGGCTCTTCCCCACCCACTCGCTCTCGCGGTACTCGGTGACGCTGCCGTACTGGTCGGTCCAGAACTGCTGCCACATCTTGAGTTGGGCATTGTACGCGTTGAGGCTCTTGCCCTCCCCGCCCTGCCCGTCCGTCCAATTCTCCTGAATCACGCACTGGCCCAGGATTTTCTGGACGACGCTATGACCGGCCGGCTGGCCCGCGGTGTTGACCACGTTCCACTCGCCGACCCAGAAGTCGAACTGGTGCGACTCGGCGCGGGCGACACACGGCTCGCGCGCGGCGCGCATCTCGTCCAACGCGTGCGCGTACCGCGGATCGGCGCGGACGCCATCGAAGTCGTTGTCGCCCTGCAGGGTCGCCTGCTGTACGAAGCCGGCCGTGATCGACGTGTCGAGCCAGGCAAACGCGGAGTCGCGCTGGTCGAGACGCGCGTAGGCCGCGGCGACGTTGTACAGGATGACCGGCATGCGCTGGAGCGCGAGCGCGCGGTGATAGGCGGCGAGCGCGTCCTGGTACTTGCCGGTTTCGTGGAGCGAAATGCCTAACTGTGACCAATACCGCGCCGAGTCGGGCGACGCGCGCGTGAGCGGCTCGTACGCCGCGGCGGCCGCGGCGTAGTTGCCGGCGCGGTAGAGGGAATCGGCGCGGAAGGAGGCGGCGTTGCCATCGCGCGACTTGCTCGCCGCCGCGTACGGCGACTGGCCGGCGACGCAGGGCGCGACGCCTAACGCGAACGCTGCCGCCAGCATCGAAACGCGGGACATGCCTGGTCTCCTGCGAAGGATGCCCCAACGTGCGACGGGCCTGGTCGGGCCGCCACGGGCTTCACGAAATCAGGACACGACCCTGACCCATCGCGAGCCGAGGGGATCGCCGCCCGGCTATGCCACCGCGTACTGCTGCGTCACGTCCCGCTCGGCGCCTTTGACGACCAACTTGAATTCATCGGGCTTGAGCAGCGGATCGTCGCGCATCTCGAGCGCGAAGCCCGCGCCCTTCTCGAGCTTCCGGGCCAGGTCGTGCTCGTGCTCGAGCACGTAGAGCGCCACGTCGGGATGGACCTTGATCAGCAGATGATCCTTCTTGCCCTCGACGGCGATGCGCTTGATCGAGCGTTCCATGCGCCGCACCGTGCTCTCGGGCGTGAACACGCGTCCCGTGCCGTCGCAGGTGGGACACGCCTCGGTCATGTTCTGGTAGTGGCTGGCGCGCACGCGCTGCCGCGTCATCTCGATCAGGCCTAACTCACTGACCGCGAACGCCTTCGTGCGCGCACGGTCGCGCGAGAGATGGTTGCGCAGCTCCTGCAGAATCTTGTCGCGATTCGCCTTCGTCTCCATGTCGATGAAGTCGCAGACGATGATGCCGCCAATGTCGCGCAGCCTGAGCTGCCGCGCGAGCTCGCGCGCCGCCTCGGTGTTGGTCTTGAGGATGGTCTTCTCGGGATCGCGCTTGCCCGTGTAGCGCCCGGAGTTCACGTCCACCGACACCAGCGCTTCCGTCTGCTCGATGATCAGGTAGCCGCCCGACGGCAGATCGCAGCGGCGCTTGACCAGATCGCGAATCTCGGGCTCGACCTCGGCCTTGTCGAAGATCGGAATGGGGTCGTCGTAGAACTTCACCCGCTCGATCAGCTCGGGTGCAATGCCTTTCAGGTACTCGGCGATCTCGTTGTAGACCTGCTTGCTGTCGACCACCAGCGAGTCGACCTTGGTGCTGAACAGGTCTCGCGTTAGGCCGCGGGTGAGGCTCGTTTCGCGGTGGACGAGCGCCGGGGCGCGCAGGAAGCGCGTTTTGCGCTGGATCTTCTTCCACGAGGTCATGAGCGTGGTGAGCTCGCGGCGGAAGGTGTCCTGCGTCACGTCCTCGCCCACGGTGCGCACGATCACGCCGCCCGAATCGGGCGGCAGCACGCCCTGCATCTGCTCGCGCAGGCGCAGGCGCTCGGCGCGCTCGCCGATTTTGCGGCTCACGCCGACGCGCGAGGCGAAGGGCATGTAGACGAGGAAGCGTCCGGCTAACGACACCTGCGCCGTGACGCGCGGTCCCTTGGTCGAGATGGGCTCCTTGGAGACCTGGACGATGATGTCCTGGCCCCGCTTGAGCAGGTCTTGAATGGGCGGCGCTTTGACGCGCTTGCGGCGACCACCGCCTGCGCTCTCTTCTTCGTCGTCCGCGGCATCGTCCTCGGGCTCGTCATCCGCATCCGCGTCGGACTCGGGGAACACGAGGTCGCTCGCGTGGAGGAACGCGCTCTTCTCGGTTCCAATGTCGACGAAGGCGGCTTGGATGCCGGGCAAGACCGCTTCGACTTTGCCCAGGTAGATGTCCCCGACCATACGGCGATTGTCGGGGCGGTCGATCATCAATTCGACGAGCTGCTCATCCTCCAGGATGGCCACGCGCGTCTCTCGTGGACTCGCGTTGATCAGAATCTCTCGCTTCATGCACTGGCGCGGCCCGTCCGCCGGATGGCGACCCGGCATGCGGAGGCAGGCTGCGTCTCGAGGTGGAGTGATCGCGTACCGGCCCCGTGGGCGTTGCGATTGGGCGCGAGGCCCGCGCCGCCAACGCGCGTTGCGTTGGGCGGCTCACCGTCCACGCCGGTCCGGCCTCGACGCCTAACCGTCTGATCACGACGCCCAAGAGGGCGAGCGCGAAGACGGCGAACGCGAGGATCTGTCCGGAGAGCGTGCGGTCAATCGTGGGCATGGGCTGCGGTGCGCGCGGAGCGCGGCAATGGCGGTGCGTGTATGTGCCGCGTTCCCTGATACCTGACGCACACCATCGGTCGCAGGTCGCCCGGCCGGGTGCGCGCATGGAAAACTAGACTGGGATCGAGCGATGCCGCCGGAGCTCGGCCGCCACCGGCGGCCAGCCGCGTTCGTCGACGACGCCTCTTTGCTGTGGACGAAGAACCGGCGTCAATGATTCGCACAGCATCATCCGTAGTATACGCCTCGTCCGGCATGGCGCGCAATGCAGGGGTCGCGGGGTCGAATCCACCATCGTCGTTGTTGACAGCCGCGCCGCGACGCGCTACCGTCATCTCGGTAACCGATAGGAATGGCGCATGAGCCGGCCGGCCGATCTCGTCCAGGGCACCCTGGATCTCTTGATTCTCAAATTGATCGCGCTGCAGCCGATGAACGGCTGGGCGATCAGCCAGCGGCTGCAACAGCTCTCGTCCGACGTGCTGCAAGTGAGCGATGGCTCACTGTACCCCGCCCTGCACAAGCTCGAGCACGAAGGGTGGATCACGGCGGAATGGCGGGCCACCGAGAGCAACCGGCGCGCGAAGTTCTACTCGCTCACCAGAGCCGGGCGCAAGCAGCTGCAGCTCGAAGCCAGCCAGTGGGAGCGGTTGGCCGGCGCCATCACCGCCGTCGTGCGTCTCCGCGAGGCCTAACCATGAGCATCGACCGTTTGTTCCGCGTGATCGTAATGCGATGCCGCTCGCTGGTTAGGCGGCGCGCCGTCGAGCGCGACCTCGACGACGAGCTCGCCTACCACATCGATCGCCAGATCGCCCACCACGTGGCCCACGGGATGCGCGCCGACGAGGCGCGCCGCCTGGCGCTGCGCGCCATGGGCGGTGTGGAGCTGCGGAAGGAGCAGGTGCGCGATGTCCGCGGCACGCGGTGGCTCGAAGAGCTGGCGCAGGATGTCCGCGGCGGGATGCGGCTGTTCCGGCGGAGCCCGGGTTTCAGCGCCGTCGTCGTCGTCACGCTTGCGTTAGGCATCGGCGCCAACGCGGCGGTGTTCAGCATGGTCAATGCCGTCCTGCTGCATCCGCTGGCCGTGTCCCGGCCGGATGAGCTGATCGCCATCTCGCAGGCGCTGACGGACCACGTCCCGAACGGCGGCGTGGCGTATCCCGTCTATCGCGCGATGGCGCAGCGCACGCGCACGCTGCGCGGGATCGCGGCGTTCCAGCAAATGCAGACGGTGGCCCGCAGCGCGCGGATCAACGAGCAGGTGTCGACCGGCCTGGCATCGGGCAACTACTTCTCGCTCCTCGGCCTAACGCCACAGGCCGGCCGGCTGTTGACGCCGGCCAATGACGATGCGCCCGGCGCGCACGCGGTCGTCGTGCTCAGCGACGCACTCTGGACCCGTGTCTTCAACCGCGACGCGTCGGTCATTGGATCGATCATCCGGATCGGCCCGACGCCATTCACGGTCATCGGTATCGCTCCGCGCGGCTTTCACGGCACCGTCCTCAGCGGCGCGCCGCAGCTCTGGGTGCCGGCCACCATGCTCGCCGACATCGGAGTCGGCGGCTACTTCGCGCCCGAGCGCCGAGCACTGCTCTTTTCCCAATACAACGACCACTTCTGGCGTCTGGTCGGACGGGTCCGGCCGCACCGGCTGGCCGGGGTCGCCGCCGAGCTCAATTCCGTGCTGAGCGACGAGGAGCGCGCGCACCCCGTGCCGAAGCCGTCGACAATGGGATATGCGGGACGAGACATCGACGCCAACGCCATGCGCGTGACGCCGTTGGTCCAGGCGACGACGCTCGGCGATCGCCAGAGTCTCGTGCGCTTTCTGGACCTCCTCATCGCCGTCGTCGGCCTAACGCTGCTCATTGCGTGCCTGAACGTCGCCAACCTGCTCGTGGTGCGAGCGGGGGAACGGACGGGCGAGCTGAGTCTGCGCGCGGCGCTGGGCGCATCGCGGGGGCGCCTCGCTCGACAAATGTTGATGGAAAGTGTGATCCTCGCCGCCGCCGGCGGGGTCGCCGGCGCGGTGCTCGATCGAACGGCCGTGGGCGTGTTGTCCGCGTTCGCCCTGCCCGGCGACATCGCGCTCGCGAACGTCACGCTGACGCCCAACGTGCGGGTGCTGGCGTTCACCGCTCTGTTAGGCCTCGGCACGGCGGCGCTGTTCGGCTTGCTGCCGGCCTGGCGTGCGTCGCGCGCCGATCTCATCGGCCGGTTGCGCATGCCCGCGACGGCCGGACGAGGCATTCGGGCGTGGCTCGTCGGCGCGCAGGTCGGCCTGTCGCTCACGCTCCTCGTCGGCGCCGCGTTGTTCGTGCAGACCATGCGGGCGGCGCTCACGGCCGACATCGGGTTCGACCCGAGGCCGCTCGCGGCCATCACCGTGAACGCGTCCCTCGCCGCCGGCGATTCGGCGACGGCCCGCGGCTACGACGGCCGCGCCCTGGCCGCGGCGGCGGGCATCCCCGGTGTGACCGGTGCGGCGCTGTCGACGCATCTCCCGTTAGGCCCGTTGGACGACGTCCGCCCGTTCGTCACCGAGCCGAGCGTGCCTAACGCCAGTGAAGTGAACGCCGGCTTCAATGCCGTGAGCGACGGCTACTTCGACGTGCTGGGCGATCCGCTCATCGATGGGCGACCGTTCGGCGCCACGGACGACGATCGGGCGCCGGCGGTTGCCATCGTCAACGAGACCGCCGCGCACCTGTTCGCGCCGAACGGGCGGCCGTTGGGCCGTCAGATCGTCCACGCGAACATGCTGCGCTATACGATCGTCGGCGTCGTTCGCGATACGAAGTACGAGTCGGTACGCGACGAACACGTGCCCATGGTCTTCGTGCCGATCGCGCAGAACGGAGGGGGCGATGTGAACGTCATCGTGCGAAGCGCCGATCCGAAGGCGGCGTTGGCCGCACTCGGCCGCGTGCTGCGGTCGCTGCCGCCCAATCCGCCGCAGCGGGATGCACGGCTCGTGGCCGATCAGATCGGCGCGATGCTCATGCCCCAGCGCTTCGGCGCCACGCTGCTCGGCGTATTCTCCCTCATTGCGCTGGCGATCTCCGCGGTCGGGATTTACGGCGGCGTTTCCTACGCCGTCAATCGGCAGCGGCGAGAGATCGGTATCCGGATCGCGCTCGGCGCACGCGCCGCCAATGTCGCGCATCTCGTCGCGATGCGCGTTGCGATGGTGGTGGCGTGCGGCATCGTGGCGGGGCTCGCGGGCGCCGCGCTCACGAGCCGGGCGCTCGACCGGTTCTTGTACGGCGTCACGCCGCTCGACCCGACGGCGTTCCTGGCAGCGACCCTCGTGATGAGCGTCGCCGCCGCAGTGGCGTTCGCGATTCCGCTGCTCCGGGCGCTCCGCATCGACCCCACCAAGGCGATCCGCAGCGACTGACGCCTAACGGAACGGAGGGCGGCTCAGTCCTCGAGCGTCTTGAGCAGGTGGCGCGCGATCACGATCCGTTGGATTTCCGACGTGCCCTCGCCGATCTCGCAGATCTTGGCGTCGCGCATCATCCGCTCCACGGGATAGTCCTTGGTGTAGCCGTAGCCGCCGTGGATCTGCACCGCCTTGATCGTCGCGCGCATGGCCAGCTCCGAGCAAAAGAGCTTGGCCATCGCGGCTTCCTTCCCGAACGGCTGCCCATGCTGCGACAGCCACGCGGCGTGATACACCAGGTGCCGTCCGGCCTCGATCTCGGTGGCCATGTCGGACAACTGGAACTGGATGCCCTGGAACGAGGCGATCGATTGGCCGAACTGCTTGCGCACCGACGCGTACTGCAGCGCCTGCTCGAACGCCCCCTCGGCGATGCCTAACGAAAGGGCGCCGATGCCGATGCGGCCCGAGTCGAGGGTGCGCATGAAGTTGATGAACCCCTTCCCTTCTTCGCCCAACCGGTTTTCGACCGGGACCTCGACGTCGGCGAACAGGAGCTCGCGCGTGTCCGACGCGCGCCAGCCCAGCTTGTCTTCTTTCTTCCCGGCGCGTGAAGCCGTGCATCTGGGCGAGCGACGCCTCGTGGCCGAAGCCGGCCGCGCGCGCGTCCTCGAGATCCGACGTCTGCTTGGTGAGAATGAACGACGGATGCCATGGCGGCCGGCCGACGGATCGGTGACGGCGGTGGCGACGAAGATCTCGCCCACGCCGCCGTGCGTGATGAAGCGCTTGGAGCCGTTGAGCACGTAGTGGCTGCCGCGCCGCTCGGCGCGCGTGCGCGTGCCGCCGGCATCGCTGCCCGCCGCCTCTTCCGTTAGGCCGAAGCCGCCCAGGACCTGGCCGCGCGCCAGGAACGGGACGAAGCGCTCCCGTTGGGCCGCGGACCCGAAGTTGACGATGGGCGACGTGCCGAGCGTGGTGTGGGCCGAGAATGGTGATCGCGTGCGACGCATCGACCTTGGCCATCTCGTGGATCGCGATGATGTAGCTGATGTAGTCCATGCCGGCCCCGCCTAACGACTCGGGCCATGGCACGCCCAGCAGGCCCAGGTCGCCCATCTTCTTGACCGTGTCCCACGGGAACGTCGCGCCGGCATCGTGCTTCGCCGCGACCGGAGCCACTTCTTCCCGCGCGAATTCGCGCACCATGTCGCGGACGGCGGCGTGCTGTTCGGTGAAGTACGGAAGATCGCTCATGAACGTGATTGGGAAGCAGGTGCGGGTTCGGTGGCCAGGCGGATGACGGCGAGGAACCGCTCGCCGTAGCGGTCGAGCTTGGTGGGTCCAACGCCGTGGACGCCCGCCAGCGTGTCGAACGAATCGGGCCGCCGGAGCGCCATCTCCACCAGCGTGCGATCCGGAAAAATGCAATAGGACGGGAGGTGCTCCTGCCGCGCCAGCTCCGTGCGCAGAGTGCGGAGCGCGCCGACGAGCGCGATGTCGCCCGGGGCCAGGTCGGGCAGATCGGCGGCGTCGGAGTTCGCCGGCGCGCGATCGGCGCGCCGCACGGCCGGCCGCGCGACGGCGGGCTCCGACGGGCTCTGCCTAACGGACGGCGCGGCCGGCGGCGACTTGGCGCGCGCGCGTTTGGTGCGCGGGCCGGCGCGCGCCGGCGCGTCGGCCGGCTCCGCGCCGGCCACGTGGGTGCCGAGGCAGACGTCGCAGCCGTCGCACGACGAACGGGCGTCGGGATCGCCGAAGTAGCGCAGCACGAACGCGCGGCGGCAGCGCTTGGTGTAGGCGTACATTCTGCATCGCATCGAGCTTGGAGAGCTCGGCGCGCCGGCGACGGTCAATGATCTCCCACTCGATGCGGAAGCTCGTGAGCGGCGCGGCGTGGTCCATGAGGCGAATGCCGCCGCCCGTGCCGTTCCAGACGACGAACTGGCGCTCCTGGAGATCGTCGAGCAGCACGCGCACGCCGCCCATGCCGCCGAACCCTGGCGGCAGCATGTCGGGCGAGACCGGGATGCCGTCGTAAAAGCGTTTCCCCGCCCCGCGCCACAGCTCGCGCAACAGACCGCGGGCCGCCGCGTCGCTTTCGCCTAACTCAGCGCGGATGCGCGCCGGCGTCGCCATCAAGCGCACCCAGAGACTCGACATCGACACCGGCTCGGGCGCGACCGCTTTGGCGTGCGCGAGGAGCCGCAGCGCCGACTCGGCTTCGCGTTCCTTGACGCTGCCGTCCGACCGGACTGCGATGGCAGCGGCCGTGAGCGGCGCGATGCCGGCCCGGTCCGCCGCGCGCTGGAGCACGCCGTACACGCGCTCGACCAGCCCGCGCTCCGGGTAGGCGCTCTTGATGAAATACTCGTGGGTGAATCGGTCTTGAAATGCATGGAGCAACACGCAGTCGGACGGAAGGCCATCGCGTCCGGCGCGGCCCGCCTCCTGATAGTACGCTTCGAGCGTCCCCGGCATCGCGTAATGCACCACGAGCCGGACGTTGGCCTTGTCGATCCCCATGCCGAACGCGTTGGTGGCGACGATGGCGCGTGCGTCTTCGCGCATGAACGCTTCCTGCACGTCGTGGCGATGGTCGTCGTCGAGACCGGCGTGATACGCGATGGCGCCGAATGCGCGCGCGGCGCAGCATCAGCGTGACGCGCTCGACCGCGCGCCGCGTGGACGCGTACACCACGGTCTGGCCCTCGTGCTCCTTGAGGGCGCGCACGAGAGCGGCATCCTTGTCGCGGTCGGTGCGCGTGCGGACCACATGGTAGCGCAGGTTACGGCGGTCGAAGCCGGTGATGACGACTTCCGGCCGGTCCAGGCCTAACTGGCGGACGATGTCGCGCCTGACCTCCGGCGTGGCGGTGGCGGTGAGCGCGATGGTGGGCGGCGCGCCTAACCGTTCGCGCACCTGCCCGACGCGCAGATAGCTCGGGCGGAAATCGTGGCCCCATTCGCTGATGCAGTGGGCTTCGTCCACCGCCAGCAACGACACGCCCATCGCCGAGAGGCGCGCGGCGGCGCTGCCGAAATCGAACCGCTCGGGCGCCACGTAGAGCATCTTGAGCTTGCCGCTCTCGGCACGCGACAGGCGGTCCGAGACTTCGCCCGATGAGAGCGTGGAGTTGATGAACGCTGCCGGCAGGCCGCGCGCCTCGAGCGCATCGACCTGGTCTTTCATGAGCGAGATGAGCGGCGAGATGACCACCGTTAGGCCCGGCAGCAGCAGCGCCGGCACCTGGTAGCAGAGCGACTTGCCGCCGCCCGTGGGGAGGACGACGAGCGTGTCGCGCTTGGCCGCCACGGCGGCCACGGCGCGCTCCTGTCCCGGGCGGAACTCGGCGAATCCGAAGTGCTGCCGGAGGGCGGCGCGGGCCTCGTCGGCGGTGAAGGAGTCGGTCACCGGGCCACGGTCGCGCGGCGCGGGAGCGCCGGCGTCATCATTGGATTGCGCGGCGTATCGATCACACGGCGCGGGCAAAGTGACCGCGTGTGAACCGCGTGCCCACCAGCGCGCGGATATCGCCTAACGGAGGAGTCGAGCCCGCCGAGAGCGCGTCGAGCGCGGCGCGGGTTCGGCCGACGAGGTCGGCCACCGGGTCCCCGGGCACGTTGAACAACATGCGATAGCCCCGCATCCCGCACCGCCACAGCGCCGGGAGAAACTCCGACGCTTCGATGGGACGCGAATGCAGGAGCCGGTTGCGACACGCCGAGTCGGTGGCCACCGGGAAGGTGTAGCCCGCGGGGTCGGTGAGCTCGACCAGCGGATGCTTCTGCACGCAGAGATCGCGGCAGGTCGTGGGCTCGCGGTCGAACGCCGCCGAGAGGACGCAGTGCTCGAGGGTCATTCCCTCGGGGCGGCCGTACACGATGGTGTCGAATCCGCGGCCCGACCATGGGGCCACGACCTCGGCGATCTCGTTCGTCGTGAGCTCGACCGACAACACAATGCGTCGCGCGCCGTGCTCGAACAGCACCGCGGCCGTGTGTTGGTTGAAGCAATTGACGGCGTAATCGGCGACGACGTCGCGTCCCTGGCTGGAGAGCGTGGCGACGAGCCCGGAGTGTCCCGACAGGAGCGGCAGTCCCAGGTCGAGCCAGCGATCCAGGTCGCCGCGTTCTTCGGGGCGCACGATGGTCGGTGTGCGCAGGCGGAACGCCACCCCGCGCGCGGCCAGCTCTTCGCCTAACGCAACGATGCGGCTGCGCGGCGGCACCGGGTGGCGGAGGAACGGATCGAACGTGACCTCGGTGGCGCCGGCGTCGGCGGCGGCGCGCGCGTCCTCCGCCGTAGAGACGTCGGCGGCGAGCGCGAACGGCGCCTCGGGCGCGTCCGATGCGTGGTCCGCGCGGACGCGTTGGACGGCCGACGCGATGCGCGCGCGGCGGTCATCCCCGTGCGACGCCGAGTCGGCCTCGCGCCGGCGGGCGAGCTCGGCGGTCGCGCGCTGGCGCATGTTGTTGAGCTCGCGCACCGGGACGAACAACCCGTCGCCGAGGCCGGCGGCGTCCACCGTGCCTAACGCAAATGGCGTTTCGCCCAGGCGGCCGAGCTGCTCGCGCAGTTGGGCGTGGTCGAGGGCGTGTGCGCGGGCGGGCGCGAGGGGCGCCTCGCCGTGCACCGTTACCGAGTCGTGTCCGGCCGTGAAGGTGAGCGCGAGCGGCGCGCCCTGGGCGCCCCTGGCAGACACGTCGAGCCGCGTCCGCCGCCCGTTCTGCGGGGCGGCAACGCCGGCGAAACTCGCGCGCGCCCGCTCGAGCAGCGCCGCGTGCGACGTGCGAAATAGGCGCGCGCCCACGGCGGCGCGGCCGCGCAACGGCGCGGTGATGCCCTGGCGGATGAGGCCCTCGCGGTACCCGAGCGCGCGCACTTCCGTCACCGCGGCGCCAATGGGCTCGCCGTCGCGCCCGTTAGGCGGCAAGAGCGCGATGCCATCGCCCACGGCCAGCGGCGCCGACAGCTCCACGATGTGCATGGCGCGATCGTGTCCCACCACGACGCCCAACTCGATGCCCTGGTTGTCGGGATGGTCGCGCGTCACATAGTCGCGTCCGGCGCGGCCGCCGTACATCCCGCCCGTGAACCCGCGGCTATAGATCTGCACCAGGTCCCGCCGCTCCTCTTCGTCAGGCACGGCCGGCTCGCCGCGGGCCAGCCGGTCCAGGCAGTCGCGGTACGTGTGCGTGACGGTGGCCACGTACTCGGCGCGCTTCTTCCGGCCCTCGATCTTGAGCGTGTGGATGCCGGCCTTGGCGATCGCGTCGAGATGGTCGTGCGCCGCCAGATCGCGCGCCGAGATGAGGAAGCCGCTGTCGAGGGTTTCGCCTGTGGACGCATCCGTGAGCACGTAGTCCTTGCGGCACGACTGCGCACACGAGCCGCGATTGGCGCTCCGCTCGGAGATCATGCCCGACATCAGGCACTGTCCCGAATACGAAATGCAGAGCGCGCCGTGGATGAACGACTCGAGCAGCAGGTCGGGCACCGCGGCGCGGATCGCGCCAATGTCGTCGAGCGTATTCTCACGCGCCAGCACCACGCGCTGCAAGCCTAACGCAGACAGGAGCGCGGCGCCGTCGGGATCGTGCACGGTGAGCTGGGTCGATCCGTGCAGCTCGACGCCCGGGTACACCTGCTGCGCCAGGCGCACGAGCCCCAGGTCCTGCACAATCGCCGCGTGGATGCCGCGATCCAGACACTCGCCTAACAGCAGCAGCGCGTCGCCAAGCTCCGACGGCTTGAGGAGCGTATTGAGCGTGAGGTAGATGCGCCGGCCGCGCGACCGGGCAAGGCGGCAAGCTTCGGCGAGGTCGTCCAGCGTGAGCTGCGCGCCCTCGTCCCGCGCGTTGAAGCGCTCGGCGCCCAAATAGACCGCGTCGGCGCCGTTGGCCAGGGCGGCGCGCACGGCGTCGAGCGAGCCGGCGGGAGCCAGCAGCTCGGGAACGGTCTGGAGGGACATGCGAAGGAAATTAACTCAAGGGGAAGCGGCTGTTGCATTGGCGCGCTTCCCCTTGGCGTTCGTCAGAGCGTCGTGAACTAGGCCGCCGACAGATCGCGCAGGGCGGCGCCCACTGCGCCATGCCGGAGCCGCCTGAGCGCGCGATCCCGGAGCTGTCGCACGCGCTCGCGGGTCACGCCCAACATCTTGCCGATTTCATCGAGCGTGTGCTCGCGATCGCCCGTGAGGCCGAAGTACAGCTCGAGGATCTTCGCGTCGCGCGCCGGCAGCGTGGTCAACGCCCGAGCGAGCTCCGCACGGCGAAAGCGGTCCAGCACTTCCTGCTCCAAGTCCGGCATCTCGTCGGCCGCGAATCGTTCGATGAGCGCGCGATCGCTGTCCTTGCCCACGGCGGCGTCGAGTCGCACGTCGGCCGTGTTGAGTGCCGTGAGCGCGCTCACGATCTCCGTCGGGATGTCCGTGACCTGTGCGATCTCGTCGGGCGTCGGCTCGCGGCGCAGACGGTCGCGCAGTACGGCGGCCGCCTTGATCACGCGCGACAGATCGGCCGTTCGATTGAGCGGCACGCGGACGGTGCGACCTTGCCGAGCGAGTGAGGCGAGAATCGCCTGGCGGATCCACCAGACCGCGTACGAGATGAACTTGACGCCCTGGTCCGGATCGAACTTCCGCGCGGCCGTCATGAGGCCGACGTTGCCTTCGCCGATCAGGTCGATGAGCGGGAGGCCGCGGTTCTGGTACTTCTTGGCCACGGAGACGACGAAGCGGAGATTCCGCCGCACCAGCTCGTCGAGCGCCAGCTCGTCGCCGCCGCGAATGCGACGGGCGAGCGCTTGCTCCTCGTCCACGCGTAGCAGCGGGTACCGACTTACTTCGGCGAAGTATTGATCGAGGATGTCGCGATCGGCTTCCGCCGGCGTGATGTCGACGGGAGTGGCACGCGTGCGTCGGCGCTTCTCCTGGGCCATGTCTGCTCCTCCCTTGAGCAACTGGGAATGGTTTTCAGCAACAACCGAACCGGACAACGTGCCCGACCCGGAGTCCTTCAGGTCGTTATACGAATCCTGCTACCCCCTAACCAGTGCCAATACCCGGCTGATTCCAGATCGTTTCGATTGGTTCGGCTGCCTTGCCGATCGCGGGCGGCGGTTGCGGTCAATCATGCGAGAGCTTGTCGAGGAGCTCGGCCGCGCGGGCGAGGCTGACGAGGTCTCGTTTGCTCAAGGCGCGCATGTCGCGGGACAGGACGGCGACGCGGCGGGCTCGACCGGCCTCGAGGAGCTCTTTGCCGCGGCGGGTGGCGTGGATGCGGACCAAGCGGCCGTCGTCGGGGTCGGCGACGCGGGTGACGAGGCCCATCTCCTCGAGCGCGCGGACCAGGTGTGTCATCGTAGGGGGCCTCACCTGCTCGGCTGCCGCGAGGGCGCCCAACGTGATGGGTCCGCCGAAGACGATCACGGAGAGCGCCGAGGCGCGGGGGGGGCTGAGGCCCATGCCGGGGTCTTCGCGGCGGACGCGCCGCAGAATGTGAATGGCAGCCGAGTGGAGCCGGTCGGCGACGGCATCGGGATCGGGGCTCTTGCGCGAACGAGGCGGGGTGGGCATAGTAGTTAGTAATACTAACTAAAAGGCGCGCCGCGTGCCACCCCCATGGGCACGAACCGCCTGCCACTCGCGCCGGAGGATCCCATGCAGGCGACACTGCCCACGCTGCACCTGTCTCAGATCAGGCAGGTCCTGATCCCGGTCGCCGATCTCGCCCGTGCGACCGCGTTCTACCGCGACACCCTCGGGATGCGCTTCCTGTTCGAGGTGCCGCAGCGGATGGCGTTCTTCGACTGCGACGGCGTCCGGCTGATGCTGAGCGTGCCCGAGCCTAACGGCCAGACCGTCGGCGCACCGCTGTTGTACTATCGCGTGGCCGACATCCAGGCGGCGGGCCAGACGCTCATCGGACGCGGCGTGGCGCCGATCACTGCGCCGCAGATGATCGCGCGGATGAGCGACCACGACTTATGGCTCGGGGAGTTCCGCGACTCGGAGGGCAATCCGTTTGCGCTGATGAGCGAGGTCCCGCACTAACGGAGCCCGCGCGGTCAGGACCGGTGCGTGATCTTGGGCAGGAAGCGAAGCAGGAAGGCCACGACCACGAACACGACGCCGACGACCATCACGGCGCTGTGCCCGGTGCGCAGGCCGTACGCCCAGATGCCGATGCCGACGAGCAACAGAGCCAACTTGAGCACGTCGAGCTGTTTCATGACGGCCGCGTCCCGCCGCGCGTCCCCTTCCCCTCGAGGAACCGGCGCACGCCATCGCGGAATTCGGCCGTCGCCCGCGCCTCGACGTTCACCTTGGCGCCTAACGCAATGCCGTCGCGGAATGCCTGACCGTCGAGGTCGTAGAAGAGCCGCTTGGTGAAGGCCAGCGCGCCCGGCGGCGACGCGGCGAGTCGGCGCACGAGCGCATCCGCCGCGGCATCGAGCGTGCCGGCCGGCACGACGCGGCTCACCAGTCCGGCGTCGAGCGCTTCACGCGCCGACAGCACGCGCCCGGTGGCGACCAGGTCGAACGCCTGCTTCTCCCCCACGGTGCGGCGCAGCATGGTCATGACCATGGCCGGCACGAATCCGACGCGCACTTCGGGGTAGCCGAACGTCGCGTCGTCTCGGCCAGCACGATGTCGCAGGCGGTGGCGAGCCCGGCGCCGCCGGCGAGCGCGCGGCCGCTGACCGCGGCCACCACCGGCTTGGGCAGCTCGCGCATGGCGATGAACACGTTGCCTAACGCCATCGCATCGTCGTGCTGGGCCTGGCTGCCCGCGTCGACGAGCGTGGCCAGCGCGGCCAGGTCGGCGCCGGCGCAGAAGTCGGCGCCCTCGGCGTCCAGCAACACCGCGCGAACCGCGTGGTCGGCCGCGCAGCGCGCCAGCGCCTCGCCCAACTCGTCGGCGGCGCGGCGGTCGAGCGCGTTCTTCTTTTCCGGGCGGGCGAGCGTGATGCGTCCCACGCCGTCCGCCGCCGCGAACCGGATGCGGCTCACCCGCCGGCGCCCGGCAGGTGGAGGCGGCGGGCCTCCGCGTCCGGGACCTCGAGCTCGAGCCGGAGCAGCGCCGTGGAAAACACTTTCCCCTGCGCGTCCGTCTTGAGCGACAGCGTGCCGCCGCCGTCTAACGCACCGTGCAGCAGGAAATTGAGCGCGCCCAGGTTGGGCAGCTCGTAGCGCTCCACGCCGCCGGTGATCGCGCCCGCGAAGTGGCGCGCCACGCGGTCGCGCGTGACGCTCGCGCTCGAGCAGCGGGTACCACTCGGGCGCGAGCGCGATCACGCCCACGTTGGCCGTGTCGCCCTTGTCGCCCGAACGGGCGTGCGCGATGTCCAGCAGGCGGATCTTCATGGCTCGTCCATCGTGACGACAGGGGTGACGACGCGCTTGTCGACTAACGCCGGCCAGTACGCAACCACCTCTTCGACTTTCGGCCGTCCCCCGGCGAACCCGGTGACGCTCGGCGGTCCGTTCAGCACCAGCGGCGCGATCTCGCGCGTGAAGCGCTCCACGGCTTTCTTGTCCGGGCCGCGCACGCCGATGCGCAACTGCACCTCCGGCACGTCGCCCGGCGCGCCGGCGAGCGGGCCGTGCGTGGCCGAGGCGCCGAGGAACTCGGTGTGGATGGTCTCGAATCGGAGGCCGAGCCGGTCCAGTCGCTCGCGGACCACGCGGTCGGCCGCCTGCGCCTTCTCGAGCGCGTCCGGCCACGCGTAGACCAACGTGCCTAACGCCTTGAAGCCGGCGCGGTACGCGATCGACACTTTGAGCTTGTCGGTGGCGCGGCGCGCCGCGAATGCCGAACACGCGGACGCGATCGGGTCCCGCGCTCTCGAGATGGATGCTGGTGAAGTCGGCGATCACATCGGGCGTGATGTACGAATGCGGGTCGCCCATCTCGTAGACCAGCTGCTCGGTCACGCTGTCGGACGTCGATCCGGCCGCCCGTGTTCGGATGCTTGTAGATCACGAACGATGCCGTCTGCGTGTCGCCTCGACGATCGGATAGCCGACGTTGGCGAGATCGGGGATCGTGCGCCAGTCGTAGAGGCAGTTGCCGCCCGAGCATTGCGCGCCGCACTCGATGATGTGCCCGGCCACGATGCCGGCCGCCAGCTTGTCCCAATCATCCATGCGCCAGCCGAACTCGTGGAGCAGCGGCGCCATGGTGAGCGCGGTGTCGGTCGAGCGGCCGGTGATGACGACGTTCGCGCCGCTGCGCGAGCGCTTCGACGATCGGCGGCGCACGCCGAGATAGGCGTTCGCCGAGAGCACGCGATCGCGGACGTGGAGAGCGGCTCGCCCGATTCCATGTTGGCCAGCGCGTGGCCCTGGGCGAGCAGCTCGTCCAGGCGCGGGAGGAGGTCGTCGCCCGTCACCACGCCGATGCGTACGCTTGCCGAGACACCCGCCGTGCGTGCGGCCATGGCGCACCGCGGCCGCGCACGCCGCCGGATTCACGCCGCCGGCGTTGGCGACCACGCGCATCCCGCGTTGCGGCGACGCCGGGAACACGCTCTCCATGGCGCCGACGAAGTCGCGCGCGTAGCCTAACGACGGATCGCGCTCCTTCTGCTTCTGCAGGATCGACATCGTGACCTCGGCCAGATAGTCGAGCATGAGATAGTCGATCGGACCGCCGTCGGCCTGACGCCGCGGGCGCCTCCAGCCAGTCGCCCCAGAATCCCTGGCCGCTCGGCGACACGCGCACACGTGCGGGTCATGCCGTGCCGCCCAAGTGCGGCGGCAACACGAATGCGCCAAGGTGCGGGCCGGGGTTCTGCAGAGCGCGCTGCGCAGCGCCATCGCCGAGCACGTCGCGCGTCTCTTCAGGATAGACGATCGCGTCGACGAAGCCGCGCGCGCCGGCATACCGCGCGTCGAGCTGATGCTCGTAGTCGGCGCGCATCGCGTCGATGGATCGCGGCCGACTTCGGCGATCCAGTTCGCGGTGCGCGCTTCGCGCCGCCTCGATCGCCGGCCCGTGCACGGCCTGATCGCCGATTCACCTTCCATCACCCCCATGCGCCCCGTCGGCCACGAGAGGATGAAGTCGGGATCGAATCCCTGCCCCGCCATGGCGTAATAGCCGGCGCCCGAGGCGTGATTGACCGTGAGCACGATCTTGGGCACGATCGCCGTGGCCATCGCTTCGACGAACTGCGCGCCGGCGCGGATGATGCCCGTCGTGCTCGGCGTCCGGGCCGACCATGAAGCCCGTGACGTCCTGCACGAACAGCATCGGGATGCCGCTCGCGGTTGCGCGGTCGATGAAGATACGCCACCTTCTCCGCGCTCTCGGCGTACACGATTCCGCCGAATCGCGGGCGTTCTCGCCGGCGCGTCCCTTGATCAGTCCGCGCTGGTTGGCGATGACGGCGACCGGCATGCCGTCGAATCCGCCCATGGCCGCAGAGCATTTCGCCGCGCGCGATCGCTGCTGGAATTCGTCGAGCGCGCCGCCATCGAGAAGGCAGCGCAGGAGCTGCGTGCATGTCGTAGGACATGCGGTGATCGTGCGGCAGCAGATCGTAGAGCGACTCGCGCGCGGCTTCGGCCGATTCCGCGCGCGTCGCTCGCACGGCGCGTCGCGTCGCGGCGCGGCAACCGCGACACGAGCGTCGCGCAGCTTCTCGCAGGCAGGCTGCGTCGTTCTCGACGGCGTAGTGCGCCACGCCGCTGACCTCGGTGTGCGTGCGCGCGCCGCCGAGCGACTCGGCGTCCACGACCTGGCCGGTGGCGCCCTTCACCAGGTTCGGCCCGCCCAGCCCCATGAACGACGTGCCTTCGACCATGAAGATCACGTCGGACAGCGCCGGCAGATACGCGCCGCCGGCGATGCACTGGTCCCATCACCGCGGCGATCTGCGGCACGTGCAGATAGCGCCGCATCAGCGAGTTGTAGTAGAAGATCCGCGCCGCGCCGTACTGTCCGGGAAACACGCCGCCCTGATACGGCAGGTTGACGCCCGCCGAATCGACCAGATAGATGATCGGGATGCGGCGCGCATCGCGATTTCCTGCGCGCGGAGGATCTTGGTGATCGTCTCCGGCCACCACGAGCCCGCCTTCACGGTGGCGTCGTTGGCCACGACCACGACCTCGCGCCCGGCCACCATGCCGACGCCGGTGATCACGCCGGCGGCCGGCGCCTGGCCGTCGTACGGTCGTACGCCACGAGCAGGCCGATTTCGAGCCATGGCGCACCGGGATCGCACAAGCTGCGCGACGCGCTCGCGCGCCGTGAGCTGCCCCTGCCGTGCTGCTTCTCGATCTTGTCGGCGCCTGCCGCCTTTCGCGAAGCCGGGCTCGTCGAGCGCGCGCGAAGTCGGCGGTGAGCTCGCGCAGTCGCGAGCGTCACGCTTCACTGCTCGCGCTGCTGCTCGCGCTCTGCGCGACCCAGTCCTGGATGTACGCGATCAGGTCCGCCGTGGGCGTGCCCGGTCCGAAGAGCTGGCCGATGCCGCTGTTCGCGCAGCGCGTCCATGTCTTCCTTCGGGATGATGCCGCCGCCGGTGATCAGGATGTCGTCGCGGCCCTGCTTCACCAGCAGCTGGCGAACCCGCGGGAAGAGCGTCATGTGCGCGCCGGACAGGATCGACAGTCCCACCACATCGACGTCTTCCTGCACCGCCGCGGTGGCGATCATCTCCGGGTGTCTGGTGCAGGCCGGTGTAGATCACTTCCATGCCCGGCATCGCGAAGCGCCGCCGCCACCACCTTGGCGCCGCGATCGTGACCATCGAGGCCCGGCTTGGCGACGAGCACCCGAATGGGTCGCATGAGCGAAAAATACCGTCCGCTGACTACGAGGAACGACCAATGTGCCGGAATGCCGGCTGCGTAATTCTATCGACGTCCCATGAGAGCGCCAAGTCAAGTGACGCCCTTGACGCAGACACGCCGCGGACTCTCGCTCGAGAGCCCGCGGCGTGACTGGTCCAGCGCGACTACGGGTGCTTCGCCGTCGTGTCCGGCGTCACCGTTTTCTTGGGGCCCGTCCTCGTCGCAGCGCTCAACGGTACCGGTGCAGTGGCCGGGGACACAGCCTTGGGCGTCGATGCTGTCGCGGTTGTCGTCTTGGTGGGCGGAGCGGTCGTCTTCGCGGCCGCGGCGCTCGTCGCGGTGGTCGTTGGCGCACTCGCGGTGCCGGTCGCTTGCACACCTGCTGCGGTTGCCGTTCCGCGGTACCCGTTGCGGTACCCGTTGCGGTACCCGTTGCGGCGCCGCTCGACGCCGACTGAGCCGACGCGCCACCCGCGCTTCCGCACGGGCTCGCCGCAGGCTTGGCCAGCGGATTCTTCTTCTTGCTGAAAATCGACGCGACGCTCTGCACGGCGGACGCCGCGGTCGCGACCGCACTCGCCCCTTGCTGCGCCGCGCCCTGCGCCGCTTGCGAGCCGGTTGCGTTGGCGACCGACGTCGCGGTGCCCACGGCGCCGCCATTGCCGCATGGCTGTCCGGCGGCGGACGCACCGCCGCCGACGGCGCCACCGGCGGCGCCCATTGCCGCGCCGGCCAACGCGACCTGTCCGCCCGACGCGATGCCGTTCGCCAGACCCTGGAAGTGCAGCGGGAACTCGCCGCCTAACGAGTGCTGGTTGCCCTGGTACGAGTTGATCTCGTCGATCGTGAGATCGTACGAGAACGAAAATCCGTAGATCTCCTGTCCCGGGTACCATGCCAGCTCGAACTGCGCGTCGCCGTTGCCGCTCGGCCCAAGCGTGAACTTGGGATCGAACGAGTTGCCGGACACCTGCCCAATGCCGCGAACGCCGTTCGCGCCCCACACGATGTACCGATTGCCCTTGTCATCGATGACCGTGCCCGAGTTCTGCAGGTACGCGAGCACGAGCTGGTTGGCCGTCTTGTTCTGAAAGTGCATCACGACGTCGATGATCTTGTATCCGCGAAGGTCGCTGGTGCGGAAGTTCGTGATGACGGCGGCGAAATCGTTGGTCTCGACGCAATTCGGCGTGTTGCCACACACCGCGGGAGGCTGTGCCGGCGCAGTTTGGGCTGCCGGCTGTGCGGTTGCGGGTGCGGGGGCAGGTGCGCCGTTCTGTGCGCTGAGTGCTGGCGCGGCGCCGAGTGCGGCGGCGACGGCCGCCCACCGCGTGATACGGAGAGCTTGCATGGTCCTTCCTCCTATGGCGTTCGGTTGACGGCCCTGGCTGCTGGACGTTGCGCAGCCTCGGACCGAAAACCGTCACCGGAGTGAAGGACCTCCAAGACGAGCGACGAGCCGGCTAGAAGAACACCGGTTCGCGATAGGCGCCGAAGACCTCTTCCATGGCGGCCCGGATCTCGAACAACGTCGCATCCGCCCTGGCCGCCTCGAGGATGCAGCGGGACGAGATTGGTCGACGTCCGCGCGGCATCGCGCAGCGCCGACAGCGCCGCCGTGCAGCGCGCCGCGTCTCGCGTGGCGCGAAGCGTGGCGAGACGCGCACGCTGGTCGGTCTCCGTATCGGCGCCGATTTTGAGCAGCGGGATGGTGAGCTCCGGCTCGTCGGTCACGAACTCGTTCACGCCCACCAGCACCTTCCGGTGCTGCTCGAGCTCCCACTGCTGCCGCGCCGCCGATTGCGCGATCTTGCGCTGGAACCAGCCCGTCTCGATCGCGCGCACCACGCCGCCCGGCGCCTCGATCTCGCGCGAACAGGGCCTCGGCCTCGCGCTCCAGCTGTCGGTCAGCGCTCTCGACGTAGTACGAGCCGCCCAGCGGATCGGCGACGTTGGCGACGCCGGTCTCGTACGCGAGGATCTGCTGCGTGCGGAGCGCCACCTGCACCGACTCCTCGGTCGGGAGCGCGAGCGTCTCGTCCAGCGCGTTGGTGTGCAGCGACTGCGTGCCGCCGAGCACCGCCGCCAGCGCCTGGTAGGCGACGCGCACGACGTTGTTCATCGGCTGCTGCGCGGTGAGCGTCACGCCGGCGGTCTGGCAGTGGAACCGCATCTTCCACGAGCGCGGCTTGCGGGCGCCGTAGCGCTCGCGCAGGTGGCGCGCCCAGATCCGGCGCGCCGCGCGGAGCTTGGCGATCTCCTCGAAGAAATCGTTGTGGACGTCCCAGAAGAACGAGAGCCGCGGCGCGAAGTCGTCGACGTCGAGGCCGCGCGCCAGGCCGCGCTCGACGTAGGTGAAGCCGTTGGCCAGCGTGAACGCCAGCTCCTGCGCCGCCGTGGCACCCGCTTCGCGGATGTGGTAGCCCGAGATCGAGATGGTGTTCCACTGCGGCGTGTGCGTCGGCGGTCCACTCGAACAGGTCGACGATGATCTTGAGCGCCGGCTCGACCGGATAGATCCAGGCGTGCTGCGCCATGTACTCCTTGAGGATGTCGTTCTGGATCGTGCCCTGCGGAGCTTGTCGCGACGGGCACGCCCTGCCTCTCGGCGGCCGCGACGAAGAAGCAGAAGAATGATCGCGGCCGGTCCGTTGATCGTCATCGAGACCGAGACCTGGTCGAGCGGAATGCCGTCGAACAAGCGTTTCCATGTCGGCGAGCGTCGAGATGGCGACGCCGCACTTCCCGACCTCGCCTTCGGACCGCGGGTGATCGGAGTCGTAGCCCATCAGCGTCGGGAAGTCGAACGCCACCGAGAGCCCGGTCTGGCCGCGCTCGAGCAGGAACTTGTAGCGCTCGTTGGTGTCGCGCGCGCGTGCCGAATCCGGCGAACTGGCGCATCGTCCAGAGGCGGCCGCGATACATCGTCGGATGGATGCCGCGCGTGAACGGGAACATGCCCGGTGTGCCTAACGCAGCCGGGTCGAGCTCCACCGTGTCGAGCGCCGTGTACAGCGGATCGACGTCGCCGCCCGAGTTCGTGAAGGCCAGGTCGCGCGTGGTGTCGGCGTCGAACCGCGCCCGCCAGGCCGCGACTTCCGCGCGGAGCCGGGCCAATTCGGCCTGCTCGTCGCGCCGGACCTGGTCGGCATCTCGAATGGTGGTCATGCGTCGATTCCTCGTCTCCGCAGAGGGGCGTCGCCCGTCATTGCGTTAGGCGCGAGGCGTTCCGCGCCAACAGCGTATCGGCCACGGCGAACGGCGTCGTGGTGCCCGCCGCGAGCGCCGGGAGCTGCTCGTCCACCCACGCCGTGATCGCGGGGTCGCCCCACAGGCGCTGCCGCAGGCGCCGTTCCACGGCTTCCACCACGCGCTCGCGCAACCGCTCGCGGCGCCGCGTCTCCAACATCCCGCTGCGTGCAAGATAGTCGAAATGCCGGTCGAGAGCCGCCGCCAGCGCGTCGATGCCCTCCCCCGATCGGCGATCGTTGCTAACACCGGCGGCGTCCACGCGTCGGCGGTTTCGTCCTGCGCCGCCTGACGCGCCGTGTGCGCCGGGTTGCGCAGCTTTCTCTGATCGACGCCGTGGTGCGCCGGAACGCTTCGCATCATCGCGGCGCCGCCCAACCTCAAGCCCAGCGACATCTCAATGTCGTGGCGCAGCCGCTCGGCGTCGGGCCGGTCCGCTTTGTTGACGACGAACACGTCGGCGATTTCCATGAGGCCCGCTTTCATCGCCTGCACCGAATCGCCCGACTCGGGGACCAGCACGACCGCCGTCGTGTCGGCGGTGCGCGCGATGTCGAGCTCGCTCTGCCCGACGCCGACGGTCTCGATGAGAATGCGATCGAAGCCGTAGCCGTCGAGGACGTCCGCGACCTCGCGCGTGCTCGCCGCCAGGCCGCCCAACGAACCGCGTGTCGCCATCGACCGGATGAAGATGCCGTCGTCGAGCGCGACCGCTTCCATACGGATGCGGTCGCCTAACAACGCGCCGCCCGTGAACGGCGACGTCGGGTCCACGGCGACAATGCCGGCCGAAAGGCCCGCATTCCGATAGAGCGCGGCGAGGCGCGTGGTAATGGTGCTCTTGCCGGCGCCCGGCGGTCCGGTGATGCCGATGCGTCGCGCGCGGCCCAACGCGGGGTGCAGCGCGCCCAGGAGATCCTCGAAGCCCGCGCAATGATTCTCGACGATGCTCACGGCGCGCGCGAGGGCGGCCGGACGGCGTGCACCGAAGTCGGCCAGGAGCGCGCAATGCGCGTCGCGCGGCGCGGACAATGTGGTCATCGGTAGCGCCGCAATCCCTTGAGCGGCCGCGAGAGCAGAATGCCACGGTACGATGAGGAACAGGACAAACATGATCAGCGTCACGAGCAACGTTGCCACCAGGACGTAGGTGTTGTGGTCCGCCACATAGAGGAGCGCGCCGACGACGGCGAGCACGCCGGTTGCCATGCACAGCACAATGCGTCGCGTCTGACCCGCCAGAAACTGCTGCAGCTCGATCACGTCGCGCGGATGCGCGCGCACCCGCAGCTCGTCGCGCCCGGCGCGCCGCAGCACGTCGCGCAGCTCGCGCGCGATGCCGGCGAGCTCGCCCAACGCATCTTGCATGCGATCGCGCGGGTCGCCCAATGCGACCGACGCCAGCAGCGTGGCGCCCATGCGCCGGATGACCGGCGACGCGAACTGCACCGCATTGAACGCCGGATCGTATCGCAGCGCGATCCCCTCCGCCAGCGCCGCCGCGCGTCCCAGGTACACGAACTCGCTCGGCAGCGTGATCGGCCAGCGATAGAACGTGGACATCACCTCGTTCACGATGCGCTGCACCTGGCGCGGCGCGGCGTCGGGCATGAACGCCACCGACATCAGCGCGCGTGCGGCGTCGCGCACCGTGCCGCGATCGATCTCCGGATCCAGCAGCCCGAGCTCGTAGAACCCGGCGATGACGCCATCGACGTCCTTGCGCACCGCCGAGAGGATGGTCTCGATGAGGCGGATGCGCGTCTCGCGCTCCACGCGCACCACCATGCCGAAGTCGAGCAGCACCAGCGTTCCGTTAGGCGCGACGAGCAGGTTGCCCGGGTGCGGGTCGGCGTGGAAGATGCCGTCGATCAGCATCATCTGCGCGTAGACCTCGACCACCGTTTGCAGCAGCGTCGCGAGCGCGATGTCGCCCGATGCGATGCGGGCGTGCAGCCGGTCGACCTTCGTTCCTTCCATGTACTGCAGCACGAGCACGCGGCGCCGCGTGAGCGCGGCCACGACCTCGGGCACGGCCACGCGCGGGTCGCCCTCGAAGTTGGCGCGAATCAGCTCCGCGTTCCGCGCTTCCTGGTTGAAGTCCATCTCTTCGTCGATGCGCTTGGCGAATTCGCGGACAATGGTGGTGATCGCGCGCGTGTGATGATTCGGGAACAGCACGTTGACGAAGAACAAAATGCGGAACGCGGCGTCGAGGTCCACGGCGACCATTTCCTCGACGCCGGGACGCAGCACCTTGACCACCACTTCCCTGTCGCCTAACGACGCCCGATGGACCTGGCCCAACGACGCGGCGGCGAGCGGCTCGACGTCGAACCGGTCGAACACCTGGTCGATCGGTTGGCCAAGCTCGCGCACGATCACCGCCTGGATCTCGCCCGACGGCAGCGGCGGGACGCGGTCGGTGAGCTTGCCCACCTCGCTCAGGTACGGCTCGGGGAGAATATCGGCCCGCGATGCGAACACCTGCGCGAGCTTGATGAACGCCGGCCCGAGCGCCGCCACGGTGCTGGTGAGACGCTCGGCGCGGCGGCGGTGCGCGGCGTCGCTGGCGCGGCGCGGCCGGCCGACAATGATCCATCGCTTGCGGTCGCGCAGGAACGCGACCACGAACGGGAACAGGCGCCAGAACACCACGAACGGTCGCACGTCAGCGCGGCGGCACGGGAGTGAGGTCGACGGTGCGCGCGGACTCGGCGCGTTGGATGAGCACGCGCCGGATGCGCGACGGCTCGGCGTCTACCACGGTGAGCTCGTGGTCGCCGAGATGGAACCGCTCACCGATGGCCGGGATGCGGCCGAGCGAGCGCACGATGGCTCCGCCTAACGTTTGAGCGCGGTCGCCGCCGCTGGCTAACGCAAGCCCGGCGCGGCGCTCCACCTCGTCCAGCGGCGTCGACGCGTCGAGCACCACGGGACGGCGCTCCGCGCCGGCGGCCTGGTCGGGCACGGCGGGTTCGTCGTGCTCATCGCGGATGTCGCCGACCAGCTCCTCGAGCAGATCCTCGAGCGTCACGATGCCCGCCGTGCCGCCGAACTCGTCGAGCACCACCGCCAGGTGTCGTTGGGCGCGCAGCATCTCGAACAACACGGTGCTGAGTCGCGTCGAGAGCGGCGCATGCGCCACCTGGCGAATCGGCGGCGCGCGGTGTCCACCCGTTTCGAGAACATCGAACACGTGCAGCATGCCGATGATGTGATCCATCGAGTCGCGATACACCGGGACGCGACTATAGCCCGATTGCGCGATCGCGCGCGCCATGTCGTCCGGCGGCATCGCCTCGTCCACGGCAAACACCGCCGTGCGCGGCGTCATCACGTCGCGCACCACTTTCTCGCCGAACTCGACCAGGCCCGCGATGATGTCGATTTCGGACTGCTCGCCGATGCCTTCCATCTCGCCTTCCCGGAGCATGTCCTCGACGCCCTCGCTGGCCGGCGCGAGCCCGGCGTGCGGGCCATGCGTGATCGACCGCCCAACGGCGCGCGCCGCATCGAGCGCCGGCGCGAGGATGAACGCCGCCACGTCGAGCGGCGGCACGAGCACCGGGAGGAGGCCCGGCGCCCAACGGCGCGCGATGGCGCGCGGCACCAGTTGGCCCAGGATGAGGAATGCGAGTGCCAGCGCGACGGTCTCGCCGGCCAGGGCCCACGCCGAGCGGCCGCCGCCCGCGCCTAACAACGCGCCGGCAATGGCCACCAGCAGCGCCGTCCCGGCGCCCGCCGCCATCACCAGTCGTTGCGGCCGCGCGAGCAACGCGCTCTCGCCCACGCCGGCCGGGGTGGCGAGGCGCTGCTCCGCCCAACGACGGAGCCAGACGCGGCTCACGGACCGCACCGCGGTGGCCGCGGCGGTGAGCCACGCGACGATCACGACGCAGAGCGCGATCAGCACGCCGGTCACGCTCACGAGACGTGCCACGCCGGCGAGTCCGGCCGCTCGAAGTACACGCGATCGACCCGCCGGCGATTCACGCGCTCGACGACGATGCGAAATCCATCCAGCTCGAGCTCCTGCCCCGCCGTCGGCACGTGGCCGATCACCTCGAAGACGAGACCGCCGACGGTGCTCACGTCGGGCCGGTCGAAGCGGTGGCCTAACGCGTCGGACAGCTCGTCGAGGGTCACCCGGCCCGACACCCACCACCGGCGCCCGTCTTCGGCTTCGATGGGCGGCTCTTCGCGGTCGTATTCGTCGCGGATGTCGCCGACGATCTCCTCGAGGATGTTCTCGATGGTCACCAGCCCGGCCGTGCCGCCGAATTCGTCGACGACGATCGCGATGTGCGAGCGCGTCGCCTTGAAGTCGCGCAGTTGGGCTTCGATGGTCTTGCTCTCGGGGATGAACGACGCCGGGCGCGCGATCGATTCCCAGCCCGCGCCGGGCTCCTGATCGGCGATCACCGCCGGCAACAGATCCTTCGCGAACAGGATGCCGCTGATGTGGTCGATCGTCTCGTCGTACACCGGAAGCCGCGCGTGCTGCGAGCTGCGCACGCGATCCAGCACTTCGGACCATGGCGTGCCGCGCTCGAGGCCGAAGATGTCGACGCGCGGCACCATCACTTCGTGCACTTCGGTGTCGCTGAACGAGAACACGCGATGCATCATCGCGCGGTGCGGCGCGACTTCTTGCGGCGTGACGATGCGCCGGAACTGCTCGGCCGTGATCTCGCGATCGTTGTGTCCCGGCGCGTAGGGCGGCAGCAGGCGGCGCAGCATGGCGTCGAGCATCGCGCCGCTGGCGACCAGCGGCTGCATGAGGACGTCGGTCGCGCGAAGGATCGCGCCCAACGCAGCCAGCGCGCGGGCCCCGACGGCTTCGCCCGCCGCCCGCGGAATGATGTCGCCTAACACCACGGCGACCGCCGCAATGCCAATGCCGGCAGCCAGCGCGACGCCGGTCGACCGCGCCGCCAGGTCGAACGCCTGCGCCGCGAGCACCCCCGCGATCAGGAGGGCGATGAGCCGCGCAATGGAGAGCGCGCGGTGCGTGGCGTCGCGCGAGCCGCCCGTGGGCGCCTCCGAGGCCATGCCGCCGTTAGGCAGGTCGGCGACCGAGAGCAGCGCGCCGTCCGCCGCCGCGATCAGGCCGGCGGCGAGGAGCGCCAGCAGCGCCACGATCAGTACGACCGTGCTCACGCCCACGCCCCGCGCGATCGCGCGAGCAATCGTTCCTGGCGCTGCCACATCGCCGACGATTCCCGAGCGGCCGCCGGGTGATCGTGGCCGAGGACGTGGAGCGTGCCATGCACCACGAGGCGGGCGAGCTCCTCGCGGACGGTCACTCCGTTGCGATGCGCGTTCTGCCGCGCCACGCTCGGCGCAATGTACACGTCGCCCACCACCGGCGTACCGTGCGCGCGGTCGAACGGAAATGCGATCACGTCCGTTGGGCCGCGCCGGCCGAAATGCCGGGCGTTGAGCCGGGCGATGGCCGGAGCGGTGACGAACGCGATCGACAGCTCCGCCGACCGCACGCCTTCCGCATGCAGCACCCGGTCCGCGAGTCCGGCGATCCGCCGGCGCGAGAGCGGCAGCCGGCCGGCGCGCGACGTCACGTGCACCACGCGCGTCATGCGGATGCGAACTCCGACGAGATGCCGCCGCTGGCCGCCGGATAGTCGATGCGGCTGTGGTACATCCCGCTCAACACGCGCGCGAACTGTTCCTTGATGATTTCGATCTGGCGCAGCGTGAGCGGTGCGTCGCGCAGCTGGCCCTGGTCCATGCGTTGGCGCACCATGTGTTCGATCACGTCGCGGATGCGCGCCGGCGTCGGCTCGGCGAGCACGCGCACCGCCGCTTCGACGCCGTCGGCGAGCATGCACACCGCCGTCTCCGCCGATTGCGGGATGGGTCCCGGGTACGCGAAGTCGGCCAAGTTAGGCAGCGACCCGCCGTCGTGCTCGCGCGCTTTCTCGAGGAAGTACGCGATGGGCGCCGTGCCGTGATGTTCGGGAATGAACGCCCCGATCGCCGTCGGGACGTGATACTCCGCGGCCAGGTCCATGCCCTCGCGCACGTGGTTCCGGATGATCGCCGCGCTCGTGCCGGGCTTGAGCTTGTCGTGCGGATTCCGTCCCCCGGCTTGATTCTCGACGAAGTACTGCGGTTTCGTGAGCTTGCCGATGTCGTGATAATACGTGCCGACGCGGGCCAGGAGCCCGTTGGCCCCGATCGCCGTTGCCGCCGCCTCCACCAGATTGGCCATCGCGATCGTGTGCGCGTACGTGCCCGGCGCCTCGAGGCTCAGTCGCCGGAGCAGCGGACGATTGAGGTCCGAGTATTCGATGAGCGTGAGGTGCGTCGTGATGCCCGTGAACCGCTCCGCCAGCGGGACGAGGAACATCGCGAACACCACCGACACGACCGCGTTCCCGATGCCTAACCCGGCGCTCGTCGCGATCTCGCCCGAGCCCCAGCCCAGCGTGAGGCCGATGGCCAGGGCGGCAAAGAGATACGCGATGCCGATGGTGATGACGTATTGGTACGATTGCTCGCGCCGCAGAATGACGCGCACGCTCAACGCCGCCGCCGCGCCTCCCACGAGGTTGATGAAGAGCGCGTTGGTCCCTCGATACACGCTCTGCCCGCCGACGAGCACGGCGAGAATCATCGCCGCGATCATGCTGATGCGTGAGTCGAACAGCACGCTGCAGATGATCGCCGCCAGCGCCACGGGCACGAGCTCCGGATGCACGGGCTGCCACGTCGCCGCCACCGCGGCCGCGATGAGCACGAGCAGGAAGACGCTCGCAAACAACGCCAGCGAGCGGAACGCGCTGTACAGCTGCGGGCGGAACAGCACGATGGCGATGCCGAAGATCGCCAGCACGAGGGCGTTGTAGGCGATGCTGCCCGCGATGCGGCCGAACGCGCGCTGGCCGCGCGTCCGTGCCTGCATGGCGTCGTGCAGCGCGCGCATCTTCTGAAACTCCGGCTGGCCCACCACCTCGTGCGCGCCGACGATTTTCTCGCCGGCCCGCACCATGTACTGGTTCACGTTCACCGAATTGCGCAGCTCCTGCCGGCGCTGCTCGGTGGCGGCCTGATCGAGCGTGACCGTTGGGCGGAAGAACGCGCTCAGCAGCTTGAGATAGAGCGAGCTCGCCACCGACGAATTCGCATCGGGTTCGAAGGCCCGCGATCGGGAGAGGAGCGACGCGAACGTGAGCAGGCTGTCCACCATCACGCTGCGTTCCTGGCCCTCGCGTCGCACGATCACGTCGCCGCGCAGATCGTCGACCGTCGTGCCCGCCGCGATGCCGACCGCGAGCCAGCGCGCATACGCGCGGCGGACCGCGTCCAGCATCGCGCGCCGTCGCGCGCTCGACGCGAGATAGTCCGCTTCGGGCGCGGTCAGCGTCACGCCCTGCAGACCCGCCGCCGCGACGAGCGCGGTCCGTTGGGCGCCCGATGTCGCGTGCGCGGCCGTGCCGCGATCGGCGGTGTGCGTGAGCGTGTCGATGAACGCGCGCAACTGTCCCTGCGCCGAATCGAGCGCCGCCTGCCGGTACTCGAGGATGGGTTTCACCGACTGCGCGAGCTCGTTCCGCTCTTCGGCCAGCGCCGTCGGCGATTTCGGCACCACGAACGCGAACGGCGCGATGACGTTTTCGGTGGCCACCGACCCCACTTCGAAGATGGGCGAGTCGACTGCCGGCGCGTTCGGAAAGAGCAGATATGTGACGACCGCCAACGCCACCAGCAGCCCGATGCGCAGGCCGTGATACCCGAGACGCGCCCGCGTGGGAAACGGCGGGCCGCCAGCGCCTCCGGCGTTGCGCTCGATCGGCAGGCGAATGGCCACCGTTACTCGGTGCCTCCGTCGCGCGCGTACGCGCGGATGATGTCGCGCACGAGGCGATGCCGGATCACGTCGGCGTCGGTCAGGTAGTGGAACGCGATACCGTCGATCCCCTTGAGGATGCGCTCGATCTGCGATCGAGCCCCGATTCCTCGCGCGACGGCAGGTCGATCTGCGTCTTGTCGCCCGTGATCACGGCCTTCGAGTTCACGCCTAGCCGCGTGAGGAACATCTTCATTTGCGCGCTGGTCGCGTTCTGCGCTTCGTCGAGAATCACGAACGCATCGGCGAGCGTGCGGCCGCGCATGTAGGCGAGCGGCGCGATCTCGATCACCCGCGTCTCGAGCGCTTTCATGCATGCGCTCGGGCGGCATCATGTCGTCGAGCGCGTCGTAGAGCGGGCGCAGGTACGGGTCGACCTTGGCCTGCATGTCGCCGGGCAGGAATCCGAGGCTTTCGCCGGCTTCGACCGCCGGCCGCGCGAGCACGATGCGCCGCACGCGCTTGCGGGCCAGCGCTTCGACGGCCACGGCGACGGCGAGGTACGTCTTGCCGGTGCCGGCGGGGCCGATGCCGACCACGATGTCGTTCTCGGCGATGAGCCGCAGGTACGCCGCCTGGCCCGGCGTCTTGGGCTGGATGATCCGGCGGACGCCGGGCAGCACGATGCGCGTCTCATCGCCCGCGCCGTTGCCGTTGCCATCGGCGCCGCTCTCTTCGCCTAACCGCAGGACGTCGTCGGGGTCCAACGGGGCGCAGCTGCCGCGCGGCATCGATCATGCGTTGGGCGATCGACGTCGCCCGCTCGACCGACGGCGCGGTGCCGGTCAGCGTCAGTGCGTCGCCGCGCAGGCGACACCTTGGCGCCGGTCATGCGCGACAACTGGATGAGATTCGCGTCGTTGACGCCGGCCAGCGTGAGCAGGTCCGCGCCTTCGGTGCTCAGCCGGTGGGAGATGGTGTCGTCGCTCACGCCATCACTCCTTGCCGTTGGCGTCGGCAATGCGCACGTGCAGCGCGCGCAGGTCGGCGTCCGGCACGGCACTCGGCGCGCCCTCGAACAGCGCGCGCGCCGTGGTCGTCTTGGGGAACGCGATCACGTCGCGCAGGGACGGCGCGCCGGCGAGCAGCATCGCGATGCGGTCGACGCCGAAGGCGATGCCGCCGTGCGGCGGCGCGCCGGCAGCGCAGGCCTTCGAGCAGGAAACCGAAGCGCCGTTGCGGCGGTCTGCGTCGTCGATGCCGATGAGCGAGAACATGCGCCGCTGCATCGCGGGATCGTGGATGCGGATGCTGCCGCCGCCCATCTCCATGCCGTTAGGACGACGTCATACGCCTGGGCGCGCGCCCGCGCCGGATCCGACGCGAGCAGCGGCGATGTCGTCCGGGTGCGGCGCCGTGAACGGATGGTGCGTCGCGCCGAGCGCGCCGGTCTCGTGGTCGCGCTCGAACATCGGGAAGTCCGTCACCCAGCAGGAACTCGATGCGCGCCGGCGGGGATCGATGCCCATCACGCGCGCGGCCTCCTGGCGCACCCGATCGAGCGCCGGACTGGTGATGCGGTCCGGCGCCCGCCGCGAACAGCGCCAGGTCGCCGTCGGCGAGCGCCAAGCGCTCCCGCGCCGCCCGCGTCCAGGAACTTGGCCGGCGGTCCGGTCAGCTCGCCGTTCTCGCGCTTGAGCCGCAACAGGCCGCCCGCACCCGCGCTCTTGGCCATCGCCTCGAGCTCATCGACCTGCTTCCGCGACAGCGCCGCTCCGTCGGCACGCGCATCCCGCGCACCCGCCCGCCCGCCGCGATCGCCGAGCGCGCAATGCCGAGCTCGGTGGCGCCGAAGACGGCGCTGCATCGACGATGTCGAGCCCGTAGCGCAGGTCCGGCCGGTCGATGCCGTAGCGCTCCATCGCGTCGGCGTAGCGTCATCCGGCGGAACGGCGTCGCGATCGCGTGCGCCGCCTTCGCGCCACAGCGCGACGATCAGCCCTTCGGCGAGGCGGATGATGTCGCTCGCCTCGCACGAACGACGCCTCGATGTCGATCTGCGTGAACTCGGGCTGGCGGTCCGCGCGCAGGTCCTCGTCGCGGAAGCAGCGCGCGATCTGGAAGTAGCGGTCGAAGCCCGCCACCATGAGCAGCTGCTTGTAGAGCTGCGGCGACTGCGGCAGCGCGTAGAACTCGCCGGGGTGCACGCGGCTCGGCACGAGGTAGTCGCGCGCGCCCTCGGGCGTCGGCTTGGTGAGGATCGGCGTCTCGATCTCGAGGAAGTCCGCTCTCGGTCAGATAGCGCCGCGCGCGCGCTGCAGCAGCCGATGCCGCAGCATCAGGTTGTGCTGCAGCTCGGGACGGCGCAGGTCGAGATAGCGATGCCGGAGCCGCAGCTCCTCGGACGGGAGCTTCTCCCCTTGCCGCGCGCGACCGGAATCGCCGGCGTCATCGGCGGGTCCGACGACGCTGCAACGACGTGGCGCGCACCTCGACGTCGCCGCGTGTCCATCTCCGCGATGCTGCGCCGCCGGACGGCGCCGACGACCGCGCCCTCCACCATCACGACCGCTTTCGTCGCCGACCGCCGCGCGCCGTGTCGACGTACGTCGCGTCGCGCCACCAGCCCGGGCCGAAGGAAACCTGCACGATGCCGGCGCGGTCGCGCAGATCGAGGAACACGAGCCCGCCCAGGTCGCGGCGCCGGTGGACCCATCCGCCGAGGCGGACGCTGGTGCCGACGTCGGTGGCGCGGAGCCCGCCGCAGCGTCGGCTCCGCAGGGTGGTGGCCTCGTTGGTGCTGTTCGCGGTCATTCGGTCGGGATGGTTCGGCTGTGCATGGGTGCGGCGCGACGTCGCGCGCCACCGAGCGCCGCCCTCGCGGGCGGCACCTCGAGCGGCGCGGTCACGCCACCTCCAGATCTCGAATCAGCCGGAGGAAATCGGGCGCCGACTGCGCGGCCACCAAGCTGCGCGCAACGACTCCCGGCGCAGCGGCCGCGAGCAATGCGGCTCAGAGCCTTCACGTGCGCGCGGCCGCGCTCCGGGCCCACCAACAAAAAGAACAATTGCACCGGCTTCCCATCCAGCGCATCGAAGTCCACCGGATCGTGCGCGACACCTGCCGTGAGCACCAGTTGGTCGACGTGCGGCGTCTTGCCGTGCGGAATGGCGACGCCATCACCAATGCCGGTGCTCAGCACCGACTCGCGCTCGCGCACGGATTCGAGAATCGACTCCGGATCGACGGCCTCGCCCCGCCTTCCCGCCGATGCGCCACGAGCTCGACCAGCTCGCAGCACATCGCTTTTCGTGCGACTTGCCAGCGGCACTTTGACCCATCCGCCGACAGTAGCTCGGAAAGCAGCACCTGTGCTCCGTCACTTGGGTGAATCTGAAAACCGCACCGTTTACCTCATGGAAGCGCCCGGTCCGGGGGCATCTGTTCGCGCTCCTTGAATTTAACCGGGCGGGCGGGCAGCGGCGATGAGGGGAAGCGCTCGCTGGCGCTCGCTGAGGAGTGCTTGCCACGGGAGACGGGGAAGCGCGGCCAATCCGCCTGGGGGGGCGGAACAACATCAATGGCCTGCGCGACTTGAGTGTCACGCGGGTGGCAACGAAGCCCGGTCTCCAGACCCGGAGCAACTAATGTCCTTCCCCCCTCAGGCGGCGTAGCCGCCGCTTCTCCGTTCCCGCCGTGAAGCGCTTCCCTCCGGCGAGCGCCGAGCGCTTCCCGTCCCATACATTTCGGGCGTGAAAGAATCAGAGACCAACCTTCTCGATCGCTCCCTGGCCGACGCGGCCCGTGCCCTCCACGCGTTCTTCGCCGAGCGCGGCGAGCCCGCCTATCGGGCGCGGCAGGTGCTCAGGCGGGTGTGGCAGGCCCCGGCCCG
>CAVPDN010000004.1:0-23670 GCA_963702675.1 uncultured Gemmatimonadaceae bacterium
AATCAAGTTTCAGACTGTCTGTGCAGCTTAACCGCTACGGCAACCGGAAGCAAGCTGGGACATCACGCGACCCAATGCTGCGCTCACACCGGTGAGGCGCCAGCCTGGACCCGTTCGTCGCTCACGCGCACCGCGTACCCGTATCGCTCGAGATGAGTCCGCAGCACGCTCTCCAGAATCGCCTGCTGTTCACTCGTGAAGTCGCGACGCCACTTTTCGTTTTCGCTGCGTAGCGTCGCTGCCCGGATCGTCCGCTCGAACTCCGGCACCCACGGCAGCTCGGCGAAGTCCGCCACGCGTTGGAAATGAGGCACCGGGTCCCGACACAATTCCTCGTACCTGATCTCCATGATGCACGACGATGGGACCGACTGCCTTGCCTGCTCCATCGCATCCATCAAGATCTTCCACTGAATCCCCGCGAGCGCGACGAACGAGCGGTCGTGTCGCAGCCATTCGGCCGACTGCTCCGGCGTCAGGTCGCCGAACAGCCATCCCGATGGCCCTCGCCACCCGCGCCACCAATCGACTTTGAGAAACGAGGCGGCCACCGGTCTTCCGTCGCGCAACACGTGCACGAACCGCGCGTTCGGAAAGATCTCGCGAAGAAATCCGACCCTCGGCCACCCGGTGACCTTCGCCACCAGCTGCGGCCGGCTCTTCGTCGGCACGCGGCCTAACGCGCGCCGCACGCGCGCGCGGACGTCGTTTTGCACGTCGCTCGCGACGAGATCGCGGCACGGTGAGGTAAACCCGGGCACGAGCTGCTCCCAGAACTCGTAGCACTCGCCAGGGTCGACCATGCGCGTCAGGCCGCGCCCGACGATCGGCAGAGCCATCGCGTGCATGAGTGCGCGATTCGCCGGCTCCGCGTTGGGCCACTGCTCGAGCACGCGCGACAACCACGCCGCGCGCGGATGCCGGCACAGCAATCGATGGAAGACGCTGGAGCCGCTTCGCCCAACGCCAACAATGAACAGCGGCGTCGCATTCGTCACACCCGCCTCATCGCTGCAGTGCTCGTCCAACGCCGGGGCCATACCGCTCGTTCAAGGTCACGCTCCTGGTCGATCGCGCCATCGACGCCATGCCATGCCGCTCAGCTTGGTCGGCCCGAACAATGACCGGTGGCTGCCGCGGACGCAATGTGCGGCGCATGGCCTCGCAGCCATCGGCACAATCTGCCAGTGGTTGCCACCACGCGCGCTGGCCGCGATCCTGCACAATATGCATTGAATGTCTCGACGTGCGAACCGCTCCGACTGCATCGGGTAGGAGACTCACGTACTCCAGCATTGAGTCGCGTTGACTGCCCGATGCATCGGGCCACGAGGGAATCTCACGCATGCGTCTTCCGTTCACGGTTATCATGCTCGCAGTCGGCGGCATGCTCGCGGTCGGTGCCAGTCTCGACCGCACACGCGCTGCACGTGCAGATCGTGTTCCAGTCGCTCAGGCCTCCACGAGCCGCCCGCCGAGCACGCCACGAGACGCGGGCGCGGCGTACAGCGCCTCTTCGCCGCACTGGCCCCAGATTCGGACCATGGTGACCGACTTCCGGACGGGCTACGTGTCGAACTTGTCGCAGCGTGGCGCCGAACGCGCGTGGACCGCCGCGCACTTCGATTTCGTGATGGGCGGCGATGCGCGCGAATACAAGTCGCTCAACTCCACGATTCGCGTGATCCCGTACGCGATCGACTGGAACGTGATGCAACCGGGTGAACAGAAGTCGAAGGGACTCGGCACCACCTACTACGACGACATGCAGCAGTGGTATTCGGCGCATCCGCAATACCAACTCGAGAAGGCGTTCCTGCACATCGCAGGCTCCGATCCGTCAGAGGCATCCCGGCTCCAGTTCGTGGCGTGGGGCTCCAAGCGCTGGGCCATCAATCCCGGAGATCCGGGTGCGCGCGCCTATCTCGCCGATCGCATTCGGCGCTTCATCGCGGACGCCGACGGCGTGTTCTTCGACTCGCATTCTTCCGGCGACATCGGGAAAGCGTTGGGCAAGACGCCGCTCGCCGAGTATCCCGACCGCCAGGCATACCAGCGCGACATGGTGGAGTACGTTCAGAGCGTCACGACGGCTGTAGCGCCCAAGATCGTGATGCTCAACACGTCCGAATACGCGAAGCCGTTCGATTACGAGATGGCGACCGCCGCCGGCGCTGTGCACCTTGAGCGCATGAACAATCCGCTCAACGCCTCCATGCCCGACCGGTGGCGCTGGGTCGATACGCTGCTCACGCATAACGTGATGGTCGAACTCGTCTCGTTAGACAGTTGGGACGAGGCCAACAACACGCGCGGTACGTTCGCCGCCTATTCGCAAGGCAATTCCGCGTCGAAGGCGGAGCGACTCAAAATGTTCGAGCTCGCGAGCTACTACATGGTCGTGCCGGAGTCTCCCGACCGCCTGTTCCTCGATCTCGAGAACGCATGGAAGGTGCCGTATGACAAGGTGTGGCTCAAAGCGCAGGAGTATCCGGTTGGGCATCCGACCGGCGCACGGCGTGTGATACAGATGGGCCGGGACAGCACGGGAGCCGGATTTCAGATCTTTGCCCGCGACTTCGACCATGCGCTCGTCCTCGCGCGTCCGAATTCGAATTGGAGGGACCACAATTTCGGCGATGGCACGGTGGTGACGGTGCCGCTCCCGGATGGCGAGGCGTTGCGCCCGCTGCGCGGCGACGGCACGCTCGGCGCGGCCGTCACGTCGATCACGCTGCGGAACAGCGAGGCCGCCATCCTCGTGCGTTAGGCATGCGCGCCGGCGGCCGCAACCGCACCGCCGGCCCGCTTCCGCAGCACGGCGATGATGTTCGGCCGCGCGCGCGCAGCCCACCGCGACGACAGCACCCGGATCCAGAGCAGCTCGAGCGCCGCGAGCGGTGGGACTAACGCAAACAGCGCCCCCGTCGCGATCAGGTCGATCGACACCACCTCGAACCCGCGGCGCTCCGCCACATCCCGGATCGCCGACGTCGAATTGATGCGGTAGTACGCCGGGAACACGTCCTTCTTCGATCGGCCTTCGAGCGCCGACGCCGCCAGGTGCTTGAGCGCCTGCGGAATCGACTGCAGGAACACCGTCGGGAACGCCCACCGGTTCGGCGTGTGGAACACGACCACGCCGCCATCCACCAACAGCCGCCAGACCTCCGCGATCTCGTGCTCCGGTTCGCGCAGATGCTCGAACACCATGTTGGCGGTCACGAGATCGAAGGACCCGCTCCGAAACGGCAGCTCCCCCGCGCGTGCCAAACATCGAAACCGAATACTGCCGTTGTCGCGCAGCGAGGCGAGATCGGGATCGACGCCGAACACGCGCTCGCTTCGCCCTACGAGCGCGCGCTCGGCCGCAGAGCGCCAGGGGCCTAACAAACGGCGTCCGCATCCGAGATCGAGCCAGCGGATCAATGGCTGCACGCACCGCTCGAGTGCTTCCTCGTATTGCCGCTGCGCGGGCCTGAGACCTGGCACGATGCGACGTTCCATCTGCCAGTACACGCGGCGAAGCCGTTGGGTGACACCGCTCATGGCGCGCCTCCCGTCGCGACGGAACGCTGCACCGTGATCAGCGCGCCCGATGATCCGTCGATTCGTCCACGCGACGACCCGCGGCCCGCGTCCGCTCGTCCACCCGCTGCACCAACGCGAGCAGACGGTTGCGCTCCAGCGGCAGGTCGAGTTCCGCCAGCACCATGCGCTGCAACGATCCAACCAGCGCCGGGCCCATCGTCTCGCCGCTGTGATAAATCAGAAACGAGCCGCCGCTGTCGAGCGGCAGCCGCGCTATCTCGGGATTGGCGAGTGCGAGGTCGCGCTCGACGATTGCGACGAGCGGGCGCGTGCCCGCAGCAACTTCGATCGCATCGTGTATCGAATGTGCGGTGTGCGGCACGTGTCCGGCGTGCGCGAGCATCTGCGCCAGCCCCTCGAGCAATGCCTCATCTCCGCCAATCAGGAGGATGCTCGCCATGGAGGCCTTCCCGGTGAGAGTCCTGGTGCGCGTCTCAGCGCGCTCGGTTGCGGCAAACAGTCACGCCACACCGATCGAGTGCATGAAACCCTCCAGGAGAACGAGCACGAAATACGCCACCAGCGGCGATACGTCGAACATGCCGAACGGTGGAATCACGGACCGTAGCGGACGCAGCAGCCACTCGGTGAGCGAAACCGACCACCGGATCCACCGCTTGTACGGGTTGATCTGGAGCCACGACGCGATGATTCGGACGATGAGCGCCAACTTGAGCAGCCCGAATGTCCAGCTCACGACCAGATCATAAATGCCGCGCGATCCGTTGTTCGCCGACACGGCAGCCATCACGATCATGTCGCGCACGAACTGCAGCGTGAGAATGAGCAGGATGCCGGCAATGACGACGACCACGAGCGCCCACCAGGGTGCACTCGCCGGCAAGCCGCCTGCCCGCACCACGCGACGCTCGATCGGAGCCAGCGCCGGGTCCACCGCGCGCCGAAAGAATCGCGCGACTGGTGAGAATGGACTGATGCGCCGCGTCCGAACCAACCAGTCGAACGCGAACACGACGAACAACACTGCGGCAACGCCGAACAGCGCCGGACGCAGCGCACTGAGAACGAGATCAAACGCGCCGAGGAGCCCGGTCACGCAACGAAGAATGAAGGATGCGCTCGCATCGATCAAGTCCGTCCCGTTGCCGCCGTGCCGCGCGTCACGTTAGGCGGCGCATTGACAGGACGATGCCGACGGCGCCGCCAATCGCGATCCCCAACCACTCGGCCCACCCTACGAACGCGCCGCGCATCGCCAGCGGCATCACGACCAGCCCGGCAACAAGTGCGGCGCCCAACACGATGCCCGTCTCGACCGGCCGGCGCGCGCGACCACCCCAATAGGCGAGCGGCAAGAACAAGCCGCCCAACCACAACGCCGACAGCGACGTGGTCTCCGTGCCGAACGCATACGGCCACGGCAAGAAGAATGTCCAGCCGAGCGCGGGCCCGAGCGTGATGCGGCGCTCTCGCGCGTGGCGATGCGTGTCATTGTCGGAGCGAATCACGAGCGCTCGGCCCACGATGCCGGCCGCGGCATACACCGTGTCGCTCGCCCGACGCGCATGGGCCAACGGAAATACATCGTCGAGTCCGATGATCGGATCGCGAATCATGGCGCGTCCAGCGTTCATGCGAATCGAAAACACCAGCGATCGCTGCCGCTGCGCCAACAGAAATACCTGCGTTCGCTCCGGATCGTAGACCGACACGATCGGTGCCGTGCGCACCGTCGGCGGGCCGGGAATGACCGTGGCGCTCACCAGCACGCTGTCCGACACGAGCCGGTGCCGAAACACCGGGTCGCTGCCGCGCGCGCCTGGCGGAAAATCGAAGCCTGCGGCGTTGGCCTTAACGACCGTGCCGGGAAACCGGTCGAAGTGAAGAATCGCGGGATCCCATTCGCCCCACAGCGTCGTGTCCGGCAGCGCACGATGCAACGCCCACACCGTCGTGCCTAGGATCGCAACCCATAGAATCGCGCCGCCCCAGAGCGCTCGCCGTGCCTGTTTCGCTGTCGGCAGGATCCACGCTCGCCACGAGTCCGCCAGCGCTGCGCCAAGCGCGCCGCCAAGTGTGTTCGTGATCACATTGCCGAGACTCGAGTCGCGCCCCGCGATGATGTGCATCTGGAGTAGCTCGATCGCCGCCGAAAAACAAAACGCGATCGCGATCACGCGATACCGGCGCACGCCCGCCAATCGCAAGCCTGCGCCGAACGGCACGAACAGAATGATGTTGAGGATTATATCTTGCACTGCCATCTCGCCGCAGAAGACGCAGAGACTCGGCGCGTACGCCGGCGGTCCCGGCTGCGGCGTGAGCGTCATGATCGCGATGAACGCGAATCCAAGTGCGGCCAGTATCCATCCAGCAGTGCGATGTGGTGTCAATGCAACATCCTGTTTTGATGTTTGAGAGTCCAGCTGCGAGCGAGCGTGCGCGATCGACGTCGGCTCACGTCTCGGTGACGTATCGTCTAGTCGACCGGCCACACACACGGCCGACTTGGCACCCTACCTGCAGACGTCCGGCGCTTGCCATGCAGCACGAGACCCGCGTCACCGTCCGGTTCGTCGAGCCATGAGTACTGTGTCCGCTGCCGTGGAACATATCTTTACGGTGGACGTCGAGGAGTATTTTCACGTTGGTGCATTTGAGACCATTGTCTCGCGCAAAGATTGGAGCAACTACCCGAGCCGCATCGACTCGAGCATCGACCTGCTCATCGACCTGCTCGCACGTCACGGTGCAACCGGAACGTTTTTCACGTTGGGCTGGGTCGCCGATCACAATCCGCGACTCGTGCGCCGCATCGCACAAGCGGGGCATGAGATCGCGTCGCACGGATACTGGCACCGCCGCGTCGACTCGCTCGCACCCGAAGAATTTCGACAGGATGTCCGCGCATCCAAAGCGGTGCTCGAAGATGTCTGTGGTACCACCGTCTGGGGATTCCGCGCGCCGAACTTTTCGATTCGCCCGGGTTGTGAATGGGCGTTCGACGTGTTGCTGGAGGAAGGCTTCCGCTACGATTCCAGTTTGTTCCCCATTCGTCGTCCGGGTTACGGTTATCGGTCAGCGCCGGTCGTACCGCACAAGATCCATCGCGCGTCGGGAACGCTGTGCGAGTTGCCGCTCGCCACGACCACATGGCGTGGCGCGCGCATTCCGGCCGCCGGCGGCGCATATCTGCGCCACCTACCGTTTGGCGTCATTCGTCACTGCTTCCGTGAACACACGCACGCGGGCGTACCGGCCACGTTCTACCTGCATCCGTGGGAGTTGGATCCCGACCAGCCTCGACTCCCGGTCGGGTGGATCACCAAGGCGCGCCACTACGGCGGTCTCGCGCGGACGCGTCCGCGCATGGAGCAGTTGCTCGCGGAGTTCCGTTTCACGACGGCGGCGCGATGCCTGAAGCTGCAGATGAACGCGATACGGCCGTTGACCGCCAGAGTCTCGAATCTGGCGGACTAACGCTGGTCGTCAGCGCGTTCGCGGGCGCGTCGAACGAGTGGGATGCGTTCGTTCGCGCGACGGACGGCTGGACGCACTTTCATCTCCACGGGTGGAAATCGGTCGTCGAGCGCGTGTTCGGGCACGAGTGCATCTACCTCGTCGCACGCGACGGCGCGTCGCGCATCGCGGGCGTCCTGCCGCTCGTGCGGGTCCGCAGCCGGTTGTTCGGACACTATCTCGTGTCGATGCCCTTCCTCAACTACGGCGGTCCGTTAGGCAGCGACGATGCGGTCCGCGCGCTCGTCGCCCGCGCGGCGGACATCGCGCGTCGCGATGGGGTGTCGCTGCTCGAGCTGCGCAGCCGACGCGAGCTGCCGCTGTCCCTCGCCGTGTCGCACCGCAAGATCACGGTGTTGCTCGACCTGCCGGGCACGTCGGCCGAGTTGTGGAAGCGCCTGCCGGCCAAAGTGCGGAGCCAGGTCCGGCGGCCGCAAAAGGAGGGCATCACGGTCGCGTTCGGCCCCGAACAGTGCGCCCCGTTCTTTTCGATTTTCGCCCACCACATGCGTGAGTTAGGCACGCCGACGCAGTCGCGGCGCTTGTTCGACGCGATCGCGCAGCAATTCGGGAGCGAAGTGTGGTTTGGGTGCGCGTATCAGGGGGGTGTCGCGGTGGCGGCCGGCTGCGCGTTCCGCTGGGACCGGGAAATCGAAATGACGTGGGCGTCGTCGCTCAGCGCGTACAACCGGCTCTCGCCTAACATGCTGCTCTACTGGAGCTTCATGGAGCGTGCGGCCGACGACGGCGCCGCCGTGTTCAACTTCGGCCGTTGCTCGCCCGAGTCGAACACGCATCGGTTCAAGCGCCAGTGGGGCACGCGAGACGAGCCCCTGTGGTGGTACGCACAAACCGGCGGCGCCGTCGCCAAGACGCCGTCGCCCGACGATCCGGGCTACGCGTGGGGGCCGCGCGTCTGGAAACACCTCCCCACCGCCGTAGCGACGGCCCTCGGCCCGCGCATTGCGCGCTGCATTCCATGATCGGACGCCGCCAGCTGCCCGTGTCCTCGCCGCTCGCGGCCGGTGCCGTCGCCGCCGCGGTGTGGCCCGCCGTGGTGCGGCGAACGCAGAGCGTGCTGCGGACGGCGACGCTAGTGCGCGAGACGTTCGGCACGCCGCAGGTCGCGCTCACCGACAGCGGCACGTCGGCCCTCGTGCTCGCGCTGCGCATCGCCGCAGGCGACAAGGGCGTCGTGGCGATGCCCGCGTACGCGTGCGTCGACCTGGCGGCGGCGGCGCGGTTCGCCCGCGTCCGCGTTCGCCTCTACGATGTCGACCCGCATACGTTAGGCCCCGATCTGGACTCGGTGTCGGCGGCGCTGAGCCAGGGCGCCGCCGCGGTCGTGGTCGCACACCTGTACGGCTTTCCGGCCGACGTGCCCGCGGTGCGCGAGCTCGCGGCGCGTCACGGCGTCACGGTCATCGAGGATGCGGCGCAGGCGGCCGGCGGCACGCTGCACGGGCAACCGTTAGGCACGCTGGGCGCGCTCGCGGTGCTGAGCTTCGGGCGCGGGAAGGGCACCACGGGCGGACACGGCGGCGCGCTCCTCGTGCACGACGCCGTCCACGATGCCGCGTTCGCCGCCGAGCTCGCGGCGCTGGGGCAACCGCGCCGCGGATGGAACGACCTCGCCGCCGCCGGCGCGCAATGGGCGCTCGGCCGCCCGTCGGTGTACGGTATCCCGTCGGCGGTCCCCGGCCTTCGGTTAGGCGAAATGGTGTATCACCCCGCGCACCGTCCGCGCTCGCTGTCCGCCGCCGCGGCCGCGCTCGTCGCCCGCGCCCTCCGCGCCGCGCCGGCCGAGGTCGCCGTTAGGCAGCGCAACGCCTCCGTCCTCGCCATCGCGGCCGACGAAGGCGGCGACATTGACGCCGTGCGCACCATACCGGGCGCCGTGAGCGGCATGCTCCGCTTCCCGATCACCGACACCGGCGCCCGCGTCGAACGCCCGGAACTCGGCATCCTGCGCGGGTATCCCCGCACGCTCGCCGAAGAGCCCAAGCTCAAACGATTTCTCGAGCCCGGCCCCACGCTCCGTGGCGCCGACGAGCTGCGCCGCACCCTCTTCACGCTCCCCACGCACAGTCACGTCACGCGTCGGGACATTGAGGCAATGATCGATTGGCTGCGCGTGCCGCTCCGCGTGCTCGCGCCGGTCTTGACCGAGGCAGGCGTGTCGGGCGAAGCCGCCGCCGGATCATGGCGTCGCGGACGTCGCACATGACAACCTTCGAGATGACGGCGAACGAGTCGCTCGGCCCGCGCATTGCCGACTATCGCGCGCCCATCGTGTCACGCCCCTTGCGCGTCGTGTATCTGTGGGATGCCGACTATCCGTGGGATGTACGCACCGAGAAGATGTGCGCGACGCTCAGCAGCGCCGGCCACGACGTGCACATCGTCGCGCGCAATCGCGCGTGGCGTCCGGTGCGCGAGCGTATGCCGGAGGGAACCGTGCATCGCATGCCCCCGTGGCGATTCCTCGGGCGTCGCGTCGATGGCCTGCTCGGCTTCCCCCTGTTCTTGAGCCCGCGCTGGCGAACGTTGCTCGATCGAACCGTGCGCGACGTGCAGCCGGACGTGATCATCGTGCGCGATCTACCCCTCGCTCCAACGGCGATCTCGGTTGGGCGCCGGCGCCGCGTGCCGCTCGTGATCGACCTCGCCGAGAACTACCCCGCGATGATGCGGATGATCTTCGAGGCGGGGCGCCAGCGGCTGCACGACTACGTCGTCCGCAATCCGACCGCGGTGGGGCTCGTCGAGCGCTACTGCCTAACGCGCGCCGAGCGCGTCCTCGTGGTCATCGACGAAATGGCGGAACGGCTCACCCGGTTCGGCCTGTCGCCGGACCGAATCGATCTGGTGTCCAACACGCCGCCGCGCGAGCGCGCCGAAGCCGAGCCGCCCCCGCGCCACCGCGCCCCCGGCGAACCGCCTAACATCGTCTATCTCGGATTGCTCGAGGTGCCCCGCGGACTGGGCGACCTGCTCAATGCCGTCGCGCTCCTGCGCAATGAAGGGCTGCCCATCCAATGCACGATCGTCGGCAAAGGCCGGGACGCCGCACTCTTTCATCGCCAGGCGCGGACGCTCGGTCTTGGTGAAGAGTCGGTGCGCTTCCTGGGGTACGTCGATCGAGAGACCGCGATGGCCGCGGTGCGCGACGCGGACATCGGTGTGCTCGCCCATCACATGAACGAGGCCTGGAACACGACGATTCCCAACAAACTCTTCGACTACATGGCCGAGGCCCTTCCTGTTCTTTCGTCGAGCGTGGGGCCGTTCGCGCGCATCGTCCGCGAAACCGGCGCCGGGGAAGTGTTCGAGGCCGGCAGCGCACGCTCGATGGCCAATGCCATCCGGCGTCTCGCCAATGCGGATCGCCGCATTGCCTGCGGCGCGGCCGGACGCCGCGCGATACTCGCGCGCTATCACTGGGAGCGCGACACCGACGTGCTGCTCCGCGGACTCGAATTGGCCGTGCGTTCAGTCGCGCGCGCTCGTTGATGCGCTACGTTGCAACGGTCAGGCGATTGGACCGACGCGTGCGTTAGGAATCTCACAGCGTGCGCCCTTTCAGCGCGCGCTGTCTCCACGAGGGAAACGACGCATTCGATTGACTCGTCCGAAGTGAGCAATCCACACACTTCGGAGGAGAAGTGGCGTCACCGCATCTTCGGCTCATCCGCGCGATCGCGCCGGTGGCTACTGCCCTCGTGCTCGCGTCCTGCGTCGACAACGCGGCACTCGTCGACGTACCACAGACACCCGGGCCGTCTCCCGTCAAATGGGTGCTCATCACACCCGGCGCCGCGCAGGTTGCTCCCGGCAAGAACGTCGCACTGCAAGTAGAGCTGCAGGACGGTGCCGGTCGCGATCTCTCGGGCCAACCGGTGCACTGGACGACCTCGGATAGCACCATCGCCGTCGTCGATTCGGCGGGCAACGTCACCGCGCGTAAAGTGGGGACTGTGCACATCAGCGCCGCGTCGGGACAAACGAGCGCATACTCTGTGGTTGCTGTCTCCACCGCGCCTCCTCCGCAACTCTTCGTCACGCTCAGTCCATCGTCGGTGAGCGTTCCCGTGCAGGGCGCCGCCCAGATCTTCGCCACGGTGAAGGACGCGTCGGGCAACGTCGTTCCGACGGCGCAGGTCACGTGGGCCACCAACAATCCGTCGATCGCCACTGTCGCGGCGTCAGGCGAGGTCACGGGCGGGAATCCTGGTTCGGCCGTCATCACGGCGACGTCCGGCTCCGGCCACTCGACGTCGGCGGTCACGGTTACGCCGACGACGACAGCGCCGCCATCGTCGCCGCCGCCTCCACCGCCGCCTCCGCAGGCACCGCCACCGCAGCTCACGTCGCTCTTCAATGACTACAGCGCGCTCTCACCGCACTGGCGTCACATCACGACGATGATGACGGACTTCTACTATGGCTGGACGCCAGCCGAGCGCTCCTGGGCCGGCCAGCACTATGACCTCGCAATGTCTGGCGACGGATCCGCATGGCATTCGGCGAATCCCGCCGTGCGGCACTTGCCGTACGCACTCGAGTGGGCAACGGAAATCGACGGGGGCTCCGCTGGCACCGCCACACAGTACTACGCCGACATGAAGCAGTGGTACTCGTCGCACCCACAGTACGAAATCGAAACTGCGTTCTTGCATCTGCCGAACGCACCGGCCGACTCGGCGCACCGGTTGGTCATCTTCACTTGGGGCACGCACAAATGGCCTTTCAACCCGTCCGACCCTGGCTTGCGAGCTTACCAGGTCGACCGATTGACGCGTGTCGCCACCGGTCACGAAGGCGTATTCCTCGACGTCGAAGCGTCCGGAGACTTCATGCCCCAGATCGCGAAGTCGCAGGAATACGCAGTGAGCGCACCCTATCAGGCCGCGCACACTTCGCTGCTGGCTGCGATCAAGCAGGCGTTCGGCTCGAAGGTGCTCATGCTGAACACGTCGCAGTACACCTCGGCGCTCGATCTCGCGGACGCCGAAGCAGCGGGCGCCGTGCACCTCGAGAAGATGAACAATCCGCTCTTCTCGGAAACCTACCTGCGCTGGCAGTGGTGCGAGACGTTGATGTCTAACGGAGTATTCGTCGATCTCGTGAGCAGCCTGTCGAGCAGCGAGGAGGCGTCCTACTCCGGCACCATCTCGCCGGGCAACTCGAAGTCGACCACGCAGCGACTCAAGCTCTGGGAGCTCGCGAGCTACTACATGGTGGTTCCGTCGTCGCCCAACCTGATCGGGCTCCAGCTCGAGAACATGTGGAACCTCCCGTACTCACAGATCTGGACGCGGGCGCAGGAGGCGGACATCGGTCATCCGACAGCGTCGCGCACGATTCTGACGCGCGGAGCGGATCCAGTTGGCCAAGGCTATACGCTCTACAGCCGCGACTTCGATCGGGCGCTAGTGCTCGTCCGCCATCAGTCCGGGTGGGGCACGCAGATCTACACGGATGCCAGCGCGGTAACGTTCCCGCTGCCTGCCGGCGAGACCTGGCTTCCTCTCAACGCCGACGGCACCGTCGGTGCCGCAGTGACGAGCATCAAGCTGCGCAACTCGGAAGCGGCCATTCTGATCAAGAAGAGCCGCGTTCAGTAAGATCCTGGGTAGTTCGGAGGACAGCAAGAAATCGCCGCGGTCGCTGACCCGGCGATTTCTTGCGTTTGGATTGGCTTCGTCCTTCCGGACCCAACTGTGGCCTCCAAGCTACACCCAACCCGTTTGCCGGCGTCCACGCTAACGTTAGAATGGCACTGTATTAGCACTGGGTCGGGCTGTCTTCGATGCTCGTCCGCACGTCCCTGGTCGCTCCGTAGGCTCAATGGCGCATCCGCAGACAATCCCTCCCTTTCTTCCGACTATGCCGCCGCCGGCGTATGCGTCGGCCGGACTACAGGAGCCACCTCCCGACCGTCTGACGAAGGCGCTCGGATGGATGTTGTTTGCGTACATCTGGCGCGTGCAGGACGTGCTACCGGCCTTGGGCAAGATCCAGTTGCCGCTGCTGGTCGCCGGCATGTCGATCATGTTCTTCATCACATCGCGCCAACGGTTGCGGAGTCTCAAGCTGATCCGGTCGCGGCTCATGTCGTTGGGCGTGATCCTGTTCGCGATCATGTTGATCGGTGTGCCGTTCAGCCTCTGGCCGGCGCGGAGTCTCAGTTTCGCGATCAAGAGCGAGAGTGAGAACCTGGTGCTCATGGCCCTCATCGCGGCCAGCATCCGCAGCATGCGCGACATCGAGTGGTTCACCAAGATCAATCTGTACGGGGCGCTGTTCTTCGCGCTCATCGTGAGCTTGTTCTTCAGCGTCGGGCAGGACGGCCGGTTAGGCAACCTGGTGTACTACGACGCCAATGATTTTGCGCTCGTCATGGTTGTCACCATTCCGTTCGCGCTCTATATGCTGCGGGCCGGGAACGCGCGCAAGGGACGCTTGCTCGGTCTCATCGCGCTCGGCTTCATCCTGCTCGGTATTGTGAAGAGCGGCTCGCGCGGCGGCTTCATCGCGCTCATCGCGGTGATGACGTACATCTTGGTTCGCTACGGCGCGATCCCGAGAAAGGTGCGTATGTCGATCGCGTTGGCCGGCGTGGCGTTCATCGCCGTACTCGGATCCGACAAGTACTGGACGCAAATCAGCTCCATTGCGAGTCCAGAGGGCGACTACAACTGGACCGATCCTGTTGGGCGAAAGGCCGTGTGGGAACGCGGTCTTGGGTACGTCGAACACAGTCCGATATTCGGCGTCGGTCTTCGGGCCTTTCCAATCGCCGAGGGTGAATCGGATCTTGCCCGGTCACTCTCGGCGCAGGGGCACGGCTTCAAATGGTCGGTGGCGCACAACTCGTTTCTCGAGACGGCGGCGGAGCTGGGTCTTCCGGGACTCATCGTCTTCGTGTCGTTTTTCGTGGTTGCCATCCGGATGCTCGGCGCCGTTCGCCCGGGAGGACGATACGGACCGTGGGTCACATCGCGCGAGCTCGCGATTTCGCAGATGCTCATCGGCTCGTTCGTCGGTTTCATCATCGCCGGCGTCTTTGTGTCCGCCGAGTACTTCTCGTATCTGTACTTTCTGCTCGGGTTGGTCATCGGCTTGGACAAGATTCTCACGTTGCGGCGCGACGCCGGTTGGGCGGCGCTTGCCATGGCGCGTCCGGTTCGGTTAGGCGGCTCGCAACCAATGCCCGTCGGCGGGGCGGCCCGGTATCCCCTGCCGGCGCCCTGATCATCACGGCGTGCTCTCCGTCGTTGCACGACGCTCGCCCAAGGCGCGGTCGCGTGCGTGACCCGAAGCGATTCGCCGCGTGCGCCGCTCCCTGAAGCAACTGGCCGAGCTCGGCCTGGTGTGGAGCGGCGCGCCGCGCGTTGCACTCGCCGGCCACCGGTCGCGCACGCTCATCCTGGCCTATCACGCGATCGTTCCGCATGGCCAGAGCCCAGCCGGCGACGCGTCGCTGCACCTGCCGCAGGCGCAGTTCGCATCGCAGCTCGATGCGCTCGCGCGGAGCCACGACGTCGTGCCGCTCGCCGAGGCGTTGGCGCCGGGGCCGCCTCGCCCGACACGCCCGCGCGCGGCGATCACGTTCGACGATGCGTACCAGGGCGCCGTCGACGCCGGCGTCGCCGAGCTCGCGCGCCGCGGCATGCCGGCGACCATCTTCGTGCCGCCCGGGTTGTTAGGCGGACAGCCGTTCTGGTGGGACGTTCTGGCGCCGGATGGAGGCGGCGAGCTCGACGCCGCGGTGCGTACGCGGGCGCTGCGCGAGTGGCGCGGCGACGGCGCGGTGATCCTCGCTGCGTTAGGCGCCGGTCCTGAGGCGCGCCAGCTTCCGGCTTATGCACGCAGCGCGAGCGAGAGCGAGCTGGATCGCGTCGCCCGCCTCCCCGGCATTACGCTTGGCTCCCACACGTGGAGTCACCGGAATCTCGCCGCGCTCGACCCGGCGACACTGGATGCGGAGTTGCGCCGTCCGTTAGCCTGGCTCCGCGAGCGGTACCACGGAGTGCTCCCGGTTCTCACCTATCCATACGGTTTGCAGTCGGATGCGGTGCAGCGGGCGACGGCGGCCGCCGGCTATGAGGCCGCGTTGTGCATCAATGGCGGGTGGGTCGCGGAGCCGCGCACGCCTTTCGCCGTGCCGCGCATGGACGTTCCCGCGGCTGTGTCGCGCGATGGCTTCTGGTTGCGGGTGTGCGGGGTGTTGTCGTGACCGCGCGCCCGGCGGTGTTGGTGACCAATGGCGACCAGCGCGCTGCCCTCGCGGTGGTCCGGTCGCTCGGCGCAGCGGGGTATCCCGTGTACGTGTGCGCGTCGCGACGGCGCTCGTTGGCGGGCGCGTCGCGTTACGCGCGTGGCGAAGCGCTGGTGGCCGATCCGCTCGCCGACCCGCAACGCTTCGCGGCCGACGTTCGCGCATTAGTCGCACAGTGGAACGTCGGCGTCGTGATTCCAATCGGCGACGCCGCGCTGCTCGCGTCACTGCCCGATCGGGCGCGACTGCCGAACGTCGTGGTCCCGTTTGCCGACGAGCGCGTCGTGCGCGGCATCGCGGACAAGGCGGCCGTGCTCGAAGCGGCGTCGGCGGTCGGGATCTCGATCCCGCGCCAACACGTCGCGGCCGATCGCGAAGCCTTGCTGGTGCTCGCGCCCGTGCTCGAGTATCCGGTTGTGCTCAAGCCCGCGCGATCCGTCGGCGAGCACGCCGGGCGCCGCACCAAGCTTCTCGTTAGGCACGTGGCCTCGAGGGCCGATCTGGACGACGCCGTGGCCGCGATGGACCCGGCGTCTTATCCGGTCCTCGTGCAGCAGCGCGTCGTCGGCCCGGGCATCGGGATCTTCCTCCTGGTGTGGAAGGGCGAGACGCTCGCCACGTTCGCCCACCGGCGCATTCGCGAGAAGCCGCCCGCCGGCGGCGTCAGCGTATATCGCGAAAGCGTGGCCGCCGACGCCGATCTCGTCCGCCGGTCGCGCGCGCTGCTCGATGCGTTCGGGTGGTGCGGCGTCGCGATGGTCGAGTACAAGCTCGACGAGCGCACCGGCACGCCGTATCTCATGGAGGTGAATGGACGCTTCTGGGGGTCGTTGCAGCTCGCGATCAATGCGGGCGTCGATTTTCCATCCCTGCTCGTGGACGTCGCGTTAGGCAATGCGCGGCCTCCCGTGACGACGTATGCGACCGGCATTCGGAGCCGCTGGTTCTGGGGCGACGTCGACCATCTGCTCGCGCGCCTTCGCCGGTCGAACGCCGCGTTGTCGCTGCCGCCCGGCGCGCCGGGACGCTGGGCCGCGCTCCGCGACTTCCTCACGGTGAGGCGCCGCGTCGATCGCGAAGAAATTTTGCGTCGCGATGACCCGCGCCCCTTCTTCCGCGAAACCGCGCACTGGGTGCGTACCCTTCGATGACGGCCGCCGGCCCGCTCCGCATCGCGCTCATGCTCGAGACCGACGGCCCCGGCGGCGCCGAGACCGTGCTGCTCCAGCTCGCGGAAGAGCTGCGACGGCGCGGGCACGACGTGATGCCCGTCGGCCCGGCGTCCGGATGCGGCTGGTTAGGCGGCGAGTTCGCCGCGCGCGGATTCACGCCGCGCACCTACGTGTTGCGCCGCGCGCTCGACTGGGGGTGCGTCACGTCGCTCACCGCGCTCCTCCGGAGCCACCGGACTCAGGTCGTGCACAGCCATGAGTTCACGATGGCGGTATACGGCGCCGTTGCCGCCCGCCGCGCCGGGGCGCATCACGTGATCACGATGCACGGCGGACGGTACTACGCCGGGGCCTGGCGGCGCCGCGCGGCGCTCCGTTGGGCGATGGCGCGCAGCGCCGCCACGACGGCCGTATCCGGCGCCACCGCCGCCGATCTGCGCCGCACCCTCGGTGTGCCGGAGGACGCGGTGCGCGTGGTGCCGAACGGCATCGACATGCCGCGCGGCCGCCGCCAAAACATCCGCCGCGAGCTCGGTGTCGGCGACGACGAGCTCCTGATCGTCGCCATCGGCAACCTGTATCCGGTGAAGGGTCACGCGGTGCTCGTCAGCGCGTTAGGCGAGCTCGAACAACAGGGCGGCGCGCCGCCGTGGCGCCTCGCGATCGCCGGCCGCGGCGAGGAAGAGGCCGGGCTCCGGGCCTTGGCGGACGACGCCGGCATTGCCTCGCGTGTACACCTGCTCGGGTTTCGGAACAATGCGCCCGACATTCTCGCCGCCGGCGACCTGTTCGTGATGCCATCCTTGTCCGAGGGCCTGCCGCTCGCGTTAGTCGAAGCCATGGCGACCGGGCTCCCGATCGTGGCCAGTGATGTCGGCGGCATCCCCGAAGTGGTGGCGCGCGACGCGGAAGCCGTCCTCGTCCCTTCCGCGTCGCCCGCCGCGCTGGCGGCCGCCATTCGGTCCCTGCTCGCGGATCCGGTGCGGCGTGCGGCGCTCGGCGCCGCGGCCCGCCGGCGCGCCCACCGCGATTTCAGCATCGGTACCATGGGCGATGCCTACGAGGCGCTGTATCGCGGGGCGCCCGGCGCAGGAGGACGCACCCTGATGCCGCCGTCGCTCGGTATCGTCCACGTGCACAGCAACTATTCGCACGACGGGCGCGACTCGTTGGCGTCGCTCGTCGAGTTCGCAGCGGCGCGCGGCATCGGCTTCGTTGGCCTCACGGATCACGCCGAAGATTTTACCGAATCGCGATGGCGTGCGTACGTCGACGAATGCGCCGCCGCGTCGACTGACACCGTCCGTCTCATTCCCGGCCTCGAGTTTCGCTTCGCCAGATTTCGCGGGCTGCATCTCCTCGCATTCGGACTTGCACGCTGGATCGAGCCCACCACGCCGGACGAGTTCATCGCGCTCGCCGTGCCTGCATCGCGCTTCACGGCAGTCGCGCACCCCATTCTTGCCGGATACGACATCCCCGAACGGGTGCGCGCGAGCATCGACGGCGTCGAGGTCTGGAACGCCACGTACAACACGCGATATCTCCCCGACCCGCGCTCGTTTCGCCTCGTGCACGAGATGCAGCGCACGCGCCCCGGCGTCGTGGGATTCGCCGGGCTGGACCAGCACGATGCGCGCAACGATCGCGAGACGAGGGTCCTGGTGCGCGATGGCGACGCCGCCGATCCGTTAGGCGCGCTCCGCGCGGGGCACTTCCGGAACCGCGGGCGTACGATGCAGTTCGATGGGGCGGCCGGCGTCGCCGGCGTCCGGCTCGTGATGTTGTCGGTGGTCCGCTGGTGCTACGATCGGGTCGAACGCGTTCAGGACTCGATCGTGAGAGCGCTCCGATCGCGTCGCGGCGGAGACTGAGCCGACACCCGCTCGATCGCATCCAACAGAATTTCGGCTTGCTTGGCGCGGCTGAAGCGATCATCGCGCGCGACACGGATGGGCGCCACGCCTTGGCGGTGCATCTCATAGCGCCGCCGGATCGCCCGGGCGATCGCCGGCACATCGCCCGGCCCCACCAAATCTGCACCGGTGCCCTCCAGCAACAGCGCGGTCGCGCTGCCCGGTTCGGTGAGCGTGAGCAACCACGCATCGAAGCGCATGTACTCGAATGTCTTCGCCGGAATGAATTCGCGTCCGAAGCCGACGAAGACGACGAGCATGGTGGCCTGCGCCAGGAAGTCCAACGCGTCCGTGTGTGAACGCCTCGGCCCAACGGATACGTAGTCTTCGATGCCCGCCTCGCGCGCGAACGCGTCGATCGACAATTCGCCGGGTTTCCCGAAATCGCCGATGAAGTCGAGGCCGAATTCGGCGGGTGTCAGCGACAACGATCGAATCACGTCCGAAGCGGCCTGCATCAAGTTGTGTACGTCCTGCGCCAGGTAGACCGTGCCTGCGAATCCGATCGTGAACCTGCCGCCGCGCCGCGACGGTGGCACCGGATAGGAGTCCGTTCCGTTGAGCACGGTGAGCATGCGCGCGCGCGCCTCCGGATAGGCGGCCGCCAATCCATCGCGCGCGTGGTCCGTGTTGGCGATAACCACCGCCGCATCGGCGAGCACATGGCGCTCGTATCGCCGCGCTGCGCGATACCACCACGGACTGGCGTGTGTTTCGTGCAGCATTGGCAAGAGGCTCCAGGGATCGCGCATGTCCACCACCAACGGCAGCCGGGATGCAATCGCCACTTGGCGCGCCGCTTCGTGCGCCATGTGCGGCGGACCGGAGCTCACGACGGCGCGATGGACCCCGCGCCTAACGATGCGCAACGACGCCGCTGTCGCGTGCCGTGCCCAGGCCTCATCGCGCGCCACGACTACGTACGCGCTCACGAAGCGCGTGACCTCGCGCATGGTGCGTGGCGGCCACCGCATTTGCTCGCGCGCGATGGACGCGCGACCGGGCACCGCGCCGTTCTCCCCGGGCGCCATTCCCGTTCCGCTCGGGGCGCGTCGCGGGAACACGCTCCGGTAGGCCCGCGCCGCCCAGTGCTCCAGGCGCTCGACGACGAGATCCGCTTGCGGCACGTCGAACACGCGGATGCCGTTGGGCAACGCATCCATCCGCGCCTGATCGAGGTCTCCGGCCTGCCGGCACATGACGACGTCCAACCCCCATCCGCGGTCCGCCGCGAAATGGGCGAACTGTTCCCAGCGTCGCGCCCCGACGGCAGCGTTAGGCGGAAAGTGCTGGCTGATGAGGATGAGCCGAGCCGCTTCCTGGTCCGGCCGCGATGGCTTCTCGAAGAAAGGCTTCGCCGTCATCGCGCGGCTGCCCCGCCAGCGGCCACTCGCTCGCGGATCACCGCCGCGATGCGCTCGGCGATTACCGACCAATCGTGCCGCAGCGCTTCCGCGCGCCGCGCCCGTTGCCGTTCGGCCTCGTTGGCCGCCGGCTCGAGCTGTCGCCGGATCGCGTGCTCCCACTCCGTGATGCCGCTCGCGATGTCCACCAGATGCTCGCACCCGCGCAGCGCCGGCAGCGGCACGGTCACCACGGGACGCCCCGACGCCAGATACTCGTTGAGCTTGAGCGGATAGATGTACTTCGTGTAGTCGTTCACCTTGTACGGCATCAGGCAGACATCGAAATGCTGCGGATAGCGGCTCAGCTCCGACGTGGGTTTGGTGCCCAGGAAGTGTACGTTAGGCAGCGCATCCAACCGCGCGAGCACCGCGTCGATTTCCGGATGCGCGTGACGCGCGCCGACGAATACGAACGACCAATCCGGCCGCCGCTGCGCGAGCTCGAGCAGCAAGTCCCAATCGATCTGCTTCTTGATGTAGCCCGTATACCCGATGCGCGGATGCGCTATCGTCTGGAGATCGGCGGGCTCGGGCACCGGTGTCGCGAAGGCGTCGTAGTCGACGCCGTTCGAGATCAACGTGCTGTGCTGATTGAGCGCGCCCTTGCGCGCTTGCATTGTCGGCGAAACCGTGAACACCTGCCCGACACTGCGAACTAAACGCTCCTCGGCCAGATCGAGCGGCAGTTCGTGCTCCGAGTGCGAATACTCGTCGTAAATATGGTACACGCTGAGCTCACTCTTCACAGCCGCGACAGCGTTGGCGAAGTCCACGTGCCACAGGTACAGAACGATGTGAGTGCAGCCACGACGTTGCAAACTCGCGCGGGCGCGAGCGAGCCTGGCGTGGAGCAGGGCGGAACTCAACCATTGGGGTCGATAGACGACAGGCGTCAGCGTCGAGCTATCGTGAACGACGAAGTTCTCCGGCAATCCCTCGACCGTGTGCTCGTGGATGCGCCATCGGTCGATCGCGGTCACACGGCGCCACTCCGGGGCCGGATTGACCCACAGCACCGGAAACTGCTTCGCGAGCCGTGTAAGCACCTGGTGGCGTGAGTTCCAGCGCGAGCCCCACGAATCCACCGCCAGGGAGAGAATCCCGATGCGGGGACGCGCACCTCCAACGGCGGAAGACACCGCGTGATCGCCCGTCGACGGGCCAACAGCAGTAAGCGCATCAGACATCATGCGAGTGGCGCACCTCGAAGCGCCGCGGCATCACCAGTCGAAGGAATCTCAAATATTGCTCAGGCACGGCGTTCCTGCAGCACGATGAGCGCCAGCTCTGCGAGGCCGGGAAGGCGCTGCCACGCAGGCGTAGCCATTGCTTCGCAGGCGATCTCGGCGTGATTGTTTGTGCGCCCTGGCTATGCTCGTTGCATACCGCCCGAGCACGCTATCGAGTGGGACACGGCTGCGTCCGCAGATCCACCCCAATCCAAACGCTTCTGTCGAGTCCGCTACGCATTCTCCATGTCACCGCTCCGGCTCGCGCCGGGGGGCTCGAGAGCGTCGTTCGCCTGCTCGCGAGAGCCCAGCAGGCCGCGGGGCACCGTGTGTCAGTCGCCGCCGTAGTCGACACCGAGGACAGCGATCACCCATTCCTCTCAGGACTGGTCGCAGACGGCGTCGACAGCGTGGCCATCAGACTGGGCGCCAGGAGCTATATAAGTGAATGGCGCAGGATTCGCGCTCTGTGCGTCGATTCGAAACCCGACATCGTCCACACGCACGGTTACCGAAGCGATGTCATTGCTGGACTCGCGGCAGGATCAGGCGGCGTAGCCAGAGTAACCACTGTACATGGTTTTACTGGTGGCGACTTCAAGAATCGACTGAATGAGTGGGCCCAAGTTCGCTCCTATCGCGCATTTGACGCCGTGGTTGCCGTGTCACGTGCCATGGCCAAGCGTCTCCTGATGTCCGGTGTCCACGACGATCTCATCTACACGATCCCGAATGCCATCGACCACGGACGCATCGCAGAATCCCGATCCGATTCCCGTCGACGTTTCGGACTCACCGACGTCGACTTCGTGATCGGCTGGGTCGGTAGAATGAGCCGTGAAAAGGGTCTGGACGTGCTCGTCGACGCGTTGCCGCTGATAGAGAAACCGTTCAAAGCTGTTTTCATTGGTGACGGTAACGATCGGCGCATGCTTCAGACGAGAGCCAGGGAACTCGGCGTCGACTCCTCGATTGTCTGGGCGGGAATGTTGCCGGACGCAGCATCGACATTCCCTGCGTTCGATACCTTCGTACTGAGTTCCCGCACAGAGGGCATCCCCATCGTGTTGCTCGAGGCTATGCGTGCCACCGTTCCGATCGTCTCGACGAGGGTTGGCGGCGTTCCCGAGATGCTGGATCAGAACGAGGCCTTCCTTGTCGAGGCGGACCGCCCGGACCTCGTGGCAGCGGCCATCGATACGGTGCGGCACGACCCGGCGGCAGCGCTAACCCGCGCGATGGCGGCGCGTGCCCGACTCGAGCGTGAGTTCACGGTCGAGCAGTGGGTGGACCGATACGATGCCGTGTACCGCGCGACTCTCGCGCGTTCGGGAGGCCGCGAGCGATGATCGCAGCCGGAATCGTCTTGTTGGTTCTTCCGGTCGCGCTCTTCGGCTACGCCTACGTCGCGTATCCCGGTTTGCTCTGGATGCTGTCGCGCTTCCGCAGGCCGGCCGCTGCGTTAGGCGACCCAGCCGAGTGGCCGGTGGTCACGATCACCGTTCCCGCGTACAACGAGGAGAAACGGATTCGCGCCACCATCGAGAGTCTGCTTCGGATCGACTACCCGGCCGACCGCCGTCAGATCCTGATCGCGTCCGATGGGTCCACCAATGGCACCGACGCAATCGTGGGTGAATTTGCGGCCTGCGGGGTCGAGCTTGTTCACGTCGCGCCACGTGGCGGGAAAACGAACGCGGAAAACCACGCCGCCGCCGCGATTCGCGGCGAGATCGTCGTGAACACCGACGCATCGATTCGCGTCCATCCCCTCGCGGTGAAAGAGCTCGTGCGCGCGTTTCAGGACGCCAGTGTCGGCGTCGCGTCGGGGCGGGACGTGAGCGTGGGCGACCTGGAACTCGAAGCGAATCGCGGCGAATCCGGCTATGTGGGCTACGAGATGTGGGTGCGCGCGCTCGAGACGCGACTCGGCTCCATCGTTGGCGCAAGCGGTTGCTGCTACGCCGCGCGCGTGGACGTGCAGCGCACGGTGTTGCCCGGCGATCTGGCGCGCGACTTTGCCAGCGCGCTGATCGCGCACCGCCAAGGACTGCGCGCCGTCTCGGTGGCAAGCGCGACGTGCGTCGTCCCGCGCACGGTGTCGCTGCGCACCGAGTTGCGCCGCAAGGTACGAACGATGGCGCAGGGACTCGAGACGCTCTGGCATTTCCGCGGGCTCGCCACTCCGTTAGGCGGCGGGGGCATGCCGTTCGCCTTCATGCTCACCAGCCACAAGCTGTCGCGATGGCTGGTGTACCTCGCGCTGCCGCTGGCGGTGTTGGGGCTGACACTGCTGTGCGTGGCCGACCCGCGCGCACTGCTGCTCGCTGCCCTCGTGCTCCTCGTTCTGCTGGCGGGTTACGCAGCGTTCGCGTGGCCGGAGGGGAAGCGCGTGCCGCTCCCGATCGCGCTGTGCGGATTCGTCGTGGTGTCGAACGTGGCCGGCATCCTGGCGTGGCTCAAGTTCCTGCGACGCCAACGCATGCCAACGTGGGAGCCGACCCACAGACCAGACCTGGGCGGGGAAGCGACGAATTAGAAGCGGTAATTTCGGTTGATACGGGTGGCGCCGGCCTATGCTAACGAGCCTAC
>CAVPDN010000005.1:0-370001 GCA_963702675.1 uncultured Gemmatimonadaceae bacterium
TTTCTCCCTACGTATTTCGTTCAGTTACGTGTTATTAATCAGGCTCGGCGTGTAGAGATCTATACTCGCATTGCACAGATGAGCCGATCACGAAAGCTTGGTTGGACATAGACGACTATGCGGGAGAGGGCGCGGCTCAAGAGATTGGTCCGCCCGTAGAGGGCGTCCTACCCGTCGTTCGTGACTGAGTACTTAGAGGCGAACGGGTTGAAATTTCCCCGTGGCACGGTTGTGGTATGGGTAAAACCCGACATGCTCACGTACAGGACGGCATCCCTGTTAGAGAGCATCTGCTGGACGACTTTGGGGCGACCTACCGCTACCTGCTAAAGGACTTTGCGCTCCTTGTGGACGGCACTCAGGTCCACCGCTCGACCCTCTCTCCTAGAGCCTAACGGCCGCTTCTTCCGGAAACCGGAAGATGGCGGCGCAGTGCTCCAAGGCAGAATAAGGAGTTCTCAGTGCGCCTTCTACTAGACGCAGAATCTGGCGAACGGCACTTGGTGAAGAATGACGAGGAAGGAGATCTTGAAGATGGGAACGTTGTCGCAGCCGGTGCGATTGGCGTCCGCGTAGCGCGGTTCCCATTGGGTCTTGTGGTCGGTGGCAAGGGAGAGGGCGAGATCCAGGCTGTCGACGATCTTGCAGGCGCGCGATTTGAGATTCGTAAGAGTCGGAGAGGAATTTCCTTCGTTCGCTCGGGACGCGAAATCGAAACCTACAATGCATTCCCGCGACGGGCGTCAGACAAGGCGAGCGGGCTCGGTGACTGGCCGTTGCTGCAAAGCTACGCTTATCACTACGGCATCGAGGTCTCGTTTACATCGACGTTGGATTCGGTATTCGGAATCACGAACGATAAGCAGCAAGTCAGACCTGTCGAGGATTTCTGGCGACTCCTCGCAAATGAGGAGGTCGACCAGCTTCTGCGGCGCGAAGAAGGTTGGCAGCGGAAACAGCGCTCGAGCGTCGTTGCGGCAGCCAGGATGGCGCGCGCGGTGGCAGTGCACGACGCTGCGTCCCGCCAGCCGAGAGTGCGGCGGCAGCCGCCGACATTGCCACGGGCCAAATGCCGCTTGTGCCGGACCAGAAGCGGCCAGCAAGCGAACTTAAACTTCGAGCGGAGAGCCCAACAGCACGCGCGGATCAGTGAACGCTCAATAGAGGAAGCGCGCAGCGCAGTTGGGGACAGAAGAAGCGAAAGCCGTATCAGATTGACTACTTCGACGAAGAGCGTGGACCTTTCTTTGTACCGGAGTGGGAAGGCGCCCAGGTGGTAGTGCGCATAAATCGACGCCATCCATTCTTCACGGTGTTGTACGACTCGATTCTTTCGCTCGAAAACGGTGCATTGCCGAAGGAAGCCATCGACGTCGTCCTTATTGCGTTAGCCCGGTCGGAATTAACTGTTAAGAATCCAGCGACTGCGGATTTCTACCGGGAACAACGCGAGAACTACTGGAGCCCATTTTTGGCCACGGCACTTCGGACGCTCGGGCGCAAGTTTCCCGGAGTCGATAGGATGCAGTCGCCTGGAGCGCTTGGCAAGCGGAGTGGGCTTGATGGCTCACTCCGCCTAATGTATCTTCGTATTCCCTGAAGGGTGATAGGCGGTGCAGGCTGGGCCCAACGCGGCTCCTCGACCCCTGTGTCACTGCGACGACCTACCACGGCTGCCTGATCGATATCGGCAGCTATCGTCGCAAGCACAGGAGAATTTTGCGTGTATCCAAATCCCGCTGGTCGCCGGAGTCCGATCGCGTCTGCCGTGCTATTAGCCGCGCTCGAAGGCGACGCGAGAGCTGCCAAAGAAGCGTACCAAGGTTCTCTTTGCCTGCTCACGGTCCTCGCGCGGCGCCACGCGCCGTTGCTCTCACCCGATCTGCATCTCGAAATCGTACAAGAAACCTGGCAACTCTCTTCGCCCGGAGAGACACGGCACTGTTGAGTTGGAATGTCAGCGGCGCCGCGTACCTGAATACCCTTCTCAGGAACGCCGTAGAGGCCGTGAAATCGAAAGATCGGCCACCTGGTACACGTAGCCGCCGAACGGGAGCCGAGAGAGAAACTTTCGTCAAACTGACCTGGCCTCGAGAACGACGAAAGCAATGGACGATTTGCGATTGAGCAGCGCGTTCAGCAAATTCGTTTGGATGTTGAGCGATTGATGCTCAACGCTTGAGGAGCCCGTTAAGGCGGCGGTGTTTCTTATGCTCGAGAGCGGAATAACGCTGTCAACGCCGCTTCTCTCGTAGGAATCAGTCGCCAGACGTTGGGACGCCGATTGCAGCGGCTCCGATTGGCCGCCTAGCTCTCAACGGCGTTGATTTGCAGAGCGGGCCTGGCCTCCTATAGAGGCCAGGCCCGCCGCGAGTTCGGTTACCACTCGACTTCAGCCCGCAGGGAACGATGACAGTACCGCTCGTGCGCAGCGACACCTTTATCCGGGCGACCCGGAAACTGGATACCGAAGCACCGCCTGTGCTGTTGCCGAGTTGGTGGACAACGCGATCCAGGCATCGGCCGATCTCGTGAACATTATTTATGAAAAAGACGAGGCTGCCGGGTGCACAGGCTTGGTAGTGAGCGTGATTGATGACGGCGTTGGGATCAGCGTCGACGAAATCAGTCAAGCGCTTCAATTTGGCGGCTCGACGCGTTTCAACAATCGTTGCGGTCAAGGGCGGTTTGGAATGGGGTTGCCTAACGCCTCTCTGAGTCAAGCGAGGCGAGTGGATGTCTATTCCTGGACTGATCGCGAATGTGGAGTTCATGCGTCTCTTGATTCAATGCGGTCGCTGCGGGACACCATGACGGCATCGCCGCCGTCAGGTCGAATCTTCCATTGCCGGTTCGACGCATAAGCGGCTCGCGCGGAACAGCAATTATCTGGTCGAAATGCGATCGTATCCCCTATCAGCGACCTGGCATGCTTGCGCGCAATCTTCACCGTGAATTGGGGAGGATTTTTCGCAGATTCCTTGAAGCTGGAGTTGAAGTTCGAATAAACGGCGAGATCGTTCACCGGTTGATCCCGTTCGAATCTCGCCTCGGCCAAATGATCCCGGCGATGTTTCGCTCCTTCCGACGCTAGTATTTCCATTCTCAGTAGCGCAGAGGACTGCTTCGTCGGAAGTTCGGGTTACTTTTGCGACGCTACCGGTTAGACAGTGGGCGGCCCTGCCTAACCACGAAAAGCGCATGACAGGTATCTCCGGCGCGGGGACCGTGTCGGTCCTGCGCGCCGAGCGTGAGATAGCCCTAGGTTGGTATCTCATGGGTTCGAACGTCGCGAGAACTACGACGACTGGTGGCGTTGTGAGATCTCGTTCGAACCAGTACTACGATCAACTCTTTGGTGTGTCGCATAGCAAACAAGGCATTCGGCCAACTCCGGCATTGATTGAGGCGATAACTCCAACTCTCGAGAATCAAGCACGTGCACTTAATCGCTCTATTCGTGAGCGATTCGCAGCAATTAAGGAACGGCTCCACACGCCACGTTCGATAGTTCACTCTTCGCATCACAAGCTCTGCCCGAGTACTGAACAGCGTTATGAGGCGCATCGCGCCGAACGTCAGCCGACACAACCCTGTCACCGAACTATTCAATCGAAGTGCGGCCCTCCGGCAAACCGGGTTTCGTCTCTGCAGTGCGCCGGTTAGATAGCGTCATCTTGTCAGTCAATTCCGATCACCCGTTTTATCACCGCCTGTATCTGCCGCTTACCAAGGAAAGCCCAAGACGTGTTAGCGACGCATTCGAGCTGTCGTTGCTTGCGTTGGCGAGAGTATTGGCTTCAGCGACGCCGGAAGAGAAAAAGGGGTGGAATGGCTTTCTGGAAGGCTGACGGCGACGCGATGGCCCTTCGACCAGAAGAGCGTGACGTCAGTCGGGCGCCCCAAGCCCTGGTAGCTTTCCCGGCTACTCCCAGTCGGCAGTTAGGCGAAGTCCTAAGGGAATCTACTAAGAGGCTCATCGAAATATCTGTTACTGGGCAAGATCTGAAGGCAATCGAGGCGTACCGCCGTGAGGTCCTATCCATACGTATTCCACGAACAGCGGTCACCATCCGGTTGCGCGTCTGGTTCTCAGTTTTGGTTGATCTAGCTTGCCAAGGTTGGGTTATCTCCCTCCAGCCGCAGGGCGTGAATATACGGATGGCGGAGGCCGTCGAAAGCGATCCGGAATGGCCGAAAAAGCTCGCGTGCGAAATGGTCATCTCATAGAGAGAGACAGGCATCTTAGGGAAGAATCTGTAAGGCGTTTCATTGAAGAGAGATGGAATCAAGTCGGATTCACAGGGGCCAGTGGACATCTCGTAATCTCTACTTGATGCGCGACGGTGAGTCGCTCGCACACGAACTGGAGCGAGCGACAACAACTGATACGCCCGACTCGTACCGAACTGCTATATCGCCGTACCTGCAGATCGTGGACGCAAACGCGACCTGCGAGTTCACTGGTCTTCGGCTTGTCGATGTTTGGAGATACTTCCGCCTAACGTGGTCAACAGTTCCACAGACTGTGCCTGGCCGCAGAATGATGATTTTGGTCAGGGATCGCGCTGCGGAGAACCATCCGATCATAGGTGTCGCCGCACTCGGGAGCCCAGTCGTCCAGCTTTCTGTTCGTGACAGCTCGATCGGATGGACTCCTGCTGAATTTCTTCAGCAACTACAACAAGAGCCGTCGGTACAAAAAGCGAAGTGGGCGCTCCGTGGTATAGCAGACGCGATCGACGACGTGTACAGACGTGATTTGGTCGGATGGTCTCATTACGGCGAAGGAGATCGTTCAGCCTACAATGGATGCTATAGGCCGGCTTCGGCATGAAGCCCAAAAAGCGCGTCGTGCTCACGTGCGCTATGCAAAAAGCGGTAGACACAAGCACGCGACAAGCAAGCCCGGCTCCGTCGTTTGGAGTGTACAGTCTAAAACGTACTTTTTAGGTCGAAGCGCTGCCTCGCGCTCGCGGCTGCGCTCGAAGCTCGGTCGATTTTCAACGGGCTTGCATTACGACGCCTTCCAGAGCGGCATTGAAGGCAGTCGTAGCGGATACGAACGGACGACGCGCTCTTGCGTCGGTGCTTCGCTACATGAAGGCCAAGCATGTCGGCATTGACATGGCCGAGATTACTATCTGCGGTGCCGTTGCTCCGTACAGTCAGGTATTAGGAGGGAAACTCGTTTCGCTTCTTCTGATTAGTCCAGAGGTCGTGTCCGCCTATCGTACCCGCTACGCGATGGCACCTAGCTGATCGCCTCAGCAGTGAAAGGTCAGTTTGTCACTCGACGACCAAATTTAGTGTTACTTCGGAACCACGAGCCTGTATGGAGTGGCATCCAGCCAATACAATCGCCTTGTAATACCCAAAGGATCAATACCGAAGCTTGGCGCGGAGATCCGCTACTACAAATTGGGCAAAACGTCCGGCTTTCGTTCGTATCACTTTTCCAAGACGACTACAGAAGAAATGGCGCTCCTTGCCCAGCAGCAACGCAGCGGCAGGCGTGTAAACAACATCTCCGGGGAAGGTGTTAGCCCTAAACTACGCAGACTGCGGAAGGCGCTTTCTATACTCGGCTTCCCAAGTGACCTGCTTATGCAACATGGAAGCCCGCGATTGGTCTATGGCATTCCGTTAAGCATCGAATTTTCATGAGATACTGTTGGGTAAGGCGAAACGCCCCAAATACATTCTTCGCCCGACGAGAGGCACTGAAGGGACTGAGGCCATTTCTCGCTACTGGCGCGAACGTTGGCTCGCTCGCCGTGCAGGCAAGCGAAACGATCTGTGCCGTTCGTCAACACTCTACACTACGCCCTATCCGGCACGGAGCGCGAGTCTTTGTCCCCGAGGACGGCGCTGACCTGCCTCTCTTCAGCGGAGACGTGAAGCCAGAAGGCGCCTAACGCTCAACGAGTAAACCTTCTCTGTAACGGTGTCGGCTTTGTACTGGCGCCGTTCGCTGTCACCGTCTGAGCGATATCGCTCGTATTCGCGCTCGAACACCTGAAATGTCTCTGCCCTGCCATACGCTTTGAAAAGACGGCGGACTTCGGACTCCGGTATTATTCCTTCGCTGTTGTAGCTCATGAGGAGGTACCGGAATGTCGCCTTCGAGAGGAGGTCGTCGAGAGCGTCGACGCAGCCGCCAACCGTTGACCAAGCAGACTTTTGGTGCGCGTCTTCGATCAATCCAGTCTTGCCTCGCAACTTTGGGATTCATTGAACCAACCTCTAGCTATTAACTCTGGTACGTGGTAGTACGAACTGTATGCCGGGTATTGTATGGTGGATCGAGGTACAGTAAGTCCAAAGGTGGAACTTCAGCGACAACCTCATTCACATTTCCTTGAATTGCTCGGCAGTGGCGACCGGTATTCACTACAAAGCGAGGGATCGCAAGCGCAATACGGCGTTGGGAATTCGACTGCCATGTCTTAACGAACGCGGCATACACACCGGTTGTATTCGCAACCGCATCTGCTCGCCTCAATGAGCGACGCCAGGATCGCGTAATACTCGGAATCGGTAAGCGCTCCTGACCTCTGCCAGCATTCAAGCTTGGCGCGCATCGTATCGATTCGCTGAGCGTTGCTCAGCGTGAAGAACATTCTTCCTTCGTCAGAGTTCTGCGACTTCGCTGCGTACTCTTCGCTCATCAGCCCCGGTACGTTCGCGGTGAAACGTTCCAGATAGCATATAATCTCCTGGTACCTCCTGTAGTCCGGCTCATCACCTGCAAACAGATCGCCTTGAGAGCCGAACCTGGAGTCGACTACGCTTGAATGCACAACTTTCTCCCAGCTCACGAAGTTCCGCGTCGCGCCGAAAGACTTCTTCAAAACGAGGAATCTCGTCCATTTCGATAAGTGCTCTTTGAAGCACAAAACTGTACGTCATTAGAGTCACAAGAAAGAACATCGAAACCTCTCCGTTTCAGATAACGCCCAACGCTCGCAGTTCCAGAGAACGCATCGAAGGCAGTCCCCGCCCCAATGTGCTTTTCATCGACTACAGCGCCGATAAAGTCCAAGAGCTTTGTCTTGTTACCGATATAACGCATGTGCGCAGCGATTTCGCATCCAGTTAGGCGAACGAACGACGAGCAGCTTGCAATGGGAGGGGACTATCTACTTCCGGGCCGCCTATGGGAGCTTCACAACACCCTTATTTTCCGGCCGAAAGCGTCTTTCCAGCCATTCAATTTGTTTCTTAATGCGGTTGTTGGCTTGTGGAGGAAATTTTGCGCCATTGACCCATCTACGCATCATGTTAATCGCACCCTCAGTTCTCCTAAGCAATTCCGCAAGCAGGGCATTTCCGCCTCAGGCGATCCCTCGACGAGATAGACAAGTGCAACTTCCGCATCCTCATAATGTTGGTTGGCCTTCTCGCGTTTATTGATCGTCAATGCCCTCCCACAAGAGTATAGCGGTGTTTAACTCGGACAGTGCGAGCGTATATGGGCGCGCGGCAAGTTCCGCAACGTCGAGGCGGCCGACCCTGATCCAGTTGAGCAGCGAACCGGCCAAGGTCGCGTCTCCAAGCTTGGCAAATTGCCTCTAGTTTTAGAAGGGCGACTCTTCTTCCTGCCTCACACTTGCTAACGAACGACAGCGGACACTCGACGTGCGTGGCAAGCGGTGGCTGAGTCAGATCGGCATCTCGCCGGACCTGATTCACAAGAGGCGACCAAGGACGCGAAGGTCGCGCCAATGTGATACCTACCAGAGTCGATCATAGGCTGGACGTAGCACGACGCTGGCCGGGGCAGCAAGCGAGGCAGGCAGTGAAATCCAGACTGCCGCGAACCCAATCCCAACTTTGCGCTTGCGGGCGCAAGTTTACCTTACCGTTCGTTAGACCGGGATGCGCGTCCTTACCGAATGTCCATTTCCAAGCAGGATCTCGCGTCACATCTGCTCTCCGCTGCGGGGTCCGGAACACTCGTTACCCGAAGCATGATCCCGCGAGCGGTTCGGTCGTATGGAATAGCTATCGGACCATTCTGGATGCTTCAGGTGTCGTCGAGCCTGTCCGCTATGCTCGCTTCTGGGTCCTTTTTTCAGCCCAGGAATACATCGATCCGCTGTTCACGGCCCCGACATATCTATCCAACCGGCAGCGTCCTTCGCGTCACTCGGTTCGGCGATTCCCTCGGGGTCGACAGGTCAGCAGCATCAATTCGACCGGATCGTCGCAGTGGAAGGCAGCAAGGCTGGCTGGCATATCTACGCAGAGAACCAATTCCAAGTTGATAGCAAGACAGCGTCGGGTTCCATCACGCTCGCCGGTTCAGTTCTGTGAGCCGCGGTCTAACGAACGCTGAACCTGACAAAGGATGCTATTGAGCGGCGCGGCCCCGACGACCGCGCCCCTTTATTTGATTCCTTTGCAGGTTAGCTATGGCGTCGGTGTGAACGCAAAGATATGAGAAGGGCGACGACTCCGACTTCGAGTCACCGCCCTTTCCTCAGATCTGGGTTGCTGACTCTACAGAGGGCTACCCGCACTCACTAAACCCACACACATGACACTTCACACACCCCTCCGCATACTCCAACTGCGACCCGCAGTCCGGACACGTCCCCATAAACCCGCCGTTGTCGGTGACTGCGTCGAAGCCGAGCTGCCCCTGCGCCCCGCCTAACGTCACATCCCCACTCCCGCTCGGCGCCACCCGCACCGGCGACCCAGTGATCTGCTCCCGCGCCGGCACCCCGCCCGCCGCACCCGAGCCAGACCCGCCGAGCAGCTCCTGCTGAACCCCCTGCTTCTCCCGCCACCACTGCTCGATCGCAATACCGATCGCGTCAGGAACAGAGAGCACCTTGTTAGGCCCAAGCCCGATCGGCCGGTCCGATGCAATGCCCCGGAGCTGCTTGTGCACTTCCATGATCGGAATCCCGCTCCGTAAGGCGAGCGAGAGCAGCCGACCCATCGCCTCCACGTCCGCCATCGCCGCGCCGCCGGCCTTGCCGAGGGTGATGAACACCTCGAACGGCTGACCCCGGTCGTCCTCCGTGATCGTCACGTACATCGTGCCCAACGGAGTCTCCATGCGCCGGGTGGTGCCGCGGAGCATGTCGGGCCGCGCGCGCTTGGCCCGCCGCTGCGCATTCTCGGCCTCGCTCTCGTAGAGCATCTTCTTGAGCCGCCCGATCTCCGCCTGCGACTCGGCCAACTGACCGGCGAGCTCGCCCACCTCGCGCTTCTCGCTCGACCCCACGGCCACGACGCCGGCTCCGTTAGTCGCGGCCATTGCGCCCGCCCCCGCCCCCGCCCCGCTCTCCCGCGCGGCCTTGGCCTGGTCGGTGGCGCCGGTGCTCAGCACCTGGTTGTCCCGCGACCCGTCGCGATACACGGTGACACCCTTGCACTTGAGCTCGTACGCCAGCTCGTAGATCGTCCTCACGTCGTCTTGGGAGGCGATGTGCGCAAAGTTGGTGGTCTTCGAGATGGCGGAGTCGCAGTGCTCCTGAAACGCGGCCTGCATGCGGATGTGCCACTCGGGCGCGATCTGGTTGGCGGTCACGAACACCCGCTGCCACTTCTCGGGCACCTCGGCGAACTTGATGTGGCCCTCCTTCGCGATCCGCTCCATGAGCGCGTCACTGTACCAGCCCTCGCGCTTGGCAATCGCAACGAAGTCGTCGTTCACGTCGGGCATCTGAACGCCGGCCTGGTTGCGCATGAACGCGACGGCGAACAACGGCTCGAGTCCGCTGGAGCAGCCGGCGATGATCGAGATGGTGCCGGTAGGCGCAACGGTGGTGACGTTGCAGTTCCGCAAGAGCTGCATGGCGCGCACGCGCTTGCCGCCCTGGTCGCGGGCGCTGGTCTCGTCGGGTCCCCAGATGCTCTTGGCCCACTCCGGGAAGGGGCCGCGCTCGTTGGCCAGGCGCTCGCTCTCCTTCTTGGCCTCCACATCCACGAAGCGCATCACCTTGCGGCCCATCTCGACGCCGTCGGCCGAGTCGTAGGGGATGCCTAACCGGACGAGCATGTCGGCGAAGCCCATGATGCCAAGGCCGATGCGGCGGATGCGCTTGGACAACGCGTCGATCTCGACCAGCGGATACTTGTTGACGTCGATGATGTTGTCGAGGAAGTGCGTGGCGAGCTGGATGTCGCGGCGGAACGCGTCCCAGTCGATGCCGACGCCCTTCACGTAGTGCCCGACGTTGATGCTGCCGAGGTTGCACACGTCGTACGGCAGCAACGGTTGTTCACCGCAGGGATTTGTCGCCTCGTAGCTGCCTAACGACGGGACGGGGTTGTAGCGGTTGGCCTCGTCGATGAAGAACACGCCGGGCTCGCCGGTGCGCCAGGCGCCCTCGATCATCTTGGCCCACACGGCGCGCGCCTCGAGCTGGGCGACGGACTTGCCGGTGCCGGGGTCGATGAGATCGTACTTGGAGCCGGTCTGCACGGCGCGCATGAACTGGCTGGTGATGGCGACCGAGATGTTGAAGTTGACCACCTGCGTGAGATCTTCCTTGCAGGTGATGAACTCCATGATGTCGGGATGGTCGACGCGCAGAATGCCCATGTTGGCGCCGCGGCGCGTGCCGCCCTGCTTGACGGCGTCGGTGCTGGCGTCGTAGAGCTTCATGAAGCTCACGGGGCCGGACGCGACGCCGGTGGTGGAGCGCACCATGGATCCCTTGGGGCGCAGGCGCGAGAAGCCGAAGCCGGTGTTGTGGATCATCACCAGACCATCGCGGCCGGCGGCGTAGGTGTTCCACTCGTCGACCGTCAGGTCATAGTACGGCTTGGGCGTGTCGGCGCGGGTCACTTCGCTCACTTCCTGCCCGCCGCGCGCGGCGCGCTTGAGCATCGCGGCGAGGGGCGCGTCGTGCGACTGGAGAACCTGCGCGATGTGCGCGAGATCGCATCGATTCACGCGGCCGCCTACGTTGCAGCTCCAGCGATTGAGTTGGTCGGCACAGGGACCGGCGCCCTTGTGACCACGCTCATTCACGAGTCCATGCGAGCGCAATGCGTCGCGCCATGAATCGATGTCGAGCGCTAGCGACGTCTGCCTAGTGGCGTCAGAGTGCAATCGCGCCTTCCGCTGCATGTTCGCCAGGTACGGCGCGAGATCGGCTGCCAGCTCATCCACCTGCGGCAGCGGGCACAGCAGCACGGTGTACGTGGGCAGCTTGCCGCGGCCGTGCGGCTCCTTCCGCCTAACGGTGGGCTGGTAGCCGAGTAGGCTCATGAGCGCGGCGAGATCCTGCGCCATTTCTTCGCTGGCCGTGGTGTACGACGGACTGCCGTCGGGGTCCACACAGCCGTCGCTGTCCAACAAGCCGGCGACGAACGCGCGCACTACCGGGAGCGGCGACTTCCCGATGTGCTCGGGCACGCGGATGATCGCGTCCTTGGGTCCGCGACGTGTGAGCGCGCACGCCCGCTGCATCGCGTGGACGAAGTCCTGTGTCAGCGTGGCCAGCACGAGACCATTGCCGCGCGGATCGCGCTGAATGGCGATTCGGATGCCGTGCTTGGCAACGATGGCCTGCACGCGCTCGAGCACGTCGGTGGTACCGGAGAACCAGCGCAGGCGATCCTGCCGCAACGCCGGCACGTAGCCGAACGACCCGTCGCCTAACGTGAACCCGACGAGCCACGCCATTCCTCGGCGTCGATCGTGAGACCGCCGACCGTGCGCTCTTCCTGCCACGGCCAGAACGTCTCCGGCCGCTCGGGACCCAGGATCACGTCGCCGGCCTTGAGCGCGTCGGCGCGGACTTCCACCAACCGAGTGCCGCGGAGCACCATGAATGGATGCCAGTCGCTGGTCTGCACTTCCGCGCCCTCGCGCGTCCGGACGACGATCTGATTCTCGGCGGGCACGTCGAACTTCCACACGTGCGTTACGGGACGAAGACCGGTTTCGCCGCTGCGCGGATTCATGGACAGCGTCCGGATGCCCAAATCGCGCACGTCGTAGGCAACGCCGCTCCCCTGCTGCTCGCCGGCGCGGCCGTCAACGGTGGCGCGATTGAACAGCACCTCGATGGGCTCGACGCCGCAGAAGGTGGTCCACACGCGCGCGTCGCCGGCGATGCAGCCGCCACCACTCTGGTGAATGAGCGCCATGGACCGCAGCGTGTCGTAGATGCCGTCGTGTCCGTTGGACAGCGAGTCTTCCACCGGCAGCACGAAGCACGCCGACAGTTGGCCTAACGGACGGCCGGCGTTCATGAGCGTGGGCGAGTTAGGCACGAACCGCCGCTCGGTCATGAGCCGGTAGAACTCCTCGGCCACGGTCTCGACGGCGCCGTCGCTGGCCCCGTAGCGCCGATCGGCGTCGGCAACCACCGTGGCCACGCGCCAGAACAAATCCTCGGGTCGCTCGGTGGGCTTCCCCGTTTCGTCCTTCACGAGGTAGCGCTTCTCGAGCACGATCCGCGCGTTCTTGTTCAACGACACCGGGGTCGCTGGGGGCGAGGCCTTGGATGGCAGGGCCATGGGGATGAGTCTCCTAACTGAGGGCGGTCGGGCGCGTTTTGGTGGACTGGACTACGGGTTCCGCGAGGTGGGATCGACCAGCTGCGGGAGGTGACGATATTCTGACATGTGATTCCGCGCAAGCCTCAACGCAACGTCAACCAGCACAACGGGTTCCAGGACTCCACATTACAATTCCGGGCGGCGGCGTGTTTTCCACCGGATATCCACGCTGGGCCGCTCGCGAGTGTGCAAAGGTCTCTTATAGCGATGCAAAGCCCACGCCGCTCGAGGTGGCTGGCGTGGGGTAACGTGAAATATAGCAGATTCTTAGGGAGCGGCTACCAGGTCTCGCGACTCACCCGGGCGCTGTGCGCCGGCGCCGCCGGCTTGGGACCCGGGTTGAGGTCCAACTCTGCTCTGGCTTGTCCGGACACACGTGCCCCGTAACCGCAGCTACGCCCGGAGATGGAGCAGGCTCACGCCCGAGTATCGTTTGAAGTCGCCGTCGAACGCGACCAGCCGGCACGATGCGGAGCGCGCGAAGGCGGCGAGGTACGCATTGGTCCAATCTCCGGCGCGGAGTCCCGGCTTCCGGCTCCAGGTACCGAGGAGGTCATTGATGCCCGGCGGGTCGGTGAGGAAGATGGTGTCGGGGAGGGCGAGCCACGCCTCGAGCGCGCGCCAGGCCGCGGCGCCGCCAATGGCAGCGGAGCCGAGCACGCGCGGGTTGGTCAGATGCCTAACGAGGGCGAGGGCGGTGAGGCGGCAGAACGCGACGCGGTCGTGGGCCTCCGTGTTCCAGTACTCGAGCGCGCGGGCGTGGTGGACGTGATCGGGGACCGAGAGCGGGAGCCAGACGCTAGCGTCGAGCAGATCGGGCATCGCGCGCGACCTCGAGATCCTGGTCCGCCTTCCGGAGCTCGGCGCGGGAGAGGGCACGAATGGACTTCCCGGTCGCCGGGATCGCGACTGGAGGCGCGCTCCGGCCGCGCGCGCCGCCGGACGCGACGGGAGACGAGTGCAGGCCCGCACCGAGATAGCGCGTGATGAGCTCGCGGACGGTCATGCCTCCGAGCGCCGCGCGCGACTTGAGCTCGCGGTAGAGATAGTCGGGGAGATCGATCGTGGTTCGCATAAAAGCATATTTATGTCACTCGGGGCGTTGGGTCAAGTATTCGCGCGCGGGAATGCCGGGCCTCGAGACAAGCATACTTGACATCCGCGCGCTTGGGTCGTATGCTGTGATGAAAAGCAGGCTTTACATGGACCTCGAGATCCGAAACCGGGTGAAGGAGCTGCGGGGCGAGCGCGCTTGGACGCAGGAGGAATTGGCCAAGGCGGTGGGCGTCTCGCGGCAGAGCATCAACTCGATCGAGCGCGGCCGGTACGTGCCGAGTTTGGCGCTGGCGCTCGCGTTCGCAAAGGTGTTCGGCTGTGCGACGGACGACATTTTCACACTCGTGAAACCGCATGCGCATTCTCGGTAGGGCGATCGACGAGCGGTTCCTGACGCACCGGCTCAAGTCGACGAGCACGGCCGGCATCGCGGCGACGCTGGTAGCGATCGGGCTCTTCGTGTACCGCAACTACGCCAGCGGCGTGTGGAGCTGGGATTTGCTGGCGGTGGCGTTGACGTTCGTCGGCCTCAAGATGGGGCTCATGGCGTGGTATCTGTTCACCGACTAACCGTTAGGCAGGAGGGCAAGCGATGTTGACGGGATCCATACCGCGCACGGCGAAGGCGCGGCGATTCACCGGGATGTGCGCGGGGCTGCTGGCGCTGGGGCTGGCCCTGTTCCTGTTCGTGCATCCGGCGACGCAGCACGGGCTGGACGCGCTGCACGCTATCGTGGGCGTGTGCCTCGGGATGTCGGGCGCCTTCGGCGCGCTCGCGGTGACGCTGCGCGTGCGGGGCAACGGGCGGAATTGAACACCCTACGATGCAATTCACATCCAGCGACGGACGCGCTGGCGATAGGCGTCGTAGGGAGCGCCGAAGAGGCGCGAGAGATAGCGCTCCTCGCGGCGGATCACGCCCCACTCGAGCAGCGCGACTAACGGCACCAGCAACACGAAGGGCCACAGCGCGTCGACCACCAGCGTCGTGCCAATGTAGATGATGACGTTGGCGAGGTAGAGTGGATTGCGCGAGAAGCGGAAGGGGCCCGCGGTGACGAGGGCGAGCGCGGGTTGGCCGGGGTCGATGTTGGTGCCGGCGGCGCGCATGGTCTTGGCGCCCCAGGCGATGAGCGCGCCGCCGGCCACGACCAACACAATGCCTACGACGCGCGAGGGCGTGGTCGGGAAAGGGTGGCGCGGGACGAGCCAGTGGGCGACCAGGCCTAACGCAAGCGTGCCGACCACCAGGAGCGGCGGGAACGCGATGACGCCGGCGGTGTCCGATTCGGGTGCGGCCATGGGCTTTTCTCCCAGAGTGCGCGTGGAACTCGAGCGGGCGTGGGCGTGCGCGTATACGCGGGTGTCAGGCGGTGAAGGCGGCGCGGAGAATGGCGGCGATGCTGCGCTCGACGTCGTCGTCGGTGGTGGCCCAACTGCGAGACGCTGATGCGCATGGCGGGTTGGCCGTGCCACACGGTGCCGCCGCACCAGCACGTGCCTTCGGCCTGGATGGCGGCGATCACCTGCTGGGTGTGCTGGGCGTCGCCTAACGATACGAGGACCTGATTCAGGACGACGTCGTTCAGGATCTCGAGGCCGGCTTCGTCGAGAGCCTCGGCGAAGCGGCGGGCGTGGCGGCAGGTGCGCTCGATGAGGTCGGCGATGCCCTTCTTGCCTAACGAACGGAGCGCGGCCCAGACCTCCATGCCGCGGGCGCGGCGGGAGAAGTCGGGCGTAAACTGGTAGGGCTCGCGCTGCTCGCCCTCCACCAGGTACGCGGCGCTCGACGACATCGCGCCGCGCAACGCTTCGCGGTCGCGGCAGAACACGACGCCGCTGTCGTAGGGGACGTTGAGCCACTTGTGCGCGTCGGTGGCCCATGAGTCGGCGTCGCCAATGCCGGCGACCAGGTGCGCCAACTCGGGCGAGGCGGCAGCCCAGAGTCCGAACGCGGCGTCAATGTGCACCCACGCGCCGGCGGCACGCGCGGCGGCGCACGGCTTCGGCGAGCGGATCGAATGGCGCCGGTGTTGACGTTGCCCACCTGGAGACACAAGCAGCGTGTTGTCGGTGAGAGCGGGGCAACTGGTCGGCGCGAATCCGGCCCTGCTCGTCGGTGGGCACGCGCGTGACGCGGGCGCGGCCCAGGCCGCTCATGCCTAACGCTTTGAGCATGGAGGCGTGGACCTCGTCGCCGACCACCACGTTGATGGGCGGCGCGCCGAAGAGACCATCGGCTTCGACGTCCCAGCCGCGGCGGGCGAGCAAGGCGCGGCGGGCGGCGCAGAGCGCGCTGAAGTTGGCGGCGGTGGCACTCGTGACGAAGCCGGTGCCGCATCCGTTAGGCAGGCCGAAGAGCTCGCCGAGCCAGCGCGCGGCGACGTCCTCGCACTTGGCGACGATCGGGGCGATGACCACGAGGCCGGAGTTCTGGTCCCAGGCGCCGGCGAGCCAGTTGGCGGCGAGCGCCACGGGGAGCGAGCCGCCGATCACGAAACCGAAGAACCGGCCGCCGGCCGAGGCGATCGTGGCGGGCGAGCCGATTTCGTCGAGCAATTTGATGACTTCATCGGGCGGCGTGGGCGCATCGGCCAACGGGCGATCGAGCTCGCCGAGTCGCGCGAGGGCGGCCGGGGACGGCGCGACGGCGCGATCATTGAGACCATCGAGATACTTCACGCCGCGCTGGGCGGCACTCAATAACACGGAATGGCCGGAGTCGTTCATTGTGCCTCTCGCCGGTGACAGACTGCTGCGACGGACGGCTAGAACAATAACTCCGATCGATCGTGCGTGGTGGCCGGTTTCGGCCGGCCAAACGTTATCGCGCGGCGGGCCACCTGCCCTGCCGGTGCTGCTCCTGCAGCTCGAGATACGCGTCAACGGTGCCGGCAATGCGCGCGGTCATCTCGGGCGTGACCGATTTCACGACGCGCGCGGGTACGCCTAACACAAGCGAGCCAGGGGGAATCTGCATGCCCTCGGTGACCACGGCGCCGGCGCCGATGATCGATCCGGCGCCGACGCGCGCGCCGTTCAACACGACACAGCCCATGCCGATGAGACATCCGTCCTCCACCACGGCGCCGTGCACGATGGCGCGATGGCCGATGGCGACGCGCGCGCCGACTAACGCGGGCAGGCCGTGGTCGGCGTGGAGCACGCTCCCATCCTGCACGTTGCTCTCGGCGCCGACGACAATGCGGTCGCTGTCGCCGCGGAGCACGGCGGTGGGCCACACCGACGCGTGCGCGCCTAACGTAACGTCGCCGAGCACGACGGCCTGGGGGTGGATGAAGGCGGTGGGGTCGATCGCAGCCATGGCGTTAGAAGGCGAAGCCGATCTCGAAGTAGACGCTCACGGGCGACACCTTGACCGGCGAATTATTGATGTAGGGGAACGCGATGCCGACGCGCGCCACGTACGGCGCGTCGTACTGCAACCCGAGATTGGCGACGGCCTCGGCGCCAATGGAGGCGATGGGCTTGCCGTTGAACGTGGTGTCGGACGAGTTCCAAGTGGTGCCGGCGTCGCTGAACACATCAATCGATGTGCGATCGAGGAACGCCGGCCAGAAGCCGAGTCCGCGGTGCGGATCGATGAATGGGATGCGGTACTCGAGGGAGCCGGACACCACCTTTTCGCCATCGCGAATGCCCGACGGGAATCCGCGCACGGCGAAGGTGTGTCGCGAGCCTAACGTAAAGCCGGGGAAGACGGCGACCGGCGTGCCGTTGGAGCCGCCGATGTCATAGACGCCCGGGTCGGCGCCGGACGCGATCCCGCCGGCCACGCGCGCGGCGAGCACTTGATGGGCGAAGCCGGCGATGTCGACCGACTTGTAGCCGTCGAGCACCGCGCTCAAGCTGCGCGATTGCGTTGGGCCGGCGCCCTCGAGCCAGCGGAGGCGCCCGGTGGCGGCGAACGAGATGCCGTCCTCGAACGAAATGGCGCGGGGCGGGAACTGCGTGTTCGCCCAACCGACCGACGACACGATGGACCAGTAGCGCGGATCCGACCGGAAGAACTCGTCGAGGCGGTTGAGCAGCGGCGATGGGTCGCTGGTGTAGTGGCGCTGCTCGAGCTCGCCGTTGAGACTGAAGAACGCGTTATTGCGGATGCGCGGGCGGGTGAACGTCATGCCTAACGTGTACGTCTGGTCGCGCTCGATGACGCGCCCGGCGACGGTGCCGTTGGTGTCGGTGACGATCTGCTCGTCGTAGTCCTGGACGCCCTCGGCGTTGAGGACGGGGAGTCCGAATCCGGAGTACGAGTAGCGGACGTCCCAGGTATGTTCTTCGCCGCGCGGGTCGGCGAGAAACTGGGCGAAGTACGAATGGCGTCCGACGACGTCGTTGCCGGCGGTGAAGCCGCCGATCGAATAGTTTCCGTGCGCGGTCTGTCCGGCTAACGGCAGCCAGAATCGCGGGAGCGCCGAGCGCCAGGGGGAATACTTTTTCGCCGGCGTGGTGTCAGCGGCCGGCGGCGGCATCGAGTCGGCGGCGAATTCGGGCGCGAGGGCGGGCGTGTCGGCGCCGGTGGTGTCGAAGGGGGCGACGCCAATGTACCAGCCGTCGTCGGCGTAGCGGGCGGCGGCGATCTCTTTTCCGTTAGGCGATACCGACGGGTAATAGACGCCGGTGGGCGAGTGGGTGAAGCGGCGCGGCACGCTCGAGCCCTCCAGGTTCGCCACGTAGAGCTCGGTGACGCCGGTGCGGTCGGACGTGAACACGACGGCGCGGCCATCGGGCGTCCAGGCGGGCATGCCATCGATGGCGCGGTCGTGCGTGAGCGCGCGGACCACCGTGCCTAACGAGTCGAGGATCACGACGTCGGCGTAGCCGCCGCGGGTCCAGCGCGTGACGGCGATGTGCGCGCCGTCGGGCGACCAGCGGGGCTCGGCCCATTCGGTGTCGAGCGACGCGGCGGTGAGCGGCGCAATGGTGCGGCCGTCGGGGCTCACGCGCACGAGCTGGGTGGTCGCCGGCAGGAAGCGCACGGCGACGATGACGCCATCGCGTCGAACGTCCGGTTGGGCGAGACGCGCGTTGTGGGTGAGGCGGATCTGCTTGCCGTTCTCCTGGCGGTAGAGATCGGACCGGATGTGATACGGGTCGGTGTACTCGAGCTGCGAGAACACGATCGAGCCGTCGGGGGCGGGGCTATTGGCGTCGTTGCCGTTGCGTCTGCCTAACCGGCGGCGGGCGCCGGCGGTGTCGACGATGGCGGCGGCGGCCGATGAGCGCCAATCGGCGCGGGTGTAGAGCACCGCGGTGTCGCCTAACCAGCGGGGGTAGAGCGCTTCGGCGCCGGCGTGGGTCAAGTCGCGCCAGTCGCGGGAGGGCAACGCCGGTTTGGCGGCTTGGGCGGCGAGGGAATCGTGCCAGGCGCGCCATGCGTCGGCGAACGAGATGCCGAACGCTTTTTGCGCGGCGCCGTTCCAGAAGAACGGGATCCATTTGCCGGCGGTGGTTTCGACGAACGCGCGCATGCCCGCGGGACCGCGCGCGTGCGACAGGTCCTCGAAGAAGAGCGCGCCGTATCCGTATGGAAGGTCGCCGCCGGGGAAGCGTGTGGTGGCGAGATTCCAGCGATCGTACATCACGGGGCCGCCATCCATCGCGCCTGCGGCAAGGAGCATGCGCTCGTACGTGCCGTCGACGCGACCGGATCCGGTGATGTCGCTCTCGTAGAAGACGGCGAGGCCTTCGGTGATCCAGGCCGGCGCGTACTGGTTAGGAAAGAGGAACGGCGCGCGGCCAAACACATGTTGAGCCACGTTCCACCAGCCCCGGGTGCGATCGAGGTGGAACACGTGCGTCAGCTCGTGGGTGATAACCAACTGTAGCCAATCATCGTAGTAGCGCAGCGACACGACATCGAGGCCGGGCCGGGCGTAGACGAGGATGCGGTTGGTTGGGTACGGTGTGGTCGATCCGTTGGAGAAGTCGACGTTGTCGGCGACGATGAGATCGATGGGGCCGCGCGGCGGATGCAGACGTTGGGCGAGTGCGGCGTAGGCCTGCTCGGCGTCCACCGCGGCGCGGCGCGCGGCGCGTTCTTCGGACGGCGTGAAGTGGACGTAGAAGTGCTGGGTGTGGAGCGTGCGCCAGTGCGCGTTGGGCACGATCTGGGCGCGCGCCGCGGGCGCCGCGACGCCGAAGGCGGCGGCGCAGACACCCAAGCCTAACGCAAAGCGCCGGACGGTCACCGGTGCGGGGCGAACGATCGGAAGTACGTCTCCAGCCCGTCGGCGATGCCGCGCGCGTAGGCGTCCTGGAACTCGCTCGTGCGGAGCGCGGCTTCCTGCTCGGGCATCATGATGAACGCGCCCTCGCAGAGCACGGCCGGCATCCACGTGGGGCGCGCGAGCGCGAGGTTGTCGTAGTGGATGCCCAACTCCGGGAGGCCCATTCGCCTAACGAGAGACGTCTCGAGGGCACGGGCCAAGGGCTCGGACTGGGGGTGGAAATAGTACGTGCCGGTGCCGTGCGAGGTGAACGGGTCGATCCCATCGGGCAGCGCGTTGAGGTGAATCGAGACCAGCGCCTGCGCATTGGCGCGCCGCGCGATGATCGGCCGGTCGCCTAACGCAACCGGCGCGGCCGTGGTGCGCGTCATCACCGACGGTGGCGCCGCGCGCCTGGAGCATGCTTCGCAGCTTCTCGCCCACCGCGAGCGTCGGCACCGGCTCGTAGAGTCCGGTGGGACCCGTCGCTCCGATGGGCGGGTGGCCCGGATCGACCGCGATCACGAGTCCGGCCAACGGACGCGCCGGATCGATGCGCGGTGGACGGCGGACGCGGAGAATAAATCGTCCGTTGTCCCAGAACGCGAGATAGCCGTACGGTTGCGTGGCGAGCTGGAGCGTGTAGCGCACGCGCTCCGTGCCCACCGGTTCCCATCGGACTTCGCGCACGAGCGAATCGTCACCGGCGTAGGTGACGATGTCGGTGTTGCCGGTGACGCCGTACAATGTGAGGTAAAGCGTGTGGTCGCCCTCCTCGACGAGGAACGGCGGGCGGCTGCTCATCGGGATCTCGAGGTCGACCCATCCGGCGGCCGGCCGCAACTCCGCGTTGCCGGCGACGCGCGGCGGCGGCTGCCATCCGTTGGGCATGAGCGCCACGTCGCTCGATTTGACCCACATGTCGAGGGCGCCGTCCAGACGGACGCGCACAAAGTCATCGTCGAGCCCGGTGACGGGGACCGCGGTGCCGGGCATGAGGAGCCACTTGTACGTTCCGTTAGGCACGGGACGGCCGATGATCACGCGGTCGGTGTCGCTGACGCTGCTGGTGTCGGCGCCCAGAATGCCCCACGTGGGCACGGGCGGCGCGGGCGCGATGGCGGGGACGGACAGTCGCACCGTGTCGGCGCCGCGCGCGACGATGATGAAGCTTGGCGCGCGCATGCGGCGCGCGGGGACGCCGGCTTGCCAGAGCGTGGTATCAGCCGCGATACGTGGTGTGATTGCGCCCGGTGCGAGCGGCGTGTCGAGCGCCGAGCGCAGCGGCATCGCGGATCCGTTCACCAAGGGCATCGTGGCCGAGTCGCTCTGCCAGACGACCGATGCGTTGACCGGCGCGCGAACGGCGACGCGCAGCATTTCATCGTCGCCGAGTGAAAGGCGGCCGAACGGAGCCACCGAGCCCGAGTCGACGACGAGCGGCCCATCGTTGGCCAGCACGGGAATGGGCGGCAGCAACCGAATGGTTTGCGTGGCGCGCGCGGTGTCGGATCCGAGCGTAGCCATCAGATCATATGATGGATGTTCGCGTGCAGGCAGCGGCAGGAACGCGATGAAGCTTCCGTTCGGGTAGACCTGGACCGGCGAGCCGTTGATGGCGAGCACGGCGCGACCGTTTCCGACCGAGCCGAAAATGAAATTGGAGTCGCGCGACTGAATGAGTTGATTGGGGCTCGGATAGACGACGCGGATTTGCAACGCACCCTGGACCAGAGGGATCGGGGGCACGTTGGCGGGTGAGGCTGGGGACGGCTGCGTGACGGCGGGGCCTGCTGCGGGAACCGGAGCGACACCGGGTTTTTGTGTCCGCGTACACGCGGCGGCGAAAACCATGAGCGGCGCGAGGTAGCCGAAGCGGCAACGAGGCATGGGAGAGAAGGTAGCGAAGGGCCGGGGAAGACGCAGGCTTCCCTCTTCCCTCTCGGACTATTTCCTAAGTACTTGTTGACTCTTATGTTCTATTGACCTTAAGGCTGAGTGGGGCGTCTTACGGGGGGACAGCCCGGAGGATATTACGCGTGATTTCATGCGCCTTCTGCGGGCGGCCGAATACCGACGACTCCCGCTTCTGCATCGACTGCGGTAAGCCTGTCGGTTCAAAGGCAGCCGCCGTCGTGCCCCCGACACCCGCACCTGCCGCATTCGAATCCGCCTTCGCCCAAGAGCGGGCGGCGGCGGTCATCTCCCAGCACTGTGCGTCATTCGGGCGCCGAGCCTGCTATCGCCATCGTCCCACCTACGCGGGTCAACATGTCGGGCGCGACGCGTACCGCGGCGTGCGGATGGTGCGGGAATCCCGTCAATCCGTCGCTGCCGTATTGCGCGCATTGCGGACGCCGCTCGGACTCGGTCCTAACGGCGGCCAAGTCATGCGCGTCGTGCGGGGCGGCGGTGCTCGAGTCGGACACGTTCTGCAGCGCCTGCGGGACGCCGACGGCGCCGCCTCCCTCGGGCGAAGAGCCCGAGACGCGCACCCTGGTGTTCTCGGCCAAGCGGCGGGAGATTACCGGACCCAAGTTGTCGGTGCTGGACGATCAGGGCGACGTCAAGCAGACGGTGCCGATCACGCGCACGGAGATGTCCGTTGGGCGCGGGGCGTGCGACATCGCATTTCCCGAGGACGTGTTCCTGTCGCCGGTGCACGCGCAGATCGCGATGCGCGACGGCATGCTCATGGTGCGCGATCTCGGGTCGCGCAACGGACGTGGGTGTTCGTCGACACGCCGTACACGGCTGCGGCGACGGCGACATGATGCTGGTGGGGTCGCAGTTGATCCGCTTCCGCCGGCTCGGGTATCGCCGGCCTCGGCGCGTCGCACGGAAGCCGGACGGGACGCGTCGCATCGGGTCGTTCACGCCGAGCGCCGACATGGCGCTGCTCGCGCAGCTGCGCGCGGACGGGAGCGCGCGCGACCGATGCACCTATCGGCGGCGGGTCGGACGATGGTGCTGGGCCGCGACACCGGCGACTGGATGTTTCCGTACGACCAGACCATGAGCGGCCAGCACGCCGAGGTCGCAGCTGAAGATGCCGACGTTCGTGGTTGCTCGACGACGGCAGCCGCAACGGCATCGCCGTTGGCGGTGCGCGGCGAGCGGCGGTGCAAGCCGGGCCAGCGCGTGCTGGTGGGCGACCAGATGCTGCGCGTGGAGAGCGTGTGAGCGAGAGAAGATCTGCCCGACGTGCGGCTCCGAATACCGCTGTCGGAGTCGGTTCTGCCCGCGCGACGGCACCGCGCTGCGCGTGCCGCGAACGCGCAGGCCGATCTGGTCGGGCTAGATCATCGCCGATCGCTATCACGTGATCAAGAAGCTGGGCGAAGGCGGCATGGGCGCAGGTGTACCTGGCCGAGCACGTGAAGATGGGCCGCAGGAGCGCCATCAAGGTGATGAATCCGTCGATGGTCGCACGATCCCGACGCGATCGCGCGGTTCAACCGCGAGGCGGCGAACGCGAGCCGGATCACCCATCCCAACGTCTGCGCGATCTACGATTTCGGCGAGACGCCCGACGGGCTGATCTATCTCGCGATGGAGTTCATCGAGGGCGAGCCGCTCACCGAGCTGATCGAGCGGAACGGGCGCGCTGCCGGCCGACGCGCGCGGCGATCATCATCCGCCAGGCCGCCGACGCGCTGCAGGCGGCGCACGACCTCGGCATCGTGCACCGCGATCTCAAGCCCGACAACATCATGATCGCGAAGCGCCGCGACGGCGCGGACATGGTGAAGGTGGTGGACTTCGGCATCGCCAAGGCGCAGGCGCGAGCGACGGCGCAGAAGGTGACCAAGACCGGCCTCGTGGTCGGGACGCCCGAGTACATGAGTCCCGGAGCAGCTGTCGGGCGACAAGCTCGACGGCCGCAGCGACATCTACTCGCTGGCGCTGGTGTACTTCCGCATGCTGACGGGCGCGCTGCCGTTCCAGGCGAGCACGGCGCAGGAGACGATGATCAAGCGGCTCACCGACCATCCGCGGACGCTGGCCGAGATGCGGCCGGACGCGTCGTGGCCGGCGCCGGTGCAGGCGGCGTTGGACCGGGCGCTGCAGCGGAAGGCGGAGGACCGGTATGCGCACGCGACCGATTTTTCGTCGGACCTGACGCGGGCGGTGACGGCGATGCCGGCGGGGGCGACGGGGGCGGGGGCGGGGGCGGGCGGGGGCGGCGTCGGTGGCGGCGGCAGCGACGGCGACGGGCGGCGCGATGCCGTCGACGGCGGTGCGGAGCGCGGCGGCGACGGGGGGAGGTGGGACGCAGGCGCCGTCGATGCCTAACACGACGCCGACGGCGACGCCGATCGCGGCGGCTGCGGCGGCGGCGGCGATAACACAGCCGCCTGCGGCGGCGCCGGCGGGAAAATCCGGCGCGGGATGATGGTGGCGGCGGCGGGGTTCGTGGTGCTCGCGGTTGGCGGCGGGGCGTACATGTATCTGGGGCGCCGGCCGGCGGCGGCGGCGGCGGCGCAGCCGGCGTCGTCGGCGACGGTGGCGCTGCACGACTCGACGCCGGCGGCGACGCCGCCGGCGGCGCCGGCGCACGACAGTGCGGCGGCGGCGACCACGGACAGCACGCTCGCGGCCTGCGCCGTAACGCGGCCGCCGATACGGCGGGGAAGCCGGCGGTGCAGGAATTCGAGAAGCCGAGCGCGGGCGCACCGGCGGCGGAGCCGGCGGTGCGGCCGGGCTCGGCGGGGGCGACTGAGCGGCGGGCGGCGACGCACGCCGCGGCGTCGGGCGGGTCGCAGGGGGGGTCACACGGGGCGTCACACGGGGCGTCACACGGGGCGTCGAAGGGGGCGTCGCAACCGCCATCGCAACCGTCGACCTCGCCGCCAGGCGCGACGCCGGGGACCATGATGCCGGGGACGACGCCGCCGGTGCCGCCACCGGGGTCCACCGCCGGCGCGGGGTCGCCTAACGCCACCGCCTCCGCGCCCGCCGCGCCGCCGGCGTCAGCGCCGCCGGACACCGAGTTCGCCGGCACGCTCACGAGCGCGCGGGCGCAAGCCGCGGTGAACCGCGCCGCCGAGATGATCAAGAATCACGAACCCGACCGTGCGTTAGGCGTGCTCTCGCGCGCGATCAAGTACCTGCCGTCGGGCAACGACAGTGTGACGGCCCTCTATCACGTGAGCGAGGCGTTGCTCGAGCGCGCCGACGCGACCAACACCGCCGCGCCGCGCCAACGCGCGTGCGCGATCCTGGGCAGCCTTCGCAACGCGAAGGGGACGACGTACGCCGAGAGCATCGCCTTCATGTTCAATCAATACTGCAAGTGACCCGCGATCCGGGCCGCGTCTGCCGCCTCTCGTGACCATCCCTGTGCCGTCCCAGCCGGGCGCCGCGCGCGGCGACGTGGTAGTGCACGTGTTCGGCCGCACGGACGTGGGCCGGACGCGCGAGCACAACGAGGACGCGTTCATCGTGGTCGACCTGTCGGCGGACAACGCGTCGCTGCAGGCGGACGTGCGGACGCACGTGGCGGGGCCGCGCGGCACGCTGTTCATGGTGGCCGACGGGTTAGGCGGCGCGGCGGCGGGCGAAATCGCGAGCGAGATGGCGGTGGCGACGGTGCACGAGGAAATGCGGTCGCGGTGGCTGCAGGGTCCGCGCACCGACGCCGAGGCGTTCGCGACGGCGATCAAGGCGTCGGCCGAGACGGCGAACAACCGCATCTTCACGTACGCGCTGGAGCATCCGGAGAACCGCGGCCTGGGGACGACGGCCACGGTGGCCGGCCTGTTAGGCGACACGCTGTTCCTGGCGCAGGTGGGCGACAGCCGGGCGTATCTGATTCGCGACGGCGTGGCGCGGCAGATCACGAAGGACCAGTCGCTGATGCAGCGGCTCATCGAGGCGGGCGAGCTGACGCCCGACGAGGCGGAGCGCAGCGAGCGGCGGAACATCATTCTGCAGGCGTTAGGCCCGGAGCCGACGGTCAAGATCGACCTGACGTTTCAGAAGCTGCGGCGCGGCGACACGCTCATTCTGTGCACGGACGGGTTGTCGGGTCTGGTGAAGAGAGATGAGATCGCCGAGGTCGTGGCGAGCCAACCCGATCTCGTCGAAGTGTGCCGCGACCTCATCGATCGCGCCAACGAGAACGGCGGGCCGGACAACATCACGGTGGTGGCCGTGCGCTTCGAGGGCGACGGCCTAACGGACGCCGAGCCCGGTGACAGCGTTGGGCATGCGGTGTTCTTGCTGCCGGGGCAGGAAATCACCGGCCCAACGGCGCGGCCGCGCTACGAGACCGCGCGGCCGGCGGTGTCTCCGACGCCTCGATCGACGGCGAGCGTGGACGGCGGTCCGGAGTCCGAGGAGCGGCCGACGTCCAAGGTCTGGTTGTTCACGCTGGTCGCGCTGATCGTGCTGGGCGTGGTGGTGTTCGCGGCGCGCGGTCTGTTAGGCAAGTCGCACGCGGGCGGCACCGGCGGCGCGGCGCCGCACGACACGGCGTCGGGCGAGATGAAACCCGCGCCGTGAGCGTCGCGTTGCGCGTGCTGACCGGCTCGCGCGCCGGCCAACGCGAGGAGTTCACGACATCGGTGATCGCCGTTGGGCGGCATCCGCTCTGCGACTTCCGATTCGACCCCCAACAGGATCTGGACGTCTCGACGCGGCACGCGGAGATCCGTGCCGTGGACGGCGGCTACGTGGTGGTGGACATCGGGAGCACGAACGGGACGTACGTGAACGGGGCGCGGATCGCGCGCGAGCAGCGGCTCGCGTCGGGGGATGTTATTTGGTTTGGGGAGTTCGGGCCGAGGGTGGAGATCGGGATCGATCTGGGGAAGCGGCGGCTGTCGCCGCCTGGGGGAAGCGCTGTGCTGGGGGAAGGGGCGACTGACGTCGCCTGGGGGAAGGGGGCGGGGGCGGCGGCGGCGGCGGCGGCGGGGGCGCCGCCGGCGACGAGGAATATCACGACGGAACGGAGGCCTGTGGGGGCCGCGCCGACGGGCGTGGCGGGGACACAGAGGCGACGTGTGGTGGTCACAACGGCAGCCGCGATCGTGGTGATTGGGGCGGCGGTGGGGGCGTACTGGCTGGGGCATCGCAACGCCAGCGCGAGCGACGCCGAGCTCGTTCGCCTAACGAAGGCGAACGAGCAGTTTGGCGCAGACGTACGCGGATCGGATGGCGTCGGCGTCGAATCGCGCGGCGGGGCTCGACTCGTCGCTGGCGGCGGCGCAGCACGAGCGCGACCGGATGCAGCACGCGCTGTCGGGCACCACGTCGGGCGCGCGGGCGGACACGTTGTCGCGCGAGCTGCACGCGCTCGAGTCGCGGCGGCACGCGATGCTGACCGCGGCGCAGGTGGACTATTCGTCGATCGCGGCGCGGAGCGGTCCGGCGGTGGCGATGGTCGCCGTGCAGTGGCCGGACAGCAGCGCGTTCAGCGGGTCCGGGTTCAGCATCACATCGCGCGGCGAGATCGTGACCAACCGGCATCTCGTCCAACGCACCGGCGGCGAGACGCCAATGCGGATCGCGGTGATCTTCAGCGACACGAAGGCGTGGCTTCCGGCGCACGTGGTGCGCGTGAGCATGACGGCCGACCTGGCGCTGCTGCAAGTGGATGCACCGGGTCCCTTCCCCGCCATCTCGGCGCTGGCGCCGCGGGCCGTCGATACGCCGGTGGGCAAAGCGGTGGCGATCATCGGCTATCCGTTAGGCACGGACACGCCAATGGAGGGCAGCGGGACGCAGATCACCGCGCGGTCGACGCTGGTGGCGGGCACGGTGAGCAAGAATCTCTCCGACGTGATGCAGATCGACGCGTACGCGGGCCAGGGGTCGAGCGGCAGTCCGGTGTTCAATACGGCGGGCGAGGTGATCGGGGTGGTGTATGGGGGGGCGCGGGAGAGTGCGGGGCGGATCGTGTATGCGGTGCCGGTGGATAGTGTGGGGGCCTTGGTCCGGGGAAGCGGCGACTGACGTCGCCTGAGGGAAGCGCTGCGCTGGGGGAAGCGGCGGCTGGCGCCGCCTGGGGGAAGCGGGAAAGCGCGTATGGTCGGCGTTCCGTTAGGCGGCGCGGTGCGGGCGGCGGCCCCCTTCCCTCAGGCGACGTCAGTCGCCGCTTCCCCCAACAGAGTGCTTCCCGCAGCCGGCGCGAGCCGCCGCTTCCCAGCACTGGGCACTAGCCGCTGCTTCCCAGCCACTTGGCTGCCGCAACCTGCATCGCCGCGTCGCCACTCCATGCGGTGACGATCGAGCGCGCGGACGGGAGCTCGCGGATCGAAGCGGGGATGGCCGAACTGCACCAGCGAGCGCCGTCGGGGCCACGGCGCAGGTGCGTTCCACAACAGCGCGAGCGGTGTCGCTGTACCCGGCGCGACCCTTCCACGGTTGGGTTTCGCCGAAGAGCGCGATCAAGGTGGTGCGCGAGGGATCGCCCGACGGCTCGGGCACGCGTTGGGCGCGGAAGCCGGCGCGGGCGAGCGCGTCGAGGAACGGGGCGCGCGACGCAGCGGGCGCGGGGCCGCCCAGGTCGTCGTCGATCACCACGACATCGAGCGGTGACGCGATCACCGGGCGCGCGCCGCGGACCATGCGGACGACGCGCTCGGCGAGCTGGGCGCCCCAGGCGAGGTCGCTCGCCGACGGGCGGCGGTATTCGTTAGGCGGCGAGGCCCACTGGGCCCACTTGAGGCGGCGGCGGAGCGCGTTGCGGACGTTCTCGGCGTTGAGCGCGTGGGTGTCGAGCGCTTCCGTTAGGCGGGCGGCGAGGGCCTCGGGATCGCTCGGGTAGAGGAGCACGTCGCAGCCGGCGTTGAGGGCGGCGATCGCGGCGGCGGATTCACCGCGGCCGGCGAGCGCACCCTTCATCACGAGCGAGTCGCTCACCACCAGGCCGTCGAAGTGGAGCTCGCGGCGCAGGAGCCACTGCAGCATCTCGCGCGACGTCGTCGCCGGGGCGCCGCTGGGATCGAGCGCGGGATACGCGACGTGGGCGGTCATGACCGACGACACACCGGCCTCGACGGCGGCGCGGAAGGGCTGCACGTCGACCTCGAGCAACTCGGCCCGTTGGGCATCGACGACGGGCAGCTCGAGGTGCGAGTCGGCGTGGGTGCGGCCGTGCCCCGGAAAGTGTTTGGCGCACGCGAGCACGCCTTCGCCCTGGCAGGCCTTGATCCAGACCGCGGCCAACGCGGCGACGCGGCTGGCGTCGCCGCCGAAGGTGCGCGTGCCCAACACCGGATTGTCGGGGGCCAGATCCACGTCGCACACGGGAGCGAAGTCCCAGTTCACGCCTAACGTACGCGCTTCCCTCGCCGTTAGGCGGGCCGCTCGGCGCACCAAATCCGGGTCGTTCAGCGAGGCGATGGCGGCGAGCGGCGGCAGACCGGTGGCGCCGGCGAACTGCTGGCCGGCGCCGCGCTCCATGTCGGCGGCGATGAGGAGCGGGACGGTGGAGCGGAGGCGGAGCTCCTTGGTGAGCTGGCGCACGGCGTCCTGTTCGCCGCCGAAGAGGATGAAGCCGCCCACGCCTAACGCAAGCGCGCGCTCGATGCCGGGACGCGCGGCGTCCCAGCCCCGCTCGGCGTCCCACCGAATGGCGGGGATGAGGAGATTGGCGACGCTCATGCGGGCGTCACGCTGCCCAACACGCGCGGACCGCGGGCGCCGGTGACCGAGACGACGTTGCCCGGCCGGCGCGCCAGGGTGAGCCAGCCTAACAACGCGAACGCGACCGCCTCCTTGGCGTCGCCGTCGAAAAACAGCTCGTCGAACCGCCGCACGGCGAGCGGCGCGACCTCGGCCGCAATGGCGCCGACGAGCGCCGGGTTGCGCGCACCGCCGCCCGAGAGCACGAGGTCGGCCACCGGCTCGCGCACGAACGCGTGGAGTGCGAGCGCAATGCTGCGCGCGGTGAGCGACACCGCCGACGCCACCGTGTCATTGACCGACGCGCCAGCCGAGCGGCAGCGGTCGATGAGGCGGGCCATGTAGGCGCGGTCGAACAGCTCGCGACCGGTGGACTTGGGCGGACGCTGCTGGAAATAGTGCTCGCCCAACAACTCGTCGACCACGGCGCGCACGGGAGTGCCCGCCCGCGCCAGGGCGCCGTCGACGTCGTAGGGCAGGTGCGGGGCGAGCGCGCGCGCGACGCCGTCGATCACCGCGCAGCCCGGTCCGGTGTCGAAGCCCACGCCCCGTGCCCGGCGCTCCGTTAGGCGGGACGATCGACACGTTCCCGATCCCGCCCAGGTTCTGGAGCGCGCGCCAGGCGTCCGGCGCGGCGAAGAGCATCCGGTCGGCGATCGACACCAGCGGCGCGCCCTGGCCGCCGGCGGCGACGTCGCGCGCGCGAAAGTTGCTCACGACATCAATGCCGGTGTGCTCGGCAATGACGGCGGCTTCGCCTAACTGCCAGGTGGCGTGGGGCGGCCGGTGCCAGATGGTATGGCCGTGCGACGCGATCGCGCGGACGCGCGATGGGTCGACGTGCGCGGCGTCGATCGCGGCGAGCGCGGCGTCGGCCAGCCACGCGCCCAGGTCGAAGGCGAGGCGGCAGTACTCGTCGGGCGTGCCTTGCTCGACGGCGGCGAGCAGGCGATCGCGCTGCGCGCGGTCGTAGCCGCGCGTGACGTGCGCGAGGAGCTCGGCCGCCACGGCGTCGCCGGTTCCAGGGACGACGCGCACGACGGCGGCGGTGATGCCGTCAGCCGACGTTCCGGACATGAGGCCGACGAGGATCGCCGCATCGCGTGCGTCGAAGGCGAGCTCGCGCGCGGTCACTCGACCGGCGGCGGCGGCGGCGACTTGCGCACGAGCCGCCTGATCACGCCGCCCGCTTCGCCTAACTGCCTCGCCGCGGCTGCTTGCGTTAGGCCGAGTTGCTGCATGACGATGGCCGTCTTGACGCTGCCGCCCGCCGCGGCGATGAGGGCGCGCGCTTCGTCGCGCGTCACGCCGCACACTTCGATCATGATGCGTTCGCCGCGATCGACGAGCTTCTGGCTCATCGCGCGCAGGTCGACCATGAGGTTGCCGTACGTCTTGCCCAACCGGATCATGGCGCCGGTGGTGATCGTGTTGAGCACGAGCTTGGTGGCCGTGCCGGCTTTGAGGCGCGTCGAGCCGGTCACGACTTCGGGACCGGTGAACGGCAAGATCGCGATGTCGACTTGTCCGACGACGCTCGCCGGCGGCGGTGAGCACGCAACGATCACCGTGCTTGCGCCGCGTTCCTTAGCGCGTTCCAATGCGCCGCGCACATAGGGTGTCGTGCCCGACGCCGCGATGCCGATGACCACATCGTTGGGTCCGGCATGGTGCGCGTCGACCGCGGCCGCGCCATCGGCGGCGACGTCTTCCGCGCCTTCCTGCGATCGCACGAGCGCGTCGAGTCCGCCGGCGATGATGCCCTGCACCATTTCCGGATCGGTGCCGAACGTGGGCGGACATTCGCTCGCGTCGAGCACGCCCAAGCGGCCCGACGTGCCCGCGCCCACGTAGAAGAGGCGTCCGCCGGCGCGAAACGCCTGCTCGACGAGCTCGATCGTGCGCGCAATGCCGTCCCGCTGCGTGGCCACGGCCTCGGGCACCGTGCGGTCTTCGGCCTGAATGAGATCCACGATCTCGAGCGGCGACGCGAGGTCGATCGAAGCGGTACGCGGATTTCGGCGCTCGGTGAGTCGCGAATCGAGATGGGGCATTGGGGGCGCGAAAGAGAAGGAGCGGCGCGCGGCCGTCACGGCCGCTAACTTACCCATCGCCGCGAGGCACTGGCAAGCCACTCCGCCCCAGAGGTTCGCATGCGTCGCTCCGCGAAGTGCTCGTCGATGTTCGTCATCGTGCTCGGCGCCGTGGTCGTGTCGTGCACGCATTCGCATCCGTCCACGGCAAATGCGCCCTCGCCTGCCACCACGCCCGTGGCTTCGGCTGCCGCCGCCGCACCGGTGGCGACGCGCGCCGCGGAATTCCCGAGTGGATGGCGGTTCGCGGCCGGCGGTCACGCCGCCCAAGCCGAGCATGCGATGATCGCGAGCAACAGTCGTTTGGCGAGCGAAGCGGGCGTCGAGATACTCAAGCGCGGCGGCAACGCGGTGGACGCCGCGGTGGCGACGGGATTCGCGCTCGAGGTGACGTTCCCCGCGGCGGGCAACATCGGCGGCGGCGGGTTCATGGTGATTCACATGGCCGACGGCCGCTCGGCGGCGATCGACTATCGCGAAGTGGCGCCGCTCGCGGCGACGCCGACAATGTACGTGGATGCGAGCGGACACGTGACGAACAAGAGCACGGTTGGTCCGTTAGCCATCGGCGTGCCGGGCTCGGTGGCGGGGATGGCGGAAGCGCTGCGCCGGTACGGCACGATGTCGCTGCACGATGTGATGCAGCCGGCGATCCGCCTCGCGGCCGATGGCTTCACGGTGGACAGCGCCATGGCGTTGTCGCTGCTGGCAGGCAAGGAGCTGATTCTGGGCCAGGGCGGCGCGGCGCCCTTCTATCCTAACGGAGAGCCGCTGGCCGTCGGCGCGCACCTGGTGCAACCGGCGTTGGCGCGCACGCTGCGTCTGATCGCCGCGCACGGACCGGAGGCGTTTTACAAGGGCGAGATCGCGGACACGATCGCGGCGCAGATGCAGCGCATGCACGGCTTGATCACGAAGGAAGACCTGGCGCGCTACGTGCCCGAGTGGCGCGATCCGATTCGCGGGTCGTATCGCGGCGACACGATTCTCGCGATGCCGCCGTCGTCGAGCGGCGGCGTGAGCACGATGGAGTCGCTCAACATCCTGGAGACGTGGCCCTCGCTGCCGGCCTTCGGGAGCGCTCAGTACGCGCACGACGTGGCCGAAGCGTTCCGCCGCGCGTTCATCGACCGCAACACGCTGTTAGGCGACCCGGCGTTCGTGCACGCGCCCATCGACCGTCTGACGAGCAAGACGTACGCGCGCGCGATGCGCGACTCGATCTTCGACGACCGCGCGACGCCCTCGCCGACCTTCACGGCCGCGCGCGGCGAGGCAATGCACACGACGCACTATTCGGTGGTGGATGCGCACGGCGACGCCGTCGCGACGACGACGACGCTCAACTCGCTGTACGGATCGGGCGTGTACGTGGCCGGCGCGGGCCTGTTCCTGAACGACGAGATGGACGACTTCACGTCGCAGCCCGGCACGCCTAACCAATTCGGCCTGGTGCAGGGCGAAGCGAACGCGATCGCGCCGGGCAAGCGCATGCTGAGCGCGATGTCGCCGACGATCGTGCTGGACAAGCACGGCAGGGTGCTGCTCGTCGTCGGCGCCGCCGGCGGCCCGACGATCATCACGACGACCACGCAGGTGATCCTGAACGTGATCGACGGCGGCATGTCGCTGTCCAATGCGATGGAAGCGCCGCGTCTGCACGAACAAGCGTGGCCCGACGGCCTCGAGTACGAGCGCGGCGGCCTAACGCAGGCGGTGGTGGATTCGCTGACGGCGATGGGCTACCATCTGCGCGTGGTGCGTGGGCTGGCGAATTCGAATGCGGTGATGAGAGTCGGCGGCGGGTGGCAGGGAATGTCGGAGCCGCGGGCGTTCGGTGGGGCAGTAGGCTACTAGGTGGGGAAGCGCGCGCTGACGCGCGCTGGGGGAAGCGCTAGCGCTGGGGGAAGCGACGGCTGGCGCCGTCTGGGGGAAGCGGGGGCTTTCGCCTAACGCGAAAAGAAGCCAAACTACGAGCGTAGGTACGAAGAGCGTGCCCCCTTCCCCCAGACGGCGCCAGCCGTCGTTTCCCCCAGCGTAGCGCTTCCCCCAGCGCGCGCGAGCGCGCGATTCCCTATCTCGCAGCCACCTGCGCCGGATCGGTCAGATGAATCGTGATCTTGCCGCCTTGCGGGACACAGCCTTCGTACGCTGCCGTGCCCATCGCGACGGCCGTACCAGCTGCCGCGCCGGTTGCGGCGCCGATCACCGTGCCTTTCGTGTTGTGGCCGATCACCTGGCCAATGATCGCGCCGAGTACCGCGCCGCCGGCGACCTTGGCCGCATCGCTGCCGACGCTGGCGTTGCGCTGTTTCTCGACGTCGACGTGGTCGATCTGCGCGGCGAGCGGGTACGACGTGCTGCCGACGGATACGCTCAGGACGCTGAACGTCATCTGGATCGCCTTGGTCGCGTTGCTGCTGCGCTCGAGGTCGGCCACCTGCATCACGACGTTGGAGCCGGCGGGGATCGTCGCGCCGTTGGTGCCGACGACGGCGTCGCTCACCGAGGCGGTGAACTTGTCACCGGCTTTGTTGGTGTTGGTGCAGACCTTGTCGTTCGAGGTCATGTTGAGCGACGTGCCGGCGGGAATGGTGCCTAACGCAGCTTCGCTGCCCGAGGGCGACACGGCGACGCTGTTGCCCGAGGCGGTGGTGGTGCTGTCGGGGGCGGCAGCCGGCGCGGATGCGGAGCTGGACGGCGCGGCCGACAATGACGGCGCGCGATGGCGCGGACGCGTGTGCTCGACGGCCTTGGGCGAACCGGCCGGTGCGGCGGATGCCGCGGGCGCTGGTGTCGGTGCCGCCGCGGAGTCGGGCGCGGGGACGTCCTTCAATTGCGGCTGCGCGGCGCTGTCGGTGTTCGCCAACTGCAGGTCGCGGTTGAGCGTCGTGTCCTGCGCGAGCGCTCCCGCGTTTCCCTTGTCCTTGTTGCAGGCTCCCGCGCCGACGACGACGGCAGCGGCGAACGCGAGGGGAGCGAGAAATCGAACCGTAGAGATCATGGTGTGCCTCCGGAAACCGTCGGCAATGCGACGCTGTGAAAAAGAGACCAGTGGTGGGCGGCGGCCGGTCGAATGCGCCCCATGAGGGTGGCAATCCACATGCCCCAACCGAGCTTTGCCGTCACACAGCGTAGCGGAAACTTAACGACTCCGGTCAGGACGAGAACCGGGCCTCGATTGCCCGCCACGGCGTGATGCAGATCACGCTTTCGAGAGCGAATTTTCAGGTCCATTGGCACACGCTCCGGCGGCGGCGTACACTTAGTGCATGGCGCGCGCGTACACCAATGGCTCGTCGCTCGAGCGGCGACTCGAGAGCCTGCGAGAGCAGAACACGCGTTTGGCCCGGACGATCGCCGAGCTCCGGAATCAGGACGCCCTCAAGACGCAATTTCTCGCCAACATCTCGCACGACCTCCGCACGCCGCTCACGGCGGTAGTCACGCACGCCGAAATGCTGCGCGACGGCATACTCGGCCCGTTAGGCGAGAAGCAGGCGGAGAGCGTGGCCGGGATCATCACCGGCAGCCGCAAGCTGCTCGACATGGTGGACGAGATTCTCATGTACGCGCGCGGGGATGCCAATCAGCTCACGCTGTCCGGCTCGGAGTTCACCGTGGCCGGCGTGATCGAGCAGGTGTGCGCGTGGAGCGAGCCGCTGGTCGCGAAGAAAGGACACGCGCTGACGGTGGACATCGAGCCCGGCCTGCCGCCGCTGCACGCGGACCGCGACAAGGTCGCGCACATCCTGGGCAATCTGTTAGGCAACGCCATCGACTTCACGCCGCCGGGCGGGCGCGTCTGGATCGCCGCGCGGTCCGGCCCGGAGACGACGCGGGGTGCGTCGGTGGAGATCGAAGTGGGCGACACCGGTATCGGCATTGCGCCGGAGCACCACGATCTGGTGTTCCGCGAGTTCGCGCAGGTGGACGCGTCGCCCTCGCGGCTGCACCACGGCACCGGGCTGGGCCTGGCGATCGCGCGCAAGTTCGTCGAGCTGCACGACGGGAGCATCTGGATCGACAGCAAGTTAGGCGAGGGGAGCCGGTTCCACTTCACGCTTCCCGTCCGCAGCCCGTCCTGATCGTGACGCCGCACGTGCTCGTCGTCGAGGACAGCGCGCTGGTGGTCGGTGCGCTGCGGGTGCTCCTCGAGGAGACGGGCCATCGGGTGAGCGCGGCGTCGACCGTGGCCGACGCCGTCGCCACGGCGCGCGCCGACCCGCCCGACGTCATCCTCCTCGACATCACGCTCGACCGCGAGGACGGGTTAGGCGTGCTCTACGCGCTGGCGCGGACGGGCGAGCTGCCGCGGGTCGCCGTGGCCGTAACCGGACACGATGAGCCGCAGGTGCGCGAGCGGTGCTTGAACGCGGGGTGCCGGACCGTGCTGATGAAACCGATCAGCGCGACCCAGCTGCCCGCCCTCATCAAGGCGTGGTTGGCCGAGAGCCCGGCGCCGCCCGTCCGTTAGGCGCTGACGGAGCAGGCGAGGCCGGCGCGGCCCCGCGATCGCGCCTGGCCAGCGCCGAATCGACGAACGCCACCGGATCGGCCACTGTCGCGAGATCGATCGGCACCTGCGGCTGAATGCCCTTCCCGCGCATGCCGCCGCGCGGCAGGGTCGCGCTTCGCGTGATCGTGCCGTAGCCCACTGCCCAACGCGTCTCGCCGTGGATCAACCGCACGATCGAGACGCTCTCGTAGTCGAGTGCTCCAGCGGTGGGCTCGCCGAATACCGTGGCGCGCGGGCTCTCGAGCGCGTTCACCACGAGGACTTCCGAGGCGCTCATCGTCCCGCGATCGGTGAGCACGCCCACCGCGCGCGGCCCCGACGCGATCACCCAATCGCGCGCATCGGGCGGCGACGGCGGCGACGGCGGCGACGCCGGATCGGTGAGCGGCACCAGTTGGCCCGGATGCGCCTCGAGCCGCGAGACGAGACTGCGGACGAACGCGCTCGTGTCGGATCCGAACGCGCGCTTGGCGTATGCGATCTGGTCGGGCGACGACAGCATGAGCGACGAGTCCAGCTGATAGGGCGTCGGCCGGTCGTGCTCGAGCATGACGTACGGGCCTAACGCCTCGGTCATCCCCGAGCCGCCGCCTTCGTTGCCGCGCACGTCGATGATGAGGCGGTCGGCCGACGCCAGCTCCTTGGCGTGGGCGGCGACCATGCTGTCGATCACGGACTTGAATCCGTCGTGCGACGGAATCGCGAACACCAGCGTGCCGGTGTGGCGATACAGCACCGGGCAATGCGGGTCGACGGGATCGAGCGTGCCCGAATCGGCGGCGGCCACGGGGAACGCTTTGCCCCAAATGCCGGGCGAGAGTCGCAACAGCACGTGCCGGTACACCACGCCGTGCAAATGCCTAACCGCGTAGTTGCCTTCCGACAGATCCACGTCGTACGAAGCATCGGGGCGTCGGGCGATCGAGGCGCGCACGCTGCCCGGCGACCACGTCGCTGTGTCGGGCGCGAGCACGACGGCGACGAAGCGCCCGGGGCCGCTGGCGGAGTCGGGGACGATGGCAACGCGCAGGCCGCGATCGTACCAGAATGCCCTCGATGGGATCGAGCGACGCTGCGCGCTGCGTGAAGTATGCGCGCGCGCCTTCCTCGGTCATCGCGCGCGTCGCGACGCCGGCCCGACGACGGTTCGACTCGGCGCTGTCGATATCCGCGAACTGGTAGATGAACATGTGCGGATCGTCGAACCAGTCGACGAAATCGCGGAGGACGAAGTAGCATGCGTCGCCCACCGCGTGATTGGCTCGTGTTTGCAGTGCCGACTGCATGGCGGTGAACTGTTTTAGGCGGGCGCCGTGCAGCTCGAGCGTGTAGCCGGCGTAATCCTGGTGCAGCTTCGTGTCGAGCGCCGCGAGATCGGCGGAGCAACTCGGAGTGGAGTCTTGGGGCGCGCCTGCGAACAGGAGCAGGAGGGCAAGTGCAGAGATCATGGAGCGCACCGCGGGAAGACGGTTGGTTGGTGATTGGAGTCTTCACTGCCGTGCTGCGACGTACGGCCATCCATGCAACGCAGTTTCGATGGCGCGTGTCAGATTCGTGAACGGAGCGCGTCAGGCGTGAGGGCTTGCAGGTATCCGGCAAGCCACGTGAAGTAGTGCGTCACCAAGAGCAGTCCGATCACGATCAGCAGCACGCCGCCGGCGCGGCTCATCCAGATCATGGCGCCGCGGAACTTGGCGAACGTGGCGAGGAAGCGATCAATGGCGATTGCGGCGAGGAGGAACGGGATCGCGAGGCCCAACGAGTACACGAACAGCAACAGCAATCCGCGCTGCAGATTGGCGACCGTGGATGTGTACACGAGAATGGAGCCGAGGATGGGGCCGATGCACGGGGTCCATCCGGCGCCGAAGGCGACGCCCACCAGCACGGTGCCGAGGTAGCCGACGGGTTTGTCGGAAAAGTGGACGCGCCGCTCGCGATCGAGCGCGCGGGAGTCGAACACGCCCAACAGGTAGAGTCCGAACGCGATGATGAGCACGCCGCCCACGCGGGCGACCCAGTCGCGGGCCGCCAGCAGCACCCGGCCCAACGCACTGGCGGTCGCGCCTAACGCGAGAAAAATGAGCGTGAAGCCGAGGATGAAGAGGAGCGCGTGAACCAGGGCCGTGCGGCGCGAGCGTTGGACCTGGTCGACGCTCATCCCGGTGATGAACGTGACGTAGCTCGGGATGAGCGGCAGGACGCACGGCGACAGAAAGCTCAGCAGCCCGGCGGTGAACGCCAGGCCCAACCCGAACGACGCGGACTGGTCCACGTCAGGCCGCGCGGGGCGGGCGCGGCGTGTCGCTCAGCCGGCGGCAGCCCACGGGCGGTCGGAGATCGCAATGCGGAAGGCGTCGCCGGTTAGGCATTCGGGTTCGACGTCGTCGCCGCCGGCGCGCTCGTGGACGCCGCGCACCACGACGCCGACCGTGAGCGGCGGGGCGTCGGCTTCCTCGATGAGGCCCATCTCCCAGGCGCCGCGCTCCGGTCCCTTGACCACGAGGCGGTAGTGCGCGCGGTACACCGTTAGGCGGGCGGGGCCGTCGTCCGGCGGCGCGGCATCGGCCAGCTCCGCCGCCGGCGGCACCAACCGCGCGGCGATCACCGCCACCGCACTCTCGATCCCGCCCTGCCGCAGCGGCGGAAAGAGGTGCAGCTCTTCGACGCGGTCGGCGCTCATCCGCTCGGCGATCGCGCGCAGAAAGCGCTCGCGGGTCTCGATGGCCGTCATCGGGCGGCGACCTCGGCCGGGCGGGGGCGCTGCACGCCGCGCGCATCGAGGTCGCGCTCCACATAGAGCCGCAGGATGTGCATGAAGTCCTGCGCGTTGGTCACGACGCCGAACGCCTGGTGCGTGCCGCGGTCCTTGAGCTTGCTCACGACGAACTCCGACGAGTCGACGCAAATGGTGGGCAGCTCGCGGAGCGAGCCGTCGGCCTCGGTCACGAACGCCGGCAGCATGTTGCCGGTGGCGATCGCGTGGAGCGCGGTGGCGATGAGGATGGCCATCGTCGCCTTGGTGGTGTGCGCCTTCATCGCATCCTGCGCCGGCGAGCGTGTCGGTGAGCACGCCGGGAAGCGGGCCGTCATCGCGGATCGAGCCCGCACAGCACGAAGGGCACGCCGGACGTGACGCACGCGTGCATGATGCCGTCGGTGATGATGCCCTCGCCGCACGGCGCCTGCGATCGAGCCGGCGGCGCGGACGCTGGTTGATGGCGCGCATGTGGAGGCCGTGGCCGCCGCTCGTCGCCTGTCCGGTGCCCGACATGCCGAACGTCGTGCCGAAGATCGACGCTTCAATGTCGTGCACGGCGACAGCGTTGCCGGCCAGGAGCGCGCCCACGAAGCCGTGCTCGATGAACCACATCATGTCGGTGCGGGCGCGCGAGTGGACGAGCGCCGGCCCGGTGACCCAGACCGGATAGCCGCCCCGCTCGCGCTCGTCGACGAGGAGCCGCGCCATGAGCGCGTAGTCGATCGGCTTCTCGCGCGACACTTCGCTCGTCATGAACTTGAACTCGCCGCGCTCCGCGGCCTCGCCCGTGAACGCGTCGCCGTAGACGAAGATACCCTCGCAGCCGTCTTCCGCCATCCCGACGGCCACGCGCTCGCCGCGCGCGACGCGGCGCATCTCGCTCACCCAGAGCATGCCGCCGCTGATCGAGGACGAGCGCGCCGTCCATCCGCGGCTCGCGCGGCAGCCGCCAGTCGCCGTCCGAGGTGGACGTAGGTCGGCAGGTTGGTCGTCGAGAAAAAGCCTTCGGGGAGGACGCCGTCGGCGGGGGCCGCGACGAATCGCGCCTCGGGGAACCCGGCGAACCTCGCGGCAGTGAAATCAGGATGGTTGAACTCGGGCACGCAGAAAGGTACTCGAAGGAAGGGGTTCGAGGACAGGGACGAGCTCGCTGCCCAACGTCAAAGGATCGATACCGGATCCCGATCTACGGCCACGCGCAGCTGCGCCGTGTGCGGAATATCGAAGCGCCTCACGAAATACCGCACCACCGACGTGAGCGCGGCAGGATGGCCGCTCTTGAGGAGCACGTGCCAGCGCCAGCGCCGCTTGATCCGGTCGATCGGGCACGGCGCCGGCCCGATGAGAGTCACCTGATCGCGGGCGCGGGCATCGATCAGGCGTGGAAGCCATTTGGCTGCGTCGAGTGCGAGCGCCGCTGTGGCGTTCTCCTCGAGACCGCTGCACACGATGTTCACCAGGCGCACGCCGGGCGGATACGGCGGATTGACGCGCGTCGGGCAGCTCGGCGCGCACGAACGCGTGGTAGTCGTGCGTGACCGCGCATCGTACGGCGTGGTGACCCGGCACGCGCGTCTGGATGACGACTTCCCCGCCCTTGGGTCCGCGGCCCGCGCGTCCCGCGACCTGGCTGAGCAACTGGAAGCTGCGTTCCGACGCGCGGAAGTCGGGCAAGTTGATGCCGACGTCCGCATCGATGACGCCGACGAGCGTGACGTTCGGGAAATCGAGGCCCTTGGCGATCATCTGGGTGCCGAGCAGGATGTCGACTTCGCCGCGGCCCACGCGGTCGAGGATGTCGGCGTGCGCCCATTTGCCGCTCGTGGTGTCGACGTCCATGCGCGCGACGCGCGCGTACGGATACCGCTCGAGCAGCAGGCGCTCGACCTGCTGCGTGCCTAACCCTCGCTGGCGCAGCGTTGGGCCGCCGCACCGGCGGCACACGTGCGGCGCCTGCTCTTCATGCAGGCAATAGTGGCAGACGAGGCGCTCGGGCGCTCTGGTGATAGGTGAGCGTGATGGAGCAGTTGCGGGCAGACTGTGCACGTCGCCGCAGCCACGCACTGGACGAACGACGCGTACCCGCGGCGATTGAGGAGCAGGATGCTCTGCTCGCCGCGCTGCAGCCGTTCGCCTAAGCGCGGCCTCGAGCGGCTCGCTGAACACGCGGCGAACGCGCTGCGCGAGGCGGCGACGCCGGGGCCGGCTCGGCATCGGCGATCACCGGCGCGCACGCGGGCGCGGCGCAGATCGACGACGTCCACGGTGGGGAGCCGCGCCGCACCGACGCGCTCCGGGAGCGACAGCAGCCGGTACTTGCCCGACGGCGGCGTTGCTGCCAGCTCTCGAGGCTGGGCGTCGCGCTGCCGAGCACCGCGACCGCGCCGGCCATGGCGCGCCCGCACCACCGCGACCTCGCGCGCGTGGTAGCGCGGCGACTCGCCCTGCTTGTAGCTCGCCTCGTGCTCCTCGTCGACGACGATCGCGCCGAGATCGTCGAGCGGCGCAAACACGGCCGAGCGCGCGCCGACCGCGATGCGCTTCGTCGCCGCGCGGAGGGCGAGCCACGCGTCGTACCGCTCGCCGTCGCCTGAGCGCGCTGTGCAGCACGGCCACGCGGTCGCCGAACACGGCGCGGAACCGATCGACGGTCTGCGGCGTGAGGGCGATCTCGGGCACGAGCACGATCGCCGACCGGCCGCGGCGCTCGACCACCTCGCGCAGCAGCTCGATGTAGACCAGCGTCTTGCCGCTGCCGGTGACGCCGTGGAGCAGCAGGGTCTGGCCCGGTTGGGCGGCGATGACGGCGTCGATGGCGGCGCGCTGTGCGTCGGTGGGCACGTGGTGCGCGGGCGCGAGCACGGGGCGGGCGGCGAACGGATCGCGTGCGACGACGGTCGATTCCACGGACGCGAATCCGCGCGCGACGAGCGACTTCACCACCGCGGCCGAGAAGCCGAGCTGCGTGGTGAGGTGCGCGACCTCGGCGTGGCCGCCCATGCCCTCGAGGACCTCGAACAGCTCGCGTTGTCGTTTGGCGCGGGCGAAGGCCTGCTGGCGTTCCTGCAGCGTGGGCAGATCGCGTCCCAGCACCAGGAACCGCTGCGTCCGTCGGGCGGGCCGCGGCGCGGCCGCGCCGGTGAGCAGCGCCGGCAGCGACGCCCGCACCACTACGCCTAACGGAACGACGTAGTACTCGGCGATCCAGCGGCAGAGGGCGAGCATGGACGGCGACAGCGCGGGCTCGACATCGGGCACGTCGAGCAGCTCGCGCGGCGAGGCGACGCCCGCGCCGTCGCTGGGGCCGAGGCAGATGCCGACCGCGCGGGCGCCGCGCACCGGGACCACGACGCGCGAGCCGGGCGCGGGTGCATCGGCGCTCGCGTCGGGTACGGCGTAGGTGAAGGTCTGGAAGAGTGGGAGCGGCAGCGCGACTTCGATGAGTCGCGTCGCCGGCGTCGTGGTCATACGACGAATAATACGTCGTTCTCGGCGAGGGCAGAACTGATCGCGGCGCCGGCATTCATGCGGCGGGGCTGTCTGCTTCGCTCATGTTGAAAGGATAAAAGCGGAAACAAGGGATAAATCGGATAAGAAGCCAAACGAAGACGCGATGGCGTATTGGCCCCCGCTATCTTCAGTTCATACGCTCTTATCCTTTCACCATGAGCGTCGTAGCCCGGCCAGCCGCTCGCGCCGCCCTCACGGCGTGGTCCGTGCGACGCCGTGAACCCCGGGCCATCGGGCAGCCTGATCTACCCCGCCATCGATCGTCGCGCCCACGAAGGGATCGTCGGCCAGCAGCGCCGCGCCGTCCAGATCGGCGTAGTCGAGCAGCGGCGCAAGGTGCGCGGCGGCGGTGATGCCGAGGGTCGTCTCGATCATGCAGCCGGCACATCACGAGCATGCCGTGCGCGCGCGCCGCCGCGATCATCCGCAGCGCCTCGCGCAATGCCGCCGCACTTGGCGAGCTTGATGTTGATGCCGTCCACGGCGCCGGCCAGCCGCGGGATGTCGGTGGCCACGAGGCAGGTCTCGTCGGCGATGATCGGGAGCGGCGACCGCTCGCGCACGAAGCGGAGTCCCGTCGAGATCGTGCGGCGGCAGCGGCTGCTCGACGAACTCCACGCCGTAGCTCCATCAGCACGTCGATCATGCGCAGCGCGCTGCTTGGGCGTCCACGCCGCGTTCGCGTCGACGCGCACGATTGCTGTCGGCGCCGCCTCGCGCACGACGCGCAGGATCTCCTCGTCGTGCTCGGAGCCCAGCTTGATCTTGAGCACCGGATACGACGCGGCTTCGCGCACCGCTGCGCCGCACTTCGTCGGCGCCGGCGATGCCGATCGTGAAGCTGGAGAGCGGCGCGCGCGCCGGGTTGAGACCCCACAGCCGATACACCGGCACGCCTAGCCGTTTGCCGGCCAGGTCGTGGAGTGCCGCGCTGACCGCGGCCTTGGCCGCCGCGTTGCCGCGGAGCGACGCGATCGAGCTCGGCCTCTGACGTCCTCGAGCGCCCACGCGTCGGCGTGCTCGAGGACCGGGCGCGAACTGCGCCAGCGCCGCGGCGATCGTGTCGGCCGTTTCGCCGTAGAACTTGCTCGGCGCCGCCTCGCCCCAGCCCTGCGCGCCGTCGGCGTCTGTTAGGCGAACGCGTGACGACGCGATATTCGCTCTCGCTGCCGCGCGCGATCGATGAACGCGTGCCTGGTGTGCACGCGGAGCATTTCGTGTTCGAGTTTCATTGGGATAGTCGGCGTGATGCCGAGGCGCCGCGAGAGCCACGCCGTGCGGAGGCCGTCCGGACCGGGCGACTGCGCCAGGTAGCCAATCAGCGCGTCGGCCACGTCGTTGCCGCGCTGGAACCGCGTCGGCCGGCGTTCTTGGCGAGGCACTTCATGATGATCGTCGCCAGCGCCGGCGGCGTGCGCGAATCGACCACGTCGGGCGACGCCGCCGTTTCGTGCACGTGCTTGTAGCCGATCGAGTACGAGTCCGCGCCGTCGAACGGCGGGAAGCCGAGCCAGCATCTCGTACAGCAGCACGCCCACCGCGTAGAGATCGCTGCGGCCGTCGACCAGCTTGCCCATCGCCTGCTCGGGCGACATGTAGTGCGGCGTGCCCATCGCGCGGCCGGTCGCCGTTAGGCGGCCGTGGAAGCGGGCGGTGGCGATGCCGAAGTCGGTGATGAGCGCGTTGCCATCCTCGTCGAAGAGGATGTTGTCGGGCTTGACGTCGCGGTGCACCACGCCGTGGCGGTGCGCGTAGTCGAGCCCCACCGCCACCTGCGCAGCCGATCACCGCCGGCTGGTGCGGCCCAACCGTGCTGCCCTTCACGATGCGATCGGCCAGCGAGCCGCCGGCCAGGTACGGCATCACGAGGTAGACGCGTCGACTCGAGCTCGCCGTAGTCGAGGATCGGGCAGATGTACGGATGGACGAGATGGGCCGCCGCCTCGGCCTCGCGGCGGAAGCGCTCGCGCATCTCGCTGTCGCGCGCCAGATGGGCCGTGCAGCACCTTGATCACCACCGGGCGGCCTAACTGCATGTGCTTGGCGGCGTAGACGCTCGCCATGCCGCCCGTCGCCAGGCGGCGGTACGATGCGGTAGCGGCCGCCGGTGATGCGGCGGAGCAGCGTCGAGCTCCTCGTCCGGTGGTTCGTTAGGCGCGTCCGGCACCTCGGGCAGCTCGGAGGTACACCGGGTGCAGGTCACGGCCGCGCCGCGATTCCACGTGCCGCACTCAGGACAGAACATGACTCATAGTCCAAAATCCAGACGCACGAAGTCGTACGGCGGCCACGGACCCGTCTGACGGATGAGCAGGCCGCCGTGCCGCTGCGCGAGCGCGTGCACCGCGGTCTCGAAATCGCCCAACCGGTCGCGTTCGATCAGGAACGCCGCGCTGAACAACGCGGCCTCGGGTGCGGTGGCCGGTGGCAACGTCATTGCCGCAGCGGACACGCGCCTCAAGGCCCGGAAGCATTCGGTGATTCCCGCGGGCTGCGTCGCCTGGGGCGGCTCAGCGTCATTCGTTGGGCGACGCGAGAGGTGCACGCGCGCCTCGCACCGGCCGGCCACGAACTGGAGACCCTCGGACAGCGCGAGATAGTTCTGCTCCATCCAGCCGCGCAGCTCTTCGGTGCCGCGGAACACCGTCCCGCACGGCGCCGGGAGGACGCCGCCGCGCTCGAATGCGTTTTCGATGATGCGCTGATGGAGGTCGATGTCGGATGGGTCGAGGTCCCGACGGGCGTCGGTGACCGGCTTGACGAGTGCCGCGAGATCCCGCGTGCGCACGAAGCCGCATTCGGCGGGGGCGCCGCCGTCGGAATCGCGCGTGCTCGATGCCACGCCGAACAATCGCACGCCCGAAGCGGCTACGCCGCGCGCCACGGCGTTACGCTCGGACCGGATGAGTGGACCGTCTCACACGCATAACATTGGAACTTATGCGCAACGTGGATGTCGTGGGAGTGCGCCACGCGCTGAGTTGTGGGTCAGTTTGAATGAATCAGGCGCCAGGATTCTGGCTGGCGAGCTTCTCCGTCAATCAACCACCTGTCATCGCGCGGTTCCGCTCCCTCGCGGTTCGACGGACCTGCCTGGCTGGCTACGACGTTCATGTTGAAAGGATCAAAGCGGAAACAAGAGATTCGAGCGGATCGTTCCGTTAGGCGATAAGGCGCGACTCGCGCGGGATGGAACAGTTTTTTGTTGTCTAACAACCGCTTTTCTCTTGTTGCCCTATCCGCCGTTATCCCTGGTTTCCGCTATGATCCTTTCAACATGAGCAGAGTAGCCAGGCCCTCCGGTCGGCCACCCGAATTCGCGCGCTATTTCGCCAACCCGGCGAGCATGGTGACGCAGGCTTCGCCGACGCGATCCGGGGCGTAGCCGCCCTCGAGCGCGCTCACCACGCGGCCGCCGCACCAGTGATCGGCGCGCTCGGTGAGGAAGCGGGTGAGCGTGGCGATGTCGTCCATTCTCGAGCGTGAACCCACCCAATGGGTCGCCGCGCAGCGAGTCGAATCCAGCAGAAATGAGGACGAGGTCCGGCGCAAAACTGTTTGTCGCCTGGTCGACGGCGCGCTCGAGCGCATTGACGTATTGCTGCGCCGGGAGTCCGGCGGGCAGCGGGACGTTCCACACGTTACCCAAGCCGTGGTCGTCGGCTGCCCCGCTGCCGGGATACCAGGGCCATTGGTGCATTGAGACGAAGTGAATGCCGGCGTCCGGCTCGACGAGCGCCTGCGTCCCGTTGCCGTGGTGGACGTCCCAGTCGACGATGAGCACGCGATCGAGATGATGGTGGCGGCGAGCGTAATGGGCCGCGATGGCCACGTTGCCGAAGAGACAGAAGCCCATGGCGCGATCGCGGAGCGCGTGGTGGCCCGGCGGACGAACGGCCGAGAAGCTGCGCCGGGCGCGTCCGTCGAGGGACATGTCGACGCCATTGAGGACGCAGCCGACGGCAGCCGTGGCCGCCGCCCAGGATCCTTCGCTGGCCACGGTATCCGCGTCGAGGGCGCCGCCGCCCGAGGCAACGAGCGATTCGACTTGCCGGATATAGACCGGGTCGTGGGCCAGCGCGATGTCCTGCGCGGTGGCGTGGCGTCCCTCGTGGTGCTCGATGGCGCCGAAGAGCTCGGGCCGATCGCGGAGCGCGCGGGTGATGGCGCGGAGGCGGCCGACGTGCTCGGGGTGGCCCCAGCCCGTGTCGTGGCGGCCGCAGTCGGCGTGGGAGATGAAGGCGACGCTCACGGCGGGGCGTTGGCGCGGCGCGTCGTTAGGCACGCGGCGCGGGTGGTCACCGGACCGGGCGGCGGCGGCGGTGCGTGAGGAGGAAGGTCGAGCCGTCGCGGGCGCCGACCTCGGACACGGTGCGGCGTTCGTCGAGCACTTCGCGGCCGTTGATCTTGATCACGAAGTCGCGGGCGTCGGCGCGGGGATCGAGCACCGCGAGGGCCGCGACTTTCACGGCGAGGACGCGTTCGGCGGGCGGCGCGACGATGCGGACGACGTCCCACACCTCCGGCACTTCGACGCGCAGCGTGAGCGCCGTTCCGTTAGGCGTGCCCAACTGGATGGTCTCGCGGCGGGCGCGAAGGGTGCTGACGAAGGGCGCCGTCATCCCGTGATCTCCTCGACCATCGGGTGCGGGTCGAGCGAGGCGAAGAAACGCGAGATCTGGGCGTCGAAGAGATACGTGGAGCCGCGGACGCGCGTGCCGCCGTCGATGGCAATGACGCCGATGACGAGCTCTTCCCCGCCCTGGCCGCGGAAGGTGGCGTAGCCGGGCCCTTCCTTCTCGATGAACGCCGCGTAGAGCGGGTTGCGTTGGGCAAAGAACCGCTTGGCTTCGGCCAGGACGAGGTCGGGGGCCAAGGCGGTAGTGACTTCCTGGATCATGGTGCCGATTCCTGTCGAGTCTCGATAGCAGAGGCGTGCGTCACACTCGAATCTAGCGTGCGGTGTCGCGCACTGGCAGGCACCGCTGCGGTTACTCAGCGAGAATCTCCTCGAGCGCGAGGCGTGTTTTTGCCGGCAGCTGCGACGCATCGAAGTATTGGGTGACGGTGGTGATAGCCGCCTCGATGGTCGTGATGTTGAGCGCGCGCAGCAGGTATCGTACATCGTCCACGTCGTGGACCTCCTCGCCCAGTCGCATCGCCATGCACTTCATGGCCAGCAGGTACGGCAGACTGGCGACGAAAATACGCAGGTGCGAGAGCTCCAGGAATATCGAATACTCGCCGCGGGCGCCGAGGAAGCCTTTGGCCGCATCGTTGAGCCAGGTGTCCGGCACGTCGGCTCGGGCCGCGACGCGGGCCGCGGCTTCGCGGACCGTTCTGGCCGGCTTGAAGAACGCGGCCACTTCGCGCGTCGCGTCGCGGGCATTGAGCGCGAGGCACATGACGGCGCCGCCCACCACATACACCTCGCCTAACGTGTCGCGTGCCGCCAGCTCCTCGTTCAGGAGACCGAAGAGGCGGCGGATGTCGGCGCTGGTGAACCGGACCGGCGACGTCACGCGGCTTATACCCGCGCGCCTAACGGAGCATCGGCGAAGATGTTCCGGCGGCGAAACACGACGGGCGCGGCGCGCAGGAGATACAGCCGGACGCTGCGCAGCGGCGTCGAGAAGTGCGGCTCGTCGAGTGGCGGAATGTCGCGGGTCCACGCCGGAGGCTCGACGCCCGCGGCGTGCGCCGCCTGCTCGACCATCGCGGCGACATAGTTCTGCACGTACGGCACCAGACCGCGCACATCGACGCGCGCTAACGCCGCGGCGAACTCCATTGGCGCCAGTCCGACGAGCAGATCGTGGAGCTCGGCGAGCGCGAACGAGCGATTCCGGTCGTCGCGCAGAGCGCCGAGCATGCCGGCAAGGCGCGTATCTGTGTCCGGAAGTGCGCGTGACAACACGTACGCCGACACGTCGAGCCCGGCGTCGCGGGCGCGTCGCTTGATGGCGGCCTTTTCGGCGGCCGTGACCCGGATCTGCAACTGCTCCGAGCGTGCTGGCATGCGCCGAAATATGAGTGGAGCCGCGCCCTTTGTCAATACCTATGTATTGACAACTTGCCATAGCTAAGGATCGGGGACACGCGCCATGAGATCGTGACTACCCGCCCCCAACGATAGACAGAGCTCGGCGCCCATCGACTCGACGAGGTCGAGCCGCGCCGCAACGCCGGCGCTCGCACCCGTCCCGTCAATGCGCAGGTGTTCGGGCCGGATGCCGAACAAAATCCGTGGCTCGGCGCCGCCGTTCAAGCGACCGGCCCATGCTTGGGGAGCGGGAACGGCGAAGGCGCCGACGTCGGCCACCACCCGCAGGCCGCCGTCTCGCGTTAGGCGGTCGGCCACAAGGTTCATGGGCGGGCTGCCGAACACCAGCGGCGGTCTATCGAGCGAATTCCTTCGGCAGGACCTTTAGCTTCCAGCAGCCTCTCCCGATCCGCGATCGTCGGCGGCGCGTGCGAGGAGGGTCGGCAGCTGCGCGACGAAGCCCGATCGTGCGAGGACCACACCCGCGCCCGCTTCCCGTCCCGCTTTGATCGCGTCGAGGTTCGTGTGGCCGGCGTAGGCGACGATACGGAGCGCGTCGCCTCCCGGCATGCCGCGGAGGAGGCGGATCGCGGCCGCCGTGTCGATCGTGTCGCATTCGAGGTCGACGATGACTAACGACGGCGCTTCCTTGCTCAGGTGGCGCTCCACCTGCTCCATGGATTTGGCGACGCGGAGCGGCACCGATGCGTGGCGGGCGGCATCGTCGATGCGCGAGCGAAACAACAAATCTGAAATGACTAACAGAACGGGGCGCATCGCGGGACTCCTGGGAAGCGTTAATCGCGCGCGACCCGCGCCGGTCGCATCTCGACCCGCGACACCAGCGCGCGGTCCGGTTGGTTGATCACGTACCACACGCTCTCGGCGACATCGGCCGCGGTGAGCTTCCACGGCGCGCCCCCCGCCGTGTGTCCGCCGAACTCCGTATCAACGGAACCGGGCATGATCACCGTGACGCGCACGCCGGCGTCGCGCACCTCGAGCATGAGCGATTCGCTGAATCCGATCACCGCGTGCTTGGTGGCCGAGTAGCACGAGCCGCCGACGAACGGATTGCGGCCGGCGAGCGAGCCGATGTTCACAATGTAGCCGCGGCCGCGCGCGATCATGCCGGGGAGCACGGCCCGCGTCACGTAGAACATGCCGTCGAGGTTGACCGACATCTGCTGCCGCCACTCGTCCACGCCGAGCTCGACTAACGGCTTGATGATGCCGACGCCCGCGTTGTTCACGAGCACGTCGACATCGAGCGACGCCAGGGCCTTGGCGACCGCGGCGTGGTCCGACACGTCGAGCACGATCGTTCGGCAGCGGCCGCCGCGATGCTCGATTTGCCGTGCGACCTGGTCGAGCGCCTTCGCCGAGCGTGCCACGGCGATGATCTCGTGGCGCTCGGCCAACCGATCGGCGATGGCGCGGCCAATGCCGCGCGACGCGCCGGTGACTAACGCCGTGCTCACGACGCGGACACCAGCGCTTCGGTGGCGCGCACGAGCGGGGCGAACGAGAGCGGCCGCGACGCCACGCGTTGCGCCAGCTCGTCGGCCAGCTCGCGCTGCCCTTCGGCGAAGAGCTCGGACGTGATCCACGGACCCGCGCCCGGGTTGCGATACCAATCGGCGTCGAACCGCTCGCGGAGCGCCTCGGTGATGAGCGCCTGGAGCTGCCACGCGCGCAGGTACCGCGCCGAATAGAAGCGCGGGTCGACATCGACGAACGCATCGGCGGTGTCGTACGCGAACGTGGTGCCTCTGCCTAACGTTTCGACGTAGAGATCGGGCAGCGCCTCCCACGGCACCTCGCCGCCGTAGAGCGCGACCTCGTACAGGAGCTTGGAGCAGTAGCGGCGGAGGAACTGGAGCTCCTCGAATCCGGCGGCGCGCAGGAACGCCGCGACGTCGGCTTTGCCCAGCTCGGTGTAGCGGCGGAGCCAGGCGGCGTCGTGCAGCAGGTGGTCGCACAACATCGCGTACGACTCGGTCACCGAGTTGTCGCCTAACCAGCGGAACTCGAACGGATAATCGGGCCGCGTGTATCCGAAGTGCAGCGCGTGGCCCAGCTCGTGGAGGAAGGTGCGGTAGTCGGACTGGCCGCCGTGCGGGCGGAGCACGAGGTACACTTCCGCCGGGACGCGCACCGGCGAGCAGAACGCGCGGGAGCGCTTCCCGTCCCGCTCCGTGGCGTCGACGATGATGCGGCCGTCGGCGCTCGCATCGATGCCCATCTCGGCCATCTGTCGCGTGACGACGGTCTGGAGCGCGTTGGCGGGGAACGCGGCGTCGAATTCCCGCGCGCGCAGGAGCGCCAGGGCGTCGGCGCGCGTCGCCTCGCGCGGATCCAGTCCGAGCTTGTCGCGCACCACTTCGCGGAAGACGTCGTCCCACATGGACTGCGTGTCGCGCAGGAAGCCTTCGCACTGCGCGGCGAGCCCGGCCAGATCGATGCCGCTCACCTCGGCGAACGTGGCGTTGTACGTCGGGCCAATGCCTAACGATTCGACCATGTCGCGCTCGCGCTCGAACCGCTGGCGCCGGAGCGGCGCGAGCTCCGCCTGCACCAGCCGCGCGCGCGCTTTCTCGAGCGCCATCCGGTCGCGGCGATCGCTCATGTTGGCCAGGTCGATCGCGATCCGTTGGTACGGTACGCGCGTGCCGTCGTCCAACGTGGCGAGTGCGCTGCCCTCCCACGCGATCTCGCGCTCGTCCGATTCGGCGAGCGCGCGCGACACGCGCGTCTCGGCCACCCAGTCGAGCATGAGCCGCGCCGAGCGGCGGTCGTCGGTGCCGGGCGCCGTACCCCGAAAGGTCTCGCGCGTGAGATCGAGCGCATCTTCGCTCGAGAGCGACGCGTGGCGCGCGTAGATCTCCTGGAAGTGCGCCTCGGATTGCAAGCCCGCCTGCGCGCGATAGTACTCGCGCGAGAGCGCCTGCATGAACAACTCGCCTTCGCGGCGCAGGCCGTCCAACGTTGGTGTGCTCATCGCGCGAGCCGCTCCTCGAGCACCGCGCGCAACTGGTCCGCGTTCACGCGGTCCTGCGCGAGGGTATCGCGATCGCGAATGGTGACCGTGTTGTCGGTCATCGATTGGCCGTCCACCGTGATGCAGAACGGCGTGCCCACTTCATCCTGGCGCCGATAGCGGCGGCCGATCGCGCCCGCTTCGTCGTAGAACACGGGGAAGCGCGGCCGCAGGTCGGCCGCTATTCGGGCCGCCATCTCGGGCATGCCGTCCTTTTTGACTAACGGAAAGATGCCGGCCTTGACCGGCGCCAGCGACGGGTGGAGGGCGAGCACGGTGCGTCCTTCCGATTCGCCGGGCACCGTTTCCTCGCGGTAGGCGTTGACGAGCAACGCCAGCGTGGTGCGATCGGCGCCCACCGACGTCTCGACGACGTACGGGACGAAGCGGCGGTTGTTGGGCTGGTCCACGTACTCGAGTTTCTTGCCGGAGAATTCGGCGTGGCGGACGAGGTCGAAGTCGCCGCGGTTGTGGACGCCCTCGATTTCCTGGAAGCCCAGCGTGCCGCCGAAGTCGAACTGGACGTCGAAGGCGGCGCGGGCGTAGTGCGCGAGCTCGTCCGCGGTGTGCTGGTGGAACTGGAGGCGCGCCGGGTCGAGGCCTAACGACTGGTGCCAGCGCATGCGCTGGTCCTTCCAGTACTCGAACCACGTCATGTCCGTGCCCGGCTCGACGAAGAACTGCATTTCCATCTGCTCGAACTCGCGCGTGCGGAAAATGAAATTGCCGGGCGTGATCTCGTTGCGGAACGCCTTGCCGATCTGGGCGATGCCGAACGGGATCTTCTGCCGCGTGGACTGCTGAACGTTATTGAAATTGACGTAGATCCCCTGCGCCGTTTCGGGGCGCAGGTAGACGATGGAGGCCGTGTCTTCGACGGGGCCCATGAACGTCTTGAACATCAGGTTGAACTGGCGCGGCGCGTTGAGCGTACCCTTCATGCCGCAGGCCGGACATTGCGCATCGGGCGTGCCGGGCTCGCCTTTGATGCGCGGGTCGTCGGCGCGGAAGCGTTTTTTGCAGTTGCGGCAGTCGACGAGCGGGTCGACGAAGCCGGCGACGTGGCCGCTCGCTTCCCAGACGCGCGGGTGCATGAGGATCGCCGCGTCGAGCCCTTCGATGTCGTCGCGCGCGCGGACCATGGCGTGCCACCAGCGGTCCTTGACGTTCTTCTTGAGCTCGACGCCTAACGGACCGTAGTCCCACACGGAGCCGGTGCCGCCGTAGATCTCGGACGACTGAAAGATGAAGCCGCGCCGCTTGCACAGCGACACGAGGCGGTCCATGACATCGGGATGCGTTGCGTTAGGCATGACGGTGGGTGCGGGAGTCCGGCGCGCTCACGCGGCGGGCGGGCGCGCGCCGGGCAGGCCGGCGGCGAGGCGGCGGGCGATCAGGTCGCCGTGGAAGCGGCCGTTTTCGATGAACGTCTTGTTGGCGTCGTTCCCCGACGCAATGACGCCGGCAATGAAAATGCCGGGGACGGCGGTTTCCATGGTGGCCGGGTCGTGCGCCGGGATGCCGGTGCGCGGGTCGATCGGCACCTGGAGCTGCACCAGCAGATCGGCGTTGGGCTGATACCCCACCATGAGATACACGTGATCGGCCGGCACGCGGTCGACTCCGTTAGGCGTGGCGAGCTCCACGTGCTCGGGCGTGATGGCGCGGACGCGCGAGCCGAAGCGGGCGCCGACGCTGCCGTCCTTGATGCGATTCGTGATGTCGGGCAGCACCCACGGCTTGATGTTCGGGTCGAGCTGCGGCCGGAAGTGCACGACGGTCACCCGCGCGCCCGAGCGGTACAAGTCGAGCGCCGCCTCGACCGCCGAGTTGCCGCCGCCCACGACGACGACGTCCTGGCGGAACGCCCAATGGCCCTCGGTGAACAGGTGCGTCACGTGCGGCAGGTCTTCGCCGGGCACGTCGAGGCGATTGGGGTGTCCGAAGTAGCCCGTGGCGACGACCACCGCCCGGGCGCGGGTCTCGCGCAGCGCGCGGTGGCGCGTCCGGGACTCGACGAGGAAGGCGTCGTCGCACCGCCTAACGCGCTCGACGTTCTCGTATTGCCGCACGTCGAGATCGAACAACGTGGTCACGGCGCGATAGTAGGCCAGCGCATCGCGGCGCGTCGGTTTCTCCGTGGCGACAATGAACGGCACGTCGCCGATGGACAACCGGTCCGGCGTGGAGAAGAAGGTGATGTACGTGGGATAGCTCGCGACGCCGCTCACGATGCACGAGCGGTCGATGACCACCGCGCGCATCCCGGCGCGCTTGAACGCGATCGCCGCCGCGAGCCCGCAGGGCCCGGCGCCGATGATGACCGCATCGAACGGCTCCGCCACGTCCGCGCCCACGGTCACGCGACGCCGATGATCTGGTCGCGGCGCGTGCCCACGCTCACGTACGCGATCGGCGTGTCCGCGAGCTCGCGGATGCGATCGAGGTACCGGCGTGCGGGCGCGGGCAGGTCTTCGATGCGACGCGCGGCCGCCGTGCTGCTCTGCCAGCCCTCGAACCACTCGTAGCGCGGGCGAACGTGCTCCAACAACACGAGGTCGCCGGGGAACTCGTCGTACACGTCGCCGTCGCACTCGTAGGCGGTGCAGAGCCCGATGCGATCGAGCGTGTCGAGCACGTCGAGCTTGGTCACCGCCAGTCCCGTGAGGCCGTTGACGCGCGCGGCGTAGCGCACGACGACGGCGTCGAACCACCCGCAGCGGCGCGGCCGACCGGTGGTGGCGCCGAACTCGTTGCCTAACTTTCGCACCGCCGCGGCCAGCGGTTCGTCGAGCTCGGTGGGCAAGGGGCCGTTGCCGACGCGGGTGGTGTACGCCTTGACCACGCCTAACACGGCGTCGATGGACGTGGGCGCCAAGCCGGCGCCGGTGGCCGCGCCGCCCGACGTCGTGCTGCTGGATGTCACGAACGGGTACGTGCCGTGATCCACGTCGAGGAGCGAGCCCTGCGCGCCCTCGAGCAGCACGGCGGCGCCGGCCAAGCGCGCGCGATGCACGGCCAGACCGACGTCGTCCGCGAGCACGAGGAGACGCGGCGCCAAGCGCTCGAGCAACGCTACCGTTTCATCCACGTTCGCGCGCTTGTCCGATGCGGACGCGGCCAACTGCGCATTCGCGTGCGCGATGCCCGCCGTTACCAGCTCGCGCAGGCGGTCCAGGTGGCGAAGGTCCTGCACGCGAATGCCGCGGCGCGCCACCTTGTCCTCGTACGCGGGGCCGATGCCGCGACCCGTGGTGCCGATGGCGCGGCTCGCGGCGCTCTCGCAGTCGACCAGCTTGTGATACGGGAGCACCAGGTGCGCGCGGTCGCTCACGTACAAGCGGCCTTCGACGTCCACGCCTTCACGCACCAGCTCATCGATTTCGGTGAACAGCGTGTCCGGATCGAGCACCACGCCGTTGCCGATCGCGCATCGCACACCCGGGTGCAAAATGCCGCTCGGAATCTGGTGGAGGACGAACTGGCGTCCGCCGATCTGGACCGTATGTCCGGCATTCGCGCCGCCCTGATACCGCACCACCCAATCCGCTCGCTCGGCGATCACGTCCACGAGCTTGCCCTTCCCTTCATCACCCCACTGGGCGCCAACGACACACAACGTGCGAACTTCGGAGTCGAACATGACCTAGGGCTCGAGACAGCGAGACAGATTCCAATAGCGAGCTCGGCAGTGCACGAGATCGCGACGACAAAGGGCCACGGACAGACGTCACGCGGCGCACACTAGCAAAGTTCCTTCGCCCGCGGGTCCGCGTCAACTCGTGCGGAGCACGATCGACAGCACGACCCATGCGAGAACCGCGCACCCGACACCGATCTTCATCGCGGCGGCGGCAATGCGGCCCAATAGCGCGCCGGTGGCGACGCGCGCGGCCGGTGCCAGTTGGGCACGCTGGGTGAGCTCGGCCACGAGCGCACCAATGAACGCGCCGGCGAACGCGCCGATGAGCGAGCCTACGAGGGGCACCGGGACGCCGGCGAATGCGCCGATGAGCGAACCAATCATTGCGCCCCAGCCGGCACGCCGCGACCCACCGTAACGCCGCGCAAAGCGGCCCGCGAGCGCGATCTCCACCACCTCGGCGAGCGCGGCCACCACCGTGAGCACGATGCCCAACCTGAGGCTCACCACGTGCGACGGGACGACGGCCGCATCGAGCAGCACCGCGCCGGCCATCACCCAGAGACCGGGGAGACCGAACGGCAGCATGATGAGACCAGCCGCCAGCACGAGGACCAGAAGCGCGATCTGCACGTCAGGTCTCCACGGTGTGTGCGTCGGTGACCACGTGGGCGAGCCAGCGCGCGACGGTCTCGACGCCCTCGCCCCGGAGCGCGGCGAGGTTGTCGCTGGGCGTATGGATCCGCGCCACCGTTCGCCAGGTGCCCTTGCTGACGGTGACGGCGCGCCATCCCCCGTCGGTGAGTGCTACGGCGTCGGCGAGGATGCCGGGAAAGAGACGCGACACGCGAATCGGGTCCGGGACTGTGGCCGCGGCGAGCGCCGCGAGCAGCGCAGCGGGGCGGCGTCCGGTGTAGGTGACGCTCACCGGACCTGCGTCATCCACGCCGTCGACGTTGATGGCGCTCGCGGGCGGCTGGCGGCGGCTCCTGACCCACGCTCTGGCGCCGGCCAAGCCGAGCTCCTCGGCGCTGGTGAACACTACGCCTAACGGAACGCCCGGCGCGGTGAGCTCGGCGGCGCGGAGCACCGTGGCGGCGCCCGACGCGTCATCGAGCGCGCCGGGCGACCGCGCACCGACCACGCTCGCCGCCACCGGCAGCCCGGCGACGACGGCCGCCGCCGCGAGCCACGGCCACACGCCCGGCGATCCGCCTAACGCAGCCTGCGCCGCGGCCACGACGAGCGCGGCGATCCAGACCAGGAGCAGCAGCGTGATGGCCGCCGCGCGCAGCAGGATGGGCACCGGCTGGCTCTTCGAGTCGAGGTGCGCGGCCAGCCACAGCGCGGGCGACGCATCGGGGCCGCGTGTGGCGACGAGGTTGATGCCATCCAGGCGTCCCCAGGGGAGCCTGGTGACCGCCACGCGCGCGAGCCACGCACCGCCCGTCGCCGCGCACGCGCCGGCAGCCGCCAAGACGATCGCCGCCGCGAACGGCCGGCCGGACCAGGCCAGGCGGGCGGCAATGCACACGACGCCGATGCCCACCACGCCTAACGCCGGGGTCGCCCACCGTCCCGGCAGCGTCGAGTAGGCGAAGGGCTCGGCGGCGACGGCGAAGCCGCAGGCGGCGAGCGCGGACCGGCACCACTCGCGCGCGTCGCGCTCGGCCGGCGACCCGGCGGGGCGCGGAGCGGCCGCGAGCCGCTCCAGGTGCTCGCGGGCGCTGGGCATCGTTCGTTCCGTTAGGCGGCGCGCGCCGCGTCCGCCGCTTCGAGCAGCGCCGCGATGCGCTGCCGCTGCGCCGCCCGCACGGGCACCAGCGGCGGCCGCGGCGCGCCGCCCGTCAGGCCTTGGCCCACCTGGTCCATGGCCGCCTTCACGCCGGGCACGCCCATGCCGCCCACGATCTCGTTCGACAACGGCCCGAGCCGCTGCTGCAGCGTCGCCGCGCGCGGCCGGTCGCCGGCCTGGAACGCGCGCCACACCGCCGCCGACAGCTCGCCCGCCAGGAGCGACACGGCCAGAATCCCGCCGGCCGCGCCTAACTCGAGCGCCGCGTAAAACGTGCCGCCGTTCCCGGTGAGCACGGCAAAGCCGTCGCCGCGCGACGCGAGATAGCCGCGCAACAAGTCGAGATCGCCCGAGCTGTCCTTGATGCCGACAATGTTCTGGTGCGCCGACAACTCGCGGACGAGGCCTGCGTCCAACGGAAAGTGCATGTACTTGGGGATGTTGTAGAGCAGCAGCGGCACCGGGCTCGCGTCGGCCACCGCGCGATAGTGCGCGCCTAACGCATCGGGCGTCATCGCGTTGCCGTAATAGTGCGGCGCGACCACCAGCACCGCGTCGGCGCCGCGCTCGGCGGCGCGCTTGGCCCGCGCGACTGTTTGGCGCGTCGATTCGCCGCCTACGCCGGCCAGCAGCCAGTGGTCGCTCGACACGAGCGGCCGCGCCCACTCGACGAGCCGATCACGTTCGCTCTCGTCGAGCAGCGCGGCCTCGCCCGTGGAGCCGCACAACAACACGCCCGACGCACCGCGCGCGAAGTGCCCGCGCAGGTTGCCGCGAAACGCGTCCGGCGCGAGATCGCCGGTTGCGGCATCGAAGGGCGTGACGACGGGCGCGATGACGCCCGAGAATGTCTTCCGCTGCGTTGTGTCCATTGTCTGTCAGTAGCCGAGTGTCCGGTCCACCACGTTGCGCATGGGCTGGCCGCCGGCGAACCGGCGCCAGTTGTCGATCAGGAGTTCGAGCTCGCGGCGCCAATAGCCGCGCGGCGAGACTGCCGAAACATGCGGGGTCATAACGACCGACGACAGTCCCCAGAGCGGGCTCGAATGCGTCGAGCGGCTCGTGCGCGAACACGTCGAGCACCGCGCCGCGCAGGCGGCCGGCGGCGATGCGCTCGGCGAGCGCCGTTTCGTCGACGAGCGAGCCGCGGGCGACGTTGACGACGATCGCGTGCCGCGGCAGGCGGTCGAGCAGCGCACCGGTCACCAGCTCGCGCGTCTCGTCCGTGGCCGGCGCGGACACGACGAGGATGTCGGTGTCGCCCAACGAGCCGGCCCACTCGCCCGGGCCCAGCACGGCGGCGAATCCGTTAGGCACGCCGCGATCCGGATGGCGGCGCACGCCGATGCACCGTGCGCCTAACGCCGAGAACCGCTGTGCGATGGCGCTGCCGATCCCGCCCGCGCCGATCACCAGGACGCGGCACTCGCCCACCTCGCGCACCTGCGTCGCGCGGCCGACGAACGCCGGCCGATCCCACACCCGCGCGCGCTGTCGCTCGCGCGCCGTGTCCAACGCGCGCAGCAGGAACAACACGCCGGCCAACACGTGCTCGGCAATGGGCGTCGCGTGGACGCCCGCCGAATTGGTGACGACCACATCGCTCGCGCGAAGCTCCGGGAACAGGAGCGCGCCGACACCCGCCGCGGCCGAGTGGACCCAGCGCAGCCGGCGCGCCTCGGCGAAGAGCGCCCGCGACAGGCCGAAGCCGGCGTACGCGTCGGCGTCGCCGATCGCCGCTCGCGCCTCGTCGCTGGGCGGCGATCCGCCGTCGCCGTCGGACGCGGTGGGTGCGTCGAGCACCACGGCCTCCCATCCCGCGGGCGCCGCGCTCCGCAGCTCGGACACGCCTTCCGCCGGCAGCGCCCACGCCGGCGCCCTGGCGTTGAGATCGGCGACGAGACGACGCGCCACGTCAGTCGATGTAGATGCTCACGACATCCTGACGCTGCCGAAGGGCGTCGACCAACACATCGAATCGCTTGGACGGCCCGACGAGCGTGAGCTCGAACGTGCGATCGCCCACGTGGTCGTACGTGCGGCGCGACCGCACGTGGATGCCGCTCGCCCGGAACACCTCATCGAACGAGTCGAAGTCGACGTTAGGCGTGACGCGCAGCGTGGCCGTCACGGTGCGGCGCACCATGACCAGCTTGCGCTCGATCGGGCGGAGTCCCACCAGCACCAGACACACGACGACGGTGGTGCCCACCGCGTCGGCGTACGCGCCCGCTCCGGTGGCCATGCCGATTGCCGCCACCACCCAGATCGTCGCCGCGGTCGTGAGGCCGATGACGGTGCCGCGGCCGTGCAAGATCGCGCCGGCGCCCAGGAAGCCAATGCCGGTGACGATCTGCGCCGCGATGCGCGTCACGTCGCCGTACGGCTGACCGGCGGGCGTGAGCGAGACCTGTCCGATCGTGATCGACAGGTGCGTGAACAACGCCGCGCCGACGCAAATGAGGATGGTGGTGCGCAGGCCGGCCGGCTTGCCCGACATTTCGCGCTCGAGCCCGACCGCGCCGCCTAACACAACAGCCACGAGCAGCTTCACCAACAGCTCGAGGCGTACCGGATCCGCGATGGAGTCGATCATGTCCGTGTGAGGTGAGAGCAAACGGCTATATCAGGCCCATCGTCGTTTTCACTGCCGCCATCGTCTCGCGCGCCAACGCGCGGCACCGCTCGGCGCCCTGCGCCAGGATCTCGGTGATGCGCGCCGGATGCGCCGCATATTCGAGGGCCCGCTCGCGAATCGGGCCTAACTCACGCACCATCGAGTCGAGCAGCACCTTCTTGCAGTCAATGCATCCCCAGCCGGCGCTGCGGCACTGCGCCGCCACGTGGTCCACCGTCGCCTGGTCGCTGAATCCCTTGTGCAGGTGATAGATGTTGCACACTTCCGGCGTGCCCGGATCGGTGCGCCGCACCCGCGCCGGATCGGTGACGGCGGGGCGCAGCTTCTCCCAGATCGCCTCGGGCGCTTCGAGCAGGCCCACGGTATTGCCTAACGACTTGGACATCTTGGCCTGCCCGTCCAGCCCCAGAATGCGCCGCGCCGGCGTGAGCAGCGGTTTGGGCTCGGGGAAGTACGACACGCCGAACTTGGCGTTCCAGCGCCGCGCCACCTCGCGCGTGAGCTCGAGGTGCTGCACCTGGTCCTCGCCCACCGGCACGAGATCGGCGCGATACAGCAGAATGTCCGCCGCTTGCAATACCGGATAGTTGAGCAGACCGGCGAGCACGCTCTCCTGGCGCGATGCCTTGTCCTTGAATTGCGTTTGACGCTCGAGCTCTCCGAGCGGAGTCACCGTGTTCAAGATCCACGCGAGCTCGGTGTGCTCGGGCACCATCGACTGGACGAACAACGTACATTTGTCCGGGTCGAGTCCGGCCGCGAGCAGCGACACCGCCATGTCGAACGTACGCTGGCGCAGGTCGGTTGGCTCATAGTGGCCGGTGATGGCGTGGTAGTCGACGATACAGAACACACACTCGTAGCGGTCCTGCAATTGCACCCAGTTTTTCACCGCGCCGAGGTAGTTCCCAATGTGCAGCTCTCCGGATGGCTGTATCCCGCTGAATATCCTGGACATTCCAGCAAAGTATGAACGCTCCAAAACAGGTGCAAGCAGACATCACCACGCGCGCCCGCGAGCTGGCGGATGCAATGCACCGGGCAGCGGACGCAGCCGCGCAATTCATCGGTGAACGCAGCGCGCATCGCGACACGCTCGAGTGGCGCTCCAAAGCGCACCAGGACTACGTGAGCGACATCGACACCGGTGCGGAACGCATCGTACGCGAGACACTGCTCGCCGCCGCACCCGGCGCGCAGATCCTCGGCGAAGAGTTGTCGCCCGACGCAACGATCGATGCCGACACGTTGTTCGTCGTCGATCCGCTCGATGGCACGACCAACTTCTTGCACGGCTATCCGCAGTACGCGGTATCGATCGCGCTCGTCGTAGGCGGCACCACGGCCGCCGGCGTCGTGCGCAACGTCGTGTCGCACGAGACGTTCGCCGCTGTGTTGGGCGAAGGCGCGACGCGCAACGGTACACCCATCGCCATTTCGCGCATCGACGATCCGTCGCTCGCGCTGGTGGGCACCGGCATTCCGTTTCGCACACCAGAGCAGTTGCGGCCGTATCTCAAACAGCTCGAAGCGGTGGCGCGCGCCACGGCGGGTGTGCGTCGCGCCGGATCGGCCGCGCTCGACCTCTGCAATGTGGCGTGCGGACGGTTCGAAGCATTCTGGGAGCTCACGCTCTCGCCGTGGGACTTCGCGGCCGCGGCCATCATCATTCGAGAGGCCGGCGGCACAATCAGCGCCATCGGCGGCGGTTCACTGCCACTCGCGCGCAGCAGCGTGCTCGCGGGCACACCCACCATGCACGCGTGGCTCGACTCGCTGCTCGCACGCGTCGACGCGTGACGCGCGAGTCGTCGGTCCGACCGGGTTGCATTGCCCGCCGCGCTCCCGCACCGCTCCCGTCGCGGGTACATTGCCTCGACCGCGCGGCGCACGTCGCGAGGTTGTTCGCGTGGAATCACGCTTGAGAGGCGGCCGGAGGGCGATGCTCGCGTTCGGTAAGCGATTCGGAGCAGCAGTGGTCATTGGCGTCGCGTTCGCCACCACGGCGCGCGCGCAGGCGGCACAGCAGCAGGCGGCGCCCAAGACGCCGGCGGCGCGCGTGTCGCCGGTGACGGCGGACCAAGTGCTCGAGCACCTGCACATGAGCGTCGGCTGGTATCGCCGGTTGTCGACGCTCGAGCAGTCATCCGATTTAGCCGACAACGAAATCGCGCACGACCGCCTGCAACGCACGGCGCTCGCCGCCCTCCAATACTCGTTCGATTTCGCGATGGCCGCGGCGCGTCTCATCAATGCGTCGCATGCAGCGTCGGACACGTCGAGCGCTGGGAATACCTATGATGAAGCAGCGAAACTCGATCGCGCGGCGACGCGCATGGCCGGGAGAGTGTCGGCGCTGCAGTCGCGGCTCGCTGCGCTGGACGACCAGATCGCGCATGCGCCGGCGCGCGCACAACGCGATCTCGCCGCCCAACGCGACGAGCTGCAGTCGGAGCTCAATCTCTCGCTCGAGGTCCAGAAGACCATCCTCGAGTTGCAACGCTTCGCGGCGAACATGGCCGCCCACGGCGTCGCCGGCACCGCAAGCCTAACGGGACAAATCGCCGAGCTCGAGCGGTCGGTTCCTGAAGCGCGGCATGGCACGTCGACGGCCACACGCCCTGCGACGACCACGACCAGCACCGACACGAGCGGCACGCACACGACGACGACGACGACCGCCGCCGTCCCCGCCGTCGTGCCGCAGCCCGCGCCCCAGGCGGGACACGCACGCGGACTCCTCGCGCTTTTCTCGGATTGGCTCGCGCTGCGCAGCACGAGCAAGAATTTGACATCGGCGATCGACGCCACGGACGCGTTGACCAGCCAGATCGACTCGCTACGCGCCGCGGTAGGCGGCCAAGCGCGGACGCTGGTGCGCGCGCACGCGGCGGATACCGGGGCGGTCGATCCCAGCCAACTGCTCCAGGTGCAGCACCAGTTCGACAGCGCCACAACGCGGTTCAGGCAGCTTTCGACCCTGCTCGTCCCGATCGGCGAAGAGGACATCACCGTGGATGACGCGCGCGGCTCGCTCAGCGAGTGGAGCGACATCGCCAAAGGGCGCGCCAACAATGTGTTAGGCAATCTGGTGCTGCACGCGGTGATCCTGCTCGCCTCGATCGCGATCGTGCTCTTCATCTCGGAGATCTGGCGCCGCGCGACGTTCCGCTATCTCCACGATGCGCGCCGGCGGCGACAGTTCCTGCTCCTGCGACGCATCGCGGTGGCGGTCGCGTTGCTCACGATCATCGTCATCGGTTTCGTGTCCGAGATCGGATCCCTCGCTACGTACGTGGGCTTCCTCACCGCCGGTCTCGCCGTTGCGCTGCAGAACGTGATTCTCGCGGTGGTCGCGTACTTCTTCCTCATCGGCCGATACGGCGTGCGCGTGGGCGATCGCATCACGCTCGCCGGGGTGACTGGCCGGGTGATCGACATCGGCCTCATCCGTATTTACTTGATGGAGCTCGCGGGGCCGGAGCTGCAGTCGACGGGACGCATCGTGGTCATGTCCAACGCCGTGCTGTTCCAGCCGGCGGCGCTCTTCAAGCAGATCCCGGGCGCCGAGTACACGTGGCATACCGTCACGCTGTCGCTGGCGCCCACGACGGACGTCGCGTCGACGCAGACGAAGCTCAAGGCGGTGGCGGACAAGGTGTATGGGGCGTACCGCCGGTCGATCGATGAGCAGCACGCGACGGTGCAGCGGCTGGTCGACTTCGACACGTCGACGCCGGAGCCGCAGGTCGAATGTCCGCTTCTCCGAGCAAGCGCTGGAGTTCGTGGTGCGGTACCCCGTGCTTCCCGAGCAAGCGGCGACCAACGACCAGGTGATGATGAAGGCGCTCCGCGAAGCCGTGGGCGAAGACGCCGTGCGCGAAGACGCCGTGCGCGAAGACGCTGCTTCTGCCTAACAGACCTCTCTCCACACGACGACGAGGTGACGACTATGAGCGTGTTGACGATCGTCTTACGGCTCGTCCACATCGTGGGCGGCGTGCTCTGGGTGGGATTCGCGGTGTTCGGCGCGTTCTATCTGTTCCCGACGATCGCCGAGACCGGCCCCGAGGGCGGCAAGGTGATGCTGGCGTTGCAGCGTCGCCATCTGCTCACGGTGTTCCCCATTTTCGCGCTGCTCACCGTGATCAGCGGTATCTGGCTCTACGGCCGCGCGGCGAGGATGGCGCCCGGATTCGGCGCCTCGCACATGGGCATGACGTTAGGCTTTGGCGGCGTGTGCGCGCTGATCGCCTTGTTCGTCGGCATGCTGGTGGTCACGCCGTCGATGAGCCGCGCGGTGGCCACGGCGCAGCAGGCCGCGCAGGCGGCGACGAACGACGAGCGCCAGGCGCTCATGGCGTTGAGCGCGCAGCGCCGGGCCCGCGCGGCGCGGGGATCGCAGATCGCGACGCTGCTGCTCATCGTCGCAGCGTGCGCCATGGCCGTCGGGCGGTACGTGTGAGCGAACTGGCGCGCGTGGAGCCGCCAGTCCATCTTTCGTCATGAAAAAGAAACGCATCCCGGCGTCTGCGCCGGCCCCGCGGCAGGGCGGCCCGCGCGCGCCCAACCGCCCACCGTCTCCCGGCGAGACGTCGCGCAAGTCCGGCGCGCCCGGACCCCAAGGCAAGCCGCGGCACACCGCCGCCCGATCTGGCCAACGCGGCCGTTAGGCATCCAATCGACCATGCCGCTCGTCGAATGCGTCCCGAATTTCTCCGAAGGCCGCCGCCCCGAGATCATCCAGGCCATCCGCGACGCGATCGCGCGGTCGACGGCGCGGCGGTCCTCGATGTGTCGTCCGATGACATCGCACAACCGCACGGTGATCACGTTCGTCGCGCCGCGCGACGCGCGGCGGACGCCGCGTTCGCCGGCATCCGCGCGGCCACGATCGCATCGATCTCACGACGCACCACGGCGAGCATCCGCGCATGGGCGCGACCGACGTCGTGCCCTTCGTCCCGCTCGAAGGCACGACGATGGACGAGTGCGTCGCGCTCGCCCGGACGTTCGGCGAACGCGTCGGCCGCGAGCTCGGCATCCCCGTGTACCTCTACGAGCGCGCGGCCACCCGCCCCGATCGCGAGAACCTCGCCGACGTGCGGCGCGGCGAATTCGAGGGCCTCCGCGACGAGATCGGGACCAACCCGGCGCGCAGCCCGACTTCGGCCCGCGCGCAGTGCACCCGACCGCGGGCGCGATGGCGATCGGCGCGCGGCCGTTCCTCGTCGCCTACAACGTCTACCTGGGCGCCGCGTCGCAACCTCGCCATGGCCAAGCAGCGTCGCGAAAGCCGTGCGCGGCTCGTCGGGCGGCCTGCGCTACGTCAAAGCGCTGGGCCTCGAGGTCGACGGCCAGGCGCAGGTGTCGATGAACCTGGTCGACACCGACCAGACGCCGCTCTACCGCGCGTTCGACAGGTGGCGCATGGAGGCCGCGGCGCCGGCGTCCCGCCCACGTGGAGCGAGATCGTCGGCCTCGTGCCCGAGCGCGTGCTGCTCGATGCGGCAGTGCGGCAATCTGCGCCTGGCCGAGTTCACGCCCGAGCAGATTGCTCGAACAGCAGGTGCGCGCGGCGCAGACCGGCGCGGCGCAGCCCGCTCCGCCTAACGGGATCTGCGGCGGCCGTCGCCGCGCCGACGCCCACGCCCGGCGGCGGCAGCGTGGTGGCCCACGTCGGCGCGCTCGCCGCGGCGCTCGCGCAGATGGTGGCCGGGCTCACCGTCGGCCGGAAGAAGTTCGCCGCAGGTGGACGCCGAGATGCGCGATGCCGGCACGCGCGCGGCGGCGCTAGTCGCGCGCCTGCAGCAGCTCGTGGAGCGCGACGCGCAGTCGTACGCCGGCCGTCTCGGCCGCCTACAAGCTGCCCAAGGACCGCCGGAGCCAGCGCGCCCAAGCGCGACGCGGCCATCACGGCGGCGCTCATCGGCGCGCAGCGAAGTCCCGCTCGAGACGGCGCGCGCCTGCGCGGCGTGGCCGGCCTGGCCGCAGCTCGTGGCGACCAAGGGCAACCCCAACGCGGTGTCGGATGCCGGCGTGTCCGCGCTGCTCGCGGAGGCAGCCTGCCGCGGCGCGGCCTACAACGTGCGCATCAACGTCGCGGCGCTGGCCGACCCCGCCAAAGGACACGCGCTCGCCGAAGCGAGCCGCTGAGTCGTGCGCGAGACCTCAGGCGCGGCGGCCCGCGGCGACCGCCGAAGTCGAGAGGCACATCTGTAGCCGGGCTTCGCTCGACAACAGCAATTGACGGACAAACCTGAGCGACGCACGGTCGGAGCCGGGCCCCAGTTAGGCACTCCGCCGCCGTGAGCACCCGCGGGCCCTCGTCCGTGATCGCCACCGTGTGCTCGAAATGCGCCGACCGCGAGCCGTCGGCGGTCACCACGGTCCACCGGTCCGGCAGCGTCCGCGTCTTGGCGCGCCCGCGTTCACCATCGGCTCGATCGCGATCGTGAGACCGGGCACAGCTTCATCCCCCGCTTCGGCTTGCCGTAGTTCGGCACCTGCGGCTCTTCGTGGGACTCCGTGCCGACGCCGTGCCCCACCAGCTCGCGCACCGACGCTGAACCCCGCGGCTTCTACCACCTGCTGAATCGCCGCGCCGATGTCGCCGATGTGGTTCCCGGCGTCGCCGCCGGCGATGCCGGCGTCCAGCGCTCCTGCGTCACGGCCAGCAGCCGCGCCGATTCCTCATCGATCTCGCCCACCGGCACCGTCGTCGCCGAGTCGGTGAAAAAGCCCTTGTAGCTTCACGCCGACGTCGATCGACACGATGTCGCCCTCGCGCAGCACGCGCTTCGGCGACGGAATGCCGTGCACGATCTCCTCGTTGATCGAGGTGCAGATGCGCCCCGGAAACCCGTAGAGTCCCTTGAACGCCGGCGTCGCGCCGTCGTGGCGCGCGGATGAACTCGTCGGCCAGATCGTCCAGCTCGGCGGTCGACATCCCCGGCTCCACCTGCGTCGCGAGCAGTCGCGAGCGTGTCGCCGAGAATCCGGCCGCCGTCGCGCCATGACCTCGATCTCGCGCGGCGACTTGAGCTGAATCATTTTCCGAACGCTGTCAACACCCGCGCGGTGACGTCGTCCACCGCGCCGATGGCGTCGACGGCGCACCACGCGCGCCGCGCTCTGACCGCGGAGCGCGCCGTCGCGGGCGCGGGCGCGATACCACGCGATCACCGGCGCGGTCTGCTCGTGGTACGCCCGAGGCGCGTGCCGAACCGCGTCCGGCTCGTCGTCCTTGCGGCGCACGAGCGTGCCGCCGCACTTGTCGCACGTGCTGCCGGGCTCGCGGCCCGTGTACGGCGTCTGGCACTTCTCGCACACCGTGCGCGTCGCTGATCCGGCGGACCAGTTCGTCCTCGTCCACGTCGAACACCAGCACGACGTCGAGCTCCGCCCGAGCTCGGCTAACGCACGGGCCGAGCCCTCGGCCTGCGGCACCGTGCGCACCACGCCGTCGAGGATCGCGCCCGCGCGGCCGTCGGCTGGCCAGCGCGTCCTTCATGATGCCGAGGATGACGCGATCGGGCACGAGGTCGCCGCGATCCATGAACGCCTTGGCCTCGAGGCCCAGCGGCGTGCCCTCCCTCACGGCCGCCCGCAGCACGTCGCCGGTCGCAGATTTCGGGATCTCGAGACGCGTCGGCGATGCGCTCGCCCTGCGTGCCCTTGCCCGGCGCCCGGCGGGCCGAGCAGCACGATGATCATGTGTCGCGTCCGCTCCCTGTCCGGTGGCGGCGAGTCCGCTCAGAACGCCGATCGGCGCGGCCGCGGAACTTGCACGCCGCCCCTTCTTCATGAACCCGTCGTATTTGCGCAGCAGCAGGTGCTGCTGCACTGCGCGATCGTGTCGAGCGCGACGCCGACGACGATCAGCAGCGACGTGCCGCCGAAGCGGAACGGCACGTTGATCTGGTCGCGATCCACGATCGGCAGCAGCGCGATGAACGTCAGGAACACCGCGCCCGGCAGCGTGATGCGCGACATCACCTCCTCGATGTACTCGGCCGTCTTCGCGCCGGGCTTCACGCCCGGAATGAACCCGCCCTGCTTCTTCAGGTTCTCCGCGAGGTCGACCGGGTTGAAAATGATCGACGTGTAGAAGTAGGTGAAGAACACGATCAGGATCGCCATCAGCACATAGTATTCCCACGTGCCGGGATTGAGTGCTTCGGCCATCGATTGCGCCCACGCGGCCTTGCTGCCGAACTGCGCGAGCGTGCCCGGCACGACGATCACCGACTGCGCGAAGATGATCGGCATCACGCCGGCAGCGTTGATGCGCAGCGGGATGAAGTTCTTGGACGACTCGCGCTGACGGCCGCGCGCCATCGTGCGCTGCGGAATCTGGATCGGCACGCGCCGGGCGGCGACCGTGATCGCGACCGTGAATGCGACGACGGCGACCATGACCAGCACCAGGATCACGAGGCGGAACGGCGAGAGCGCGCCCGTGGACAGGAAGCGGAACGTCTGTACGATGGCCGGCCAGAACCGCTCGATGATCGAGAAGAAGATCATGAGCGACGCGCCGTTGCCGACGCCGCGCTCGGTGATCTGCTCGCCTAGCCACATGACGAAGATCGCGCCCGCGGTCAGGAAGAGCGTCATCTGGATCTGGAACATGATGCCGGGATGCGCCACCGCGCCCTGCAACGACTCGGTGAACACCGCGAAGCCGTAACCCTGCACGACGGCGACGCCGACGGTCATGTAGCGCGTCCACTGGTTGACTTTCTTCCGCCCCTGCTTCCTCGCGCTGCAGCTTCTCGACGCTGCGGCAGCACCGCGCCCAGCGATCTGGAAGACGATGCTCGCCGAGATGTACGGCATGATGCCGAGCGCAAACACCGTCGCGCGCGAGAGCCCGCCGCCGACGAACAAGTCGTAGAGGCCCAGCAGGCCGCCCGGCCTGTTGGCTCGAAGAAATCGGTCAGCGCCTGGGCATCGATCCCCGGCGCCGTGACGTGCGAGCCGACACGATAGATGATCAGCGCACAGCAGCGTGAAGCCGATCTTGTCCTTAACTCTGGCGTCTTGAAGATCGTGCCGAACAGCTGGGCCGCCGCCTTCTCCTGCGCCATGTTAGTCCTCGACGCGGCCTCCGGCCGCCACGATCCGCTCGCGAACCGCTGTGCTCATCCGAATGCCGCGAACCGTCACCGCGCGGGTGAGCGTACCGTTCGCGAGCAGCTTGGCAGGTCCCTTCCCTTTCCGGATCAGTCCCGCCTCGATGAGAACGGCGGCCGTGATTTCGTCCGTCGCCGACAATTCATTGAGGTCGCTCAGGTGCACGACCTGCGACTCCACACGAAATGGATTGGTGAAACCGCGCTTGGGCAGACGACGCGTGAGCGGCATCTGGCCGCCCTCGAAGTGGGGCTTGCCACCGCCCGGACCGTGATGGCCCGCGCGCGCCTTGATCCCCTTGTGGCCCTTGCCCGATGTCTTGCCCGTGCCCGACCCCGGTCCGCGGCCTAACCGCTTCCGGTTGCGGTGCGATCCGGGCGCCGGCACGCAGATTGTGCAGGCCGATGTGCTCGGGGGTGGGCTTCTCTCGCTGTTCTTTGGGCACTGTGCCTTACTCCTTCACCGGCGTCACCGTTACCAGGTGACGCACGTGCTTGATCTGACCGCGCAACGACGGCGAATCCGGACGCACCACCTCGGCCTGATGGTGGCGGAGGCCGAGCGACTCCAGCGTCCGCCGCATTTCGGCGGGATGCCCGATGCCGCTCCGCACTTGCTTGATGCGCACCATGCCCGTTGTCAACTCGTCAGGCGCAGTGTGCTTGGGCCCGCGCGTGCGGTGCCACACGAACGTCCGCGGCATTAGACAGTCTCCTTCGACTTGGCGCGCGAGCGATACTGCAGGCTCGACGGCTCAATTTCGCGCTCGCGCGCGATTTGTTCTACCGTCGTCAACAGGCCGAGCCCGTGCATCGCCGCCCGCACCATGTTGTGCGGATTGGTGGAGCCGAGGCTCTTGGTGAGAATGTCGGCCATGCCCGCGCACTCGAGGACCGCGCGCACCGCGCCGCCGGCGATCACGCCGGCACCGGGAGCAGCGGGCTTCATCAGCACGCGACCCGCGCCGTGTTCGCCGATCACCTCGTGCGGAATCGTCCCGCCCGTGAGCGGAACGTGCACCAGGTTGCGACGCGCGGCATCCACCGCCTTACGAACCGCCTCGGACACTTCGTTCGCCTTACCCGTCGCGAAACCGACGTTGCCCTGTCCGTCGCCGACGGCGACGAGCGCGTTGAAAGAGAAGCGCCGGCCGCCCTTCACGACCTTGGCGACGCGATTGATCGCGATGACGTTCTCGACGAGATCGCTGCCCTCGCGATCGCGGTCGCCGCCACGTGGACCGTCGCCACCGCGACCGCGTCCGCGATCACCTTCGCGACCACCGGCCCCCCGGGACCTCCGGCGTCCACCGGGACCACCCGGTCCGCGACCGCCGCGACCGCCGCCGCCGGGACCACCACGTCCGCCGCGACCTCCGCGACCGCCGCCCGGTCCACCGCGACCGCCGCCGGGTCCGCCGCGACCACGTCCGCCGCCGCCCGGACCACCGCCGCGCACGACGAGGCGGCGGCGAACTTCCTCTGAGCGGGTCCCGATCCGGCGCGATTGCTTGGATTATCTGGCATTGCTCAGAACTCCAGGCCGCCCTCGCGGGCGCCGTCGGCCACGGCCTTCACCCGGCCGTGGTATCTGTACCCTGCGCGATCGAACACGACGCGGCTGATCCCGGCTTCCTTGGCACGCTCGGCGACCGCCTTACCGACGGCTGTCGAACTTCCTGTCTTCTTGCCCTCGCCTACCGCTGAGATCGGACACCGTCATCAGCGTGCGCTGCGCCACGTCGTCGACGATCTGCGCGTAGATGTGCTTGAGCGTCCGACGGACACCACGAGCCGCGGTCGCTCCGCCGTGCCTTCGACCTTCTTGCGCACACGCAGATGGCGGCGATGCAACCGCTCCGCGCGCGTCTTCGGCTTGTGAATCGATCTCGTCGCATTACTTCGCCTCCCGTCTTGCCCGCCTTCCGCCGGATCTGCTCGCCGACATACTTGATGCCTTTCCCCTTGTACGGCTCGGGCGGACGCAGGCCGCGCAGCTCGGCCGCCACCTGGCCGACCATTTCTTTGTTCGCGCCTTCGATGATGATCGGCGTCGGCTGCGGCGCCGAGAGCTTGATGCCCTTGGGCGCGCGATACTCCACCGGATGCGAGAAGCCGAGCGCGAGCTGCAGGCCGAAGGGCCGCCCCTCCGCCTTGTACCCCACGCCCACGATCTCGAGCTGCTTCTGGAACCCTGTGGTGACGCCTTCGACCATGTTGGCGACGAGCGTCCGCGTGAGCCCGTGCAGCGCCTTGTGCTCGGGCTCGTCCGATGGGCGCGTGACGACGATGGTCGCCGTCGTCGAGCGCCACGCCTAATCGCCGCATGCAGGCGCCGCACAGTTCGCCCCGCGGTCCCTTGACCTTGACCGTCTGCCCCTCGACGTGCGCCGTGACGCCCTTCGGCACCGGACGGGCTTCTTGCCGATTCGCGACATGTGCGGACGCTCCTACCAGACCACCGCGAGTAGCTCGCCGCCCTGGCGCGCCTGCGCGCCTCGCGGTCCGTCATCAGCCCTTTGAGGTGCTCACGATCGCCATGCCCAGCCCATTCCGCACGCGCGGCAGCTCGCCCACGCCGACGTATTTGCCGGAGGCCCGGCGTGGACACACGATGCAGCTCGCGGATCACCGGTTGACCGCCCTGCGCGTACTTGCAGGATAGAGCCGCAGAATCGCGCCCTCTTCCGTCTCGAGCGTTTGCACATCCTGAATGTAGCTGTTCTCCTTCAGGATGCGCGCGATATCGGCTTGAGCCTCGATGGCGGAATGTCCACGCGCCGGTGCTTCGATCCGCAAGCATTGCGGATGCGCGTCAACATGTCGGCAATAGGATCGGTCATGCTCATATCAAAGGACCTGGTTACGTGTCAGGACAGCGTGGCGCCGCTACCAGCTGGCCTTCCGAACGCCGGGAATCATTCCGTTCAACGCCTGGTCGCGGAAACAGATCCGGCACAACCCGAACTTTCGCAGAAACGCGCGCGAGCGGCCGCAGCGCTGGCAGCGGTTGTGCTGCCGCACCGCGAACTTCGGCTTCCGCTTGCTCTTCTCGACCATGGCTTTACGAGCCATCACACTCTCCCGTTCTGACCTGACATTGGATGTGTTCCTTCCCGCTTCCCGCTTCCCCCTTCCCTCTTCCCTCGCTGTTAGGCACTGACGACAATGGGTTTCTCTTCGCCCCGGAAGGGCATGCCTAACTCACGAAGCAGGGCCAGCGCCTGATCGTCCTTCGGCGTGTTGGTCACGAACGTCAGATCGAGCCCGTGGACCTGGTCGACCTGGTCGTAGTTGATCTCCGGAAAGATCACCTGCTCCTTGAGGCCTAACGAATAGTTGCCGCGGCCATCGAACGACCGCGTGCCGAGCCCGCGGAAGTCGCGAATCCGCGGGATCGCGACCGCGATGAAGCGATCGAGGAACTCCCACATCCGCGCGCCGCGGAGCGTGACACTGGCGCCGATCTCCTGGCCCTGGCGCAGCCCGAAATTCGAGATCGACTTCTTGGCCCGGGTGCGCACCGGCCGCTGCCCGCAGATGAGCTCCAGCTCCTGCACGACGCCGTCGAGCATCTTGGGCTGCTTGATCGCCTCGCCGACGCCGCAGTTGATCACGATCTTGGTGAGCTTCGGGATCTGGTGCGCGTTCGTTAGGCCGAACTGCGTCTGGAGCCGGCCGCGAACGGTCTTCTCGTAGTAGCCCTTGAGCCGCGGCGGCGGGTGCCGGCGTGCCGACGCCCGCGTGCGGCTTGCCTCGATCCAGCTCTGGCCCTGGCCGCCGCCGCCCTTCTTCTTGCCTTGCCTTTTTCTCTTTTTCTCTTTCGTCGCCATCGTCGGATTCCTCGAGGTCAGCGCTTGCGTGAGACCACGCGCGGAATGGCATCGCCACTCTTCGCGCTGACGCGTTCTTTCGTCCCGTCATCATCGACCCGCGCGCGCACGCGCGTGGGCGTCCCGCCTTTGGGGTCGAGCAACATCACGTTCGAATGATGAATGGCCGCCGGGAAGTCGATGATCCCGCTCTGCTCTTCGGCCGTCCGCGCTTTGCGGTGGCGCTTCACGATGTTGACGCCATCCACTACGATGCGGCCCGTTTTCAGGTTGACGCGCAGGATCTTGCCTTCCTTGCCTTTGTCGTCGCCGCGCAGCACGCGCACCGTGTCGCCCTTCGCCGACTGGCAGCGCCGTGCGTTCGGCGTTCTTCGCATGCCGGGCGCGTTGGCGCGCGGTCGCGCGTTTGGTGGTCCGGTAGGTCAGTATCCGCATGTCAGAGCACCTCCGGCGCCAGCGAGACGATCTTCATGAACCGCTTTTCGCGCAGCTCGCGCGCGACGGGTCCGAAGATGCGGGTCGCCCGCGGCTCGCCGGCCTCGTTGATGATCACCACGGCATTTTCGTCGAAGCGGATGTAGCTGCCGTCCTTGCGGCGCGTTTCCTTGACCGTGCGCACGACGACGGCGCGCGCCACTTCCGACTTCTTGACCGTTCCGTTGGGCAGCGCGTCCTTCACGGCCACGATCACCGTATCGCCGAGTCCGGCGTAGCGCCGCTTGGTGCCGCCCGAGACGCGGATCACGAGCGCGCGTTTGGCGCCCGAGTTGTCCGCGACTTTGACGATGGATTCCTGCTGGATCATGGCCGGTTCTCCGTTAGCGCGCGCGTTCGACGATCTCGACCACGCGCCACCGCTTGTCCTTCGACAGCGGCCGGGTCTCCATGATGCGCACGCGATCCCCGACCTTGGCCGAGTTGTCTTCGCTCGTGCGCTTTGAGACGCGTCGTGCGCGTCACCATTTTCCCGTACAACGGGTGCGGGAAGCGACGTTCGATCGCCACCACCACCGTTTTCTGCATCTTGTCGCTCACCACCATGCCAATCCGCGTCTTGCGCGCGCCGCGCGCCGCCTGGTGGTCCGTTCTCACGATGTCGGCCATGTATCCTCTCGCCTAACCCGCCTAACGAGCCGAGCGCGTGGCGGCCGGCGCGGGTTGCGCCAGCTGCCGCTCACGAAGAATCGTCTTCATGCGCGCAATTTCCTTGCGGATCACGCGAAACCGCAGCGGATCCTCGAGCGCTTCCGTCGCGCTCCGAAAGCGCAGCCGGAATTGCTCCTCTTCCATTTCCGCGACGCGGCTTCGGATCTCGTCGTCCGCCATCTCGCGAATCTCCTCAGCTCGCATCGGTATGCGCCTCCTCGCGAACCACGAACTTCGATTTGACGCCGAGCTTGGCCGCCGCGAGCGCCATGGCTTTCTCGCCCGTCTTCCGGTCGACGCCTTCGAGCTCGAACATCACCCGGCCCGGCTTGACCACCGCCACCCATCCCTCGGGCGAGCCTTTGCCTTTGCCCATGCGGGTTTCGGCCGGCTTCTTGGTGATCGGCTTGTCCGGGAAAAATGCGAATCCAGACTTTGCCGCCGCGCTTGATGTGCCGCGTGAGCGCCACGCGCGCCGCTTCGATCTGCCGGTTCGTCACCCAACCGGGCTCCAGCGCCTGCAGCCCGTAGTGGCCGAACGCGACCGTCGATCCGCGCTTCGCCAGCCCGCGGGTGCGGCCCTTGAACATCTTCCGGAATTTGACGCGCTTGGGACTCAGCATCGCTCGCTCTCCTTCGCCTTACGAGCCGGTGGAGTAAGTGCTTCCGCGGCGGTCGCCCGAGGGCTCCTCCCCGTGGAAGATCCACACTTTGACGCCGATCGTTCCGAACGTCGTCTTGGCCGTCGACGTCGCGTAGTCGATCTTGGCGCGCAGCGTGTGCAAGGGAACTCGGCCCTCGTGGTAGCCTTCCACGCGCGCGATTTCCGCTCCGCCTAACCGTCCGCCGCACTTGATCTTGATGCCCTGCGCGCCCATGCGCATCGCGCTCTGCACGGCGCGCTTCATCGCCCGCCGGAACGAAATGCGCTGCGCCAGCTGGTGCGCGATCTTGATCGGCCACGAGCTGCGAATCGAGCTCCGGCCGCTTGATCTCTTCGACGTTGATGCCCACTTCCTTGCCCGTCAGCTGCGTCAGCTCATCGCGGAGCTTGTCGACTTCCGCGCCTTTCTTGCCGATCACGACGCCGGGCCGGCCCGTGTGCACCGTCACCACCACCTTCCCCGGCTTGCGCTCGATGGTGATCATCGAAATCGCCGCGTGGCCTAACCGCGCCTTGAGGTACTTCCGCAGCAGCTCGTCTTCCTTGAGCAGCGCCGGGAAATTCCGGTCCGCATACCACCGCGAGCGGTGGTCGTGCGTGATCCCCAGGCGAAAGCCGATCGGATTGACCTTTTGTCCCATTAGCGTGCGTCCTCGTCCGATACCACGATCTCGACGTGGCTCGTACGCTTGTGAATCGGCGTGCCCCGGCCCATCGCGGCCGGCATGAACCGCTTGAGCTTGGGCCCTTCGTTGATCACGGCGTGCTGCACGACCAGCCGGTCGGCATCGAGCGACTCGTTGTGCTCGCGGGCGTGCTGCTCCGCGTTCGCAATGGCCGACTTGAGCACCTTCTCGATCTGCTTGCGCGGCGTGCTTCTTCGAGAACTGAGCAGCGCCAACGCGTCGTTCACGTTCTTCCCGCGGATCTGATCGATCACCAGCCGCATCTTGTACGGCGACTGGCGCGTGGTGCGCTGAATGGCTCGTACGCGCGCCATCGTTACCTCCCTCCTCTCGGCGCGCCCGAACCGCCGGACGGCGCCGCGGCCGGCGCGGCGCCCCCTGCCGGCGCTCCGCCCGATGGCGACGCCTTCTTGTCGACCGACTTCACGCCCGAGTGTCCGCGGAACAGCCGCGTCGGCGAGAACTCGCCTAGCTTGTGGCCGACCATGTTCTCGGTCACGTACACGGGGATGAACTTGTTCCCGTTGTGCACCGCGAACGTGTGCCCAACGAAGTCCGGCGTCACGGTGCTCGCGCGCGACCACGTTTTGATCACGCGCTTCTCGTTCCGCTGATTCATCCCGCGCACTCTTTTCATCAGCGCGGGTTGCACGAACGGGCCTTTTTTGACTGAACGTCCCATTATACGCTCGCAGTTAAACGGGAAGCGCGCGCTGGCGCGCGCTGAGGGAAGCGCTTCGCTGGGGGAAGCAGCGGCTCACGCCGCTTGAGGGAAGAGGACTGACCCTCTTCCCGCAGCGCAGCGCTTCCCGCAGGGCGAAGCCCGCTTCCCGCAGTGCGCGCACGCGCACGCTTCCCTGTTTATTGTGTGGCTTTCCCGCGCTTCCGGCCGCGGACGATCAACCGCTGCGACGACTTCTTCTTGTTGCGCGTCTTCACGCCTTCCTTCTTGCCCCACGGGCTCACGACGTTCCGGCCGCCGCGTGTGCGGCCGCCGTGCGGGTGATCCACCGGGTTCATCACTTCGCCGCGCACCTTGGGCCGGCGGCCGCGCCACCGCGTCGATCCCGCTTTGCCCCATGACTGCAGCTCGTGCTCGGCGTTCCCGACTTCGCCGATCGTCGCCAGGCAGTTGCCGTGCACCAGCCGCACCTCGGACGACCCCAGGCGCAGCGTGACGTAGTCGCCTTCCTTCGCCACCACCTGCGCCGACATGCCGGCCGAGCGCGCCATCTGGCCGCCCTTGCCGATCTTGAGCTCGATGTTGTGCACCGCCGTGCCTAACGGGACTTCCTTGAGCGGCAGCGCGTTGCCCAACCGAATGTCCGAGCCGGGGCCCGACACGATCGTGTCGCCCACCGCCAGACCCTTGGGGTGCAGCACGTAGCGCTTCTCGCCATCGGCGTACTCCACCAGCGCAATGCGCGCCGAGCGGTTGGGATCGTACTCGATCTCGCGCACCGTGGCCGACACGCCGAACTTGTCGCGCCGGAAATCGATGATCCGGTACTTCCGCTTGTGGCCGCCGCCGCGGCGGCGCATGGAGATGTGCCCGTGGTTGTCGCGGCCGCCCGCTCTTCTTGAGCGGCTCGGTCAACGACTTCTCGGGCTCGGTGCGCGTGATCTCGCTGAAGTCGGACACGGATCGGAACCGCGTCCCCTTCGTGATCGGCCGGAACTGTCGAATGCCCATGTCGGTCAGCCCTCGAAGATCTGTTCGATCGCTTCGCCCTCGCGGAGCGTCACGATCGCTTTCTTCCAATGATTGCGGCGGCCGACGGACTTGCCGACCCGGCGCGTCTTCCCGCGCTGGTTGGACGTCCACACGCCGGTGACGTTCACGCCGAACAGCGCTTCCACCGCATGCCTAACGAGCGACTTCGTGGCGTCGGGGTGGACCTGGAACGTGTATTCGCCGCGCGCCTGGAACGCCGCCGAGCTCTTCTCGGTGATGACCGGCCGGACGATGATCTCATGCAGCGTCGGCATCGCTCACTTCCCCCGCTTCTTCGGCTTGCCGCTCGTTTTTTTCGCGGCCTTTTTCTTGGGCGCCGATTTGGTGCGCGCCGTGGTCGCCTTCTTCTTCGCGCGCGGCGGGCGCGGCCTCGCGCTTGGCGGTGGTCTTCTTGGCGCCGCCTTCCGCGCCGCTTCTTCACCTTGACCTTGCGCCGGCGCCTTCTCGCGCTTGGCCTTGGGTCCGCCGGCTCGGTGTCCGCGACCGGCGCCAGCTCGTGTCCGATCGCCGCGCCCTCGACCAACACCGCATCCGACCACAACACGTGATACGTCGAGACGTCCGCGTACGGCATCACGTGCGACCGCGGGCAGGTTGCGTCCCGAGAGATACACGTGCTCGTTGACGCCATTCGTCAGGATGAGCACCTTGCGCCCCTCGAGGCCTAACCGGGCGACCAGCGCCGCGAGCCGCGATGTTTTCGGCGCGTCGTAGGCGAAGCGGTCGATCACCATCACCGCGCCCTCGCGCGCCCGCGCGTTGAAGCGCGCTCTTGCGCGCCAAAGCCCGCACCTGACGCGGCACGAACTGCGCGTAGCTACGCGGGATCGGGCCGAACACCGTGCCGCCGCCCACCCAGTTCGGCGCGCGGATCGAGCCCTGGCGCGCACGGCCCGTGCCCTTCTGCCTCCACGGCTTCTGATTGCCGCCGATGACGAACCCGCGCGTCTTGGTGGCCGCGTTGCCTTGCCGCTGATTCGCCAGGTACGCCTTCACGGCCTGGTGCATCACCGGCATGTTGATCGTGCCGTCGAACAGCGACTCCGGCAGCGACCACGTGCTCGCGCGCCGTCCCGTTCGCCGTGTATGCGGCCGCTGTCGAATGTCTGCGTCGTGTCCGCCATGGATCAGCCCTGCTTGCGCACGAGCACGATCCCGTTCCTGGGACCGGCCACCGCGCCGCGTACGTAGATGAGGTTGCGCTCGGCGTCGATGCTTTTCCACGCGCAGATGCCGTCTGCGTGTGCCGCTCGGCGCCGTAGTGCCCAGGCATCTTCTTGCCCTTGATCACGCGCGACGGGATCGGTGCCCGGTCCGATCGAGCCCGGCCGCCGGTGCTTGGTGTTGCCGTGCGTGTTCGGACCGCCGGCGAAGCCGTGCCGCTTCACCACGCCCTGGAAGCCGCGTCCTTTGGTCGTGCCGGTCACTTTCACGCGCATCGCCCGCGTGCGAAGATGTTGACCTTGACGCACGTCGCCGACGCTTATAGCGTCGGGATCTCCTGCTTCTTGGCGCTGCCCGGCGCATCGTCGAGGCGGAACGCAGCGCAGCACGCGCGGCGCGGCGTTGAGCCCGGCCTTGCGCGGCATGGCCGAGCGCGGCGCGTGTCGCCCGGCGGCCGCGGGGCGTGCGCTCACCTTGGCCTTGGACACGCGCGCCACGCGCTGCTTGCCCGTAACCGAGCTGCACCTGTGCCATAGCCGGCCGTCGGCCTTGTCCGGACCAGTGGACGACGGGATTCGGCGGCGCTTCGACGACGGTGCACGGGATCTGTTGCCCCGCCGCGTCGAAGATCTGCGTCATGCCCAGCTTCTTGCCGATGATTCCGATCATGGCTTCCACATTCCCGAGTGAGTGCCTAACTGGCTGTTGACGCCCGTTAGACCCGCTATTCGACCTTGATCTCGACGTCGACGCCCGCCGGCAGATCCAGCTTCGTCAGCGCGTCGACCGTCTGCGCGCGCGAATCGAGGATGTCGATCACCCGCTTGTGCGTCTTGAGCTCGAACTGCTCCCGCGACTTCTTGTCGACGTGCGGCGACCGCAACACGGTCCACCGCTGCGTCTTGGTCGGCAGCGGAATCGGCCCCGACACCTGCGCGCCGGTCTTCTCCGCCGTGCGCACGATGTCCGCCGCCGCCTGATCGATCACCGCGTGATCGAATGCCTTGAGACGAATCCGAATTCTACCTGCCATGTGATGAACCCACGCTCGCAGTTGACCTCGTGCACTCGCCTAACGCTGCCTCTTCCGTCTTCCGTCTCCCGCAGGGCGGTCGCTCCGCGTACCGCCCGCTTCCCGTTACTTGAGGATCTTGGTGACGACGCCCGCGCCGACCGTGCGGCCGCCTTCGCGGATCGCGAACCGCAGCCCCTCATCCATCGCGATCGGCGTGATCAGCTCGATCTCCATCTGAATGTTGTCCCCCGGCATCACCATCTCCGTCCCCTCCGGCAACTCCACCGCTCCCCGTCACGTCCGTCGTCCGAAAATAAAACTGCGGCCGGTACCCGTTGAAAAACGGCGTGTGCCGCCCCCCCTCTTCCTTCGTCAACACGTACACCTCCGCCTCGAACTGCGTGTGCGGCGTGATGCTGACCCCGGCTTCGCCAACACCATCCCGCGCTCCACCTCCTCCTTCGCCACCCCCCGCAGCAACAACCCGACGTTGTCCCCCGCCTGCCCCTCATCCAACAACTTCCGGAACATCTCCACCCCCGTCACCACCGTCTTCTTGTCGCTCCCAAACCCCACCAGCGCCACCTCGTCCCCCACCTTCACCTCCCCCGCTCGATCCGCCCCGTCGCCACCGTCCCCCGCCCCGTGATGCTGAAAACACATCCTCCACCGGCATCAAAAACGGCTTGTCCATCTCCCGCTTCGGCTGCGGGATGTAGCTGTCCAACGCCTCCATCAACTCCCCGATCTTCTGCCCCCACTCCGAGTTCGGATCCCGGCTCTCCAACGCCTTCAACGCACTCCCCCGTGATCACCGGGATCTCATCCCCCGGAAACTCGTACTGGACTCAACAACTCCCGCACCTCCAACTCCACCAAATCCAGCAACTCCGGATCGTCCACCATGTCCACCTTGTTCATGAACACCACGATGTACGGCACGTTCACCTGCCGCGCCAACAAAATGTGCTCCCGCGTCTGCGGCATCGGCCCATCCGCCGCACTCACCACCAGGATCGCCCCGTCCATCTGCGCCGCCCCCGTGATCATGTTCTTCACGTAGTCCGCATGCCCCGGACAGTCCACGTGCGCGTAGTGCCGCTTCGCACGTCTCGTACTCCACGTGCGCCGTCGCGATCGTGATCCCCCGCTCCCGCTCCTCCGGCGCCTTGTCGATCTGGTCGAACGCCACCTACTGCGCCAACCCCTTCTTCGCCTGCACCGCCGTGATCGCCGCCGTCAACGTCGTCTTCCCGTGATCCACGTGCCCAATCGTCCCCACGTTCACGTGCGGCTTCGTCCGCTCAAATTTGCCTTCGCCATGGCCGTATTCCTGACGCTCGAAGTGGTTGTCGCCTAACTCATGGATAACCTTCCCCGTCCCTCCCGCGATCGCCGTTAGTGCGTCCTGCCCGCCCTCCCTATTCCCTCAACGCCTGCCGTCACGTCGACGCGCTATCCCTCGTTATGCTTTCACTTGTTGAATGATCTCTTCCGCCTTGCTCTTCGGCACTTCCTCGTAGTGGCTGAACTCCATCGAGTACACGGCGCGTCCCTGTGACTGCGACCGCAGCTTGGTGGAGTAGCCGAACATCTCCGACAGCGGCACGCGTCGCCGCGATCACCTGCGCTTCGCCGCGCTGCGTCATGCCGCCGATCTTGCCGCGCCGCGCCGACAGGTCGCCCAGAATGTCGCCCATGTAGTCGTTGGGACACACGACCTCGACGTTCATGATCGGCTCGAGCAGCACCGGATGCGCGCTGCTTCGCCGCCTCCTTGTACGCCATCGAGCCCGCGATCTTGAACGCCATTTCGCTCGAGTCGACGTCGTGGTACGAGCCGTAGATCAGCTCCACTTTGACGTCGACCATCGGATAGCCGGCCAGCACGCCATTCTCCAGCGCTTCCTTGATGCCTCGCTCCACCGGTCCGATGTACTCCCGCGGGATCACGCCGCCCACGATCTTGTCCTCGAACACGAAGCCCGTGCCCGCCTGCGCCGGCTCCATGTTGATCACGACGTGGCCGTACTGGCCGCGGCCGCCCGATCTGCCGGATGAACTTGCCCTCGACCTTCTCCACGCGCCTGCGAATCGTTTCGCGATACGCGACCTGCGGGCGGCCGATGTTGGCGTCGACCTTGAACTCGCGCTGCATGCGGTCGACGATGATCTCGAGGTGCAGCTCGCCCATGCCGGAGATGATCGTCTGCCCCGTCTCCGGCGTCCGTGTGGACGCGGAACGTCGGGTCTTCCTCGGACAGCTTCTGCGAGCGCGATCGCCAGCTTGTCCTGGTCGGCCTTGGTCTTCGGCTCGATCGCCACGTCGATGACGGGCGCCGGGAACTTCATCGCCTCGAGGATGATCGGGTGCGTCGTCGTCGCACAGCGTGTCGCCCGTGCGCGTGTCCTTGAGGCCGATCGCCGCCGCGATGTCGCCCGCGCGCACTTCCTCGATCTCTTCGCGCTTGTTGGCGTGCATCTGGAGCAGCCGGCCGATCGCGCTCGCGCTTGTCCTTGGTGCAGTTGTACACGTACGAGCCGGCCGACAGCACACCCGAGTAGACGCGCAAGTAGGTCAGCTTCCCGACGAACGGGTCGGTCGCGATCTTGAACGCCAGCGCCGCGAACGGCTCGTCGTCCGCCACCTGGCGCTCCTCGAAGCGTCTCGTCGTGGTGCGGGACGTGTCCCTTGATCGGCTGTGAGATCCACCGGCGCCGGCAGATAGTCGATCACGGCGTCGAGCAGCGCCTGCACGCCCTTGTTCTTGAACGCCGCGCCACACAGCACCGGCACGAATGTGCCCGCCGATCGTCGCCGTCCGGATCGCCTGCTGGATTTCCTCGAACGTCAGCTCGTGCGCCGCTCAGGTACTTCTCGAGCAGCTGCCTCATCGTGCTCGACCGCCGCTTCGATGACCTCGTGCCGCGCCTGCTCCACCGCGTCCGGTACTCGTCCGGGACCGGTTCTTCGATGTAGGTCTTCCCGAGCGTCGCCTCGTCGAAGATGACCTGCACGCGGCGCAGCACGTCAATGTGCCCGGTGAACAGCTCGCCCGATCCCGACCGGCAGCTGCAACGGATACGCGACTTCTGCGACAGCCGCGATCGCGGATCATCGCGCACGCATCGGTCGAAGTCCGCGCCGACGCGGTCCATTTTGTTGGCGAAGATCAAGCGCGGCACGCCGTACCGGTCGGCCTGCCGCCACACCGTTTCGGTTTGCGGCTCGACGCCGGCGACCGAGTCCAGCAGCGTCACCGCGCCGTCGAGCACCCGCAGCGACCGCTCGACCTCGACCGTGAAGTCCACGTGTCCGGGCGTATCGATGATGTTGATCCGGTACTCGATGCCGTTGCGGCGTCCAGAAGCAGGTCGTCGCCGCCGACGTGATCGTGATGCCGCGCTCCTGCTCCTGCTCCATCCAGTCCATCGTCGCGGTCCCTTCGTGGACTTCGCCGATTTTGTAGCTCTTCCCGGTGTAGTACAGGATGCGCTCGGTCGTAGTCGTCTTCCCGGCATCAATGTGGGCCATGATGCCGATATTCCGATAACGATCGAGCGGTGTTATGCGTGCCATGGGTATGTCGCTATCGCTGCCTAAGGCTCTGGGCCGTGAAATCCAGCAAAAATACGGGTGGACCGGACGCCTCCCACCGGGGCTGGTATCCATCCGCTGCCGCCGGGTGCAGTCGCCACTGAGGCGCGGCTGGGGACCCACGGCGCGCCGAGTTTTTTTTGATTACCGCTCGGCGGTTTAGTTGTAGCCTTGAAAACATACCGCAGGAAGCGGCGATGTCAACGCCTACGCCATCACGGTGGTGGCTCGTGTCGATGATCTCGTCTCAGCGACGGTGAGCCGTCGTCCAGGCATTCGCGTGGCCGGACGGACGGATAAGCTCGCCACGCGGAATCCTGCCGCCAGATTCATTCAAACTGACCCATTACTCAACGCCTAATCAGGGAAAGGACCGGCTCTGCTCGCGCAGCACGGCCAGACTTTGGCTGCCGAGTGTGAAGAGGGCTTGGAAGATTCCTTGAACGCCGATTTTGTCGCCGTCGCGGGGCGCCCCGTTGTTCTGACTCACGACGGTGAGCGTGCCCGTGTTGTCCCGCACCTGATACGTCCCGACGCCGAACGCACCTGCTGAGCCTCTCACCACGCCTTGGATGCGAACGGACTTTCCATTATAGCGGCCAGGATCATCCGAACAGGTGGCTGATAGGCGTGACGCTGGCGCATCCGGCGAGGAGCATGATGGCGGCCGCGAGCGTAAGCGGCGAGGCCAACCGGCGAAGACCGTGAGCGATTCTGAACATGGTTGGATGCTCCGATCTGAGGGGGTCTTCGATTCGTGCCAAGGTGCCTTCCATGATTGATCGACCCGCTACGACTGCTCGGACCAAAACGCCGCGCGTGCAATCATTGGTTGGCCGTCGGACGACACGATTCTGATTCGTACGCGGTCGGTGGTGGTCACCGGCACCCGGTCGAGTTTGCGGTGCCCGATGGTCGTGCCTGTCGAAATCGTCTGCCATGCACCGTTCGCGAGCGCATCGACTGCGTAGGACGCGACTCGTTGTCCGTGCTGGATCGCCTCCCGCAGATCCAGCACGTCGAACCGGACTGGCGCCCGAAACGCCAACGTGAGCGACGGGTGGGGGTCGGATCGATCCGGACTCCACCACGTATCCGGATCCTCAACCACCACCGACCGCGGCACGCCACCGGCTGCTTCTGATGAGGCCGTGACGTGCGCATCCCGTGCACCATCCGCTCCGAACCGGGCCGACAGGGCGCCGTCGAATTCAGTTAGGCGGCTCACATCCGCATCGTCCAGGAGTCCGGCGCGGTTGGGCGGGACGTTGAGCAGCAGGTTCGCGTTCCGTCCCACCGAATCGAAATAGAGCTCCATCAGATCATCCACGCGTTTGACCTTGGCGGACTCGGCCGCGTGCCAGAACCAGCCGGGGCGAATCGAGACGTCTGCCTCACCTGGGCGCCACACGGTACCGGCGGGATCGCCGTGTTGCAGCATTCGATCCACGGCTGGGCCTGTCGCGCCGGGAAACGGCACCGCCGCCGGGTCGACCATTGCCCAATTCGGGATCCCCGGCGATTCCGTGTTCGTTGCCGATCCATCGCACATCGGGGCCGGCGTCGGAGAACATCACTGCGTTTGGCTGCAGCCGGCGCACCGTGCGGTGAATCCGGGCCCAGTCGTACGTCTGCCGCTTACCGTTGGGCCCGTCGCCGTTCGCGCCATCGAACCAGACTTGGGCGATGGGCCCGTACCGCGTGAGCAGCTCGGTGAGCTGCGCGACGTAGAAGTCGTTGTAGCGCGGCGAGTCCCCGTACGACGGCTCGTGCCGGTCCCACGGCGACAGATAGAGGCCGGCGCCCAGCCCGGCGCCGCGGCACGCATCCACGAATTCCCGTACGACATCGCCCGCGCCGGCGCGCCACGGACTGTGCCTAACGCTGTGCTCCGTCACGGCGCTCGGCCACAGGCAGAACCCGTCGTGGTGCTTGGCCGTGAGCACCATCGCGCGGAACCCGGCCGCGTGCGCGGTCCGGGCCCACTGGCGCGCGTCCAGCGCCGAGGGGTCGAAGAGGGACGGGCGCTCGCCGCCGGTGCCCCATTCGCGATCGGTGAACGTGTTGACGCCGAAGTGCAGGAAGAGCGCGCGCTCGCGCCGTTGGTAGCGCAGCTGCGCCGCCGTCGGGCGCACGCGATGGTCGCCTAACGATGCGATGCGCCGGCCGGACGGCGCGCGGACGAGCACGGCCGCGCCGGCCAGCGCGCACGCGGACAGGAACGACCGCCGGTCGCACTCATCCGTTCGGCACACGCGGCCGGCATCCCGATCGCGCCGTCGGCGCTCCCGCATAGCGCGGTGGACGACGCCGCTACGGTTGGGCGGGCCTGGACACCGATTCCGGCATGACTTGCATCATGACCGTCGGCGGCGTCGAAATCTCGCCCGTGAACGGGCGGCTGTGCGCTGCGATGAGGATGAGCGCCACGCCCGATGCGGTTGCGTAGATGGTCAGGATGATGCGATTCGCCGCGCGGTTGTCGCTGTGCACCATGGCGATCGCCAGCAAGGTGAGCGCCGCCTCGATGATGAGCGCCGCCCACTTCACCCAATTCAACACCGACTGGCTGAGGATGATGCGCTGGCGCCGCGCGGCGAGCGCGTCCTCGAGCGCCGAAACGATCTCGCGCTGCGCGGTCGCCTGTCCGGCGGTCTTCGTGTCTAACGCAAGCGTCACGCGCAGCGCCTCGGCGAGCGGCGGCGACGTGAGCGCGAGGGTGGCGCTGCGGCGCGCCATTGCCGGCCATTCTTTGGTCACGGCGTTTTCGATGTGCGTCCGGACGAGCTCCCGCAAGCGCGTCTCCGGGTCGCCCGGAAACGCCGCGGCGAGCAGCACGACCGCCCGCAGCGAGCTCGCTTCCTGATTCACCGCCGTGCGCGATCGATCCGCATCGCTCCACACCTGCGCCGCGAGAAATCCCACGAGCAGCGCGAACAGCACCGACAGCGGCGAGAGGATGCCCGCCGAGACGCCCTTGAACGCCCGCGCGCGTTCCCCCGCCGCGAGCCGCGTGACGACCGTGTAAATCACCGCCGTCACGAGATACGTGGCGGCGAGCATCACGATCGCCATCCAGACGACCGGGAGATTGATCAGCCAGTCGCTCATAGAAACCTCGGGGCAGAGAAGCGGCGCCTAACGGCGCCTTGGGAAAGCGCGCCGCTAGGGGAAGCGGGAAGCGGCGAGCTACGCCGCCTGGGGGTGAGGCAGGACATCAATGACCCGGACGACGGAGGACCGCGGCGCCTGCGCCCAGCTCGAAGCTCAGGCGCTGTCAGGCGCCGCTTCCCATCGAGCCTCGCTCACTCCGTACGGCCCGCCCGACGATGACCGTGATGTTGTCGGTGCCGCCGCCGTCGAGCGCGTCCTGCAACAGCCCCTCGCACGCCGAGCGCGCCGAGGTCATCCGCCCCAGGCGCTCGGCGATCCGCGCATTCGGACACGTGCTTCGTTAGGCCGTCGCTGCACAGCAGGTGGACGTGCTGCCAGTCGGACCGCAGCCGCGTCACCACCGGCGCCGCCTCCTGGCCGCCGATGGCGCTCGACAGCATGTTGGCTAACGGAGAGGCCGCCGCCTTCGCGCGCGTCAACAGCCCCTGGCTCGTCAACTCCTCGGCCACCGTCTGATCGCGGCTCACCTGCGTGAGGACGCCGCCGCGGTAGAGGTAGTAGCGCGAGTCGCCCACCTGCAGCAGGTAAATCCACGGCCACACGCCGATCCAGAGCGTGAGCGTGGTCGCCATGCCGCGCGTCTCCGGATGCGTGCGCCCGTGCTCGAGCACGCGCTCGTGACTCCGCATCGCCGCCGCCTGCAGGATGTCGGTGAAATCGTCGGCCTGTGAATCACATTCGTAGTAGCACTTCGCGCTCTGCGCCACGTACTGCGTCACTTCCTCCAGCGCCAACCGGCTCGCCTCCTCGCCCGACGCTTGACCGCCCACGCCGTCGGCGACGACGGCGAGAAACCCGATGCGCTCATCGCCCGCCCGGAGCTGCTCGGCCGCCGGCAGCGACGTCGCCTTGATCTCGAGACGCTTCTGGAGCGAGCCGAGCAGAAAATGATCCTGATTGGATTTGCGAACCTTGCCGGGGTGCGTTAGGCCCCAGACGTCGATCTCGTCGTCGCGCGGCTTGCGCGATGACACGGGTGGATCGACTGCGGTCACGGTGGCCATGGATGGTGCCCTCACCACTCGAGTGAAGCGGAGCCCCGAAATCATCGGCCCCGATGACGGGACCTCAGCCCTCGCTCTCGATGCTACCGCCCGACCGGCCGCGTCCGCAACTCGGCGTTGCGGCTGCATGCCGCCGACACTTTGGCGCCGGGCCGCCGTATATATAGGAAAGCCATGTACGCAACCTGCCTCTTCTGTAACCGTCCGCTCGGCTCGAACGAGTCGCTCGAGACGTTCCCGGTCGGCAAACGACTCGCGTTCGACGCGGCCAAGGGCCGCCTGTGGGTGGTGTGTCCCCATTGCGAGCGCTGGAATTTGTCGCCGCTCGAGGAGCGCTGGGAAGCCATTGAACAGGCGGAGCGCTTGTACCGCGACACCAAGCGCCGCGTGTCGAGCGACAACATTGGCTTGGCCAAAATGCGCGATGGGACGACGCTGGTGCGCGTTGGCCAACCGCTGAGGCCGGAATTCGCGGCTTGGCGCTACGGGGATCAGTTCGGTCGCCGTCGGCGGCGCCAATTGCTCATTGCCGGCGGAAGTGTGGCGGCGGTTGGCGGTATCTTCGCCCTCGGTGCGTACGCGGGGGTCCTCGGCGGCGTCGGGTGGCTCGTCGCGCGCGCCGGCGCCATGGCCGTGAACGGCAGTCCGGAAACGGTGATCGCGAAGATCAACACGTCGCAGGCCGGCATGGTCCACGTGCGCCGGCGTCACCTCGGCGAAACGACGCTGGGCCGCGGCAGCGACGGTTCGTTAGCCATCGACCTGCGGTTCAAGAACGGCCAGGCGCATTTCGAGGGACGCGAGGCGCAACGCATTGCGGCGATCGTGATCCCCAAGGTCAACCGGTTCGGCGGCAACAAGCAGATGATCGCCGGCGCCGTGGACGAGATCGAGAGCGCCGGCAGCGCCGATGGGTTCATCGACCGCCTAACGGGAAGCGGCCACGTGTACACGCGTCCGCGCGCCCGCGGCTCACGCTGGGGGCGCGGCATGTCGACCGGATTCACCAAGCACGGCCTCTTCGGCTTGCCCGGCGAACATCGTCTCGCCCTCGAGATGGCCCTGCACGAAGAAGCCGAGCGTCGCGCGTTCGAGGGCGAGCTCGGAGAGCTCGAGCGCGCCTGGCAGGAAGCCGAAGAGATCGCCGCGATTTCCGACAACCTCTTCGTCCCCGCGTCCGTGACGCAATCGCTCGAGCGCCTCCGCCAAAGTTAAGTCACACCCTCTTCCCTCTTCCCTCTTCCCTCTTCCCTGGTTTTCAGTATCGCCAGCTCGTCGTGTCCGCACCCGCCGGCGCCGTCTCGACGATGTGCTGCGCCATCACCGGCAGGTACCGCTGGAACACCGTCATCGCGCCCACCTCGAGCGAGTGCTGCGAGTCGCCCGTCCAACAGTGCTCGTAGCGGTCGCCGTACGTGACCGAGCCCGCGTAGTACGGATCCTTCGTCTGGTCGAGAAAATCCTGCAGCAAGTACACCGCGTTGTTCAGGTGCCAACTGTCCATCGTGCCGCTGTAGATGTGAATCTTGCCGACCAACTTCGGGCCTAACGTCTTCCAGTCGCGCTGCAGGATGTACCGCAGGTCGTAGTGTTCCTTCCAGTATGCGGCGACGCTCGGATCGATGTGCCCGGTGAGCTGATCGTAGAGCGGCTTCGGATAGCCGTCGCTGTCCGCCGGGCCCCACACGTTCTCCCAGATGTCCCACTGCTCGCTCGACCGTCCCTGCCGGCCCTGCACGTACTCCCAGTGGTTGTCGTTGGCCACCGTCGTCAGCAGGTGGCCCAGGTAATTGCGGCCCGATGGCTGCGGCGTGCTCTTCCATTGCGCGTTGAACACGTACGCGCTCGTGTCGCCGTAGATGTCGATCGTCTCGTACTGGCGGAAGTCGACCGGATCGGGACAGAACGTCCACGTGCCGTTGAAATCGTCGGGATAGAAGATCTGTTCGCCTAACGACTCCCACCCGCCCGTCGACCCGCCGAACTGCGTCCGTGCCCACCCGGCGCCGATGCCGCGGAACCGTTTCTCGACGTACGGAATGAGCTCGTGCACGATCGCGTCGCCGTACGGACCCAGGTTGGCGGAATTGACCGCGTACGAGTCGTCGTAATACGGATTGGCGTGCTGGATCTGCATGACGAGCATGCGCGGGAACCCGGGGCCGGTCCATTTGCGGTACAGGTCGTACCCGTACGACGCCCGCACGCTGTCGCGCCCGTGCAGTCCCGTGGGCGGATTCGGGTCGAAGTTGTGAAAGCCCGTCGGGAAGTGGCCCTGGTCGACGGCTAACGGATAGTGCGCGTCCGGATGGTCGTCGAAGCCCGACGGCAGCAGCACGATCGCGCCCAGATACGTCGGCCGTCCCCAGAACTTGGACAGGAGCGGGCTCTGGAAGCGCACGTACTTCACCCATTTCGTATCCTTGGGCGCCGGGATCGGCGGGATGATCTTGTCTAACGTTAGGCGAACCGTCTGGCCGGCGCGCGGGTCCAGGTGCACGGTGACCGGCGCGTCGTAGAAATTGCCGGGCTTCGAGAACCAGTGCTGCCCTTCGCCCTTGTCCGGCGGCAGCCACAGCGTATGCCCCGAGGCGAGGTGGAACTGCTCGTACCGGTTGAGCACCGCCTGCACGCGATAGTCGCCCGCCGGCAGATCGTTCACGCTCGCGAGCGGCCACCCGAACACCGCGCCGTCGATCACCGCCGGTTTCCCCGGCGCCAACGCGTCCACGTCGACGCCGAATCCCGGCTGCACGTCGGGCTCGTACACCTGGTACTGAAACCGCGGCTCAGCGCTCGTGTCCTTGGACACGATCAGGATGATGTGCCCGGTCTGCGGCTCCGCCGACGCCGACGCCGGAAACGTGATCTCGAACCGCAGCCCCGCCGCTGCACGGCCGGAGACACGAGGCGCCGCGACGGCCGTTCGCTGTCCGAGCCCAATCGCCGCGACGATACCCACCCCACCGGCCAGCGCGACCGCCGCGGTCACGGCGGTGGCGCGTCCCCCATGACTCGTCGACCTCATTGCTATCGCATCCGTGTTGAATCGTGATGTGCCCACGCGGTCACCCCGCCGAACAGCAACACAATGCAACGCGGACACCGGAACCTCCAGGGCGCCGGCGCGACAGCCGCTCGACCTTCGCCGTGGCCCGCGTCAGCCAGTCCGTGCTTGACAAATGGTAGAGTGTCTACTATCCCTATGGTAGACAGCCTACCATGACGACGCATGCCCGGTACGCCTGACCAGATCGAGCTGCTCCAGGGCACGCTCGACATGCTCATCCTCAAGACGCTGCTGTTCGGCCCCGCCCACGGCCACGGCATCGCCAAGCACATCCAGCAAACCACGCGCGAAGTGCTCGTGGTGGAGCACGGCTCCCTCTATCCGGCGCTGCACCGCCTCGAGCGCAACGGCTGGATCGCCTCGCGCTGGCAAACGCCGACCGGCCGCACGCGCGAGTTCAAATTCTATCGCCTAACGGCAGCGGGCCGCCGGCAGCTCCGGTCGCAGGAGTCGCGGTGGGACGCACTCGTACGCGCCATCGGCCGCGTCATGCAGCCGGCGCCGGAGATGTGATCGTGCACGGCCCGTTCGGCACACCCGCTCCCCCCGGCGACGACGACATCCGTCGCGAGCTGGCCGATCACCTCGAGCTCGAGGCCGAGGACATCGCGCAGCGCAATCCGGGGACGACCGCCGCGGCGGCTGCGGCCGCGGCCCGCCGGCGGTTCGGCAATGCGACGCTGGCCGCCGAAAACGTGCGCGCCGTGTGGCGCCCGGTATGGGTCGAACAGCTAATGCAAGACGTTCGGCACGGCATCCGCGGCTTGCGGCGCAGCCCGGCCTACGCGCTCACCTCCGCGATCACGCTCGCACTCGGTATCGGCGCGTCGACCGCCGTATTCAGCCTGGGAGACCACGTCCTCGCGCGGCCGTTCCCGCTCCTGCCGCAAGATGATCTCGTGTGGGTGATCCAGCGCTCGCCGCGCCAATGCCCGACGTGCGACAACGCCTCGCCCGCCGCGTTCGCGGCGCTCACGGAACGCTCCCGATCACTGTCGGCGGTTGGCGCGGCCCAACTGTGGCGTGCCGCGCTCAACGGACGTGCGGACGCGCCGAGCGACCTCGTGAACGGCTACCGCGTCACGCCTAACTTGTTGTCGCTCGTGTCGGCGCCATTCGCGATCGGCCACGGATTCAGCGGCGACGCCGGAACGCCGGGTCGCGACGGCGTGGCCATCCTGTCGTACGCGTACTGGCACAGCCGATTCAACGGGAGCCGCGGCATCCTCGACTCGACCATCACGCTGGATGGCGCGCCGCGCCGAGTGCTGGGCGTGTTGGCGAAGGGCGCCGTTTTCCCGGAGGCCGTCGACTTCTACACGCCGCTGGTGCTGACGGCCCGCGACCTCAACGATCATGTGTCACGCTACCTCGACATTTTCGGACGGCTCGCTCCCGGACGAACGGTGGCCGATGCCCAACGGGAGGCGGCCGGCATCAGCGGGCAAATGGCGAGCGACGCGCCCAAGTCCGACGCGGGATGGCTCCTCGTTCCGCGTCCCCTCAAGGCGTTCCACAGCGACGACGTCGCGATCCTCGTTCGCATCGTCGCGTTGGCGGTGGCGCTCGTCCTCGTGGCCGCCTGCGTGAGTGTCGCGAACCTGTCGTTGGCGCGCACGTCGGCGCGGCGGCGCGAGATGGCGCTCCGCGCGGCGCTCGGCGGCCGGCGCGGCCGGCTCGCCCGACACGTGCTGGTCGAGGCGATGCTCGTCTCGCTCGCCGGCGCAGCGTTAGGCATCGGGTTCGCCACCTGGGGCATCCGGGCCGCGACGCAGATCCTGCCCGTGGAAATGGCTCGGTACGACCCGGGATTCGCGTTCCTCGGCGTCGACCGGCGCGCGCTCGCGTTCACCCTCGCGCTCTGCATTCTGGTCGCGCTGCTGTTCGCGCTCGCACCGGCACTGCGCGTCACGCGCACACCCTTGTCGGCGGTGCTGTCCAGCGGCGGGCGCGGCGCGGCAGGCGATACGCACGGCACGCGTCTGCGTGCGTCGCTCGTCGTCGTCGAAGTGAGCGTCGCCCTCGTTATCCTCACGGCTGCCGCACTGCTCACCCGGAGTGTGCGCAACATGGTCAACGGCGACCCGGGCGTTCGCCTGGATCACGTGCTCACCATGCAACTGTCGCTACCGCGTGGCACGACCGACAGCAGCGCACGCGACTTCGTGACGCGGCTCGACACCCGCTTGCGAAGCGTGCCGGGCGTTCTCGCGGCCGGCGTCGTGAGCACCACGCCGCTCAGCAATAATTGGTGGGGCACCGTTTTTTCGGTGCCCGGGCGCGCTCCCCAGCCCGACGGCAACCCCCTCAGCGCCAACGACCAGCGTATCACGGCGGACTACTTTCGCGCGATGGGCATCCGCATCGTGAGCGGTCGCGGCATCGCGGCGGGCGACCGGGCGGACACGAGCGCCCAACGCGTCGCGGTGATCAACCACCACATGGCGGCGCACCTCTGGCCTAACGCCGATCCCGTCGGACGCACGATCACCATTGATTCGGTTCCGTGGACCATCGTCGGCGTTTCGGCGGACGTCCACCACGGCGGATTGGATGAGCCGCTACGATACGAGATCTATCGCGCCGCTGCCCAGGCCCCGTCCACGGCGATGGATGTCGAGGTGTGGACCGCCGGCGATCCCGCCGCGATGCGCGAGCCGATCCGCCTCGCCGTCGCCGCTGTCGATCCCCGCGCCGCGGTCGGAGGGGTGATGACCATGCGCGAGATGTATGCGCGGCACGTCTCGCCCTTCCGGCTCATGGCCGCCGTCGTGAACACGTTCGCGATCATCGTCGTGTTGATCGCGGTGGTTGGGCTGTACGGGGTGATTGCCTACGGCGTCTCGCAGCGACGCCGCGAGCTCGCGGTGCGCATGGCGCTCGGCGCGAGCCGGCGGGACATCGTGTCGTACGTGGCCGGGGGCGCTGTCCGCCTAACGGTGTTGGGCATTGCGATCGGCGCCGGCGGCGCGGAGGCGTTCGCGCGGCTGCTCCAGGGCGTGCTGTACGGCGTTCCCGCCGGGAGCCCCGGCACACTGGTCGTCGTCGCCGGCCTGCTGATCTCTGCGTCGCTCGCCGCCGCCCTCGTTCCATGTTGGCGTGCCGCGCGCGTCCACCCGGCGCGCAGTCTGACCGAGTGAGCGCGCGGTGGACCGCATGAACCCGGTCCGCCAGATCTGTCCGCAAACCGTTAGAAACCGTTTCGTTGGGCAATCTCGCCCTTGAGAAACGCGCCCGGGCGAGCCATCCTCGCCGTTGGACGACTCGCGTCCGCGACACCCCAACACGAGGCTGTTCACCCATGTCCGTGTACCGTCAAGCAGCCCTCAGCGCCGTGGCGATCCTTGCACCGGTTGCCCTGGCCGCGCAGACCCAAGCACCGCCGGTGGGACACTTGCAGCCCGCGTCGTCCGTCGCGATACCGACGCCCGCCCCGGCCGTCCCCGACATCAAGTACACCAAGTTCGTGCTCGGCAACGGGCTGACGGTGCTCGTCCACGAAGACCACAAGGCCCCGATCGTCGCCGTCAATCTGTGGTATCACGTCGGCTCCAAGAACGAAGTGTTCGGCAAAACGGGGTTCGCACACTTGTTCGAACACCTGATGTTCGCGGGCTCCGAGAATCACAACGACCGCTACATTCCGGCGGCCGAAGCACTCGGCGCCACGGATCTCAACGGCACGACCAACGAAGACCGGACCAACTATTTCGAGACCGTGCCGGTGTCGGCGCTCGATCGTACGCTGTTCCTCGAGTCCGATCGCATGGGACATCTCGTGGGCGCGATCGACAAACAGCGCCTCGATCTCCAGCGCGGCGTGGTGCAGAACGAAAAGCGCCAGGACGAGAACGAACCGTACGGAAAGACCGACCTCGCCATCACCGAGAATACGTATCCAGCCGGCCACCCGTATTCGCACTCGGTGATCGGCTCGATGGATGATCTCAACGCCGCGTCGCTCGATGACGTGAAGAACTGGTTCCTCACATACTACGGCCCCGCGAACGTCACGCTCTCCATCGCCGGCGACATCACCGTCGAGCAGGCCAAGCAAAAAGTGCAACAGTATTTCGGCGACATTCCTCCCGGGCCGCCGATCACCAAGCAAGGCACGTGGATCGCGAAGATGACCGGCGAGCACCGCCAGATCATGCAGGACCGTGTGCCGCAGGGCCGGGTGTACGAGGTATGGAACGTTCCCCAGTACGGCTCGGCGGACGCGACGTATCTCGGTCTCGTCTCGGACCTTCTGGGCTCCGGAAAATCATCGCGGTTGTACAAGCGTCTCGTGTACCACGATCGCTCGGCGACCGACGCGTTCTCGTTCCCCAGCGAGCGCGAAATCGCGGGCCAGTTCCAGATCGTGGCGACGGCTCAGCCTAACGGAGACCTCGCGGCCGTGGAGCGCGCGGTGGACGAAGAACTGGCGGCCTTCATCCGCAGCGGCCCGACGCCCGCCGAGCTCGATCGGGTGAAGACCGAATATCGCGCCGACTTCGTTCGGCGCATGGAGCGCGTGGGCGGGTTCGGCGGAACATCGGACATCCTCGCGCGCGGCCAGACGTTCGTCGGCAACCCCGACCAGTACAAGATCGAGCTCGACCGCGTGCAACGCGCCACGGCCGCCGATTTGCGCGGCGCCGCCCAACGCTGGTTGAGCGACGGCGTCTACGTGCTCGACGTGGTGCCGTTCCCGAATTTCGCCGCCGCCGCGGGCGGCGTCGACCGCAAGACGATGCCGGCACTCGGCACCGCGCCCGACGCGCCGCTGCCGCCGGCCGAACGCAGCGTGCTGTCCAACGGACTCAAGGTCGTGTTGGCGCACCGCACCGCCATCCCCATGGTGCGCATGTCGATGCTGCTCGACGCCGGATTTGCCGCCGACAAGCCTAACGCACCAGGCGTGTCGTCGATGACCATGCGGATGCTCGACGAGGGCACGGCCACGCGATCCGCCCTCCAGATCAGCGATGCGCTCGCATCGCTCGGCGCGGACGTGGGCGCCAACGCCGGCCTCGATGTGTCGTCGGTGACGCTGTCGGCCTTGCGCGACAAGCTCGACTCGGCGCTCGCGCTCTATGCGGACGTCATTCTGCACCCGTCGTTCCCCGCCGCCGACCTGGCGCGCGAGAAGCAGTCGACGCTCGCCGACATTCAGCAGGAAAAGGTCGAGCCCACCGGCCTCGCCCTCCGCGTCGTCCCGGCGCTGCTCTACGGACCGGGACACGCCTACTCGCAGCCGCTCACGGGCACCGGCACCGAGGTGTCGGTGCGCGCGATGTCCCGCGAGGATTTGCAGCGCTTCGCCGCGACGTGGTTCAAGCCGAACCATGCCACGCTCGTCGTGGTCGGCGACATCACGATGGCCGAGCTCACGCCGAAACTCGAGCGGGCGTTCAAGGACTGGAAGCCGGGGGACGTGCCTAACGAGAACATCGCGGCCGTCGCCGGGCCGGCGAAAACGAAGGTGTACATCCTGGACCGCCCGGGCGCCGAGCAGTCGATCATCATTGGCGGATCGCTGGTCGCGCCTACCGCCAACCCCGACGAGCTGGCGTTCGAGACGCTCAACGACGCGTTCGGCGGCTCGTTCAGCTCGCGCATCAACATGAACCTGCGCGAGGACAAGCACTGGTCCTACGGCACGTTCGCGTTCACGCAGGACGCGCGCGGCCAGCGGCCGTGGTTCATCTTCGCCCCGGTGCAGACCGACAAGACGAAAGAGTCGTTAGGCGAGCTGGTGAAGGAGCTGCACGACATCGCCGGCGCGCGTCCGCTGTCCGCCGAGGAGCTCCAGGCCGCGAAGGATCGCCAAACGCTCCAGCTCGCCGGCCGCTGGGAAACCGGCGGTTCGGTGCGCGCCGCCTTGTCGGACATCGCGACCTACGGCCTGCCGGACACCTATTACCAGACCTACGAATCGCGCGTTCGCGCGCTCACCGGTGACGACATTGCCAAGGCGGTGTCGGAGTTCGTCAAGCCCGATCGCGAGATCTGGCTGGTGGTCGGCGACCGGGCAAAGATCGAGGCCGGCGTCCGCGAGCTTGCGTTAGGCAATGTGACGCTGTTGGACGCGGATGGCAAACCCCAAACAATCACACCGTAGTCCGCGCGCGCTTCATTCTGCCTATCCCGTGAGCACCGCTCTCGCGTAACGCGCCCATCCGCGCGCGTTACGCATGTGCTCCGCCAGCCGGCGCGGCCCCGACATGCGCGTCGTTTCGTCGAACAACAGATCGTCCGTGCGATCCCACGGCCTCACGTTGCCGTGGCCGCTCCACCGCGGCCGCACGCCGGCGCGCCACATGGTGTAGGCCATCGCCACCGACGGACACACCGGCTCGGTGGGGAACAGGTTCGCGGCGAAGTGATGCTCGAGGCGCTGCAACGCGAACGCCGGCACCGGCGGCTTGAGCGCGTCCACCACCGCATCCGGCACACGCACGCCCGACAACTCGCGCGCCAACCGGAAGGTCCAGTAGCAACAGCTGCCGCCACGGCTCGACCGCGCGAGGGCGACGAAATCATCCCACACGATGGCGCCCGTCCCGACCAACGTGTGGAGATCGCGGAACGCGCGCCACGCGCCGGTCGCCATCATGTGCGACCATGCGAAATGGAGGCAGAGATGCAGCAGTTGGTCGTGCACCGACGGCACGCTCGTCCGCTGGCCGAACGCGATGATCGGCGTCGCACGCGACCAGATCTCCTCGGGCGACAAGCGGAACGGGTGCCCCTCGAAGAACAGCGCCGTGTGCAATTCCAGTTGCACGCCGGTGCCGCGCGCATCCTCGAGCGCCGGCAAGTGATGGTGTCCCTCGAAGAACTCCTGGAGCTGCTCCAACTCCGTGGTCACCCACCCCGCCGCGAGCAGCGTGGCGCGCGCGCGGCCGGCGACCGCCCCGCCGCCCCGCAGCAGCAGATCGAGGTCGGACATCGGCCGCCTCACGAAGGACCCGTACACGGTGAGCGCCAGGGCCGCGCCCTTGAGCAGCATCGCGTCCACGCGCTCGCGCGCCAGCGCCGCGAGCGACTCGCCTAACCGCTGCTCGAGGTGCATCATCCGGAATGCGGACACCCGGGCCAATCGCTCGAGCGGCGCCGCGCCTGCCGGCAAGGCGCCGCGTCCCGCCGCCACCGCCCGCAGCCGCTCGTACAGCACGGGCTCGGCGCGCTCCCGGGTCGCCAACGCGCACAGCCGTTCCCAGTCGACGGGGCCGCCTAACAGGTCGCGCAGGCGCGCGTCGTTTTCGGGACCGCCCGCGCTCAGCAATAACAACCGGGCTTCGGGGGACAGCGCACGGCCGCCCCGCACCGCGTCCGACAGGAGCGACGCGTCAGTACTGGGCAAGCGTTCCGCTGCGACGCGCGTAGTGCAACGCCTCCGTGAGCGCGAACAGACTCAAGGCCGTGAGCAACAGCACGAAGCCGATCAAGGTCGCCACGTCGGGCAGCACCATCCGGAACGGGATGCCCTCCAACAACGTCTCCCGCAACGCGCGTAGCCCGTACGTGAGCGGGATGGCGTCGGACAGCCGCGGCAGCCACGACGGCATCACATGGGTGGGATAGTACACGCCGCCCAGAAAACTGGAAGCGAGCAGCACCACCGACGGCAGCGGCCCCGCCGTCCGGAAGGCCAGCTGCAGCGCCGCCGCGAACAGCCCGAACGGCAGGTACGCGAGCACGATCAGCGTCATGATGAACAGCGACGACAGCCACGCGCCCCAGACCAGGTGTACGCCTAACGCGATCCCGGCCGCCATCATCACCACGCTGCGCAGCGCGGTCCAGACGAAACTGTAGCCGATCAGTCCGCTCACCAGCGACGGCAGGGACGCACGTGTGCTGAGCAGCGCCTCCAGCGTCCCCGTCGCGATCCCGCTCGTCACGACGCCCGGGATTGCGTTGACGGCGGTCATGATGAACGACGTCGCGATCATGCCGACCAGCAGGAACGCGAAGTATTCGCCGCCCTGCAGCTCGATCTTCTGCGCCATCGTGCTCTGCAGCGCGCGGGCCACGTAGAAAACCGGCACAATGCCAACCACCAGTCCGACGAGCGAAAACACCATCGACAAGCGATAGCTCAGCGCCGTTCGCCAACTGGCCAGGACGAGCGCGATGGTCTCACGCATCGGCCGACTCCGCCGCGCCTTGGCGCTCGACGATTCGTTGAATCAGGTCGGCTAACGAGAGCGTCACGCGCTCGAAGCGAGCGACCGGAATGTGCTGCTCGGTGAGGAACGCCAACACCTGCGCCGCGCGCTCGGGCCCGCCCGGAATCTCGAGCTCGACAATGGACCACCCGTCGTCATCCACACCGCGGACCTCGACGTCGTTCGCCACGCCGCGCTCGGCGAGCGACACGAGGCCCGGATGATGTGGATCGCGCGTCCAGAGTCGATAGCGCTCGTCGCCGTTCTCTCGCGCCAGGCGCTCGGCGGTGCCGGTCGCCAGCATGCGTCCGTGATCGAGCACGGCCACGCGGTCGCAGAGCTCGAGCGCCTCTTCGGTGTTGTGCGTCGCGAGCAGTACCGTGCATCGCTGGCGACCTGAAATCTCATCGCGCAGAAAGGCGCGGAATTGCCGCGCCGAAATCGGATCCAGGCTGCGGGTCGGCTCGTCCAGCAGCAACACACGCGGCGCACCGATCAACGCGCGGGCGATGAGCAGGCGCTGCTTCATCCCCGAGGAAAACGACGCGACGATCTTGATGCCCGTGTCGTCGAGGCCGACCACCTTGAGCAACTCGTCGGCGCGCTCGCGCGCGGCGCTCTTGTCGAGCCCCTGCAGCACGCCGTAGAGCTCGAGGTTCTCGCGCGCCGTGAGGCGCCAGTACAGGCTTCGCTCGTCGGCGATCACCGGCGCCAGCACGCGACGCACCTTGTGCGCGTCCTGGATGATGTCGAACCCGCCGATGGTGGCCGTCCCGGCGTCGGGCAGGACCAACGTCGCCAGGATCTTGAACAGCGTCGTTTTCCCGGCTCCGTTAGGCCCGAGGAGGCCGAAGAACTCGCCCTCGTACACTTCGGCGCTCACGTTCTGGAGCACGGGCATGTACGACACGCGCCGCGGATGCCGCATCATCTCCATCCATCCGCGGCGCATCGCGAAGCGCTTGCTCAGCCCCTGGAGCACGACCGACACGGGCCGCGCGGTCGCGGGATTCGGCGACTGGATGGGGATCGGCGTCGCGATACCGGTCACGCCGCGGCCACCGGCGTGCGCGCCCCGCCGTGCCACGCGAGCAGCTGCGCCACCGTCGCGGGCACGCGCTCGAGTCCGGGCGCCACGTCCAGGCGGTACACCGGAACCGTCGTGGCGATCGACACCGCGCGATCGAACAGCACGGCCGCCTCGCTGCCGCCTAACAGAGCGCCCAACGTGGCCTGGCGCACGAGCGCCAGGGCCGAGGCCATGTCCCCGAGACGCGTGCGCACCGCCGCGGCCTCGGCTGGCTGATCGCCGGCAACGGGCGCCAGCAGATAGCAGGCGGCCAAGGGCGAGCGATCGGTCATGAGCAGGCGTTCGGAGAAGTCGTGCACGAGGTGCTTCTCGCCCGACTCCACGCCGTCCCGCGACACGCCGAAGAGCGCCGCCGTGTCATCCCACAGCTTCACTTGATGCACGCCCGGGATGGCGGCCGGCGCGTCGCCTAACTCGACCGGCAGCACGTCGTCGGTCACCAAGCGGCCGCCGGCGCGGGCCAGGGCGAGCGCCAGCGTGGACTTCCCGTGAAACTTGGGCGCGAGAAACGCCACCGTCCCGCCCTCGAGCGCCACCGCGCTCCCGTGAAGACACAACAGGCCGGCGGCGTGCAGCGCCGTGGCCAGCACACGACCCGTGACGTCGGCGCGCACGGCGCTCTGCGCCGGGTTGGGGCCGCTCGCCCAGGCAATGGTGCGCCCATCGCGCGATACGTCGTAGATACCCGTGTCATCGTACGTCAGCCGGAACCCACCCGCGTGGCGGACCATCCGCACGCGACACGCCGGCGTCACCTCGAGCTCGCCTAACGACTCGGCGGCCTCAATGGCGGGCGCGGCAGGTTGCGTCGTGAAAGTCCAGTTAGGCGCGGCGTCCGACGACTCACGAAGCTCGGGAAAAGCGATCTCGGAACGCAGACACCCGCCGAAGATCGAGTAGTCGGGCATGCGAAGAGGGGGGATCCAAGGAGGCCGCCGGATCGACGACCTCCCTGGAACAGAACGTCAGGATCCAACCCGAGGACACGGGTTGTCCGGGGTACCGCAGAAGTTGTTGCCGGTTCCGCCAATGCCACAGATGGTATAACCATCTGAAGAACCCTGCAGACCGATCTGCGTGAGCTCCCGGAACGTCCCGAAGCGCTCCACTTTCGGTTTCTGATACACGCGACGCCTCCCTGTGTCGTGCGGCCGGGCTGCTTGCCCGGCGGAAGTACGGCCCCCGCGGCCGTCGAGCATACTGCACAAACCGAACAATCCTCGAATCTAACTGCGCACCGCTGTCTCGTGCGCCGTGTCCAACTCGCCTACCAATGCATCCACTGGTCGAACACGCGAACGCAGCCACAGCTCCGCTTGCAGTGTGAAAAACAACGTTACACCAAGCTGCGCCCCGCCATTTCGTACGTAATAATCGGACCAACGCCGGAATTCCTCTGCATCGATTATTCCAACGTCTACTAATGCCGAGTCTCGCATGAGCCCGTTGCTCAGGCTCGGGAAGTGCTTGCGCATCGATTCGTCGAAATAACCGGATGTGACGCCGGTCCTTGTGGCGCGCGGTGCTAACACAGTATCCGGTACGAGCCCGCGCACGGCCCGTCGCAGCAGCAACTTCGTCTCTCGCCCCGTCGAACGCTCCCAGCGCGGACGCGACACGGCGAACTCGATCACGCGACGATCGTACAACGGCGATCGGAGATCGACTCCTTCCTCGAGTGCAAAGGCTGCAACCGTGCCGAACACACGCGGGAAGTACGCGTGCGAGAGGTACCACTCCGTCTCGAATGCAGCGGCACTGACGCGCCCACGCTGCGGCGCAAACGCACGCTCGCGTTCCTCCAAGTGGTGCTCGCCCGCGAACGCACGGCGGATCCACGACGGCGGACGACGCTCCAGATATCCCGTTGGGCGACGGCCACGACGCAGCACCGTGAGCGCGCGCCGCACACGTTCCGAGAGCAGTGGGTCGAGCGCGGTGCGCGCGAACTCGCGCGCGTCGCCCAGACGGAAACCGCCGCCTTTCGCTTTCCAGTCGCGCGCCAACTCGAGCCAATGTCCCGTGCGCAGCAAGTCCGCGAAGTAAACCTCGGACACCTGGAAGAGTTGGTCACCACCCATTCCATCGAGCGCGACGCGGGCACCCACCGCGCGCGTGCCGCGCGCCAACGCACGATGCCACATCTCGAATGCATGCGCGAACGGCTCATCACGGCGCGACGCGCGCTGCGCGGGGCGCTCGAAGAATGGGACATCGGCGATGCGCACCCAGTGTACATCGACGCCCCACCGCGCAGCGGTGCGCTCAATGAGCTCATCCTCGCGACCGGGATCACCGGCCGGGTAACTCATCGACACCGCGCGCGCGCGGCGGCGTTGTCCGCGCTCAATGAGGGCCTGCTGCGCCGTGCCGAACACAGCGGACGAATCCCATCCGCCGCTCAGCCACACGGCCACGTCGCCTTGAGGCGGCATCCGCTCGGCCGTCGCGCGCTCGAGCAGCTCGCGTAAGTGCAGCGCGCCCTCGGCGAACGACGTTCCTCCCCGGCCGCGATCGCTCGCCGCGGGCGGCGACCAATGCCGAAAGAGCTCGGCGCGCAGCCCAGCGCGGCGGGCTAACGTCCAACCCGCGGGCACCGTCTGGATCGCCGCGTACGCCGTCTCATGGCCGGCCGCAAAGAGACCGCCCGCCGTCGCCGCGATCGACACGAGGTTGAGCTCTGCCGGACACTCGGGGTGCGCGAGCACACCGCCTACCGCCAATGCGATGATCAGCGTGCCGCCCAGTTGGGCGTACGCCAACGTACGCTTCCCGCCGAAGTCGCGCGACGCACACACGCGACCCGTCTTCCGATTCCACACGATGAACGCGAAGTCGCCCTCGAGACGCTCGGCGCAGTCGTCGCCCCAGGCGCGATACGCGGCGGCGATGAGAATGCGCCGCGCCATCACCGGGCGGCACGACCCCGCGCCTGCCTAACGCAGCACGGAGATCGGCACGATAGTAGAGCGAGGCATCGGCGGCCACGACGAGGCCATCCCATTCCAGCACCAACGTGTCGCCGGCCAGGTCCGGAGCGCATTCCCACCCGTGCCGCAATGCCGCCACCATCGCGCCATCGAACGCGCGGATCTCACTCACGTCGGTGCCGCGCACGCGCATGGCTTCGAGCATTCGCCGCCCAACCGTCTCCGACGGTGCGCGCTTGTCGTCACCCGCAGCGAACACGCCGAGTATCGCGGTCACTTGGCGTCCACCAGTTGGACTTCGGACAGCTCGGCGAACGAACCCACGTGCTCCACGTTGTCTCCTACCACTTGGCCGCCGTACTCGACCCACGCATGCGCGCCAAACCTACCCCGGCGCATACGGACCCCAATGCGGATCCGGCTGCCCCGAATACGATTTCTCTCGAGCGTGCGGTGAACGGCAACGGCCCGAACCAGGCACAGCGGCCTGAACAGTCCGTAGTCACCGGCGCGGCTCACAGCCAAACCCAACTGCTGGGCTCGCTCCATGACGGCGGGCTCAACGTTGGCATCGGATTCAGCAGCCTGTGCAGCGGACGCGGCAGAGTGCGCCACGAGTTGTCCCGTGGGTCGCGTCCAAACCAGGACCTGCGCTGCCAGGAGAGCCGCCTGCGCAAGCAGGAGGTCAACCCACTCGCGCGGACTCAGCGTGGCCAGTCTGTGAAGGAGTTTCGTCACTCTGTTCATCCGTCCGTTCGCTGCCGTGCGGAATGACTAGTCGATGGCTCGAGAGCTCCGCTATGAGCTCCATCACATCGGCCCGAATCATTGCCGGATCGGCATCCGGGTACTGCACGGTCAACGCCGCGCAGATCTCGTCGAGCGAGTTGGTGGCGGGCGGCAAGAGCTCCCATACGCGCGCTCCAACCTCGTTGAGTCCGAAGTACACTTCTTCTTCGGTCGAGAAGAGCACGGCCTCGCCGTCGAGTAACGCTTTGTAGATGACTTTCGGGTTCGCAACCGGAAGCATGCAGTCCCCAGCAAGCGGATACCGAGCCACGGCTGCCTCGCCATTCGGCGAGCACCGCCGCTACGTCGCGGTCCGAGGCCCTCTTCGGCACCAGAAGTCGGGTTCGACGCTCGAACCCGCCTGGGATTCGAGCACCGAACGTGCCAGTGCCAATCAACCGCGCAGCACGCCAACCCCGGCTGTAGGAGCCCAACCTCGATCGCATGTGTCACGAAGCGCAACACTGCGCACCGCGGACTGATACGCACCACGGACTCTTGCTACACCCCGAGTGCGAACGCGCCACATGGATGCCGGCACCAAAACGGCGCCACTCCCCTCTTCTCCGCCCCTTGCAGCCGAGCCTGGCCACGAGCGACCGGGACTATTCCCGGCCTGTGTCGCCAATCATCATGAGCACCTGACTGCCATCCAGCAAGCCCGGAACGACCGAATTTCAAGCGAAGCCAGCCCCGTCCATGCTTCGATTTCGGCGGCGACAGATCGAACGGCGTCATCGTCATCCGCTATTCCAGCGTATTGGGTGCGTCACCGGCCTGAGCGTATTCTTCGAACTATTCACCCACCACCTCGATCTCCGAGGATCCTAATGCGTCATCGCGCACGTCTTCTGGTCATCTCGCTCGTTGCAGCCCTTCCCGCCTCTGCCCAACATGCCGCGTCCCAGATGCCGGCACCGTCCGTCACCGCTCAAGACTACGCGCGCGCGGAGAAGTTCCTTGCCTGGAATACGGCGCCGCTCGTGACCGGCGCGACGGGGCGCGTCGGGTGGCTCGACGGAGACAAGGTCTGGTATCGGAACACGACGCCTGAGGGTTTCGAGTTCGTGTTGGTCGAATGCGGCGCACCGCTCGCGCGCACGCGCGTTCGATCAGGACCGTGTTGCTGCCGCGCTGTCGGCGGCAGCGGGTCGCACGTACGACGCGTGGCATCTACCGTTCGCACGCTTCGACATGTCGGCGGACGGCCGGTCCATCTCGTTCGAGACCGACGACGCGCACAAGCGGTTCACCTGCGACGTCGCGGGCCATCGCTGCACGCCAGAGGCGGATGGTCCGGATCTCCGCAACAGCGTCGTCTCGCCCGACGGCAAGCGCGCGGCGTTCATCCGCGACGACAACCTGTGGGTGCGCGACGTCGCGAGCGGCAGGGAGACCGGCAGCTGACCACGGACGGCGTGAAGGACTTCGGCTACGCCACCGACAACGCCGGGTGGACGCAGAGCGACCGGCCGATCTTGGCGTGGTCGCCCGACTCGAAGAAGATCGCCACGTTCCAGCAGGATCAGCGCGACGTGGGCGAGATGTACCTGGTGGAGACCGAGCGTGGGGCATCCGGCGCTGCGAGGCGTGGAAGTATCCGCTGCCCGGCGACACGCGTCATCGCGACGATTCAGCGCGTAGTCATCGACGTGGACGCGGCCGCGGGTCGATTCGCCTGCAGATGCCGCCCGACCAGCACCGCTCCACGCTGTGCGATGACATCGCCTGCTGCGGCGGCGAGTTCGCCGACGTGCGAGTGGAGCGCCGGACGGCGTCGCAGCTGGCGTTCGTCTCGACCTCGCGCGACCACAAGCACGAGACGCTGCGCATCGCCGACGCGCGACCGGCGCGGTGCGCGACGTGATGCGAGGAGACGGTGCCGACGTTCTACGAATCGGGCGACGGCCGCGCCAACTGGCGCTACTCTGCCCGCGTCCAACGAGGTGATCTGGTTCTCGGAGCGCGACAACTGGGGCCAGCTCTATCTCTACGATCTCGCGACCGGCAAGCTCAAGAACCAGATCACGACCGGCGACGGGCAACGTGCACGCAGATGCTGCGCGTGGACGAGAAGAGCGCGCATGCTGTATTTCCCGGCGTCGGGACGCGAGCAGGGCCGCGACCCGTACTTCCGTCACTTCTATCGCGTCGGCTTCGACGGCAAGAACTCACGCTGCTGACGCCCGAAGACGCCAACCACGACGTGACGCTGTCGCCTTCCGGCCAGCTTCTTCGTGGACAGCTACTCGCAGCCCGACGTGCCGCCGGTGACCGTGCTTGCGCGATGCCGACGGGCAAGCTGATCGCACGCTCGAGAAGGCGGACATCTCGCGGCTGGTCGCGAGCGGGCTGGAGGCCGCCCGATGCCGTTCACCGTAAAGGCGCGCGACGGCGAAGACCGATCTCTACGGCCTGATGTTCCGGCCGACCAACTTCGACTCGACGAAGAAGTATCCGATCATCAACCACATCTATCCCGGGCCGCAGACCGGCAGCGTCGGCGCCGCGCTTCTTCGCGCCGTCGCGCGGCGACGCGCAGGCGCTGGCCGAGCTGGGCTTCGTGGTGGTGGAGATCGACGGCATGGGCACGCCGATGCGCTCGCAAGAAGTTCCACGACGCCTACTACGGCAACATGGGCGACAACGGACTGCCCGATCAGATCGCGGCGATGAAGCAACTCGCCGCAGCGCTATCCGTGGATCGACCTCGATCGCGCGGGCATCTATGGCCACTCCGGCGGCGGCTTCGCCACGGCCGACGCGATGTTCCGCTATCCCGACTTCTTCAAGGTGGGCGTCTCGGAAGCCGGCAACCACGACAACCGCGAGTACGAGGACGACTGGGGCGAGAAGTGGCAGGGCCTGCTGGTGCGCAACGCCGGACGGCACCACCAATTACGACGATCAGGCCAACCAGAACATGGCCGAAGAACCTGAAGGGCAAGCTGCTGCTCGCGCACGGCACCATGGACAACAACGTGCCGCCGTACAACACGCTGCTGGTGGTGAACGAGCTGATCAAGGCCAACAAGGATTTCGACCTGATCGCTGCTGCCTAACCGCCGCCACGGCTTCGGCAACGAGCCGTACATGGTCCGCCGGCGCTGGGACTACTTCGTGCGCTATCTGTTAGGCGCGGAGCCGCCGGCCGGCTACGAGATCCACGGCCCCCGCCCCGGCGCACCGCTGTTTTAGGGAGTCATTGCTCCTCGCAAACACGAAAGGGGCACCCGCTCGTCGCGGTTGCCCCTTCCCTCTTCCCACAGCTGAGCGCTTCCCTCAGCGCAGCGCTTCCCCGCCCTTGATTACCACCGATAGTGCGCGAACGCCTTGTTCGCGTCGGCCATCTTGTGCGTGTCTTCCTTCTTCTTCACGGCGTTGCCTTCGCCCTTGGACGCCGCGATCACCTCAGCCGCGAGCTTCTCCGCCATCGACTTCTCGCTTCGGTCGCGCGAGAAGCTCATCAGCCAGCGCATGGCCAGAGCCGTCCGGCGCTCGGGGCGAACTTCAACCGGCACCTGATAGGTGGCGCCGCCGACTCGACGGCTCTTGACCTCGACCACCGGCTTCAAGTTCTGCAGCGCCTGCTTGAACACATTCACGCCGGGCTGACCGGTGCGCGATTCGACCAGGTCCATTGCACCATAGAAAATGTCGCTCGGCCGTCGACTTCTTGCCCTGGATCATCAGCGTGTTGATGAACTTCGAAACGGTCTGGCTATCGTAGCGCGCGTCGGCCAGAACAGGACGCTTGATCGATTTTTGTCTGCGGCTCACTTGCGACCTCCCGCACCAGCCTTGGGCTTCTTGGCGCCGTACTTCGAGCGGCTCTTGTTGCGACCGTTCACGCCCGACGCGTCCAGCGTGCCGCGCACAATGTGATACCGCACTCCCGGCAGATCCTTCACACGTCCACCCCGAATGAGCACGATCGAGTGCTCCTGCAGGTTGTGCCCTTCACCCGGAATGTAGGCCGTGACTTCGAATCCGTTGGTGAGCCGCACGCGCGCCACTTTCCGCAGCGCGGAATTCGGCTTCTTGGGCGTAGTGGTGTACACACGCGTGCACACGCCGCGCTTCTGCGGATTCCCCCGGAGCGCCGGCGCCTTCTCCTTCTTCTCGACGTCCTGGCGACTGCGCCGGACAAGCTGATTGATAGTCGGCATAACCTCTAGCGGTACGAACGAAGCCGCCCCCTGGGCGGCACAGAACGATAAAGTTAGACCGACCGGAAAAGTGTGTCAACCATTTGACCGCTCTTTATTTGTCGGAAGCGACCAAACTCAGTTCCCGGTCAATGGCACTGCACCGCTCTTCCGATAAAACTCGAACTTCCAGAGCACCCAGCTGCGGACCTTTTGCTTGTCCTTTACCGCCGGCTCGTAGTGCAGCTTCGGAAGCATGTGCGCGACCGCGTTTGAATACGCGGTGTCGGGTGCCGAGACGACCTTGAACGTTGAGGAGTCGATGCAGCCAGCCGTGTCCACGACGAACTTCGCGACGACAGCCGCCTCGCCGTTCACCCGCATGTCGGCCTCGACCGTACCATTGTAGTTGGTGCCTCGCGAACCCGGCCACGGGATCTGAGGGTTGTTCCGTTCCGGTTTCGACGGCTGGTCGACATCGGTGTCGTAGATGTGCGACGAATCTAAGGCGCCCAGCACCCAGCCGTGTGCGCCGCACTTGGGCCTGAAAGAGTCCCGCGTCATAGCTGTTGAGCTTTTGACAGGGAGGGCGAACGCGATGGCGATAGCCCCCGCACCGGCAACACCGACAATCGAGGCGCGCATGTGATCCTCCATCGGATCTGGGTTCACCTGCTACTGCGCACCGGCGCGGGACGCGCCGGTGAAAAAGCACGAAGGCCCGGACCACCCAAACTGGGTTGCCCGGGCCGAACGTATCGTGACCGTAAGTCCGCTGCCGTTACTCGTCGCCGCCCAACGGGAACGGAGACGGGATAGTCGACGCGGTACTGGCCAGCAGCGGAGCAAACGGCGCTTCCGAAAGAGCCGGCTGCACCTCAGGCTGCGGTGGCGGCTCCACACCTTCGATTTCCACATCGCTATACCGATACTGCCCAGTACCCGCAGGAATCAAGTGTCCGATAATGATATTCTCCTTGAGTCCCAGCAAGTCGTCCCGGGCGCCTCGAATGGCGGCGTCGGTTAGCACGCGCGTGGTCTCCTGGAACGACGCCGCCGAAATGAACGACTGCGTCGTCAGGCTGGCCTTGGTAATGCCGAGGAGCAAGGGCTCGGAGGTAGCGGGCTGGTGCGTCTTCTTCTGCGCCCGCTCGTTCACTTCGCGGAACGATCCCTTGTCCACGTGCTCGCCTTCGAGCAACTCGGTGTCGCCCGGATCCAGGATCCGCACCTTCTGCAGCATCTGACGCACGATCACGCCAATGTGCTTGTCGTTGATCTTCACGCCCTGGAGGCGGTAGACCTCCTGCACTTCGTTCAACAGGTACTCCTGCACGGCGCGCGGTCCCTTGATCCGCAGAATGTCGTGCGGGTTCACGGGTCCTTCGGACAGACGGTCGCCGGCCCGCACGCGGTCGCCCTCGTGCACGCGCAAGTGCTTGCCGGCCGGCACCTCGTAGAGCTGCGCCGGCTGGCTGTCGTCCACCACCGCCTGATTGCCTTCGCCTAACTTGAGGGGCTGGACGAAGATCTCGCGCTTGCCGCGCTTGATCTCGCCGAACCGGACCACGCCGTCGATCTCGGAGATCGTGGCCGGGTCCTTCGGCCGGCGCGCCTCGAACAGCTCGGCGACGCGCGGCAGACCGCCCGTGATGTCGCGCGTCTTGTACGCTTCGCGGCTGATCTTCGCGAGGATGCTGCCCGCGGCGATCTTCTGGCCGTCTTCCACCGTGAGCTGGGCGCCCACCGGGATCACGAAGTCGCGCACGCGCTTCTCCTTCCCGCCCTTCTCCTGCACGATCTCGATGTGCGGGTGGAGCTTCTTCTCGCGATCCTCGATGATCACGCGCTGACGCAGGCCGGTGAGCTCGTCGAGCTCCTCGGGGACCGTCTCATCCTCGACGATGTCGACGAAGCGAATCGTGCCATCGACGTCGGCGATGATGGGGTTGGTGTACGGATCCCACGTGAACACCACCTGGTCGCGCCGGATCTCGGCGCCATCCTCGACCATGAGGTACGCGCCTAGCGGCACCTGGAAGCGCGACACCACCGGCGCGTTCTTCTCGCCCGACGCGCGGATGATGCATGTCGCCCTCGTACGAGGTGACGATCTTCTGCGCTTCGGGATTGGTCGACGAACGCCAGCCGCTCGCCGAATTCGATGACGCCCGGCACCTTCGACTTGCGCGCCGTCTGCTCGGCGATACGAGCCGCCGTGCCGCCGATGTGGAAGGTGCGCAGGGTGAGCTGCGTGCCCGGCTCGCCGATCGACTGCGCCGCCAGAATACCGACCGCTTCGCCCAGATCCACCATGCCCATGGTGGCCAGGTTGCGGCCATAGCACATGCGGCACAGCCCGCGCTTCGCTTCGCACGTGAGCACGGAGCGAATCCGAACCGTCTCGATACCGGCGTCTTCGATCGCGCGCGAGGATTCCTCATCGATCAACTGACCGGCCTCGACGAGCAGCGTGCGACGACCCGACTCATCGATTTCGTGCGGGTCCTCGACATCCTCGGCTGCGACGCAACCGACGATGCGCTCCGACAACGGCTCGATGATGTCTTCGCCTTCCTTCAACGCGCCGACTTCTAGCCCAAGAATCGTGCCGCAGTCTTCCTCGGTGATCGTCACGTCCTGCGCGACGTCCACCAGGCGACGCGTGAGATAGCCGGCGTCGGCCGTCTTGAGCGCCGTGTCGGCCAGACCCTTTCGTGCGCCGTGCGTCGAGATGAAGTACTCGAGCACCGACAGCCCTTCACGGAAGTTCGACTTGATCGGGCTTTCGATGATTTCGCCGATACCGCCGGTGAGCTTCTTCTGCGGCTTCGCCATGAGGCCGCGCATGCCGGCCAGCTGCCGGATCTGGTCGCGCGAGCCGCGGATGCCGGAGTCGAACATCATGAACACCGGATTGAAGCCGTCCTTCGCCTTGGCCATGGTCTTGACCATCGCGTCGGCGATGTCGTTGTTGGCGTGCGTCCAGGTGTCGATGACTTTGTTGTAGCGCTCGCCGAAGGTGATGTTGCCGGTTTGCGTACGCGCGCTGGAACCGCTCGACGCGCGCTTCGGCCTCGTGCAGGAGCGTGGTCTTCTCGCCCGGGATCTCCAGGTCCTCGATGCCGATCGAGACGCCGCCCATGGTGGCGTAGCGGAACCCGAACTCCTTGAGCCGGTCGAGGAACTGCACCGTGGCCGCGAGCCCCGCGTGCGGTAGCACTCGAACACCAGCTCCGAGAGCGCCTTCTTCCTCATGTCGCTTGTTCTGGAAGCCCAAGCGCCGGCGGGACGATGCTGTTGAACATCACCCGCCCCGCCGTGGTGTCGACCCACTTGGCGCCGCGCCCGTCGCGCACCAGATACCGCACCGGGCTGTGGTACGACACCCGCTTAACGCAAGGGCCATCTCGAGCCTCGGCCAGCGTGCGAGTAGCGGGGCGCGTTCTTGAGGCGCGCCTCGAAATCCAGCGGACTCCTTGGTGAGGAAGTAGCAGCCCAGCACCATGTCCTGGCTCGGCTCCGCCACCGGGCGGCCGTCGGACGGCTTGAGGATGTTGTTCGACGAAATCATCAGCAGCCGGCACTCGAGCTGCGCCTCGAACGACAGCGGCACGTGCACCGCCATCTGGTCGCCGTCGAAGTCGGCGTTGAACGCCGCGCACACCAGCGGGTGGATCCGGATCGCCTTGCCTTCCACCAGCACCGGCTCGAACGCCTGGATGCCCAGCCGGTGCAGCGTCGGCGCGCGGTTCAGGAGCACCGGATGGTCCGCGGATGATCTCCTCGAGGATCTCGTACACCTCGGGCGACTCGCTTCTCCACGATCTTCTTGGCCCGCTTCACCGTCTCGGCGATGCCCTTCTCGACGAGCTTGTGGATGATGAACGGCTTGAACAGCTCGAGCGCCATCGCCTTGGGCAGCCCGCACTGGTGCAGCTTGAGCTCCGGGCCGACGACGATGACCGAGCGGCCCGAGTAGTCCACGCGCTTGCCGAGCAGGTTCTGCCGGAACCGGCCCTGCTTGCCCTTGAGCATGTCGGACAGCGACTTGAGCGGCCGCTTGCCGCGGCCGCGGATCGCCTTCGAGCGGCGGCCGTTGTCGAACAACGCGTCCACCGCCTCCTGCAGCATGCGCTTCTCGTTGCGCAGAATGACTTCCGGCGCGCGGTGCAGAATGAGCTTCTGCAGCCGGTTGTTGCGGTTGATCACCCGGCGGTAGAGATCGTTCAGGTCGGACGTGGCGAAGCGGCCGCCGTCGAGCGGCACGAGCGGCCGGAGGTCGGGCGGAATCACCGGGACCACGTCCAGGATCATCCACTCCGGCTTGTTGCGCGTGTCGCCGGCGTCGCCGGAGTTGCGGAACGCGTCGACGATCTTGAGCCGCTTGAGCTGCTGCTTCTTGCGGTGCTGCGACGACTCCACCGCGACGGCGGCGCGCAGCTCGTCCGAGGTCTTGTCGATGTCGAGGCGCGCGCAGCAGCTCGCGCACGGCGGGCGCGCCGATGTCGGCGTGGAACGCCTCGTCGCTCTCTGCCTTGGCCTTCTCGCGCAGCGCCAGGTACTCGTCTTCGTCGAGCAGCTGGTTCGGCACGACCTCCTGCTTGCCCGGCTCGATGACGACGTAGTTCGAGTAGTAGATGACCTTCTCGAGATCGCGCAGCGTGATGTCGAGCAGATTGCCCATCGGGCTGGGCAGCGTCTTGAAGAACCAGATGTGCGCGACGGGCACGGCGAGCTCAATGTGGCCCATGCGCTCGCGGCGCACGCTTGGACAGCGTCACTTCGACGCCGCAGCGGTCGCAGATCACACCGCGATAGCGGATGCGCTTGTACTTCCCGCAATGGCACTCCCAGTCCTTGACCGGACCGAAAATGCGCTCGCAGAAGAGGCCGTCCTTTTCGGGCTTGAACGAGCGGTAGTTGATGGTCTCGGGCTTCGTGACTTCGCCCCACGACCACCAATTGCGGAGGCCCTGCATCTCCAGCCGCTCGCGTTCCTTGGGGTCCTTGGGACCGCGGATCTCCTCGGGTGAGGCGATCCGGACCTGGATGAAGTCGAAGCTCGAGCGCGCGGCTCGCGCACGCTGCGGAAATCAATCATGTGTTACTCCTCTCCGTTGCCGTTGCCGTTCATGCCGTCACCGTCGGTGGCGCCGAGCTTGACCCAAATGCCTAGCGCCTGCAGCTCCTTCACCAGCACGTTGAACGACTCCGGAATCCCCGGCTCCGGCAGATTCTGTCCCTTCACGATGGCCTCGTACACCCGGCTGCGGCCGTTCACGTCGTCGGACTTGACCGTGAGGATCTCCTGCAGCGTGTGCGCGGCGCCGTACGCCTCCAGCGCCCACACTTCCATTTCTCCGAACCGCTGGCCGCCGAACTGCGCCTTGCCGGCCAGCGGCTGCTGCGTGACCAGCGAGTACGGCCCGATGCTCCGCGCGTGGATCTTGTCGTCCACCAGGTGCGAGAGCTTGAGCATGTAGATCTCGCCCACGGTGACCGGACTGGCGAACCGTTCGCCGCTGCGCCCGTCGCGCAGCCACACCTTGCCGGCCACCGTTAGGCCGGCGAGCCGCATGAGCTCCACGGCCGCGGCGTCGACGTCGGCTTCGGACTTGGGGCCGAGCATCCGCGCCAGCGCCGGCAGCTCGAGCGATTCGAGCATGTCGGCCGCTTCGCGCGCGGCGAGCTTCTCCAGCTGGCGCAGCGCGTTCTTGAGCTCCGCTGCGACGCTCCTTGGACACCGTCTCGTCCTCGGCAGAGCGCCGTGTGGAGATCGATCTGCGCCTTGACCTCGGCGGCCTCGCGCTCGGCGAGCTCCGTCGCCGCGGCCACGAGGAAGTCGCGCACGCGGTGGTAAAGATCGCGCGTCTCCTGCGACACGCTCCGTGCCGCCCAGATCGTTGAGCGTCGCGTCGTCGAGGCTCGCGTGCACCTCGCCTTCCACACGCGACGGCTTGACGTCGGCGAGCAGGTTTCGCACGTCGTCATCGGTGAGCGTCGGGACCGGCGCGTGCAACGCCAGCGCGTGACCCGACCAGCGGACACCGGCGAGCTTGAGCAGCAAGCCGATCTCCGCTCGTTCGCGCCCTGGAAGACCGGCGTCTTGGCGTAGAAGCCGAGGATCTTCGCCGCCCACCCCAGGTGGGTCTCGAGGATCTGGCCGACGTTCATACGGCTCGGCACGCCGAGCGGGTTGAGCACGATGTCCACCGGACGGCCGTCGGGCAGGAACGGCATGTCCTCCTCGGGCACGATGCGCGCCACGATGCCCTTGTTGCCGTGCCGGCCGGCCATCTTGTCGCCGACCGAGATCTTGCGCTTCTCGGCCAGATACACCTTCACCAGCTGGATCACGCCCGGCGGCAGCTCGTCGGGCTGCAGGATCCGGTCGATGCGCTCCTCGGCCTTCTCCTCGATGCGCGCCTTCTCGGCGTTGGCCGCCTCGATGACGTCGCGGACCCGCTCGTTGGCCTTCTTGTTCTCGACGCGGAACGTCTTGAGATCGAGCGTCGAGATTTTGAGCTCGCGCAGCACTTCGCGGCGTGAGCTTGGTGCCCGCGGGATCGCCTCTTCGACCGTGCCGGCCTTGAGCGCGAGCGCCACCTTCTGGCCGTCGAGGAGCTCGGCCAGCTCGCCGTCGCGCACTTCGTTGACGCGCAGCTTCTCCTCCGCCTCGAGGCGGCGCACCTCGCCGATGCGCTCGCCGCGGTCCTTCTCGACCACCTGGTCCTCGATGCGCGAGAAGATCTTCACGTCGATGACCACGCCTTCCATGCCCGGCGGCACCTTGAGCGACGAGTCCTTCACGTCCTTCGCCTTCTCGCCGAAGATCGCGGTGAGCAGCTTCTCTTCCGGCGAGAGCTCCGTCTCGCCCTTCGGCGTGATCTTGCCGACGAGGATGTCGCCCGGCTTCACGTGCGCGCCGATGCGCACGATGCCGCGCTCGTCGAGGTCGACCAGCGACTCCTCGGCGACGTTCGGGATTTCGCGCGTGATCTCTTCCTGCCCGCGCTTCGTGTCGCGGACGTGCAGCTCGAGCTCCTGGATGTGGATCGACGAGTAGACGTCGTCCTTCACCAGGCGCTCGGAGAGCACGATGGCGTCCTCGAAGTTGTGCCCGTACCACGGCATGAACGCCACGGTGACGTTCGCGCCGAGCGCCAGCTGCCCCGTCTCGGTGCCCGCGCCGTCGGCCAGCACATCGCCCGCCTTCACCGCTGGCCGAGCTGGACGAGCGGCCGCTGGTTGATCGCCGTGTCCTGGTTCGTGCGCCAGTACTTCTTGAGCCGGTAGCGGTCGTGCTGCGTGAGGCGCGCGAGCGGGCGGTCGTCGCTCGGCGTCCTCGCTCGGCGCGCTCGGCGGGCCGGCGTCGACGATGATCTCGTCGGCCGTGACGCGCGTGACGACGCCCGACCGGCGCGCGATGACGACCGCGCCGGAGTCGCGCGCCACCTTCTCCTCGAGACCCGTGCCGACGAGCGGCGTCTGCGGGTTGAGGAGCGGCACCGCCTGCCGCTGCATGTTGGAGCCCATGAGCGCGCGGTTCGCGTCGTCGTGCTCGAGGAACGGAATGAGCGCCGCGGCGATCGAGACGAGCTGCTCCGGCGCGACATCCATGTAGTCGATGCGATCCGGCGGCACGAGCGGCACGTCGCCGCGCTGCCGGCAGAGCACGAGCTCGTCGACGAACGTCCCGTCGGGGTTGAGCCGCGCGTTGGCCTGCGCGATCGATCGCGTCTTCCTCGCGATTCGCGTCGAGCCACTCGATCTCGTTCGTGACCTTGCCGTTCTTCACGACGCGGTACGGCGTCTCGATGAAGCCGAGATCGTTCACGCGCGCATAGCACGCGAGCGACGTGATGAGTCCGATGTTCGGACCTTCCGGCGTCTCGATCGGGCACATGCGGCCGTACTGCGAGTAGTGCACGTCGCGGACTTCGAATCCCGCGCGCTCGCGCGTGAGCCCGCCCGGGCCGAGCGCCGACAGGCGGCGCTTGTGCGTCAGCTCGGCGAGCGGATTGGTCTGGTCCATGAACTGCGACAGCTGCGACGATCCGAAGAACGCCTGGATCACCGCGCTCACCGTGCGCGCATTCACGAGATCGTCGAGCGAGATCTTCTCGGGATCGGTGTTGATCGACATGCGCTCCTTGACCAGGCGCGCCATGCGGCGACAGGCCGACGGAGAACTGGTTGGCGATCAGCTCGCCCACCGAGCGGATGCGGCGGTTGCCCAGGTGGTCGATGTCGTCCGTGTGCCCGCGGCCTTCGTGCAGCTCGACCAGGTAGCGGATGATCGCGACGAAGTCGTCCTTCGTGAGCACCGTCTCGTTCGCCGGCGTGTTGAGGCCGAGCCGCTGATTGATCTTGTAGCGGCCGACGCGGCCCAGATCGTAGCGCTTGGGCGAGAAGAACAGCCGGTCGAGCGCCTGCGCGCGCCGTCTCCTTGTTCGGCGCGTCGCCCGGACGGAGCAGCGAGTAGATCTGCTTGAGCGCCTCCTCCTCGGTCTTGCGTCGGGTCCTTGGCGAGCGTGTTCTTGATCAGCGTCGACTCGGCGCGGCCGGACGGCGACGAAGACCTGGACCTTGTTGACCTCCTGCTTGCGCAGCTTCTTGATGACGTGTCGGTGAGCGCCTGGCCGGCCTCGGCGAGCACTTCGCCGGTCTCGGTGTCGACGACGTCGACGCGCGAGCGACGCGGCGCGTCGCGCTCGCCGCGCTCGATCGCGTCCAGCTCGTCGCGCAGGTCGACCGTCATGTACGACGCGAAGACCTTGATCTGTCGATACTTCAGCCGGCGCAGCCGCTTGAGCAGCTCCTCGCGTCAGCTCAGTCGCCTTCCGTGACGTGCGCTCGGCTTCGGCCGCTCGCGCTCGGCCTTCGCCTTCTTGGTCTTCGGCTTGGGCGCGTCCGGATCCGGCTCGCTTCCCGGCAGCATGATCTGCTCGGCGATGATCGCGCCGAGTCGACTTCGCGCTGCTCCTGCCGGTTCTCGCGCTTCTTGGTGAGATCCAGGTCGCGGACGCCGAAGAAGAGGTGACAGATGTCGCTGTCGCTCCCGTAGCCGAACGCGCGGAGCAGCGCCGTGGCCGGGAACTTCTTCTTCTTGTCGATGTGGACGTAGATCACGTCGTGGATGTCGACCGTGAACTCGACCCACGAGCCGCGGAACGGGATGATGCGCGCCGAGATGAGCCGCTGGCCGTTCGGGTGCGTCGACTCCTCGAACACCACGCCCGGCGACCGGTGCAGCTGGCTCACGATGACGCGCTCGGCGCCGTTGATCACGAACGTGCCGAGCGGCGTGAGCAGCGGCAGCTCACCGAGATAGACCTCTTTCTCGATGATGTTGCGCGGCCGCTTGACCCCGTTGACCTCCTCGTTGATCGACGAGTTGCAGCGTCGCCTTGAGCGGCGCCGAGTACGTCATGTCGCGCTCGATGCACTCCTCGACGGAGTACTTCGGCTCGCCCAGCGAGTACGCACGAACTCCAGCGAGAAGTTCTCGTGGACGTCGGTGATCGGGAAGAGATCCTTGAAGACGCGCTCGAGCCCGATGTCTTCGCGGTCTTGCGGGCCGCGGCATCGAGCTGCAGCAGCGCTTCGAACGCTCGCGTCTGGATGTCGAGGAGATGCGGCATCTGCATCCCGCCTGACGAGCTTCGCAAACGAGATCTGCTTCGATCGTGTCGGCCATAGATCACCTCACGGACATGGGACGCAAAACGCGCGCCCGGCTCTCACCGATTCGGCGATGCGCGAGGTGCACCCAGGTGGAGCACGGAAAGAACGTTCGATTGTCGCTGCGAACTGGATCTAGGACCATTCGACGCCGGGAACCCGAGAGCTGCCGCAGGCGACGCCGAATTCGATCGACGCGCTGCACGTGCAGCACCCGACGGAGTACCAAAGGACCCGACCGGGTCCCGCAGTCCTACTTCACCTCGACCGTGGCCCCTTGCTCCTCGAGCTTGGCCTTGATCGTGTGGCCTCGTCCTTGGTGACGCCGGCCTTGACGTTCTGCGGCGCGCCGTCGACGAGATCCTTCGCCTCCTTGAGGCCGAGGCCGGTGACTTCGCGCACGACCTTGATCACCTGAATCTTCTTGGCGCCGGCTTCCTTGAGCATGACCGCGAACTCGGTCTGCTCCTCGACCGCCGGTGCCGCAGCGGCGCCACCGCCAGCGCCGCCCGCAGCCGGCCGCCGCCGACAGGGGCTGCCGCGATCGTCACGTTGAACTTCGTCTTGAATGCCTCAATCAGCTCGGCGAGCTCGAAGACCGACATGTTGCCGATCGCGTCGAGGATCTCGTCTTTGCTCAGCGTAGCGTTAGCCATGGTGTTCGTATCTCTCGACTAGAAATCGTTACTCGTGACGACCCGACACGGCGAGCCTGAACGGTCTCTCGACCGGCTACCCCTGACGCCGTTCCTTGCGCTGCGCTGCAGCGCCTCGAGCGCTCCCACGAACATGTACAGCAGGCCGTTCAGCGCGCCGACGAACGCCGCCAGCGGCGACTGCAAGCCCGCGCCGAGCTCGGCGAGCATCCGCTCCCGCGTCGGCATCGTCGCGAGCTGCTTGACCTGCGGCCGGCCCGATGGACGCGCCCGTCCAGCAAGCCGCCTTTGACCGCCGGCTTCTGCTCGAACTCCTTGGCGAAATCCGCCAGGACCTTCGCTGCCGCCACCGGATCCTTGCCGATCACGACGCCCGGTCGGTCCGCGCAGCTTCGTCCCGGTCAGACCACTCTCGTTCACCGCGCGCAGCGCGAGGGTGTTCTTGATGACCACGTACTCGACACCCGCCTTGCGCAGTCGGCGGCGCAGCTCGGTCATCCCCTTCACGTTGAGCCCGTGAAGTCGGTGTAATAGAGCGCCGAGGCGCCCTCCATATTCTGCGGAGCTCGTCGACGAGCTCCTGCTTCTCTGTGCGATTCATCGTTCGCGCGGTCTCGCTAGCCGCGGTAAGGGGTCGTGTCGATCATGACCCCGGGCCCCATGGTGCTCGAGATCGCGACGTTACGGATGTACACGCCTTTGGCGGCGGCCGGCTCGAGACCGAACGACCTGATCCATGAAGGCGCGTGAAGTTGGTCTCGAGAGCATCGACGCCGAAGGAGACCTTGCCGATCGGCGCGTGAATGTTGCCGCCCTTGTCGACGCGGAACTCGATCTTGCCGGCCTTGACCTCGCGCACGGCGCGCGCGACGTCGAACGTGACCGTGCCCGCCTTGGGGTTCGGCATGAGCCCGCGAGGCCCAGGACTGCGGCCGAGCGGTCCGACCTGTCCCATCTGGTCCGGGCGTCGCGATCATGACGTCGAAGTCGAGCCAGTTCTCCTTGATCTTCGGGATGAACTCGATGCCGACGAAGTCCGCGCCCGCCGCCTGCGCCTCTCGCGCCTTCTCACCCGCGGCGATCACGAGCACGCGGACCGACTTCCCCGTGCCGGCCGGCAGCACGACGGTGCCGCGCACGACCTGATCGGCGTGCCGCGGATCGACGCCCAGGCGGACGGCCACTTCGACGGTCTCGTCGAACTTGGCGAAGCCGCCTGCTTGACGATCTCGAGCGCCTGGCGCGGCCGGCATAGTGCGCGCCCAGCTCACGCAGCGCGGCGGCCGCCTGTGTACTTCTTCCCGTGGTCGCGCATCAGCCGCTGACCTCGATGCCCATCGACCGTGCCGCGCCGGCGACCATGGCCATCGCGCTGCCTCGACCGTGTCGCAGTTCAGGTCAGGCATCTTGAGCTCCGCGATCTTGCGCACCTGCGCGCTTGCGTGACGCTTCCGACTTTGTGCCGGTTCGGCGTCCCCGAGCCCTTCTCGACCCCGGCTTCCTTCTTCAGCAGGATCGCCGCCGGCGGCGTTTTGGTGATGAAGGTGAACGATTTGTCCTGAGAAGATCGTCACCTCGACCGGCAGGATGGATGCCGTCCTGCGACTGCGTCCTCGCGTTGAACTCCTTGCAGAACGCCATGATGTTGATCCCCTGCGGACCGAGCGCCGTGCCCACCGGGGGCGCCGGATTCGCACGGCCAGCGGGGATCTGCAGCTTCACGAATCCCGTCGATTTTCTTCGCCATCGGTCCTCACTCGCGTAAACGCTCCCACTATTGTTTTCCGTCGCTGTGGTCGGCGACGGCGCTCACGCGCCACGTAGAGAGGAGAACTCCTGAAAGGAGAAGGAGACCCTCATCCCAATCCTACCGCCCGCCTCGCCTCGCTCCTTGTCTACTCTCGACGCGCGCGCAGCGCGCGTCAGTAGCCTTCAGCTGCAGGTAATCCAGCTCCACGCTCGTCGGCCGACCGAACAGCGACACCGACACCCGGACCTTGCCCTTGTCCGGCATGACTTCTTCGACCGTGCCGTTGAAATCGCGTGAACGGCCCCTCGGTGATCGCGACCGCCTGACCGACCAGGAACGGAATCTCTTCCTTCGGCTCTTCGGGCTCCGTATTCGTCGGCGATACCCGAGCAGCCGGTTGACCTCTTCGGGCCGCAGCGGCTGCGGGAGCGCGCTCGTGCCCGACGAACTTGATGACGCCCTGGATGCTGTTGATCGTGTGGATGGTCTCCTGGTTCATCACCATCTCGACGAGCACGTACCCCGGGTAGATCTTCCGTTCGACATTCACCTTCTTGCCGTTCTTGATCTCGACGACTTCCTGCGTTGGCACGAGCGCCTGCCGGATCGCGCGCTCCTCGGCGGGCACGCGGATCCTGCTCGATGCGGCGCTGCAATCAGCGAGCGCACCTTGTTCTCGTGGCCCGCGGTCGTCTGGATCGCATACCAGCGAGTGGTCCACGCCTACGTCTCGCGAAGAGCTGATGGAATCCAACGGACCAGAGACCTGCTTGCAGGATGAAATCGATCAGGGCGATGACCGCCGCCGATGACCGAGCGACGAACACGATGACCGCGATCGTGACATCTGTGCGGAGCTGGTCGCGTGATCGGGCCACGTGACATTGCGCATCTCATGCTTCCGATACTGCTCGGTCAGCGATCGTACCAAGGCAACAATACGGGCCGGCAACGCCGGAGCTGACGCCGCTGGCCACCTCGGCTGGCTGCGCTTCGCGACTGTCTGACATCGACCGCCATTCTACTTCGTTTCCTTATGCACCGATGACTGTTGCACCGCGGGCAGTACTTCTTCCACTCGACGCGCTCCGGGTGCGTGCGCTTGTTCTTCGCGGTGAAGTAGTTGCGGTTCTTACAACTCTCGCAGGCGAGAATGATTTTTTCTCTAGGCATTGATCATGCTATGAAAAAGGGTCTGGCGTCGGGGTCATGGCGTTCGGGACGGACTACGGTTGGAGTTGTTCCCGAATCCCGACCCCAGACCCCAACCCGCTGTTACTTGAGAATCTTGGTGACGACGCCCGCGCCGACGGTGCGGCCGCCTTCGCGGATCGCGAACCGCAGCCCCTCATCCATCGCGATCGGCGTGATCAACTCGATCGTCATCTGCATGTTGTCCCCCGGCATCACCATCTCCGTCCCCTCCGGCAACTCCACCGCCCCCGTCACGTCCGTCGTCCGAAAATAAAACTGCGGCCGATACCCCTTGAAAAACGGCGTATGCCGGCCCCCCTCCTCCTTCGTCAACACGTACACCTCCGCCTCGAAACTGCGTGTGCGGCGTGATCGACCCCGGCTTCGCCAACACCATCCCGCGCTCCACTTCCTCCTTGTCCACCCCCCGCAACAACAACCCCACGTTGTCCCCCGCCTGCCCATCATCCAACAACTTCCGAAACATCTCCACGCCCGTCACCACCGTCTTCTTGTCACTCCCAAACCCCACCAACGCCATCTCGTCCCCCACCTTCACCTTCCCCCGCTCGATCCGCCCCGTCGCCACCGTCCCCCGCCCCGTGATCGAAAACACATCCTCCACCGGCATCAAGAACGGCTTGTCCACCTCCCGCTTCGGCACCGGGATGTAGCTGTCCAACGCCCCCATCAACTCCCCAATCTTCTGCCCATACTCACTCTTCGGATCCGCGACTCTCCAACGCCTTCAACGCACTCCCCCGTGATCACCGGCGTCTCGTCCCCCGGAAACTGATACTGAACTCAACAACTCCCGCACCTCCAACTCCACCAAATCCAACAACTCCGGATCGTCCACCATGTCCACCTTGTTCATGAACACCACGATGTAGGGCACATTCACCTGCCGCGCCAACAAAATGTGCTCCCGCGTCTGCGGCATCGGCCCGTCCGCCGCACTCACCACCAGGATCGCCCCGTCCATCTGCGCCGCCCCCGTGATCATGTTCTTCACGTAGTCCGCATGCCCCGGACAATCCACGTGCGCATAGTGCCGCTGCGCCGTCTCGTACTCCACATGCGCCGTCGCGATCGTGATCCCCCGCTCCCGCTCCTCCGGCGCCTTGTCGATCTGGTCGAACGCCACCTACTGCGCCAACCCCTGCTTCGCCTGTACCGCCGTGATCGCCGCCGTCAACGTCGTCTTCCCATGATCCACGTGCCCAATCGTCCCCACGTTCACATGCGGCTTCGTCCGCTCAAACTTTGCCTTGGCCATGGCTGCGTTCTCTGACTCCGTAATTGGTGTTCGCCTACCCCGGGCGACGCATTCGTCGCCCTACCCCTGACCCGATCTGTCTCTGGTGTCAGCGCCTCGCGCTGCCGCTCGCTCTTTCGCCTCAAAGCTCGCGATCGGGATTGAACCGATGACCTCACCCTTACCAAGGGTGTGCTCTACCAACTGAGCTACGCGAGCGCCTCGTAGTTCCACTCCCGTGCACCGCGATTGGCACTCACGCCGCCTCATCGTTCGCTCTCCTGTCTCCTTTCCTCTCACTGCGTTCTCGAGCGAAGCGAGCGGGAGACGGGGCTCGAACCCGCGACATCAAGCTTGGAAGGCTTGCGCTCTACCAACTGAGCTACTCCCGCATTACCCGCACTGCCCTTGCCTAACGTCCGAGTGACGCTTAGGCTTCGCATCTCCCGGCACTGCGCCGATGGTGACCGGCTTTCATCACCCATGGTGGGGGAAGGATTCGAACCTTCGAAGGCGTTAAGCCGGCAGATTTACAGTCTGCTCCCGTTGGCCGCTTGGGTACCCCACCATTCCCGCACGCAGCCGACTCCACCGATGTCGCAACCATTACGACGTGCTGACGCTCCAGAGCTGACGGCGAGAATCGAACTCGCAACCTGCTGATTACAAATCAGCTGCTCTGCCAATTGAGCTACGTCAGCACACGGCGTTTTTGCGCGAGACATGTAGCATACTCACCGCTTTTGAGGCAGTCAAGCGCGGGACCCTGGTGCTATCTCCTGTCACCGCACCTTCTTCCATTTGGTGCCGAGTGGCGTGTCTTCGATGGCGATGCCGCGGGCATCGAGTTCGCGGCGGATGCGCATCAGCCGTTGCGAAATCACGCCGAGCTCTAGCTTGTCGCGACTGGCAAGTTGGGCAACGATCCAGGACTCGACTTGTGGGTCGACGGCTGGGGCATCGGGTACGATGTCGAGGACTCCGTTGACGGTTGCGAACGCGGTGCGTGCGCGTTCGAGGGCGGCGGACGATTGGTTTCGGACGCCTGGTCGAGCTCGCCATTGGCGCGGCGGATGAAATCGAACAAGGCGGCGACGGCTTGCGGCGCGTTGAGATCATCGAAGAGGGCCGCTTTGGCATCTCGTTCGAGTGTGTCGGCGGCTTCCGCGAGTCCCTGAGTGCCGTGGGTTGCGGCGGAGAGTCGTGCGGCGAACTCACCAACTCTGCGCACCGCGCGCTGCGAGGCTTCGAGCGCGTCTTCGGTGAGGTTAAGCTGTTGGCGGTAGTGCGACGAGAAAACGAAATGCCGCAGCGCGGCGGCACCGACACCGGACTCGCGCAAGTCGCCCACGTCATAACATTACCGATCCGCTTGGCCATCTTGGCGCCGTCGGTGAGCAGGAACTCGCCGTGGCACCAGAACCGCGAAAGGGTTCGCCGCGTGGCCCCTTCTGATTGGGCGATTTCATCCTCGTGGTGCGGGAAGATGAGGTCGACGCCGCCACCGTGGATATCGAGTGTATCGCCCAGGTATCTCATCGCCATCGCCGAGCATTCGAGGTGCCAGCCGGGGCGACCGCGGCCCCAGGGAGAGTCCCAGGCGGCTGCGGTGCGTTCGTCCTCGGGCTTTGCCGCTTTCCAGAGCGCGAAGTCGCGGCGTCTTCTTTGTTGTAGTCGTCCTGCGATCACGCGTGCGCCCGGCTTGATGTCGCGGGTATCGAGGCGTGAGAGGCGGCCATACCCGGGGAATCGGGCGATGGCGAAGTAGACGGAGCCGTCTTCGGCTTGGTATGCGAGGCCCTTTTCCATGAGTTGCTGGACGAGGGCGATCATTTCGCCGATGTGGCCGGTGGCTTTCGGATAGACCTCCGCCGATTCGATGCGGAGGAACTCGCGGTCTTTTTGGAAGGAGGCGGTGACTGGTTCGGTGATCTCTGTAATGGTGACGCCGGCTTTGTCGGCTCGCTTGATGATTTTATCGTCGACGTCGGTGAGGTTCATGACCTGGAGGACTTTCCAGCCCGCGAGTCGCAGGGTGCGGCGCAAGAGATCCTCGAACAGGAACGTGCGAAAATTCCCCAGATGGGCGGGGTTATAGACCGTGGGTCCGCACGTGTACATGCGGACCGTGTGGCCGTCTTGCGGCGCGAATGTCTCTGCGCCGCGGGTCATAGTATTGTAGAGGCGGAAATCGGGCATGCTCTCGTGAGCGACTAGTCCGGCGGGATGCTGAGCGGGCAAGCTAGGCGGCGCGGGTGGGTGGGTCAACGGAACGAGTGGCTGCACTGCGGCGCCGGCGAAGACCGGAGCTGCTATGTCGCTCGAGTTGGGCAGCGAGCGGGGAGAGCGCGATGTCGCGAGCGTTTGTGAACGAGGACGCGGGGGGCGCCGGCGGTCCCAGGCGCAGGTTCGAGTTGCCGCCGCGCGACGATCCGGGATTCCTGGCGGCGGCGGCCAATGTGATGCTCCGCGCATCGCTGGACGGCGAAACCGAGAGCGCCGAGGAGGCGACGGGCTACTATTGGGGAGCTGATGCTTTGCGCCCGGACGTGGAGCGTCTGCTCGAGCGTGCCCGTCGCGACGACGACGAGGCGTTGGCGCGGGCGGCGGAGCGCTACCTGCGCTGAGGCCGGCGGGGACGCTGGCCCGATTCACCGATAGCCCTCGCGTCCGTTAGACTCCGCGACGCGCAATGTGACCGGCGCATGGACCGATGCGGCGACGGCATTGGTCACGCGAATGGTGCCCTCGTGCAGCGTCATCATGCGTTCGACCACGGGTTCGAGGCGCATCCACTCGCGCTCCGCGGCGACGATGGTCATTCCGCGGCTCGCGAGCTGGCCCAACAGTGCACCGGCACCTGTCGAGAGGTCGGCGAGCACGCCATCGAGCAGGACGATGGGTGAGCCGACGGCCAAGGCGCGACCGAGGCGCTGGCTTGGCGTCAACGCTTCGTTAGGCGAAGCGGGCGCGACGTAGCTCGTGAGGCGGCCGGGCGCGGCGCCGCACACGGTTATGGTCCCGGCATCCGGCCTGAGCAGGCCCGCCATACACAGCAGCAGCGTAGTTTTGCCGCTGCCGACGGCGCCGCAAATCCCGACGATTTCGCCGGCGCGGATGTCGAGGTCGACGTCATGGAGCACGCGCGCCCGCGCATGGCACCCTTGGACGCCCGCCAGAAAGGACTTGCGCAACCCGCGGACGACCAGGCCGCCATACTCGTTAGGCCGCGACGCGGCGGGCGAGACCGACATACATTCCATCCGTGCAAAACCGTACACATTCGGCGGCGCGTACGGGCCCCGCCGCGAGGATCAGGCGACAATCTCGCGGCGGGGCCGCGGCGCTCCGTTATCGAATCGCCGCGGGTCGGGGCGAAGTATTGCGGGTGCGGTTCGCGTGGAACGCGTCGATCGCCTGGACGATCGGTTCGGGGTCGTAGCGGACGGGGTCGGTGGCGGGCAATCCGGTTTCGTCACTGGCGCGAGCGATCGCGTCGCGCGCAGCGTGATCGGAGAGGTCGTAGGTGTTCACGCTCAGCGCGATGACGGGCGCGTGGCGTAGCGGTCGCGTGAGCGCATCGTGCATCGCGATGATGTCGGCGATGGGCGGGATGACGATCCACGGATTATTCGTGATCGTCGTGCGCGACGGCTGCGTGCAGAGCACGAGGGCGTGCGGCAGCGATCCGTGGAGGAGTCCGAGCGTGACGCCCGAGTATCCCGGGTGGATGACCGATCCCTGCCCTTCGACGAGCACGATGTCGGCGCCCTGGGCGCGCTTCGAGGACGAGGCGTTCGGCGGCACCGGCGATGAAGTCGGCGATGACGGCGTCGACGGCAATGCCCCATCCTTCGATGAGGATGCCGGTTTGCCCGGTGCCGGCGAATCGGACGGCGCGTCCGCGTTGGGCGAGGCCGTCACGGACCTGGAGGGCGGCGGTCATCTTGCCGATGTTACAATCGCTCCCGACCGTCAGCACAATCGTCGCGTCAACTTCGCGCACGCGGCCGGCCGCGACCGGGAGGTCATGGGGCGGCAGCCTGAGGTCATGCAGCGTAACGCCGCGAGCCTTCGCATGCTCGACGAACTCGGCGTCGTGGGTGAGGAAGGTGTGGAGGCCGCTCCAGACGTCGAGGCCCGCGTCAATGGAGCCAACAATGGTCGCGCGCCAGTCGTTAGGCAGGCGTCCGCCTTGCGGCGCGACGCCAATGAGCAGCGCGGTGGGATGGGTGGCCAGGCCGTCGGCGAGCGTCCCGACAACCGGGATGTCGCCGCCGAATCCGAGGACGTCGTGCACGACCTGGCCGGCGAACTGCGAGTCGATGACCGCCGCGACGCGGCCGGGCGTATAGCGGATGCAGGAGTTGGCGGTCTTGGACGAGAGCGGGCCGAACTGGCCCTCGACGAGGATCAGAAAGCGAAGGTCGGACGACATGAGGTTTCAGTTAGGCGACGCGCCTGGCCGCCGACGACTCGGCGCGGCTGAGGACGTCCGGAGGATGCGCCGGCACGAGGACGTCGGTCTCGGGCGCGGGGGCTTTGACGACGAACGCGCGGTCGCGCACGAAGCGGCGGAAGCCGTGTCCTTCGTAGATCCGGTTCATGAGGACGCGGCGCACGATGACGTCGACGAGGACGAGGATCGGTACGGCGACCAGCAGGCCGACCGGGCCGAGGAGCTTCCCCATGATGAGCACGCTCAGCATGGTGAGCACCGGCGGCAGGTTCGACCTTGCCGCTGCATGATGAGCGGCGAGACCAGGTTCGCCCTCGATCAAGTGCACGAGCACGCCCAACCCGACGACGGCGAGCGCCTGCCGCCGCCGCTGGACGCGCCCAGCACGAACAGCGCCGGCAGCAGCGTCGAGACGAGCGTGCCGAAGAACGGCACGATGGCCGCGAGCGCCGGTGAACAGGCCGAACGTCAGCCAGTAGGGCACGCCTAAGGACCCAGAGTCCGATCGCGGTGAGGATGCCGAGCAGCGTCATCGACGTCAGCTGTCCGACGATCCAGGCACGCAGCGTCCGCGACAGATCGGTGAGGACGTCGCGCACGAGGTCGCGGTGCAGCGGCGGGAAGAGCGAGATGAGACTTCGCGATAGAGCCCGGATGCCGCGCGAGATACACGCCCATGACCAGCGACGGACACGATCTCGATCGATGAAGCTCGCCGCGCGCCGAACAACTTGGGCAGGACCCCCGGCGAAGTAGCGCGAGGCCTGCTCGAGCACGGCGAGCAGGACGCGGTGTTGTCCGGCATTCCAGACGCGAGCGCAGCGCCGGGTTGCGCGCGAGCGCCTGGCGATGCCGCTGTCCCACCGGAGGATGGTATCGGGGAGGCCCTTGACCAGCGCCTGCGTCTGCTCGATCGACCGGCGGGACGAGCGAGCCACATGAAGCCGACCAGCACGCGAGCGTGCCGACGATCGCGCAGCGCGACCGCCGCCCGGCGCGGCCATGCGAAGCGCCGCTCGATGCCGTCGGCGACCGCGCCGAAATAGACGGCGAGATGAGGACGGCAAGGAACAGCAGCAGAAGGAGTCGGCGGTGGAATCGAGCAGGAGCAACGGAGCAGCGAGGACAGTGGCCGCGAGGACGGCGGCAAAGCGAATCGCGGCGACCCGCCCGCCGCCGTTGCACTCGTGCTGCCCGGACCGCTACCCGCGGTGCCGCGTCACGCCGGCTTCTTGCCCTCCCCGGGTGCGCCGCCGTGGTCGTCCTCGATTTCCGCGTGCACGTCTCTTCGTTAGGCCGAGCGCCGCCGCCGAGCTGGCGGTTCTGCGCTGGCACGCCGGCGGGCAGCATGCCCCATCTTTTGCTTGAGCGCGAGCAACTGCGGTCGGCGTTGGCCGCCACCGCACCCTTCTCGAGCACCTTGAAGTGCTTGCGTTAGGCGGTCGCCGCTGAACTCCTCGTCGATCTCGGCGTTGGCGAGCATGCGGCGCTCGTTGTCCTCGATCTTGGTCTTCCATCCGCTCGAACGCCTCGAACGCGGACTTCTCCGACATCGACGACATCGTTTCCTGGATGTGCTTCTGCGCTTCGGCGCGCTTCTGGCGCGCGATGAGCAGATTCTTCTTGCGCTTGGCCTCTTCGATCTTGTCGTTGAGGTCGCGCAGCGAATTCTTGAGCTTCTCGGTCTCGACTCGGTGCGCTTGCCAGGTGGCCTCGAGCTGCTGGGCGTGCTGTGGCGTGCTCGTTCTGGCGGAGCAGCGCCTGCTTGGCGAGATCGTCGCGGCCTTCCTGCACCGCGAGCATCGCTCGGCGCTCCCACTCCTGGCCTTCCTTATACTCGCTGTCGACCTGATCGCGAAGGCGACGTCTCGTCGGCGATCGCCGCGGCCACTTGCTGCTTGGCCTTGGCGAGCTGCGTGCGCATGTCGATCAAGATCTGATTCAACATCTTCTCGGGATTTTCGGCCGAGGAGATGAGATCGTTGATGTTGGATTTGATCAGCGAGGAAAGACGGTCGAAAAGACCCATGGCTCACCGATCCTCTCGATACGGCGCCAGCTCGCGCAGGTGCGATGCGAGCGCAAGCGTCATCGATTCGTACGCGGCGAGAAACTCATCGTAGTCGAGGTGCGACAACTCCATGGCTTCCGTTAGGACGACGGCGTCGCCTTCGATGCCGTAGGAGCCGTGCACCAACTCGCTCGCGTTGAGCTCGAGCAGCCGCCGCGAGAGCGTGGCGCCCGCCTTCGCATCTTTGGGCAGGTCCATCACCTTCATGCGGAGCAGCAACACCGGGGGCGAATAGTGCACCACCACATCGGCGTCGAGCTCGCCGCCGGGACGCACGATCCACATGCCCGGATGAATCTCCGCGTGGCTCGCACCGTCGATGGACAACCGGTCGAGGAAGTCTTCGATCTCTTCTCTAGTGACCATGGGCCGTTGACTCGGGGTCTTGGGACGGAGTCTGGCAGCGCGTACGCCGTGATGCCTGTATCGCAACCGTGGGACGTGAACTCCGCCTGTGTCACCGTACGCAATGTGCGCGCGCGACGTTTCACGCAGGGGCAAGTCCTCAGCGGGAAGATACTTCCCTGGTTGAGCCGCCAACAGACGCCCGGGTCAGTGCGTGGACCGGCGTATCTGGACCAGCCGCTCGCGGGCGAGGCGTCGGCCCGTTGGCGTCGCCGCCAAACCACCGCCAGCGGTTTCGCGGTAGCGCACATCCATGGCGCGCCCGATCTCGCCCATCGTGTCGATCACTTCATCGACAGGAATCGCGAACGTCACGCCCGCGAGCGCCATCTCAATGCCGGCGAGCGCGATCGCCGAGCCGGTGGCATTGCGAAACACGCACGGGAGCTCGACCAGTCCGCCCAACGGATCGCAGACCAATCCGAGCATGCCTTGCATGGTGAGCGCGACGCCGTGTCCAACTTGGGCCGGTGTGCCGCCCAGCATCTCGACGGCGGATCCGGCCGCCATCGCCGCGGCCGCGCCGGTCTCCGCCTGGCATCCGCCTTCCGCTCCGGAGAGCGATGCGCGCTCGGCGATCACGGCGCCGATGAGTCCCGCCGTCGCGAGCGCGCTCACAACGCGCGCGTCATCGATGCCGCGCGAGTCGGCGAGACCGGTGAGCACAGCCGGCAGGACGCCCGCGCCGCCGGCGGTCGGCGCGGCGACGATGACGCCCATGGCCGCATTCACTTCCTGCACCGCGAGCGCGCGCGCGAGGATTTCGTGGAACGCCGTGTTGGCGAGGGGGCCATCGTGGCTCGCGCGCACCTTCGCCGCGTCGCCGCCGACGAGTCCGGACGCCGAGTACAGGTCGCCCACCATGCCGCGCGAGACGGCAGCGCGCATCACGCGGAGCGCGCGCTCGAGCGCGGCACGGATGTCGGTGCGGTCGCGACCCTGGTCTTTGGATTCGGCATCGAGCGCGACGTCGGCCAGGGATGCGCCGCGCGATTCGGCCGCCTGGATGGCATCGGCGAGCGAGCGGAACATTGCGTTAGCCTCCGACCTTTTCCAGCGCGCGCACCCAGCGCACCCAGTCGAGCGCGCCAATGCGCGTGGTGGCCTCGACGCTCGGCGCATCGTCGAGCTCGATCACCATGAAGGCGTCGCCGCCGCGTTCTTTGCGCGTGACGCGCATGGTGGCGAGGTTGATGCGCTCGTCGGCCAGGAGGCCCGCAATGCGCGCCACGGAGCCCGGGCGGTCTTCGGCGATGAGGACCAGGGTCGGCAGGCTGCCCGAGATGTCGACGGGAAAGCCGTCGACCTCGGAGAGGCGGATGCGGCCTGCGCCTAACGACGAGCCGACGACGACGACCTCGAACCCGTCGTGCAGCGCCGTGATGCGCGTGGTGTTCGGGTGCGCGTCATCGTCGAGGGACGTCTTCTCGAACGTGTAGTCGAGGCCTTCCCGCTCCATGATGTCGAGCGCGTCGCGGAGGCGCTCGTCGTCGGGTCGCATGCCTAACAAACCACCGGCGAGCGCCTTGTCGGTGCCGTGGCCCTCGCCGGTGCGGGCGAACGAGCCGTGGAGCTCGATCCGTGCGCGTTGGGGCGTGCCGCCGACCAGCATGCGCGTGAGCAGCCCCAAGCGACAGGCGCCCGCCGTGTGCGACGACGACGGGCCGACCATGATCGGGCCGATGATGTCGAGAATGGACACCATTAGAGGGAAGCGCGCGCTGGCGCGCGCTGAGGGAAGCGGGAAGAGGGAAGAGGGCGGGTGGCCATCATGGGTTCGCGTGCTCGGCTTCGGCGCGACGGGGGCGTGTGCGCGCGCTTGATGTCTTCACCGGAGGTGAAAGTACCTTCCGCAAGAAGTCTCCGGTGGAAGAACCATTGGTGTGGGCCACTTCTTCGGGTGTCCCGGTGGCGATGATTCGTCCGCCTCTGCCGCCGCCTTCGGGGCCCAGATCGATGATCCAGTCAGCGGTCTTGATGACGTCCAGGTTGTGCTCGATCACGAGCACGGTGTTGCCCTTGTCGACCAAGCGGTGGAGCACGCGGAGCAGGAGGCGGACGTCCTCGAAGTGGAGGCCGGTGGTCGGTTCGTCGAGAATGTAGAACGTGCGGCCGGTGTCGCGCTTGGAGAGCTCGGTGGCGAGCTTCACGCGTTGGGCCTCGCCGCCTGAGAGCGTGGTGGCGCTTTGGCCCAGGTGGACGTAGCCCAGGCCGACGTCGACCAGCGTCTCGAGCTTCTGCCTAACGCGAGGCTGGTTGGCGAAGAACGTCGCCGCGTCTTCGACGGTCAGGTCGAGCACGTCGGCGATCGACGCGCCGCGGAACCGGACCTCGAGCGTCTCGCGGTTGTAGCGCTTGCCCTTGCAGACCTCGCAGGGCACGTACACGTCGGGGAGAAAGTGCATCTCGATCTTCACCAGACCGTCGCCCTGGCACGCTTCGCAGCGGCCGCCCTTCACATTGAACGAGAAGCGGCCCGGCCCGTAGCCGCGGATCTTCGCGTCGGGCAGCTCGGCGAAGAGCTCGCGGATGGGCGTGAAGAGGCCGGTGTACGTGGCCGGATTGGACGCGCGGCGTGCGGCCGATGGGGCTCTGGTCGATGTCGATGACCTTGTCGATGTGCTCGAGGCCGCGGATCCGGTCGTGCTCGCCGGGAATGAGCCGCGCCCGATAGAAGTGGCGCGCGAGCGACCGGTGCACGATGTCCTCGACCAGCGTCGACTTGCCGGAGCCCGACACGCCGGTGACCGCGACGAAGAGGCCTAACGGAAAATCGACGTCGAGGTTGTGCAGGTTGTGGGCGCGCGCCCCTTCCACGCGCAGCATCCGGCCCTTCTGCGGCGCCCGCCGCTCGGCCGCCGTGGGGACGTCGATCTTGAGCTCGCCGCTCAGGTAGCGTCCGGTGAGCGAGCGCGGATTGCGCATCACTTCATCGACCGTGCCCTCGGCCACCACCTCGCCGCCGTGACGACCCGCGCCCGGGCCGAGGTCGATGAGGTGGTCGGCCTCGCGCATCGTTTCCTCGTCGTGCTCGACCACGATCACCGTGTTGCCGAGGTCGCGCAGTTGGCGCAGCGTGGCGAGCAGGCGCGCGTTGTCGCGCTGGTGCAGTCCGATGGACGGCTCGTCGAGAATGTACAACACGCCCACGAGGCGCGATCCGATCTGCGTGGCTAACCGAATCCGTTGGGCTTCGCCCCCCGACAACGACTCGGCGGAGCGGCTGAGCGTGAGGTAGTCCAGGCCGACGTCGGCGAGGAAACGCAGCCGCTCGCGGACTTCCTTGAGGATCGGACCGGCGATCGACGCATCCAGTCCGGGTGTTCCGTTAGACCGGAGCGGCAGCGATTCCATGAACGCGAGCGCCGCCGTCACCGAGAGCTCGACCAGCTCGCCGATGTTCGTGCCGCCCACCGTGACGGCGAGCGATTCGGGCTTGAGGCGACGCCCGCCGCAGGCGGTGCACGGCGCCTCGACCATGAACTCCTCGAGCTCGACGCGCACCGCATCGGACGTCGTTTCGCGGTAGCGGCGCTGCACGTGCGACAGCACGCCCTCCCACGCGCCCTGGTACTCGCCGTGGAACGAGTCGGTGTCCAACCGGAACGTCGTTTTCTTGCCCGCGGTGCCGTGCACAATCACTTCGCGGACCTTGGCGCGGCAGATCGCCCCACGGCGCATTGAGATCGAACTTGTATTGCTTGGCGAGCGCGGGCAGAATCGACTTGCGCAGGTGGCCCGACGGCTCGCCCCACGGGAGAATCACGCCCTCGAGAATCGAGATGCGCTCGTCGCCCAGAATCAGCTCCTCGCTCACTTCCCGCCGCGTGCCTAACCCACCGCACGCGGAGCAGGCGCCGAACGGCGAATTGAACGAGAACTGCCGCGGCTCGAGCTCGGCCAGCGAGAGGCCGCACTCCGGACAGCCGTAGCGCTCCGAGAACACCTGCGCCGTGGAGGACGTCTCGCCGCCATGGCGCACGACCTCGACCAGGCCGTCGGCCAGCTTGAGCGCCGTCTCCAGCGAGTCCGTTAGGCGGCTGCGATCCTCCTCGCGCGCCGCGAGGCGGTCGACGATGACCGAAATGCTGTGGTTGTACCGTCTTGGCGAGCTTGGGCGGATCGGCGAGCTCCGCCGCTTTCCCGTCGATCATCGCGCGCACGAAGCCCTGTTTGCGCGCCGACTCGAGGAGATCGCGGAACTCGCCTTTGCGCCCGCGCACGAGCGGCGCCAACACTTCGATACGCGAGCTGGCGGGCCACGAGAGAATGGTGTCCGCGATTTGCGTCGCGCTCTGCCGCTCCACCGCGCGGCCGCATTTGGGACAGTGCGGCGTGCCGACGCGGGCGTAGAGCAGACGCAAATAATCGTAGATCTCGGTGACTGTCCCGACGGTGGATCGCGGGTTGTGTCCCGCCGACTTCTGCTCGATGGAAATGGCCGGCGAGAGACCCTCGATCGCGTCGACGTCGGGCTTCTCCATCAGCCCGAAGAACTGGCGCGCGTACGCGGACAGCGACTCCACGTAGCGGCGCTGGCCCTCAGCGTAAATCGTGTCGAAGGCGAGCGACGACTTCCCCGATCCCGAGAGACCGGTGATCACGGTCAGCCGGTCGCGGGGAATCGCGATGTCGATGTTCTTGAGATTGTGTTCGCGGGCGCCGCGAACGACCAACAGCTCTTCGGGCATAACCCGTGAAAAGTGAGCGTCGGCGGGTCGTGTTACAAGCGGCGGGTCATCGCACCGCGTGCGAAGGCCGCGCGGCTACTCGTCGCGGAGCGCCTCCGTCGGATCGGTTCGGGCCGCCCGCCAGGCCGGGAGCATGGTCGCGATGAGCGCCGTGCACGTGAGGACGCCGGTCGCTCCGACGAGCGTGCGCACGTCCTGCGGCGCTACACCATAGAGAAGCGACGCCACGAAGCGCGTTGCGGCGAGTGAGAGCGCCGCGCCGACGAGGACGCCCGCTGCGACGACCCGTCCGGCGTCGCCGACGACGAGGCGCACCACGTCTTTCCAGGCGGCGCCGAGCGCCATACGAATCCCGATCTCGTTGCGCCGACGGGTGACGTCGTACGCGAGCGTGCCGTACAGGCCGACCACCGCCAGCACGAGCGCGAGCGCCCCAAAAAAACCCGACAGGGTGGCCAGGAGCCGCGGGCGTGCGAGCGTTGCGTCGATCTGCGCCGAAAGCGCGTGCACGTCGATCTCGATGGACGGGCTCACCCGGCCAACGGCATCGCGGACCGCCGGAACGATGGTCGCCGCGGGGAGATCGGTGCGCACCTCGTAGCTCCACGTGGCCCATCCGGCCAGGCCGGCCTTCGCGCCTAACGGAACGTACACGATCGCGGGCGTCGTCTCATCGAGCGACCGGTATTTGCTGTCGCCCACGACGCCGATGATGCGGTACGGCGGAGACGCCGTGTCGCCGATCGGCGTGCGGAACGTACGGCCCAACGGATTGTCGACACCGAAAAAGTGGCGCGCCATGGTGCGCGTGACGATCACCACCGCGTCCGACCCGGCGCCGTCGGCCGGTGTGAACGTGCGCCCGGCCAAGAGCGGCGTCCCCATTGTCGAGAAGTAGTCTTCACCCACCTCGTTGAAGAACGACAACGAATCTTTCGCGTCGTGTGCGGTGTAGCCCGGCACGAGAACGAAATCGTTCCAGCCGGAGCCGCTCATCGCCGTGAACGCGGACTGACTCACGCTCCGCACGCCCGGGATCGCGCGGAGTCCGTCCAGCACCCCGCGCGCCATGGCGGGCAGGCGTCCGGTGTCCGGTGTGGCGCGAGAGAGATCGGTCTCCACGAGCACAATGCCATCGCGACGGAAGCCGGGGTCCACCGACGCGAGATTGCGGAACGTGGTGAGCAAGAGGCCGGCGCTCGTCACCAGCGCGAGCGACAGCGCGAGCTGGGCCGCGACGAGGGGGCGGCTCATGCGATGGCGACGACCCCCGGCGAGTCCACGGCCCCCGCTCTTCAACAGGGCATGCGCATCGACGCGAGTGGCGCGCCACGCGGGCACGAGGCCGAACAGCACGGCCGTGACTAACGCAGCGCCGACGGTAAATCCGAGCACGCGCCAGTCGAGCGAGAGGTCGAGCGCCGCCGGCTGCCGGCGCGTCGAGATCCAGGCGACGATCAGGAGATCGGCCCACCGCGCGAAGAGCACGCCCAACATCGCGCCGGCGAGAGCGAGCAACACGCACTCGGTGAGCAGTTGCCGCACGACGCGCGCGCGCCCCGCACCGAGAGACACCCGGATGGCAATCTCGCGCTGGCGCGCAGCGCCTCGCGCGAGCAGCAGGTTGGCAATGTTGACGCACGCAATGATGAGCACCAGCGCGACGGCGGCCATGAGCAGCCAGAGCGGCTTGTCATATTCCTGGCGCAAGTCGGAGAAGCCGGACGCGGCGGGTCTGACGCCGAACGATCGCGTCAGGTATTGGGACTGCGTGGCATGGGACCATTTTTGCGGCAGCGTCGCTTCCATGATGCCCGGACCCGCGGCGGCGAGCCTCGCACTCACCACCTCCGGCGTTAGGCCGGGCGCGGCGCGACCGACGATTTGTAAATACCAGCGCGAGCGTTGGTCGAGCGTGCCGGGCCCTTGGAGCAGGTCTTCGGTGCAGAGCGGGACGAACACATCGGCTTTCCGGCCGACCTCGATCCCGTAGAAGCGCGGATCGGAGACGCCCACGACCTCCATCGGGTGCCCGTCGAGCGAGAGGGTGCGCCCGACGGCGGCCGCGGCTCCGCCGAGCTCGCGCGACGCAAATCCACCGCTCACCACGGCCACGCCGCCGCATCCGCGCACATCGTCACCCGTGGTGAGGAGCCGCCCGGCGATGGACTGCACGCCTAACACGTCGAAGAAGGCCCCGCTCACGATCGCGCCGTTGGTGTGGCGGACGAGTCCGCCGTTGGACAAGTCGAACGTCTGGCTGTTGTACGCGAACACGCCCGTGAACACGTGCGTGTGATCGCGAATCTGCTCCCAGATGGGGTTCGTGAATTCGACGTCGGCACGCGGCGACGGACCCGGATGGTCCCGGTCGCGCGGCTCCACCATCATCAGCTGCGCCGGATCGCGGACCGGCAGCGAGCGCAGGATGACGGCGTCGGCGAGCGAGAAGATGGCGGTGTTGGCGCCCAGGCCTAACGCAAGCGACAGGACGGCGACGGCGGTAAAGCCGGGGTGCGCGACCAGGGTGCGGCCGGCGTAGCGGACGTCGGCGAAGACCGACTCGAGCCACACCATCACGTCGCGATCGTGCGTGCGCTCGGTGAGCACCGTCCGGTTGCCGAACCGGCGGCGTGCCTCGAGCGCCGCCTGGTCGGGGCTCATGCCGCCGGCCGCGAGGTCGTCCGCGCGCTCGGACAGGTGGAAGGCGACCTCGCGATCGAGGTCCCGCGAGAGCGAGCGCGGACGCAGCGTATTGGCGAGTCGGTGCAACCAGGACATGGGACGCTCCAGCCGCGGACGAGGCGATGCCGCGGCGGTGTCGGTTCGGTCAGGCGAAGCGAAGCACGCGGTTGACGCCGTCCGTTAGGCGGACCCAGCTCTCCTGTTCCTGCTCGAGCTGCCGGCGGCCGGCGGCGGTGATGGCGTAGAAGCGCGCCTGGCGATTCTTCTCGGTGGTGCCCCACCGCCCGCGGATCCAGCCCGCCTGCTCCATGCGATGCAGCGCCGGATAGAGCGAGCCCTCCTCGACGCGCAGCATGTCGGCGGACCCGCGCTGGATGTGCTGCGTGATCGCGTACCCGTGGAGCGCGCCGCGCACGTCGAGGCTGCGCAGCACGAGCAGGTCGATGGTTCCCTGCAGGACGTCGTTCTTGGGCCGGCCCATGGTTACCTAACCTGCTAGGCATAGATGTCTAGGCGAAGGTAGGGCGTCCCGCCGGCGCGGTCAAGAGATGGGTCCCGATGTGGGCCGCGCGCGGCGCGACCGGCGCTATCTCGTTTGCGGGGCGAGGGATCGATCGTCCTTATGCCGACGTCAAACCGGGTCTCGAAGGCTGGAGATGGGAGCCGGCTGGTCATATAGATTGTCCGTCGGCGCCGTATCGTCCCGCCGCCTTTTGCCACCCTCCGTCAAATCCGAATGTCGCAGTCGGACGCCCTGGTCGTCTTGACCACCGTCTCGAGCGCCGAAGACGCGGTCACGCTCATTCGCGCACTCCTGGACCGCCGCCTGATCGCGTGCGGCACCCTGCTGCCCGGCGCCCGCTCGCTCTACCGTTGGGAGGGGAAGGTGGCCGACGAGCACGAGGTCGTGGTGATCCTCAAGACCGCCGCGACGCGCGTCGACGCGATCGAGCACGCCTTCGCCGAGCTCCATCCGTACAAGCTGCCCGAATTGTTGGCGCTGCCGGTGGCTGCCGGCCTCGACCGTTATCTGGCGTGGATCGGCCAGGAAACGTCGCTCTCGCTCGCGTGATGTCACCCGGCGACCGGACGGCGGCCGAGCACCCGATCGAGGTCCAGGTGGAGGACCTCGCGTTCGTGACGGCCGACGCGATCGCATGGGCCGTGACCGACGAGCTCCGCCCGACGACGCCGCTGCTCCGGCGAATGGAAGAAGCCGGCGGCATGCGACTCCGGTCGCAGCTCGCGGTGCAGGATCCGCTGCCCGTGGGGTCGGCGGTGGTGACCGGCGCCGGCGACTTGCCGGCGGAGCTGCTCGTGAGCGCGGTCATTCTCGAGCGCCACCGAACCGGCGTCCGATGGCGGCGTTCGCCGCGCGCTCTTGAGCGCGCTCCAGCGCGCGGCCGATTGGCAGATCGAGCACCTGGCGTGCGCGCCGTTTGGGTTAGGCGCGGGCAACCTCGATCTCGAGGAGAGCGCCGACGTCATGGCGTCGGTGATCGCGCCGCACGTTGCGCGCGCCCGGTTCCCCTCGCGCGTCACGATCGTCGTCGAGTCATCGATGGAGCAGGACGTGTTTCGCGCCGCGGTGGCGAGAGCGACCCGCTGATGCGGCCGCGCGTGATGGCGGCCGGCGCGATCCTGGCGCTGTGGGCCGGCGGCCTGGCCACCCTCGCGCGCCGGCAATTCGCGGGCGGTGAGGCGGCGCGACTCGAGCGGGCGGCCCTCTTCGTGTCGCCCGGCGCCGACTACTACGCCGTTTCCGACGGCGAGAACCAGATCGGGTTCGCCTCGTCGACCATCGACACGACACAAACGCGTGTCCGCATATCCGATTTCGTGGTGGCCGACGTGCAGGGCGGCGCGCGGCTGGCCGCACGGCTCACGGTATCGCTCACGCGTGCGCTGCGCCTCACCGGGTTCTGCTACGAGTTGGGCGCGGACACGGGGCCGTATCGTGCGTGCGGCACCGTCGTGAACGACACGCTGCTCGCGCTCAGCATCACCGGAAAATCCGCGCACAAGATCACCCGACGGTTCAGGCTCACCGCGCCGCTCTTCCTGCCGACGATGGTCCCGATGATCATCGCGTTAGGCGAACGTCCCAAGGTCGGCCAGCGCTTCACCTACGAGGTCTTCGACCCGGCCACCGATTCGTCGGCCTTGACGACCATCGCGGTGACCGCGGAATCGTTGTTCGTGCTGCCCGACAGCGCGACGTTCAATGCCACGGGACATCGCTGGATCCCGGCGCATCAGGATTCGGTGCACGCGTGGCGCATCGAGGAGCAACATGGCGGACGCCTCACCGGATGGATCGATGAGGGCGGCCGGATGGTACAGGCCGATCCGATTCCCGGCATGCAGATGCGACGCACGGCGTACGAGCTGGCCTACAGCAATTGGGTGCGCGGGACGCCGCGCGACGCGCGCGCCGCGCGCGTGGTACCCGCGCCACCCCCTCCTTCCTCTCCGACTCCATGATCCAGCTGCACGGCCTCACCAAGCGATACGGCTCGTTCACCGCCGTGGATGCGCTCGATCTCGAGGTGCCGGCCGGCGAACTGTTCGGCTTCCTCGGGCCTAACGGAGCGGGCAAGACCACCACGCTGCGGATGATCGCCGGCATCCTGCGCCCGACCGGCGGCACGGTGCGCATCGGCGGCGACGACGTCAGCGTCAATCCGGTCGCGGCCAAGGCGAAGCTAGGCTTCATCCCCGACCGGCCGTTCGTCTACGACAAACTGACGCGGCGCCGAGTTCCTGCGCTTCGTGGCCGGCCTGTACGGCCAGGAGGGCCCGACGATCGAGCGGCGCATGGACGAGCTGCTGGAGCTGTTCGAGCTGAGCGAACTGGAAGGACGAGCTCGTCGAGAGCTACAGCCACGGCATGCGGCAGAAGCTCATCATTTCGAGCGCGCTTCTGCACCGGCCCGAGGTGATCGTGGTGGACGAGCCGATGGTGGGGCTCGATCCGAAGGGGGCGCGCCTCCTCAAGGACCTGTTCCGCGAGTACACGGGCCGCGGACACCGTGCTGATGAGCACGCACACGCTCGAGGTCGCCGAGGACGATGTGCGACCGGATCGCGATCATCCAGAACGGCAAGATCGCGCGCCACGGGCACGATGGCGGAGCTGGTGGCCGGCGCCGAAGCATCGGGACAGCGCGGCCTGGAGGAGCTGTTCCTCAAGCTCACCGGCGGGCGCGCGGCGCGCGAGCTGGTCGAGGTGCTGGATGCCTGACGCGCCCACGCGTCGGCGATGCCGGCGCCGTCGCTGGCGCACGTGCTGTCGCCCAAGTGGCGCACGGTGCGCAACCGGCTGCGCGCAGGAGCGCGGGGCGCAGCGGGACGTGGCGCTGGCTGATGCTGACGGTCGATCGGCGCGCTGCTTCTGGTTCGGCGTGTATGCTGGTGCTGGTACCGCATCCTCCGCTACTTCAGAGCGCGCCGGAGATCGGGCGCGCTGCTCGCCGGCAAGCTGCTGGGCCTGGTGTTGCTCGTTCTTCGCCATTCTGCTGCTGTCGAACATCATCACGGCGCTGTCGAGCTTTTTTCTCGCCAGGGACCTGGACCTGCTGGTGTCGTCGCCCGTGGACTGGCTCAGGCTCTACGTCGCCAAGCTGGGCGAGACGCTGGTCCACTCGTCCTGGATGGTGGTGCTGATGGCGGTCCCGATCCTGGCCGCCTACGGCGTCGTGTACGACGGCGGCGCGGTGTTCGTGGTTCTTGCGTTAGGCGGCGATGCTGCCGTTCCTGGTCATCCCGGCGGCGGTCGGCGCCGCGCTCACCCTGGTGCTGGTCAACGTCTTCCCCGCTCGCCGCACGCGCGACCTGTTGAGCTGGTCGCGGTGCTGGCCGTCGGCGCGCTGGTGTTGTTGTTCCGGCTGATGCGGCCCGAGCAGTTGGCGCGCCCCGAAGGGCTGCGCACGCTGCTCGATTTCATCGCGCTGCTGCGCACGCCCACATCGCCCTTCCTGCCCAGCGAATGGGTGCAGCGCGCGATCATGAGCTCGCTCACCGATCGCTTGGATCTGCTGCCGCTGTATCTGCTGTGGAGCACGGCGGCGGCGGCATGGTGTTCGGCGCGATGCTGCACGCGCGCTCTATGCCGCCGGGTTCACCAAGGCGCAGGAGGGCGCGCAGCAGTGGGCCCGCGCCGGCACGCTCGCGCGCGCCGGCCGGTGGGCGCTGTCTCCGTTCAGGCGTGCTCCGCCGCGAGTTCGTGTGCAAGGAAATGCGGCTGTTCTTCCGCGACACCACCCAGTGGAGCCAGCTCATCCTGCTGGCGGTGCTGGTGGTCGTGTACCTGTTCAACATCAAGTCTCTGCCGCTCACGCGGACGAGGGCATCGGGTTTCTGCTCGTGAACGTGGTGTCGTTCCTCAATCTCGGGCTGGCGGGGTTCGTGCTGGCGTCGATCGCGGCGCGGTTCATCTTCCCGGCGGTGATCGCTCGAGGGCCGCAGATGTGGCTGCTCGGTCGAGCCCGCTGCCGATGCGCGAGCTGCTGTGGTCCAAGTACTGGATGGGGACGCTTCCGCTGCTGGTCCTCGCGCTGCTCATCGTGGGCGTCACCAACGTGCTGCTCCAGGTGACCCCGTTCATCTACGCCGTGTCGGTGTTCACGATCGCGTTCCTCACCTTCGCGGTCGCCGCGCTGGCGCTCGGGTTAGGCGCGATCTTCCCGCGTTCGAGACGGAGAACGCGGCGCAGATTCCGACGTCGTTCGGCGGACTGGTGTTCATGCTGTCGTCGGCGGTGTTGATCGGCGCCGTGGTGCTGCTCGAGGCGCGGCCGGTGTACGCGTACCTGAGCCAGGAAGCGTTCGGGACGGTGGCCGACCCGACGGACATGGTGGTGGGATTCGCGCTGGCGCTGGTCGTCTGCCTGACCGCCACGTTCGTGCCGCTCTCCGTGGCGGTGAGGCGGCTGGAGCGGTTGGAGCTCTAACGATCGGGCGCGGGCCGGGCTTCCGTTAGGCAGCGAGGGTGGCGCCGCAGGCCGGACAATAGCGCGCGCCCGCTTCGGTGACGCTCGCGCCGCACCGGGCGCACGCGCCGGCCAGATACCGTCCGCACGTCGAGCAGTAGATCGCGTCCGCCTCGGGACGGGGGCCGCACGTCGCGCACGCGCGGTGCGGCGCGCGGTACGCGAGAATCATCGCTTCGACCTCGGCGTCGCTCACCCGCGCCGGCGCGGCATCCTCGGCGCGCAAGGCCGCCAGCGCCTCGCGCGTGTACGCGGCCTTGAGCGCCGTGTAGTCCGAGTCGGAGAGCTTGCCGGTCTCGCGATCGAACTCCACTTCGCGCAGCGCGGCGACCGCCACGGCCGACGTGCCGGACTCCGCCTCCGGCGCCGGCGCGGGCGCGTCGACCGGACGCGGCGCGGCGAAGAGCGGAACGAGGACGAACGCGAGGGCGGCGAGGGCGAGCACCGTCCCCAGAATCAGTGGCATCATGCGTCGTCGTGCCGCACCAGTCGATCGAGCCGGCTCAGCTCATCGGGCGTCGCGGTCACGGGCAGCGTCGTGACCGACGCCGTGTCCGCCGCCGGGCGCCGCCACCGGCGCAGCAGCGCAACGACGAGCGCCGTGCCGCCGCCTAACGCAACGAACGGCATCACCCACGCGGTGAGGTCGAACCCGCGCCGCGACGGCTCCATCATCACGCGCTCGCCGTACACGCCGACGAACGCGGTGATGATCTCCTGGGCCGAATAGCCGCCCGCCACCAGCGCCATCACGTCGTGGTGCATGGGCGGGGACACCTGGCAGCTGAAGTCCGTCGTGCGGCATGTGAAGACGTCCAGGTTGCATCCGCACTGGCAATGGATCTTGTGCTCCAACGCGTCCCGTTGGGCATCGGTCATCGACGGACCCGTGCCGCGCGCCGGGAGCCGCACCGGACGGTAGCGGCCCTCGTCCATCGGGACGTTGGCGGTGCCGGTGTTCATGCCCTGGATCGGCTGTTGGGCATCGAGCACGCGCGCCATCGACGCCGTCGCGAGCCCCGCGCCTAACGCAACGAGAAACCCGCGGCGCGTCGGCATCAGCGCGCCGCCCCGGCGTCCACCAGGCCCGGCGCCAGCGGCGCGACGTATCCGGCCTGCGCCCGGCGACGATCGGCCTGCGGCCACATCACGATCAGGCCGCCCAACGCGATGATCATCCCGCCGTACCACACCCACCATACGAGCGGATTGAACGTGATGCGCATCTCCGCCGTGTCCTCACCGATGACGCCCGCCAGCACGGTGTAGACGTCCTCGTGCGGCTTGTCGAGAATGCCGACCTCGGTTGCGGGCTCGAACGTCGGATTGCCCTGGCTGTCGATGTACTGGCGCTTCTCGCTCTTGATCATGCCCACGAACTTTCCGTTACGCCGCGCTTCGAGCAGCACGGCGGTCGTGTGGCGATTGAGCTCATCGTAGTCGGACACGCCCTGGCTCACGAACGTCCAGTGGTCGCCGAAGCCATCCACCGCCGAGAAGGTCTGGCCGGCACGCAGCGTCACGTCGAATTCTTTCTTGAACGCGAGGCCGGCGAACGCCGCGAACAGGACCACGACGCCCACGTGCACGATGTACCCGCCATAGCGCCGGCGGTTGCGCGCGATCAGACGGAACAGCGCCACGACGTAGGTCTCGCCGTACATCCGGTGCCGCGCCGACGTCCCCTTCTGGAACTCCTGCAGAATGGTCGCCAGCACGAAACCGCCTAACGCGTAGGCGATCACCGAATAGTACGCGCGCATCCCGAAGGCGAGCAGCGCGATCCCCACCAGGGTGCCGCACACCGCCGGCCCCGTGAACTGGCGGCGCAGATTCCTAACGGAGGCACGCCGCCACGCGATCAGGGGGCCGATGCCCGTCAGCGCAAGCAGGGCCAGCCCGAGGGGAATGTTCACTGTGTTGAAGAACGGCGGACCGACCGTGACCTTCGTACCCTGCACGGCCTCGCTCAGAATCGGGTACAACGTGCCCCACAGAATCGAAAACGCGATGCCGCACAACAACAGATTGTTGAACAGGAACGCGGCCTCGCGGCTCCAGATGCTCTCCAGCTCCGCCGTCGCCTTGAGGTCCGAGAGCCGCGTCGCCACGAGATACGCGGTGACCGAGATCGCAATGATCAAGAAGCCGAGGAACCAGTAGCCGACCGACGACTGCGAGAAGGCGTGCACGCTCGAGATCACGCCGCTGCGCGTGATGAACGTGCCGAAGATCGACAACAAGAACGCCGATACGACCAGCGTGACGTTCCACTTGCGCAGCATGCCGCGCTTCTCCTGCACCATGATCGAATGCAAGAACGCCGTATTGATGAGCCACGGCAGGAAGGACGCGTTCTCGACCGGATCCCACGCCCAGTAGCCGCCCCATCCCAGCTCGACGTACGCCCACCACATGCCGAGCACGATCCCGACGCTATTGAAGAACCACGAGAGCAGCACCCACCGCCTAACGGAGCTCAGCCACTCGGCGTCCAACCGGCGGGCGATGAGCGCGCCGACGGCGAACGCGAACGGAATGGCGGTGGCGATGTAGCCGAGGTACAAGTTAGGCGGATGCGCCGCCATGCCCGGGTTCTGCAGCTGCGGGTTGAGCCCGCGGCCGTCGGCCGGTATCCAGTCGAGGCGCGTGTATGGATTGGCGCCGAAGCACAACGTCAAAATGAAAAACAACGCGATCGCCGACAGCGTGGGCACCACCCACGGCATCAATTCGCGATTGCTCTTGCGCCCGGTGTAGACCGCGATCGCGGAATAAATCGAAAGTATGAGCGCCCAGAGGAGCAGCGATCCTTCCTGTCCGGCCCAGAACGCCGTGAACTTGTAGACGGCGGGCAGGTTCGCGCTCGTGTACGCCGCGACGAACTTGAACGAGAAGTCAGACGTGAGGAGCGCCGTCCACAATCCAGCAGACGCGAGAACGACGAACGCGCACGTGGCGTAGAGTGCGCGGCGCGCACTCGCGATGAGCTCACGGCGTTGTGTGTATGCGCCCGCGAATCCCGCCGTCGTTCCCCAAGCCGCCATGAGGAGCGCGACCCACAACGACAACTCGCCAATGAGAATCACGTGCGGGTCGTCGCCGGCGTCGCGGACCGATAGCCTGGCGTCGACCGGTACTTGGCCGGCGCATTCTCGTAGCGAGACGCGCACTTGGCCAGCACCGTCGTCGCGCGGAACGTGCCGTCCTGCGCGAGCCGGCCATCCATAACAACGTCGACGCTGTCGGTGAACGTGTCGGGCGCGAGACCGTGGAAGCTGACGGGATAGGTCTTGTCGCCGTCGGTAACGCGGAACGTCATGTCTCGGCCGCCGGGCTCGCGAGTGACCGATCCCGGCACCACGCGCGCGCCGACCTTCACACCCGTACCATAGAATGACGGATCCTGCGAGATCTTCGTCGCGAGCTCGGTGGGGGTCATGTAATATGTCCCCGTCTGTGCGATCGCGGTCGTCATGAGATATGCGGCGACCCCGAGAATCAACGCGCCGCCCACCAGAAATTTCGTTCGCGGTTTCAATGCCATACCCTTCACGTCCTCTCTGCCGACACCCGCGTGCTAACGGGTGGCGCGTGAGCGCGATGCTTCGTCCCGCACGCGCGACATGATTCGCTCGAGCTCCGCCTCCGCCTGCGCCCGCTCCTCGACGCTCCAGGCCGCGGTTCGACGGCTCAGATCTCGTACCCGCTGCAGCATCTCGTTCACCAGCGATCGCAGCGCGACGTTCGATCGCCGCTCGACAGCCGGCTGCTCTTCCGTGGTCGTCTTGTTCGCGGCATTGGTCATGGCGACAGCTCCGGGCTGTGGCGGGCGTCGGTCCATCATCGGACGCGACTCACTGAATATATCGAATGGCGATCGAGGGATGTGACACCCGGGTAGTGGTACGGCGCGAATCAGCGCGCATGCGAGAGGAACGCCGCGCCCGCCGCCGTGCCGGCCGCATCCCAGGTGAGGTCGCGAAACGAGAATCCCTCACCAGTGCGCGCATTGTGGAGCTCTTTGGCGACCCCAACACTCACCGCAATGCCGGCAGCGCTCACGATGGCGTCATGGTGATTCACCCGGGCGGCGCGCAGCGCTCCATAGCTCGCGCTTTCGACGAACGCCGACACGAAAAAGTGCTTGAGCTTGTCGGGGGCGAACCACCGGTCGCCGCCCTGATGGCCGCCGCCCAGGGAGAGCGAGAGGGCAAGGACGAGCGCGCGCATTCAGCCGGCGTCCCGGGCCCAGGCCAAGGCCGCCCGCACCGCGCGCGCCCAACCGTGCGCACCCTGGGCGGCGGCCGCGGCAGCCGGTCCCGGGTGGAAGGACCGGTACTCGCGCGTGGCGAGAAACGCGGCCGGATTCGGCCACACCCCGGTGGAGACGCCCGCCAATCCGGCCGCGCCTAACGCAGTCGTCTCGACCATGTCGGGCCGCTCCACCGGAACGCCGAGGACGTCGGCCTGGAATTGCATCAGCCACGCGTTCTCGGTGGCACCGCCATCCACGCGCAAGCGCTCGAACGGCGCGCCGCTCCGCTCGCGCATGAGCGCGAGGACGTCTGCCGTCGAGTAGGCCATCGCTTCGAGCGCCGCCCGGACGACGTGCGCCCGCGTGGTGCCGCGCGTGAGCCCGACGATCGTGCCGCGCGCCGCGGGCTCCCAATACGGCGCGCCTAACCCGACCAGCGCGGGGACGAAGTACACGCCGTCCGTCGACGCCACCGACGCCGCCAGGCGCTCGGTCTCCGGCGCGCTGCCGATGATGCCTAACCCATCGCGGAGCCACTGCACGGCCGCGCCGGCGATGAAGATCGCGCCCTCGAGCGCGTAGGCCGGCGCTCCCGCCGCGTCGCACGCCACCGTGGCCAGGAGTCCTCCGCCGGCCTTCGCGCGATGCGGGCCCGTGTTGAGCAGCAAGAACGCACCGGTGCCGTACGTGTTCTTCCCTTCTCCGGCGCGCCAACATCCCTGTCCGTACAACGCGGCTTGTTGGTCGCCCGCCACGCCGTGAATCGGCATCTCGACGCCGAGATGCTCGCGACGCGCCACGCCGAACGACGCGCTCGACGGCCGCACCTCGGCCAGCATGGAGCGCGGCACGCCGAACATCCGGCAGAGATCGTCGCTCCAATCGAGCGTCGCGATGTCGAACAGCATGGTGCGCGACGCATTCGTCGGATCCGTGGCGTGCACGGCGCCGCCCGTGAGATTCCAGATCAACCACGAGTCGACGGTACCGGCCACGAGCTCGCCGCGCGCGGCGCGCTGGGCCATGCCATTGCGCGACAACATCCACTCGAGCTTGGTCGCCGAAAAATATGGATCGACCACGAGGCCGGTGTGCTCGGCGATGGCGTCGGCCTCGCGCGACAGCTCCGCGCAGCGCGCCGCCGTGCGACGATCCTGCCACACGATCGCACGCCCAACGGGTTCGCCGGTGGCGCGATCCCACATCACGACGGTCTCGCGCTGATTGGTGATGCCGATGACGTCGGGCGTCACGTTCGCCTCGCGCATGGCGCGCCGCGCGGCGTCGAGCGTGCACTGGATGAGATCGCGCGGATCGTGCTCCACCCAGCCGGGCTCGGGAAAGTGCTGCGGGATCTCCCGATATCCGCGCCCAACGACGCCCCCCGTTTCGTCGATCACGAGACACGTCGAGCCGGTGGTGCCCTGGTCGATCGCGAGGACGTGCTTCACGAGCCGTCGAACCGGAACGGCGGCGTGTGGATCGCGCGGTCGCTCACGATGGCGGTGATCAACGCCGCCGGCGTGACATCGAACGCCGGATTGTCGACCGGCACTTCGTTAGGCACGATCGCACGGCCGGCCACCCGCGCCACCTCGTCTCGGCCGCGCTGCTCGATCGGGATGCCGGCGCCGGTCGCCAGGGTCGGGTCGAAGGTGGACGACGGCGCGGCCACGTAGAACGGAATCCCGTGATGCCGCGCCGCAATCGCCAGCGCGTACGTGCCGATCTTGTTCGCCGTGTCGCCGTTGGCCGCGATCCGATCGGCGCCCACGATCACCAGATCGACCCGACCCTCGCGCATCGCGTGCGCCGCCGAGCCGTCGGTGATGACGCGCACCGGAACGCCGGCGCGCGACAGCTCCCACGATGTCAACCGGCCGCCTTGCAACAGCGGACGCGTCTCGCACGCCAACACCGAGACGCGGAGACCGCGCTCGAACGCGACGTAAATCGGCGCCAGCGCCGTCCCCATACCGGTGGTCGCCAGCGCGCCGGCGTTGCAATGCGTCATCACGCGCGCGCCGTCGCTGAGCAACGATACGCCTAACTCGCCAATCCGCCGGCACATCGCGCCATCATCCTCGAGCAGCGCGGTGGCCTTGGCGCGCATGGCGGACAGCACGGCGCGGCTCGACGCGGCCGGGTGGCTGGCTTCGGCGGCGACGGCGTTCACGGCCCACGCCAGGTTCGCCGCCGTCGGCCGCGTCGCGATGATGCGGTGGGCATGGACCGCCGCGCGAGCGCGCACGGCATCCGCGGTCTCATCGTCGAACGCGTCGAGTGACGCGACCAGCCCCATCGCACCCGCGATGCCGATGGCCGGCGCCCCGCGGACGGCGAGCGATGCGATGGCCGTGCAGACGTCGTCGAGCGTTTGCAGGTCTCGCTCGACGAATTGCTCCGGCAGCGCCGTCTGATCGATGATGCGGACGGCACGGCAATCGGGCGCCCAGCGTACCGCCTGGATGGGATGCACGGCGGAAACGTACCGCGCCGCCATGGCGCACGGAACATGTGGCATTGGGCCACCCGGCTCGGGCGCGGCCCACGGTGGCGCGCATTACATTTCGGCTCGCGCGCCTCGGGCGGCCACCGGTCGCCGCGTCCTCCACTCCAGCGCCCGTCCGGCCATGCCCTTTCAAACGCTCGCCTTCGACGTCCACGACCGCGTCGCGACCATGCGCGTCAACCGCCCCGACAAGCTCAACGCGCTCAACGACGAGACGATCGCCGAGCTCGATGAGGCGTTCACGCTCGTGGAACGGCGCGACGACATTGCCGGCGTGCTGCTGACGGGCGCGGGGGCCAAAGCGTTCGTGGCCGGCGCGGACATCGCCGAGCTCTCGACGCAAGGGTCCACGGACGGTCGGGCCCGGGCGATGCGCGGCCAGGCGGCGTTCTCGCGCATTGAGTCGTGTCCCAAGCCGGTGATCGCCGCGCTCAACGGCTTTGCGTTAGGCGGCGGGTGCGAATTGGCCATGGCGTGCCACATCCGCATCGCCGCCGATACGGCCAAGCTCGGCCAGCCGGAGCTCAAGTTAGGCATCACGCCCGGGTACGGCGGCACGCAGCGGTTGGCGCGGCTCGTCGGCAAAGGACGCGCGCTCCAACTGCTGCTGACGGCGGAGATGATCGACGCCGCCGAGGCCTACCGCATCGGCCTGGTCAACAAGGTGGTGCCGGCGGCGGACCTGCTGGCGGAAGCCGAGCGCATGCTGCGGCAGATCATCGCGTTCGGACCAGTGGCGGTGGCGCTCTGCATCGAAGCCGTCAACCGCGGCGCCGATGTGCCGCTCGACGCCGGCCTCGAGCTCGAGGCGTCGTACTTCGGGCTGCTGTCGGCCACCGAGGACATGCACGAGGGCATGACGGCGTTCCTCGAGAAGCGCGCGGCCCGGTTCATCGGTCGTTAGGCACATGGCGGTGGCGGACGCGCGCGTCGAGCCGGCCGGCGCCGGCCGCCCACCCGGCGACGGCGAGCGCGCGGCTCACGAGTCTCACCGTCCGCGACTTTCGCAACCTGGCGCGCATCGACCTCGCGCCGCCGCCCGATGGGTTCGCGCTGGTGGGTGAAAACGGGCAGGGCAAGACGAACCTGCTCGAGGCCATCCATTATCTGCAGCTCCTCCGCTCGTTCCGCGGCGCGCGCGACGTGGAGCTCGTCCGCTTCGAGACCGACGGATTTCACGTGTCGGCCGCGGTGGCGCACGCGGCGCACCGCACGGTGTCGGTGGGGTTCGAGCGCGCCACCAAGCGCAAGCGCGTGGTCGTCGACGGCGGCGTGCCGCCCAAGCTCACCGATGCGTTAGGCGCGTTCCCGGCGGTGTTGTTTTCCCCGCGCGACGCCGAGACGGTGGGCGGCGCGCCGGGCGCGCGGCGGCGGTTTCTGGACGTGATGCTCGCGCTGAGCTCGCGTGCCTACCTGTCGGCGCTCCAGCGCTATCGGGCCGCGCTCGCCCAACGGGGCGCGGCCATGCGCCAGCCCGGCGTGGCCGGCGCGCGGCAGGAGCAGAGCGTGGCGGTGTGGGAAGCGCCCCTCGCCGAGCACGGTGCGGTGCTGTGGCGCGCGCGGCGCGACTGGACGCTCGCCCAGGGCGCACGGTACGTCGAGCTGTGCACGGCCATCGGCGAGCGGTCGCCGGCGGCCATCCGGTACGCGAGCGGGATCGGCGAGCCGGACGACGCCGAAGCCGCCCTCCGCGACGCCCTCGCCCGCAACCGCGCCACCGATATCCGGCGCGGCCTCACGCACACCGGCCCGCACCGCGATGACCTGGTGCTGACGTTAGGCGGCCGCGACCTGCGCGCCTTCGGGTCGGCGGGCCAGCAACGCACGGCGGCCATCGCGCTGCGGCTGCTCGAATCGGCCACGCGGCGCGCCGCGTCGGGCAGCCAGCCGGTCGTGCTCCTGGACGACCCGTTCGCCGAGCTCGACGCGCGGCGCGCGGCGCGCATCCTGGAGCTGCTGGGCGCCGAGGGAACCGGGCAGACCGTGCTCGCGGTGCCGCGCGCCGACGATATCCCGGAGCGCCTCACGCGCCTGGCGCGCTACCACATCGCCGCCGGCGCCGTGCGCGCGGGTGACGCATGAGCAAGCGCAAGAGCACGCCCGAGCCGGTCGGCACGGCGCTGGCCGGGTTCCTCAAGCGCGCTGGCCTAACGAAGCGCATCGAGCAAGCGTCGGTCGTCGACGAGTGGCCGCTGGTGGTGGGCGAGCAGATCGCCGCCGTGACCCTCGCCCGCATGGTGACGCGCGACGGCACCCTGTTCGTCGACGTCGCCACCAACGCGTGGATGCAGGAGCTGTCGCTCATGGAGCCACAGTTGCTCAAGGCCCTCCGCGAGCGGCCGTCGGGGACGACCGTCCACCAGATCCGATGGCGCTTGGCGCGACTCTGAGCAACAGGGCGTCACGTCATTTTTCGACCTTGCCTAACTGGCTACGACGTTCCTGATGCAAGGATCACAGCGGAAACGAGGGATCAGCGCGGATCGCGCCGTTAGGCGAAAGGGGCGCGACTCGCGCAAGCGGGAGCTGTTTTTGTCGTGTGAACAAAGCCTTTTCTTTGTTGCCCTATCCGCCGGTATCCCGTGTTTCCTGCTTTGATCCTTTCAATATGAGCGTCGTCGCCAGCCCACGTGGTCGGCCATTGTCGGTGCGCTGGCCTCAGATCACTCGCACTGAACAACGACTCCCCTGACTCCTCTCTGGATTGCCCGCGGACCTGCCGTCATATTTCCGGCCTGTCCGCCGGATACTCAGGCCTCGATCGGCCGTCATCCCCGTTCCCCACTCTCGACATGACATCGTCTCTCGCTCGCATCGCGCTCGCCCTCGCGGTTCCGCTCGCGCTTTCGGCCCAGCTGGTCGGAGCGCAGGAAGCGTCGGGGGGAGGCGTGGTCCCGCTGCCGCCCGTCACGCTGCCGCTCAAGCACGCGCCCCAGCCGACGACGGCCGCCATCACCGCCGCCGATCTCATGACGCGGCTCTACATCTTCTCCGATGATTCGATGCAAGGTCGCGAAGCCGGTGCCGAAGGCGACGTGAAAGGCACCGACTACATCGCGAGCGAGATCAAGCGGATGGGACTCAAGCCCGCCGGCGACAACGGGACCTACTTCCAGACCATCCCGCTCGAGACGCGCGGCCTCGACGAGTCATCGTCCATCACCGCGGGCGGCGCCAAGCTCGTCCCGAACACGGACTTCGTCCTCCTGTCGCGCCAACCGTCGAACGCATCCGACGTGCCCGTCGTGTTCGGCGGCGATCTGAATGACAGTGCGCACTTGAGCGACGCCGATGCGAAGGGCAAGCTCGTCGTGTTCACCGCGCACGGCGGATGGACGCGCTTCCTGCGCGCCGCGCGCCGGGGCATGGGGATGCCGGGCGCCACGGCGATCGCGGTGGCCACACTCGACAGCGTGCCGGCCGCGATCCGCGGATTCCTGACACGCCCACAGACGTTCCTCGATGAAGGCACGCAACCGCAGCAGACCGGCCCCGTCGTGTTCTTCGTGACCGACGCCGCGGCCGCCAAGTTGTTGGGCGCGGATCCGAACGGCCTAACGGTAGGCGGCGCGCACGGAACGGCCACCCTCGACGTGCGGCTGACGACCAAACCGTCCGCGTTCCCGGCGCGCAACGTCGTCGGCATCGTTCCGGGCAGCGACCCCACGCTCCGCGGCGAATACGTCGCCATCGGCGCGCACAACGATCACATTGGCATGAGCCGTCCGGTCGACCACGATTCGATCCGCATCTGGAATCACATCGTGCGTCCCGAGGGCGCCGACGACGGCGGCAAGGAAGCGACGCCGGCCGAACAATCCGAAGTCGACCAGGAGCTGGCGACGTATCGCGCCGCGCATCCCAACAGCCAGCGGATCGATTCGATCGACAACGGCGCCGACAATGACGGCTCGGGCACCGTATCGGCGCTCGAGATGGCCCAGTACTTCTCGTCGATGAAAACCAAGCCCAAGCGGTCGCTGCTCTTTGTCTGGCACGTGGGCGAGGAGAAGGGATTGTTGGGCTCGCGCTGGTTCACCGATCACCCCACGGTGCCGCGCGACAGCATCGACGCGCAGCTCAACATGGACATGATCGGACGCGGCGACGCGTACGACGAGACGGGACGCACCAAGGACGGCGCGGCCATCCACGGCAGCAACGGCTACCTGCAGCTCGTGGGCTCGCGCCGCCTGTCGACCGAGTTAGGCGACTTGATCGAGACGGTGAACACGGACGGCCACCACAACCTGACGCTCGACTACTCGATCGATGCCGACGGCCACCCGGCGAACATCTATTGCCGCAGCGACCACTACGAGTACGCGCGCTACGGCATTCCGATCACGTTCTTCACCACCGGTTTGCACTCGGACTATCACCAGGTGACGGACGAAGCGGAATACATCGACTACGATCACATGGCGAAGGTGGTGGACTTCGTGGCCGACATTGCGCTGCACGTCGCCAACCTCGACCATCGCCTCGTGGTGGATCACCCGAAGCCCGATCCGAACGGGGCCTGCCGGCAGTAGCACGACCAGCGTGTGAAACGAAACGGGCGCACCGGCACTCCGGTGCGCCCGTTTTCGCTCGCACCTGCCCGACGCCTAACGGCGATCCGTCAGTGCGTCCAGATGAGCACCGTGCCGCAATTGCCGCTGCGATACTCGAGAGGGCCGGTCGCGTCATCGTACACTTCGATGCCCGCGACTTCGGACGGATCCATGAAGTCGTTGATGACGCGCGCACCGTCCTTCACCAGCACGCCATCGATGAACACGGCCGGAAAGCAGAACCCGGTGTTCGCGAACTTGAAGCTGTTTTGCCCGCGTGCGCTCACGATGCCGACTTCGGTGGTCGAATCGTTAGGATTGACGCGGACCACCCGCAGCGAATGCGCGCGCCGGAACACGTCCGAAAGTTGCGTCGCGCCCATCTTGGCGACCTCTGCGGCCGTGAAGTACTGCCCTTGGCCGGTTAGGCGCCGATGATTGAACGCATCGAGCTTGGCCACGCAATGCTGCGCCTCGACGTTGACGTTGGCCAACACCGGAATCGGCTCGGCGAGCTTGATGCTGATGGTCTCGGTGCGGCCGCCCGCCAGGTCGACCGACATGTGCACCGGAGCAAAACCGACGTGCGCCACTTCGAGTGGCTGCGTGCCCGACGGCAAGGACGAAATCGCGAAGCGACCGGCGGAGTCGGTCGCCGTCGACGTGCCGGCGTCGGGCAACATCACCTGCACACCGGACAACGGCGCGCCGGTGGAATCGCGCACGACGCCGGCGAGTCTCGCCGTGCGATGCCGGGCCCGCGCGGCCAACGGCGACGTGGCCGAGCGCGATGCGGCCGGCGCAGCACTGTCGCTGCTCAGGCCCAGGTCACGAATCAACAGACCGCGTGCCGGAGCGATCGCTTGCACGAACGGCGTACCACGGGCGCCAAAACGCGCACGGATGTCGAATGCGCCTTCACCCGGGACGCCGCAGATCGCAAACCATCCGGTCGAGTCGGCTGTGGCGTCGACCGTGCGCGGTACCGCGTGCAATCCATCCTTGTCGATCACGAAGTTGCGCCACGCAGCCGTCACGTGGGCGCCCGCGATCGGCATGTCGGTGTCGGCGTCGCGCACGAACCCGACGACCGTTGCGCTGGAATCGGACGCCTGCGGTGCGCCACACAACGCACTGCGAATCGCGACCGCACCCGGCACGAAGAGCGACACGCGAACCACCGATTGCGAGTCGATCCGCACGCCGTGCTCGACGGCGCCCAAATCGAGCTCGGCGAGCTCCGCGTGCAGGAAGCCGATCACGAATTGTCCGCGCGGCACTCGAAGGATATGGAACGATCCCGTGGAGTCGGTTTCGGCAGTGAACGACTGGCTTGGCTCGACGCTCGAGATGAGCTGCACCGTGGCGCCGGCCAAGGGCGCCGACCGCACGCTGTCATAGACGACGCCTTCGACCGTTGTCATGGGCGGTGCGGAGTTCTGCGCGCTCGCGGTCAGGCGCGGACAGAGGAGCATCCACGCGACGATCGCCGCGCCGGCCACGGCGTGGTGCGCGATACCCGACGCAACGCTTCGCATGTATATCAGCCCCGCTCGGAGGATTGAGAGGAAAGTGCCACCCGGTGAACCGCCCCACGTGTCCTGCCACAGGCTAGCCTAACGATGCAAACTGCGGCCGGCAATGGCGTTGGGGCGTTCTTCGCTCTGGTGACGCGGAAAGAGCGGACAAAGTACAGGGATCACTGCGGACCGCTCCGCTTCATGAGGGATGTCGTACCCGCGTGCGCTTTTTTTGTTTTTCCCAAGAGCTTGTTATCGGCTTTTTCCGCGTAACCAGAGCGAGGAAGGCCACCATGCCGGTGCCGGCTCCATGTCATTCGAATTACCCCACTACCGACCGTATCTAACTCCTTGATTTCACAAGAATTTAGAGATACGTTTACACGGTTAGAGGCCAGCCGGTTTTCGGTATTTCTTCGCCAGCCGTTTCCGGATGATGTTCGAGGCGGAACCCGCGCAGGAGCACGTGCATCGATGTCTGAATACGACGCTGGGCAAATTCAGGTTCTGAAAGGGCTGGAGGCCGTTCGCAAGCGCCCCGGCATGTACATCGGATCTACGTCGTCGCGCGGGTTGCACCACCTGGTCTACGAAGTCGTCGACAACTCGATCGACGAAGCGTTAGCCGGATTCGCCGACCGGATCGACGTCACGATTCACGCCGACAAATCCGTGACGGTCGTCGACAACGGGCGCGGCATTCCGGTCGACATTCATCCGACTGAAAAGATTCCCGGCGTCGAGCTGGCAATGACGGTGCTGCACGCCGGCGGCAAGTTCGACAAGAACACTTACAAAGTGTCGGGCGGGTTGCACGGCGTCGGCGTGTCGGTCGTGAACGCGCTCTCGGAGCAACTCAAGGTGTGGGTGAAGCGGGACGGGAAAGAGCACTACATGGATTTCGCGCGCGGCGAGACGAACACCCAGCTGAAAATGCTCGGCAAAGTCGGCGCAAGGACGAAACGGGCACCACGGTCTGGTTCAAGCCCGACGCCGCTGATCTTCACGGAGTTCGTCGTACAAGTATCGACGCTGGCGATGCGGTTGCGCGAGCTGTCGTTCCTGAACAAGGGCGTGACGATCACGCTCGCGGACGAGCGGCGAGAGCCAGACCAAACAGGAGACGTTTCACGCCGAGGGCGGACTGCGGGAGATGGTCGCAATTCCTCAATCGCCAACACAAAGCGCTGCACCCCGAGGTCATCTACATCGAGACCGAGCGCGATGACATCGGGATCGAAATGGCCATCCAGTACAACGACGGCTACAACGAGACCGTCTTCTCCTTCGTCAACAACATCAACACGCACGAGGGCGGGACGCATCTCACGGGCTTCAAGACCGCGCTCACGCGCGTCGATCAACGCTCTACGCGCCAGAAGGGCAATTTCCTCAAGAAGGACAAGACGCCGGGCTCAGCGGTGACGACGTGCGCGAAGGATTGATGGCCGTGCTGTCGGTCAAGGTGCGCGAGCCGCAGTTCGAGGGGCAGACGAAGACCAAGCTCGGCAATTCCGAGGCGGAAGGGGCGGTCAAGACGTGGTCAACGAGTATGCTGGCCGCGTACCTCGAGGAGCATCCGCGCGTCGGCGAACATCATCGTCGAGAAAGCGGTGTCGGCCTCGCGGGCGCGCGAGGCTGCGCGCAAGGCGCGCGACCTCACGCGCAAGAAGACCGCGCTCGACGTGGGCGCGCTGCCCGGCAAGCTTGCCGACTGCTCGCTCAGCGACCCGGCGCTGTGCGAGCTGTATCTCGTCGAGGGTGACTCCGCCGGCGGATCTGCCAAGGGGGCCGCGAGCGAGAGTTTCAGGCCATTCTGCCGTTGCGCGGCAAGATCCTGAACGTCGAGAATGCGCGCATCGACAAGGTGCTGTCGAACGAAGAGATCCGGACGATCATCACCGCCATCGGCGCCGGCATCCGCGACGACTTCTAGATCGACAAGGCCCGCTACCACAAGATCATCATCATGACCGACGCGGACGTGGACGGCGCGCACATTCGCACGCTGCTCCTCACGTTCTTCTTCCGGCAAATGCGCGAGCTCATCGACGCCGGGTTCATCTACATCGCGCAACCGCCGCTCTTCCGCGTGGCGAAAGGCAAGGAGGAGTATTACGCGTACGACGAGAACGAGCGCGACGTCGTACGCCGGCGGCTTCGGCAACGGCGAGGCGGCAAGGGCAACGTCGTGATCCAGCGCTACAAAGGGCTCGGCGAGATGAACCCGGAGCAGCTGTGGCAGACGACGATGGATCCCGAGACGCGGACGCATCCTCAGGGTGGACATGGAAGATGCGGTCGCCGCCGACCAGATCTTCCAAACGCTCATGGGCGATGATGTCGAGCCCCGGCGCGTGTTCATCGAGGCGAACGCGAGGTTCGTGAGTAATCTGGACATCTAAGGCAGGGAAGCGCACGCGTGCGCGCGCTTGAGGGAAGCGCTTTGCTGGGGGAAGCGGCCGCTGCGCGGGCTGGGGGAAGAGGGCGTGACTCTACTCACCACGACCGCACTCACGTTGTTCGGAATCGGACGGCGAGTCCCATTCACGGACGGTGGAGGTGTCTTCCGCGACCGCAGCCGTGCTTACAAGCGGCATTGCAGCAACGAGTTGTGCGTGGTGCGTAGGCGGGCACAATAGTTCCACTGCGCCGCCCACGATGACCCCAGGTTCCGCCCCCTTCCCACAGGCCGCGCAGCGGCCGCTTCCCGCAGCGAAGCGCTTTCCTCAGCGCGCGCAAGCGCGCGCTTCCCTGATCTCATGTCCTCTCTAGTCAACGACGCCCGTTTCGGCCTGCGCAAGCTGCGCCGCATGCCGGGCTACACCGCCATCGCCGTCGCCACCATCGGCATCGCGATCGGCGCCACGACGGCGATCTTCAGCATCGTCGACAACGTGCTGCTCCGGCCTCTGCCCTACACCGATCCGTCGCGGTTGGTGTTCGTCGAGTCCTTGTCGCCGGCCGGCAACTCAATGGACATGTCGCCGCCGGATCTCATCGACTATCGGAACCAGAGCCACAGCTTCACCGGCCTCACGCCGGTCCAGGGCGGCGGCAGCGCGACGCTCGGGAGGCCGGGACTGCCGGCGGTGCGGCTGAACCGCGCGCGCGTGGGCGCCGACTTTTTTTCTCTGTTAGGCGTGAGGCCGGAGCGGGGCCGCGGGTTCGTGAGCGGCGAGGACGCCGCGAGCGCGACGGCAGTCGTGGTGCTCTCCGACCTCGCGTGGCGGCGTTATTTCGGCGCCGACCCCGGCATCGTCGGTGCGTCGATCACGCTGAGCGATGTGCCGTACCGGGTGGTGGGCATCGCGCCGCCCAGGTTCACCTACCCGGACAAGCCCGACGTGTGGATCCCGGCCGTGTGGCGCAGCTACGAGATCGGCGACCAAGCGCGCGGGGTGCACGAGATGTCCGCGATCGCGCGGCTCCGTCCCGGCGCGACGGTGGCCAGCGCCCGGCGCGACGTCGAGGCCGTCGCCGCGCGCATCGCCCACGACTTTCCGACCGAAGACGCGAAGATCGGCGCCTACCTGTCGCCGCTCGGCGACCAGGTGGTGGGCGATGTGCGGCCGGCCTTGTGGTCATTGTTAGGCGCGGTCGCGCTGGTGCTGCTCATCGCGTGCGCGAACGTGGCCAACCTGTCGCTCGTGCGCGGCGCATCGCGGTCGACGGAGATCGCCGTGCGCACCGCGTTAGGCGCGGCCCGCTGGCAGCTGATCCGCCAGTTGGTCACCGAGAGCCTGCTCGTCTCGCTCGCCGGCGCCGTGATCGGCGTGCTGCTGGCGGCGTGGGCGGTCGATCTCGTGGTGTCGTTCGGCCCGCACGGATTGCCGCGGCTCTCCGAGATCGCCGTGAATGGCGAGATGCTCGCCTTCGCGGCATCGCTGGCCATTGTGACTGGGCTCCTGTTCGGTCTGCTCCCGGCGTTTCACGCGACGCGCGCCGACGTGTCGCCCATGCTGCGCGAGCGACAGCGCGGCTCGAGCGCCGGCGGCACGACGCGGACGCGCTCGCTGCTCATCGTCAGCGAAATGGCGCTGGCGATGGTGTTGCTGGTCGGCGCGGGGCTCCTGATCCGCAGCTTCGAGCGCCTCACGCACGTCGATCCGGGATTCCGACCCGATCATCTTTACGTGTTCGACGTCGCGCTCTCCGGCAAGAAGTACGACGACAATGCGCCATCCATCTTGTACGCCGAGGAGGTCGAGCGGCGTCTGGCGGCACTGCCGGGGACGGAGCACGTCGCCGTGGCCGCCGGCCGTCCGTTAGACCCGGACCCGACGTACGGGGCGTCGACCTCGTTCACGGTGGATGGCGAGCCCAAGCCCGAGCCCGGCCGCGAGCCCGAGTCGGCGGTGATGCCGGTGTCGCCCAGCTACTTTCGCACGATCGGGCTCGCGCTCGCATCGGGCCGTGTGTTCACCGACGCCGAGAACCGGATCGATGATGCGCCGGTGATCGTGGTGAACGAGGCGCTGGTGCGGCGGTATTTCCCCAATCGGAATCCCATCGGCACGCATCTCACCTACGGCTTCGCGCACGACACGAGCGCGGCGGCGAAGAGTCCGGTGACGGTGCGCGGCGAGATCATCGGCGTGGTGCGCGACAGCAAACAGGGATCGCTGTCGGAGACGGTCGCGCCGGCGACGTACGTGCCGTACAACACGCTTCCGTTAGGCGCGACGTTCCTGGTGCGCAGCCACGGCCCGCCGGCGGCCGTGGAAACGGCGATCGCGGCCCAGGTGCGCGCCGTGGATCCGACCGTGGCCCTCTACGAGCTGGGCAGCATGGGCGACGCGCTGGCGGAGTCCACGGCGCAGCCGCTCTTCTACACGCTGCTCCTCGGCGCCTTCGCGCTGATGGCGCTGCTCCTGGCCACGCTCGGCATTACGGGGTGATCGCGTACCTGGTCACCGAGCGCACGCGCGAGCTGGGCATCCGGATCGCGTTAGGCGCGACGTCGCGCACCGTGGTGCGGCTGGTGGTGTGGCGCGGCCTCGCTCTCGCGCTGGGCGGGATCGCGATCGGGGCCGTGGGCGCCATCGGCGCCACGCGCGGCATCCAGTCGCTGCTCTTCGGCGTGGCGCCGCTCGACGTGCCGACGTTCGTCGCGGTGGGCAGCGTGCTCGCCGGCGTGGCGGCGGCGGCGTCGTGGCTGCCGGCGCGGCGCGCCGCGCGCATCGACCCCGTCATCGCGATGCGCGCCGACTAGCGCGCGGGATTCCGTTAGGCGTCGACCGCCGTCGTGGTGACACCGTCGATCGTGACGCGGTGGGAGACGAGGGGCAGCGGATGGTCGGCCTCGTCGGCGATGACGATGGCGCCGCGCAGCGCGGCGCGCCCGGCGTCGACGCCCGCGTCGTCGCGCGCGAAGATCGTGGCCACGGGCTCGCCGCGCTCCACCCAGTCGCCGGGCTTGGCGGTGATGACGAAGCCGACGGCCGGATCCACCCGATCCTCCGGACGCGCGCGGCCGCCGCCTAACGCCACCAGCGCCCGGCCCACGGGACGCGGCTCCACGCGGGCCACGAACCCGCGCCGCGGCGCTTCGAACAGCTCGCACGCGCCCGCCTGCGGCAGCACGGCCGGATCATCCACCACGCCCGGGTTGCCGCCCTGGGCGGCGATGATCTCCTGAAACCGCCGCGACGCCGCGCCGGACGAGATCGCGCGCTCCATCTGCCGCCGCGCGTCGTCGCCATCGGCGGCCACGCCGCCCAACTGCAGCATCTCGGCGCCTAACGCGAAGACGACGGACATCAGGTCGGGCGGCCCCTCGCCCTGCAGCGCGTGGATCGCCTCCTCCACTTCGAGCGCGTTGCCGATGGCCCTGCCTAACGGACGATCCATGGCGGTGAGGAGCGCCACCACCTCGCATCCGTGCGCCTCGCCTAACGCGACCATCGTGCGCCGCCAGGTCGAGCGCCTGGTCCAGCTCGCCCAGGAACGACCCCGAGCCGCGCTTGATGTCGAGCACCAGGCCCGTCAGGTCTTCCGCCAACTTCTTGCTCATGATGCTCGACGCGATGAGCGGCACCGACTCGATCGTCGCGGTGGCGTCGCGCAGCGTGTACAGGCGGCGGTCCGCCGGCGCGACCTCGGTGGTCTGGCCGATCAACACGCAGCCGATCCGCTCCACCTGCTCGCGCGCCGCGGCCAGCGTCAGATCGGTCCGCATCCCCGGGATCGATTCCAGCTTGTCGAGGGTTCCTCCAGTATGCCCCAGCCCGCGGCCCGACATCATCGGCACCGTCACGCCCAACGACGCGATCAATGGCGCGAGGATGAGCGACGTCTTGTCACCGACGCCGCCGGTCGAGTGCTTGTCGACGCGGGCCGCGGCGATGTGGGCCAACGACAGTTGGGCGCCGCTCCGCCGCATGGCATCGGTCAACGCCGCGGTTTCAATGCGATCGAGGCCCTTGAGATACACGGCCATGAGCATCGCGGCCATCTGATAGTCGGGCACGTCCCCGGCCACGTACGACCGTATCAACGCATTCCATTCCGCCGGCTCGAGACGGCCGCCGTCGCGTTTACGCTCGATGAGGCGTGTGGCGAGCATTGACCCGGGCTCGGGGTATTTCTACGTTCTCGTCCGCGGCTCAAGCCGCGCGTGCGAGCTGACATCGCGCTTTCACCGTTCAATGTCGGAGCTTTCATGCCCATCCGCTACCTCGTGACCGCCGCGGCGTTCACGCTGCTCGCTGCCTCCCCTCCTGCCCATGCGCAGTCGGCGGCAACACACATCGCCGAAGGCGACAGCGCGGACGCGGCGCTCAAGCCGACCGACGCGCTCGAGCATTACGAAGCGGCGCTCGCGGCCGACTCGACCAATTACGAGGCGCTGTGGAAGGCATCGCGCGAAGAGGTGGACTTGGGCGAGTTCGAGTCCGACAAGGACAAGCGAAGGGCGTACTTCGCCGATGGTGAAAAATTCGCCCGCCGCGCGGTCACCGTCGACTCGACCAACGCCGAAGCACACTTTGCGCTCGCCCGTGCATTGGGGCGCGTCGCGCTCACGTTGGGCGCGCACGACCGCGTCAAATATGGAAAGGACGTTCGCACCCAAGCGCTCGAGGCGCTCAAGTACGACTCGCTACACGCCGGCGCACTCCATGTGATGGGCCGTTGGAACGCCGAGATCATGCGGCTGAGCGGGTTCTCGCGGTTTTTCGCCAAAACGTTCTTGGGCGGCGGCATTTTCGATCAGGCGAGTTGGGACTCCGCGGTCTACTACATGGAAAAATCGGTGGCAGCCGATCCCAAACGCATCGTCCACAAGTTGGACTTAGCCGAGATCTACCGCGATCGTGACAAGCCCGGCGATCGCGACAAAGCGCGCCAGGAATTCCAGGCGGTGATTGACGGACCAGTCACCGAGTACAACGACAAATTCTACAAGAAGCAGGCGACCGAGGAGTTAGCCAAGCTGCACTGATCTCCTGGTGTCCGGGCGCTGCGCCGCACCCTTGCGGCGCAGGCCGCTTCACGAGAGGTTGAGGCGTTGTCGCAGTCTCTTTTCGCCCCTCCGCGCACTCCTCCGAATGTCATCGCGCAGGTCTTCCACACTCTCGGAGACGTGCTCACCGAGGCGTCGAGCCCGGCGCTGGATCAGGCGGCGTGTTTCATCGCCGGACTTGGGCGCGAGCAGCAGGGCGAGTCCTGCGCCGACGGCCAGGCCAAGCATGAGTCCGGCGGCGAACATCGCCGCGCCCGAATTATTCTGGTCCGCATCAATTTCTTGCTCTACCACATCGTCTGCGTCGTCCGAGGTCGCGTCAGACACGTCTGCCTCCGCTGCTTGTGGGTCGCCGTTGTGGGTGGGTGACGTAATGAAATCTGTTGGGCGAGCCATCGTTAACTCCTCCTACTCTGGAAGCAACAGGGGTGAGCATGGCAAGAAGCTTGCTTAACGCTGCGGTATGTGTCGAGGTCTCATGTTGTGCGACGCTGCCGGGCGCTCACATTTCGCTCGTCGAGGCGCACCCCGTTCGAGGACACGAATGACCAGCATCAGATTGAAGACCGTGCTGCTCGTGGAAGACAACGAGGATAACAGGATCGTGTACTCCACGATCTTGCAGCACTTCGGCTATCGGGTGATGGAGGCCTTCAACGGGGAAGAGGGCATCGCGAAAGCGCGCACGGAGCAACCCGACCTGATTTTGATGGACATCTCGATCCCGGTGATCGATGGTTGGGAAGCGACGCAGGTTCTCAAGCGCGATCCGACGACGCGTCGCATTCCGATCATCGCACTCACGGCGCACGCACTCGCATCGGATCGGGAGAAGGCGATGGAGGTAGGATGCGACAGTTATCTGGCCAAACCGTGCGAGCCCAAGACGGTGGTGAGTGAGGTGGAGCGGTTCATTGGTCGGGGCGATGGGCGGTGAAGTACGCCGCCCGCCGCGGGTCCTCATCGTTGACGACAGTGAGGACAGCCGCGAGGTGCTCCGTGTGCGTTTCGACGCAACCGGATACGAGACGGCGTGCGCGTGTGACGGCGCGGAGGCTCTGAAACTCGTCGCCGAGTCACCGCCGGATGTGATTGTACTCGACGTCATGATGCCGCGTATCGACGGACACGAAGTTGCGCGTCGCATCAAAGCCGATCGCACCTTGCCGTTCATTCCCATCATTATGCAGACGGCGCTGGACGAGGTCGAGCGCAAGGTCGAGGGCTTGAGCGCGGGCGCGGACGACTACGTCACCAAGCCGGTCGAATTCGTCGAGTTGGAAGCGCGCGTGCGCGCGATGCTGCGCATCAAAGCGCTCCAAGATGAATTGCAGCGCCGCGAGTCCGAGCTCGAGAAAGCGAACGCGCGGTTGCGCGAGCTCGCGGTGTCGGATCCGCTCACGGGTCTCGACAACCGCCGTCGGTTGGACGAGCGCTTCCACGAGATGTTCGAGCACGCGGTGCGTCTGCGCGAGCCGTTGGCCGTGGCCATGTTCGATCTCGACTGGTTCAAGCAGGTGAACGACGACTTCGGCCATCGGGCGGGCGACGAGATGCTGCGGCAGATCGGGTCGGTGCTGCGCGCGTCGATGCGCGAGATCGACCGGGTTGGGCGTTATGGCGGCGAGGAGTTTCTGGTGCTGTTGCCCGGCACGGCGCTCGACGCAGCGGTGACGTTCGCCGAGCGAGCGCGTCTCAGGGTAGCGGCGCACCGGTTCTCCTTCGAAGAACGAGCTTTCCAAGCGACGATCAGCTGTGGCGTCGCCGCGTGGCCGGACCCGCGGTTAGTGAATCGCGACGAGTTGCTGCAAGCCGCCGACGACGCATTGTATGTGGCCAAGCGAACGGGACGCGACCGCGTCGTCCGATACGCCAGCGCCGAGTTCACCGCGAACGTCAGGAACTTCCATGACCAGCACGGCAGTGGAGCGCCCGCGGGAGGAGGATTCGCCATCGGGCCACGGTGACACGATCGCCACGCTTCGAGCGCGCGTCGCCGAGCTCGAGCGCGAGCGCGATCACCTCGTGGCGGTCGTCGATATCCTCACCGAGATTTCCGCGTCACTGCACTTCGTCGACATCCTCCAGACCATTGCCAAGAAGTTAGGCGACACGTTCGGCCTGGACCGGTGCTCCATTTATCTGTTGGGCGAGCAGCGCGACGTCCGTCTCATGGCGACGTACGAAGCGCCGGCCATGAGCAACCTGATCGTCGACCTCGACCGGTATCCGGAGCTCAAGCGGGCGTTCCAGAGCGGCGAGACGGTGTTCATCCCCGACGCGCAAGTCGACCCCATGATGCAGCACATGCAGTCGGTGCTCGCGCTGCGCAACGTGCGGTCGATCGTGGTAGTGCCGATCCGGTGGCGCGGCACGGTGATCGGCGCGATCTTCCTGCGCACCGAGCGCGACGGGGCACCGTTCTCCGATCGGGACGTGCGGTTCTGTCAGGTGGTGGCGGCCCTCACCGCAAACGCGTTGCGCAACGCGCACCGTTTCGAAGCGCTCCAACGCGGCCAGAAGGAAGCCCAACGCGCCAATCGGCAGAGCGAGTTGCAGCGCATCGCGCTGATCGCATTCGTGCGCCGGCTGTTGGACCGATACACGAACACCGAAGACCACATGTGGGCGGAGACCCTACTTGCTACCTCCGCCGATGAAGAATTGGAGCGGCTGGTCTCGGTGACGATGGAAGTGGTCGGAGAAGAAGCGAAAAGCTAGGGAAGCGCGCGCTGGCGCGCGCTGCGGGAAGCGCTGACGCTGGGGGAAGTGGGAAGCGGCCGCTACGCGGCCTGTGGGGAGAAACAACATCAGTGGCCTGACGTCGCGCCCCTTCCCGCTTCCCCCAACGAAGTGCTTCCCTCAGCGCGCGCCAGCGCGCGCTTCCCTCTCGCATATATTTTTCGTTCGTGACTGCCCCGAACGATCGCGCCCGCGAGCTCCGCCGACTCCTCGAGCACGCGAACCACCGCTATTACGTGCTCGACGCACCCGAGATCTCGGATCGCGAATACGATCTGATGATGCGGGAGTTGCGGGAGATCGAAGAGAAGAATCCCGAGCTTCGCACGCCGGACTCGCCCACGCAGCGTGTTGGGGCGCCGGTCCAGAGCGCCATCGCCAAGTCCGTTCACCTCATGCCGATGCTCTCGCTCGGCAACGCGTTCGACGACGACGAGCTCCGCGAATGGGAGGTACGCGCCGTGCGCGTGGCGGGCGAGGAGGTGCGCGCGGCAGGGTACACGGCGGAGCTCAAGATCGACGGCAACGCGGTCAACCTCACGTACGAACGCGGGGTGCTGGTGCGCGGCGCCACGCGCGGGGATGGACTCGAGGGCGAGGTCGTCACGATCAATCTCCGCACGATCCACGACATTCCGCTCCGGCTCAATACGCCTAACCCGCCCGAGCTCGTCGAAGTGCGCGGCGAGTGCTACATGACGTTCGACGGCTTCGAGAAGCTCAACGACCGCCGGCGTCAGGAGGGCGAGAAGGTCTTCGCGAATCCCCGCAACTCTGCGGCGGGATCGCTGCGGACGCTGGATCCCTCGATCACGGCGCAGCGGCGACTGCGATTCTTCGGGTATGCGGTGGCGCCGGGACCCGATGCGCGATTGCCGTTCACCACGCAGTGGGGACTGCTCGACACGCTCGAGAGCTGGGGCTTCCCCGTCGAGCCGCATCGCCGGCGGTGCGCGACGCTCGACGAGGTCGTCGCCTTCGTGCAAGACGTCGAGCACACGCTGCGCGCCAGACTCGCGTTCGGCATCGATGGCGTGGTGGTGAAGGTCGATTCCCTGCACTTGCAGGATGAGTTAGGCGACGTCGGCCGCGAGCCGCGGTGGGCCATCGCGCGGAAGTTCGCGCCGGACATCGAAGTCACGCGGCTCAATGACATCAAGGTGAACGTCGGGCGCACCGGCGCGCTCAATCCGTACGCGGAACTCGAGCCGGTCGAGATCAGCGGCGTGATCGTGAAGCTCGCGACGCTGCACAACGAAGCCCTGGTTAGGCAGAAAGACCTGCGCGTGGGCGATTGGGTGCAGGTCAAACGCGCGGGCGAAGTGATCCCGCAAGTGATCGGGCCGATCCCCGAGCGCCGCGACGGGTCGGAGCGCGAATGGCACATGCCGGATCGCTGTCCCGTGTGCGACACGCCGGTCGAACGCGACGCGGACCAGGCGGCGGTCTATTGTCCTAACGTGGCGTGTCCCGGACGACAGCTCGAAGGGCTGGTGCACTTCGTCGTCGGGCGGCGCGATGGACATCCGCGGGTTGTCGTACGCGCGCATTCGCCAACTGATCGACGCCGGACTCGTCCACGATTTCGGCGACATCTTCGCGCTCACGGTCGAGCAATTGGTGGAGCTCGAGCGCTTCGCGCAAAAGAGCGCCGAGAATCTCGTGGCCGCGATCACGGCGGCCAAGCAGCAGCCGCTCTCACGCCTCCTCAACGGACTCGGCGTTCTACACGTGGGCGAGATGGCTGCCCAACTGTTGGCGCGGAGCTTTCGGACTCTCGACGCGCTCGCGCAGGCGTCCGAGGAGCAGATCACGTCCGTGCGCGGGGTGGGCGACATCATCGGCCGGTCGGTCTCGACGTACTTCGCCAACGACACCACCAAGCGCTTGGTCGAAAAGCTCCGAGCGCACGGGGTGAACTTCGTCGAGCCGGCCGGAAAGAACAGGGGCGACGGAACCGGTAGCCTCGCGGGCAAGACAGTCGTCATCACCGGTACGCTGCCCACGCTCTCGCGCAAGGCGGCAACCGAAGCAGTGGAGAACGCCGGCGGACACGTGACATCATCGGTGTCCAAGAGCACGAGCTTCGTAGTCGCGGGCAGCAATGCAGGCAGCAAACTCGACCGCGCGCGTGAGCTCAAGGTCGAAGTCATCGACGAGGACGAGCTCTTGCGCCGCGCGGGAGCCGAGCCTAAAAACCAGTAACGTTGGCGCGCCGAGCATGTGCGCCCGGACTCGTCCCGAGACACGAGGCACGTCATGGCCGACACGATCAATCTCTCCGATCACGCGCTGGTGGCAGTGAGCCGTCCCGCGATTCACGCGCTCCGGGCCGCGCTTCTGCGCGACGTTGGACCGTCCGCGGCGGCGGCGCTCCAGGAAGCGGGATACGCCGGCGGCGCTACGGTGTTCGAGGCGTTCCGCGCGTGGCTCCACGAGCGCGGCGACGGCGAGCCCGAGGATCTCGACTTTGCCGCGTTCCAGCGCCGCGCGTCGGAGTATTTCCATCTCGCGGGCTGGGGCACGCTCGAAATCGGCTCGCTGCGCGACGCGGTGGCGACCGTCGACACGGACGATTGGGGCGAAGCCAATCCGGACGAGCGCTTGGACCAACCGGGCTGCCACTTCACGACCGGGATGCTGGCCGACTTTTTCGGCCGGTTCTCGGACGTGCCGTTGGCGGTGCTCGAGGTGGAGTGCCGTTCGGCGGGGCACGGCCGCTGCCGGTTCCTCCTGGGCAACGGCGACGTGATGCGGTTTCTCTACGACCAGATGGAACAGGGCGAGCCGTACGACGCGGTCGTCGGCGCGGTCGAGTAGCGGTCCGTTAGGCGGCTGGGCGCGGCGCGCCGCCGCCTAACGGGAACGCGTCAGGCGTCCGACGCGAGCAGGTCCTCGTCCCACGGGAGCACGATCGTGCTCTCCGTCTCCAGGGCGGAGAAGTCCGGTGCGTAGGAGCCGGTGCGGAATCCCACGGCGGTGCGCACGTCGCCGGCGCCGGCGTTCACGATCGCGGCCACGGCCATGCGCAGCGTCTCGCCGCTGTCGCACGTTTCGTCGACGACGAGCACGCGCCGATTGCGCACTTCCACCGGCGCCGCGCCGAAAATCGCCGGCGTCTCCCGCGGCGACTCGGCGTGAAAGCGGCGGCTCACGAGGATCGAGTGGAATTCGCGTCCGAGGATCGCCGCGACGACCGCGCCGGGAATGACGCCCGCGGTCGCGATGCCGACCACGATTTCCGGGTCGTATTCGCGAGCGACCTTGAGCGCGAGCGCGCGCGACAGCTCGCCGAAGAGCGGCCAATCGACCTGGAACACGCCGCGCGTTCGGTCCGCGGGTTTGCGTCGTGGCGCCACCAAGTCCTCCCAAGGTTCGCTGCCGACTGTGCTGCCGTGTCGGGTAAGGTATCGTCGCGTCCTCGCCGCCGACAGCGCGGTTGCCGCAGTGCGTTGTGCTGCGTAAGTTTGCCCTCGACAGGTACGCCGGATGCGCATCGGCACCCCGCCGCCCAAGGTGCGTCCATCCCACCCACGTTCCCGACTCTAGACGCAATCGCATGTCCTGGTGGAGCCGCTTGACGGGTGGTGGAACGGCGCACACGCCGCGACCCGAACGTCTCGACTACTTGAGCGAAGCGCTGTCGCTCGAACGTCAGGGTGACTACGACGCGGCGCTCACGTCGTATCGGCTCGCGCTACGCGATGAGCCCAACGATCAGCGCATTCTCCAGAACATGGCTATCGCGTATTCGCGCACCGGTCGCTTGGATGATGCCATTCGCTGCTACCGCCGCGCACTCGAGATCGATCCGCAATTGAGCGGCGCGCACTACGGTCTCGCGTACCTGCTGCTCAAGCGCGGCGATGGCCAGGGCGCCGAGCGTCATCTCACGGCGTTTTTGGAGCATCCGCCATCCACGCAGGAAGCCGAACGCTGGGTCCAGCACGCTCGGCAGACGATCGAACAGATCCGGAGCGGCACCGGCGCGGACCAAGTCCCCGGAACGGAATAGCGAGTGGGAACCGTCCTCGCCGTAGTCAGCCAGAAAGGCGGAGTCGGGAAGACGACGACCGCGGTGAATCTCGCGGCGGCGTTCGCGCGCCGCGGCATGAAGACCCTCCTCGTGGACGTGGATCCGCAGGGCGCGGTGCGCTACGGCGTCGGACTGCGCGCGGACCATGTCACGGTCGGGATCTCCGATTATCTATCGGGTGAGAAGTCGCTGCGCGACATCATTCTGCCGACGGCGTTGCCGTGGTTGCGGGTGATTCTCGCGGGCACGGTGAGCGCGGCCACGAATCACGTCGCGTATCAGCATCGGATGGAGGAGTCGACGGTGCTTCCCGATCTGTTGGCCATGGCGCGGCAGCGCACGGACGTCGTGGTGGTGGACACGCCGCCGGGCTTGGGCCCAACGGTGGAGCGGGTATTGTCGGCGTCGCAGCACGTGATCGTGCCGCTGCAAGCGGAGCCATTGGCGCTGCAGACCACGCCGCAAATCCTGCGCGGGATCCAGGATATCGTGTCGACTAACGAAGAGCTGACGCTCGACGGCCTCGTGCTCACGATGTACGACGAGACGAGCGAGACGAGCGTGCGCGTGGCCGAGTACGTGCGGCGCCATCTGCCGCGCAACATGGTGTTCGATCTCGTGATTCCCCGCAGCACGGCGGCGGCCGATGCGTTCGCGGCGGGCCAGCCGGTGGTGTTGCGTTCGCCGGCCGATGCGGCGGCGCAGGCGTACGTGAACCTCGCCACCGAGCTCGCGTCGCGGTTCGAGTGATGGCGCGCGCGCTCCGGGCGACGGGCATGGCGCTCCTGATCGTCGCGGTTGCCGCGGCGTGCACCGAGGTGGGGACCAACCCGAACACGCCGGTGGCGATCCAGCTCAATGCGCCGGCCTCGCCGTCGGTTCTGTTGGGCGACACGCTGCGCGACAGTCTGGGCGTCGCGGCGCCGCTCCACGTGGTGGTGTTCAACTTCAAGAACGACAGCATCCCCGGCATCCCGGTGTCGTTCCTGGCCGTCGACTCGACGGCCTCGGTGTCCGTGGACACGTTGTTAGGCGTAGTGGTGGGCCACCAACTGGTGAGCCAGGTGCTGGTGGTGGCGACGGCGCTGGGGCTGCAGTCGATTCCCGACACGATCGCCGTGGTCGACACGCCGTCGGTGATGATCCCGCAAGATTCGTCGCGCGACAGCGTGGATTTCAGCTTCGCCGGCGGCTTGCGCGACACCACCCTGACGCTGCGCGTGCGGCTCCTGCACTTGCCCGATTCGGTGGTGGTGCCGCAGTATCTGGTGCACTACGCGATTCTGCATCCGGCGCCGTTCGACAACACGGATTCGACCAACGTGCAGCTCGTGAATCCCGCGGGACAAGCCGAGCTCGTCGACACCACCGACGCGACCGGCACCACCGAGCTCGGCCTTCGCATCACGCCGTTCACGCATGCGTTCAACGACTCGATCGTCGTCGAAGTGCGCGCGACGGCCCCGGGCGGTTTGCCGAGCGGCAGCCCGGTGCGGTACGTTAGGCGGATCAACATCCACTGACCGGCGTGCCGCGCGAGCGGCGTCCGGGATGCCGAGGTGTCCATGACGGTGACTGCCGAGCCGCCCGCGGCGGCGGACCGGGATCCGCGACTCGCGCCGACGACGCTCACGCGGCTCTTCTTCGACGCGGTCGACGGCTACGACCGGCCTAACGCGCTGCAGGTGAAGGCGGGCGGCGCGTATCAGCCGATCTCGCACCGCACCCTGGCGGACCGCGTGCGGCACGCGGCGTTCGGGCTGCGCGCGCTCGGCCTCGCCGACGGGGCGTCGATCGGCATTCTGTCGGAGAACCGGCCCGAGTGGGCGATCGCCGACTACGCGTGCCTCACGGCACGGTATCTGGACGTCCCGATTTATCCGACGCTGCCGGCCGAGCAGATGGCGTACGTGCTGCGCGATGCGGGGGCGGCCGCGATCTTCGTGTCGTCGGCGCCGCAGGCGCAGAAGGTCGCCGCGGTGCGCGCCTCGCTGCCCGCGCTCAAGTGGGTGATCGCGTTCGACGATGTGAGCGGCGACGGCATCGATCTCACGCTGGCCGCGCTCGAAGCGCGCGGCGCGGCCAGCGAGACGCCACACGCGGCGGCGCGGTATCGCGCCGAGGCGATGGCGATCGCGCCTAACCAGGTCGCGACCATCATCTACACGTCGGGCACGACGGGCGAGCCCAAGGGCGCCATGCTGACGCACGGGAACATGGCGTCGAACGTCGGCGCGGTCGCGAAGGTGATTCCGATCACGGACGAGGATACGTCGCTCAGCTTCCTGCCATTGTCGCACGTGTTGCAGCGGCATTTCGACTATCTCATGTTCGCCACCGGCGTGTCGATCGCCTACGTGGAGTCGATGGACACGATCACCGTGAACATGGTCGAGATTCGCCCAACGTTGGTCGTGGCGGTGCCGCGCGTGTACGAGAAGATCTATGCGCGCGTGCTGGAGAATGCGCTGGCGAGCGGGGCACTCAAGAAGCGCATCTTTTTCTGGGCGCGCGCGGTGGGCGAGCGGTGGGCGGACGTGCGCCTTGCCGGCCGCGAGCCGGGCCCGATACTCGGCGCCCAGTACGCGATCGCAAAGCGGCTCGTGTTCTCGAAGCTGCGCGAGCGGGTGGGCGGGCGGCTCCGGTACTTCGTGTCGGGCGGCGCGCCGCTGGCGCCGGAGATCAACAAGTTCTTCTACGCGGCGGGGCTGGTGATCCTCGAGGGATACGGCCTAACGGAAACGTCGCCGGTGATCGCGGTGAACACGCCCATCCGGTATCGCATCGGCACCGTGGGCCCGCCGATGTCCGGCGTCGAGGTGAAGATCGCGCCCGATGGCGAGATTCTCGTGCGCGGGCCCAACGTGATGAAGGGGTACTTCAACAAGCCGGATGCGACGCGCGAGGCGATCGACCAGGACGGCTGGTTCCACACCGGCGACATCGGCGTGCTCGAGGACGGCTTCCTCCGTATCACCGATCGCAAGAAGGACATCATCGTGACCGCGGGCGGCAAGAACATCGCGCCGCAGCCGATCGAGAATCACGTCAAGATGAACAAGTTCGTGTCGCAAGCGGTGATGATCGGCGACCAGCGGAAATTCCCGATCGTGCTCGTCGTGCCGAACTTCGAGCAGCTCGAGAAGTGGGCGAAGGTCGAGCACCTGCGGTACGCCGATCACGCGCAGCTCCTCGCCCAACCGATGGTGCAGGCGAAGATGGAGAAGGAAGTGTTGGGCAAGCTGTCCGATCTGGCCAGCTTCGAGACGCCCAAGCACGTGGTGCTGCTGGATCGGGATTTCTCGGTGGACACGGGCGAGCTCACGCCGACGCTCAAGGTGCGGCGGCGGGTGATCGACAAGACGTACAAGGCGGCGATCGACCGGGTGTACGCCGAGCACGAGGGCGAGCACCACGGGCACGGGTGAGGCGGCCGCCTAACCGTTAGACTCGCGGGCCCGGGTCAGCGTGGTGAGCTCGTGCTTTTCGCCTAACCAGTCGCGGGTGTCGCGCGCGCGCTCGGCGATGCCGGCCGGGAGCGGCGCCGCGGCGGGCGCGAGGAGTCTGCCCGAGGGGCGCAGGGCGGCGACGCTGCTCTCGATGAACGCCGCGCGGGCGTGCGCCGCATCGATGGCGATGGCGCGGACGGAGTCGGGCCGCAGCGGCAGCACGGCGCCCGCGCACGCGACCGACACGCCGAACCCGCTCGACACGCCGGCCGCCGGGTCGATGGCGAGCACGTGGACGCCTTCGACCAGCGCCGCGACGTCGGGCGCGGCGTCGCCCCAGGCGCCGGCGAGCACCACCAGGCCGCCGGGTTCCGTTAGGCCAAGAAGCGCGGCGGCGCGCAGGGCGCGCTCCGGCAGATCGGCGGCCGCGCGCGCCGGCGCCGGGGCCGCCCCCCGGGCGGCCGGGTCGCGGAAATCGGCCACGCCGGCGACGATTGGATAGCGGGCGCCGCAGACCGGGCAGCCCAGCTCGCCGGTGAGGATGTCGCGATCCTCGAGGCGGTCGGCTTGCGCCACGAGCCACGTGAGCTCGTGGTCGCGCGTGCAGCGGAATGCGTCCACGACCTCGATGAACATGTTCCGTTAGGCGGACGAGAGGCGGAGCTCGTCGATGTTGACGGCGGCCGGCCGCGTGATCGCGTACAGCACGGCGTCGGCGACCGACTCGGCGGCGAGCATCGCCTCGCGGGGCGGGAAGCGCCCCGTGCCAGCGAGATCGCCCCAGATGTCGGTGTCCGTTGGGCCCGGCGACACCAGCGTCGCGCGCACACCCGTGCCGCGGAGCTCCTCGCGCATCACCTCGTGCAGCGCGCGGGCGCCGAACTTGCCCGGCGCGTAGGACCCGTTGCCGGCGAACGCTACCCGATCCGCCACCGAGCCCACGGTCACGATGTGTCCCCGCCCGCGCGTCCGCATCGCGCCGATCACGGCGTGCGCGAGATAGAACGCCGCGTTCAGGTTCACGGCGATCGCCGCGGCGAATTCCTCGGGCGTGATGTCGGCCGCCGCACGCGGGTGGAAGATGCCCGCGTTGTTGATCAGGATGTCCGGGGCGCCGGCGAACGCCAGCGTCACCACCTGCATCGCGCGGCCCACCGCCACCGGGTCCGCGACGTCGCACGGAATGGGCAGCGCCGCTCCGCCTAACTCTGCCGCCCGGTGGGCGAGCGCATCGGCGCCGCGCGCCAGCATCGCCACGCGCGCCCCGGCCGCCGCCAGTGTCCGCGCGATGGCGAGTCCAATGCCCCGCGACGCGCCCGTGACCACCGCGCCCCGCCCGGCCAGCACCGCGCCCGCGTGCTCCGGCGCGGGCGATGCGCGCCCCGCCGTCACCGGACCGTCGGCGTGTGGCCGTGCGCGAGGTACAAGAACTCTTCGCGCGTCCTCGCGTCGTTGCGGAAGATCCCCCGCAGCGCCGACGTCACGGTCTGCGAGTTCTGCTTCTCGACGCCGCGCATCATCATGCAGAGGTGGTACGCCTCGATCACCACGCCCACGCCCTTGGGGTTCAGGACGTCCTGGATCGCCGTGGCGATCTGCTTCCGTTAGGCGCTCCTGCACCTGCAGCCGGCGCGCGAACACCTCGACGATGCGCGGCAGCTTGGACAGGCCGACGATGCGGCCGTCGGGGATGTACGCGATGTGCGCCTTGCCGAAGAACGGCAGCATGTGGTGCTCGCACAGCGAGTAGAGCTCGATGTCGCGCACCATCACCATGCTCGAATGCGGCTCCTCGAACACGGCGTCGCTCACCACCTGGTGCACGTCCATGTCGTAGCCGCGCGTGAGCCACGTGAGCGACTTGGCCACGCGGAGCGGCGTCTTGAGCAGTCCCTCGCGATCGGGATCTTCGCCGATCAGCTCGAGCATCCGGTGCACGACCGATTCGAACTCGGGGTCGTGCTCCGGCGTGTGATCGTCGTCCGCCTCGAGATGCATGCGGCTCGCCGCACGCACTCGGGCCTCGGTGCTCGCGGCGTCCGCCTTACTGTCCTTCGTACTCGACATAGTTGTTGTCCGTCTCCCAGAGACGCAGGCGCGTGAGCGTCGCCGGATGGACCACCGGCGCCAGCACGTTCCAACACCGGACGACGAGGTTTTCCGCCGTCGGGTTGATGCCCTCCATGAAGTCGACGTCGATGTTCAAATTGCGATGGTCCATCTTGTCGACGAGATGCTGCTCCACCACGTCGCGCAGCTTCTTGAGGTCCATCACATAGCCGGACTTGGCGTCGATGTTGCCGGTGACCGACACATCGAGACGATAGTTGTGGCCGTGCCAATTGGCGTTGTTGCACGGTCCGAACAGCGACTTGTTTTCTGCGTCGCTCAATTCCGGATTGTGCAGACGATGGGCCGCGTTGAAGTTGAGGCGGCGGGTAACAGTGACTCGTGGCATGGAAGAGGATGATGGGATGCGTCAACAAACGCGGCGCGCCGACCATGGGTTCCCTTGGAACCGCTTGAGTCGACGGCGCCGCGCCTCTATGTTCCGCTCATGAAACCGCCCCGCGAGCGAGGCATTTCTGTTTATACGGACGGCGGCGGTTGAAAGTCAAGGTCGCTCTGGCGACGGCGGCGACCGTCGGCAACGCAGCGTGGTCGGCGGCGTGGACGTTCCCGAGCATGCTGCTCAGCGCCTTCCTCGTCGCGTGGGCCGCAGAGGCGGCGCAGTTTCTCATCGCGCAAGGCCTCGCGCTCGCCATCCTGGCGTGGATCCAGACGCTTCCCGAGTTAGCCGTCGAAGCGGTGATCGCGTGGCAAGCCGGACACGATCCGCTGAGCTGCTTCGTCACCGTGCCGCCGGCCGGGTGCAAGTCGCATCTCGCGATCGCCAATTTCACCGGCGCGGTGCGGCTGCTCGTTGGCGTGGGGTGGCCGCTCATTTATTTCGTGTCGGCGTTGGGCAGACGGCGTCACGGACGAGCGCTGGCGCCGATCCATCTGCACGACGAGCACGCGGTCGAGGTGATGGCGACCCTGCCGCCGCTGCTCTACTTTCTGTGGATCTGGCACAAGTCGACACTCGACATTGTCGACGCGGTCGTGCTGATCACGATGTACGTCGTGTACCTCGCCATCCTGTGGCGGTTTCCGCCCAAGGGCGAAGAATCGCTCGAGCACGCCTCGGCGGTATCCCGTTGGGCATACACTCGGCCCGGCCGGTGGCGCACCATCACCATTGGCTCGCTGTTTCTGTTAGGCGGCGCGCTCATTCTATCTCACCGCGCACCCGTTCCTCAACTCGATGCTCGCCGTGGCGAGCACGTTCGGGGTGAGCGAGTTCGTGTTCGTGCAGTGGGTGGCGCCGTTCCTGAGCGAGTTTCCGGAAAAGGTGTCGGCCTTCCATTGGGCAAAGCGCGTGCGCACCGCGCCCATGGCGCTCATGAACATGGTGTCGAGCAACGTCAATCAATGGACGGTGCTCGCGGCGACGATTCCCATTGTGTTCTCGGTGGCGCGCGGCGGACCGTCGTCGCTCGAGTTGGACCAGATGCAGCGGATGGAGATTCTGCTCACCGTGGTGCAGAGCGTCGTCGCGGTGCTGCTCCTCTCGCGCATGCGCTTGACGTGGTGGGACGCGACGGGACTCTTCGTGTTGTGGCTGCTGCAGTTCCTGGTGGCCGCGTGGCGCGAGGAAATTGCGCTGGTGTATGCACTCTGGGCGCTGGCGCTCATGGCGTCGTGGTTCTGGAAGGGCCCCACGGCGCCGCGCATCTTCTGGGAGTTGATGCGCGGGCAGCGACAAATGGGTGGCGCGCCGCCATCGCCGGCCTCGTAAGGCAGGCGGCGCGTGCGGCGGCGCGCTACTATTCGAATGCAACGAGCCCCGCCGGTGGGCGGGGCTCGAGTAATTGGAACGAAGAGGATTTTTGAAGCCCCGTCGAATGTATGAGGTCCTCACCCTGCCTTTCGCCTTCCCCGCACTGGGGCATGACGTCAAACAAGTTTATCGAACCCACCCGAGAGACTTGTTGGCTCAAAAATGTGAGCTCTTCGTCCCATTGCCGCTCGCAATGTAGTGTTCACTTTAGAGCGAGTCAATTCGATGACGACCGCTGGGAAGAAAGGATTCGTGTACGTCGCCGCATATCCGGTTGCGATCATCATGCTCGTGTTCTGGGCGGTGATGACGTTCGCATTTTCCGGACCGGGTTGGGTGCATCTCTTCCTGTCGCTGGGGTTGTTCATCTTGATCTGGCGCATCGTCGCCGGCGGCACCTGGGATGCATGGTCGCGATACGTGGCGAAGCGGGATAGCGCGCAGAAGTCGAAGTAACGGCACCGGCCGCGCGCTCAGCGCGCGAGCCACACCAGCGACGCGACGCCCCACGCCAGCGTTAGGAGCGTCACCGGAACGCCGGCGCGCAGCACGTCGCCGAACCGCACGTGCACCCCGCGCGCCGCGGCCCGCTCGGCCACGATCAAGGTGGCCATCGACCCCAGCAGGGTCAGGTTCCCGGCGAACGTCGAGCTCATCGCCATCACCAGCCAGATGAACCGCGCGTTAGGCAGGTGCGGCACCACCGGCCGCCACAGGATCACCGCCGGCACGTTGGACACGAGGTTCGAGAGCGCCGTCATTGCGGTGCTGGTGACCACCGCATCGTGCCACGGCGCGCCGTGCAGCGCCGACGCCGCGCGGGCCGTGAGATCCACGAACACCGGCGCCGACTCCACGCCGCGCACGACCACGAACAGCGACGCGAAGAAGAGCAGCAGCGACCACTCCACCTTGGCGAACGCGCGCGCCGGGTCGCGATTCCCGATCGCGATCATGAGCGCGCCGCGCCGCGATCGCCACCACGGGCAAGCGACAATCCGGCGAGCCACCCGACGAGCGCGCCGGCAAACAGCACCAGCGCGCGCGCCACGAGGCCGCGGTCGATGAGACGGCGCGCCGTCGGTCGATGACGGCTGCAGCGCGGAACGGTCGCGCCAGGTCGCGCCGGAAGACGAGCGCCAGCACGCCGTACACGATCGCGAGCCCGCCTAACGACGGCAGCGCCAGCAGCGCCGATGAAGTCGCGGTACGCGATCCCGCTCGAGATCCCGATCAGCATGTTCTGTGGATTGCCGGTGATCGTCATCGCGCTGCCGACGTTCGCGCGCGAACGCGATCGCCGAGCAGATACGGCAGCGGCGGCAGGCCAAGCGGCTCGAGCGCGGCGAGCACCAGCGGCGACGAACACCAGACACACCGTATCGTTGAGAAAAACGGCCGACAACAAACCGCTGGCGGCGATGACACCGGCCAACAGCGCGCGCGGCGACCGGAATCGCTTCGACGATCCACACCGCGGCCCAATCGAAGAACCCACCGAGGTCGAGGTACGCCACCAACAGCAGCACGCCGAGCAGGAACACGATCACGTCGATGTCGATTGCTGCATAGGCGTCGCGCGGCGGCAGGCCCCCCAGAACGACCATCGCCACAGCGCCCAGCAGCGAAGCCGCCGGCCTGTTCAATCGCACGCCCGGGACTTGCTGTGCAGCGATGAGCACGTACGTCACCACGAAGATCGCGAGTCGGACGCTGGTCACGATGCGAGGGAGGTGGACCGATGAAGGACGTTCGAATCGAAGTTGGTGACGTGCCCGCGGCCCGGCAATGCGAACAAACCGCCGCGCGCCCGCAGAGCCCGCGTCCGCGGACCCCGGCGCACGGCACCGAGTCGTGCTCGTGACGGGAGCGCGCGGTCTCGTCGGCCGCACATGCGTGCCGGGAGCTCGCACGCCGCGGATGGAAGATTAGCGTCATCGTGCGCAGTCCGACGAAGGCCGAGCAGCGGTTGGCCGGCGTTCGCGGTCGAACATGTTGGGCGATTTGCGGAGCTCCGACACCGTGCGCGCCGCGGTTGGCGGCGTGGATGCGATCGTGCACCTCGCGGCGATCGCGATCGAGCGGCGCGGCGAATCATACGAGGACGTGAACACCGGGGCGACGATTGCGTTGGTCGAGGCGGCGCGCGCGGAGGGCGTGCGACGGTTCGTGCACATGTCGCAGAACGGCTCGTCGAGTGCGTCGCCGTACCGGTTCTTGCGCAGCAAAGGTGCGGCGCAGGATGCGGTCGTGGCGAGCGATCTCGAGTGGACCGTGCTGCGGCCCTCGGTGATCTTCGGTCCGGAAGACGAATTCGTGACCGTGCTCGCGCGGCTGGTGCGGTTGTCGCCGCTGGTGTATCCGCTGCCGGGCGGCGGCACGGCGAAATTCCAGCCGGTCGCGGTGGACGACGTCGCGCGCGTGATCGGGCTGGCGCTGGAGCGGCCGGACAGCGTTAGGCAGGCGTATCCGATGGGCGGCCCCGCGGCGCTGACGCTCGCCAGATGATCGAGCAGCGTGCTGCTCGCAATGCACACGGAGCGGATGCTTGATTCCGGTGCCGGTCGCGCTGCTTCACCCGGTGATCGCCGCGGCGCAGCGCGTGCTGCCGCGGCCGCCGGTGACGACGAGTCTGCTCGACTTGCTGGCGATCGACAATACGGTCGGCGACATGCGCGTGTGGACCACGTTCGGCCTGGTGCCGGCGCCGTTCGCGCCGGAAGAACTGATGTATCTGCGGAAGATCACCGCGCGCGAGGCGTGGCGCTCGATGTGGTGACCGTGCGCGGACACACGCCTAACGGGAGAGACGTCGTCGGTTTCGGAAAAATCGTAGCGGGTAATGTACCGGCAGCGGCGCGGTACGGCGTCGCCGGTGTGCAGGAATCAGCACGCGGCCAGCTGGTCATGCAATCAGGGCGACATGAGCGAGCCAGAGCGCCTTGCGGAGAGCAACGGCTTCTCATCCCCGGGGCTCGGAGTGAAGAAGGACTGCGTGCAACCGAGCACCTATTGGTTCTACTGCGTCGCCTTACCGTTTTCCGGCGCCCGCCTCGTGAGGAACGGGCGCTCCGCGCAGGTCGACAAGCGACGGAACCGCTCGGCGAGAGCGGCGACTGTGGCTGCGTTAGAGGAAGCCCGCCAGGCGGCGTTCGTGCGCACGTAGCGGACGAGACAACGGTGCCGGGTGCATTGCGCGATCCGGGGACCACGGCGCCGCGGAGTGGACGCGATGTCTCGTGCGCCACGTGGCCGGACAGGCGCGCGCTCGAGGGCGGCAGCGTCGAAGGACAAGGGGCGAGGCAGGCAAGAGGGCAGGCATCTACGCTCACGGAGACACGGACAACGCACGGACACGGCGGACACTGCACGGCTACACGCCAAGACCTTTGTTGTGTCCGGCAGTGTCCGTGGTGTTCGGGCGTTGTCCGCGTCTTCATGAGCGTAGATGCCAGTTCTCTCGAACGACCGTGAGACGCACTACGGACTCTGCTTCGGCGCTGGTGGACGTGTCTGATTCTCCGCCCTCGCCTGGAACGGATGCAGTCTCCTCCGCCATCAGAAATTGAGACGCGCCCACGAGTCAGCCGCGTCCGATCGACCCGCCGCCTGCTCGAGCGCGCGCGATGACTAACCGTTGGTCAGACCGACGGGCGTTGCGAGAAGCAGCTCCGTTGGGCATACTATTGCGTCCTCTCATCTCTTCGGAGCCCATCATGCGTATTTCCCTCAAGTCGTCGTTGGTCGTTTCGTTGGTCGTGGCTGCCGGATGCTATCATGCGACCATTCAAACAGGGCTGACGCCCTCGACGCAGACCGTAGAGCGTCACTGGGCAAGTTCTTGGATTGAAGGGCTTGTGCCGCCGAGTTATACGCAAACCGCTTCCGCATGTCCAAGCGGCGTGGCGCGGGTTGACACCCAACTGAGCTTTCCCAACATGCTCGTGGGGTTTCTGACATTCGGTATCTACACGCCGATGGACATCGTCGTCACGTGTGGCTCAAACCGGTCGAGCGCGGTACCGAGTGATCGAACCATTCAGGTGGGCGAGAATGCGACTCCGCAGCAAGCGCAGGCGGCCATGGATAGCGCCGTGGTTCGTTCACAGCGCGATCGTCAACCCATGTTCGTCAAATTCTAGCGTCGCACATTGCGTTGCCGGGCCGCGCGGCCCATGGACGGCTGTCTCCAGGGCCGCGTGGTCCAACGCTTCAGCGATGTCTCTTCGCGCGCCCGATCTTAGTGCGGTCACACTCATGCCGATCGCCTCGAGCGTCTCAGATCTCCCAGTTCGACCATACCACGCCCTCCGCCGCCACCGGCTCCGGATGCTCGGCCAGCGTCATGCGGAGATCCGTCCACCGCACGCGTCCGCCTAACGCGATCAGCGCGCGGTAGGCGCGGAGATAGTCGGTCTGCGAGCGGAAGGCCACGCGGCGCGTGCCGCTGCGCCGCGCGTAATCGGCCAGCGCGATCGCCGCCGCGCCCAGATCGGCGCCCGGCCCGAGCACGAGCTTGAGCACGCGCGTCTCCTCGCGCGAGCGGCCTTCGACCAACGGCGCGGTGTGACACAGGGCGAATCCGCCCAACCGTCCGCCGGCGCGGAACAACACCGTGTCGCCCAGGCCCAGCTCCTCGGTGAGCACCAGCTCGCGCGTGAAGTCGTAGCCCGGCAGCAGGCCGTCCACCAGCTCGCGGCACTCGCCCACCGCGTCGTGCTGGTCCCCCGTGCTCAGCCTGCCTAACAGAATCGGCGCGTGCTCGGCGTGCGCGCCGTCGAGCGTGATCGTGATCGTCAGCCGCCCGGGCACGAAGCCGAGCGATGAGTAGAAGCCGATGTTGTCCATGGTGCGCGGCATGGTCTCGAGGCCGATCGTCGACGCCCGGGCGCGCTCGAGACTGGCGATGCCGGCCCGCACGATCTCCTTCCCCACGCCGCCGGCCTGGCTCTCTGGCCTAACGGCTAACGGACCCATCCACCCTTCGCTGCCCGAGCAGTGCACGACGTTGAACGCCACGATCTCGCCGCGCTCGTCGCGCCACAGGAGCGCGCCGGCGCCCGCATCCTCGATCGCGTAGCGCCAGATGAGCGGATTGAGATACGGCACGCGCACGCCCACCATGCCGTCGCGGCGATAGCGCTCGGTGAAGCTGTCGCTGAAGACCTGGTTGAGCGCGGGGATGTCCTCCACGCGCGCCCGGTGCGGACCCTCGGGGTGGTGCCCCGTGCGCCACGACCGTGCCACGGCCATCAGCCCGCCGCTCCGGCCGCCGCCAGCTCCGGGGCGGTGATGTCGGCGCCGTCCATCGCCCGCCGGTCGTCCCGCCTAACGACAGACGCGCCGGTGGCCGCGTCGTAGCGCACGGTGACCACCTGGTCGAGCATGTCGCGCACCGACTCGACGTGCGTAATGAGAATCACCTGCTCGAAGCGGTCGTGCAGTCCGCGGAGCAGCTCGAGGACGCTGGCGCGGTGCGCGTCGTCGAGGGAGCCGAAGATCTCGTCGAGCACGAGCAGCGAAAACGGCTGCCCCGACCGCTCGGCGATCATCTGCGAGATCGCGAGACGCAGCACGAGGTTGGCCAGGTCTTCTTCGCCGCCCGAGATCACCGGCTTGGGCACCGCGTCCTCGAGGACCACCACGTTGTAGTTGTCGTCCAGCTCGAGCTCGGTGTAGCGGCTGGCGGTGAGATCGTTGAGGAACGCGCTGGCCAGCTCCGAGAGCTCCGGCCGCAGCTGGAAATTGAGATCGTTGCGCAGATCGTTGTAGGCGCGATCGAGCTCGTCGTGCAGCCGCTTGCGGACCGCGAGTTGGCCTAACAGGCGCTGGCGCTCCTCGAGCTCGGCGGCGGCGTGGCGCGCCTGCGCTTCCACCAGCTCGGCGGACGCGAGCTCGCTCTCCGCCGTCGCGGCCGCGAGCTCGGCGGCACGGAGCGCATCGGCGGCGCGGGCATGTTCGTCGCGCATTGCGGCGAACTGGTGCTCCGATATCGACAGCGCCGCGTGCCGCGCGCGTAACTCGCTGACGCGGGCGCGGAGCGCCGCTTCGGCGTCGCGCAGCTGCGCGCGTTCGCGGAGGAGCGCCGGCTCGCGCTCGATCTGCGCGCCCAGCCGCGTCGCCCTGGCGTCGAGCGGCATGAGACGGTCGAGCTCACGGCGGACGAGCGCATGGCGCGCGCCGTCGTATCCGGATGGGATCGTCTCGAGCTCGCTCGCCAGCGACGCGATGCGATCGCCCTTGGCCGCGATCTCCCCGCCTAACTGAGCCAGCTCCTGCACCGCGTGCTGCACCTTGAACACGCGCCGCTCGAGCGCCTTCACGTCGTCGGCGACCACGTGGCGCGACTCATCCAATTCGCGCAGGTCGGCGGGCATCTCGAGCAGCTGCTCCATGCGGCCCTTGTAGTAGTTGCCGTCGACCAACACGGTTTCGAGCTGGCCGTCCAACAGCTCGAGCACCATGCGCATCGTGCCTTTGAGCGGACGCGCGCACGTCGGGCACGCGCCGTCCTCGCCGGCCGCGGCCAGGCGGTCGCGCTGCTGCTTGAGCTCGGCGTACTGATCGCGCAACGATTGCCGCTTGGTCTCGGCTTCCTGGCGGTCGCGCACCCATTCCGTGCGGCGCGCTTCGACGCGGCCATCCAGCTCCTCGAGCGCCGTCCGCCTCTCCTGCAGCGCGATCGTGGCCTCTTCCTCGAGGCGCGGCGCGGTTTCGATCTTCGCTTGGCGCTCGCGCAGCTTGCCTAACTCGTCCTCGAGCAGCGCGCGCGACGCGACCAGCGACTGGCGGCGGCCATCCTCGCGCGCCAGCGCCTCGAGATGCTGGAACTCGGCGTGCAGGGCCGCGTAGGGCAGGAGCTCGATGGCGAGCGCATCGCGCTCCGCTTTCGCCTGGGCAATGCCGCCTAACTCGCGGGCCAGCCGCTCGGCGTCGCGCGCCAGACCCGCCTCCTCGCCTTCCGCGCCGCGCAGCTCGGCCACCAGCGCCTGCAGCGCTTCCCGCTCCCGCTGCACCAATTCCCACCGCGGGCGCACGCGGTCCATGGCCGTTTGCGCGCGCTCGCGAGCCTCGCGCGCCGCCCGCGCCGCGAGCCCGGTGGCCGCGTGCCGGCGCCGTGCGTCGTCGAGCTGCCGCCCAACGACCTCGGCGTCCGGCATGCCTTGCTGGATGCCGAGGATCTGGGAGCGGAGCTCGGTGAGATGCGTGCGCGCGAGTTTCTGCGCTTCGCGCAGCCGCTCGTAGCCCAACACGTGGGACAGGAACTGCGCGCGCTCGACCGGCTTCATGGCCGCCATCACGCTCAGGTCTTTCTGTCCCGTGAAGTACGTGTTGAAGAACTCCTCGCGCGTCATGCCGATCTTGCGCGTGAGGATGTCGGTGACGCCGCTGATCGAGTTGGCGATCGGCGTCGCCGCGCCATCCAAATAGAGCTCGGCGTTCGTTAGGCCGCGAACGACGCGGTAGCGGTGGCCGGCGAGCTCGAAGTCGAGCTCGACGCGCACCGTCGCCCGCGGCGCGGCGCGGGTGAAGCGGATCGATTCGCGGGTGCCGCGCGCGGCCGGCGTGCCGTAGATCCCCCACGCCAGGGCTTCCAGGATCGTGGTCTTGCCCGATCCGTTAGGCCCGATGATCCCCGTCAACCCGGCGTCGAAGTCGATCCGGGTGTCCGCGTGTTGGCGGAAATTGGCGAGGGTGATCCGGTTGAGCCGCACTACCGCGGTCCGTCGGCGACGGGTCCGGCGGCGACCGGTCCCCACGCCTGCTCCGACGCCACGTCGGCGGCGTCGAGATACTCGAGGCCCAACGACACCAGCGCCGCGCGATCGAGGTCGGCATCGAGCGGACGGCGCGACAGGTACGTCTCGACCATTTCCCGCAGCGTGGCGCGGCGGCCGCCGCCCGTGGCCAGCGTTAGGCGGACGGTGTCGGGCTTGCGGGCGTCGAGATGGAAGTGCAGCGCGCGGCGCTTGTACTCGCGCAGCGCACGGTGGTCCAGCTCGCGCACCACGTGCCGCGGCACGTCGCGCACCACGAGGCGCACCACGCGGTCCTCGATCCCGCCCTCGCACGACTCCACACGCTCGCGAATCGCCGCATCCACATCCGCCGCCGCCATCCCGCGCGCCGCGATCGACGCCAGCTCGGCCAGCCGCCGCGCGCCGGCCACCGGATGAAAGCGATGCGTGCCGGCGTCGAGATCGTACTCGATGAACCCTTTCCCCGGCACGCCGGCCGCACGCTCCTCGTGCATCTCGCTCCACATGTTCGGCGGCAGATACTCGAGCGAGCCGCAGTAGTACATATTGGGCGCCATCTGCTTATGCACGTGGTAGTGGCCTAACGCAACATACGTCCAGCGCTCCGGCCCGATCACCTGCACCGGCACCGGCGACGACGGCCGATCCGGATAGACCAAGTTAGGCGGAAGCATGCCCTCCACGTCGGCGTGCATCACCAGCACGTTGTATCGCGCGCCGGGGTCGGGCTCGAGCTGCTCCCGCGTCAACAGCGGCGCGCCCGCCGGAAGGTCGGGCACCGCCAACACCGACATGTCGTGCGCCTCCAGCGGGATGCGCTTCCAGCCGTTGGCCGCCACTTTGACGTCGATGCGCGAGAAGAGATCGAGAATGCAGCCGGTCTCCGTGGCGCGCGGCCGGTCGTGATTCCCGGCGACCACGATGATCTCGCTCCGCGGCAGCTCGACCTTGAGGCGCTGCAGCTGCGTGAACGCTTCGATGATCGCCGCGTTCATCGGACGCACGGTGTGGAACACGTCGCCCGCGATGAGCACCACGTCCGGCCGCAGTGCCACCACCTTGTCGATCGCACGGCGGAACACGAGCGAGACGTCCGCCTCGCGCTGGTTGATCCCGTCGGGCGTGAGGCGATGGTACTGCCGGAAGCCGAGGTGTAGGTCGGCTAAATGAACGAGGCGCACACTCAAAGTTACCGCTGCAACCCAGGGGCGACCAGCCGAACCGGCACGCTCAGCGCACGCTCAGCGCACGCTTCAGCGCACGCTCGCCGTGTGCATGTGCTGCGTGATGTCGGTCTGCATCCGGACCGGCGTCGCCGACGCGCCGGCCAGGGGCACGAGCGTCGACACGAGTGCGATCGTCGCCCGTGCGTCGATCCACCATCCGCGCTTGCGGTCCACGCACAACATACCGGTGACCTTGCCCGACGAGCTCACACGCAAACCGCTCGCAAGCGGGCGTGAACCGGGATCGCGCGTGATCGTGCCGTGCATGGAGACGAACGCCAGCGTCCCGTCGCTCGACAGCGAATCCAGCCGATACGTGGCGCGAAGCGTCGCGGCGACGCCTTTGCCGGACGCGCCAACCAGCGGGAGCATCGTGACCCGCTGCCAACTCTGCGACACGCTCACGGGCTTGTCGGGCAGCGTCGCCGGCATCCCCGACACTACCGCGCGAATGTCAGCCGAGAGTTGCGGCGGGAGCGCGAGCACGGCCGCCGATCCGTCGGGCGCAATGTGAAGCTGCACCCGCTGTCCCTCCATCGCGCGCCGCACGTCTTCCGGCTCCGACGGCTCGCCATCCGAGATGAGCGACACGGAATCCGTGATGGTCGTGATCGTCGTCCCGGTCTCGTCGCTTCCCTGCACCAGCACGCGCGACAACAAGAGCAGGGACGTGTGCATCGTCATCGTCGTGTCGCTCCCGTGCACGTGCACGGTGCCCTTCATCGACACGTCTTGCTCGAACCGGGTGTACAGCGTATCGCCTACCTTTGGCTTGATGCGGAGCACGATGTTTGACATCTGCGCGTGTGCCGGTCCCGGCGCCAGGAGACACGCCAGGCCGAGCACGACGAACCGTACGCGTGCCCCCCTTTGCCCAACTGATGCATCTCGCGGCGACCCGCGACCCGCAAAGGACATGTAAAGACCGGTTGATGTCAGCGGATTCCTACACCGTCCGGGCACCGTTGCTCCCCTGGCGCGCCCCTCGGGAAGTGCAGCCGGGCGCCTCGTTGCACAGGGCGGCGCTCCGCGTCCATCTCCTGATGGCCGGCGGCAGGTACCGCTCGCCGCAACGCGCGTATGCCCGCAGTTAGTCTGCACAACCGAGACCCGCGAGTCCAACCCGCGGCTCCCCCCAGTGACAATCACCTTGCCGCGTGTGATGACCCGATTGGCTTGGATCGCGACCGTATTGGTGGTCGCTTCGGCCTGTGACAAGGCGCATGCGTCGGGACGTCCCGGCGCTGCGTCGAACTCCGCCTCGTCCGGCCCGCAGCTCGACCTGCGCTCGCATCCGGACCTGCTGTTCGAGGTGTTCGGAGATCCCAACGATCCGCGTATGATTCCGATCGCGGCCATCGAGCACGGTCAGCTCCAACAGATCTCGCTCGACACCACCGGCTGGCGCCAGTTGGACGCCGAGTATTTGCGCAGCTCGAAGTCGTACGACGTCTTCGAGGATGGCCGTGCGGCCGGCACCGCGAAGATTCGCCGCGGCATGTGGGAGGGCGACGATCCGCTGTATTCGCTGCCCGGCTGTCAGTTGCTGACACCGATGGCCGCGGTCCACCTCGACGGCCAGAAGAGGGGTCCGGCATTCACGGTGGAATACCTCGCATCGACGGCGACGCTTGGTCATCAGCGTAACGTCAAGCCGATGGCGAGCGCCGACGTCGAGCGCATCGCACGCGCGATCGGGGCGCAGGTCGCGAAGACGGTCGGCATCTCGCAGGCCGCGCTCGATTCGCTCGACTTCCACGCGGTAGCGTTCCCGAGCGGACACAGTCCATGGCCGACGATCGTCGCCGGTTTCATCGACCCCGCCGCCGAGAATCCTGCGTCGACGCAAGAGACCACGACCCATCTCATCCTGATCGCCGACCGCGACTCGACGGCGACGGAGTACCATCCGACCTACACACACCGCGTGCAGGGGCCGCTCGCCAAGTCCAGCTTCCGCCGCTTCTTCGATCACCTCGACGTGAACGGCGACGGCGTGGACGAAATCTTTTTGGAAGGCTGGCAGTTCGGCAGCGACACGTTCCTATCGGTGCTATCGTGGAAGGACGGGAAGTGGGAGGAGTCGTACAGGACGAGAACCAAGTGGTGCCTGGATTGAGGGAAGCGCGCGCTAGCGCGCGCTGAGGGAAGCGCTGACGCTGGGGGAACAGGGAAGCGGCGGGGGTCGCGGGGTGGGCGGGGCATGCGAGCCGCAGCGTTAGGCGAGGCAGTCCGCGCGTAGGAGCGTCAGTCCACTGCCATTGATGTTATTCCACCCCGCTTCCCTCTTCCCGCAGCAAAGCGCTTCCCTCAGCGCGCGCCAGCGCGCGCTTCCCTATCCCTCACCAAACGCACTCTCCACATCGCGCTTCGAGTAGGCGCGGAACGCGGTCAGCGTCTGCGTGCGATTTATGCCGGGGACTTTCGCGAATTCTTCCGTCACCACCTGCGCGATGCGCTCGTACTCGGCGACGCGAACAATCGCCACCAGGTCCCATTCGCCGGACACCGAGTAGACCTCGGACACGCCATCGATGCCGGCCAGGCGCGTGGCACAGTGCGGAATCTCTTTCGGATCGCACTTGATGAGCACGATCGTGGTGATCATTCGTCCCCGGGAAACGGTGGCACATTGAGGAGCCAGATCCCGCGGATGGTATCGCTGTCGTCCAGGTCGACCAAAATGTCGCGCGCGATGCAAACCGTGCGCGCGTGACGGCCGGCGCCCAGGCGAAAGTGGATCGTCTGCTCCGATTGGTCGGATTCGGCAATGAGCGTCGTGTCCATTTGCATCATGGCCACGCCACCCTCGGATCCGGCGGACGGCACGACCAATCGACCGCGCGCGGTGTCCGTGGGCACGCGCAGCGAGGAAAGTTTTTTCACGTCGGGCCACACGGCGACTTCCACGCCGTGAATGCGCCCGCCGCGCACGTCGAGAATCACCCACGAGCCATCGGAACCGGCGAGCTCGACGGCCCCCGATGCGCCATCGGCGAACGACATGTCGGCGAGACTCGCGGTGAGAATGGCGGTGTCAGTATCCCACCTGTACTCGACGGCCGAGGGAATGTCGGTGGCTGCTTCGATCTGCACGGTGACGTTCACTCGGGCCTCCTACGCAGGCGTTAGCAACGGCCCGCACTCCCACTCTCCAGAACCACAGCGGTCGGGCGCGTCTCCAGCGCTAAGATATCGCGTCCTCGCGCCGTCACCAGAGGACCGGCGTTGCGCCGCCCGTCACGACTTCATTTCGCGAAACGCGGCGACTGTGCGCTGCACACCCGTCACGACTTGATCCAGCGGCGCGGCGTACGACAATCGCACCCAGTCCGGCATATAGAACGCCGCGCCGGGGACGACGGCGACGTCGTATCGCTCGAGCAAGTGCTGCGCGAACGCGGCGCCTGCTCCAGCGCGCGCATCACCCCGCGTCGCACTGACATCGAGGAACAAGTAAAACGCTCCCTCCGGCGGGATCACACCGATGCCCGGTTCGCCGGCCAACATTGCCAAGGCCGCGTCGCGACGCCGCTCGAACTCTTCGACCATGTGCGCGATGGAACCCTCTGCCGCACCGCGGTCGGTGAGCGCCGCGACCGCCGCGTGTTGCGACACGGCTGCTGCGTTAGACGTGGTGTGCGACTGCAACGCACCCATCGCCTGCGCCACGGCACGCGGCGCGATCGCCCACCCAATGCGCCAGCCCGTCATCGCGTAAGCCTTCGCCACACCATCCACCAGAATCACTCGATCGCGCGCCGTCGCGACCTCGAGGATCGACGTTGCAACACCCGCGTATGAAATGCGCCGGTAGATCTCGTCACTGATCACCCACCATCCGCGCTCTTCCGCCAATGCGACGATCGACTCCAACTCCGCGCGATCGTACACCGCGCCCGTCGGGTTGCACGGCGAGTTGAGCATCACACCCTTCGTCGCCGGCGTCGACGCGGCAGCCAACGCAGCCGCCGTCACCTTGAGCCCGTTCGCGGGGTCGCCCAACACGGGCACGGGTTCCGCACGCGTGAGCGCTACCATTTCGTAGTAGCTCGTCCAACTGGGCGTCGGAATCAGCACCTCGTCACCGGGACCGAAGAGCACGAAGCACGCGTTGAACAAGGACTGCTTCGAACCGGTCGAAACGACGATATCGGCGGGCGTCACACGATCGTCACCGCGATAGTCTGCGTTCGCGAGCGTCGCGATCGCTTCGCGCAACGGCAAAATGCCCTCTGTTGCCGTGTACCGTGTGGCACCCGCATCGATTGCGCGTTGCGCGGCGCGCCGAATGAACTCTGGCGTGTCGAAGTCCGGTTCACCGGCGCCCAGGTCGATCACGCGTCGTCCGGCGGCGCGGAGCGCTTTGGCGCGCGCGGACACGGCGATCGTCGCGGACTCTTTGAGCTGGGCGATGTTCGGCGACGGCACGAACGCACGGCGAACGGTCATCTCGGTCACTGCGACTCCTTGAGTTTGGAGGGCGGATGGCTCGTCTGCTATACTTTAGTCTCGTCGCGGTCGCGACGCCATTGAAAACCGAGGAGCCTTGTCTTGGAGCACGGGAACAGTGAAACCGCGCGTGACAAAGCGGGTGTGTCGCGCAATCAGAACGTCATGTACCTGCTGCCGCAGGACGCGGCAGCCATCGCGCAGTTCATGGGTCCGGTGCTCGAGCACGTCGACGCATTGGAGGCGACCGACCTGGCCGGCCCGCGCGCAGTCATCGTGACGCCGGACGCGTCGAGCGCGGTGGCCATCGCGCGCTTCATCGCATCGGCGCCCGCGGCCTCGTCTTCGCCCAACGCGTCGCGCGTCATCACCGCCACCAGTGCGCGCCGTGCGGCCCGGCTCCTTGCGGCGCGGTCGGCGCCGGTGGTGGCGGGTCCGGCGGATCAACTGCTGGAATTGGTGCGTCGCGCGGCACTCAAACTCGAAAACGTGCGTGTGCTGGTCATCGCGTGGGCCGATCTCCTGATCGACGCCGGCGCAATGTCGTCGCTCGAGGCGCTCATGAACGAGATGCCGAAGGACGCGGCTCGCACGGTGGTCACGACGCGCAACTCGGTCGAGGTCGAAGAGGTCGTCGAGCGATACGCCCGTCGTCCGCGACGTGTGGACGCGGCTCCCGAGACATTGGCAGAGTCCATCGCCATGCGTTACGCGATCACGGGCAGCGAGACGCGGCCGGTGGCGCTGCGCAATCTTCTGGACGCGCTCGATCCGCCGGGCGCCGCGGTATTCGCGCGCTCCGACGAATCGGCCCGCGAGGCCGCGGACACGCTGCGCTCACTCGGCTATGCAGGCGAGGACATCGTGCGCGTCGTGCGCGATGGCTCGACGCCCGTGTCGCTGATGGTGCTGTACGATCTCCCGTCCTCGCGCGCCGAGTTGGAGCAGGTCGCGGCCGCGGCGCCGAATCAAGTGGTCGCGATGATTCAGCCCCGTCAGTTGCCGGCGCTCGCCGCGCTCGCCGGCGGCGAGCGTCTCCTTCCGCTTTCGTTAGACAGCACCGTAGCCGCCGCGCGCACGAGCGAGCAGCGCACGCGCGATGAGATCCGCGCCGTGCTCGCTCGCGGGCTGCCGGCCCGCGAGATGCTCGCCATCGAGCCGCTGCTCGGCGATTTCGACGCCGCCTCGATTGCCGCGGCCACGCTCACTCTCCTAACGGAGGCACGCAACCGGCCTGTGCCTAACGCAACGGCCGGGGCGGCGATGGCCCCCGCGGCGGCGGCTACGGCGGCTGCGGCGGCGGCGCCTGCGACGCCCGATGCGCGCGCGTCGGGCGGCACGGTGCGAGTGTTCGTGAACATCGGCGAGCGCGATGGCGTGTCCGCACGCGACCTGGTCGGCGCGATCGCCAACGAAGCCGGCATCGCGGGTTCACGCATCGGCCGCGTCGACATCCGCGACAACTATTCCACCGTCGAGCTCGACGCCGCGGACGCCGCGCGCGCCGTGGAAGCGCTGTCGAGCGCCAACATCCGCGGACGCCGCGTGAGCGCCCGCCTCGACCGCGACGGCGGTAGCGGGTCGCGCGACCGCGGCGGCCCGAGAGAGCGTGGATCGCGGGAGCGCAGCCCGCGTGATCGCGGCGGACCACGCGACCGCAGCGCAACTCGCGACCGCAGCGCACCACGCGACCGCGGCGGCTCGCGCGACGCCGGGCCTCGGGGCGGTCGCGACGGCCACGTTAGGCAGGGACGCGGTCCGGTCGCCCGGCGGCCGCCCGCGCGCGATCGCGGACCATCGCGTCCGCGCGACGTGTGAGTGACCAGAGCTCCTTCGGCGGACCCACCCGCACCGGCTGGATCGAGGTCATCGCCGGCGTGATGTTCAGCGGCAAGAGCGAAGAGCTCATTCGTCGCGTGCGGCGCGCGATCATCGCGAAGAAAAAAGTACAGGTCTTCAAGTCGCACCTGGACGACCGATACCAAGGCGTGTTCTCGATCGCCAGCCACGACGGACGCAGCGTGGACGCTGCGCCCGTCGACTCATCGCTGCAGATCGCCCAGCAGGTCAATCCCCTTGCCGACGTCGTGGCGATCGACGAAGCGCAGTTTCTCGACGCAGGCGTCGTCGATCTCGCCACGTCGCTCGCCGACCAGGGCATTCGCGTGATCCTCGCCGGAACCGACACGGACTTCCGCGGCGAGCCGTTCGGCGCGATGCCGCAGCTGATGGCCGTAGCCGAGATGGTCGACAAGCTGCACGCGATCTGTGTAGTCTGTGGCGGACCGGCGAGCCGGAACCAGCGCCTGCTGGGCGGCAAGCCGGCACGCTACGATTCGCCCACCATCATGGTGGGCGGCCGCGAATCGTACGAAGCGCGGTGTCGTCATTGTCATCAGGTGCCGCGGCGCGACGAAGATCAGGTGCGGCTGCTCTAACGCCCGTTCTCACCGCTCTGCTTCGCACGCCATAGTGCCGCGGCTGGTTGACAGCGCGCGGCAGCGCACCCTACCTTGGCCGCCGTCACGACCCTATGCCCAACACACGCTCGACATGAATCGCATCGCTCGATCCGCACTTTTGATCGCCGCCACCCTGTTCGGGTCGGCATGCATGAAGGACTCGCCCGTTGGGCCGCACGCGGGCAACGTGTCCTTGCGCCTTCATTTCCAGAACGGCACGCCGGGGCAGCAGATCCAAGTCGCGATCGCCTCGTTCGTTCCGGACACCGAAGGCGTGGTCGACTCGCTGTTCAACGGCACCTTCCCGATCACGTCGGGAACGCAGGACCTCACGGTCCAGTTCGATCTCAGCTCGTGCCTCGGCCGCTTCACGCCGGATGAACAGGGCCCGTTCTGTATGATCGAGGCCACGATTTCGCTCCTCGACAACGGCGTGGTCGTGGATCAGCAGTTCACCGGCAGCATGACCGTAAGGCCGGGCCAGGTGGTGCAGGCGCAGCCCGTCGTCCTCACGGCCGGCAACAATCCGCCCGTGATCACGACGCTCGACACCGCGCGCGTGGTCGAGCCCGCTCTCATTCGATACACGCTCACGGGCAACGACCCGGATGGCGACCTCACGTCGCTGCAAGCGATCGACATCGTCAACGGCAGCCTGGACGTCGAGACGCCGTACACGTTCTTCCCTCCGCTCAAAACGATCAGCGGGATCTTCTATGCGCTTGAAACAGACTTCGTCGGCGCGAATTCGATCGAGGTGTTCTTGTCCGACTCCAAGTTCAACTCGAGCGCGTTGGACACGGTCCCGGCGTTGCCTGCGGGCGGCGACGTCTTCCTCGACAGTCTCAGTGTCGATACCACGGCGGACTCGGTGATCGTGAACGTGACTCCGGCCATCGACAGTTTGGAGCTTGTGTTCCTCGACAACTCGACGGGGAACGCGTCCATCGAGTTCACGTGCGGCGCTGCGGCGCCGGTCGATTTCTCGACGAACCGGTTCGCTTGCGCTCGCCCAACGCCGTTCACGAGTTCGACCGTGATCGCCGTGCCCCTCGACGGCGGCGGAAACCCCGGCAATGCGGTGCGCTGTACCGTCCCGATTGCCTCGTGTCTGCCGTTGCCGCTCGGCAACCGGATCCAGGCATCGCGGCGCGCTCGCAGAGTGCGGGTGCGCCGATGATGCTCGTCGGCCTCACCGGGAACATCGCGAGCGGCAAGTCATCGGTCGCCACGTTGTTCGCCGCGCGCGGCGCCACGATCATCGATGCCGACGTGCTCGCCCGTCGCGCGGTGGAGCCCGGCACGCCTGCGCTCAAGTCCATCGTGTCGCGCTGGGGCACAGGCGTGCTCGCCGCTGGCGGCTCGCTCGATCGTGCGGCGCTGCGCCACGTGGTGTTCGACCGCCCCGACGAGCTCGAGGCGCTCAACGGCATCGTGCATCCGGAAGTTGGGCGTCTGCGCGATGAGGAAATCGACGCCGCGGCCGCGCGCGGCGATCGCGTAGTCGTGTGCGACATTCCGCTCTTGTTCGAGCGTCGGCTGGCCAATGCGTTCACGCGCATCGTGCTCGTCGACGCCCCGCGTCCGATTCGCCTCGAGCGTCTCATGCGCGATCGCGGCTTGTCACAGGAAGAGGCCGTGCAAATGATCGCCGCGCAGATGCCGGCCGAGCTCAAGCGGGCGCGCGCAGATTTCGTGATCGAGAATGGCGGCACGCGCGAGCAGCTCGACGAGCGTGTACGAGAGGTATGGGAGGCAATCGCGCGCGACGCCAACGCGACGGCGTCCGCTTCAGCGTGATGCGTGTTGGCACGTTTGCTTGACGCCTTCTTGCCTCGCCGGTAGACTTCGCGCGACCTCACCCGCGCAGCGTAGCGCCAGCCGTGTCGAACATTCCAAGCGATCTGCTCTACACCGAAGAGCACGAATTCGTAAAGCGCCTCGAAGCCGACGTCGTGCAAATCGGGATCACCGATTACGCGCAAGGTGAGTTGGGCGACGTCGTGTACGTCGAGTTGCCCAAGGTTGGCGAATCGTTCGGCCGCATGGATGTCTTCGGCACCATCGAAGCCGTGAAAGCGGTATCGGAATTGTTCTCGCCACTCGCGGGCACGGTGGAAGCGGTGAACCCTCGGCTCGACAAGGAACCGGCGCTCGTCAACACCGATCCATACGGCGAGGGCTGGATGATTCGTCTTCGCGTGAAGGACGCGGGCGAGCAGGACCAGCTGCTGGGCCCTGACGAATACCGGAAGCATATTGGCGAGTGAGGAAACCCTGTAGAACGGGGAAGCGCTGTCGCGCTTAGCGCGCGCTTCCCTGCTCCTCATATTCCTCGATCGGCGGGCACGCGCACACCAGGTTCCGGTCGCCGAACGCACTTTCGACGCGCCCAACGGCGGGCCAGAACTTCCATTCACGCGTCCACGGCGCAGGGAATGCCGCCTGCTCGCGCGTGTACGGCCGCGACCAATCCGACGAGAGCACGCGTTCGAGCGTGTGCGGTGCGTTCTTGAGCGGATTGTCCACCTTGTCGGCGCGGCCTTCTTCGATCTCGCGGATCTCCTCGCGAATCGAGATCAGCGCGTCGCAGAACCGGTCCAGTTCCTCCTTGGATTCGCTCTCGGTGGGCTCGATCATGAGCGTACCGGCGACGGGGAACGAAACGGTGGGCGCATGGAACCCATAGTCCATGAGGCGCTTGGCGATGTCTTCCACCTCGACGCCCGCGCTCAGCTTGAACGCGCGCGGATCGATGATGCACTCGTGCGCCACGGTGCCGTGCACGCCGCGATACAGCACCGGGTAGTACTCGTCGAGGCGTTTGGCCATGTAGTTCGCGTTCAGGATCGCGACCTTGGACGCGCGCGTTAGGCCTTCGCCGCCCATGAGCTCGATGTACATGTACGAGATGGGCAGAATGCTCGCGCTGCCCCAGGGCGCGGCCGACACCGGGCCGATCGCGTCCGTGCCGCCCACTCGGACTAACGGATGGCCGGGCAGGAACGGCGCCGAGATGGGCCGCGCACGCGATCGGTCCCATCCCGGGTCCGCCGCCGCCGTGCGGAATGCAGAACGTCTTGTGCAGGTTCAGGTGGCACACGTCGGCGCCGATGTCGGCGGGGCGGCACAGTCCCACCATCGCGTTCATGTTCGCGCCATCCATGTAGACCTGACCGCCGTTGGCGTGCACGATCTCGCACAACTCGCGGATGCCCTCCTCGAACACGCCGTGCGTGGATGGATACGTCACCATGAGCGCCGCCAGGCGCGACGCGTTGGCCGCGGCTTTCTCGCGCAGGTCGCCGAGATCGATGTTACCGCGCTCGTCCGTGCGCACGACCACCACCGACATGCCGGCCATCACCGCGCTCGCCGGGTTGGTGCCGTGCGCCGACTGCGGGATGAGGCACACGTCGCGGTGGCCATCGCCGCGCGACTCGTGGTACGCGCGAATGACGAGCAGGCCCGCGTATTCCCCCTGCGACCCGGCATTCGGCTGGAGCGACACGGCCGGGAAGCCGGTGATCTCCGCCAGCGCCGCCTCGAGACGCTCGAACAGCACCGAGTAGCCATCGGTCTGCTCGCGCGGCGCGAACGGGTGCAGCCGGTTGATTTCACGCCACGAGATGGGCAGCATCTCGGCCGTCGCGTTGAGCTTCATGGTGCACGAGCCTAACGGAATCATCGAGTGCGTGAGCGACAGGTCCCGCGACTCGAGCTTGCGCATGTAGCGCAGCATCTCGGTTTCCGAGTGGTACTTGTTGAACACCGGATGCGCGAGATACGCGCTGGTGCGCGCGAAGCGCTCGTCGAACCGGTCGTCGACGCTCTCGGCTACTTGGGCGGCGGTGAAGTCCGGACGCGCGCCGCGGTTGAATACCTGGAACAGGTCGTCCACGTCCTCCAGCAGCGTGCTCTCGCCGATCGCGACGCCCACGGTGTGGTCGTCGATCACGCGCATGTTGAGCTGTTTGGCGCGCGCCTCGCGCAGCACGTCGGTGAGCCGGCGTTCGCCTAACTCGACGCACACCGTGTCGAAGAACACGTCGTGGCGGATGCCGTAGCCGAGACGGCGCAGCCCCTCGGCCACCGTCTCGGCGAACCGGTGCGCGCGCGCCGCGATGCGGCCGAGTCCCGCCGGCCCGTGCCACACCGCGTACATGCTCGCCATCACCGCCAGCAGCACCTGCGCCGTGCACACGTTGCTCGTCGCCTTTTCGCGCCGGATGTGCTGCTCGCGCGTCTGCAGCGCCATGCGGAGCGCCGGCCGCCCTTCGGCGTCGCGCGACACCCCGATGATGCGGCCGGGAATCTGGCGCTTGAACTCGTCGCGCGTGGCGAAGTACGCCGCGTGCGGACCGCCGAAGCCTAACGGAACGCCGAACCGCTGCGTGCAGCCCACCGCCACGTCCGCGCCCCATTCGCCCGGCGGAATCAACAGCGTGAGCGAGAGCGGGTCCGCCGCCACCGTGAGCAGACCGCCCGCCGCATGCACGCGATCGGCGAAGGCGTGGTAGTCGACCACCGCGCCGTCGGCCGTCGGATATTGCACCAGCGCCCCGAACAGGTCGCTGCCTAACGTAGCCGTCCTGTGGTCGCCCACCACCACCGTGATGCCGCGCGCCCGCGCGCGCGTGCGCACCACCTCGATGGTCTGCGGGAAACAGTCCTGCGACACGAAGTACGTGTTCTTGCCCGCGCCGCCCTTGACCGCGTGCGACATCATCATCGACTCGGCCGCCGCCGTCGACTCGTCGAGCAGCGACGCGTTCGCGATCGGCAGCCCCGTGAGATCGATGATCATCGTCTGGTAGTTGAGCAGCGCCTCGAGACGCCCCTGCGCCACTTCCGCCTGATAGGGCGTGTAGGCCGTGTACCAGGCCGGATTCTCGAGAATGTTCCGCTGGATCACCGGCGGCACCAGGCAGCTGGAGTAGCCGAGTCCGATGAACGACCGGAAGACCTGATTGCGCGACGCCACGGCGCGGAACCCGCGCAGCGCCGCCGTCTCGCTCTTCCCTTCGCCTAACGCTAACGGACGCCGGAGCCGGATCGCGTCCGGCACCGTCGCATCCATCAGGTCGTCGAGCGACGCGTAGCCCAGCGCCTCGAGCATCGCGCGCACGTCCTCGTCGGTCGGACCGACGTGGCGGGGAATGAAGCTGTCGGCATCGGTCAGCGATACCGGTGCAATCGTCGTGGTCATGAAACCCTTTGGCGCCAACGGCGCCTGGTCGTGTCGGTGAGCGAACAGCGCCGTGCGTCTATTGAGACCCGCCGCGGCAGCGCTGAAATCTGCCATCCCGCCTGTCGAAATTCCATCATCGCCGCGGCGAGTTCCTCTGAAGTCGTCTCAAGGGATAAATAAAGGGGTGTGCCCCGAACCGATCGTCCCTATCTATAGAATTCCTGCTGGCCGGTGACCCCTCTTTCCTTGCCCCACGGCCGTTCCACACCCATCCTTGGCCCGATCGCGGGCGCTCGAGCGTACTGCTGGGGCCGCCGCGCGGCAAATGTGAACGCAGCGAGCCAAGGAGGGCGGAGCGAACCATCTCCCGAGACTTGATCGTCTTCACGGTGCGGCGGCCAGGTTTCCGGTCGCCAACGTGGCACCTCCCCTTTTCGCGATTGCTGCTCATGCGAACTCCACTCGTTGCGTCGTCGTTGCTTCCTCTCCTCGCCGTGATCGCCTGCCAGCCAGGCGACCACGCACGAACGGGCGGCGATAAGTACGGCGGCACCATGGTGATCGCAGTCGGCGTGGACGCGGATGCGCTGGTCCCGCCGATCACAGTGAATGCAACCAGCTTCGAGGTCGACGGCCTCGTCTTCGAGAACCTCGCGCGCCCAGGCGCCACCCTCGATCCCATCGGTGATCAGGGCTGGACCGGCGAGCTGGCTGACTCGTGGAGGTGGGGCAAGGACTCGCTCACGATCGGCTTCCACATCGATTCCACCGCACGGTGGCACGACGGCGTTCCGGTTCGCTCCAGCGACGTCAAATACACGCTCGAGCTGTACAAGAATCCGAAGACGGGATCGTTCGTCGCACCGCTCCTCGCCAACATCGATTCCGTGAGCACGCCGGATTCGTCGATCGCCGTGTTCTGGTTCAAGAAGCGGTATCCGGGTCAGTTCTACGACGCCGCGTATCAGATGCGCATTCTGCCGCGCCACGCGCTGGCCGGCACCGATCCCGCGCAATTGCAATCGTCGCCGTTCGCTCGGCATCCGATTGGCAGCGGGCCCTACCGCTTCGTGAGCTGGGTGCCACGCCAGGCGATCGAGCTACGGGCCGACTCGTCGTATCACGGCGGACGCGCCCGCATCCAGCGGCTCATCTGGAGCGTGGCGCCCGAGTACAACGCCAGCGTGGTGCGGGTGCTGTCGGGCGACGCCGATTTCCTCGAGTTCGTCGCTCCACCCGACATCCAGCGCGTCGCGCACGCGCCTAACGTCAAGCTGGTGCCGTACCCGTCGATGTCGTACGGCTATCTGCTGTTCAACGAGCGCGACCCGAACGACCCGTCCAAGCCCAACGCGCTGTTCGGCGACCGGTCGCTCCGCCGCGCGCTCACGATGGCGATCGACCGCCGCCGCGTCACCACCAGCGTGTTCGATTCGTTAGGCGCGGTGGCCTACGGGCCGTACACGCGCGCGCTCCCGTACTTCGACAGCACGGTCGCCGAGCTGCCTTTCAGCCCCGACAGCGCCCGCCGCCTGCTCAATGCGTTGGGCTGGCGCCCGGGCGCCGACGGCATCCGCAGCAAGAACGGCCGGGCGCTGCGATTCAGCATGCTCGTCCCCACGTCGAGCGCCGTGCGGATGCAGACCGCCGTCATCCTCCAGGCCATGTTCCATGAAGTGGGCGCCGAGGCCGACATCGAATCGGCGGACATCGGCACGGTCCGGCAGCGCAACGAGTCGCGCCAGTTCCAGACGCTGATCGAAGCCATGCAATCGGATGGCAACCCGAGCTCCATTTTGCAGAGCTGGGGTATCGATGCGGCCAAGGCCAAGGACGGCGGCAACGCCGGGTCGTACGAGAACGCGCGCTTCGACGCGTTGGTCGACACCGCCATTGCCCAATTCGACCCGGCGCGCGCCCGCGCGTACTATTTCCGGGCATACAACATGTTGAACGAGGACGCGCCCGCGATCTGGCTCTGGGAGCCGTCGACCGTGGCGGCGGTGCAGAAGCGCATCCATCCGGTGGACATGCGCGCCGACGAGTGGTTCGCTAACATCTCGCAATGGTACATCCCATCCGACGAGCGCATCGCCCGCGACCAGATCAGGCTCGCCGAGGTCCAACGTTAGCCATTCGCGGGGCGCGATGAGTCGCGTGCCCCCCCCGCACCGGCGGCGCGGCGTGCGCGCCCAACGCTGACGTGGCCCGGCTGCTCCTGCGCCGCGCCATCCACGGTGCGCTGATCGTCTGGTTGGTCGCGACCGCGACGTTCTTTCTGCTCCACCTCGCACCCGGCGATCCCATTGCCGCGTCGCTCGACAGCCCCCTCACTCCGCCCGTCGTCCGCACGCACTACCGCCACGAGTACGGCCTCGACCAGCCCCTGTCGGTCCAGTACGGACAATGGTTGGTCATGATGGCGCACGGCGACTTCGGCTTCTCCTTTCCCCACCGGCGCCCCGTGAGCAGCGTGATCGCCTCGGCCCTGCCCAACACGTTGTTGCTCATGGGCGTCGCGCTCCTCCTGTCGTTCGCGGCCGGGATTGCGTTAGGCTTGATCCAGGCTCGGCACCGCGGACGCCCGCTCGATTGGGGCTTGGGGCTCGGATCGCTGTTTTCTATTCGAATGCCCGACTTCTGGCTCGCGCTCATGTTGTTGTTCCTGTTCGCGTTCGTGTGGCACGTGTTCCCCGTGACCGGGATGTTCGACCCGGTCATGTATCCGTACTACGGGTTCTGGCAGCGCCTGGGCGACCGGCTGTGGCATCTCGTGTTGCCCGCGTGCACGCTCGCGCTCCTGAGCGCCGCCGCTATCGCGCGCTTTCAGCGCGCCGCGCTGCTCGACGTCGCCGGCGAAGATTTCGTGCTCACCGCCCGGGCCAAAGGCGTGCGCGAGCGCGAGGTGTGGCTGCACCACGTACTGCGCAACGCGCTCTTGCCGGTGATCACGCTGTTCGGCCTCGCGCTGCCGGTATTGTTAGGCGGGTCCGTGTTTGTCGAAAAAGTGTTTTCGTGGCCCGGCATGGGATTGCTCACCGTCGAGGCGATCGGCACGCGCGACTATCCCTTGCTCTGCGCGGCCGTCGTCATCGCCAGCGTGCTGGTGATCGGCGGCAGCGTCGTCGCCGACGCGCTCTATGCGGTCGTCGACCCCAGAGTCCGGCTCGAGTGACGTGCATACGCTCGCCTGGATTGCCGCCGCCGTCCTGACCACGCTCGCGTGCGGCGCGATCGCGCGCGCCGGCGACGTGGAAGGCGGCTCCCCCTGGCGCGTGGCACTCACGCGGCTGCGCGACAACCACGCCGCGTTCGCCGCGCTGTGCGTGATCGTCGCGCTCTTGATCATCGCCGCGCTCGCCCCGTGGCTCGCGCCGTATTCGCCCATCGCGCAGCCGGACATCGTGCGGCTCAAGAATCTGCCGCCGTCGTTAGCACACCCGTTCGGCACCGACTTCGCGAGCCGCGACGTGTTCAGCCGCGCGCTCTACGGCGCGCGCGTGTCGCTCAGCGTCGCCCTGCTGGCCATCGTCGTCTCCGCATCCGTCGGCACGGCCTACGGCGCCATCGCCGGATACGTCGGCGGCCGCATCGACACCATCATGATGCGGCTCATCGATGCCGGCTTGTCGGTGCCGCGCATTTTGCTGTTGATCGCCGTGCTCGCCTTGTGGGCGCCCGTGCCGCTGCCCGTGCTCGTTCTTCTGTTAGGCCTCACCGGATGGTTCGGCGTGAGCCGCGTCGTCCGCGCACAGGTGCTGTCGCTCCGCGAGCGGGACATGGTGGTGGCGGCGCGCGCGTTGGGCGCGAGCGACCCCGAGATCCTCTGGCGCCACATCCTGCCCAACGTGCTGTCCCCCGTTATCGTCTCCATCACGCTCGGCATCGCCAACGTGTTGATCGTCGAGGCCGGCCTGTCGTACCTCGGCGTCGGCGTGCGGCCGCCGGCCGCGAGCTGGGGCAACATGATCCTGGATGGCGCCGACAACATCGCATCGCTGTGGTGGATCTCGACGTTTCCTGGATTGGCGATCGTCGTCACCGTGATGGCATTCAATCTTCTTGGCGACGGCTTGCGCGACGCGTTGGACCCGCGACAGGTTGACGGGTGATGACGAGCCCCCCGCCCGCGTCCGCGCCGCTCCTCTCCATCCGCGATCTGTCCACCTGGTTTCACACCGGCGGACGCGGTGTGGCCCGCGCCGTCGACGGCGTGTCGTTCGATGTGATGCCGCACGAGACCGTGGGACTGGTCGGCGAATCCGGGTGCGGCAAATCCGTCACGTCGTTGTCCATCCTCAGGCTCATCGAGCGCCCCGGACGCATCGAGCCCGCCAGCCGCATCGAGTTCGAGGGACGCGATCTGTTGTCGCTCGACGATCGCGCGCATCCGCGCGATTCGCGGCAATCGGATCTCGATGATCTTTCAGGAACCGATGACGTCGCTCAATCCGGTGTTCACCGTGGGCGACCAGATCGCCGAAGTCGCGCGCGTGCACGGCACGTCGTCGCGCCGCGAGGCATGGGAGCGCGCGGTGGACATGCTGCAACAGGTTGGCGTCCCCGCGCCGGCCGAGCGCGCGCGCGAATATCCGCACCAATTGTCGGGCGGATTGCGCCAACGCGCGATGATCGCGATGGCGCTCATGATGCATCCCGCCCTGTTGATCGCCGACGAGCCGACCACCGCGCTCGACGTGACCATCCAGGCGCAGATCCTCGAGCTGCTGGCCGAGCTGCAGGAGCGAGTGGGAATGTCGATCCTGCTCATCACGCACGATCTGGGCGTGATCGCGGAGTCGGCGACACGCGTGCTGGTGATGTACGCCGGGCAGATCGTCGAGGAGGCGCCGGTGCGCACGCTGTTCGCGGCGGCGCACCACCCGTACACCGAAGGGCTGTTGAGCGCGATGCCTCGGTTAGGCAACCGGCGCGAACGCCTGACGGTGATTCCCGGCACGGTGCCGTCGCCCACGCAGTGGCCGGCCGGCTGCCGCTTCCACGACCGGTGCGCCTACGCGTGGGAGCGCTGCCGCACCGAGGCGCCGCCGCTCTATCAGATCGGCGCCGGCCACGTCTCGCGATGCCACCTCGCCGCCGAGCCGGCGCGGCGGCAGGCATCCGCCGCCGCCGGGGCGATGCCCGCCTCGTGACCGCGTCGAACGCGGCGTCCGCCCGCTCCGCCATGATGCCCAACGCTGTCGCACCGCTGCTCGCGGTGCGCGATCTGGTCAAGCACTTCCCCGTCACGCGCGGCGTGTTCCGCCGCCACGTGGGCGCCGTCCGCGCCGTGGATGGCGTCTCGCTCGACGTCTTCCCCGGCGAAACGCTCGGCCTGGTCGGCGAATCCGGCTGCGGGAAGACGACTGCCGGCCGCGCGATTTTGCGCCTCATCGAGCCCACGTCGGGCGAGATCCGCTTCGACGGCGCCGACATCCGCGCGTTAGGCGGCGACGCGCTGCGCCGCGCTGCGCCGCCACATGCAGATCGTCTTCCAGGATCCGTACTCGTCGCTCAATCCGCGCATGACGGTCGGCGCGATCGTGCGCGAAGGCCTCACGATTCACAAACTGGCCGAGGGCGACGCCGCCGACGCGCGCGTGCGCGAGCTGCTCGACGAAGTCGGTCTCCGCGCCGACGTCGCCGCACGCTACCCGCACGAGTTTTCCGGCGGCCAGCGCCAACGCATCGGCATCGCGCGCGCCCTCGCGGTCGAGCCGCGCTTCATCGTGTGCGACGAGCCGGTGAGCGCGCTCGACGTGTCTGTGCAAGCGCAGGTGATCAACCTGCTCGAGGACCTGCAGCGCGCAGCACGGTCTCGCGTACCTGTTCATCGCGCACGACCTGGCGGTCGTCGAGCACATCGCCGATCGCGTCGCCGTGATGTACCTGGGCCACATCGTCGAGCTGGCCGACGCGGACGAGCTGTACCGACGCCCGATCATGCCCTACACGCAAGCGCTCCTCTCGGCCGTCCCGGTCCCCGACCCCACGCGCCAACGCCAGCGCATCATCCTGAGCGGCGACGTCCCCTCGCCCGCCAATCCGCCGTCGGGGTGCCCGTTCCATCCGCGCTGCCCCCACCCGCACAAGGACGAAGCGTGCACGCGCCTCGTCCCGCCACTCGAGGAAAAGGAACCGGGCCACCTGGTCGCCTGCATCAAGCAGACGCCGACGCGCGTGTCGTGGCCCGAGCAGCAGTCCGCCGGCGGCACGCAGCAGCCCGAGCGGATCATGCCCGATCCGTTAGGCACAGCGTAACGCCACGACCCCCAATCGACGCCGCCCGCCCTACGCTCGCCGCTGTCGTATGCTGTTCCCTCTTCCCTCTTGCCTCTTCCCGCTTCCCTCGCCTCTCAGGGCCAGCTGAACACGCTCGACGGCGACACCAACTCCCGGCTGAACTTCACGTCCCTCGGCTCGTGCGTGAACAAGTGGCTGGCGTTGAGCACGCTCAATCGTACTTCCCAGCGCGCGTGCGCGTCGTGGTTCACCGGCAACGCGAAATCGAGACGCCACGTCTGCTGCGATCCCGGCGGAAACGCGCCGAGCACGCCGACGCCCACGCCCGTCTTGACCGGCGTCGTGATCCCGAACGGGGCGTCGCCGGCCCACACACGACCCGCGTCGGCGAAAAACGCGAGACCCACCGCCGCCTGGTCGCGCACGCGGCCGATCACCCAGCGATCCTCAATGCGCGCCACGCCGCGCATCGCGCCGGCGTCCTGCGAGTCAATGTAGCCTCGCACCCCGCCGTCCACCTCGCCTAACGCAAGCTGGAACGGCACGCGCTGGTCCCAGCCGCTGCCCCAATCAACGGTCCCGACCAGCGTGTGATCGGTGGCAATGCGCCGGTACGCGACGAGGCGCGCGCTCGCCAGCATCCCGTCCCAGCCGTGCGACCGATAGTCCTCGCGCCCTTCGGCCGTGGCCGTCAGATACCCGAACGTTTCCGGCGTGCCGACGCCCACGTACACGTCGCTCGCCAGGAACAGGTCGTCGTCGTGCCCATCCAGAATCCGCACGCCGCGGCCCAAGAGCGTGCCTAACTGAAACCCGAGACGCACGTCCTGCGTCGCCTCGAGCGCGTCGAAGTGCTGCACTGGCAGGAAGCTCAGGTTCCGCAGTCCCCACAGGATGTTGAGTCGCGTGTTGCGCCGCACCGGATACTGGGCCAGGAGCGAGTCGTACCGCACCCCGGAGTCCGGCGCCGGCGGCAGGCCCGCGTTGTCGTTCTCGTGCGAAACGGAGAAGCCCAACAAACTGAGCTGCCGCGGTCCGCCGATGCGCACCACGCCGCCGATGTCGCCGAATTTTCGGTCGAGAGCGATCGGAACCGGCGCCAGGTTGCTCCGATCGAACCCGAACACGTCGCTGCGGTCCAGGCCGATCACGCGCCACGCGATGCGCTGTCGATCGGTGATGAACGGGTGGCTCAGGTCGGCGAGCAGATTGCTTTGCCCGAGATCGAACCGCTCCGCCGCCAGGTTGAAATGCCACGGATGCCCGGCGAACTGGTAGTCCGTAAAGCGAACGCCGTACGTGTCGCGAAACTGATTGTCGGCCCACTCCACTTGCACCGAACGGCCGCCGCCCAGGAAATTGCCCTCGCCGATCCGGAACGACGTCAGATACGGACTGTGGCTCGCCGTGCCTAACGCAAGGATGGGCGTGAATTCGTCCGTCGTCTCGGCCAGCAGGATCACACCGCCCGCGCCATTGTCGTACGGGGTGATGTGCGCCTGCGCGATGAACGGTTGGGCGCGCAGGATGCGCTCCGATTCCGCCACGTCGGTCGAGTCGCAAGCCATGCCGGGCTGCAGCAAAATGAACCGCTGCACCACCTCGGGCTTGGTGTTCGAATGGATCGACGACAAGATGCCGAGCGGCGTCGTCCACCACTTGCCGTTGCGGGGATAATACGGCGGCCGCGTCTGCACCTCGATCTCCGAGATGCGCTGGCCCGCGCACGACACTGCCTTCCCGGCGATCTGCGCCGGCGCCGGACGGGCCGCGATGCCGAGCGCCACCGCCGCCGCTCCCACGCCTAACGCAATGCGGCGTGCCGGGGCCGGGCGGATGGCGCGCGTACTCAGCGTCCCATGCGGCGCTTGAGCTCCTCGAGCCGCCGCTCCGCGTCCGCCTCCCGCGCCGATCGGTCGGCTGCCCGCTCGAGCCCGGCAAGATCAGTTTCCAGCGCCGCCTCCGGCGTGTCCGACTCGCCGCCCGCCGCCGCTGTCCCTGCCCTCGCCCCCGCACCTCCGCCGGACGCCATCGCACGCAACTGGTCCGTCATCTCCGCCAACTCCTGCTCCGCCAAGGCCAGCTCCGACGTCTGCGCCTCCAGCTTGCGCTCCAACATCCCCACCCGCTCCTGGTGCTTGGCCGCGTACCGCTCCGCGATACGCGCCGTCTCGCCATCGTGAATGTCCGCCGCCATGCGCCCGCGGCGGAGCGCCGTCTGCACCTCGCCCCGTTCGTGCTCCAACTGTACGCGCGTCTTGTCGAGAGCCGCGCGCACTTGCGACACGCCGACCTTCGCCTCGACGAGCGCGTCGCGCATCATCGCAAGAACCGCGCGTCCTTCCGCCGGAGAGGACGCGCGGCTCATCGCGTCGCGCCAAGTCTGCCTCATACTCTCGAACGTGGCGCCCATCCTCGACGCCGAAACAGGTGCATGCGCATCACGATTTGCGCGGCGTCTTGGCGTAGAACTCACTCATCCGACGCTCCACATTGCGCGACCGGCAGTGGGGACACGTCACCTCGCCGCGCCCGTGCTCGGAAATCGCCTCGCGCACCGCAAACGTCGAGTGGCAGGCGTGACATTCATATTCGTAGGTCGGCATATGGCTCCCTCGCGAAAATGCTGGCTATCCAGTTACGATACGAATCGCTTGGCCGCGCGCGCAACCCACACGGCATCATTCTTATTTCCACGCATGTCACGCCACGATACGGCTTCGACCCGTCCACCGCGCATCGCGATCTCAGCCACCATGCGCACCAATGATCACCGACGCCGCGTCCGCCTCAACGCCGCGTACGTCGAAGCCATCGAGCGCGCCGGCGCCGTGCCGCTGGTGGTGCCGCCGCTCGCCGCAGTCACCCATGCGGCCGCCATTGTCGACGCATGCGACGGACTCGTGCTCACCGGCGGCGAAGACATCGACCCCGGGCGCTACGATGCCGCGCGCGATGCCACCGTCGAGGAGACGAATCCCGAGCGTGACGCCACCGAGATCGCGTTGGTCGAAGCCGCCCGTGCACGCGCATGCCCAACGTTCGCGATCTGCCGCGGCCTCCAGCTCCTCAACGTCGCGCTCGGCGGCTCATTGGTGCAGGACGTTCCGAGCCGGCGACCGGACGCGCTCGACCACGATCCCGCCGGTCCCCGGTGGGCGCGGGTCCACGAGGTCGAGATCGAAGCCGGCTCTACCCTTGCGCGCACGCTTGGGTCTACCCGGGTTCGCGTCAACTCGTTCCACCACCAGTCGGCGGATCGCGTTGCCGAAGGACTGCGCGCCACAGCCTGGGCGCCCGACGGCATCATCGAGGGGCTCTCAATGGCGAGGGCCCGCCGATTGGTGGGCCCTCGCGGTGCAGTGGCATCCGGAAGAGCTCGTGATCGGGCCGGAGCCGACGCCCGACACGAGCTTGTTCGCCGAGTTCGTGCGCCGCGCGGCGGCGTTCGCGGCGCGCGGCTAACCGCTCAGCTCACGCGACGCCACCGCCACTCGTCTTTCACCTGCCGCATCAGACGCTCGGGCGTGTGCAAGGTGGGAAAGAACACGCTGTCGCTCATCTCGTTGAGCGCGATGCGGAGCACCGCAAACCGCGCCGCCGCCCCACGAAACAACACATCCATGCCGTGTTCGTGGGCCAGCCGGTGATCCGCGGCTAACTGAAAGCCGCGGCGTCCCATTTCCTCGTAGTACTCGAGGTCGGGACCGCCGCGCCGCCAGCGGCGTTGCTCGATGCGGTCCGGAAACAGACCGCTCAGCCACAACGCGTAGTTGCCCAGGTGCTGCCTAACGAAAAAACTGCGCCGGCCGTCGTGGTCATCCACGTCCTCGAGCAGCGCGGCGAGTGTGTCGTATTCCTGGTCATCGTGATCGGCGATGCGCGTCGCGCGACCCCGCGCACCGAAGTGCAGCACGATCGCCGCCACGTAGTCCGCCAGCGCGCGGTCGCCTTCGCCGGCGCGCGTGAGCGCCTGACGCACGATCACGTAGCAGAAGAGCGGCCACGACGCCCGCATGCCTAACCGCGACGGTGCGTCCAGCAAGCCTTCGAGCAACCGTGGGTCGTCCAACAGCCCGTCCACACCGCGCTCCCGTAAGGCATCCTCCGCCTCCTCGAGCGCGGCGCGCGATACGCGTCCGATGAGCTGCAATGCCAGCTGCGCATCATCGCGCGTGAGTGAAGCACGAACGTTGCCGAGAAGCATTTCCGCTCTCCGATGGACTGGTGTGTGTCATACACCGGTTCGCACAGCGCGGGCCGCGAGGCCTTACTTGTGTGACGACCTACCGCGATGCGGGCAATTCGGCCGCGCCGCGCGGTGGCGGCACTCGCGACCCCCGAGTGCCAACGCCGGGCGCCCAGGGGTCAGCACGAGCCCGAGTAGTCGGTAAGTTTGAATGAATCTGGCGGCAAGATCCCGCCCGGTGCCTCACCGCTTGGAGCTCCACAAGTTTTGACGCGGACAAAGCCGGACACCACTTTCTCGTTTTCCCAACAAGCTTTGTGTTGTCCGTTCGTGTCGGGCTTGCATGGCTGGCTGCTACGTTCACGTTGAAAGGATCAAAACGGTAACAAGAGATCAGGGCGGATCGTTCCGTTAGGCGAGAAGGCGCGACGCGTGCAGGCGGGAGCCGTCGTTGTTGTTTGACGAAAGGCTTTCTGTTGTTGCCCTATCCGCCGTTGTCCCTGGTTTCCGCTTTGATCCTTTCAATATGACCGTCGTAGCCAGCCCCTCTCCTCTGCCACCCGAATGCTTGGACGGCGGGGTTCACCCCTCGCTAAGCCTCGCGTCCCCACCGGAGTGGACCACGGGCGATCAATCACCCACCGGTCATCGCGCCCCCCTTCCGCTCCCTCGCTGCTCGGCGCTCCACGAGTGGACGCGGACGAAGCCGAACGAGGGCGGACACGCGAGCCTGAAACTCCTTGGCGTTTCCTAAGGAGCGCGGTCATCTTGCGGGCCTCATCGCGCCCATCGGCATTCGCCGCACGCACTTTTGGGAACCGCACGGGCCGCTTCGCTGTATGATTCATAGAGACTATGCTCTACATCTGCATCCCGGCGTTCGACGAAGCGCCCACCATTGGATTGCTGCTCTGGCGCATCAGGAAGGTGCTCGAGGAGCATCCGCGCGAATACGAGTTGATCGTGCTCGACGACGGCAGCACCGATGCCACCGCCGACACGCTCAAGCCGTACGCCGACGTGTTGCCGCTCACCGATTCTGCGCAACGACCAATGCCGCGGCTACGCGAGCGCAATCGATACGTTAGCCCGCACCGCTGCGAAACGCACCCGCTATCCGCGGCGTGACGCGGCCATCCTGATGCAGGGCGATTTCACCGACCAACCCGAGCACCTGCCGGAGCTCATCAAACGCTTCGAGGGCGGCGCGGACGTCGTGATCGCCGAGCAGCCGCCGTCGCCGCGCATCCCCGTGGCCGTGCGTCGTCTCCGGCTGCTGGCGCCGTGGGTCGTGCGTCCGTTCCTCAAGGTGGCGGGCGTCACCGATCCCTTCGGCACCTTCCGGCTGTTCCGCATCTCGGTGCTTCGCGACGTCATTCGCGACGCGGGCGACGCGCCGATCGTGCAATGGAGCGGCTGGGCGGCGAACGTCGAGTTGTTGGTCAAAACCACGCGCCTCGCGCGGCGCGTGGAAACGGTCACACTCGACGCACGCTACGACCTGCGTCCGCGCGCGTCGCGCGTCCGCCCGCTCGCGGCGGCGCTCGATCTCTATCGCTTCGGTTGGGCAAGCCGGCGCCGGCGCCTCACCAGCCCGTCGGCCTGATGGGCCCCCTCGTCGCATCCTGGCGCCGGACCGCGAGACTCGGCGCCGCGTTGGGCGCCTGCGCCCTCGCGTCGATGCCACTCGCACCGTCGCGCGCCGCGTTCGCGCAGGCCGCGCCGCAATCAGCCGCGCCGGCACGAACTGATTCATCGGCGTACCCGTTCGGCGTGGGCGAGAAGCTCACTTACGCAGTCGCCGTCGGCGGCGCCAAAGTGGGTGACGGTGAAATGAAAATCGTGGGCGTCGACACCGTGCAGGGCCATCCCACGTTTCACTCGCTGTTCACCGTCGATGGCGGCTTCCTCATGTTCAAGGTGCACGACGTGCTCGAGAGCTGGTTCGACACGAGCACCCTCTCGTCGCGCCGCTTCGTCCAGAAAATCCACGAAGTGAACTACGAGAAAGAGCGCGACTACGACATCTGGCCCGAGAAGTCGAAGATGCAGCAGCACGGGTATCCCGGAGATGGCGAGCGTCCCGAACCCGCTGGACGACGGCTCGTTCCTCTACTTCGTGCGCACGGTGCCGCTCGAGGTCGGCAAGACGTACACCTTCAATCGCTACTTCCGCCCCGATCGCAATCCGGTCATCGTCAAAGTGCTGCGGAAGGAGAAGGTCACCGTGCCGGCGGGGACGTTCGACGCCATCGTCATTCAGCCGGTGATCAAGTCCCAAGGGTTGTTCTCTGAGGGCGGCGAAGCCCTGATATGGCTGAGCGACGATCCGCGGCACATTGTTGTGCAGATGAAAGCCAAGGTCCCAGTGCTGCGAACCCTCGATCTGTACCTGCAATCGTACCAGCCGCCGATCACGGAGACCGCGGAGGACCGGTGACGCGCGAGGCCGACCTCTCGGCCATCCGCACCGTTCCGATCGCACGCCGGCCCAACAAAGTGCGCGCCGAGGAATTCGCGGCGACGCCGGACGCGCGCGCGGACGGGCGCTCGTTCGCGCGCTTTCTCCACTCCCTTCCCGATGTGCTCGTCGCGCGCGGACTTCCGCCGCGTGGTCGAGGCAATCGTCGCCGCCGCGGGGCGCCGCGGCGTGATCGTCATGATCGGCGGCCATGTCGTGAAAACGGGACTCGCGCCGCTCCTGCTCGACCTCATGCGCCGCCGCGTGATCACGCACTTGGCGATGAACGGGTCGGCCGCCATCCACGACTACGAGATCGCACGCTGGGGCGGCACGTCGGAAGACGTCGCCGCCGGACTCCGCGATGGCACGTTCGGCATGGCCGAGGAGACGGGCCGCGGCATGAACGGCGCCTTTACGTTAGGCATGCAGAACGGGTGGGGCATGGGCGAAGCGCTGGGTCGCGCCCTCGCCGCCGACGACTCGCCGGCCCACCCCGAGCTCTCCCTGCTCCTCGGCGCCCACCACCTCGGCGTCCCCCTCACCGTCCACGCTGCGTTAGGCGCAGAGATCATCCACCAGCATCCGGCGGCCAACGGCGCCGCCATCGGCGACACGAGCCATCGCGACTTCCGGCGCCTGGCGGCGTCGGTGTCCGACATCCATGATGGCGGCGTGGTCTTGAACCTGGGCAGCGCGGTGATCATGCCCGAGGTGTTCCTCAAGGCACTCACGATCGCACGCAACCTGGACTCGGGCCGCCCAACGAACTTCACCACCTGCGATCTCGACATGGCGCGACACTACCGGCCGCGCGTGAACGTGGTCCAACGACCGACGCTCGAGGGCGGTCAGGGCTTCGAGATCACGGGGCACCACGAGCTCATGGTGCCGTTGTTGGTGTGGGGCGTCGTGGAAGGACTGGAGCGCCGCAAAGCGCCCTGACTATCGGCCGCCGGGTCCCTGTGCACGCTGCGCACAACGAACCCGGCGGCGACTAACGGCAGCTCAGCCGTTGAATTTTTCGCGCAGCCGGCGCGCGGTGTCCGGACTGACGATGCGGACCACCACGTAAATCAGCGCACCGATGATCGCGATCTTGAGCGCCAGGAACAGCAGCACGAACAAGATCCCAACCAGGCCGCCGAAGATGCCGAAGATGAACTTGAGGGCGATGAGGCCGACAATGGCCAACGCGCCGATGGAAAAAATGGTTCGCAGCATGATCGGAATCTCCACGAGTTCGACCGATGGCTCGGTCTCTGCGCACATTACGACTGGCACACGGCCAGGGTTTCAGTTCCAGGCGCTCCCTACACGCACACAATGACGTATCCAACTGAGGGCCACCCCGCACTGCTCAGGGGTGGCGACGTGATCATCGTTGGCGGCGGCCTGGTCGGCCTCGCCACAGGCGCGGCGCTCTCCGCCCGCGGCGCCGAAGTCACCATTGTCGCCGACCACAATGCGGGTGAGGCATCCCGCGCCGCCGCCGGCATGCTTGCACCAAGCGTCGAACGATCCGAAGGACCGGCCCACACCTTTGCCATCGCCGCGCGCGACCTCTACCCCAGCTACGTCGAGGCGCTGGCCGAAGTCACCGGAATCGTCGTCCCGCTCAACCGCGATGGAATCCTGGAGCTGGTGTTCGATGACCGCCAGGCCGACGACCGACGCGCCGACGTCTCCGCGTTGGGCGGACGGTGGCTCTCGTCGCAGGAGCTGCTCTCGCTCGAGCCCGGCATCGCGCCCAACGCCGTTGGGGCATTCCATTTCCCCGACGACGGCGCGGTCGACAACGTGGCGCTCTTGCGCGTGCTGCGCGAGATGGTCGAAGCCACCTCGACGGTTTCCATCATCCACGATCGCGTCGCGTCCATCGATCTCGAAGATGAGCGACCATGGGTGGTGCTCGAATCCGGTCGCACGATGATCGGATCCAAACTCGTGATCGCCGCCGGCGCGTGGTCGCCGCGCATCGAAGGACTGCCGCGTCCGATACCGATCGAGCCGGTGCGCGGACAGATGCTGTCGCTGGGATCGGCGCCGATTCATCACGTGACCTATGCCGGAGACGGCTACGTCGTCCCGCGCAGCGGCGCGCACTGCGTGGTGGGGTCCACCATGGAGCACGTGGGTTTTGCCACCGGCACCACGCCCGAAGGCTTGCTCACGCTTGTCGAAACCGCGCAGCGCATCTCGCCCTCGCTCGCCAACGCGCGCACCCTGGAGAAATGGAGCGGCTTGCGACCGGTTACACCCGACCTGCTGCCGATCATGGGCCCGGATCCCGACTATCCAATGCTGCTCTACGCCTGCGGCCACTCGCGGAACGGAATTCTCCTTGGCCCGTTGACTGGAGAGTGTGTCGCCGCACTCGCATCGGGTGAAACGCCGACGCTGGACCTGAGTCCTTTCTCTGTCGAGCGGTTCGCGTCCCGAGTAACCATCAAATAGACATTTAGGCGGCACATCCACTTCCACGGACCTGGCCGAATAGGTAGGTTTGCCGAGTCCAGGCCGGCCTATCTACTGTCCCAGAATGAGCTTGGAAGACGGTCTGCCAGACACGAAACTGCATACCAAGGCGCATGACAGACACGCTGTACCAGATCATGGGGCGCCATTCCGCTGCCCCGCTCCCCGACCGCAAGCCGCCGTGGCTCAAGGTGCGCGCGCCGGGAGGCGAGAACTATCAGCGGCTCGGAACGCTGATGCGGGAGCTCGGGCTCCACACCGTGTGCGAGGAAGCGCACTGCCCCAACGTCGGCGAGTGTTGGGAGCACGGCACCGCGACGTTCATGATTCTGGGCGACGTGTGCACGCGCAATTGTGCGTACTGCGCCGTCGCGCACGGTCGGCCGCCTGTGTACGACATCGAGGAACCGGCGCGCGTCGCGTCGGCCGTCGAGCAGATGAGTCTCCGGCACGTCGTGATCACGTCGGTCGATCGCGACGACTTGCCCGACTTCGGCGCCGGCATTTTCGCCGACACCATCAGACAGATCAAGCAACGGCTGCCGGATTGTTCGGTTGAGGTGTTGGTGCCGGACTTTCAGGGCAACGAAGACGCGATCCGCACCGTGCTGGACGCGCGCCCCGACATCTACAATCACAACACCGAGACGGTGCCGCGACTCTACAAGCGCTGCCGACCCGGCGGCCGCTACGAGCGCGTGTTGCGCATTTTCCAGTTCGTCAAATCCGTCGCGCCCGATATCCCGACCAAGACCGGCATCATCCTCGGCATGGGCGAGACGCTTCCCGAGGTCGAGCACACGATGCGCGAGCTGCGCACCGTCGATGTGGACATCCTCACGCTCGGCCAGTACCTGCGTCCGTCGGCCCAACACATTCCGCTCGACCGGTACGTCACCCCCGACGAGTTCCGCGCGCTGCGCGAGACCGGGCTGGCCATGGGGTACCGCCACGTCGAATCCGGTCCGTTAGTCCGGTCGAGCTATCACGCGTGGGAGCAGGTCCAGAGTCTCACGGCGTGATCGCGCGCTCGCGCGCCGACTACCACGCCGGATCCGCCACGCCGTTCCAACGCCATACGTCGCTGCCTCGATGCCCAAGAAGAAGTCCGAGTCGTCCGTGAACACCGCGCCGCCGTCCGGCACACGCCTAACGGAAGACGCGCCCGCGCCCAGCCGCAAGGACATGCTCCGCCAGATGCTGCTCATCCGGCGCTTCGAGGAGCGGTGCGCCGAAGCGTACGCGCTCGGCAAGATCGGCGGCTTCTGCCACCTCTACATCGGCCAGGAAGCGGTCGGCGTCGGCGCGATCTCCGCGCTTGCGCGACGACGACTACGTGCATCGCGACCTACCGCGACCACGGCCAGGCGCTGGCCCGCGGCGTGCCGCCGCGCGCGATCATGGCCGAGCTGTTCGGGCGCGCCGACGGATGCTCCAAGGGCAAGGGCGGCTCGATGCACTTGTTCGACCGCAACGTGAACTTCCTGGGCGGGCACGGCATCGTCGGCGGACACATTCCGCTCGCCACCGGCATCGCGTTCGCCATCAAGTATCGCGGCGGCGACCAGGTGTGCCTCTGCTTTTTCGGCGAGGCGGCGGTGAACAGCGGCGCGTTCCACGAGGCGCTCAACATGGCCGCGCTCTGGAAGCTGCCCGTGGTCTACCTCATCGAGAACAACCGCTACGGCATGGGCACGGCGCTCGAGCGCGCGTCGGCCATCAACGACATCGCCGAGCGCGCCTGCTCGTACGACATGCCTAACGAAGTGGTGGACGGGCAGGACGTGTTCGCGGTGCGCGACGCGGTGCGGCGCGCCGCCCACCGCGCGCGCGCCGAGCACACGCCGACGCTCTCGAGGTGCGCACGTATCGCTTCATGGGTCACTCGATGTCCGACGCCGTGAGCGGCACGTACCGCACGAAAGCAGAGCTCGAGGAGCACATGAAGCGCGACCCGATCACCGTGCTCCGCTCCGACATGGAAAAGCACGGCGAATGGTCGGAGACGGACATGGCCGCGCTCGACGAGGAGATCAAAGGCATGGTCGAGGACGCGTGGAATTTCGCCGACGCGAGCCCGGAGCCGGCGCTCGAGTCGCTCACGGAAGATGTGTACGCCAATGGTGAGCTCTAGCCGATGCCGGTGATCACGTATCGCGACGCGTTGAATCAGGCGCTGCGCGAAGAGATGCAGCGCGACGATCGCGTCTTCATCATGGGCGAAGAGGTGGGCGTCTATCAGGGCGCGTACAAGGTGTCCAAGGGTCTGCTCCAGGAATTCGGCGAGATGCGCGTGGTGGACACGCCCATCACCGAGCTCGGATTCGCGGGCGTCGGCGTGGGCGCGGCAATGGTGGGGCTGCGCCCGATCATCGAGTTCATGACGTGGAACTTCGCGCTGCTGGCGCTCGACCAGGTGGTTAACGCGGCGGCCAAGATGCTGTACATGTCCGGCGGACAGTACAACATCCCGATCGTGTTCCGCGGGCCTAACGGAGCGGCGCTGCAGTTGTCGGCGCAGCATTCGCAGTCCTGGGAATCGTGGCTGGCCCACATCCCCGGCCTCAAGGTCGTGGCGCCGGGCACCCCGTACGACGCCAAGGGCCTCCTCAAGAGCGCGGTGCGCGACGAGAACCCGGTGATCGTCCTCGAGGGCGAGATGCTCTACAACACCAAGGGCGACGTGCCGGCCGAGGAGTACGTCATTCCGTTAGGCAAGGCCGCGCTCAAGCGCGAGGGCGACCACTGCTCGATCATCACGCACGGCAAGATGATCCTGGTGGCGCTCCAGGTGGCCGACCAGCTGGCGAAGGAGGGCATCCGGGTCGACGTGCTCGACCTGCTGAGCCTCCGCCCGATGGATGTCGAGGCCATCGCGACGACGGTCAGGAAAACCAATCGCGCCGTGGTCCTCGAGGAAGGGTGGGAGCTCTGCGGGCATCGGTGCGCAGGTGGTCGATTACATTCAGCGCGACTGCTTCGACGACCTCGATGCGCCGGTGGTCCGGGTGCATCAGACTGGACGTGCCGATGCCGTACGCCAAGAATCTGGAACGCGCGGCCAAGCCCGACGTGCCGAAAACGATCGCGGCGGTGAAGAAGGTGATGTACCTGGAGCAATAGCCGGGATGCGACTCAAGCGCATGGTGTGACATGGCAACGAAGGTCGTGATGGAAGCGCTCTCGCCCACGATGGAAGAAGGGCGCTTGGTGAAGTGGTTGAAGAACGAGGGCGACGCCGTCAAGAAGGGCGAGGTGTTGGCCGAGGTGGAGACCGACAAGGCCGTGATGGAGCTCGTCGCGCGCGGTGACGGCGTCTTGCGGAAGCGCGTGCTCGACGAAGGCCAGACGGCGCCCGTCGGGCAGCTCGTCGGCGTGATCGGCACCGCCGACGAAGACATGGGCGCGATCCTGTCGAGTGCGCCGGCGGCGAGCGCGTCCTCGCCGGCCCCACCCGCACCGACCGCACCCGCACCGGCGGCGCCCGCCGCGCCTGCGTTAGGCGCGCCTTCGTTAGGCGCGCCGCGCCAGCCGCTGCCTGACGCCCCCGCGCCGCCGGCCGCAGCCCCAGGCCGCGCCCCAGGCCCCGGCCCCGCACGAGAACGGCGAACGCCCGCGCTCTTCGCCGCTCGCGCGCCGCCTCGCGTCCGACCGCGGCCTCGACCTGGGCCAGGTGCAGGGCTCCGGACCCGGCGGACGCATCATCAAGCGCGACATCGAAGCGGCCGCCGCCTCCGGACCCGCCGCGGCGGCGGCCGCCGGCCCGCGCCCCGCTGCGGCCGGCGACTACACCGACGTCCCACTGACCCAGATCCGCAAGACCATCGCCCGCCGCCTAACGGAATCGATCGGCCCCATCCCGACCTTCTACCTCACGATGGAAGCCGACCTCACCCGCACGGCCGAGCTCCGCGAGGCCATGCTGGAGGCTGGCACCGAGTTCAAGGTGTCGTTCAACGACATCATCGTCAAAGCGATCGCCACCGCGCTCGCCCGACACCCCGAGGTGAACGCCCACTGGTTAGGCGACCGCGTTCGCCAGTTCAACCGCGTGCACCTGGGCATGGCGGTCGCCATCCCCGACGGACTCATCACGCCCGTCCTCTTCGACGCCGACCGCAAAGGCCTGGGCGAGCTGTCGCACGAAGCCCGCGACCTCGCCGCCAAAGCACGCGACCGCAAGCTCACCCCCGAGCAGTACACCGGGTCCACGTTCTCGGTCTCCAACCTCGGCATGTTCGGCATCGATCAGTTCACGGCCATCATCAATCCGCCGGAATCAGGCATCATCGCCGTCGGCGCGGTCGAGGACAAACCGGTGGTGGTCGACGGCCAGGTCGTCGTTCGCCAACGCGCCCGCTTCACGATGAGCTGCGATCATCGCGTGATCGACGGCGCCACCGGCGCGCGCTTCCTGCAGGACGTGAGGCGTATGCTCGAGAATCCGTTGATGATCGTTTACTGAGCCGGCACACCTCCTGTTCGCACAACCTTCGACCTTCGACTCCTCATGGCTTCGTACGACGTGATCTTCATCGGCGGTGGCCCCGCCGGATATGTGGGCGCGATCCGCTGCGCCCAACTTGGGCTTTCCACCGCCATGGTCGAGCGCGAAGGGCTAGGCGGCACGTGCGTGCTGTGGGGATGCATCCCCGCCAAGGCGCTGCTCGAGAGCGCGGCGCTCGCGGTGCGCGTCCAACACGGTGAAGCGTTCGGCGTGACCGCGGGCGACGTGAAACTCGACTACGGCGTCGCGATGAAGCGCTCGCGCGCCGTGAGCCAGCAGAACTCGAAGGGCGTCGAGTTCCTGTTCAAGAAGCACAAGATCACGTGGATCAAGGGCACCGGACGCATTGCCGGCAAGAAGAGCGTCGCCGTCAAGAACGCCGATGGAAAGGAAGAGACGCACGAGGCCAAGAAGGCCATCGTCATCTCCACCGGCTCGCGCGTGCGCGGGCTGCCGCAGGCCGGCCTCGACATCAACAAGACCACCGTCCTCTCGTCGGACGAAGTGCTGGTACTCGAGCGCGCGCCTAAAACAATGGCCGTCATCGGCGCCGGCGCCGTCGGCTGCGAATTCGCCGACGTGTTCTCGGCCTTCGGCACGCAAGTCACGCTGATCGAGGTGCTGCCCACGCTGCTCCCGCTCGAGGACGCCGAAGTGTCGGCCGAGCTCGTCCGCAGCTTCAAGAAGCGCAAGATCGATGTCGTGACCGGCGCCAAGATCGGCTCCGCCAAGGTGGGCAAGGATTCGGTGACGCTGACCATCGATGGCAAGGGCGAGAGCAAGACGCTCACGGTCGAGAAAGTGCTCGTCGCCGCCGGCCGCGCGCCTAACACGGAAAACATCGGCCTCAAGGAAGCCGGCGTGCAGCTCACCGAGCGCGGCTTCATCAAGATCGACGCCCGCATGGCCACCACGGCCGAGGGCATCTACGCCGTCGGCGACGTGGCGGGGCCCCCGATGCTCGCGCACAAGGGCTCGCGCGAAGGCATCGTGTTCGCCGAGACGCTGGCCGGCGTCGCGCACGTGCAGTCGATCAACTACGGCAACGTGCCTAACGCAACGTACTGTCATCCCGAGGTGGCCTCGGTCGGGCGCCACCGAGCAGCAGCTCAAGGACAAGAACGTCGACTACAAGGTGGGCAAGTTCGCCTTCTCCGCCAACGGCCGCGCACGCACGGCGGGCGAGACCGAGGGGTTCGTGAAGATCCTCGCCGACCCCAAGTACGGCGAGATCCTGGGCGCCCACATCATCGGCGCGCACGCCACGGAGCTGATCCACGAGCTGGTCGTGGCGCGCGAGAACGAGCTCACGATCGAGGAAGTGGATCTGGCCATCCACGCCCATCCGACATTGTCCGAGGCCATCGCCGAGGCGACGCTCGACTCGATGGGCCGCGTCATCCACGCCTGACGTTAGGCGCGCACCTATGTCGCGACTCGACGTCGTCCGCCTCGGGCTCCGGCCCTACGGAGAGATCCTGGAGCTCCAGCGCGCCGTGGCGCGCGCCCGGATCGCGCGCGACGTCGAGCACGATGTGCTCCTCCTCGTCGAACACCATCCGGTCGTCACGCTCGGCCGCACGGCGAAGGCGGCCAATCTCGTCGCGTCGCCGGAGCTCCTCGCCGCGCGCGGTGTCGAGCGCTTCGAGGTCGAGCGCGGCGGCGATGTCACGTTCCACGGGCCGGGCCAGCTCGTGGGCTACCCGATCATCGACCTCACCGGCCACAAGAAGGATCTGCACTGGTATCTGCGGCAGCTCGAGGAATCGCTCATCCGCGCCCTCGCCCAGTGGCACATTCCCGCCGAGCGCAACCCGGGCCTGAACGGGAGTCTGGACCGCCGGCCGGAAGATCGCGTCGATCGGCGTCCACGCGCGCGAGCTGGGTCACCTGGCACGGCTTCGCGCTCAACGTGTCGGTCGACCTCTCGTACTTCGACCTCATGGTGCCGTGCGGCATCTCCGGCGTCGTGATGACGTCCATGGAGCGCGAGACCGCGAGCCGCATTCCGCTGGCCGACGTCTCGAGCGCCGTCGCGACGGCGCTCGCCGACGTGTTCGGTCTCGAAGCCCGCGACCTGCAAGAAGATCGCTTGTCGCTCCATGCGCCGGCTCCGCGCTAGCCCCCCGCGCCGTAGAGCGTCGCGAGCGCGCCGGGACGTTGGACTCGTGCGTTAGGCGCCCCGGTTCAGCACGATTGACTGATCCTCCCGGTTCCCCGAGGCCGCGCCAGCGGCCGGTTCCCGACGCGCCAGCGCTCCCCCCCGAGCGCGCAAGCGCGAGCGTCCCCTCGCCTTACTATATTGTCGAATGTCCCCAGACCTCCTGCCCGAAGTCGATGCGGTCCCGCGTGATCGCGATCGCATTCCGCCACGGCAGGCTCTCACCAAGAAGTGGCCGGTGCTCCACTACGGCGATGTCCCACACGTGGATCTCGCCGCGTGGCGCTTCTCGGTGTCGGGGCTCGTAGAAGAGCCGCTCTCGTTCACGTACGACGAGCTCCTCGCCCTGCCCCATCAGAACACGGTCTGCGACATCCACTGCGTCACGCGCTGGAGCCGCCTAAGCAATCGCTTCGAAGGAATCCCCGTTCACGAAATTTTGCGACGCGCGCGGCCCAAGCCAGAGGCGACCTTCGTGCTCGTGCACGCGGACCCAGAGTACACCACCAACCTCCCGCTCGCTGACCTCGATCGCCCGGAAAACCTGCTCGCGTTCCGTCACGACGGCGCCGATCTGACACCGGAGCACGGCTGGCCCCTTCGCTTGCTCGTACCGCACCTGTATCTCTGGAAGAGCGCCAAGTGGGTGCGCGGATTCGAGCTGCTGGATTTCGACATGCCCGGATTCTGGGAACAGAACGGCTACCACATGCACGGCGACCCATGGCGCGAACAGCGCTACGGCGGCATGTATGTGGACCAGATCGCAATCAATCGGTACAGGAACAGCTCCAAGAAGTAAGTATTGAACGGGCACACGACTCTTTACCCGTCCCCAGTGTCCCTCGAGTCCCGTCCACAATCGCTGAACGCCGCGCAGCTGGCCGCCGCCCAACACGGCGAGGGCCCGCTCCTGATCATCGCCGGCGCCGGCACGGGGAAAACGCGCACGCTCGTGTACCGCGTCGCGCATCTCGTCGCCACCGGCGTACGGCCGCAGCGCATCCTGCTGCTCACGTTCACGCGCCGCGCCGCGCAGGAGATGCTCGAGCGCGCCGAGCGCATGGTGGGCGGCGCACGGGCCGCGTGCACGGCGGCACGTTCCACGCCACCGCGCACCGCCTGCTCCGCGCGCTTCGGCGCAGCCGCCGGCGTCGCCAAGGATTTCACGATCCTGGATCAGGGCGACGCCGATGGATCTGATGGCATCGCGCGCGCCCGGTTGGGCTTCGGCCAGCGCAGCCACGCGATTCCCGAAGAAGGAGACGCTGCACCACGTGTACTCGCGCCACATGAATACCGAGATCCCCGTCGATGACGTGCTGCGCGACGAGTTCCCGCAGTTCGCCGACGACGCACCCGAAGTGCGCCGCATCTTCGCCGACTACACCGCGCGCAAAGACGAACGCAACCTCGTCGACTACGACGACCTGCTCCTCTTCTGGGCGCGGCATGCTCGAGGGCAGCGCCGAGCTCGCGACGCGCATCGCCGCCTCTACGACCACGTCCTCGTCGACGAGTACCAGGACACCAACCTCCTGCAGGCGCGCATCCTGCGCGGCATGTGCCGCACGCACCGCAACATCACCGTCGTCGGCGACGATGCGCAGAGCATCTACTCGTTCCGCGGCGCGAACGTCCGCAATATTCTCGACTTCCCGGCGCAGTTCCCCGGCGCGCACGATCGTCGCGCTCGAGCAGAACTATCGCTCCACGCAGCCGATCCTCGACGTCACCAACACGCGTCATCTCGCGCGCCCGCGAGCGCTACACGAAGAACCTCTGCACCGATCGCACCGGCGGCGAGCAGCCCGTGGCTCGTCACGGCGCGCGACGAGCACGAGCAGACGCGCTGGGTCGTGGACCGCGTGCTCGAGCTCCACGAAGCCGGCACGCCGCTGCGCGAGATGGCGGTGCTCTTCCGCGCCGGCTACATGTCCGCCGATCTCGAGATCGAGCTCGACCAACCGCAAGATCCCGTTCGAGAAGTGGGGCGGCCTCAAGTTCCTCGAGGCCGCGCACGTGAAGGACGTGCTCGCGTTCCTGCGCGTTCTCGAGAATCCGCGCGACGAGGTGAGCTGGTATCGCGTCCTGCTGCTGCTTCCCGGCGTCGGCGAGGCCACGGCGCGCTCGGCGATCGAGCGCATCGCCGCGCGCGGCGTGGGATCCGCACGCGTTCGCGCGAGTTCGTCGCCGCCGCCGCGGGCACGCGCCGCGCACGCAATCGCTCGTGAAACTGCTCGACGCGCTGCGCAATCCGGCGGCAGTCGCGACGGCGCAGCCGGTCACCGGCGAGATCGCGCGCGTGCGCCGCCTGTACGACGACATCCTGCGCGAGCGCTACGACAGCGTGGAGCCGCGGCTCGCCGACCTCGATCAACTCGAGGTGATCGCCGGCAATTTCCCGTCGCGCGCCGCGTTTCTCTGCGCGAGCTCGCGCTCGAACCGCCGTCCGGCACGCAGGATCTGGCCGGCGGCCGACGACCGCGAGGACGACGCGCTCATTCTCAGCACCGCGCACAGCGCCAAGGGCCGCGAGTGGGACGCGGTGTTCGTGATCTGGGCGGTCGACGGATGGTTCCCGTCGTCGCGCGCGCTGCGCGACGACGACGAGCCGAAGAGGAACGACGGCTGATGTACGTCGCGATGACGCGCGCGCGGCACCAGCTCGCGGTCATCTACCCGCTCAACAGCGTACGGCTCGCGGCTGGGGCGCCGAGTACACCATCGACCAGCTCTCGCGCTTCATCGACGGCGGCGTGCGCGAGCGCATGCGCCGTACCGCCGCCGCGCCGGCCGAGCCGCAGACGCCGGAACCCGAGGTCTCGGCGCACGCCGGGCCGCCGCTCGACTTGCGGTCGCTGTTGCGCGGCCGGTTCGGCGCCGGCAGTGCCTAACGGACGCCTGCCGCGCGCTTGGCGTTAGCCCTAACGATGCCTAACGCACCACGGGCCGGCGTCGGGCGCGAACCACCGCGTAGAGAATGAGCGCGCCGACGATCGCCGCGCCGAGCGCGCCGGGAGAGGATGGCGTTCCGCGTGAACGTGCCGAGCCAATCGCGCACCGCACCGTACGGATCCTTCGGTCGCGATTTGGCGAGTACGATGATTTCCGGCACTGCGCGCCGCAAGTCGCCACCCTCGCGATCCAGCACGCCGTCGAAGAGATCGAGCCCGGTGCGATACACGCGCCGCGACAACACGATGGCGTTGTTGAGCGCCAGTTGCACCCGAACCCCCGGCGGGATGCCCGGCAGCCGCGGCAACACGTCCTGCACGAAGTGCACGCGTGCCCGTGCGAATACCGTGTCGCGCGCCGCGAGCCGGTCCGCCTCGCTCGCCGGATGCGCGCGAAAGGCCGAGTCCAGGGTGTTGAATACGCCCTCCCAGAACGCGCCTAACGCACGATCGCGCGCCCAGTCCTGCTCGCTCTCCCGCAGGTGCAGCGTGTCACCCCGCGCCGCGAAGAACCGCATCGCGCCGTGCGCACCCACGAAATTCGCGAACGACTCGTTGAACACCGCCTGCCCCGGCGCGTAAAACGTGTTGTGCGTCAGCTCGTGGATCACCGTGTTCGCCAGGCTCGCCGTGTCCTCGTGCAGCGTGCTCGACACCACGGGATCCTCGAACCAGCCGAGCGTGCTGAACGCCGACGCCGGACGCACGTACGTGTCCAACCCGTGCGCCTCGAGCGATTTCGCTTCGTCCAACGCGTCGGCCGGCGAGAAGTAGCCCTTGTACGGCACGCTCCCGACGATGGGAAACCACCACGTGTACGGACGCAGCTTGTCGCGATACGCCGCCCCCACCACGAGCACCAGCGTATCCGAATCCAGCTTGCTGTACGTGGTGAAGCTCTCGTCGGCGTCGAGGTGCAGCGAATCGGCGGCAAATGTCCGCGCGTCGAGCACCAACTGGAGCTTGGCCCGCGTGTTGGGATCCGTCTTGGGAGACGCGATCAACTCCCGAATCGATCGCCGCCTCGCGAGAATCTTCCCCTCTTCCCAGCCGGCTCGCGCGAGGTATCGGCCGATGGGCGTGACCACCGCGAACGCGACCACGAGCAGCACGATCGCGAGCAGCGTCCGCCGCACGATGCGTGCGGGAGACATCACGGAAAGGAATCCTCCCCAAGCGCCCCGGTACGGGCGCGTCCCGAGTTCAGTGTCGACCGGTGCAAGCTACCGAGCGCGCGCGGGCCGCGCATCGGGCAACAGCGCCAACTGCGCTCTCGTCGGCGGGGCGCTCGGCAGATATACTACGGAGAGCGTTCACGCGCCCCGTTCGACGGACTTCGCGCGAGCCGCCCGTTAACGCCCCCAGCCCATACGAGATGTCTTTCGTCCATCTGCATTGTCACTCCGAGTATTCGCTGCTGGACGGCGCCAATCGGATCGACGACCTCATCGCGCGGGCACTCGAGTTCGAGCAGCCCGCGCTGGCCATTACCGATCACGGTAATCTGCACGCGGCCTTGGAGTTCCAGGAAAAAGCCAAGAAGGCCAAGCTCCGCCCGATCATCGGCATGGAAGCGTACGTCGCGCCCGGCGACCGCCGCGAGCGCACCCGCCCGCGTCCGGGCGCCAAGCCGTACTTCCATCTCATCATCCTGGCCGAGAACGAGACCGGATACCGGAACCTCGTGAAGCTGTCGTCGCTCGCGTATACCGAGGGATTCTACAGCAAGCCGCGCGTCGATCGCGAATTGCTGGCGCGCTATCGCGACGGACTCATCGTGTCCTCGGCGTGCCTCGCCGGCGAAATCGCGACCAACCTGATGGGCGATCGGTACGACGACGCGAAAGCGGCCGCCCTCTGGTACGCCGACGTGTTCGCCGGCCGCTACTACCTCGAGGTGCAGGCCCACGACGCCGGCGGATTGCAGTCCAAGCTCAACGCCCAGGTGTTCCGCCTCGCGGCCGACACCGGTCTGCCGACGATCGCGACCAACGATGCACACTTTCTGCGCCGGTCGGACCACGACGCGCACGACGTGCTGCTCTGCATTGGGTTAGGCAAGGACCTCGAAGCGCCCGACCGGCTCCGCTACGACGACGGTCTCTACTTCAAGAACGCCGACGAAATCGCCTCGCACTTCCCCGAGCATCCGGAAGTGCTCGCCAACACGCTGCGCATCGCGGACCAGACGCACGTCGAGTTCGGCAAGACCTATCACGTCCCGTCGTTCCCGTTGCCTAACGGAGTAGCCACCGAGAACGATCTGCTGGTGCGGCTCGCCGAAGCCGGCGCGCGCGAGCGCTACGGGGATCCGCTGCCCGCCGAGGTGCGGCAGCGCCTCGACTACGAGCTCGGCGTCATCACCACGACGGGCTACGCCGGCTACTTCCTCATCGTCGCCGACTTCATCGCCGCGGCGCGCGACCGCGGGATCCCCGTTGGGCCGGGCCGCGGATCCGCCGCCGGCTCGCTCGTCGCATACTCGCTCCGCATCACCGACGTCTGCCCGCTCCGGTTCGACTTGCTGTTCGAACGGTTCCTGAATCCCGAGCGCGTGTCGATGCCCGACATCGACGTCGACTTCTGCTTCGAGCGGCGCGGCGAGGTCATCGAGTACGTGCGGCAGAAGTACGGACGCAACTCCGTCGGCCAGATCATCACGTTCGGCACGCTGAAGTCGCGCGCCGTGATCAAGGACGTCGGCCGCGTGCTGGGCTTCACGCCGCAGGAAACCGACCGCTGGCCAAGCTGATTCCCAATCAGCCCAACTTCTCGCTCACGGTGAGCGAAGCCGTCGAGCAAGATCAGCGACGTCCGCAACCTGTACCGCAAGGACGACCGCGCTACACCAGCTCCTCGACTACGCCATCGCCCTCGAGGGACTCTCCCGCCACGCCGGCGTGCACGCCGCCGGCGTCGTCATCGCACCGGGCCCCTCGACGACTACGTGCCCGTCTGCACGCAGAGCACCAAGGGCGCCGGCGGCAATGACGACGAGTCCGTCGTCGTCACGCAGTACGACATGAACGCGCTCGAGAAGGCCGGGATGCTCAAGATGGACTTCCTCGGCCTCACGACGCTTACGGTGATTCACGACGCCCTGGCGATGATCGGCGAGCGGACGGGCGAGCACCTCGACCTCGACGCAGCTGCCGCTCGACGATCCCGAGACCTACCGGATGCTCCGCGCCGGCCGCACGTCGGGCGTGTTCCAGTTCGAGTCGCCGCTCGCCACCGATCTGCTGCGCAGCATGCGCTGCGACCGCTTCGACGATCTCGTCGCCTCCAACGCGCTCATGCGCCCGGGTCCGCTCGACGCCGGCATGCACAAGGTCTTCATTCGCCGCAAGCGCGGTGAAGAGCCGGTCACCTACGCGCTTACCGGAGCTCGAGCCCGCGCTCTCGCGGCACCTACGGCGTCATCACCTATCAGGAACAGGTGATGCGCATCGCGCAGGTGCTCGCCGGCATTTCGCTCGCCGAAGCCGACGTGCTCCGCAAAGCCGTGGGCAAGAAGGACGCCGAGCTGATTCGCCAGGAGCTCGGCAAGTTCATCGAGAAGGCCGTCGCGCGCGGCTACGACCGCCGCATCATCGAAGAGATCGCGAGCCAGATCGAGACGTTCGGCCGCTACGGCTTCAACAAGTCGCACTCCGTCGCGTACTCGATCCTCTCGTTCCAGACCGCGTGGCTCAAGGTCCATTATCCCGCCGAATTCATGGCGGCGCTGCTGTCGTCGCAGATCGGCGATACCGACGCCGTCGTGAAGTACATCAACGAAGCGCGCGAAATGGGCATCGAGGTGCTGCCGCCCGATGTCAACGAGTCCGGCTACAAGTTCACCGTCGTCGGCGACAAGCGCGTGCGCTTCGGGCTCGGCGCCATTCGCAACGTGGGTCGCACCGCGATCGACGCGCATTCTCGCCGCGCGCCGCGATGGTCCGTTCACCGCGCTCGTCGACCTCGCCGACCGCGTCGACCTGCGCATCTGCAACAAGCGCGTGTTCGAGGCGCTGATCGCCTCCGGCGCCCTCGATGGGCTGGGCGGCCACCGCGCACAGTATCTGGCCACGCTCGACTCGACGCTCCAGGAGGCCGCGCTCAAACAGGAGGAAACGGCCAGCGGCCAGGGGTCCCTCTTCGGCGAATCCTCGGGCAATGCGTCCGCCGCCTCCATCCCCGCTCGCTCGCTGCCCAACGTCCAACACTGGTCCGAGCCGAGCGGCTGGCCAAGGAAAAAGAAATCCTGGGGTTTTATATTTCGGGACACCCGCTCGAGCCGTACCGGACGGAAGTCGAGCTGTTCGCCTCCCACACTGTGGCCCAGCTCGGTACGTGGACCGACCAGCCGATCAAGCTTGGCGTGGTGGTCACCGCCATCAAGCGGCAGGTGAGTAAGCGGAGCGGGGCCGAGTTTGCGCGGTTGACAGTCGAGGATTTTTCGGGATCTTCGGAGGTGCTGGTATTTCCCGAGGCCTGGACCCTCCTCGGCGACAAGATCCAACCCGACGTGCCGGTCCTGCTCGCCGGGCAGCTATTCTCGACGCGATCAGGGAGCCGAGAATCCCGTGTTCATCGTCGAGTCGGTTACGCCGTTCGACCAGAACCGCGCAACCGGAAACGTCGCCGTGGCCATCGAGTTAGGCTTGGGCACCGGCGTGTCCGCCGACGTGATGCGCGACGTGCGGGAAACCGTCGAAGTGCACGCGGGCTCGGCGCCGCTCGAGCTCCGGTGGAACGATGGAAACGGGACCAGCGCGCGGCTCCGGTCCCGAACTTTGCGGATCGCGGTGACTAACGCCGCACTCAACGACTTGCGATCGCTGCTCGGTCCGGACCGGGTGCGACTCGTACGCGGGAGCTGACATGGCGAGCTCGACGACGATGGAGTTCGAGAAGCCGATTGCTGAGCTGGAAAAACAGATAGACGAGCTGAAGAAGACCGCTGGAAAGCGGCAGATGAGCGTGACCGAGGAGATCGCACCGCTCGAGCGGAAGCTCGACGAGCTGCGGGCCGAAGTCTACAAGAATCTGTCGCCGCTGCAGCGCGTGCAGGTGGCGCGCAACAGCAAGCGGCCGTTCACGCTCGACTATCTCCAGCTCGCGTTCACCGACTTCATCGAGCTCCACGGCGATCGGCAGTACCGCGAAGATGCCGCCATCGTTGGCGGGTGGGCGCGCCTCGAAGGCGAGACGGTGATGGTCATCGGCCAGCAGCGCGGCCGCGACACCAAGGAGAACCTCAAGCGCAACTTCGGGATGCCGCATCCCGAGGGCTATCGCAAGGCGCTCCGCCTGATGAAGCTCGCCGAGAAGTTCCACGTCCCGGTGATCACGTTCATCGACACGCCGGGCGCCTGGGCCGGGTTCGGCGCCGAGGAACGCGGACAGTCCGAGGCCATCGCGCGCAATCTGTTCGAGATGAGCCGGCTCGAGGTGCCCATCGTCGCGACCGTCATCGGCGAGGGCGGGTCGGGCGGCGCGCTTGCGTTAGGCGTGGCCGACCGCGTGCTGATGATGGAGAACGCCGTGTACTCGGTCATCACCGTCGAGGGATGCGCGGCCATCCTGTGGAAGGATGGCAAGAGCCCCGAGATGCGCGAACGCGCCGCGTCGGCGCTCCGCATCACCGCGCAGGACCTGCTCGACCTGGGCGTGATCGACGAGATCATCCCCGAGCCGGTGGGCGGCGCCCACGCCAACCACGAAGCCGCGGCCCACGCCGTCCACCAGGCGTTGAGCCGCGCGCTCGAGGAGTTAGGCCGCTTCCGCCCGGAGAAACTCGTGCGCCGCCGCCGCGAGAAGTTCCTCGCCATGGGCCAGTACGCCGAGTAACGGCACGCCGCCATGGCCACCCACCTGATCGAAGTCGCGTTCAAGGGCAATCGCAAGGAGTTCTTCCTCTGGGACGCCGAAGAACCGCCACGCTTGCACGCGCCCGTCATCGTCGAAGCCGATCGCGGTGAGGACCTGGGCCGCATTCATTCGTTAGGCGATCTCGCCGAACACCGATGCGGCGGATGCTCGCACGGCTGCGGCACCGCCCGGCCCGAACGCAAGGTGCTGCGCAACGCCACCACCGACGACGAGCGACGTGCCGCCGAGCTCCGCGGCCAGGACGAAGACACGCGGCGCAAAGTGATGGAGAAAGTCAAGCAGCACAACTTGATCATGAAAGTGTCCGACGCCGAGTGGCAGTGGGACCGCCGCAAGCTCACCATCTATTTCACCGCCGAGCGGCGCGTCGACTTTCGCGCGCTCGTGCGAGACCTCGCCGCCGCGTTCCGCACACGCATTCGAGCTCAAACAGATCGGCGTGCGCGACGAAGCCAAACGACTCGGCGGCATCGGACGCTGCGGACGCGAATACTGCTCCGCGTCGTGGCTGCCGGAGCTGCGCCCCGTGAACCTGCAGGTTGCCAAGGATCAGCGGCTCTCGCTCAACCCGTCGCAGATCTCCGGCGCGTGCGGACGCCTCATGTGCTGCCTGCGCTACGAGCACGAGTTCTATGCGCAGGCGCGCAAGCGCTTCCCGAAAGAAGGGCGCGTGTTGGTCACCACGCTCGGCGAAGAAAAGGTCGTGAGCAACGACATCTTCAACGACCGCGTCACGCTCCGCGGCACCGATGGCGAGACGCGCGTCGTCCCGTTAGCCGAGCTCAAAGCCGAGCTCGAGCGGCGGTCCCCGCTGGCCGCCGACCGCGCCGACGACGAGCCCGACACCGTGGACACGATCGAGGACGCTGACGCCGGCGTCGACACCGTGTTGGACGAAGGCATCGACGCCTCGACGGCCGCGCGCGGCGTCCCCTCCGAGGGTGCGACCGCCGCGGAAGGCGGCGCCGCGACAGAAGACGACGCCGCGCAGGACCGCCGATCCCACCGCCGCCGCGGACGGCGCGGCGGTCGCCGCAGCCGCCCCGGCGGTGACGTGAAGTGATGCGCCGCCGCTGACGCCGGCGCCCGCCTAACCAGGCGCGGCCGCCTTTGTTCGTCATCACGCACTGCTCGCACCCATATCGTGCCCCGATACTACGTCACCACCGCTATCGACTACGCCAACGGCGAACCGCACCTCGGCCACGCCTTTGAAAAGGTCGGCGCCGATGCCATCGCCCGATATCGCCGGCTGGTCGGCGATGACGTGTGGTTCCTCATCGGCATGGATGAACATGGACAGAAGGTCGCGCAAACCGCCGCCGATCGCGGGCTCAGCCCCCAGCAACTCACCGACCGCATCGCCGAAAGCTTCCAGCGGACCTGGGACCGGCTCGAGATCTCGCACGATCAGTTCATCCGCACCTCGTCAGCCGAGCACCGCGAGGGCGTCCGCGATCTGCTCGAGCGCATTTTCGAGCGCCACCCGGATGACTTTTACGAAAAGTCGTACCAGGGCTGGTACTGCGTTGGCTGCGAGGCGTTCAAGCAGGATTCCGAGATCGTCGACGGCCATTGCGTGCTGCACCCGACCCGAACGCTCGAGTGGGTCGAGGAACGCAACTGGTTCTTCCGCCTCTCGGCGTACCAGGATCGACTGCGCACGCACATCGTCGCGCACCCCGAATTCATCCAGCCCGCGTCGCGCCGCAACGAGATCGTGAGCCTGCTCGACCAGGGCCTCGAGGACGTGTCGGCGAGCCGGTCCCGATTCTCGTGGGGCGTCCCCTTCCCCCGCCCAACGAGCGATGGCGAGCGCCAGACCACCTACGTGTGGTTCGACGCGCTGCCTAACTATTGGACGGCCACGCGGTTTCCAGGGTCGCGCGCGTCCTGGCCGGCGCAGCTGCACATCATCGGCAAGGACATCATACGGTTTCACTGCGTGATCTGGCCGGCCATGCTGTGGGCCGCCGAGCTGCCGCTCCCCGAGCGCGTGTGGGCCCACGGGTTCGTTCAGTTAGGCGGCGAACGATTCAGCAAGAGCGCCGGCGTGAAGTTGGAGCTGAGCGAGGCGGTCGACCGGTTCGGCTCCGACGCCTTCCGGTATTTCCTCCTCCGCGAAGTTCCGTTCGACGCCGACGGCAACTTTTCGTGGGAGCGATTCGAGGAACGCTACACCTCGGACCTGGCCAATGGCCTCGGCAATCTCGCCAGCCGCACCATCGCCATGATTCAGAAGTACTGCGATGGCGTCGTGCCGCCGTTGAGCTGGAGCGCGGTCGTCGCTGCAATCGATTGGATCAGAGTCGAGTCGCGGAGCTATGCCCGCGCGATGGACGACCTGCTGCTCCACGAAGCGCTCGCCGCCGCCTGGCGCGTCGTCGCCAGAGCCAACGAATACGTGGATCGCCAAGCACCGTGGAAGCTCGCCAAGGAGCCGGCTCGCACACAGGAGCTGCACGACACACTCGCTGCGCTCGCCTGGACGCTCTCGCACCTGGCGCTCATGCTCGCGCCGTTCATGCCGACCAAGGCGCAGGAGCTGTGGCGTCAGTTAGGCGGGCCCGGCAACGTGGACGAACGGCGTTGGCCCGTTGCCGATGACGCGAGCACGCCACCGCTCGATCCCGGCGGCTGGCGCGTCGAAAAGGGACCGGCGCTCTTCCCGAGAGAAATGCCTCAGGCCTGACCGTCCGGCGGCATCGAGCATCGCACGCAACGCCTCTCGCCCGTCACCTCGCCCGAAGCCACGCAACACTCTGTGGCGCAACGAAAACAGATGTTTCACGCGGTGACTCTGGCTCATGGGCAGCGTCCTCCTCCTGTACGCCTCCCTATACAATCGTTTGCCAGAGGTCTTCATGGGCGCCGACCGCCGTTGGACCATCATGCTCGTCCCGAACGGCTGCGACGCCGCGCGCACTGTCACCATCAGTGCCGCCGTCTTACGTCGCACCGCGCGTGCGGCCGGTGCCGCATTGATCGTGGCGGCCCTCTCGGTCGGCATTGGTCTCACGCGATCCAAGTTGGTCGAGCACGCACCGGCAGCGCCGTCCCCGGCGTTCCAGGCGCGCTTGGACGGCCTGCTCGACACCATCGAGACTATTGCTCGCCGCGATGAACAGATTCGACTGCTGGCCGGTCTACCGCAGGACTCAGTCGCCGCGCTGCTTACGGACCATGTTCCTGACAGCTTGTTCGTCCAACGCGAGGGAATAGTGGAGCACCCGAGTCTGGACATCCTCATTCGCCGCGCGAACTCGCTCGCCGCCAGCTTCGCCGAGGTGTCCGACACGATTTCGCAGCACGCCGAGCGGCTGTCGCACATCCCGTCCATCATGCCGACCGCTGGGTGGCTGTCGAGCGCCTTCAGCCGGTCGCGCTTCCATCCCATCCTGCACATCGCTCGTCCTCACGAGGGAATCGACGTGAGCGCTCCGATGGGTGCGCCGATCGTTGCCCCTGCGGCCGGTACAGTCACGATGGTGACCGTGCAGACCGGCTATGGCAATGTGCTCGAGATCGATCACGGGGGCGGGATCATGACCAAGTACGCCCACTGTTCCCGCATCGTGGTTCGCGTGGGCCAGCGCGTGAAACGCGGCCAGGTGATTGCCAACGTTGGGAATACGGGGCTCTCAACGGGACCGCACCTGCACTACGAGATTCACGTGCAGGGCAAGGTGGTCGATCCGTTGACATACGTGCTGCCGGCCGGAGCCATTCCAGACTAACGAAGTGTTGCTATGGTCTCGCTTCGGCGGCCCCTTATCTGCTTCCGAGTTGACTTGACTTTCGCGCAATAGTACCACACTGTGAAATAGAGTTGTTCCTGCTGTGGTCGGCTTCAGGAGGCTACTATGCGGGCGCTTCATTCGTCGTTGGCGATGCTGCTGATGGGCGTAGCGGTTGGCTGTGGACCTTCGCAGCACTTGCGAATACCGCTGACTCCCGATGGGTCGCTGGTCTACACGTCGGATGACATTGCGAAGATGCAAGTCGCGACGGCGTGGGATGTGGTAGCATGGAGTGGCGAGATGAACATGTCGGAAGCCACTGACGGTAGCTCGGCCACGATTCGAAATCGTCGCGGCCACAGCAGCATACTGTTCCCCGACGCCGACATGCCGCTGCTCATCATCGATGGCGTGCGCGTAGACGATCCGATTTTGCTGCAGCGCATCGCGGCGCCCAGCATTGAGGTGCTCAGCATCACGGACGGCATGCACTCCTCGATCAGAGAAGGCACGGGTTCGAGCGGCGGCGTGATCGCTGTCAGGACCAAGAGCGGAGAGTAAGCGCCGCACGCAACGATCCGATCGCGCGCCCGAACGTTAGGCGCACGAAAAAAGCGCGGAGAGGAACTTCCTCTCCGCGCTTCTTCATTCGTCCGAACTATGCGTCGCCTAACTACGGCGTCGTGACGTCACAAGCGCTGGCGTTGAAATTCGGATTGTTCCCTTCCTCGAACGGCACGGGGAAGTTCACATCCGTTCCATACACCAGGCTTGCCGAACCGTGCCACTGACCGACCGGGTATACAGAATTGATGTCGAGACCATAGCCACCATGCCGCGGTGGCGCGCGTGAGCCGACGCATGTCGCCGAGCCGGTGGTCGGTCGCGTACATCCAGAAGGCGCGCTCACGCATGGTGAGCAGAAGCCTCGAGTTGAAATCGCCCGGATCTGTGAGCGGCGCAAGGCCCCACCCCAAGCAAAGCCGGACCTCAAGGCGTTGAGGTCTGCCAACCACGTGGTCGTCTTGACCGGCATTCGAGCGCGGCCTCGGCCTCGATCAGCCGAGCTTCGACACCGCTGGCCAGAACCTGCGGTGTGGACCGCGTGCTGTCCTTGAGCGGCCCGCACAACGTTGGTGGCGTGATCGAACCCTATGCCAACCTCGGCTACGCCGACACGCAGGATCGTCGGCGGAAGCGAAGTTGAGTCCGTTCTCGCCCTCGTTGTCACCAACCGTCCAGCGCTTCTCGGAAAAGACGAGCTCGAACACACCATTGTTCTCACGCGTCGTATTCTCTGAGTGGAGCACGTTGGACGACGAAGTCGGTCGTTACGCTCGCCACTACCGTGTCGGCAATGGCGATGTTCGCGCCGCCAAGATCCATCAGCGCGCGAGCCTTCCCGACGCGTGCCAATTCATCTCCGTCCTGGATAGCGAGCGCCGAATCGAACGTCGCAATCGCCGTGTTCAACATCTGAACCGTGGTGAGCGGCGTCGTGTTCGACTGAGTCGCATCCGGATTCTGTTTCGAGAACGGAACGTCACTGCAGTACATCTCGGCCATCATCAACTGACTGTACGCTTCGTAGTCCAACACCAGCGCGTGATCTGGGTTCGTCGGTCCGAACTGATTGTACTGGTCCGACGCGTTGGCAGCGATCGCCCGCGCCTGCTCGATGTTGAAGAAGATCGTGAACAGCGACGAGTTGTTGTTGGTCGTGCTGCGCATGTCAACAACCTTACGCGTCGGGAACGTCTCGGCGAAGCTGAACTCATCGGTGAAGAGGCCCGTCATGTTGATCAAGCCTTCGTTACCGCCAGAGCCGTCGCCGCCGAACGCGACCGCGAACGCGCCTACCGCAGCATTGCGGTTTGTGTTGAGCTTGTCCGGCGCCCGACACCTGCCCGGGAGTCACGACATCCGGATCCTGCACCTCCAGCAGGTGGTCGCAACCCGCCACTCCACCTACCAGGAGGGCGAGCGCTGCACCTGTCCGGATTCGCGAGGACACTCGTGAAATGCGATTACGCATATAGTTGGATTCTCGCTCGTAAAGGTCTCGTCGCATTACCAGGTGACGTCGATTCGGAACGTGTAGACGCGCAACGGCGGCAGCGTGAGGAAGTCATCCGCCGAGAAGTTGCCCGACGCGTTTTCATTGAGCTCCGGATCGAAACCCTTGTATTTCGTCCATGTGGCCAGGTTGCGGCCGGCAATCGTTAGGCTGAGGTTCGACGCACCCGCACGGTGAGCAATGCTCTCCGGCGCGAGCAACGTGAGCGAAACCTCGCGCAGCTTCCAGAACGTCGCCGGCTCGATGAATCCGGCGTCCGTGCCCTCGAGCAACGCGACGTTGGCCGCCTGCGCCGCAAGCGATGCATGCGGGTCGTTGGCCTCGGAGCAGATGTCGAACTGGCAGCGGAAGTCTTCGGTGAAGTTGAGCAGCTTCATGCCGCCTTCGTAGTCGAGCTGACCGTTCAGGCGGAAGTACTTGAAGAGCGTGAGCTGCGTCGTGACGGTCGTCTGCAACGTCGGGAACGGCGTGCCCATGTAGACGGCGGTGTCGCCCAACGTGACTTCGCTCGGATCGAGCAAGCCATCACCGTTCGCATCCTTGAACTTGTACGGAACGGCCCAGTAGCCGCCGGCGGTGTAGCCGTTCTGGTGGCGCTGGTCGTTGTTGGCGCCAAACAGGATCGGCGTGATGCCCGCGCCGAGGTTGAGCACCTTGTTGTGGTTCGACGACACGTTGAGGCCAAGGTTCCATTGCACCGGGATCCTTGGTGAGGATGTTCGCGTTGATCAGGCCTTCGACGCCCGAGTTCTGGACGGAACCGAGGTTTCTGAAGACCGACGTCGCGATACCCTGCGACGGCGGCAGCGGCGCCGCGATCAACAGGTCATCCGTGTGCTTGTGATAGTACGTGAACGACAGCGACGCGCGCTCGTTCAGCAAGCCAACGTCGAAGCCTGTCTCGAATTCCTTGGACCGCTCGGGCTGGAGGTTCGGGTTGCCGCACGCCGCCGGGTGTGAATGCCGCCAGTTCCCCGGTAGGCGCGATGACCGCAATGGCGTTGTCGAACGTAATGGCGTTGCGGAACCCAGGCTGACGGCCTGACTCGCCGTACGCCGCGCGCATGCGCAACGAGCTGAACATGTCCGTCTTGGGGAACCACGGCTCTTCGCCGAGCACCCATGAGACGCTGGCCGACGGATAGTAAATTTCCTTGAAGTTGAGACCGAACGCGCTGTTCTTGTCGCCGCGGAGACCGCCGGTAACAAAGACGCGGTCGCGCCACGACAACTGCTCCGTGCCGTAGGCGCCAAGCGTAATGTTGCCCGTGTTCGTCTCGTTGACGGCGAACTGCGCCGTCGCGCCAGCCAGGGATCCGGACCCGGCGAGCAACTGCTTGCCGAACGCGAACGTGCCGCGGATCGTCTCGTTGTTGTAATCGACACCAGCCGTCGACACGGACTTGATGTCTGGCGTCAAGTTGAACGTCGCCGTGCCGCCGCCCTGCATCGTGTACAGGAACGTCTGGAACGGATTGGACGTGCGCTGGCCCAGCGGCAGGTCGCCGAAGAATTACTTCGTTAGGCGGAATCAGCTCTTGGGCCGCGCTGTTGGTGAAGTCGAGACCGGCCGTAGCATTGAGGTTGAGCCACGGGATCACGAGCCACGAACCCACCACCGACGACGTGAAACGGTCCGTATTGTCGTGCGTGCTGATCGCGGAGATCTCCTGCGGAGTCTGGCCGGCGAGATAGCCGCGCGAAACCGGGTTGTCCCTGTACGCGGCCGAGCAGACCGCCGCCGAGGACGCCTAATACGTTGTTGTCGTTCTGGGGCAGGCGGAGCCGGCTCTGCACGTAGCCCACGCTTGCCGTGATGTTCATGTTGTCATGCGGCTGCGCGGAGACGTTCGCCCGCACGTCGGTGTGATGGATCTGGTTCCACTCCAGAATGCCGACCTGCTTGTCGAAGTTGCCGGACAGGTAGTACTGCGCACGATCGCCACCACCCGCCACGCTCAAGCCATAGTTCTGCGTGTTGCCGGTGGTGAACGGCGATGCCTGCACGAGCGGGTTCCACGATAGGATGCCAGTCGCGGGTGCATTGGTTTGACGGCCGACTGCTACGTTGTCGCAGCCCGTGACCGTGTCGCCCTCGAAGCCGGGCAACGATGCGGTGAATCCGGCCTGGTTCGCAGGCCAGTTCGTCTGATCCCGGTCGCTGCCGCCTTCCACGTGCATCGCCCAACGGGCCTTGCCGCTCTGGCCGTGCTTGGTCGTGATGTAAATGACGCCGTTGGCTGCCGCCGTGCCGTACAGCGACAATGCCGCCGGGCCCTTCACCACTTCGATGTTCTCAATGTCTTCCGGATTGAGGTCGTTGAAGCGCGACGGCGCCTGGCCGCCGACTCCGATCATACCGTTGGTCCCGTCGCCGAAGTCATCGTTGACGCGAACGCCGTCCACGATGATGAGCGGGTCGTTGCTCAGCGACAGGCTGCTCGCGCCACGGATACGGATCTTGGCGTTGCCGCCGACCGTACCGCCGCTCGCCGTCACCGTCACGCCAGGCACGCGAGACTGCAGCATGTCGGACGCGTTCTCGACGGTGGCTTTGTTCATGGAGTCGACATCCACCTTACCCGTGAGCACGCCGCTCTCGCGCACGCGCTGCGTCTGGGAGTTCGCCAAGACAACGGTGGCGTCGAGGGCGACGGCGCGCGGGCTGAGCGCGAAGTCGGCCGTCTGTGATTCGGAACCGGCAATGGTCACGGTCTTTTCCACCGCGTCGAACCCAATGCGTTGGGCGCGGACGTGCAGCGCACCAGCCTGTAGACTGCCAATGCGATACTCGCCTTGCGCGTCAGTGACGGCACCGCAATGCGTGCCTACAATCGTCACCTGAACGCTTGGAATCGGCGCCTTCGTTGCCGCGTCGGTGACATGTCCCGTGATCGTTCCCCCCTGGGCGAACGCCCAGACCGGGAACATCGCGAGAGCTGCCGCCGCTACGGACCAGCTGCGGACATACCTCGTCATGCCTCCTCCTTCACCTTGCGGTGAAAAAATGAGTAACTGCCCTACGACTCACGAACGGACTGCAAACCGGGGATCACGGCAAGATCCCCCTTCACGCGGACGGAACGTCCGCGTTACGTCGTATGTGCGACAGAAAAAGGCACAGTCGCGCTGACGATCGCGCGCTGCACCTGACATTCGGCCATCGAGACCATTCGGCTTCGAACGATCGCGCGCACCGCTCTCCGGCAACCGAATCACTGGGTTGGCGTGACTAACAAGTAGGGCTAAACCAGCTATGACGACGCGTGCCGCACTGGGCCTTAGAAGGATGTAATCCCAGAGGGCTATCTTACGGAGGAAAGTGTTCGAAGATCAAACGAATTGTGGCGAACCGCTGCGCCTACAGGCCCAACTGTATGAAAACATAGGCGAAGGTCGGCGACCGATACAATAGTGGGACGCCGCCGTTCGCGCCATACAATTCTCGCCTTACCGACCGCGCCGCTCGAGTGCAGCCCTCAAAGATGGCGCTGGATCGATCGCGTTGCCCCACTTCCCGACATGGATCTCGAAGTGCAGATGCGGCCCAGCTGCTTCCGCGTTCCCTGAATCCCCAACATATCCCACCACGTCGCCCGCAGCCACCCGGTCTCCGTTCTTGAGTCCCCGCGCATAGGCGTAACGCGGCGGGGCGTCGTTGTCCCGAGTGCCGGGATTGTCATTGTTCAGATGTGCGTAGAAGTACAGGTTTCTGTCATCGCCGCGCAAGAGAAGCTCGTAACCTTTTTCTTTTTTCGGACGTTCGGTGGAGACCCAATCCACGGTCCCGCTCACCGCCGCCAGAATCGGAGTCCAGCGCGGGCAGAAAAGATCCTGACCCTTGTGCTGGCGCTTGCCCCCGTCGCGCGGGTCGCCAAAACCGCTTGCAAAACGTACCGAATCGGCGGCCAATGGGAAGGTGATCGAAACGATACGCGGCTCTCCCCCTCCGGCCCGAAGGCCACCGGAGGTCACGCAACCTGAGCCAAAAAACGAAACGGCGAGCAGTACGAGCCTCGCCGTTCGAGTCACTTCCAAGCTGGACATTACGCCTCAGGGTCGCTGCGGTGATGGCGCGGGCGGAGGAGTGGTGGTCGACCCCGCTGGCGCTGGATTCGAGAAGTCTACCTTCGGCACCTCGCGCGCGCCGGGGTTGGTCACCTCGAAGTACGGCTTCTCCTTGGCGCTGATGACCTTCGCGGTGAGGACCGCTGGGAAGCGGCGAATGTACGTGTTGTATTGCTGCGCGGCTTGGTTGTAATCGCCGCGCGCCACGGCGATCCGATTCTCGGTCCCCGTCAGCTCATCCTGCAATCGCAGAAAGCTCTGATCCGCTTTGAGCTGCGGATAGGCCTCGGCAACGGCGAACAGCCTTCCTAACCCTGACGTGAGCTGCGCGTTCGCATTCGCCATCTGCTGCGGGTCGTGCGTTTGGATCGCGCCCACCAGGCCTGAGCGCGCCGTCGCCACCTGGCTGAACACCTGCTCTTCGTGCTGGGCGTAGCCCTTGACCGTGCTCACGAGATTGGGAATCAGGTCCGCGCGGCGCTGCAACTGGACCTCGATCTGGCCCTGCGCCGCCTTCGCCTGCTCGTCCAACGTTTGGATGGTGTTGTACCCGCATCCCGCAAGGAGCGGCACGAGACACAAGGCGAGCAACCGCTTTCGCATTCGCTACCTCCGGGCAGAGCGTACGCCGAATGGTACAATCAAGCCGGCCTGAAGCTCAACTGGACGATGTATCTGCCCGGCTTCACCGACCCCGACGTCGGCTTCCAGGCGCGCGCGGCTTTCTCGTCCAGGCACTCGTTCACTGACTTTCCTGCCTTGGACGTCCACGTGTCGGCGCGGACCCTCGCATCGCTCACACCGCCCGATCCCACCGTGACGACCATCGCGACGCCGCCCTGCAGTCGCGGATCCACCTTCTGCCCGAATTCCTGATAGCAGAATTGCGAGAACGATTGCTCGCGCTCGACGACCTCGATCAGCTCGGGTGGCGCCGGCGGAATTGGCTTCTCGGCGACTTGCGCCTTGGGCGGCGTGAACGTGTCCGGTGCCGCGGCGGGAATCGCGCTCTGCACCGAGTCCAGGTTCATCGGCGTCGTGTCCTGCGCGATCGGCGGCGGTGTTGGCGGCTTCTTGTCGTGCGAACAGGCGGCGCCCATCACCAGCGCCGCGGCCGCGAGCATGCGTCGCATCATCCAGCTCCTTGTTTGTCCAGGTAGGCTACCAGTTGATGCGCCCCCGAGAGGTAGCTGGAGAGCACCGATGGTACGTCATCGCGAAGGAGGGCCTCTGAACCGCGCACGTGCTGCACGACGCGAATGAACGCGTCGGTAGGCACTCCGGTCGCGTGTGCGACCCCGCGGCACAGCACCTCGTAGTCAGTGGACGGGCTCTCCCCCCGGTCGCGTAACACGGCGCGAAAAATCACCATGAACGTGCTCAGGCTGGCTTCGAGCAACGCGAGCAGGCGCTTGCGATCGCCGCCAGTGGCGAGAATACCTTGCCTCAACTGCAGCAGCTTTCCCATGGCTTCCCGCTCGAGCTGCCGACGCAAATCCTTCCGGTCGACTCGAATGCCGGAAAACGGATCCGCGCCGAATAGCACGCGATTCCGCTCGAGGATGTCCGCGTACTCCATTGCAAATACGTCGGACGAGGAGCGCCACTCATCCTCCGTGAGCGTGAGCGGCGGAGGATGGCCGGCTTCCGACCACGCGCGTGCGATCACGGCCTCGCGCTCGAGCAACGCCAAGTCGAGCGAGCGAACCAACACGAGCACGTTCAAGTCGGAGCGCTTGGCGATGTGTTCGCCAGCCGCCGCTGAGCCATAGAGCACAACGGCGCGAAGCTCTTCGCCGAATGCCTTCTCGAGCTGCGCCACCAATTCTTCGAGTGTCATCTTCGCCATGTGGACCTCACCAGCTCGAGCCGCCGCCGCCACCGCCAAATCCTCCACCGCCACCGAATCCGCCAAACCCACCACCGCCTCCGCCTCCAAATCCGCCACCGCCAAAACCGCCGAAACCACCGCGTCCGCCTAACCCACCGGTCGCGAACAGAATCGGCAGACACCCTCCGCATCCGCGGCGCCGGCCGAGTGAAGACGCGATGACGATGAAGAGCAGGAAGAGAAAGAACGCCGCGGCCGGGGGAAAGCTGCCGCCGTTGCCCGAGCCGGTCCTAACGGGCTCGGCCGGCGCGAGCGTCGTGTCGACGGTGAAGTGGTACTCGTCCGCGAACTTCTGCGCGACTTGGAACGTCAGCTGCTCAATGCCGCCGGCGTAGTCGCGCTGCTTGAAGAACTCGACGGCCGACCGGCACATGTCGCCCGCGTCGGCATCGGTAATGAATCCCTCGGCGCCGTAGCCTGTACCGACGAAGCACTCCCCGCGACCACTCGAGTTGGTCTCCTTCGGCACGACCAGGATGATCACGCCGGTGTTGCGCGTTGGATCGCCGGGCTTGCCGAACTTGCCCACCTTCCAGGTGCGCCCGATCTCGAGGGCGACGTCGCTCTTGTCGGTCTGGCCGATGTCGGGCAGAGTGACGACGACAATGTCGCCGCCGGACTTGGCGCGGACATCGTCGATGATGCTCTGGATGTGCTGCTGACTCGCCGACGGAAGGACATTGGCGAAGTCGTTCACGTATCCCTTGGGCGCCGGGAGCTGCAGCGCCTGCCACACCACCAGCGCGCCGATCAGCTGCCTCGGGAAAACGCTCGGCCACACCGTGTGTTCCGCCTCCTGTGAGGGATGCGACGCGTCGTTAGGCCGCTGCTTCGCAGCGCCCACGCGTCGCCGCCGGCGCTACTTGCTGAACACGAACGAGAAGCTGTACGTGCCGCCGCCCTGGTCGGACGGCGGGAAGCGCCATCCCAGGATCTTCTGCTTAATGCACGATTCTGTTTCGGCCGAGCCGGCGCCGGACCAGGTGCGATTCGTGATGTCGACGCCGGTCACGCTGCCGGCGCCGGTCAGCGTGACGGCGACGTTCACCGTGCCCGCCAGCGCCGGGTTCACCTTGAGACCGTTTTCGGTATAGCAGAACTGGAGCTGCGACTGCCGGCCACGCACGTAATTGCCGAGGTCGGACACGTTGCGGCCGGGTCCCCCCACCTTTTCGGCGCGGATGACACTCGGCGGCGCGACGCTCACCGACGAGAAGCCGACACCGCCGCCGCCGCCGACGCCGCCTATGCCGCCGCCGCCCGGCGTGGTGCCCAGGCCTTCGCCTAACCCGCCGCGTCCCGGCGTGCGCGAGCCCTGGCCGCCCTGACCGTAGCCAATGACGGCCTTGCCGCTCTGTCCGGGCGTCGAGCCGGCGCCCGAGTTCACGTCCACGCCGCGCAGCACATTGGACACGTCGCCCACCATGCCGCCGTTCTGTTTAGTGGCCGCACCGCCGAACGCCGAGCCGAACGCGGCCGCGTCGTTCTTCTTCGGTGCGGCGTGTGCGCCGCCCGCGGCGGGACGCGGCGCCGGTGCGGGCGCCGCCGGTGCCGCCGCCGGTTGCGGGGTCGGCGCCGGCGGCGAGAGGTCTTCCACCTTCACGTCGATCGGGGGCGTTTCCTGCGGCAAGAGCGCGATCGACGGCGGCACCAACGGACCGAACGCCACCAGCAACAGCCACAGAATGCCTAACGCGCACGACGTGATCCACGCGTACATGGTCGCGCGCCCTTCGGCGTCGGCGAACTCGTAGCGCATGTTGCGCGTGAACGACGTGTCGTCCACGGGCGATCCGCGCCCGACGCGGCGGAGGTGTCATGGGCTGCCGGGCTTCGGCCATGCCTATGGCGCTCCCGTCGCGGCCGCGGTGGAATCCACCGATCCTTCCTGCTTGCTCACCTGGAGCGACAGGTTGCGGAATCCCGCCAGCCGCGCGGTCTGCATCATGCGCGCGAGCAGATCGTAGCGCATGCTCTTGTCGCCCTGGATCGCCAGCGGCACATCCAGCGGTTGGTCCGCCGTCGACCTTGTGTCGCCGTGCGGATCGAGTCCGCCGCCTTTGATCGCGTTGTAGAGCGGCGGGATCATGAGCGGCTGCACGGGCACGTTCGACTGCGCCTGCGCCGCGTCCACGGTGTTCATCACGGGCCTGCCGCCTAGCGTCACCTGCCGGCCGATGCCGAGCGTGAGCTGCTGCAGCGCGGCCGTGCCCACGTGCGCCTCGGGCAGCCTCACGCCGGGCACCACGGGCGCGAGCTCCCCACGGTGGCCGTGGTCAGCGCGAAGAACACGATCGACACCAGCGTGTCCACGAGCGGAACCAGGTTCAGCTCCGTCAGTTTGAACTTGGCGAATTGCGCGGCGCGACGTGCCGCGCGCCATGTCCCGCGCCCGGCTGCTCATCCGCTACCTCGCCGGGCCGCCGCGCCGCGCGGACCGTCGCGCGCGCGCGTGTCCCGAGCGAGATTCCCGTATAGCGCCAGTCGCAGTCGCTCCAGCACGTGCATGACATCGTCGTACTGCACATCGTCCGAGGGAATCACCAGCACGTCGTTGTTCTGCGGATACTGCTGGTGGATCTGCGTCATCAGCGCCTGCAGCGTGTCTAACGCATGCGCCGTTGAACCCCTGGATCTCCGGCGGAACCCGCCGTTCCCCGAATGCTCCAGCCAGCTCTTGTTGCTCATGCGCACGGCGAGCAGCAAGTTGAGCACGTCCTGCTCGGACTTCACCTGCGACGCCTGCTCCGGCGTCGTGACAACGACCGGCGGCAGCGACAGGTCGAAGGACGTCAATGCCATCATCGTTTCGCCCTGATACGTCGAGCAGGGAGAAGAATACGATGGACGTGAGCATGTCGATCAGCGGCACGAGATTGATGTTCCCGTGCGCGGTGACCGATGCGCGCTCGGCGCGCCGCTGCTTCGATCGGTGGAAGAGACTCGCCACGGCGTCTCCTCAGCGCTCAATGTGTGGTGCGATCGCCAGCCCGCTCACCTGTGTCCCAGGCGGACGTCGGGGCGATCGATCAACGCGTTGATGAGCCGGACTTGGAATTCGTCCACTTGCTCGATGATGCCTTCCGCCTGGCTCACCAGGTATGCATGCGCCACCGTCAGCGGAATGGCCGTGAGCAAGCCGAAGCCCGTTGCGTTCAGCGCGACCGCGATGCCCGACGCGAGGGCCGCCGAGCGCTGCGCCGCCGCCTGCAGCCGACACCGACTGGAACGCGTGCCGCAAGCCGAAGATCGTCCCTAACAGGCCGATCAGCGTGGCGACGTTCGCGAGCATCGGCAAATAGTGGAGCCGGCGCGTGAGGCGCGGCAGCACGCTCAGCGCCGCGGCATCGGCCACGTTTTGCAGGTCGGCTTCGTCGCGGCTCCGGCTGCGCAGGATCAGCAAGCCCATGTCCGGCAGCACAGCGTTCGACTGCTGGCAGAGCTTGATTGCGTCTTCGATCTTCTCGGCGCGGACGAGCTGGATCACCCGCTCAATGAACGCGCGCCCGTTGATCTTGGAGCGGATCACGATCATGTAGAACCGCTCGATGAACATGGCCACCCCGCCATCGCCACCACGAGGATGAAGTGCATCACGGGGCCGCCGGCGCGGTAGTACTCGAGCAATTGCATCATCTAGATTCGTCCTCCGGGTAAGTGCGGCACATGGCGGCCGTACGGCTATCGTTTGGGTTGCGTGGTATCGTGCGGCGCGCGGAGCGTATCTCTGGCCACGCCGAGTGCCTTCACTACCGCTTCCAGCGAATCGAGACGCGCTCGGCGGTACTCCAACTGCTGCATCAATTCCTTGATCTCCGCCGCGCGCGTCGCGGCTGAGGCGGCATTCTGACTCGACTGCACGGCGGCAAATGACGCGGAATCGGCGGCGTGTTGCTTCGCAGCGGCGTCACGATCGGCGCGCTCGAGCGAATCGAGGCGTGCGCGACGCTGTGCGAGCTCGCCGCGAATGGATTCCATTTCGCGCGTTTTCGCTTCGAGGTCGGTGCCCTGCGCGGCGGCGGCGGGCGACGTGGCGCCCGGCGCACCGGGTGCGACGCCTCCGGCGACCACCGCCGGCGCCGCGGAGTCGGTGGGGGCCTTCCCCGTCACCTGGCTGCGCGAGAGGATCCGGTAGCCCGGCATGGCCGACGACCAGAACGATCCAATGCCGTTCGCCGCGCCCAGGACCTGCCGGTCGTACACCGGCACTTCGCGCGGCCTAACGGTAACGACCTGCGGCGTCGGGACCTGGCCGCGGATCACGATCGTTTGCCCGGCCTTGGGCGCCTTCTTGGGCGGCGCGGCCTGCTGCTGCGCCGCGAGCGGCGAGACACCGGCGAGCATCGCGGCCGCGGACACCGCCAGACGGATCACGAATCGCGCGCGCATCAGCGGGTCCCTCCACTCTTGGCGGGCGCCGGCGCGGCGTCGATGGCCGGCGATTCATCCACCGTTCCGCCTAACGCAGCCGTGGCGCGGTCCACCCACGGGTTCGTGATCTTGTCCTGCGTCGCCTTGTCCACCAGCGTCTGCCAGGTCTTTCGCGCCTCGTTGAAATACTGATCGGCCTGCTGCGACGCGCCGGTCTGCGCCGCCGACAACTGGTCGCCGGTGAGATCGGCCGGCAACTGTACGTTCTTGAGATAGTTCCCGTACTCCCACTGCGCGAGTCCGACGAAGTACGACGATGCCGCGAGCCACTGCGGCGACCCGGCGGCGATCGACCGCGTGAAGTGCAGCGTCATCGCCGTCAACAGACGGCGCTTGGGCTCCGAAAGGCGCTCCACGCCTTTGCGCGTGAGGTTGAGGCGGCTCGGAATGTTGAGCGTGAGCGGTTTGTACTGCGTGTACAGCGCCGCTCCGGTGCGGAACTCCTGCTCGCCTAACCGATCGGCGCACGTCGACTTGAATTCGGCGGTGGGCCGTACGCACGCCTTGGCGAGCTCCGCCGAGGCAGCCGCGCTGTCGCCCGCCGCCTTGAGCATCACGATCCGCGCCTGCTGCGCCGCACCGGCCCGCGGATCGCGCGGATTGCGCGCCACGAACGTCCCGTACGCGCGTGCCGCGTCCGACGAATCCGACGCCTGGCCGTACAGCAGCGCGGCGTTGTATTGCGCATCGGGCGCGCGCTTGTCGCGCGGATACGCCGCGGCGAACTCGCCGTATGCCGAGGCCGCATCCTTGGCGTGGCCTAACGAATCGAGCATCACGGCGCGCCGAACCATGGCGTCGGCGCGACCCGGCCACGTCGGATTCTGCTGCACCAGCGAGTCGAGCGCCTTGGCGGCATCCTCGCGCCGGCCCAAGTCGGCCAACAATTGCGTTTCGAGCGCCTGATATTGCACCCGGTATTTGTACGTCGGATACTGCGTCACCAACCGGCCCGACAATTCCAACGCGCGCGATTTGTCCGAGCGCGACGTCGCGGTGTCGCTCTTCGCCCGCGCCGTGCTGTCGGCAAGCATGTAGGTCTCGATCGCGTTGCGCAACGCGTCCGGCGCCTTGGCCGACGTCGGGTTGCGATCGGCGTACGCGACGTACACTTGCTCGGCCGCTGCCTCGTAGTTGCCGCTCTTGATCAACGAGTCGCCGTACGTCACGGCCGCCGCGTTCCGAATCAGGTTGATCGAGTCGGCCAGCTTGCCGCGGCCCGCTTGTCCGGCGATCGACTGCGCCTTCTCCCATTGCCCCTGCGCTTCGGCGTACTTGCCCTGCTTGTAGAACGCGTCACCGATCAGCTTCTGCGCGGTCGGCGTGTAGGCGTTGTCGGATACTTCCCGGCGAACGTCTGGAATGTGCGATGCCATCACGTCCCACCGCGACGCTTCGGACGCGCGCCGGCCCTTCTCGATCAGCGCTTTGGGCGCGGCATCGCTCGTCGGGAACGCGGCCACGAACCGGTCGACCGCCGCGAACATCGAATCCTGTACCGTGGTGTCGCGCCTTGTTGCGCGCGACCGCGGAGTCCCACGCCACGACGGCGTTCTGTCCCGCCTGTTGGGCGAGCTTGGGATCCTGCTTGTATTCGTACGCCGCGTGCGTGTACGACTCGCCGGCGTCCGCGTATGCGCGCTCGCCGAAGTAGGCTTCACCGGCCAGGAACTGCGCGTTCTGCGCGCTATCGGACTTCGAGAATTCGCGCAGATAGCGTGCGTAGAGGTCCGCCGCCGCCGCGAACCGCGTGCTGTCTTTCTTCTGTTGGGCCTGCGACAACGCGTACTGCGCGCTCTGCCGCAACATCACTTCGCGCACCTGGGCGGCCGTGTCGGCGAGCGGCGGATTGGCTTTCGCCCAGTCGGTACCGGGCGCGAACTGGTCGACTAACTGAAGACGCGCCTGCTGGGCGTGCTCCGGATCCAGCACGCGGTTCTGATAGATGTCGACGATCTCGCGCTGCACATCGAGCGCGCCGGAGTCGGCCGGCGCCTTCGTCTCGACGGCCTGGTACGCCGCGACGGCGCGCGGGAAGTCACCCTGATCGCGCAAGCTCGCGGCGACGCGTCGCAACACCGGCAGCTCGAAGCCCGCCGATCCGGCGTGGGACGAGAAGTACGCATTGGCCGCCTCGGCGCCGCCGGTCTGCGTGAACGCGACGGCCATGTACTCGATGGATTCGCGGCGCAGGCCTAACCGTGCCTGCCGCTCCGGCGTCAGCTTGTCGTACTCGGCCACGAGCCGGCCGAACACCTCGACGGCCTGGCCGTATTCGGGCTGGTTGGGCTGCGTGGCCTGGTTATAGTAGGCCCAGCCCAGCTTGTAGAGCGCCAGGAAGTAGAATGTCGCCGTCGGGCGAAGCGGTTTTGGTGGCATTCTCGTAGGCGTCGGCCGCCTGCACGAACATCGCCCGGCGCGGCGCACCGCGCAGCGACGACGCCTGCTCGAACCGCGCATCGCCTAACCGGAAGAACGCTTCGGGCCGGTAGGTCGACTGCGGTTTGGCGGTGACGACCTCGAGCATCTTGGCCGCGTCCGCATACCGGCCGTCGGCCGAATACAGCGTGCCTAACGTATAGGCCGCGGCGTCGCTGTTCACGAAGCCGGGATACTTGGCCACCAGCTCCTCGTAGCGCGACACGGCCGCCGAGTAGTCGGGCTGCGTGACGTCGTTCCCCGAGCCCGAGCGCTGGGCGACGGCGAATGCGTCATCGGCGCGGCGGACCAACAATTCGGCCAACTGGAACAGGGCGTTCGGCCGCAGCGGGCTGGCCGGGTAGCGCGCGACGAACGCCGTCAACTTGTCGATCGCCACGCGGCGCGCGGAGTCCTCGGCCGCCGGCGAGGCCGGGACGGCGGCCGGCGCGGACGCCACCGTGCCGGGCGCCGGCGACTGCGCGCGCGCCGGCGCTGCGACGAGCGCGGCCGAGATGGCGAGGGCGAGACTAACGGAAACGCGCATCTCGGCCTAGCGGGGCGAGTGGGTCGCGGAGCTCGACGGCGCCGAAGGCGCCGCCGGCGCGGCATTGGTGCCGCTCAACTCGATCGCACGGAAGAACGACGCGCTCGCCGATCCATAGTCTGCTGCTTCCTTGTCGTGCTGCAACGCCGCCAGCTGCGCCGCGGCGCGCGAGCGCAGCTCGCCATCGACCAGCGCCACCATCTGCGTCTCGGCCGCGGTTCGTGCGGATTCCGCCGTGGCCAGCGCCGCGCGCATGGCGCGGACCTGGTCGCTCTCGACCGAGCGCAGCGTGGCCAGCTCGCGGGTCACCACCGAATCGTCGGTGGCCAACACCCGCACCGTGGTATCGTGCAGCGCGCGGGCGCGGGCGAGCTTCGCCATGATCGTGTCGCGCAGCGTGAACGTTTGCTGGCGGGCGACCACCTGGTCGAGCTGCCGCGACACGCTGTCGGCCATCGCCTGATACGTCGCCGCCGTACTCGCTTCCATGTCGAGCACGCGCGCATCGGCCGCTGTCGCGTTGCTGCCTAACGCTGTTCGGATGCTGTCCACCATCTGGACGTTCTGGGCCGCCGCCGCCTGGGTGGCCGCGGCCTGCGACGCCAACATCTCGTGGACGCGGGTGCGCGCGCGGTCGAGCAATGTGGACACGCGGCCCACGGAATCCTGCAATGACGTGAGCTGCTGGTCTTCGGTCGCGAGATTGGCGCGCGTGGTCGCCGTGAGGTGCTGCAGGTCCTCGAGCGCCGCGATGCGCATCACTTGCACGTCCAGCTGCTCCTGCAAGCGGAACTTGGCGAGCGTCACCGCTGCGTCGGCGCTCGACAGCGTCTGGGCGCGTTCGGCGTATGTCGCAAAGACGGCCGGCAATGAGGCCGGCGCATAGACGAGGCGGCGCGGAAAGTCGGCGCCTAACGAAGGGGCGAGCGAGTCGAGGCGCGCTTCGACCTGCGCCACCGACACGACGTCCGGCGTGGCGCGGGCCGGCGGCGCGTCGGCGCCGTCGAAGGCGGCGAGCATCGTCGCCGCGTCGGCGTCGGCATCGTCCGACAGCGCCAAGGTCTTGCCGCTGCGCGGGTCGTCGAGGAACACGAGCCCCGCCGCACGGGCGTCGACCAGCGTCTTGGCCGCCGCGCCTAACGCAGCGGCCGACCGGCCCTGCAGCGCCGCCAGATCGTTGCCGACCGAGTCGGCCGTCGCGTCGAAGTATCGCTCGGCATCCTCGGTGTGGCCGGACTCGAGCATCACCTGCCCGAGCATCAACCGCGCTTGCTCCCGCTCGGGGAGACTCGGATACGCGGCCGAGAAGGCCGCGAACGCCGCGCGCGCGGAATCGGGCTGGCCGGCGCGGTAGAGCGCCCAGGCGCGCGTGAGCAGCGCCTGCGCGCCGACGCCGCTGGTGGGGCCGACGCCGGCCGCGAACGTGGCCGACGCGTCGAACTGCCCGCCCTCGAACGCGATCTCGGCGGCCGTTAGGCGGACCTGATCGCCGAACGGGCCGGTGGCGACGTTGGCCAGCGGCCGGAGCGCGTCGAGCGCCGCCGCGGCGTGCGTCGTGTCGCCGCCCATCGCGGCCAGCGCATCCATGTACTGTGCGTAGGGTGCGAACACACCGCCGGCCGCGCGCGCCGCGGCGAACGCCGTGCGCGCCGCCGCCCAGTCACCGGCGCGATAGGACGCGAGTCCGCTCACCAGCGATGCCAGCCCGCGATCGCCTCCCGGCGTGCGCGACGCGAGCATACGCACCGTGGAGTCGTCGCCGCGACGGAACGCATCGAGCATGAGCTGCGCGTCCACCGTGTTCTGATACTTGATGCCGCCCGGAACCGTGGCCAGCTGCGCCGCCTCGGCGCGGAATTGGGCGCCCATGCCTAACCGATAGTACGCCTCGGCCGTGAGGAAAACGAGGTCGGGCCGTACGGCGCCGGAGTCGGAGGACTTGAGCCAGTCGAGGCGCGCCAGCGCGGCGAGCGGACGGTCCGAGGCGAGCTCGAAGAGCGCGGCTCGGATCTCCGCATCCACACCGCGCTGCTGATCCGGCGCCGCCGACAGCGCGGGCGCGCCGGTATCGGCGCGCACGGCGCTGTCGGCGGCGGCGGCGCGTGCCGTCGTGTCGCGCGACGCACCCGGTTGTTGGGCAAGAGCGCGCCGCGCCCCGCCCGCCACACAGGCGAGCGCGGTCATGACGGCGAACGTGCGAACCATCATCACGGAATCGGCCGGCTCAGAATGGAGTCGTCCCTTGGCTCGTCCAGGTGTTCGGAACCACCTGGCCGTTGCGCACGGTGAATTGCAAGTACGTCACGACGTTCACTTGGGCACTCACGTTAGCGCGCGCCGTGACCGGCTGGCCGTTGACCGTCACCTTCACATCGACGGTGTGCGCCACCGGCAGTACGGCCGAGCGGAAGAGCTCATCCACCGCGCCTTGCGACAGGGCCTGGGTGGCGATCGTCGAATAGGTCCGCGTATCGGGCGGACCGCCGTCCAACGACATCTCGACCGCCGTTGGCGAGGTCTGCGACGAATCGGCGCGCAACAGCACCACCAGCACCGCGCCCGAACGCCGCTTCACCGCATCGCCTAACGAGGCCATGCGGTCGCGCTGCGACTGCATGTTGTCCTGCGCCGTCGAGAGGGTCTTGTCCAGGTCCACGAGCGCGTTCTGCTCGGTGCTCATGAGCAACTGGTCGGCGCGCTTGGCCGTCGTCTGCGCCAGGGCGTTGTCGATCTCCGCCTCGAGGGCCACGCGTTGGCCGCGCAGCTGGCTCAGTTGGTCCTGCGTCGCCTGCAATTGTTTAATGAGTGCAGTCCGCTGCGCCTCGTACACCTGCTCCACCGACGAATCGGGGGTGCGGCCGCTCGAGTCCGCTTGCGCGTGGACCATCGCCGGTGCTGCCGCCAGCGCGAGGCCTAACAGGCCCGAGACGAGAGAGCTGTGCCGTCTACTCATGGGCATTCTTCCGCGTGATTGATGCGCGACTCACTGCTGGGGCGGTTTGTCCTGTGGCGGCGGCGTGTTCTGCTCCAACTTGCGGAGCCGTTCCTCGAGGCGTTTGAGCGCATCGCGCTCGGCGTTGAGCTCCTGCTCCGCTTGGGCACGCCGCTGCTCCACGTCGAGCAGGTTCTGCGCATGATACCGGTCGATCTCCAGCTCCAACGATTGGACATGTTTCTGCCGCGCATCGATTTCCGCGACCAGCGCCTTTTGCTCCGCTTCGAGTTGGGCGACACGATCCTGCAACACGTGTCCGCGCAGCAGCCCGAACACATTGCTCTGCCACCCGATCGAGAACGCGAACTTGTCGTAGTTGTACGGCGTGTGCGCCGTATCGGACACGCCGCCGGCGCCGAGCTCCGTCCAATACAACCCCGCCTGGATCCCGCGCCAGTTGAGCACCGCGCCCAAATTGTAATCCCACGCGTTGTTCTCGGCCATGAACGATAGCACGCTGTGCGACGATGGATACACATCCATCTTGATGCCGCCGAACACGCCGCCGGTGGCGTGGTGCGAATACGCCGCGCCTAACTTCCCGTCATCCTTGAACAACCCGTTGCCGTAGCCGAGGCTGAAACTGAGCCCGACGTTGGGCCAGTCCTTGTCCAGCTCCGACAGCGAGAACGACTTGGTCGCCACGCCGTACACCGTTTCGGCCGTGGAGAAATTCTGGTGCAGCGAGTCGACATCGTGGTTCCGATTGGGATTCGCGTTCGTGGGCGGCGCCAGGAAGTAGCCTAACCCGAAGCGGTCGATATGCGAGTACGGACCGACGTTCTCGAGTCCCACCGCGACGCTTGGGATCCAGCCCGTGATGCCGGTCCGGCCGCGGAAATCCTCTTCGTTGAGCAACAAGCCTCTGCCGAAGAATCCCCATTCCGGCGCGTCGGAGTACACCGACAGACCGATCTCGGCATGCTGAAGAATCGACGTGTACACGGCGAAGTTGGAGTTGATGCCCTTCCCGACCCCGAGGCCGGACGAGAGCTCCGATCCTTTCACCGTCTTACCCGACACCGCGAAGGCGAAGTCACCAGACAACGGCGACACCCACGCAACCGGAATGTCGATCAGTCCCGAGCCCCAGTACAACGTCTGCGGATAGCTCTGTTGTTGGGCACGCAGGCCGGCCGGAATCATCAAGAGCAGCGCGGCCAGCGCGGAGCAGCATCGCGTCATGGACATCGTTCAGAATCTCCGTGTCGTTAGCGCGCGGGCGGTTTGGTCGAATCCGGCGCAGCCGGCGGCGACTGGGGCGGCTTGACGGGCGGCTTCTGGTCGCCTTGCTGCAGCGCCTTGAGCCGGTCTTCCGCTTTCTGAATGGCATCGCGCTCGGCCTGAATCTCCGACTCGAGTGTCTGACGACGCTTGGCCACCTCCGCCAACTCCCCGGCCTGCGCCTTCTGCAGTTGGTTGTCCAGCGCCGTGATGCGCTCCTCGCGCTTCGCGAGCTCCAGGTGCAGACGTGTTTCCTCTCGCTGCAACTCGGCCACACGCGAGCGGAGCATCGCGCCGCGCCCAATGTCGTACAGGTTGCCGCTGTACCCGAAACTGAGATTGACCTTGCTGTAGTTGTAGACGGTGTAGAGGGAGCCCTTGGTCGGCGACTTCGATCCCTCTTCGAGCTCCGTACCATAAATGCCGAGCGAGATGCCCCGCCACGTGCCAACCACGCCGGCGTTCCAGTCGAATCCGTTGTTCTCGGCCAGGAAGTCGAGGCGCGTGTTCTCACTCGGATGGATCGCGTAGCGCCCACCGAGGAACAGTCCTTTGACGATGGTCCCCTTGTCGTTGTAGCTCTTGCCGAGGTCGCCGTCGTCCGAGAACAGTCCGTCGCCGTAGCCTAACGTTAGGCTTGCGTCGCTGGTGCGGCCAATGGCGAACGACTTGGTGGCGACGCCGTACAACGTGGGCGTCGAATGAAAATGATGCGCGTAGGGCGCCGTGATGTCAGCGCCGTTGCCCGTCGAGTCGATCGCCACGTCGTGGCCCACGAGCATCCGGTCTTCGTGCGGATACGGTCCCAAGTTGCGGAACCCGACCGCGATCGCCGGCCACCACTTGCCTTGCTGTTCCTTGTTCAGCAACGCCTGGCCGAAAAAGCCCCACTCGGGATTCTGGCTATAGAGCGAAAAGCCTAACTCGTAGCGGCCGCCCCAGTGCGAGTCGATGGAGAGATTCGTGTTCCACTGCGCCGAGGTGTTGAGCGCGGCCTGATTGACCAGGTTGTACGGGATGTGCTTGGCCGACGTTTCCACCCAGACATCGCCCGATGCCGGAGACACCCACGCCACTGGATCATCAATGAGTCCGGTGCCGAAATCGAGCGTGGCCGGATACAGATCATTCTGCGGCGGCTCGGCTCGCATCGTGGCCGACGAGTCCTGCGCCGACGCAGCCGGAACGACGAACGCCGCTCCGAGCGCCAGAACCGAGAGCGCCACGCTGGACCGCAACGTGCGCATGCATCCTCCAACGAGACGTGTGGTGTGGGACCTGTAGGAGTGCCCGTCGCGAGCGCGGCGCCCGAGGTCCCTCGAGGGTGGCATGAGCGTCCTCAATCGCATGTGATTGGAGTCGGCTGGCCGGCTCATCGAATTGCGGCGACAGGACACAGGTGCCCCATGCTCTTCGGGTTATGACTCATCAAGTAGTGTCGAGGTCAAATACAATAAAGACAATGAAGCGCCACGCGGCCGGTGCAGCAACTCACGATGGACGGTGGCGATGCGGCCTTGACTCGGCATTCTGGTACAGCGTGATTGTGCGAAGAGGCCTCCGCCGAAAGTCAATGCGCCGCGGTCGTCGAATACAGGAGGGATCATGATTGCGCTCAAGCGCCTCACCGTGATCGCGGCGGTTGCGCTCGCTTCTACCAGCTGCTTGCATCATCACGCTTCAGCCAATTCGACCGGAAGCGAACCCGCCACACTACGTGTTGAGAACCACAACTGGCAAAACGTCGACATTGAAGTGTTGCACCGGGGAATGCGTTCACATTTGGGCAGTGTGAATGCAGCCGCTACCAGTGAATTCCAATTCCCGCGGTCACTTCTTAGCGATCTCGGAGAGGTTCAGCTCATCGCGCACGCCATCGGAACGCCGGACACGATCACCACGAACGTCATCGTGTTGAAGCCCGGCACGCAGGTGCGCTGGGAACTCGAAACCTCACTCGATCGGTCGTCGCTCTCCGTGTACTGATCGTGCAGGTGATGCGATCACTTTGCTGGTGGTATCACCTGCCTGGGGCCGCCGCTATTCGAGCCGCCGGCGGCAAAGCCTATTGACCCGGCCACCAAAACTGCTCCTCCAGCCAACAACGCGCTTCGCCACCACGACACTTTTTTCACCGCCACCGTGGCGATCGCACTGTGCGGCAGCGATACAGTTTCACCCTTCCAGTACTGTTCATCCCCAGACCGAAGCGTCGTCGCCGTCACGGCGAGGGCGACGTTCGTGTCCGTCTCCGTCAAGAGACGCCCGTCAATGTAGCTCACGTTGGGGCCAACGTACTGCGCGAGCGTGGTTGCTCCATTGTCCGTAAGCTGCACATGCAACTTTGTTCCGACAGCTGGTGCCGGCGCCATGGGAACCGGCGTTGTGACGTAGCACCCGCACAGCACGACCAGAACGAACGGCGCAATTCGCATGGTGCGCATCCTCAGTTGGCAAACTTCGTAACATGCATATTCGCCCGACTCGGGGCGCGACGTCAAGAGACGCGGGGTGTGCGTCCGGTGGCGTCCTCAGGATTGAATCTAGCAACCGTCGTGATGTCCGCGCGAAAATAAGTTGAATGGCCCGGCTCCGCGTGGGAACCGGGCCATCCATAAGTGCGTAGCTGAAGTGCTTACCTGACTGCCTTCCTAACAGTGTCCGGTGCTCAGTGACTCAGCCTGGAAGATTGGTCGGACAGGCGTTAGGCTGGTCCCAGTTCCGTAGTGGTTGCTGGCTGAGCGGCGGAATGTTGTGGTTCGAGCTTCCCTCCGTCGACGACGGATAGAAAACCCGTCCCGGAATGCCGGTTGCACTCGCCGCCACCAATGACGGGAGACAGGTGCGTTTCCAGTCGTTGTACGGTTCGATCTCCTCGAAATCGGCGATGTACTTCTCGGTAATGATGTCGTTCAACGTGATCGCGCCTCCGGGCCACGCCGCTACGCCTTCCAATGCGCGCTCCGCATTATACGCAGCGATCGCGGCCGCCTGATTGCCCGCGTGCAACTGGGCTTCGGCGATTATCAACTCGTTCTCCGCGAACTTGACGATTGGTTGACGGAACGCCGGGTCGAGGCGCGTAGCGCTCAGCGAGGAGAAGTCGCCGTTACCACCCGTCGGCGGAGCGCCGATGAACTGGCCCGCCGAGTTCTTGGAGTAGTACGCCGCCAATCTCGGATCGTGCGTGGTGTTGAGCAGGTTCACGAGGAATCCGCCCGCTCCGATGTATCCGGAGCGCTGCACCACCATGAACTGATACCAGAGGTTCCACTCGGTTGGAGTAGGGCTCTGATACGAGACGAGGTCGTGGGCGGCGTCAGGTATTCCCTGTTGGGCTTCTACCAAGGCGCTGTCGTACCCGGTGGGATCCATCGGGGTCACGTGCATGAAGTACCGGGCCTTGAGCGTGTGCGCCAAGGCCAGCCAACTGGCCTTGTCACTCTGGTAGAACAGGTCCGTCGTCCCGCCGGGCCCAGCACAGGTGAGTGCCGCGCACGGAATCCACGCCACAGCGGTGTCGAGTTGCGCCTGCACATCCGCGAACACTTGCTGTTGCGGATCCAGTGCCGGCTGGAGCTCTGTTCCGACGGCCTGACGATAGGGAACATCTCCCCATACGTCGGCCGCCGTGCCCATCGTGAGCGCTTCCAACACCTTGGCGATCCCAGCATACGTGGAATCGCCGACGGAGAGGGCCTGCGCTTCGATGGCGCGTTCATTGATCAGCCCACCGCCTAGGTAGACGTTAGACCAATCACCGGCAAAGTTGTCCTGCGTGATGACATAGTTGGCGTAGCCAACGTACTGCCGGTCGGTGCCCGCCATCGACTGCACCCACATGCTGTACAGGCGCGCGAGGTCGCCCGTCTGTTGCACCGTCTGCGTGGTCGTGACGCCGACGAACAACTGATCGCGACCCGTTACTGCGGGAGCGTTCGGATTGTTCGTCAGCTTGGGGCCCGTCAACCAGTCGCTGCATCCACTGAGCAGCATCACTGGCACGAGCGAGCCCATAGCCAGTTTCAGGTATTTGTGCATGCGATTCATCCTGTCGTTGCGGGGTCAGCGGTTCAGGCCCAACGAGAGCACGACCGAGCGCGTCTGCGGGTTGTTGAAATAGTCCACACCCTGAATTAACGCGGTGGCTCCGGCCAGGTTGGCTTCGGGATCGATACCGGTGTACTTGGTCCACGTATGCAGATTGCGACCGGCCACACGGACGTCGATCGAGCTGAAGCCCCAGTTCTTGATCCAGTTCTGCTGCAACGAATACGAGACCGAGATTTCCCGCAACTTGACATAGCTACCGTCCTCGACGGTCTGAGCGCTCGGCCCGGTGAAGCTGCTGCCGTTGCCCTGGAACCAGTCCTGATCCAACAGAACCGACATCCCGGCCCCTGGGCCACCGACAGGACCCGGGAACCACGTCTTCCCGAACACGACGTCCTTGCCGCGAATCATGGTGTTGGCACTTGTGCCGAAGAACTCGAGCGCGCCCAACGTGCCGTTCCACACCTGACCGCCGTGACGCACATTGACCAGGCCCGATAGCGTGACCTTGTTCCACGTGACCGAGCTGTGCAGGCTGCCTAACCACTTCGGATTGCCATCGGCGATGACGCGCTCGGTGGGGTCGAGCACCGGGAAGCCATCGGATCCGATGTACAATGCGCCTTTGGGGGCATTGCCGCATCCGGCATCGATGTCGATGCCGTTGAGGGTGAGGCCACGACCGCAGCGCGCGAAGTCCTCACCGCGGAGCACGCCCACACTTTGGCCGTACCACGCGGTAGGGGTCGGATCCGTGAATCCACCGCCCGTACCGAGGTCTACGAATTGATTGCCCGACAAGTTGACCAGACGGTTCTCGTTCTTCGACCAGTTAAGACCGATTTCCCACGTCAGATCAGAACGCATGATCGGCCGGTAATTGATCGACGCTTCGATACCGCGGTTCCGGATCGTGCCGGCGTTCGCGGTGATGAACGAGAAGCCTGTCGAGTTAGGCAACGGCAATCCGAAAATTGCGCCCTCGGTTCGGTCCGAATACAACGTGAGGGACGCATTGGCATGGCTGTCCAAGAGACCGAGGTCGACTCCGGTCTCGAACTCCTTGGTCCGCTCAGGACCGAGGTTGGTCTGCAGACGCTGGCCACCTTGGATCTGGCCGCCGTTTCCGCCCTGGTTAAGGAACAAGCCATCACCCCAACCAGCATCGCCAACTGTCCCCCCGCCGACGTAGTTCTGTGTGGTGCTGTACACCGGCGGCTCGATGCCGGCCTCGCCATACGCAAAACGAAGTTTGCCGTAATTGAGGATGCCGGTTCTGTTAGCGGAGCTCTGAATGAACGACCAGGCGACGTTCCCTGACGGGAACCAGTGGCGCTGCGAGCTCGTCCCGAACGTCGAGAAGCCGTCGTTCGTGATCGAGCCTTCGACGTTCAACTGATTGAACAGGAAAACTTGGCCAGAGCTGAAGTACCGCTCGGCGTGCACCAGACTCTGGAAGTTGCCCGTCGTGAGGCTGGTGGTATTTCCCAGTACGAATGGCTGAGGCGCCACGAGCGAAGTACCCGTCACCACGATCTGATCGTTCGAGCGGCTGTTCAAATTCTGTCCAACCGTCAGCGACGCCTGGGCGTCCGGCGAGAACGTGTGCTTCATTGTCGCTGTGAGGTTGTGGTCGATCTGATACTGCTGGTAGTCGCCCTGTTGCACCGATCCCGTGGGCTGCCCCGAGGAGCTCTGAGGGAAGGCATTGAGCCGCGCGTCGGTGTAGTAATCTGCGCCTAACACTTCCTTGACGTTGAGCCAGTCGAACGGATCCCACGAGATGTTCGCGTTGCCGAACGTACGGTTTACGCTGCTCGTGTTGGCCTGCTCATAAATCTCGTAGAGCGGGTCGTCGTAACCGCGCGTGTGCACGCTCGAGTTCACCGATGGCCACGGGAAGCGGTACGACCGCTGCAGTTTCGTGCTGGGATCGAGAAACTGGAAGTTGTTGAACTCGGGCGGCGTACGCAGCGAGCCAAGAAGGAGGCCATCGGTGTTGGATCCCTGCTGGATGTTCGCGGCGCGCACGTCCGAGTACTGTACATCGATGCCGACTTTGAGGTTCTCGAGCATTCTGATGCGACGCGTTCACGCGGATCGTGTTTTTCTTGTACCAGTCGTTCGGCCCGGTGATGTCGCCGTGGTTGTTGTCCAAGCTGCCCGACACGAAATAGAGCGTCTTGTCGCTGCCACCGGACAAGTCCATGGTCGTGTTCCAATTGTGACCCGTGTTGAACAGCTCACCGAAGTGATTGTACACTTGCGTACCAGCTGGGAGCGTCGGGCCCCAGCTCGCGTTGGAGGTGAAGCAGTCCAATACCACCGGCGCTTGCGAGTCGCAAGTTGCTGCCACGCCTTCCGAGCCGTGGCCGTACACCGACTGCAACGGCACGCCGTTCGAGACGTTGTCGAACGAGTAGTTGCTGCGCAGTGAATACCGGGTCTGGCCCGATTGTCCGCGCTTGGTCGTGATGATGACCACGCCCGCGCCTGCGCGCGCGCCATAGATAGCCGACGCCGCGGCGCCCTTCAACACGTCGATCGACGCGATGTCGTCGGGGTTGATGTCGGACGCACGGTTCGAGGCCGTCGTACCCCCTTCGCCGCCCTGCGCCATGATCGTCGAGTTGTCGATCGGCACGCCGTCGACGATGAACAACGGCTGACCGTCGCCGCTGATCGTCTTGGGTCCACGGATCCGGATGTAGGTCGAGGAACCCGGGTCGCCGGACGACGACACGACTTCGACGTTAGGCGCTTTGCCGGCGAGGGCCGACACGACGTTGGTCTCGTTGGACCGGCTGATGAGCGACGTATCGACCGAGCTGACGACGCTGCCCAAACGCTCACGCACCGTGCTCGTGCCTTCACCGGTCACGACCACTTCGCCTAACCGTAGCGGGTTGGCGGACAGCGTGAAATTCTGGGTGATCGATCCGGCGTTCAGGGTGACCTGCACCGACTGCGCCTTGAAGCCGATGAGGCGCGCCGTGACGGTCGCCGTCTGGCCCTTCACGCGGGCCGCCGGCACTTCGAACGTGTACTTACCGGTTTCATCGGTCAGGCTGCCGATACTCATGCCTTCGATGAAAACACTGGCGGAATTGAGCGGTGCGCCTGATTCGCTCACTACCCGCCCGCTGATCGTGGTCGCCTGTTGCGCCGCTGCAAATGACGGAAGCAGCGTCGCCGCGCACGCGATCGCGAGAACACTCCGGACGAAACGTCCCATTCTTCCTCCTTGCCACCTCTTCCAAAAGGTGAGTCGACGAGAACATGGGCACTGCGCCGCCCCGCAGAAATGCGGTAGCGGCCAAGATTTGTCAGCCGTTGGTCCGGTTCACCTCCGCGATGAAGGTTTCAACACGCCGTGCTAACACACCGCAAAACCATCGTACCGCATCGCGGAGCACAGGCGCGCCACGATCTGCGCTCGAATGATCGACGGGACAGAGCGGCCAGGAACTCATCGGCGCTCGACGCGATCCATGGTGAAGGGAGTGTCTGATGGTCCGGTAAGAGCGTGCAGAGTATACAGAAAGATTCCGGATTGCGTCAAGGAGTGGTAAAATGCCGCCAGGCGATCGGGGCCGCGAGTTATGGAGCTGACCCGAGTATTCGCGCTCGCTCGGGCGGCACCGTGCACCGCTCGACGTTCTCGGAACGGGTGTCCGCCGCGACTTAACACTATGTGGTGTTAGGACTTGGTTGCCACTCGCCGTCTGAAGGTGAAGGCTTGCACCACCCGGTCTCTTCCCCCAATGACGGCTGTCTCTCGACGCGGCATTGTCAGAGCCGCGTAGGAACAAGCGATGCTCCTCCCAATTCGTCAGCGATTCATCGCGACGACCAGCGCGTTCACTCGTGGAGTTGTCCTGCTCCCGCTTGTCGCGGCGACGCTCACACCGTCGCTCGCCGTACCGCTACGCGCGCAGGACGCGCCGCCGCATCACACATCGCGCACCAAAATCTTCACGATCCTCGGCGCGGTCCTCGGCGGAGTCGCCGGACTCGCGGTCTCCAAAGGCTCGCAGGCCAACGGGCGGCACGGCTGTCTGGGCGCGCCATGCGTGTTCGTCGGCTCTATTCTGATAGGCGCCGGCGTGGGGTTCGCCTTCGGTCACGAGTCCGATCGCGCCTATTTCTCGCACTTCCGTGGCGTCGCGCCACTGCATCCGTTCAGCACGAACGCGGCACTGGAAGGCGATCCGGTCGCGCTCGCCGCGGACGACACCTCGATCGTCGTTGGCGGGTCGGAGGGCGTGCAGGTGTTTAACGTCACCGGATCGCTGGAGGCCGCATTGCTTCGCGCACGGGGCCTGAACGGCATCACCACGGTCGGACTCTCGCCTAACGGGTGGCTCGCGGTTGGATCGCCGGCAGGATTGTACATGTTTCCGCCGCGCGCCGGGCCCGGTGCGCTAGTACGCTCGGGCAGCGTGGCGGATGTCGTGTCCGGGCCGCGGCACGTCTATGTGGCGGTGAACGATCGCATCGAGATCGCGCCGCTCGCCGACGATACGACGCGCGATTGGCCCGGCGTCACGGTCGAGTCGCCGGTGCACGGGTTGGCGCTCGACTCGGCGCGCTCGCTGCTCTGGGCAACGACCGATCGCGATCTGATCGCGTTCCGTGTCGGCGCCGATTCACTGATACGCGTCGGCGCCGCGCCGCTCGACGCCGTCGGTCTCCGGATCGCCCTGTGCGGCGACACGATCGCCGTTGCGTTAGGCGAACACGGCGTCCGCGTGTTCGACGTGAGCAACCCGGCGGCACCGCGGGTCATCGCGTCGTGGGCGATCGCGCATTTCGCGTACGACGTCGCGATCGACAAGCAGCGCCTGTTCGTCGCTGCGGGACCGGAAGGGGTGTACGTGGTCGACATGCGCGGCTCGCCGATGCACACCATCGGCCTCGCGCGCGAAATGGGATTCGCAACGGCGCTCGCGTCGCGCCGCGGCTATACGTACATTCTCGATCGGCGCAACGTGGTGTTGCGCCGCGTCCTTTCCGATTTCTGAGGATCCATGGTGTTGGTTCGACACACGTTGCTCGCGGCGGCCGTCGGCGCATGCGTGGTAGCTGGCTGCGGCTCCGCCGGTAGCGACCACTCGTCTTCCGGAGCCGCCTCGGCCGCCGTCACGACGAAGCCGGCGCAGCAGTCGCCGGCACTCAAAGGCGACTCGACGCTCAACCGCATCGCCGATCATGCGCGCGTCGAGGGAAATGCGGCGGCGCCGTTGTGGGTGGTCGAGGTCAGTGACTTCCAGTGTCCGTTCTGCCGCGAGTGGCACGAGCAGAGCTACCAGGCGATCAAGTCACAGTACGTCGACGCGGGCAAGATCCGCTTTGCGTACATCAACATGCCGTTGTCGATCCACAAGAACGCGTGGCCGGCGGCGGAGGCCGCGATGTGCGCCGCCGCCCAAGACAAGTTCTGGCCGATGCACGACTCGCTCTTCGCCACGCAGTCGCACTGGGAGAACGACGCCGACCCGCGTTCCTATCTCGATTCGTTGGCAGCCGTGGTCGGCGTGGCGCACGACGCGTACACCGCGTGCGTGACGCAGCATCAGATGCGGCCCTTGATTCAAGCCGACATGGACCGCGCGACGGAATCCGGCGTCGTCTCCACGCCGACGTTCCTCATTGGCACGGCCAAGATCGCCGGCGCCCAACCGTTAGACCAACTCCGCGCGGTGATCGACGCGCAGTTGGCCAAGGCCGGCGCGCGGTAGCGGCAGGTCGCGCTCGCGCCCGCGCGCTCTCGATGCTCGGACCAGTTTACGCGGTTGCCGTTGGCGCAGCGCGCTTGGCGGCCGCGATCGCGCCGGCGCGCGACGGGAAAGTCTGGCGGTCGCTCGGCGCGCGAAAGGGCATTCAGGAGCGCTATGCCGCATGGGGCGCGGCGCACCGCGCGGCCGACCGGCCCTTGCTCTGGATGCACGCGCCATCCGTCGGCGAGGGATTGCAAGCGCGACCGGTGCTCGAGGCACTGCGCGCCGGGCACCCCGACCTCCAGCTCGCCTACACGCATTTTTCGCCGAGCGCCGAGCAGTTCGCTCATTCGTTAGGCGCGGACTTCGCCGACTATTTGCCGTTCGACTCGGTGAGCGACGCGCGGGCGACGCTCGACGCGCTCAAGCCGGACGCGCTCGTGTACAGCAAGCTCGACGTGTGGCCGGTGCTGACGCGCGAGGCGGGAGGCCGCGGCGTGCCGGTGGGGCTCATCAGCGCGACGCTCGCCGCGCGATCCGGCCGCCGGTCGCGTCTGGCGGCGCTGCTGCTCGGCGACGCGTACGCGCGGCTCGACGCGGTGGGGGCCATCGATCAGGAGGATGCCGCGCGGCTGATTGCGTTAGGCGTCAGGCCGTCGGTGATCGAGGTGACGGGCGACACCCGCTACGACCAGGTGTGGGCGCGGGCCCAGCGCGTCGACCGCGCCGGCGGCGTGCTCGCGCCGCTGGCGAGCCCCCGCCTAACGGTGGTGGCCGGATCCACGTGGCCGGCCGACGAGGCCGTGCTGTTTCCCGCCTGGCGCGCCGTGCTCCGGCACATCCCCACGGCCCGTCTCGTCATCGCGCCGCACGAGCCCGAGCCGGCGCATCTCGCATCGGTCGAGCGGTGGGCCGCGGCCGACCGGCTGTCGCTGGCGCGCCTCGACGACGCCGGCGCCGCGACGGCCGACGTGATGCTCGTCGACCGGGTCGGCGTGTTAGGCGACCTCTATGCGTTAGGCGCAGCCGCCTACGTGGGCGGCGGCTTTCACGAGGCGGGACTGCACTCGGTGTTGGAGCCGGCGGCGTTCGGCGCGCCGGTCGCGTTCGGTCCGCGCTGCGAGCGGAGCCGGGACGCCGGCCTCCTGGCGCGCGCTGGGGGCGGCGTGTCCGTGCCTAACGCAACGGCCCTCGCCGGCGCCCTCATTGGATGGCTGGGCGCCGAGGGGCTGCGCCGCGCCGCCGGCGCGCGGGCGCTGGCGGTGGTGCGCGGCGGCTTGGGTGCGGCAGACCGCTCGGCTCGGCTCGTCGAACGCCTCCTGGACCGGCGGACCGCCGGGACCGCCTACCGACCGAGCGGCGTCGAGCCCGGCGAGGCGCCGACGTCCGCGTCCTGACCCAGGTTCCGGCGCACGCACTCCGCCAGCTCCGGCAGCTCGGTCGGCTTCATGATCACATCGTCGGCGCCGGTGAGCACCATGCCTTCGCGCGCGCGAGCCTCGCCTAACCCAGTGAGCATCACGATGCGCGAATGTGCCCCGTGCGGATGCTGCCGCATCACGCGGCACACCTCCCATCCGTCGCGGCCCGGCATGAGCACGTCCAGCAGCACGAGCGCCGGACGCACGCTGTCGAACAACGCGAGCGCTTCTTCGCCGTTGTACGCGATGCGAATCGCATAGCCTCGCAGCTCGAGGTACCGGCGTAGAATGTCCGCGTTTTCGCGACTGTCATCGACGATCAGAATCGTCGGCGCGCTCATGGCTGGCCACCGTTGGCTGGCTTGGTGGACCCGTGAGCGGGCAAGATATGAGCCATATCCAATCTTAAACCTGCCGCATGACAAAGGGCCGCCCGAGTCGCCGGTCGGCCCTTTGTCTAACTACCACGACCTGTGGAGTCCGTCTCGCGTCTAGCGTCGGACGGTCGCCGGCCGGAACACGAGGCCGAATCCGAAGCCCGTCTGGCTCGGTCCGCTGCCGATGGCGCCGACGGTGAGCGCACCGCGAAGGGCGAGCATCGAGTTCACATCCCAATTGAGGCCGAGGTCGAAGTTCACGTTCGCATCCGTTCCTTCGCCGCGACACGAGCTGACGCACGCGTCGATCGACAGCCGCGGCGCCGCGTACGGCGTGAGCGCCATGCCGTGCTGCAGCGGAAACTTGTGACCCGCCACCACGCCGATCGGGATACGCAGGAATCCGATGTCGCTCGAGAAGTCGCCGTACAGACCGCCGGTGAGCATCAGGTCGATCGGCATGTCCTGCGTCGAGCGAACCAACTGCTGCCCGATGCCGGCGCCGATCAGAAATCCCGTGGACCCGCCCGATGGCGACGCAAAACCGAGATCGAAACCGATGTGCGTATCGGGGCCGATGCCTTCGCGCCACTGGACCAAACCCGTGGTGCCGTAATCACCGCCGCCCGCGACCGCGAAATTGAACTCGCGCGTCGAAACTTCCGGCGTCTGGAACGCGGGATAGTGCCACGCCTGGGCGCTGGCGCGCCCGGTGATCGTGGTCCAAGCCGCGGCTGCCACGAGCACGGCCATACACGTCGACGTTCTGCGATTCATGTGGGTCCTCCCCTGAGCTTGGAACTCTGGCGCGCCGATCCGGCGCGCGCATCACCGACTGACACTCGCCTGCTCTGTCACAACCCGTACCTGATTGTCCACAACCTGCAGGAATCCGCCGGCGACCGAAAATCGCTGCGTGGATCCGCCGTCCTCGATCCGGAGCGTGCCGGTGCCTAACGCTGTGATCATCGGCGCGTGGTTGGTCAGAATGCCGACCTCGCCATCGAACGCCGGCGCGATCACCGCCGTCGCCTGCCCTTCGAACAGCGTCGCCTCCGCCGAGATGACCGAAACCGAGAGCACGGTGCGCCTCAGTCCTTGAGCGTCTTGGCTTTCGCGACCGCTTCGTCGATACCGCCGACCATGTAGAACGCCTGCTCCGGCAGCTCGTCGAACTCGCCGGCCACCACGCGCTCGAACGACTGGACGGTGTCTTCGAGCTTCACATATTTACCTTCGATACCGGTGAACTGCTGGGCCACCGCGAACGGTTGCGACAGGAACCGCTGCACGCGGCGCGCACGCGCGACCACGCGTTTGTCGTCCTCGGACAACTCGTCCATGCCGAGGATCGCGATGATGTCCTGGAGTTCCTTGTACCGCTGGAGAATACGCAGCACCTCGGACGCGGCGTTGTAATGTCGATCACCAAGATACTGCGCGGCGAGAATCCGGGAGCCCGATGAGAGCGGGTCCACGGCCGGGTAGATGCCGATCTCGGTGAGCGCACGGGACAACACGACTGTCGCATCGAGGTGGGCGAAGGCTGTGGCCGGCGCCGGGTCGGTGATGTCGTCGGCGGGAACATAAATCGCCTGCACCGAGGTGATCGAACCGTTCTTGGTCGAGGTAATGCGTTCCTGCAGGTCGCCCATCTCGGTGGCCAGCGTCGGCTGGTACCCCACGGCGCTCGGCATGCGGCCTAACAGCGCCGACACCTCGGAGCCCGCCTGCGTGAAGCGGAAGATGTTGTCGATGAACAGGAGCACGTCCTGGTTTTCGACGTCGCGGAAGTACTCGGCCACCGTTAGGCCGGAGAGTCCCACGCGCAAGCGCGCGCCGGGCGGCTCGTTCATCTGGCCGTAGATGAGCGCCACCGAGTCGAGGATCTTCGCTTCCTTGAACTCGAGGTAGAGGTCGTTGCCTTCGCGCGTGCGTTCGCCGACGCCGCAGAACACCGAGCGGCCGCCGTGCCCCTTCTGCACGTTGTTGATCAGCTCTTGAATGATGACCGTCTTGCCCACGCCGGCGCCGCCGAACAGACCGATCTTGCCGCCTTTGACGAACGGCGCGATGAGATCAATGACCTTGATGCCGGTCTCGAACAATTCCGTTTTCGGCTCGAGATCCACGAACGCCGGGCTGGCCCGGTGGATCGCCCACCGCGGTGTGTCGGCCGGGATCGCCGGGCCATTGTCGACCGGCTCGCCGAGCACGTTCAGAATTCGGCCTAACGCAGCGTTCCCCACCGGCACCGAGATCGGGCCGTCGAGGTCGGTCACGTCCATGCCCCGTTGCACGCCGTCGGTGCTGGACATGGCCACGGCGCGCACCTGGTTGCGCCCAATGTGCTGCTGGACTTCGGCCACCAGCCGCACGTGGCCGCCGCCGTCGGAGTTCTGATCGATCTCGATCGCGTTGTAGATCTCCGGGAGATGGTCCGCCTCGAACTCGACGTCGAGCACGGGACCGATCACCTGGACGACCTTGCCGGTGTGTGTGGCAGGCATGCGTGTGTTCCCCGAAAGAGTGCGTCGCGAGCGCCGCTGGCGACCGCGGTGTTCCGTTGGTCCGTTAGCCCTTGAGCGCTTCCGCGCCGCCGACGATCTCGGCGATCTCCTGTGTGATCTGCGCCTGCCGCGCCCGGTTGTACGTTCGCCGGAGCGTGTTGAGCATCTCGCCCGCGTTGTCGGTGGCATTCTTCATCGCCGTGCGCCGCGCGCCGTGCTCGCCGGCCACTGTCTCGACCAGCGCGCGGTAGACCGCATTGCGGACGTAGAGCGGCAGCAGCTGCGTCAAAATCGCCTGCGCGCTCGGGAACAGCAGATAGTCGCGCGCCGGCCCCTTTCGCTCCGGCGGCGCGACAGGAAGAATCCGGTCACTGGTCGCCGGCGTCGACAGCGGCGAGTTGTACTTCGCGTACACGATGTACACCGCGTCCAACCGGCCGCTCACGAAATCGCGCATCAAGGCATCGACCAGCTCCGCCGCATGCTCGGCGCGCGGCCGGTCGCCAATGTCCACGCGCGAGGAGGCCACCGGCGCCCCGACGTATCGGAAGTACCCGAGTCCCTTCCGCCCGACGACGTGCAACTCCGTGTCCGTGGATGCCGCGCCTAACTTCGCCAACAGGTTGCGCGCTTCACGGATCAGGTTCGCGTTGAACGCGCCGGCGAGGCCGCGGTTGGACGTGATGAGCAGCACCGCCGCGCGCTTCACCGTCGCCGGCTGCCGGAGCAGCGGGAACTGCTCGGCGAGCACGGGCGAATACAGATCGGCGATCACATCCGCGAGCGCGCGCGCGTACGGGCGCGCCGCAACCACGCGATCCTGCGCGCGCTTGAGCTTGGACGTCGACACCATTTCCATCGTGCGCGTGATCTTCCGCGTCCCCTCGACGGATTTGATGCGTGACTTGAGCTCGCGACCTTTAGCCATAGGCTAACGGGGACACGGGAAGAGGGAACGGGGAAAAGGGGCGGAGTGCATCATTTGCCTGTTCCCTTGTCCCCTTTCCCCATTCCCTTGTAGGCATCTATTCCCTGGCGCAGCGACGCCTCCGTCTCCTTGGACAGCACCTTCTCTTTGCGAATCGCCTGCCCGACCTGCGGATACTGCTCGGACATGAACGTGTGGAAGTCCGCCTCCCATTCGCGGATCGCGTTCACCGCGACGTCGTCGAGGTATCCGTTAGTCACGGCGAAGATGATCATGACTTGCTGCTCGACCGGCGACGGCGCGTATTGCGGCTGCTTGAGCACCTCCACCGTCCGCATCCCGCGGTCGAGCTGCGCCTTGGTCGCCTTGTCCAGGTCCGACGCGAACGCAGCGAACGCTTCCAGCTCGCGGTACTGCGCGAGATCCAGGCGCAGGCGTCCGGCCACCGCGCGCATCGCCTTGATCTGCGCCGATCCACCGACGCGCGATACCGAAATGCCGGCGTTCACGGCCGGCCGCGTGCCCGCGTTGAACAGGTCGGCCTCGAGGAAGATCTGGCCGTCGGTGATCGAGATGACGTTCGTCGGAATGTAGGCCGACACGTCACCGGCCTGCGTCTCGATGATCGGAAGCGCGGTGAGCGAGCCGCCCGGTTTGAAGATCGTCTTGTTGTCGACAACCGACGGATCTTCGCTGATCTTCGCCGCCCGCTCGAGCAAGCGTGAGTGCAAATAGAACACGTCGCCCGGATACGCCTCGCGTCCCGGCGGACGGCGCAGCACGAGGGAGATCGCGCGATACGCCGCTGCCTGCTTGGACAGGTCATCGTACACGCACAGCGTCGCCTTGCCTTCGTGGTACATGAAGTACTCGGCCATCGCGCAGCCCGTGTATGGCGCGATGTACTGCATCGGCGCCGGATCCGACGCCGCGGCCACGACGACGATCGTGTAGTCCATCGCGCCGTACTGGCGGAGCTTCTCGACCGTCGACGCCACCGTCGACTTCTTCTGGCCGATGGCCACGTACACGCAGATCACGCCCGTGCCCTTCTGATTGATGATCGTGTCGATCGCAATCGCCGTCTTGCCGATCGCGCGATCACCGATGATCAACTCGCGCTGGCCGCGCCCGATCGGAATCATCGAGTCGATGGCCTTGAGCCCGGTCTGCAGCGGCTCCTTCACCGGCTGCCTAACGATGATGCCCGGCGCATCCGATTCGACCTTGCGCGTCTGCTTCGCGGAGATCGGACCGCCGCCATCGATCGGGTTGCCGAGTGCGTCCACCACGCGGCCCACCATTTCTTGGCCGACCGGCACCTCGAGCACGCGAGTCGTGCGCCGCACTTCGTCGCCTTCCTTGAGCGACAGATAGTCGCCCAGGATCACCGCGCCAATGTTGTCCTCTTCGAGGTTGAGCGCGAGCGCGACGACCTTCTCGCCGGTTTCGGCGGATGTGACCTCGAGCATCTCGCCGGCCATAGCCTTGGTGAGACCATAGATGCGCGCGATGCCGTCTTTCACCTCGAGGACGGTGCCAACTTCCTCGACGTCGAGCTCGTGCAGATCGGCGGCTTCGATCTCGCGGAGGAGGATGTCTTTGATCTCTGCGGGGCGGAGCGAGGTATCGGATGCCATTGGCGTGGTTAGGGCTAGGAGGTCCGAATGCGAAAGTGGGCCGGCCCGCCGAAAGAATCCGCTCGGCAGCTTGTGAAATTTATCACAAGGTGCCGGACGAGACAAGAGGACGGGATGTCGTGCGCACAAAGCCTTCTATTAGATCACCCGGCCGCAGCCGCGCTAGCGATGTCGCCGGTCGACCCACCAGACGCTCCGCCACCGCGGAAAGTTGCGACACCGACGCATATCCCAACAGACGAACGACGTCCCGCAAATCATAGCCCGGGTTCTTCGCCAGCTCCGCCGCCGCGAGCAGCCGTACCAGGTCGATCACCCGCTTGAGCGTCGCTTGCGGCTTCCCGGTGTGTCCGAAGCTCCGACTTAAATGCTCGCGCGTCACGGCCAGCGCGCTCGCGAGATCATGGGTCCGCACCACGCGCCCGGCTCGCCCGGCAATGAAACGCCACGCGCTCCGCTGAATCCGGCTCTCCAACCCGAGCTCACGCGGCGGCTCCGCGAGCGCCGACGCGAAGCGCGAGGAAAACCCATGCACCGCGACGGCGTGCCGCAACATCGCGTCGTCGACCCCGTCCGCCAGAATGTCGGCCACGCCGCAATTCGCACACGCCGCGATCGCCGGCGCGTCGACAGCCCGAAACGGCGTGATCGCGACGAACGCTACGCTCGGAAACTCGCGCGCCAACGCTGCAGCGCCGATCCCGTCCTCGGCGGTCCCAAGGTCGACGACGACGGCGTCGATCAGCGACGCGTGCAGCCGCCGCTCGAGGGTGCCGAGCGATCGCGTGATCGCCACGCGCCCAACGCGATGGGAGATGCTGGTGCGCACCAATTCGCGTGTGCGGGCGCGCGGCGCGTGCGCCACGACCAGCCGCGACGCCTCGACGGCTGTTCGCCTAACGCGTCGCGGAGTCACACTGCCGCCGGGGCTTGTGGCCCGCTGCTCTCCGGGACCAGCTCCGCCGCGCGTGTGAGCACCCCGCGCGCGTTCTCATACGACACGCGGTCCAACGCCTCGCCGAGCGCGAGCCACGTGCAGGCCGGTGATGCCTTCCTCCCGCTGCGGCGAGGTCGCGGCCGTGGCGCTTTCCATCAGGAAAAAGTGGCAGACCTTGTGCACGAGGCGTCCGCGGAATCGGAAGTACCAATCTATGGTATTGATCGGCGCGCGGAGGGTCAGCGATCGCAATCCCGTTTCTTCTTCGACTTCTCGCAAGGCCGCCGATTCCAGGCCCTCGTTGCGCTCGACGTGTCCTTTGGGGAAGCCCCAATTGTGATAGGCGTCGCGGATGAGCAGGAACAGCGGCGCGCCATCCACGACGCGATAGACGACGCCCCCGGCCGACGTTTCCAGCTTCGCCCGCGAACGGACCATCAGAAGATCTTGACGCTCAGGTATTGGCGCGGGTGGGCGCGAATCTCGGCCACGAGCTCGCGCATCTGCGACAGGAGCGCGTCGCCGTTCTGATAGAGCGTCGGATCGTTCACCATCATCCCCAGGGAGCCCTGGCCGCGATCGATTTTGCCTAACACAGAGTCGGCGTGCGTCAGCACCGACGACAGTTGCTGCTGCGTCGCCATGAGGCTGTGCGACGCATCGCGGAGGTCGTGCGACGTGACCTTGATGTCCTCCGACGCCTGCCCGACGTTGTCCATGATCTGGTGGATCTGGCCCTTGGAGGTCGACGAGTCGACGCGGTCGGCCGTGCGCTGCACCGCCACCGCCGTGGCGTTGATCGTGCCCACCGTCTTGTGCACGTCCGCGCCTAACTGTGACAGGCTCTGCGACTGGGAGCGCACCGTGCGCTCGAGCTCCGCCGACAGATCGGCGAAATTGCGGATCGATTGGCGCAACTCGGCGGCCGCGCGGTCGTCGAACGCCACTTGGAAGCGGTCGGCCACCCGCGACATGTCGCCGGCGATGCGGCCCGCCACCGCCGTGAGTTGGGCGATGTCCGGCAGGCGTGCGCCGGGGATCGCGTTGCCGCGCCCGACGGCCGCCGACTGCGCGAGCTGTTGCTGGACATCGGCGTCGTCCGGCGCCGCCGCGTGCTCCATGATCGTCGCCTGCCACTCGCCGAACATGCTCGACTCGCTGAGCACCACCACCGGATTGCTCGGCAGCTTGATGTCCTGGTCCAACGACATCTTCACCAGCACCCAGCCCGTGGGCTCGAGCTCGATCGACTGGATGCGTCCCGCCTGCACACCGCGGATGACGACCGAGTTGCCGACCTTCGCGTTGCCGACGTCGGTGAACCGCGCCACGACGTCGCGCTCCTTGGAGCCCAGGCTCGCCTGGCTGAGCCAGAGCGAGAAGAGCACAATGGCGACCACCGAGCCGATCACGACCAGCCCAACAATGAAATCATTTCCGCGTTTCATACCCGCCCTCCTTCGCGTGCGGTGGCCCCGCCGGCGATGGCCGCCCCCGGCTTAGTCGGCGAGGGAGATTCGCCATCTTCGAGCGTCGCGCGCCCCTCGATGAACTGACGCACGATCGGATCCTTCGACTGCTGAATCTCCTGCACCGTGCCCACCTGCCTAACGCGTCCCTCGTACAGCATCGCGATGCGGCTGCCGACGCGGTACGCGCTCCGCATGTCGTGCGTGATGACGACGCTCGTCACGCCTAACTTTTCGCGCATCCGGATCATGAGCTGGTCGATCACCGCGCTCGTGACCGGGTCGAGACCGGTGGTCGGCTCGTCGTACAGGATGTATTTGGGACGAAGCGCCACGGCGCGTGCGATGCCCACGCGCTTGCGCATGCCGCCCGACAACTCCGCCGGGTACTGTTGCTGCACATCCGGCAGATCGACCAGCTCGAGCGCCTCGCTGACGCGCTGCGCGATCTCGCTGTCGGACAGCTCGCCGCGCTTGCGCAGTCCCATCGCCACGTTGTCGCCGATCGTCATCGAGTCGAAGAGCGCCGCGAACTGAAACACGTAGCCAATGTGTGCGCGCAATTCGTACAGCTCCTTGCGCGGCAACGTGGGCACGTCCTTGTCGTCCACCTCGACCGTGCCGCGGTCGGGCTCGAGCAATCCGACGACGTGTTTGATCGCGACGGACTTGCCGGCGCCCGAGTAGCCGATGATCACGACCGCCTCGCCCTCGTGGACGTCGAGCGTGAATCCATCGAGCACCTTCTTCTCGCCGAATGCCTTGTACACGTCGAGCCATTTGATCATCAGGACCGTCCATGGAGCCACGTCATGGCCCAGAAAGCGTCGAGCACCAGGATCATCACCGCGGAGTACACCACCGCCGCCGTCGCCGCATTCCCAACGCCTTCGGCGCCGCCGCGTGCGCGGAGTCCTTTGTAGCAACCGATGAGCGTGACCGCGAATCCGAAACTGGCGGCCTTCACGAGCCCGTACTCGATGTCGAACGCGCTGAAGAACATGCGCGCGCCCTTCAGGAATTCATCCGTCGACAAGTGCAGAAAGCCGATCGAGGCAAGCCAGCCTGCGCCTAACCCAACCACCATGGCCAATCCGACGATCAGCGGGAACATGAGGGTGCCGGCGACGACGCGCGGCACCACCAGGTACGCCTCCGGATCGTAGGCCAGCGTTTCCAGCGCGTCCACCTGCTCCGTCACGCGCATCGTGCCCAACTCGGCGGCGATGTTCGCGCCCACGCGTCCGGCGAGGGCGAGCCCCGTGAGCACGGGCGCGAGCTCCAACGTGATCGTTTTCTCGACCAGCGTGCCGACGAAATAGAGAGGAACGGCGCCGGTGAATGAGTAGCTCGCCAACAGCGCCAAGACGATGCCCGTGAAGACGGCGATGAGCATCCCAATGGGAAGCGAATCGACGCCAAGGCGCCGCATCTGCAGCGTGGCGTTGGGAAACCAGGAGCGGAGAGAGACGAATGCGCGCGCGGCTTCCTCAATGAAGCGACCCGCGCGCCCGAGTTCCTCGACTCTGAAGCGGACCCATCGTCCGGTCGCCTCGATCACGTCCATAATCTGCGCCACGGCGATGACTCCGGCAACGCGCGGCGGCCGGCCGGGCGCAAAAACGCTCGCATGGGTGTTGAGATTTCTGCGTCCGACGCCGAAGCTTCAAGAGCGCGGCATTTCGGCCTTGCGCCAACTCCGAGCATCGAATTCCCATGGTACGATCCCTCGTCGTCGTCACGCTCGCCTGCAGCGCGGTACTGAGCGTCTCGGCACAAGCAATCAAGAAGGGGACCACGCGCGCCGACACCGCGCGAGCGAGTCGTACATCGACGACCGCGGATACGGGAGCCGCCGCCGCGGGAGACTCTGAGATCGTGAGTGGCTTCGTGCTCGACAGCCTGCGCGAGCTGCCGTTGGCTGGCGCTACGGTCCTCATCACCAACACGACGTTCACCGCGATCACCGATCCGTCGGGGCGGTTCCGATTCGTGGTCCACGGTCTGGCTGACGGGGTGTACAAGGTCGGTTTCTTTCACCCGACGCTCGATTCGCTTGGCATTTCGCCACCCACGCAGGAGGTGGCGATCACGCGCGGCAAACCGGCGTTCGTCCAACTGTACGTGCCGTCGGCACAGACGGTGGTCGCTTCGGCGTGTCCGGACTCATCGCGCGGCAGCGACAAGGGACTCGTGATGGGCATCGTGCGCGACGCGTCGACCGAGAAAGCACTCTCGGGCGTGCGCGTGGTGCTCATGTGGACGGGCGTGAGCGTGGCGGCGAATTCGGTGCTCAAGGTTCCTCAGGCAACGAGTGTGCTGACGGACGATGTTGGCACGTTTCGCGCCTGTGGCGTCCCGGTGGGGACGCCCGTGCGGCTGCAGGCCCGGTCCAAGACGGGCGCGAGCGGCTGGATCGAGGTGGGCGTACCGCCCAACGGGCTGGCGCTGCGCGACGTTCTGTTAGGCGAACGGCCCGCCACCGTGGCGGAAGCGCCGCCAGCGGTCAGCGCGCCCGCCGCCGGTGCGCCAGGCCATCCCGACACGACGGCCGCGGCCCGGGCGGCCGCCGCGGCGCCGCCCAAGCCGACGCCCCTCGGCACGGCGATGCTCTCCGGCAGCGTGACGTCCGCCGAAGGCAAGCCGCTCGAGGGAGCCATGGTCCTGTTGTTAGGCACGCAACTGTCCGCGCGCAGCGATGCCAGCGGCGTGTTCCGTCTCACGGGGCTGCCGGCCGGGACGCAGAGCGTCGAGATCCGCGAGATCGGATTCTCGCCCAAGCGCTTCGCCGTCGACCTCTCGCCGCGTCGGGCGAGCACGCTCGCCGCGACGCTGGACGAGCGCACGAACGTGCTCAAGACGATGGAGATCACGGCGAAGCGCGGATCGCAGATCGAAGGCTTCGACCAGCGCAAGCGATCCGGGTTAGGCTTCTACATGGATCTGGATCAGATCCAGAAGAGCGGGGCGATCAGCAGCACCGATCTCTTCCGCCAGGTTCCCGGTCTCACCGTGGCGTGGGACGGCGAGGGGTATTCGGTACAGGTAAACCGGAATGTGACCGGCGCCAGTTGTCCCGTGCAGTACTACATCGACGGTTCGCCGTTCCTGTCGATGGGCGACGACTTGGACCAGGTGGTTCGTCCCGAGGAGATCGCGGCGATCGAAGTCTACAAGAGCTCCGCCGAGACGCCGGGACAGTTCCAGGGCGCGGATGGCGGTCCGTGCGGCACGATCGTGATCTGGACCAAGCGACGCCTGGGCACGGCCGACTCGAGCTCCAACTGACACCGCCGTGGGCAGGATGCACAAAGGCCCGCGCGCACAGCGCGGGCCTTCGTGCATCGTGCCCACGGCGCACAGCGTTAGGCGGCGAAGCTGCCTAACGCACGACCCACGTCGCCTTCGCGCAGCCGCTTGAGCGCCCGGTCGCGCAGCTGGCGCACCCGCTCGCGCGTGACGCCGAGCATGGAGCCGATTTCCTCGAGCGTGTGCTCGCGCCCGCCGTCGAGACCGAAGTAGAGGCGCAGCACTTTGGCATCGCGTGCCGGCAGCGTGCTGAGCGCCTGCTCGATCTCGTCCGAGAGAAACCGGTTCATGGCTTCCTCTTCGGCGTCCGGCATCTCGTCGGCGACAAACCGCTCGATGAGCGAGCGATCGCCTTCCGGATCCATGGGCGCGTCGAGCCGCACGTCGCCCGTGTTGAGCGCGGCGAGCGACTGCACGACGTCGACCGACAGGCCGGTGAGATGCGCCAGCTCCTCGGGCAACGGCTCACGCCGCAGCTTTTGACGCAGGATCTCCGACGCCTTGATGATGCGCGAGAGATCCGCGGTACGGTTGAGCGGCACGCGCACCGTACGTCCTTGGCGCGCGAGCGACGACAGAATGGCCTGGCGAATCCACCACACGGCGTACGAGATGAACTTGACGCCCTGATCGGGATCGAACTTTCGCGCGGCGGTGAGCAGCCCGACATTACCCTCGCCGATGAGATCGATGAGGGGGAGTCCGCGGTTCTGGTACTTCTTCGCCACGGAGATCACGAAGCGGAGATTACGCTTGACGAGCTCCTGCAGCGCGTCCTGATCACCGGCGCGGATTTTCCGCGCGAGGTCGAGCTCCTGGGTTCCCTTGAGAAGGGGATAGGTGCTGACCTCGTAGAGGTATTGATCGAGGATGTCGCGCTCGGGTTCGGTGGGCGCAATCCCGGCGGGGGCGGCGCGGCGCCGGCGGCGCTTGACTTCAGTCATTGGTGCGTGGTCCTCTATTGCGAAACGCGTGTCGTGTTCGGATGTTGAGGCGTGATATCGAGTTCACTGCTATGTTCCACGGCGCCCGGATAGAACCGGTCCCTGTGAAAGCGGAGCTAAAATAAGAGGATTTGCCCAACGCGCCAGACCCAATTTCTTGACAAGGGTATTTGGCTCGGCTATCCTGAGAGGTTCCCGGTCAAAATGGGCAGCGCCGGGTGCAAATCGTGTCGGGGGCGTAGCTCAGTTGGGAGAGCGCGTGAATGGCATTCACGAGGTCAGGGGTTCGATTCCCCTCGCCTCCACTGATGCGGGGGCGGTTAGCTCAGTTGGTTAGAGCGCCACGTTGACATCGTGGAGGTCACAAGTTCGAGTCTTGTACCGCCCATGCCTCGCGCGCCACTCGCGAGGCTTCGTTTTTTGGAACGCTGCACAGCCGGCTTTCGCTTGACGCTCTCGCCGCGCACAAATAAGTTGCGTTTAGCTTCGGCGGATGCATCTCGTGCGGTACGCGGATGCGTCCGCCGTCGTCGTCTCGAGTATTACTGGCGCCCGTAGCTCAATTGGATAGAGCATCTGACTACGGATCAGAAGGTTGGGAGTTCGAGTCTCTCCGGGCGCGTTCGACATGGTCGTTGGTCAACTCGAGTCCCCGCATGCGGGGACTTTTTTTCGACCCCTGGTGGTAGTTCAGCGCTCGCAGTGAGCGTTGACCCCCGTCGTCCAAGCATTCGGATGGCCGGCCAGGGGGGCTGGCTCCTCTGCTCATGTTGAAAGGATAAAAGCGGAAACCAGGGATTACTGCGGATAGAGCAACAAAAGCCTTTGGTTAGAACAACAACAAACCGGCTCCATCCTGTGCGATGCACGCCTTCTCGCCTAACGGAACGATCCGCGCTGATCCCTGGTTTCCGCTGTGATCGTTTCAACATGAACGTCGTAACCAGCTAGACAGGCCCCAAACACGAAAAAGAAGGGGCGTCTCGGTAGGACCCTGCCTAGCAGGCGAGCGATCTGTCGGCGGACGGATTTTCTGTGTTACAAGGACACAAACAAGTCCTGCCGTGTCCAGCCGTGTCCGTCCGTGTCTGGACTCGTCCGGCGTCCACACGCGTGGAGCGCCGAGCAGTGGGGAGCGGAACGGCGCCATGACCGCGGGCGATTGACGGAGAAGCGCACCAGGCAGAATCCTGCCGCCAGATTCCTTCAACCTGCCCCACTACTCGACTCCTCATCCCGTTGCTCGGGATGATGGCCTCGTGTAGGTTAGGTGTTCACCGAAAGGTGCACCTGATTCGATCGTCCGCTTGCTGAATGAGCTCTCGAGAAGTGACGGTGCGCCGTGGCGTCGGAAGTTCGGCGTCGGCGGGGCGTGGCGCAGCCCGGTTAGCGCGCCTGGTTCGGGACCAGGAGGTCGGTGGTTCAAATCCACTCGCCCCGACCATGACAAAAGGAGCCGACTGTGCTCCTTTTGTGCTTTTAGCGCGAGTAGCTCAGCTGGATAGAGCGTCGGCCTCCGGAGCCGAAGGTCGTGGGTTCGAATCCCGCCTCGCGCACCTGAGCCCCATCGTCCCCTGGACGATGGGGCTCGGTCGTGTCAGGGCATTCGTTCGACTAACTTGGGGCGGGTGCATCCAAGGAGCGGTGCCGTGCAGGTGGTGCTCATTCGTCATGCGTTCGCCGGAGATCGCGAGGTGTTCGCGCGCACAGGTGCGCCGGACTCCGAGCGGCCGGTGACGGCGAAGGGCAAGAAGCAGATGCGCCGCGGCGCGCGCGGTCTCAGCACGCTGCTGCCGGCCATCGATCGTCTCGCAACGAGTCCTTATCGCCGCGCGGCACAAACGGCGCGCATCGTCGCGCGCGCATACGACGATCTTGCGCCCGTGGTCGTCGAGCAGCTGGTCCCCGAGGTCGAGCCGCCGGTGGTGGCGCGATGGTTGCGCGCCCAGCGCGGCGCCGATACGATCGCACTCGTCGGCCACGAACCCCAGCTGTCCGGGCTCGCGACATTCCTCGTGACGGCGTCGAGCGAGCCCATCCTGGCGTTGGAGAAAGGCGCGGCGTGCGCGATCGATCTGTCCGCTTCGCGACGCGCCGGCACGCTGCTCTGGCTACTCACGGCCCGGCAGCTCCGTGCGTTAGGCAAGCGACCGAGGAATCACACCAGATGACCACGCTCGAGACTGTGGTACCCATACCCGTGCTGCCGCTCACCGACCGCCCGGCGTGGGCGGCGCTCGATGCGCACTTTCGCACGATCCGCGACGCCAACCTGCGGTCGCTTTTCGCCTCGGACGCGGCGCGCGGCGAGCGGCTGGTCGCCGAAGGCGCCGGCCTCTACCTCGACTACTCGAAGCACCGCGTGACCGACGAGACGCTGCATCTCTTGCTCGAGCTCGCGCGCCAATCAGGACTCCGAGAGCGCATCGACGCCATGTTCCGCGGCGACGCGATCAACGTGACCGAGCGCCGCTCCGTGCTGCACGTGGCACTGCGCGCGCCGCGCGGCGCATCGATCATGGTGGGTGGCGAGAACGTGGTGCCCGCGGTGCACGATGTGTTGGACCGCATGGGCGGCTTCGCCGATCGCGTGCGCAGCGGCGCGTGGCAGGGCCATACCGGGAAGCGCATCCGCCACGTGATCAACGTCGGCATCGGCGGCTCCGATCTCGGTCCCGTGATGGCCTACCAGGCGCTGCGGTTTTACAGCCAGCGCGACATCTCCTTCGGCTTCGTGTCGAACGTCGACGGGACCGACTTCGTCGAAGCGACACGCGGGCTGGATCCGGCCGAGACGCTGTTCATCATTTCGTCCAAGACGTTCACGACGCTCGAGACGATGACCAACGCGCGTACGGCGCGGGCCTGGGCCCTCGCTGCGTTAGGCGACGAGGCCGCTGTGGCGCGGCACTTCGTGGCGGTGTCGACGAACGCCAAGGCGGTGGCCGAATTCGGCATCGACACCGCGAACATGTTCGAGTTCTGGGATTGGGTGGGCGGCCGGTACTCCATGGATTCGGCCATCGGCCTTTCGACCATGATCGCCATTGGCCCGGCATTGTTCGCCGACATGCTCGCCGGCTTTCACGCTATGGATGAGCATTTCCGCACGACGCCGTTCGAGCGCAATCTCCCCGTGATCATGGGCCTGCTCGCCGTGTGGTACGCAGATTTCTTCGGCGCGCAGACGGTGGCCGTGTTGCCCTACGATCAGTATCTGGTCCGCTTCCCCGCGTACCTGCAGCAACTGACGATGGAGAGCAACGGGAAGCACGTGACGCTGGATGGGCGGCGGGTGACCTATCAGACGGGCGCGATCCACTGGGGCGAGCCGGGGACCAACGGACAGCACTCGTTCTACCAATTGCTGCACCAGGGCACGACGATCGTCCCGGCCGATTTCATTGGCTTCTGCGAGCCGCTCACTGCGTTAGGCGACCATCACGACCTGCTCATGGCCAACCTGTTCGCCCAATCGCAGGCGCTGGCGTTCGGCAAGACGGCCGACGAAGTGCGCGCCGAGGGGACGCCGGAGTGGCTGGTGCCGCACCGGGTGTGCGAGGGGAACCGTCCATCGAGCACGATCCTGGTCGACCGGTTGACGCCCGCCTCGTTAGGCGCGCTGGTGGCGCTCTACGAGCACTCCGTGTTCACCCAGGGCACGGTGTGGCAGATCGACTCGTTCGATCAGTGGGGCGTGGAGTTGGGCAAGGTGCTGGCGGGAAAGATCATCCCGGAGCTCGGCGGCACGGCGGAGCCGCGGCTGTCGCACGACGGCTCGACCAACCGGTTGATCCAGCGCTATCGCGCGCGGCGCTCGCGCGGCAGCCAGAGCCGGTAGCCGCCGCGGAGGACGTTGGCGTTGCTGCCCAGGCGCGCGCCGGCGGGCGGCGGGCCCAGATGCTTGATGTTCCCGCCGCCTAACAACACGTAGTCCGGCAGAAACGCGTGGGCGAGCATCACGCACACATCGGCCACGTGACGCCGCCACTTTTTGTTGCCGAGCCGCCGGCGGCCGGCCTCGCCCAGGTAGTCCTCGTACGACTTGCCTTTGTGATACGGCAGGTGCGCCAGCTCCATGGGCACGATCGCGCCGTGCAGCACGAGCGTCGCCCCGAGCCCGGTGCCGAGTCCCAGGAACAACATGTGGCCGCCCTCGTAGCTGCCTAACGCCTGAAGCGCGGCGTCGTTCACGATGCGCACCGGGTGGTGCAGCGCGCGCTCGAAATCGAAGCGGACCCACCCCCCACCCAGATTGAACGGCTCTCGCACCGGGCGATCGTGCATCACCGGACCGGGATAGCCGATCGAGATCACATCGAAGCGCCAGTCGCTCGTCGCCTCGCGCACGGCGCGCGCCATCCGGGCGGCGGTCATGTGCGGTCCCGACTCGATCTTGAAGGGTTCCGTGCGGCCGGCGAGCCAGAGCTTGACGTGCGTCCCGCCGACGTCGATCACGAGCACGCGCCGGCGGCGCGACGCCGGCGTCATCGTGGAGCGCCCCGGGCACCGCCGCCGCCGCCCGCGCCGGTCGTGTCCGATGGCCAGCCGCCGCCTAACGCCTTGTACAGCTGCACCGCCGAGACGAGCTCCTGCCGCTGCACCTGCGCCAGCGACAACTCGGCCGTGAACAGACTGCGTTGGGCATCGAGGACATCGAGGTAGCTCGAGAGGCCGTTGTCGTAGCGGCGCGTCGCCAGGTGCAGCGCGCTCTGCAGCGCCGTCACCTGCAGTTGCTGCGCGATCAACTGGTCGTGCGACGCGCGAAGCCCAATGAGTGCATCCTGCGCGTCCTGGAGCGCGGTGAGCACGGTCTGCTGGTACGTGTATCGCGCTTCATCGGCGCGTGCGCGCGCGGCCCGCACCTCGTTCGTGTACTCGCCGCCCGTGAACAACGGCAGCGAAATACCGCCGAGCACGGTGTACACGTCCGAGTTGTTCTTGAATAGCCCAGAGGCGGTCGTCGCCTGCGTGCCGTACTCGCCGGTGATCGTGACCGTCGGCAGGCGCGCGGCCTGTGCCATGCCGATGCGCGCGGTGGCCGCGCGCAATTGCGCTTCCGCCTGGCGCACGTCGGGACGGCGTTCGAGCAGCGACGATGGCAATGCGTTAGGCACGACGATGGAGGACAACACCGCCGGCAGCGGCTGGCCGCGCGGCACGTTGGACGGATGATGGCCGAGCAGGACGCTGAGCTGGTCCTCCTTCTGGACGACCTGGCGCTCGAAGTCTGCGACGCGCGCCGCCGGATCGGCCACCTGCGCCTCGAACTGGCGAACGTCGAGCTCCGAGATGAGCCCTTGCTGGAATCTCCGTTGGGCGAGTCGCAGTGTCTCGCGCCGCGAGTCGAGCGTGCGGCGCGAGATGTCGAGATCGAGATCGAGCTCGCGCAATTCGAGATACGCCGTCGCGACGTCGCTGATCAGCGACAGCACGACGGCGCGCCGGCCCTCCTGCGAGGACAGCACGTCTTCGCGCGCCGCTTGCGAGCTGCGGCGCAGTCGTCCCCAGAAATCGAGCTCCCACGACACGTTGCCGGTGACCTGGTACAGGTCGAACGTCACCGGCACGCCGCCGAATGCGACGCGCTCTTTCCCACCCGTACCATTCGCCGTGAGCTGCGGGAAGAGCGGTGCCTTTGCCACGCCGTACTCGGCGCGGAATTCATTGATGGTGGCGATCGCCACGCGCACCGTTCGGTTTTCGGCGATCGCCGTATCCACCAGCCGTCGAAGCACCGAGTCCTGCAACAGCGCGAACCAATCGATGCTCGCCGCGGACGACGTATCGTCCGGCGGCGATGGCGGCATAAGCGTGATCATGCTGTCGGCCAGCGGCATGGTCGAATCGCGCAGGGCCGCGGGGGTGGTATCCGGATGCGCCGCGAGCGAATCGTAGAAGGGGCGCAGTGAATCCTCGAGCGGCGTCGGCGCGCGCCATTGCGAGGGGGTGTCGACAGGCGGCCGATGGTAGCCCGGCCCAACGGCGCAACCGGCGATCGCGGTGAGCAGGAGCGGGAATGCGAACCGGCGCATCAGTCGCCCTCCGCCGGACGAGGCGGCGCGGGATGCGCCGCCGGCGCCCCGCGACGACCGAACACGTGCTCGCTCGCGCGCCGGATGAGCGCGAAGAAGAGCGGAATGAACAGGATGCCGATGGACGTCGCGAACAGCATCCCCGCGAACACCGCTGTGCCGATGGAGTGCCGGCTCACCGCGCCGGCGCCGCCGGCGATGACCAACGGTACGACGCCGAGGATGAACGCGAAGGACGTCATGAGGATCGGGCGCAACCGTTCGCGGCCGGCTTCGACGGCCGCGTCGCGCACGGATTTTCCCTGCGTGCGTTGCTCGCTCGCGAACTCGACGATCAGGATCGCGTTCTTGGCGGCGAGGCCGACCACGGTGATGATGCCGATCTGGAAGTAGACGTCGGACGGGATGCCGCGCAGCCACATGCCGAGAAAGGCGCCGAGCACGCCGAACGGCACGCCGAACAGCACCGCGAACGGAATCGACCAGCTCTCGTACTGCGCGGCGAGCACCAGGAACACCATGATGATGCCTAACGCGAGCACGAGACCGCCGCCCGCCGACGCGCGCTCCTGATACGACTGGCCGCTCAATCCCTCGCCGACGCCCAGTGCGGCGTACTTGCTGCGCGCGAGATTCTCGACCGCATCGAGCATCTCGCCCGAGCTGCGGCCGTTGCCGGGCGACGCCGTGATCAGTGCCGACGTGAATCCGTTGAAGCGCGTCACGAGGTTGGGGCCGCTCCTGAACCCGACCTTCGTGAGCGACGACACCGGGATCATCTCGATTGCTGCTGCCGCGCACGAACAGTCCGCCGATGTCTTCGGGACGCATGCGATACGGTTGCTGCGCTTCGATCTGCACGCGATACGTCTTGCCGTACAGGTTGAAGTCGTTGACGTAGAGCGTGCCGAGCAGCGACTGCAGCGTCTGGAACAGATCGGAGAGCGACACGCCGAGCGATTTGGCTTTCGCACGATCGACGTCGACAAAGAGCTGCGGTACGTTCACCCGAATGGATGCGCGCGCGCCCTGCACCTGCGGCAGCGCGTTCGCATCCTTCGCGAACTCATTGGCGATGTCGGCGAATCGGCGCAGGTCGTTGACGCCCTGGTCTTGCAGGTTGAGCTCGAGACCGGACGTGACGCCGATGCCCGGAATCTCCGGCAAGTTGAATCCGAAGATGCTGGCGTCCGGATTCGAGAAGAAGTGGGCATTCGCCTGATTGAGGATGTCGCCCGCGTTCGCGCGCTCGTCCCACGGCTTGAGGTTCACAAACATGGTGGCCGAGCTGGTTTGGTTCGCGCCTTGAATCAGGCTCAAGCCGACGAGCGCCACGACGTGCCTCACGTCGTGTCGACCGAGCAGATACTTCTCGACGTTTTGCACGACGGCGTTCGTCCGCTGGAGCGATGCGTCGTCGGGGAGCTCGACGGAGATGGCGAAGTAGCCCTTGTCCTCGGTCTGCAGGAACGCCGTCGGCACGATGCGGATCATGAGGAAGATGAGCCCCAGGATCACGGCGAACGCGGCGATCCACGGCCGCGGGTGGTCGAGCGCGCGCTCCACGCCGTGCACGTAGCGGTCCGTTAGGCGACCGAACCGGCGGTTGAACCACCCGAAGAACCCGTGCTGGTGCTCGTTCGACTCGTGCTTGAGCAGAATCGCGCACAAGGCCGGCGTGAGTGTGAGCGCGACGATCCCCGAAATGATGACCGATACCGCGATCGTGATCGCGAACTGTTTGTACATCTGGCCGGTGATGCCGCCCACGAAGGCGACCGGGATGAACACCGCGCAGAGCACGAGCACGATGGCGACGAGCGCGCTCGCGACCTGCCGGATGGCGCGGTCGGCGGCGACCGCCGGGCTCACGTGCTCCGCGGCCATGATGCGGTCCACGTTCTCGATCACCACGATGGCGTCGTCGACGACGATGCCGATCGCGAGGACGAGCCCGAACAGCGTGAGCAGGTTGACCGAGAATCCCAACAGCTGCATCCCGAAGAACGCGCCCAACAGCGACACGGGCACGGCGACTAACGGAATGAGCGTGGCCCGCCAGCTCTGCAAGAAGATGAACACGACCACCGGTCACCAGGAGCAGCGCCTCGATGAGCGTCTCCACCACTTCTTTGACCGACTGCGTGATGAACGGCGTGGTGTCGAACGGCACCGACCACGTGATGCCCTGCGGGAACGTGTGCTGGAGCTGCTGCATGCGCGCGACCACCGTCTTGTCGACGTCGAGCGCGCTCGCGCCCGGGCGCAAGTAGACGAGGATGAGGGCGGTGGGATGGCCGTCGAGGCGGCCGACGAGATCGTAGTCGCGCTGGCCCATCGTCACGTGCCCGACGTCGCCGATGTGCACGATCGATCCATCGGGCTGCGCCCGCACGATGATGTTCTCGTACTGCTTGGGGTCGGTGAGGCGGCCTAACGTGGTGACCGGGATCGTGAGCTGCGTGCCGGGCGGCGATGGCTCGCGGCCGATGCGGCCGGCGGGGTTGGTCGTGTTCTGCTCGGACACCGCGTTCGCGACGTCCGTCACCGTGAGGCCGAGTTGGGAGAGACGATCGGGGTCGAGACTGAGGAGCATCGACAAGTCGAGCTGGCCGAACGTGGTTGCATCGCCGACGCCGGGCAATCGCTTGAGCTCGTCCTGGACGTAAATCTGCGAGTAGTTGCTCAAGTAGCCGGCATCGTACCGCGGGTCGCTCGAGCTCAGCGACAACGCCATCAGGATGTTCGTCTGCGCCTTCTTCACCGTGACGCCGTTGCGCACGACTTCTTGCGGCAACTGCGGCATGGCCAGCTGGATCTGATTCTGCACGTCGACGGCCGCGAGGTCCTGATCGCGCGAGATGTCGAAGTAGATCTGCAGATTCATCGAGCCGTCGCTGGCGTTCGACGACTTGTAGTAGAGCAAGCCCGGGATGCCGGACAACTGCTGCTCGATCGGCGCCGCGACGGCGTTCGCGACGTCTTGCGCGGTCGCGCCCGGATAGACGGCGGTGACCTGCACCACGGGTGGCGTGATGCGCGGATAGAGGTCGATGGGCAGCGAATGCAGCGAAAAAATGCCGAGCAGGACGATCGCGATCGAGATGACCGCGGCAAAGATCGGTCGGCGGACGAAGAAATATTTGATTTCGGGATCGTTAGTCATGTGTGCCGATCCGAAGGGCGGTGCCCGGAGGCGCGGCCAACACGGTGTCGCCGCGGGCCGCGCGTCCGGTGTCGGGCGGCGACACGTACGCCACCGGGCGCACGGGAGCGCCCGGCATGATCTTCTGAATGCCGTCCACCACCACGCGATCGCCGGCGGTCAGACCGCTGGCGATGAGCCACTGGCCGCCGACGAAGGTGTCGCCCTTCACATCGCGCGTGCTCACTTTGTTCGCGGAATCGACGACGTACACGTACGAGCCGCCGATGCCTTGCTGCACGGCGCGCTGCGGAACGAGGATCGCGCCGACGCGCTTCATGCCGAGCAGCGACACGTGCACGAACTGCCCGGGCAGCAGCGTGTGCTGCGGATTGTTGAACGACGCGCGCAACGCGAGCGTGCCGGTGTTCTGTTGGACCGCCAGGTCTTCGAAATCGAGCTTGCCGTTGGTCGGGTACACGCTGCCGTCGGCGAGCGTGGCGCGCACGTCCATGGTGCCGGGCGCGGCGACGAGCGATTTGTCGGCCAGTCCGCGGCGCCACGCCAGCACATCCTGATCGGACGGACTGAAATTGACGTAGATCGGATCGACCTGCTCCACCGTCGTGAGCAAGTCCGTTGGGCCGCTGACTAACGCGCCGAGCACCATGTTCGCGCGGCCGGCGCGGCCGGAGATCTCGGCGCGGATGAAGGTGTTGTCGTAGTCCCGTTGGGCACGGACCACGGCGCCCTGCGCGTTGTTCACCGCGGCGCGGGCCTGCTCGTCTTCGGTGCGCGCGTCATCGACGTCCTTCTGCGCCACGGCGTGCTCGCCCAACAACGGCTCCAGGCGCTGGAGATTCCGCTCGGCGTTGGCGGAGCGCGCCTGCGCATCGGCCTGTTGGGCTTGCGCGCTCCGCAGCGCGGCTTCGTACGGCGTGGGATCGATACGGAACAACAGCGCGCCTTTCTTCACGTCCGTGCCTTCGACATACGGGCGGTCGATGATCACACCCGACACCTGCGCGCGCACTTCGACGCGCTTGGACGCTTCCGCTTGCCCAACGTACTCGAAGTCGGCCGGTATAGTTTTCGGCGCGACGGTGAGCACCGACACTTCGGGCGGCGGCGGCGCCGGCGGCGGCGCGTGATGGCAGGCCGTCGTGACGAGCACGACGGGAAGCAGAATGACGAATGGCCATGAGACGCCCCGCCAAACGATGGCGAAGGCGATGGTGGTATGCACTCACATCCGGGTCCGGTAGTAGTCTCGAGAACCGCGCACCGAGCGCGACGTATCCGCGCTTCGCGCGCGCGCAACTTCCCCTGAACGTAACCGCGCGCGCACGCGGGTGGTTCCACGGCCCAACCGCGTTCGTGCATTACGTACGTGAGGCGTCAGCCGCTGAGCGGGAGGGGCATGAACGTGATGAGGAAGAGCGCCACCGCAAGCCACCCGACGATCGCTCGCTTCGAGTCCAGCGGACGCTCGGGCGCAATCACGGGCGGATGTTCGAGACGGCCGCGGCCGATTGCCAAACTGAGCACGGCCCAAAACCACCACCCTTTCCACACGAACCCAAGTGGAATGAGCGTCACCCACATTGCACGCGCGATGAAACGCTGGGCACGCGGGTACATCGCGAATGCAACGTGACCGCCATCCAGTTGGGCCAACGGAAGGAGGTTGAGCGACGTAACGAAAATGCCGACCCAACCCGCGACCGCGAGCGGACCCAATTCGACCATGCCGTGGAGGCCGAGTACGGCGCGGCACGCCAGCAAGAGCAGCGAGTCGCCGATGAGAATGGGGTCGCCGTTGAAGCGCGCGAATTGGTGCGCGAACGTCGCCGTCTCGACTCCCGGCCACGTGGTGCTCGCGTGGAGACCGAACAAGAGCACCGGAATCGCTACGACGATCCCTGCTAACGGACCGGCGACACCGACGTCGAACAACGTCCGACGGTCGAACAAGGGCGATCGGATGCGAATGAACGCGCCGAGCGTTCCGATGAGATCCAACGCCGCCGGAAACGGAATGAAGTACGGTGGACTGGCGTCGACGCGATACCGCCGCGCGGTTACATAGTGGCCCGATTCGTGCGCGAGCAGAATGGCCAGAAGTGGAAGCGAAAAAGCGAAACCGGCTCGCGGGTGAAGAAAGGTCGCGAGGCTCCATGGATCGACAGCACCAGCGAACATGGCGCCGCCGACCGACGTGGTGAAAATCGCGGCGATGAAGAGCGCCGCGTGCAACCACCATCGCTCGCGCGCCGGTGTACGCTCGTGAACGAGGACCAGCCAGTCACCGTCCTGCGCGCGTTGCCAATAGTGGTACCCGTCCCAATGCGCGAGGTACAATGACAGCAGTGGCGATGGTCCGCCGTGTTCAGGAGCGACAAGTCCTTCGATGATCTCGCGGCTCCCCAACTCGAGCACTCGCCAGTACGCAAAGCACTCTGTAACAGGGAAATTCGGCACTCTTGACCGCCTGTTTTGGCGACGTTACCTTGGCAACGCCTACTGCACGCCTCCTCGCCTTACCACTCCGCGCACAACGTCGTGACGATCGAGTCCATCCCCATTCGCACAGGGACGGAACGTCGAATTGTCCCGGCGTTTACGTCGCGCTTGAGATCGGAGTGAGCGCGTCCCACCCTCGGAGTCGACGTACGTGGATATCGCCGAGTTGAAGCAAAAGTCCGTGGCCGAGCTTCAGACCATGGCCGAGGAATTGAATATCTCCAACTTCTCGGGACTGCGAAAGCAGGACCTGATTTTCCGCATCGAGCAGAATCTGCTCGACTCGGATATCGTCTTGCGTGGCGAAGGCGTGCTGGAAATTCTGCCCGAAGGCTATGGATTCCTCCGCAGTCAGGATTGGAATTACCTCTACGGTCCGGACGACATCTACGTCTCGCCGTCGCAAATCAAACGATTCGATCTGCGCACCGGCGACACGGTACTCGGCCAGGTCCGTCCGCCGAAAGAAGGCGAACGGTATCTCGCGTTGTTGAAGGTCGAAACAATCAACAACGAAGATCCCGAGCAAGCGAAGCATCGCATCGCGTTCGACAATCTGCGGCCGCGGTATCCGGACCAGCGGCTGCGCTTGGAAGCGTCGAGCGCCGATTTGAGCATGCGGGTGGTGGACATCATCGCGCCCATCGGCAAGGGACAGCGCGGCCTCATCGTCGCGCCGCCGCGCGCCGGCAAGACCATCTGATGCAGAAGATGGCTAACGCAGTGATCGAGAATCATCCCGAGGTCACGCTGATCGTCTTGTTGATCGACGAGCGTCCCGAAGAAGTGACGGACATGCAGGAGCAGGTCGACGCGGAAGTCATCAGCTCCACGTTCGACGAGCCCGCGGATCGTCACGTGCAGGTCGCCGACATGGTGATCGAAAAAGCGAAGCGGTTAGTCGAGCACGGCAAGGACGTCGTGATTCTGCTCGACTCGATCACGCGACTCGCGCGCGCGCACAACGTGGTGGTGCCGCACTCCGGCAAGATTCTCTCGGGGGGCGTCGACGCGCATGCGCTGCACAAGCCGAAGCGATTCTTCGGCGCCGCGCGCAATATCGACGAAGGCGGATCGCTGACGATCATCGCGACGGCGTTGGTCGAAACCGGCTCGCGCATGGACGAAGTGATCTTCGAGGAGTTCAAGGGCACAGGCAACATGGAGCTCGTGCTCGATCGCAAGATCGCCGATCGTCGCGTCTTCCCCGCCATCGACATTCAACGGTCGGGCACGCGCAAAGAAGAGTTGCTGTTGACGCAGGAAGAACTGAATCGCGTGTACCTGCTGCGCAATTTCCTGGGCGACATGCCATCCACCGAAGCCATCGAGTTCCTGTTGCAGCGAATGCAGCGGACGAAGACGAACAAGGAGTTCTTCGCGACGATGGCGCAGGGCTGATGGACGGCGAGGGAAGTGGGAATAGGGAAACGGGAAAAGATGAAGAGGCGACGGTAGCGAAAAGCGATTCCGAAGAAAGCGGCAACGAAGGGTCCCTGTCCCAGATCCCCCAGGACCGCGAAGCGGTTCGCTTCCCCCTTGCCGGCCGCATTTTGGCCGTAGACTACGGCGATCGCCGCGTTGGCCTCGCGATCTCGGATCCCACGCGCACCATCGCGTCTCCGGCGGGATTCATCGTGCGACGTTTGGGCAAGCGTCCACCGATCGCGGAGATCGTGCGACGCGGCACGGAAATGGAAGCGGTAGCGGTTGTCCTCGGCCTTCCCCTCGACGACAATGGCGATGAGACGCCGCGCTGCCAGGAGGTGAGGCGCGTGGCCGCCGAGGTCGAACGGCGTACCGGTTGGCCGGTTTCACTCGTCGATGAGCGGTACTCCACCGCGGCGGCGCTTCGCGCCATCCGCGACATGCAAGGCTCGACGCGTGGCCGGAAGGGGGATGTTGATGCGCTTGCCGCGACAATCCTGCTTCAACATGCGTTGCACATGGCGCACTGAGGCGCGACGCCTCGGTCGCGCCGTGCTGTTCGCTGGGCTCGCGGCGTGCGCGGGCTCTCCGCACGGACCGATCGTGCGCGTGACCATCCCGCCGGGCGCGAGCTTTCGTGTCGCCGCCGACTCGCTGCATCACGCAGAACTGGTCGGCCCAACGCGTCTCTTCCGATTGTACGCGCAAGTGACCGGTCGCGATCGCGACATCAAGGCCGGCACGTACGGCTTGCAGCGCGACATGGGATGGAGCGCGCTCGTGCAGGCGCTGCACCTGGGACAAGGGCTCGAGCGGCGCGTGACCATTCCCGAGGGGTGGTCGCTGCGCGAGATCGTGCCCGAATTGTCGGCGGCGTTAGGCGCGCCGGCGGAATCGGTGGAGGCCGCGGTGCGCGACACGTCGCTGCTCCACGAATTGGATGTTCCAACACCGACGCTCGAGGGCTATCTCTTCCCCGATACGTACGTCTTCGCGTACGGCACATCGCCGCGCGCCGCGGTGCGCGAAATGGTGCACCGGTTCGAGCAGGTGTGGGATCCGCGGTGGGACGATCGTCTGCAGCAGCTGGCGATGAGCCGCAACGACATCGTCACGCTGGCGTCGATCGTGGAGAAGGAGGCGCGGCTGCCGGAAGAGCGTCCGGTGATCGCGGCCGTGTACCACAACCGGCTCAAGGCACAGATGCCGCTGCAGGCCGACCCGACCATCCAGTTTGCGTTAGGCGAACACCACGATCGCGTGACGTACCACGATCTCGAGGTGGTGTCGCCGTACAACACGTACCGCAACCGCGGGCTGCCGCCGGGACCGATCGCGTCGCCTGGACGCGCGAGCATCGAGGCGGCGCTCTATCCCGCCACCGTGCCGTATCTCTACTTCGTGGCCGACACGGACGGTCACCACGAATTTCGCACGACGTTCAAGGAGCACAAGGCCGCGAAGGCCGAGATCCGCCGGGAGCACAGCAGCGGACGATAACGCGCCGGCGCTCCGTTAGTCACGGAGGTGCGCCGCGCCGCGCAAATAGACCGAGCGCAGCGCGTGGCGCGGATTGGCCGACTCCAGGTGAATCAACACCCGAATACAGTGCGGCACCGCGCCCTGCACCGGAATTTCCGTGGCGCAGAGGAGCGGGACGTCCACCCACCCCATGTCCCGCGCGGCGCGAGCCGGAAACTCGCTCGTGATGTCGTTCGACACCGTGAACACCACGCTGATGATGTCGGCCGGTGCTATGTTGTTGTCGGCGACCAACCGCTCCAGCAGCTCGCGCGTCGCCTCACGGACGCGACTCGGTTCGTCGCGCTCAATGGTAGTAGCGCCGCGGAGCGCTCCAAAGTGCCGCTCGCCAGGCAGGGACATCTATGCTCGCTCCTCTCTCACTCACGCTGGTCGCGATCACCAATGCGCTGCGCGGCGACGCGGCGGACCTGGTGTCGCGCGCGTGCGCTGCGGCGCGCGGCGGCGCGACGATGATTCAATTGCGACTCAAAGATGCGGACGCCCGAACCACGGTGGAAGTGGCGCGCGCACTCATCGCCTCGCTGCCCGCGGATGTGCCGCTCATTGTGAACGATCGCGCCGATGTCGCGATCGCCGCGGGCGCTGCCGGCGTGCACGTCGGGCCGGAAGACGTTCCGCCGTCCGCGCTCCGTCGCGTGATGCCACCGGAATTCATCATCGGTGCGAGCATCGGCACTGACGCCGAATTGCCGCTCGCCGCCGACGCCGACTACGTGGGCATCGGTCCGGTGTACGTCACCGATTCCAAGGTCGACGCGGGAACCGCCATCGGCACGTCGCGTCTCGCCGAGTTGATTACGCGAAGTGGTCGACCCGCGGTCGCGATCGGCGGCATCGACGCAAGCAATGTAGCCGCGGCCATGGACGCAGGCGCGACCGGCGTGGCGGTGATCCGCGCGATTTTCGGCGCGAAAGACCCCGAGCAAGCGGCGCGCGCGATTCGCGCCGCGACGGGGCGCTGAACGCGCAGCTCCGGGACGCCATTGCGCTGCCGCCGCGCACCGCACCACTTTCCGCGTCAGCACCCACCCATCCGCGACTACGTCAGTCCCGTTCGCACCGCGCCACCGTCAGTGCCTGCCGATCGTCTTCCGATGGGCGAGGGCCGATTTATCGCGCTCACCGTCCAAAGCGGTTCCGTTTTCCCCACACGCCGTCGCTACATGCGCCCGTCATTCTCGCTCACGATCGGTGTCGCGCTGCGCACGGCTGTGATCGCAGCCGTGATCACAGCCGCCGCGCCGATCGCCGCGCAGTCGTCCGATTCCATTGCGTTGGCCCAACTGTCGCTCATGCCGATGCCCGCGTCGATTCACATCGATTCGGGCGGCCGGCTCGCGCTCACGTCGGCGTTCCGCGTGGCGGTGCCGCGGTTTCGCGATGGCCGTCTGCTGCGCGCCGCGGATCGCGCGATCACGCGCCTCGCTCGTCACACCGGCCTCGGCCTGTCGCGGGCGGTGGGGCGGGACTCTCTGTTAGGCACGCTGGTGATCGACGTGCGTGGCCCCGGCGAGGCCGTACAGTCGGTGGACGAAGATGAGTCGTACACGCTGGACGTAACCACGTTTCGTGCCGTGCTGCGCGCGCCGACCGTCGTCGGCGCGTTGCGGGGATTGGAGACGTTTCAGCAATTGGTGACGGCGGGCGCATCGGGGTTCACGCTTCCGTTGGCCCACATTGCGGATCGACCGCGGTTTCCGTGGCGCGGACTGTTGATCGACGTGTCACGACACTTCGAGCCTGTGGACGTGATCGAGCGCAATCTCGACGCCATGGCGGCGGTGAAGCTGAATGTTCTGCACTGGCACCTGAGCGACGACCAGGGATTTCGCGTCGAGAGCAAGCGATACCCCAAGCTGCAAGAGCTCGGCTCGAACGGTGAGTATTACACGCAGGCACAGGTGCGCGACGTGGTGGCGTACGCGAGGGATCGCGGCATTCGCGTCGTACCCGAGTTCGACATGCCCGGCCACTCGATCAGCTGGTTCGTCGGATATCCAACGCTCGCGAGCTCGCCCGGTCCGTACGCGTTGCCCACCGATTTCAATTTCACTGCGGGCGCGATCGACCCGACGCGCGAATCGGTGTACGGGTTCATCACGCGGTTCGTGGGTGAGATGGCACCGCTCTTCCCCGATCACTATTGGCACATCGGCGGCGACGAAGTCGACTCGCGTGCGTGGGACTCGAGCACGGCCATCCATCGGTTCATGCGCCGTCATAAGCTCAAGGATTTCGGGAAGCTGCAGGCGTACTTCAACCGGCGATTGTCTCGTATTCTCACGGTCCAACACAAGCGCGCGGTCGGATGGGACGAGATTCTGCATCCCGATCTGCCGCACGACATCGTGATCCAGTCGTGGCGGGGACAGGCATCGCTGTTCAGCGCCGCGCAGCAGGGATATTCGGGGATTCTGTCGGCGGGCTATTATTTGGATGCGATGTCGAGCGCGGGCCAGCATTATGCCGTGGATCCGATTCCGACCGGCACGGACCTGGACAGCGCGCACGCCGCGCACGTGTTAGGCGGCGAAGCGTGCATGTGGGGCGAGCTGGTGACGTCCGAAACGATCGACTCCCGCATCTGGCCGCGCACCGCGGCGATCGCGGAACGCCTCTGGTCGCCCAGCACGGTGGTGAACGTGAACGACATGTATCGGCGGTTGGCGGCGGTGAGCGTGGAGTTGGCCGATATCGGCGTCCACCATTTGTCCGGGCCCGACGCCATGTGGCGATTGATCGCGCAGACCGACCAGATCGCGCCGTTGCGCGCGCTGCAGCACGTGGTGGAGCCGGTGAGTCTGGGGCAACGGATGCACACGCGGCGCCCAACGCTGCTCACGCCCCTGGTCGAGCCCGGCGACATCGTGACGCCCGACGCTCGGACTGCTCGTCCGTTGTCGGCGCTGCTGGATACCTTGTTCCGCGATCCGTCGCGCGGGGCGGGGCTGCGCGATTCGCTGGCGACGATGTTCGCGCAGTGGCAAGCGCTCGCGCCCGCCATCGCCGCGCTCACGGCGCACGCGCCACTTCTAACGGACGCCGACAGCGCAGCGGCGGCGTTGGCGACTGCGGGCGGGATCGGGACGGACGCGCTCACGTACCTGGGCGGCGGCCAATCGGCGTCGAGCGCGTGGACGTCGGACCGGTTGGCGCAGCTGGACAGCTTGGCCGCGCCGCGCGGGCTCTTGAAGCTGGCGATCATCCCGCAGCTCCGCCGTCTGGTGCTGGCCGCCGGGGGAGCGGCATCGGCGACCGGGCAGTGAGCGCCGACGCCGTGGTGTCGCGCAAGGGCGCGCACCGTTGGGCGAGCGGCCATCCCTGGATCTACCGGAGCGATGTGACGCACCGGCCGGACGCGCCGGCCGGCGCCGTCCTGGTGCGCGACGCGGCGCGGCATCCGTTAGGCTGGGCGCTCTGGAGTCCCGCCTCGGAGATCTCGCTCCGCCAGCTGGACGCGCGCCCGGACGCGGTGATCGACGCGGCCTGGTGGCGCCGCCGTCTCGCCGCGAGCGCCGCGCGGCGCACATCGTTAGGCACAGAGACGACGGCGTGGCGGGTGGTGCACGGCGAAGCGGACGGCTGTCCGTCGCTGGTCGTGGATCGCTACGGACAGTGGGTGGTCGTTCAACTGCTGAGTGCGGGCCTCGAAGCGTTCCGCGGCGCAATCGTCGACGCGCTGCGCGACCTCCTGGCGCCGGCAGGAATCCTGGCGCGCAACGATGTCGCCGTCCGAACCAAAGAGGGGCTGGCGTGCGAAACCGAGCTCCTGTTCGGCGATGTGCCGCGCCACATCGAAGTCCGCGAGCACGGCGTGCGGTATCTGGCCGCGCCCTGGGACGGACAGAAAACCGGTGCCTTTCTCGACCAACGGGAGAATCGCGTGCTGGCCGGCCAGCTGGCGCGCGGCCGCGCGCTCGACTGCTTCAGCTATCACGGATCATTCGCGCTCCACCTCGCCCAACGCGCCGAGCGCGTGACGGCCGTGGACAGCTCGGTCGCCGCGCTCGCCCGTGCGCACGAGAACGCCGCGCGCAACGGCATCGACAACATCGATTTCATGGAAGCGGACGCATTCGATTTCCTGCGCGACGCCGAATCGCGCGGCGATCGGTACGACACGATCGTGCTCGACCCGCCCGCGTTCGCGAAGACGCGCGGCGCGCTCGCGTCGGCGTTGCGCGGCTACAAGGAGATCAACCTGCGCGCGATGCGTCTCCTCGCGCCTGGCGGCATCCTGTTGACGGCCAGCTGCAGCTTCCATTGAGCAAGGCGCTGTTCCTCGAGATGCTCTCCCATGCCGCCGCCGACAGCGGCCGCCGCATGACGCTGCGCCGCTTCCTCGGCCAACCGTTAGACCATCCGGAAGTGCTGACGATTCCGGAAACCGGATACATCAAGGCGGGGGTCGTGGAGGCGGAGAGTGCGGGGTGAAACGGGGAAGCGCTGACGCTTGGGGAAGTGCAGCGCTTCCCCAAGCGTCAGCGCTTCCCCGTCGTCTGGCATTGGGGGCAGTAGTACGTGGAGCGTCCCGCCTGGACGACGCGCCGCACCGTGCCGCCGCATCGCCGGCACGTTAGGCCCTCGCGGTCGTAGACGTTCCAGCGAGAGGTCGCGGCGTCCGACTGATAGCGACCGGCGGGCGCGCGACGGAGCACCGTGCGGATCGCAGCCAGCAATCGCCTGAGCTGCGCCGGGTCGAGGGTGCGCGCAGCGGCGCGCGGATCAATGCGCGCCCGCCAGAGTGCTTCGGCGGCGTAGATGTTGCCGACGCCGGCGAGCACGCGCTGGTCGAGGAGCGCCGGTTTGATCGCGCCGCGACGGCGCGCGAGGGACACGGCGAGGGACGATGGCGTCAGCGACGGGTCGTCGGGCTCAGGGCCGAGCACCGGGAGCACCGAGGCTGGATCGTCGGTGCGCACGAGCGTGGCTAACGCACGCGAATCGGCGAGCGTCACCCGCGTGCCGTCGTCCAACTCGAGCTCGGCGCGCGCGTATGGCGTCCGCTCATCGCCGACGCGACCGATGGCCCAGTCTCCAGTCATGCGAAAGTGCGCGACTAACGCAGTGCCGTCGGCCAGGTGGATCACCTGATGCTTGCCGCGGCGCACGACGTCGCGCACGACGCGGCCCGCGAGCCGCCGTTGGTCGGCCGGCGGCAGCTTGGCGCGCAGCGAGGGATGCAACACCCGCACGCGTGCTATACGGTGACCCACGGCCGCGGCGCGCAAGACGCGCGCGGCGTGTTCGACTTCCGGCAGCTCGGGCATCCGGTTCCCCGCTTCGATGATGGCGCGATTCGCAATCTAGTGCGCACGACACTGGCTCCGATTCCGGGCGCCCCCTATCCTTGAATCGTGTCCAGTCCTGCGCCCGCCCCGTCGGATCCCGGAGCCCGCCCGGCGCGCGCATTGGCGGTCCGGAACACGCTCCTCGTCATCCTCGCACTCAACGTGCTGGTGGTGGCGATCAAGATCGTCGTCGGCATGCGCACGCACGCGCTGTCGGTGCTCGGTGCGGCGCTCGAATCGGGACTGGATGTGCTGAACAACATCCTTGGGATCGTGCTCGTCGGCGTCGCATCGCGCGCGCCCGACGAAGAACATCCCTACGGCCACCAGAAATTCGAGACGTTAGGCGCGCTCGCGATCGTCGGTTTCCTGTCGATCACGTGCTTCGAATTGCTGCGTGAAGGTGTCCGCTACGTCGTGAGCGGCGACATGCCGCGCACGGCGACGATTCCCGAACTGGCGCTGGTCGCATTGACGATGCTCGTCAACGTGCTCGTCGTGTGGTACGAACGGCAGCGCGGCGAGCGGTTGCAGAGCGCGTTTCTGTTGGCAGACGCCGAGCACACGCGCAGCGACGTGTACGTCACGTGCGCGGCTGTGGTGTCGCTGTTTCTCACGCGCCATGGATTGGGGATCATCGACCCGTTCCTCGCGATCGCCGTCGCGCTGGTGATCGCGCGCAATGGATTCGCGATCGTCCGCCGCACCGTCCCGGTTCTGGTCGATGAGCGGGCCATCGAGGCGCGCGAGATCCGGCAACTGCTGAGTGCGGTACCGGGCGTGTTGGACGTCCGCTCGGTGCGCTCGCGGGCGATGGCGTCGGGCGTGTTATTGGTCGAAGTGACGATCGGCGTCGACGGCGCGACGTCGGTGGAGGCGGCACATCGTGTTGCCGACGCAGTCGAGGCCAGGCTGCACACTGAACTTGGTGCATCAAGCGTCACTGTCCACATCGAACCTGCATAGGGACTTGCGCGCGACGGCGAAAGTTCTACTTTAGGTACACGCTTCACTCCTCATCCCGCGCCTGCGTCAAAATGAGTCAACGACCACGCTCTCTCAGATACGAGTACGAGCTGTTCGTCGAGCGGGAAATCGAGAACTACAAGGAGTCGATACCGCGTAACGCGATCCTCAAAATCGGGGACAATGCGGTAGCGGCCTTGCAGTCCGAGCCCCAATTGGCGCTCACTGAGATCCTTCTGTGCGCGGAGGTCGACCGCATCATTCGCGGTCGCCTGCGGATGCCGTCGTTTGCGACGTGGCGGAAGCGTAGACTCAAGGCCCTCAAAGAGTTCAGTCGCCCGGAGCGCTGGGGATTCCGCGCCGATTCGGCCTTTGCGCGAGCCGCCCTCGCGGTAGCGGAAGGTCATGTACTGGTGGCAGGCGTGAGTGCAGAAGGACCGGCGATCTACCTGGCGGCGAACGGATGCGCGGTGACGGCCGTCGATACGACCGAAGATGTGCTCGAACGCGTGCTGAACGCGGCGGCCGAAGTCGGATTGACCAGTCGTGTTCGCTGCGTGGGTGAGGATCTCGCGAACTGGTCACCGGATCGGCCACTCAATGCAGTAGTAGTAGCGGCAGCAGCACTAAGTGGACTTTCGAGCGTCGAGCGCGCCCGCGCCATCGAATTGCTGCAGCAGGCAACGACCGCAGGCGGCGTCCACGTGGTAGAGGGAACGGCCGGCGGAGAATCGCTGCCGTTGGAGGAGCTGCGGGATCAGTATCGGGGCTGGCATATCACCGTCGAGCGCAGCGGAGTCGGCGTGGGCTACGGCGCCGAGACGTTCTTCGCCCGCAAAGAGGTCGCGTAATGTTTTGACACGAAAACAGATTCGGTGTCCGTGTCATTCCGCGTCGATGGGCTCCCAGCAGTGGGAGTCTTTTTTTCTGCAATGCCTTGTGAATCAACGTGTTGAAGCACGATACCGGATGTGGCACATACGGTGCTTTGGGGGCCATCGCTGCGCGAAGCGTGCACGGTAAATCAACGAGGGGTGATCGATGGCTTCAGCGAAAGACGGACACAGCGACGATAAGATGAGTGTCGAGCCAGTGGGCATCGTGATCTCGAACGGAAAGCGAGACGAGCCGACACCGGCGTTCTGGGCATACATGTGGGGCCCCGCACCCGAGCGGGCGGCAGCCGGCAAAACGCCGCGCGCTGCCTGACGGCGCTCACCGCTCACAGAATCGAGCGACAAAAAAAGAAGGCCGGCGGTTCACGCCGGCCTCTTTTCTTGTTCTCAACTGCTACGACTAACTGGCTACTTCCGCTTCTTCGCGGCCTTACGAGCGGTCTTTTTCCGACCGCCCTTGCGAGCGGACTTCTTTCTGGCGCCTTTCTTACGCGTTGCCATGGTTTTCATCTCCACTAAAGGAGTTTGACTGCCGACCGATCCCCCGGTGGACCGGCGGCGAAGTGGGCAGGCTTCACGCGCCCCGCCACACGTCCTGACGACCTCGGTGTCGAGGTCGATGTATGCGACATCGCATTGTGCATCAGCACGAACTGCGAACGAGCATCGACTACGACGCGGCGCACATCGCGCGCACGGACACATCCGCGTGCACCACATTGCACCGCGTTAGGACAGCACGTTCTGCATCGACGACCGTCACACCCACCTTGTTACCGACACGCGCCGTGGCGTGCGACGCACGCCGGCCGGTTGTCATCACCGCTGCGGGTACGTTCGATGCAACAACGCCGTGCCGACGAACCTCGGCACGGCGACGAATAACGACAACGCTGGAATGGAACGCTGAGAGGGACGAGGACCGCGCTGGTACGCCGCTCACGAAGAGGTTGGCGACCGGCTGCTTTGGTGTGCGACTGAGGAATTGAAGTATTATTCGCGCCACTCACGAACCTCGACAAGAGATTACTGCGTGCGGCCCTTGCGCGAATATAGGAACGATGAAAATCACACGCAATAGCATGCGCACAATTTGTCGCGCGATCATCGCGTCGCGAATCCATCGCCTACCGCGATGACGAACGCGCGCGTCATCGTCATCGGCGGTGGTTTCGCGGGCGTTGCCGCCGCCGTGAGACTTCGCGATCGCGGCGCGCACGTCACGCTCATCGAAGCGCGGCGGATGCTCGGCGGCCGCGCGCGCAGCGATGTGCTGGACGATTTGCCGATCGACACCGGCGCGCAGCTCATCACCGACGGGTACGCGCGCACGGTGCACCTACTCGGCGCGCACATGGAGCGCGACAGCGCACACGACATTGTCGTGCGCAACGGCGAGCGCCTTCCTCTGCGATTCGGGTCGCTGCGCAGTCTGCTCACCTTCAGCGGACTGAGCGCACTCGAGAAAATGCGATTGGCGACGTCTCTGGTGCCGCTGCTCGCGCGATATCACGACGCACTCGACGCATCCGGCGCGCGCCTACCAGAGTCGTTGGACACAGAAAGCGTCCGCGCGTTTGTCGAGCGACGCATTGGCGCTGCGGCAGCCGACACACTCGCCGAGCCGCCGTGCAACGGATTCTACAACGTGGCGGCATCCGACGTCTCGCTCGCGTTCTTCCTGTCGCTCGGCCGATACGGCAGTGAAGGCGACACGTTGGCGCCGGTGCGCGGTTGGTCGAATGCGTTGGGCGCGGTCCTCACCGACATCGAGGTGGTCAGGGACGTCCGTGTCGCGGCAGTGGGTGTCGACTCGATCGCGAGCCGCGCGTCGCGCGTGTCGGTGCACGACGCGACGGGTCGCACGTGGAACGCCGCTGCGGTGGTGATCGCGACGGATCCGCGCACCGCGCACGAGCTGATCGCGCCGTACTTGGGAATCGATCACGCCCTCTCCCAATGGCTGGCCACGGTACCGTTGCGCGGAACGCTGACGTTAGCCCTCGCACTCGACTGCGCCCCGCCGCGCGAAGCGTTCGGCGTGTTTCAGGACGTGCGTGTCGCACGCACGGTGAGCGCGTGCGCGGTACACGGGGCCAAGCATGCGAGCGATCACGCGGCGCGCGACGTGGTGCTCGCGTGGCCGACCCCGCGCGCGCTCGATGCGATGCGCGACATGTCTTCCGAGTCCATCGCTGCGCAGATGCTGCCGGACGTCGAGGCCCTCGTGCCTCAAGTCCGCGGACACGTCACACGAGCGCGTGTCTATCGGTTCAATCATGGATCGCCCGTACCGTTCATCGGGTTCGTACGCGACCGCGCGCGTGCGAGCGCGTTGGCGAATGCGATCGAGCTGCCGATCGCGTTGGCCGGCGACTACCTCACGACACCGCTGATCGAAGGCGCCGTAGCGAGCGGCGAGGACGCCGGCGCGCGGATTGCGACGCGCGTCGGTCTCGCGTGAACGCGTGCGCCGCATGAAGCCGGCGCGGCCGGTTTCGGCAGGCGCGAATTCCTGTAGTATTACAGAGACGTCGCCGGTGCTCGAGTCGCGTCATCAACAAATTCCGGAGAGGCCTGAGTGGATCTCGGGTTAGCAGGCAGAGTCGCGCTCGTCACGGGCGCATCGGGTGGGCTCGGCCGCGCGTGTGCGCGCGAGCTCGCGCTGGAAGGCGCGTCGGTCGCGATCGTTGGGCGGCACAGCGAGACGCTGACTCGCACGGCAAGCGAGATCGCCGTCGAGTCGAGACGCCGCGTGCTCCCGTTGATTGCCGACGTGACCGACGGGCCGGCGATCGCAGCGGCGGTGAAGGAAGCCAAGTCCACGCTCGGACCGATCGACATTCTCGTCGCGAATGCGGGCGGCCCGCCGGCAACGGATATCGAAGACACGACCGAGGATCAGTATCGCGCGGCGATCGAGCTCAACCTCTTCGCGTCGATACGTCTCACATACCAGGTCGTGTCGGGCATGCGGCGTCGTCAGTGGGGACGCATCATCTACCTGACATCGACGGCGGCCAAGCAGCCAATGCAATCGTTGGTCCTCTCGAACACGGCGCGCGCGGGACTCGCCGCGTTCGCGAAGACGCTCGCCACGGACTGCGCGAAGGACAACGTCCTGGTGAACACGATTCTCACCGGACACTTCGACACCGACCGCTCCATGTCGCTGGCTGCGGGACGCGCACGTCGCGAGGAGCGCTCGGTCGACGAGGTGTTGGCCGAACGTCGTCGCGCGATTCCGATCGGTCGATCGGGACATCCGGGCGAGCTTGCGTCGGTGGTGGCCTTTCTCGCGTCGGAACGCGCCAGTTTCGTGACGGGAACGGCGATCGCGGTGGACGGCGGACAGATCGGCACGGTGTTTTGAGCGCACGCGTGCCGGGTGGTTTCCCCTGGCGTCATCGGCGGTGCAGCGACAGCTTTCCCGCGCGCGCCATGCTGCGCGCCGATCGTCGTACCGACGCTGTGTGACCATTGATTTGGAGTTATAGATCGCGTGAAAGCGCTTGTGAAAGAGACCGCCGCGCCCGGCTTCACATTGGAAGACGTTCCCGTGCCGACCATTCGGGACGACGAGGTGTTGATTCGCGTACGGCGCGCCGGTGTGTGCGGCACCGACGTGCACATTTACGAATGGGATGATTGGGCGCGCGGGCGGTGTCATCCGCCGTTCGTCGTTGGGCACGAGTTCGCGGGCGACGTCTCGCGTGTCGGTTCGTTGGTGACCGATGTGCGCGTGGGCGATCGCGTGACGGCGGAAGGACACATCGTGGACGGCCGCTGCCTCTTGTGCCGGACCGGCAACGCGCACGCGTGTCCCTACACCAAGGTGATCGGCGTCGATCGCGACGGGTGCTTCGCGGAATACATTGCGATGCCCGCGACCAACGTGTGGCACCTGGACGATGACATCTCGTACGACATCGGCGGCATCCACGATCCGATGGGCAACGCCTTCCATACCGCGCTGACGGCGGAGATTCCGGGCGCGACGGTGCTCATCACGGGGTGCGGTCCGATCGGCATCTTTGCGGCGGGCATCTGCCGCGCGGCGGGGGCGTCGCGGATCATCGCCTCGGACGTGAACGACACGCGGCTTGCGTTAGCCAAGCAGATGGGCGCGCACGATGTGGTGCACCCGGACGAGGTCGAGCGCACGGTGAAGCAGCACACCGACGGGTTGGGCGTGGACGTCGTGTTGGAGATGTCGGGTGTGCCGTCGGCGATTCATCAAGCGTTCGCGATGGTCCGGCGGGCGGGTCGTGTCCAAATGCTCGGCGTGCCGGCCAAGCCGATGCAGTTCGATTTTGCCACCGAGCTGGTGTTCAAAGGCGTGACGGTGTACGGGGTGACCGGCCGTCGCATGTATGAGACCTGGCACCAGATCACGCGCTTTCTGCGTTCGCACGAGTTCGATCCGACGCCGGTGATCACCCACCGGTTTCCGCTCGAGTGCGCCGACGAGGCCATCCACGCGATCAAGAGCGGCGAAGCCGGCAAGGTGATCTTCGAGATCGCCTAACGGACGCCGCACCGCTCCTCTTTCCCGACCCTGCCGTGAATCCGAACTTTGCCACGCAACTGAGCGGCGCCATTGATGCATTCAAGCGCGACGGCGTCTACAAGCGTCTCAACTATCTCGAGTCGCCGCAGGCGGCGCACGTCCGCATGGAAGGACGCGGCGACGTCCTGATCCTCTCGTCCAACAACTATCTCGGATTGTCGGCCGAACCCGCTGTGATCGCGGGCGGGAAAGCGGCGCTCGACACGTTCGGTGCGGGAACCGGCAGCGTGCGGTTCATCTGCGGCACGTTCACCGTGCATCGCGAGCTCGAGCGCGCACTGGCCCGCTTCGTGGGCACGGAGTCATCGCTCACGTACGTCTCGGCGTGGAACGCGAATGAAGGGTTTACGGCCACCGTGGTCGAAGAGGGCGACTATGTGATCTCGGATGCGCTCAATCACGCGTCGATCATCGACTCGATCCGGTTGGCGAAGGCGATCACGAAGTGCACGACCGCGGTGTACCAGCACTCGGACATGGGCGATCTCGAGTCCAAGTTGGCCGGGGCGCGCGGCGCGCGGCGCCGCATCGTGTGGACTGACGGCGTGTTCTCGATGGAGGGCGACATCGCGCGGCTGCCGGACATTCTCGAGCTGGCGCGACGGTACGATGCGATCGTGGTGATGGACGACTCGCACGGCACCGGTGTGTTGGGCGAACGCGGACGCGGGACCGCGGAGTTCCACGGTGTGTTGGGCGAAGTCGACGTCATCACGTCGACGCTCGGGAAGGCGGTGGGCGGCGCGGCCGGCGGGTTCACGGCCGGCACCGAGGCCCTGACCGACTACCTCACGCAGCGATCGCGGCCGCAGCTCTTCTCGAACGCGCTGCCGCCGACGGTGGCCGGCAGCGCGTTGGCGGCGGTCACGTTCATCGACGCGCATCCGGACCGTGTGGCGCGGCTGCGCGAGAACACGACGTATTTTCGCGGCGCGATCACCGAAGCCGGATTCACGCCGATCCCGGGTGAAACGCCGATCGTGCCGATCATTGTCGGCGAGACCGCGTTAGCCATCAGGATGAGCGAGATGATGCTGGATGAAGGCATCTTCGTCACCGGATTCGGGTTTCCGGTGGTGCCGCAGGGGCACGCGCGCATCCGCTGCCAACTGTCGGCCGCGCACACGCGCGACGATCTCGACACCGCGGTCCGCGCCTTCACGCGCGTCGGCCGGAAACTGGGCTTGGTCTAACCTAGCCTAACGGAAGGATGGCGCGTCCAGGGTGAGGTGGACGATGACGCGCTTCCAACTGGCGACGTCGTCGGCCTCGACGCGCACGACGCGCGCGTGACATTGTCCGCCGTCGAGCATCCACGGCACGAGCCAGCTCGACACCGCGAACGGCAGGTGGCCCACGACGTCGCCGCCGGCGGCGTGTACCCAGACGGCCGGGTTGTCCGTCCCCGGCGGATCCGGAACCAGAATCACCGCATCGCCGGCATGGAGCCTGTGGACGGTCTCCATTCTGCGGCCGAACACCGTGCCGTAGACCGCGCTATGGAACTGGTCGACGGGCGGAGTCGCGGTGGCGTGCGCTCTCATGCTCTCACTCCCGGTTCGGGGCCGCCCGGACGTGCGTCTTTCGCCAAGCTGGTGGAGACGGTGCCCGGGGTCAAGCGGATCTGCCTGCTGCGGGGGAGATGTCAGGATGACGGGACCGACCGGTCCGCGTGACCACTGTGCGTCACCCTCGTCTCTGACATGAGCTTAAGCGCCATAACAAGACTGCTCCGACGGGACAGACCTCCGCACGTACATCCCCAGTTCCTCGCGATCAATACTCTTCCCTCTCCTTTTTCACACATGAGGAGTTTTACCATGCGCACGGTCCGGTGGATGACTTCCGGGCTCGCCCTCGTGGCGCTGCTACCGGCGGTCGGTGCGGCCCAGTCGAACCGACCCTTCCAGGACTCGTGGTTCTGGGGAGCGAAGGCCGGCCTCATGACGTTCTCGACAACGACGGTTTCGAATCACGTGGCGCCGTCGATCGGCTTCGACATGATCGTCACCCGGAGCAAGGGTGGTCTGTACATTTCCGGCGAGCAGGACTTTTTCAACACGACGTCGGGAGTCACGGACAACCAGGGTAACACCTATCGCGTTGCGATGAAGGACATGCGGCGATACAGCGCGGCTGCGTTAGCCTTCCCGGTTCAGTGGGGCGGACTCCGGCCGTACGGCGGCGTCGGGTTCTCGCTGAATCTGATTCAGCAAGTTGGGCAGATCGACCAGCCCGTCGATCCGTTGCTCGAGCCGTCGATCTCGGATCAGCTGCAGAACGATCGCGACCGAATTTCCTTCATCGCGCTCGCGGGACTGCAGGCATTGATTCGCCGGTTCTCGCTGTTCGGCCAGGTGACGTACATGCCGACGGCGGCGAACTTCCTGCTCAACGGGCGTGCGACGTACATGATCGAGGGCGGGATCCGCTACAACTTCGGCACGTCGATCGACCGACCGGAGTAAAGGGCGGTCCGGTCATCGGGCCGTGAGCCGGACCATCGAGGGAGCCGCGTTCGACGCGGCTCCCTTTTTTCGCGCGATACGGCCACTCAGGCGTCGGCGCCTAACACCGCATCCATGAGCCGGAGCACGTTGGCGCCGAGGACCTTGCGCACGTCGTCGTCGGCATAGCCGCGGTCGAGCAACGCCTGCGCGATGCGCGGATACGCGGTCACATCCCCGGCGCCGGCTGGTGTTAGGCGAATGCCATCGAAGTCGCTGCCGAGTCCGACGTGATCGATGCCGGCGACGCGGGCGACGTGATCGATGTGGTCGATGAGGATGGACAACGGGGTGGGCGGAATGCGGGCGAGGAGGTCGTCGAGCCGCGCCGAGCGTTGGGCGGCGGTGCCGCCGGGCTCCGCCTCGACGCGCGCTTCGGCGGCGTCCATCGCGTGGCGCACGCGGACCTCGATGAAGCGCGAATAGAAATTGATGCAGACCACCCCGCCCTGCGCGGCGATCGCGCGCAGCTCCTCATCGGTCAGGTTCCGCGGGTGGTCGGCCAGCGCGCGGGCGCTCGAATGCGAGGCGATCACCGGGGCCTGGGACGCAGCCAGTACGTCGGCCAGCGTCTCGCTCGACGTGTGCGAGACGTCGACCAGCATGCCCAACCGGTTGAGCTCGCCGATCACCTGGCGCCCGAATCGCGTTAGGCCCGCGGTGCGCGTGTCGCCGGATCCGATCGACGAGCCGGCCCACGCGTTGCCGTTGTTCCAGGTGAGGGTGAGGTAACACGCGCCGCGGCGTTTGAGCTCGCGCAGATGGTCGAGCGAGTCGTCGATGGCGTGGCCGCCCTCGACACCCATGCATATCGCGACCCGCCCCGCCGCCTTGGCGCGGCGCACATTGCCGGCCGTCGTGGCGAAACACAGCGCGGCGGGATGGGCGTCGACGAGCGCGTGGATGGCGTCGGCGCAGGCGAGGGCGCGCGCGAACGACGCGCCCGGTCCCCGTTGGGCATACGGCGCATTGACCCACGCGGCGAGCACCTGCGCGGTGACACCCGATTCGATGAGGCGCGGGACGTCGGTGTGACCCTGCGCCGGCGTGTGCCGGACGGCGGGGTCGTATCCCTCGTCGAGGATTTTGGTGACGAGATCGTTGTGCGTGTCGATGACGATCGCATCGCGGTAGAGGCGGCGCGCGCGGTCGGAGACGAGAAGCTCGTCGTCAGCCGGCATGGGTGCGTGAGGAGCGGCGCGGCGCCGTGCGTGGCGTGCGCGAGACGAACGGGTTGCCCTTCACGAACCAGCGCAGCGGCCAGTCGGCAGCGCGCGTGATGCCGATGCGGGGCGAGACGCCGACGTCGGCATTGTCGACCGATTCGCCGCGGAGGATCGAGAGCGGCGGCTGGTCGAGGCGGGCGCCGTTGGCCGCGCCGGTAATGGCGAGCGCGGCGCAGAGCTTCCCCGGTCCGTTAGCCAGGTCACGATCGTGCGCCGGCTCGCCGCGGCGCAGGCGCATGAGCGGGATCCCGTCCACCGGTTCGAGCGCGCGCACGAGCACCGCGCTGGGGAGGCCTTCGCGGCGCGTGACCGCGTTGACGCACCAGTGCACGCCGTAAATGAAATAGACGTACGCGATGCCCGGCGGCCCGTACAACCACTTGGTGCGCTGCGTTAGGCCGGCGGCCGCGTGGCAGGCGCCGTCGTGCTCGCCCACGTACGCTTCGGTCTCGACAATGCGGCCGCGCGGCCACGCCGTCGGGGGTGCGGCTCCACAGGAGCGCGCCGAGGAGGTCGCGGGCGACGAGCTCGGTGTCGCGGTCGTAGAACGACCGCGACAGCGGGCGCAGTCGCGTCGCGATACGAGAACGCCGCGCGGGACGCGCGGCGTTTTCGGTCATCCCTCGCCTCCCGCTGGAGGGGACGTGGGCGCGGCCTTTTTCCGTGCACGTCCTCCGCCGCGCGGGCGGCGGGGTTTGGCGGGCGCCTCCACCGTTTCGGCGACGGCGGCGGTGGCCTTACTGGTCCGAGCGCGCGCGACGGACTTTCCGCCCCGGCGTCCGCGCGGGCGACGCGGCGCCGCTTCTGCCTCGACTGGCGCTTCGGGTTCTTCCGGAGCGAAGGCTTCGACAGCGGCTTCCGGTTCGGGCGTGGGCGATGTGACGCCGACGACACCGACGGAGAGCAAGTCGGGCGGCAGCTCGCCGGGGCGGCTGGCGCGCAAGCCGCGGTGTCGCATGCCGCGGCGGAGCGATGCCGCGTTGGCAGCGCTCCGTTGGGGCCTGGCTCGGGTCGGCTCCGCCCTGGGGGGCGGCCGGCGACGCCGGCGCGGCGTCAGCCGCGGCGGCGGCGGCGGGCGCCACGACGTAGTCGTCGCCGTTGAGGCGCAGGTCGATACGCTCCGCATCGTGCGCGTCGCGCAGGATGCGGTGGAAGAACCGTTCGTTCGAGCGACTCGCTGTCGCGGCCTAACAGCTCGCGGGCCGCGCGGCGGATGCTGGCCGCCGGGACGGGCTCGGCCGTGCTGGCGCCGGTGTGCTGCACCGCCCGCTGCACCAGGTCCCAGCGCTTCCTCGCGCGTTAGGCGCTCGCCCGTCATTGGGCGTCGGCGGCGCGGCGACGGCCTCGGCGAGCGGCGGCGCGAAGTGTCCGGCGTGGTTGCCGGACGCCGCGGGGGCGCCGCGGTCGCGACCGCGGCCTCCGCGGCCGCGACCACGACGGCCCCGGCGGGGCCGTTCCTCGGTGCCGTTGGCGCGCTCGCCTTCCGGTAGGCCGTTAGGCGTGGCCGGCCGCGGCGCCGCCGCGGCGGCCGCGCCGTCGGCGGTGACGTCGACCTCCATTTGCCCGTTCTCGAGCTTGGTCAACTTGATCAGCCCGCGTTGCGGCGGCCTCGGTGACGAACCGCGAGAACTTCGCCATGCCGAGGTTCTTCTCGTCGAACGAGTTGTCGATCTCCTGCATGACCTGCTTCAGCCGGTCGGCGCGCATGACGTCGCCGTTGCGCTTCATGCGCGTCACGGCTTCGACGACCAGCTCCCACGGATCGCCTGCCACTCGACTCGTCCTCGCCGGTCTTCACGAGACCCGCGAGCGCGTTGTAGCTGTAGTACTCGTCGCAATTCATGACGAGCAGATCGCTCGACGACTCGCGAATGCCGACGCCGATCACGTACTTGCCGTACTCCTTGAGCTTGATGACCATGCTCGAGAAATCGGAGTCGCCGGAGAGCAGGATGAACGTGCCGATCTCGGGGCGCGTGAACACGAGCTCGATGGCGTCGATCGCGAGGCGGATGTCGGTCGCGTTTTTCTTCGACGAGCCGTAGGCCGGCGCGAAGATCAGGTCGATCGACGACTTCGGTGAGCGGCACGATGTACTGCGGATAGCGGCGCCAGTCGGCGTAGGCGCGCTGCACCGCGACCTTGCCCTTGATGATGTCCGAGCGAGCAGGTTGCGGAGCTCGTGGCTGCAGGTCGGAGCGGATCCCCATCGTGACGTTGTCGAAGTCGATGAGCAGTGCGGCGTTGGGGGCATGCACGAACGGCGGCGCGCCGAATGCTTGCGCCGCCATGGCTTGCGGTCCCCGATGCACTGGAGAGACCGGGAGACGGGACGGTCCCGATCGCATGTTGCGTGGGTTCATGTGCTTCCTATCGTGGCAGTGTATTCGAGCGACACCGTGCGCTCGAGCTCCCGCCGCTTCACCTTTCCGCTCCCGGTCATTGGGAAAGTGTCGAAGAAGCGGACGAGATCAGGGAGTTTGAAGTCGGCCATCGTATCGCGGGCGAAATCCTTCAAATCATTGCCGGTGATGACCGCGCCTTCCACTGGCACGACGCACGCGCAGACCAGCTCGCCCATGACATCATGGGGGACACCGATCACGCAGACGTCGTCGACGGCTGGGTGGGCACGCAAGAGATCTTCGACTTCGCGCGGATAGATCTGATAGCCACCGCGCACGATGGTCTCCTTGGTGCGGCCCACGATCCGCAAATAGCCTTCCTCGTCGATGATGCCGAGATCACCAGTTAGGAAGAAGCCTTCCGGGGAGAACGACCGGGCGGTCTCCGCGGGCATGCGGGCATAGCCTTGCATTACGTTCGGGCCCCGCACGGCGATTTCGCCGACCGCTTCGGGGCCGTGCAGCGCACCGGTGACGAAGTCGACCGCTTTGATTTCGACGCCTGGCAATGGGCGACCCACGGTCGTGAGGCGCTTTTCGTCGGAATCGTTGAAGCGGGTGATCGTCACGGTCGGCCCCGTCTCGGTGAGGCCGTAAGCCACCTGTACATTGCACCACCGGCGAATGCGGCGCACGAGATCTTCGTGCACCGGTCCGCCGGCCACGACACCGGTGCGGAGATGCGGGAACGCACCGGGATCGAATCCGGGCGAGCGCATGATCAGGTGGTAGATCGTCGGCACTCCGTGCATCACAGTCACGTCTTCGCGCTTGAGCAGCTCGATCGCGCGGTCGGCGTCGAAGGTGTCTTGCAAGACCACCGTCGCGCCCGCGGCGATCGTACCGACTACAATGCTGAAACCGAAAATCGTGAACAGGGGAACCGAGACAAGGACGCGGTCGGCGGGATCCATTCCGAGTGCCTCACCAGTCCGCAGTGCCGTTTCGACAATGGTCCGGTGCGACAACCGCACGCCCTTCGGCTTTCCCATCGTACCCGACGTGTACAACAACGCGAGGTCGGAATCATCGTCGACCTCCGGGTGCGGCGGGAGTGCGCGCCCTTCCCCACTCGACAAGAGATCCTCGAAGCGGAAGATCCTGTCGTCGTACCAGAGCTCCTCGTCGCCAACCGTGACGAGATACAACAGGTCGGGCAGCTCGGCGATGATGTCCTCGAAGATTTGGAGGTAATCGATCCCGCCATGTCGTTCCGCCGCGAACACCGCGGAAACTTCCGCGTGCCGGAGCTGATACTTGAGCTCGTGATAGCTGAGCCGAGCATTGAGTGGAACGACGGTGGCGCCGAGCTTCGCGGCCGCGAGCAGGGTGATCACCCACTCGGGCCAGTTGGGCATGACGATCGCGATGCGATCGTCCGCTTCGATGCCCAGCTCGCCCAACGCAGCGGCGAGCGCGGTGGCCTTCGCATCCACCTGTCCATAGGACCACGTGCGTCCGGCCGCGACCACCATAGCGCGATCGGGGTGTTCCTCAGCGCGCGCTGCAAACGTGCGTGCGAGGGTCCACGAGGTCGACATCAGTCTGCGACTAAGGGGCGGATCACGATTGCGTTAATCTATAGCTGGTTACCCGACGCGGGTAGACGCTGGCTGCTGGCGGCACCACACCCGTATCGTAGCTTTCGGCATCCAGCGATCGGTCACGGCCGGTTAATTTCCTCTCGATCAGACACCCCTCGCCCATGGTCAGCGCCTCGAGAGGGGTATGAGGGATCGTGAGTCGCTTCACTTTTCGCACGCGCGTTCTGCTGTACCTCGTGATGTTCGCGGTCATCCCGTCCACGGTGTTGATGGTTGGCGGGGCGATGGCGGTAAGCCGCACGCTTCCGGTGCTGAGCGCCGGCAAGGCGTGGGACAACGTCGCGAACACCGGTCGCCGCGCGATCGAGGCGGCGCGACAAGCACCGCTCACGAGCGCCGAGCGTGCCGCGGTGGACGCACACGAACGCGAGCTGGCCGCATTGCTCGTGCAAGCGCGACGCGTAGGATATCTGATGTCGCGTGTGGTCGTGCTCGTGCTCGTGACGGCGTTGGTCGGGTCGCTCCTGGTTGCGTTGTTGGCATCGCGTGTTGCAGGACACTTGAGCCGGCAGTTGAGCCGGCCGCTCAAGGAAATCGTGGAGTGGGCGGATCTCATTGCACGAGGCGAGCCGTTGCCGGCGGGGCCGCCACGACGCGGTGCGCCGGAGTTCGAGGTGTTGCGTCAGCGCATGCGAGCGATGGCGGTAGATCTCGAGACGGCGCGCGAGCGCGACCGTGAGGCGAGCCGGTTGGAGGCGTTCCGCGAAACGGCGCGTCGGGTGGCACACGAGCTCAAGAATCCGCTCACCCCGATCCGATTGGCGGTCGCGCGGCTCAAACGTGACGCCGATCCGCGGCTTGCCGACGTAGTGGATGTGTTGGAGACAGAGTCGCGCCGGTTGGAAGAGATGGCGCGCGACTTCGCGCAGTTCGGACGGCTGCCCGAGGGACCGCCGGCATTGGTGGACATGGGCGAGTTGGCGCGATACGCAGCGCGAGCGATTGCGACGGACCGTGTGCCGGTACACGTGTTCGTCGACGCGGGTGTTCCGTTGGTGACGGGGCACTACGATGCACTGGCGCGCGCACTGTCGAACGTGTTGATGAACGCGGTGGACGCGTGCCGCGAGGGAGGCGACGTGAACGTGCGCGTGGCGCGCATCCATACGAACGGCAGCGGTGCGGTGCGGGACGCAGTCGAGTTGCGCGTGCGTGACACCGGGTGCGGGATCGCGCCGGAACATCTCGCACGGATCTGGGATCCGTACGTGACGCACAAAGCGGGCGGCACGGGGTTGGGGTTGGCGATCGCGCGGCAAACGGTGTTGGCGCACGGCGGAACCGTGGATGCATTGAGCCGTCCGGGAGCGGGCACGGAGATTCGCTTCGTGCTTCCTGTCAACGAGACGCCGGCAGTGCCGGCGCTGGAGGAGACGATCCGTGGGACCTGATGTCCTCGTACCATTGTCGTTCTTCGCGATGGTCGCGGTGATCTGTGTCGGCTTGCCGTTGGCAAGAGCGCACGCCAAGCGCATGGAGCGCGGGGTCGATCCGAAGATTTTGCCTAACGATCTGGTCGACCGGCTGACCCGGATGGAGCAGGCGATCGATTCCGTGGCGCTGGAGGTCGAGCGCATCTCGGAGGGGCAGCGCTTCACGACGAAGTTGCTGTCCGAGCGGGTGCCGGAGAGCATGCGGGCGAACGCCGCCGGCGGCGCCCCGGCGAATGCGCCGTTGCGCGTGCCGGGCAGCAGCGACGCGCGGTAGCGCGCGGAGATGACGCCCAGAGGAGAGATCCTCATCATCGACGATGAGCCTAACTTGCGCCGGATGGTGTCGGCGCTGCTCGTCGCCGAGGGCTACACCACGCGCGATGCGAGCTCGGGCGCCGCGGGTGCAACCCTGGCGTCGGAGCGCGAACCGGACGCGATTCTGCTCGACCTCATGATGCCCGGCGAGCTCGACGGGATGGCGACGCTCACGCGTCTCCGCGAACAGCTGCCCGATGTGCCCGTGGTCATGATGAGCGGACGCGCCGGCCTCGCCGACGCCGTGCAGGCGACGAAGCTCGGCGCATTCCACTTTCTCGAGAAACCGCTGACGCCGGAGAGCGTGCTGCTCACGCTGCGGTCGGCGCTCGAGCTCAGACACGCGCGGCGCGAGGCGCGGTCGCTGCGCGAGGATCTGGGCCTAACGAGCGAGATGGTCGGCGCCAGCCCGGCAATGGCGCGCGTGCGCGCGCTCATCGAGCGCGTGGCGCCGTCTGATTCGCGCGTGCTCATCACGGGCGAATCGGGCACGGGGAAAGAGCTCGTCGCGGCGGCGATCCATCGCTTGAGTCCGCGGCACGCACGGCCGTTCGTGCGCGTGAACAGCGCCGCGATTCCGCGCGATCTCATCGAGAGCGAGATGTTCGGCCACGAGCGCGGGGCGTTCACCGGCGCGCACGAGCGGCGCATCGGGCGCTTCGAGCTGGCCGACACGGGGACGCTGCTGCTCGACGAAGTGGGCGACCTGGGTCCCGAGGCGCAGGCCAAGCTGCTACGCGCGATCGAAGCGCGCGAGATCGAGCGCGTGGGCGGCGCGAAACCGATTGCGGTCGACGTTCGGATCGTCGCCGCGACGAACCGCGATCTCGAGCGCGCGTCGAAAGACGGAACGTTCCGCGAAGACCTGTACTTTCGGCTCAACGTGATTCCGCTCGCCTTACCGCCGTTGCGCGAGCGTCCGTCCGACATCGCGCCGTTGGTGCTGCACTTCTCCGCGGTGTATCGGGCGCGCAGCGGACGTCCGGCGCCGCGGTGGGCCGAGGATGCGCTCGCCTTGCTGCAGCGGCATCGGTGGCCGGGCAACGTGCGCGAGCTGGCGAACATCGTCGAGCGCCTGGCGATTTTTCACGCCGGCGCGGAGGTGCGGGCATCCGACGTGTCGGCGGTGCTGCCGGTGGAGACGCACGCGGCGCCGTCGCCCGATGCGCCGCCCGATGCCGCGCAGCTGGATCGGCCGCTCAACGACGCGCTGGACGCGTACGAGCGCCTGCTCATCCAGCGGGCCCTCTCGATGACTAACGGCAACGTGACCGACGCCGCCCGGCGGCTGCAGACGGACCGGCCGAACCTGTACCGGCGGATGCGTCGGTTAGGCGTAGACTGGGGCGGCGGATCATGAGCCTGGCCCGATGGGCGGCCGGCGCGTGCGTCGTGCTGTCCGCGCTCGGCGGCGCGCGAACCCAGGCGCAGACGGCCGATACGGCGCAGCACGTGGACACGCTGTCGTACGACGACGCGGCGGCAGTGGCGTTCCTGTACAACCAACCGGCTACGCTCCGCGCCACGAAAGCGACAACCATCGCGCAGGACCAAACCATCTCGGGGAACGTCGCCGTGTTGGACGCACCGCTGGTGATCGGCGGACACGTCACCGGTCGTGTGGTGGTGATCAACGGCGACGTGACGCTGCTCCACGGCGCGCGGGTGGACAGCGGGCTCGTGGTGACCGGTGGCACGGTGGATGGCGCCGACAGCACCACGGTGGGTGGCACGATCAAGGTGTACGGACCGCGGCTCGCGTACCGCATGGAAGGCGATGCGGTGGTGGCGCTGCACGATGAGTCACAGGGTATCGCGAGCTGGTTTCGCCAGTGGAAGCGGCGGCACCTGCGCACGCACAACCGCGTGGTGCTGCGCAGCGGGACCTACAACCGCGTCGAAGGGCTGCCGGTCATCCTGGGCCCGACCATCCGGCAGAACTCCCCGCTCGGACCGTTCAGCGTTCAAGCGTTAGGCATCTACCGGTTGGCCGACCACTTCGCGTGGAAGGCGGACAACCTGGGGTACGACGTGCAGGCGGAGATGCAGGTCGGCTACGCGCGCGGCGTGGCGTTCGGCGCCGAGGCTGTGGACGAGGTCGCGCCGGTGGAGACGTGGCAGTTGCGGGACAGCGAGATCGGGCTGGCGTCGTTCCTCCTCCGGCGCGACTACCGGGACTACTACAACCGCAAAGGCGCGCGCGGATACGTGTCGCTCCGCGACGGCAACACCTTGTCTCTCACGTTAGGCCTGGGACAGGAACGGTGGCAGCCGCGGGCGGCGCGCGATCCGTGGACGCTGCTCCGCGGCGACGCGCCGTGGCGGCCCAATCCGGTGCTCGATGCGGGCACGTTCACGCTCGCCACGGCCGACGTGCGCTACGACACGCGGAACGATCGCGACAATCCGTGGACGGGCTGGCTCGTGACGGCCGAGCTCGAGCACGGCTTCAGCAATCACGTCGTGCTCGGACCGGCGTCGACCGTGGCGCGGCCCGCGTCGCCGGACGGACAGCCGGTGGGCGTGGCGTACACGCGCGGCGTGCTGGACCTGCGCCGCTACAACCGCCTGTCGCCCGAATCACAGCTCAACTTCCGGCTGTTCGCGGGCGGATGGTTAGGCGGAGATCCGTTGCCGCTCGAGCGGCGATTCTCGTTAGGCGGACCGGGTTCCCTGCCCGGCTACGATTTCCGGCAGCCGCTGGCCGGCGAAGAGGACGTGATGTCGTGCAGCGCCGGTGAGAACATTCCCGGCACGCCGGCCGAGTGCGACCGCGTGCTGCTCGCGCAGGTCGAGTACCGGGGCGATCTCCATTCCCTGTTCGGAGGCGGTGCGCAGAGCGGCGCGGGATGGAGCTGGACCTTCTACCATCCGCTGCAATGGGTGCTGTTCACCGACGCCGGCCGCGGATGGCTCTTGCACGCACCGGCGGGCGAGGGCGTCGTCGAGAACGCGAGCGCATTCCCGCTCAGCAGCTACAAGGCGGACGTCGGCTTCGGCCTCGACGCCGAAGTCCTGGGCGTGTTCATCGCCAAGTCCGTCACCGATTGGAAGAATCCGATCAACGTGGTGGTCCGTCTCCGCCACCGCTTCTGACACGTGCGGCTCGCGTGGCTGACAGGCCTGCTGCTCTCGCTCGCGGCGCCGCTCGCGGCGCCGCTCGCGGCGCAACGCGATGCGCGGCTCCTGGTCGTGCTGCCGAAAACGGTCACCGGCGCGACGGTTCCGACGGTGAGCGCGGTGAGCGTGCTGGACGATCGCAGTCTGGGCGACTTGCTGCACAGCGGGTTCCCGGCGCGGCTGCACTACCGGCTCGAGCTGTGGTCGGCGGGCGGCTTGTTCGACAACCTGCAACGCCACGCCGAGTGGGACGTGATCGTGCGGTACAACCCGCTCGAGCGGCGCTACAGCGCGACGCGCATCGAAGGCGACCGCGCGACGTCGCTCGGCTCATCGGACGCGATGAAGGGGGTCGACGTCGCGTTAGGCACGCCGTTCACGCCCGCCATCGCGGCGCCGCAGGGACGCGACCGCTACTACTGGATCTGCACGCTCGACGTCGAGATGCTGTCGGTGAACGATCTCGATGAGGTGGAGCGTTGGCTCCACGGCGAGCTGACGCCGGCGGTGCACGGGGCGCGCAATCCGGGGACTGCGTTAGGACGGGGCGTGACGACGCTCATCACGCGCGTGTTGGGGGGGAAGGAGCGGCACTATGAAGCGAGAACACGCGAGTATCGGGTGGGGGAAGCGCTGCGCTGAGGGTGCGTTAGGCGAGCAGCGTTCGCGAGCGGCGAACGGTGTGGCCCGATTCCAGCAACTCCAACTGGTGCAACGTGTCCTCGCCGTAGAAGAGCTTGATGTACTTCGACTGCGCGGGCGTGAGACGGCGCACGGCCCAGCTCAAATGCACGAAGTGCGGCTCGACGGGCGCGGCCAGCGGGTGCATGCCGATTTCCTCGGGCATGCGATTGCCCTTGCGCGTGTTGCACGGCGAGCACGCGGTCACGACGTTGGTCCAGTCGTTCGTACCACCGCGCGACATCGGGATGAGATGGTCGCGCGTGAGCGATTCGCGTGGACGCAGCTCGGCCGCGGTGCGACCGCAATACTGGCACCGGTAGCGGTCGCGCGCGAACAGAAACGTGTTCGTCACCTGGCGGCGGAACCGGCGCGGCACGTGGATGAACCGCACCAACCGGATGACCGCCGGACGCGGCAGGGTGAGCCGTTCCGAGCGCACGAAGCGCCCGACGTCGGCCTCGACGATTTCCGCCTTGCCATCGAGGACAAGCCGTAGGGCGCGCCGCATCGGAACCATCGTGAGCGGCTCGAATGAAGCATTGAGCGCCAGACAACCGACGACCACGGAACCCTCCGTTACCTACGAAAACTCCCGCCACGGTCGTCAGGGCGGGAGCGGGTCCTCTAGCGTGACACGCCGCGAGTCGCATGGCGCCGCGAAGTCGCAGCGCCTACGCCCTCTCTTACCCTGACGAGACCGACAAAGTGCCGCAACTTGGCACCGCCAAACCACTTTGATGCTGGCCGCATCGTTTTCTCGCGTGGCCGCACTAACGTTCGGCCTCCGCGGCCACCGGCAACGGGGTCAACCAACCATACCGGTCTTCGATTTTACCCGTCGCAATCCCCATGAACTGCTCCTGAATCGCACGCGTCATCGGGCCCGGCTTGCCGCTTCCGACCTGAATGCGGTCGACCGATCGGATCGGCGTGAGCTCGGCCGCGGTGCCGGAGAAAAAGAGCTCGTCTGCAATGTAGAGCATTTCCCGCGGCAACGTCTGCTCCCGGACCTCGTAGCCCAGGTCCTGCGCAATGCGCATGATCGAATCGCGCGTGATCCCGCTCAGGATGCCGGAGGCCAAACCCGACGTGTACACAATGCCGTCCCGCACAAGGAACAAGTTCTCGCCGCTCCCTTCGGCTATGTAGCCGAACGAATCAAGCATGATGCCCTCGGCGTACTTGTCCAGACGCGCTTCGGTTTTGGACAACTGCGAGCTCAGGTAGTTGCCGCCGGCTTTGGCCAACGCCGGGAACGTGTCCGGCGCGGCGCGGCGCCAACTCGAGACGCAGACGTCCACTCCGTTAGCCATCGCGTCGTCGCCCAGATAATTGCCCCAGCGCCAGGCGATGATGAAGGTCTCGACCGGAACGTCCACCGGATACACGCCCATCTGCTCGCCGGTGCGGATCACCACCGGACGCAGATAGCAGGCGCGAACGTCGTTGGCCGACACCGTTTCGACGCAGGCTTGGACGAGCGCATCCATGCTGTGGCGCATCGGCATCCGATAGATGCGACACGAGTCGTGCAGACGCCGCATGTGATCCGGAAGCCGGAAGAGGGCCGGACCGTTCGGTGTGTCGTAGCAGCGGACGCCCTCGAACACGCACGAGCCGTAGTGCACGACGTGGCTCATCACGTGGATGGTGGCGTCATCCCAAGGGACTAACTGGCCGTCCCGCCATATCTTAGTGGTGCGTCCGTTGCTGCTCGGGTTGTGCATCGAAAGTCCGGTGGGTGAAAGTCAACAATACACTATGATAACGCGTGGCCGCAGCACCGGGGAATAGGCTGGGCGGTCTGGCGGTGGTTCAGTTTGAATGTTCGCGCGATTATCGGTGGGTGATTGATCGCCCTTGGCCCCCCGTTATTTCCGACGCAAGTCTCAGCCAGGGTGAACCCGTCGTCCAGGCATTCGAGTGCCTGAGCAGGGGGGGCTGGCTACTACGTTCATGATGAAAGGATCAAAGCGGAAACCAGGGGTAACTGCGGATACGGCAACAAAAAGCCTTTGTTCAAACATCAAAAAACGGCTCCATCCTGCGCGAGTCGCGCCTTCTCGCCTAACGGAACGATCACCTCTGATCCCTTGTTTCCGCTTTGATCCTTTCAACATGAACGTAGTGGCCAGCTAGGCAGACTCAGCGCTGCGCGGCGCGAGGTGCTCGTCCAGACGCGACGCGGTCTCGCGCACGCGCTCGGGGACGTCGCGATCGCCGGTGAGGACGCGGCCATCCACGGCGCGGAGCGCGCCGGCCACGGTCACGAGACGCGCCGGTGTCCCCCCTAGCGCGAACACCGCCGCGGTTTCGGGGTTGCCATCGCCGAACCCCGCGGGGAGCGGGAACGCCGCGAGATCGGCGTCCTTCCCCACCTCGAGCGAGCCGACGCGGTCGGCCAAGCCGAGCGCTCGCGCGCCGCCCATGGTGGCGAGGGCCAAAGCGTCGCGCGGCGAAATCGTGTCGTGGCGGCCGGTGCGCGTGCGTTGGGCGAGCGTCGCGACGCGTGCTTCCTCGAGCAGATCCATGCGATCGTTGGCGGCCATGGAATCGGAGCCGAGTCCGACAGCGACGCCGGCGGCGAGGAGGCGGTCGAGGGGGGCGACGCCGTGTCCCAGTTTTGCGTTGGACACGGGGCAATGGGCGACGCTCGCTCCGGCGGCGGCGACGGCCGCGATGTCGGCGTCGTCAATGCGGACGGCATGGATGAGTAGCGGCTTCACGTGCAGGACGCCGAGGGCGTCGAGGAGCGCGATGGGCGATCGTGCGCGTGGCGCGACGGGGATGCCGCGATTGCGGAGACCATCGGCGAACGGTCCCTCGCCATCGCGCACGAATCGCGTTTCGACCTCGCTCTCGGCAATGTGCACGGCCACCGGATACCCAGCGCGCGCGACGTAGGCGAACAGCGGATCGCTCACCGTGTAGGGCGCGTGCGGCGAGATGCCGAGCCGGACGAGCGGTGTTTGCCGCGGCGCGAGCTCCGTTAGGCGTGCCCCGAGGGCGGCGATGGCGTCGGCGACGCGGGTCTCGTCGGCCGACGGGCAGAACACTTCCTGGTACATGATGCCGCGCACGCCCATTTCGCACATGCGCGGCGAGCGCGACGCCCGAGTCGCAGGTGTCGGCGTACGTCGTGACGCCGGCGCGCAGGCCTTCCGCGATGCCTAACCGGGCAGCATCGAGGTAGCGCTCCGGCGTCATGACGGCGACCTTGGCCGTCTGCAGGGCGACGATCCAGTCGCGGAACGGGACGTCGGGCATGAGGCCGCGGAACGCCGTGAGCTCGAGGTGCGTGTGCGCGTTGACAAGGCCCGGCAGCAGCACGGCGTCCTCGAGGTCGACGTCGTCGCCCGGCGGGGCGGACGCGCGCGGTCCGACGTACGCGATGCGGCCCTCTTGCACCGCCACCGTACCATTGTGGATGGAGGCAGCCGTGATCGGCACCACCCAGCGCGCGTGGTAGCGCTTCATCGTGCGCCCGGCGATCTCACACGCGCCACGGCCGCGACCCGTGCACGGCCGGGTCGTAGAGCTGGTCGTCGGGTACGCCTAACGAACGGGTCATCGCGATGGGAAACGAGAGGTCGCCCACCTGGTCGGGCTGGTGGCCGTCCGAGCCTAACGAGAGCCGGGCGCCGCGGTCGACCGCGCGCCGCACGAAGCGGAGGTGCGGGCGATAGCGATTCGATACCTCGAACGCGATGCCGGCCCGGAATAACGCCTCCACCGCGCGCTCTTCGCGCGCCTCGGTCCACAGCTCCTCGAGCGGGCGATCGCGCAGCGAGAGCGGCAGGAGCGTGGGGTGCGCGAGAATGTCGACCGGCATTCGCGCGCGAAGCGCTCGAGCGAGTCGAGGTGCGCGTCCATGTACGCCTGGGCATCCAGGTTCTCGGGAAAGCGGCGCGAGAACATGTTGAGCGGCCGCTCGAGTCCGGGCACGTAGACCGCGTGCAGCGAGCCAACGTGGTGCGTGAAACGCGCGGCAAGGTCGGCGGGCAGCTCACGCCACAACGCATCGTGCCAGCAGAACTCGCCGCCCCGCGCGACGGGAAAGCGGTCGAGCGTATCGAGGTACGTGCGCACGGCGTCCACGCTCGCGATGGCGCCCGACACGTCGCGCGAAATGTGGTCGGCGACGCTCGGCCTAACGCCGCGGGCGCGCACCGCGGCGACGAGCTCGTCCACGTCGAGCGCGCCGTCGGACATCGTGGTGTGGGCGTGACAGTCGAGCGGCTCCCAGGTCACGGATGCGACATTGGGTTGGGCGACGCCGTGAGCGGCGAATGCACGTCGCATTCGCGCGTCGGCTCGGTGCCCGGGATGAAGAACTCCGTGGTGACGACGCTGTCGGGACAGAACGGGTTGCGGAGCAGGCCCGTCGTCCAATCGATGTCGCGCGCGATGATGTCCTCGGGCCGCGGCCAGTCGGGCGGCTCCGGGCTTCCGCGAGTAGACCTCGTTCATGAAGCCGTACCACGCCGGCGCGGCGAGGCGTCCGCCCTGCGCGTCGTGACATGATCTTCTGCGGACGGTCGAATCCCATCCACACGCCGGCCACGAGATCGGCGCGTGTAGCCGATGAACCACACGTCGGTGTAGTCGTTGGTCGTGCCTGTCTTGCCGCCGGCGGGAATGTGGAATCCCGACGCCCACACCGACCGGCCGCCGTGCCGCGGCGGACGACGTCCTTCATCATGTCGACCATCAGCCACGCTTCTTCGGGCGACAGGACCGCGTAGCGGTGGCGGGTTGGCCTGCAAGATCACGTCGCCCTTGGCGTCCTCGACGCGCGTGATCGCCGATCGGCGTGCGCGCGCACGCCGAGCGTCGCGAACGCCGTGTAGGCCGAGATCATCTCGAGCGGATAGACGTCGGCGGACCCGATGTGGATGGACGGATAGGGCGGGATCGGCGTCGTGATGCCGAACTCGCCGCGCCATGTCGATGACGCTCTGCTCGCCCAGCTCCATGCCGAGCCGGATGGCGGCGAGGTTGCGCGAGAGGTAGAGCGCGCGCCGCATCGGCATGACGCCCTCGAACTTGAGGTCGTAGTTCTGCGGCGTCCAGCTCGGTGCCGTCGGGCTGCGGGACATCGAGCGGCGAATCGTCGAGCATGTAGCGACGGCGGGCAGCCCGTTCTGGATCGCGGTCGGCGTAGACGATCGGCTTGAACGTGGATCCCGGCTGGCGCAGCGCCTGCGTCGCGCGGTTGAACTTCGAGTCGTCGAAGTCGCGTCCGCCGACGAGCGCGCGCACGGCGCCGGTGCGCGGGTCGACGGCCACGAAGCGCCCTGCAGATACGGCGAATTCGGCGGCGTCGCTCTGTCCAGCCGCCGGGCGCTGCGCGCGACGTACTGCTCGTAGCGTCGGTGTGCGTGAACGCGCCGTACTTCCCGCCCTCGATCGCGCGCAGCTGCTGTCTCGAGCGCGCGCTCGGCGGCCGATCTGCATGTCGAGATCGAGCGTCGTGTAGACCTTGAGACCCTGCTCGTAGAGCTGCGCGCCCGAACTGCGTCGTCGAGCTGCTGGCGCACCCATTCGACGAAGTAGGGCGCGATCTCGCCCGCCTGCGGCCCTTGCGCGCGAGCTGCAGCGGATACGCGCGCGCCAGACTGCGCCTCGGCGGCGCTCACGACGCCGGCGCGGCGCATGAGCTCGATCACGGTGTTGCGCCGCTGGATGGCGCGCTCGGGATAGCGGCGCGGATTGTAGCGCTCGGGCGCCTTCGGCAGTGCGGCGAGCGTGGCGGCTTCGGCGAGGTTGAGCTCGCGCGCCGACTTGCCGAAGTAGCGCTGCGCCGCCGTCTCGACGCCGTACGCGCCGTTGCCGAGGTAGATCTGGTTCAGGTAGAGCTCGAGGATCTGGTCCTTGGAATACTGAGCCCTCGATCTCGCGCGCGACTTTGGCTTCCTTCAGCTTCCGCGACGAGGGTCTTCTCGCGCGTGATCTGTCTCGGGGAAGAGGTTGCGCGCGAGCTGCATCGTGATCGTCGAGAACCCCTGCGCGTACTGGCGCGCGCCGACGTTGCGCGCCGCCGGCGCCGAACGACGCGCGTCCAGTCGATGCCGTGGTGCGAGAAGAAGCGCTTGTCCTCGGTGATGACGAACGCGTTGCGGACGGGCTTGGGGATCTCGGCCGAGGCATGAGCGTTGCGCCGCTCGAGTCCGAGCTCGGCCAGGAAGCTGCCGTCGGCGGCATATAGCTTCGACGTTTGGCGCGGCTTGATACGTGTCGAGCTGTCGCGGGTCGGGGCATGCGCTGCCGCGGCAGACGAGGGTCCACGACGCATAGGCAACGCCCGCGAGGAACATCACCGCGAACGTCGCCGCGAGGAGCAGCGGGCGCGCGAATCGCGACCGGCTACGCGGCGCGGGCCGGCGGCTTGGCATCAGTCGAGCGTAGGGTGAGCGCTGACGCGACTCACGCCGGAATCAGAGAGAGACAAATGCCAACGAAGGAGGGCGAGACCGGCAAGCTAACCGTCGCTCACCGAGCGGGCAACGCTGGCTACGACGCTCATGTTGAAAGGATCACAGCGGAAACAAGGGATACCTGCGGATAGGGCAACAACAGAAAAGCCTTTGTTCAAACAACAAAAGCGGCTGCCGCCTGCGCGAGTCGCGCCTCCTCGCCTAACGGAACGATCCGCGCTGATCCCTCGTTTCCGCTGTGCTCCTTTCAACATGAACGTCGTAGCCAGCCAGGCAGGCCCGCCGAGCAGCGATGGAGTGGAAGCGCGGGGCGACGCGAACGCCGTCAGTCGAGCGGGTGTCGCCAGCGGAGTCCGGGATAGCGCGCGAAGCCGCGATCGGCGGTGAGCCACTCGCTGCCGCTTTCGATCGCCAGGGCGGCGAGATACGCGTCCGGAATCTGATTTCCTTTGGCGCCCGTGTGACGACAGAGCTCGACGAAAATGTCCCAGTGGCGCGGCCCCGGTTCGATGGTCACACATGACGGCCGGTCGCGGAGACTCGAGACGAAATCGAACGCTTTCGAGAGTGGCGTCGGATGGGTGAACACGCGCGGATGCGTGACGACGCGGAGGAAGCCGCTCAGGACGATTGGCGCGACGCCATACGCGCCGGCGCCGCCGATGAGCGTGTGCAGCCAGTCGAGATACTCCGCATGCCGGTCGACGTCGCGTCGGTGCGCATAGACGAGGACGTTGACGTCGAGCAAGACCATCAGCCGTCGTCCATGACATCGCGCAACGCGCCCGTGTCATCGAGATCGACGCCCGGCCTCAAGCCGCCGCGTCCGTAAGTGGGGAGCGGCGCCGGCGACGCGGGGGCACGACGCGTCCGCCTCGCCAAGGCTTCGCGCAATGCGTCTTCGATGACGGCGGTGAGCGTACGCCGGGTCTCGATGGCGAATCGTTTGGCATCGCGCAGGAGGGTATCGTCGAGTCTGAGCGTCGTTCGCATGCAGAAAAGCATACGATCAACGCAGCAATATGTCAAAGCGTGGCCGCCGGTATGTCGGGCCGCTGGGACCTTCCACCGGGCGCCGGAATTCGCCGACGCCCGTGACACCTCGGCGCCGCGCGCATAGCTTTGCCGCATGCCGACTGCTTCCCTGCTCGCCGAGCTCTCGTGGCGCGGGCTGCTCTACCAGCACACGGACGGCCTCGACGCCGCGCTCGCGGCCGGCCGTCTCACTGCGTATTGCGGGTTCGATCCCACTGCGCCCAGTCTCCACGTCGGCAGTCTGGTGCCGGTGATGGGGCTCGTGCACCTGCAGCGCGCCGGCAACGTGCCGATCGCGCTCGTGGGCGGCGGCACCGGAATGATCGGCGATCCGAGCGGCAAGAGCACCGAGCGGCAACTGCTGACGCGCGAGGTGATCGACGCCAACAGCCGCGCCATCGGCGCCCAGCTGGCGCGGTTCCTCGAGTTCACCGGTCCCGCGGCCGCGATCATGGGCGACAACGCCGAGTGGCTGCTTCCGTTAGGCGCGGTGGACTTCCTGCGCGACGTGGGCAAGCACTTCACGGTGAACTACATGCTGCAGAAGGAATCGGTGAAGGCGCGGCTCGAGGCCGGCATCTCGTTCACCGAATTCAGCTACATGCTGCTGCAGGCGTACGACTACCTGCAACTGCACCAGCGCCACGGCGCCACGCTGCAGGTGGGCGGCAGCGATCAGTGGGGCAACATCACGGCGGGCGTCGAGCTGATTCGCCGCGTGGCGGGACACGAGGTCGCACGCGCTCGCGCTTCCGCTCGTCACGACGGCGGCGGGCACGAAGTTCGGCAAGACCGAGGCGGGCGCGGTCTGGCTCGACCCCGCGATGACGTCGCCCTACAAGTTCTACCAGTTCTGGATCAACACCGACGACCGCGACGTCTCGAAGTGGCTCCGGTTCTTCACGCTGCTGGATCGCCCAACGATCGAGTCGCTGGATCGCGAGACGCAGGAGCATCCGGAGCGCCGCACTGCCCAACGGACGCTGGCCGAGGACATGACGGCGCGCGTGCATGGCGCGGACGTGTTGCGAACGGCGGCCGAAGTGTCGGCGTTGTTGTTCGGGGGGAAGGAGCCGGCGGACCTGTCGGCGCAGGCTTTCGACGCGTTGGCGGCGGAGATTCCGACGGCGGGCGCGACATGGGCGCGCGTCGAGGGGGCATCGGACGGCCGGTCCTTAGCGCTGCAGGATGCGTTAGTCGCGGCCAAGCTGGCGACGTCGAAGAGCGATGCGCGGCGGACGATTCAGCAGGGCGGCGTGACGGTGAACGGCGTGCGCGTGTCGGGTGACGCACCGGTGGTGCCGTCGCAGTGTTTGCACGGGTCGTTCGTGCTGCTCAAGAAGGGGTCGAAGAATTACGCGTTGCTGCGGATGGCGGACTAACACCGCTCACGGAAACGGCATGAGCTCAATGCGGCGCACGAGCGGCGCATTGTCCGCGCTGCCCGGCGCGAGCGTCCCGTTGTCCCGCACGCGATCCCAGCCGGAGCGGGCGATAAAAAAGAAGGTGCCGCCCACCATCACGCCGTGCGTCGGGTCGCTGACCGCGGGCTTGGCGCGCTCCAGCACTTCGGCGTCCAGCACGCGCGTCATCGCCGTATCCAGCAACACGCGGACGACACGGTTAGGCGTGGTGCCGTTCTGCACCGCCAGCAGCGTGTTGCCGACGCGGTAGAGTCCGTCGGTGCCCACGAGCGTCACATTGCCCGGGTGGGCGAGCCAACGCACCCCGCGCGTGGCGAGGTCCACCACCGCGATGCCGCGCGCGTAGTCGGCGACGAACAACCGCTTTGCATTGGCCGAGAGCGCCGGTGTTTGCGGCGAGGGGAATGTGCCCTCGGGCACGAGCTCGGCGAGCGCGTGCGCACCGGGCGCCGCCGTGTACACCGCGCCGGAGACGGCATTGGACACGTAGACGGTGCCGTCGGCGCCGACCGTCATGTCGCCTAACACATGAGCGTGCGCCGGGTTCGGCGCCTCGATGCGCGCGCGGAGCGCACCGGTCGCGAGATCGTACTCGAGCAACGCCGAACGCCCGGAGTCGGCCGGATTGTATCCCTGCGCGGTGTTCACGGCGGCGGTGGTGGCCCACAGCACCTGGCGCACCGGATCGACGTGCACGGCGAACATGCCCCACGTAGAATCGGCGCCGGACCGGGTGAAGTCGGTGGCGTGGCCGGCGCTGTCCACGGCGATGATGTTCCGCCGGCGCACGCTGGACACGAGAAACCGATGCCTAACGGAGTCGTACGCGATGTCTTCGGCGACCATGTCGGCGTCGGGCAGCGTGAACGCGATGGCGCCGCGCGTCACCGGCGCCAGATTGGCACTGAGGAGTTGCGCCACACGCGCGTACCCGCCCATGGCGCGCACCGACGCGAGATCCGAATCGCGCGCGGCATTCCTCCCACACGCCCATGCCGGCAAAGATCTCCAGCCACTCGAGCGCGCGGTCGCCGTTCCCCAGCCGCGCCTCGGCGACGGCGAGGTTGTAGTCGATGCTCGGCAGCGGTCCGATCTGGCGGCGCAGTGTGAGCAGCTGCGCCCGGAAGGTCGAGAAGTCGCCGGCCTTGTACGCCTTGGCGGCGGCGCGGTTGTGATCCATCCACGTCGAGTCGCCCTGCGCCACGGCGGCCGTGGAACCGCCTAACGCAAGGGCCAGGACCAGCACCGCGCGGCGCATCAATCGTCCTCCCCCACCATCACGGCCAGCGCGCGCAACACTTCATCTTTGGTGTTGTAACAGTACGGCGAGAGGCGAATGCAGCCTTCGCGCACCGCGTGCGCAATCTGCGCGCGACCGAGGCGCTGCGTCGCGGCGCCCAGGTCGGCGGGCTTGAGCGCGATGACGCCGGCGCGGTGCGTCCGGTCGGACGGCGTGACTAACCGCACGTCGCTCCGGCCGGCGACCCACTCGACGGCAAGATCGACCAGGCCGTTCACCGCGCGCTCGATGTTGGCCGGCCCCAACTCGTGCAGCAGCTCGAGACTGGTGTTGAAGCCGACGAAATCCTGGAACGGCAGCGTGATCACCTCGAAGCGGCGCGCGTCGTCGTGATAGCCGAACTCGTAGTCGACCAGGTGCGCGAAGTCCAACGACGCGCGCATTGAGAGCCACCCCACAACCGTGGGCTCGAGCGTGCGCGCGAGCTCGTCGCGCACGTAGAGGAACCCGGATCCCCATGGCGACAGCAGCCATTTCTGCCCGCCGCACGCCAGCAAGTCGATGTGACACGCCGCGACGTCCAGCGTGGCCGCGCCTAACCCCTGGATGGCGTCGACGACGAGCCAGATGCCGCGCTCGCGGCAGCGTCTGCCTAATCGTCGCCAGGTCGGTGCGGAAGCCGGTGGAAAACTGGACCCATGACACGGCCACGACTTTCACGCGCGGGGTGTCGAGCGCCGCCAGGAGCGCGCGCTCGTCGGGGACGCCGTTGGCATCGGTGGCGAGGCGCATCGTCCGGACACCGCGGCGCTCGAGCGCCATCCACGGATACACGTTGGCGGGGAACTCGCGATCGAAGCCGAGCACGATGTCGCCCGCCTCGAGCGGCAGCGCGCGCGCGGCGACGTTGATGCCGTACGACGTGTTGACCATGCACGCGATCTCGGCGGGCGAGGCGTTGATCAACTTTGCCACGAGCTCGCGGGTGCGCGCAATGGTGTCGAACTCGTCCGCGTCGGTGATGCGGTACGGCTCGGCGCGGCGCGCATTGAACTCCGCCATCGCGCGCACCGTGCGCGCGGGCAGCGGGCCCGTGGACGCGTTGTTGAGATAGACGGTGGACCCGGATTCGGTCCAGGGGAATTCCTCGGCGCGGAGCCGCGAAACATCATACATCATACGTCATACGGGTTGGGCGTTGGCCGGCGCGCGGTCCCGGCCGCCGAGGAAGCGGGGATCGAGGGCGTCGCGGAGCGCGTCGCCCAGCAGGTTGAAACCGAGGACCGCGGCACCAATGGCGAGCCCGGGGAACACCGATGTCCAGGGCGCGGTGCGCAACTGCAGCAGGTCGCGCGCGTCGGCGATCATCGAGCCCCAACTGGGCGTGGGCGGCTGCACGCCCAGCCCGAGAAACGACAGGGCGGCCTCGGCCATGATCGCGCCGGCAATGCCCAACGTTGCGGCGATGATCACCGGCGCCACGCAGTTGGGCAAGAGGTGCTGGACGATGATCCGGCGGTCGGTCGCGCCTAACGCACGGGCGGCGTGGACGAACTCGAGCTGGCGCGTCACCAGCACCTGGCCGCGCACGATGCGCGCCATGCCGGCCCACCCCACCGCGCCGATCGTCACGAACACCGTGGTGAGCGATGGCTGCAGCGCGGCGGCCATCGCGATGAGCAGCAGCAACGTGGGGAACGCGAGCGTGATGTCGGCCAATCGCATGATCGACTCGTCTACCCAGCGGCCGTAGAAACCGCTCACGAGGCCGAGCGTCACGCCCAACGCGAGCGCGATGCACTGCGACACGATGCCGACGGTGAGCGAGATGCGCGCACCGAACACGATGCGCGACCAGACGTCGCGTCCCTGGAAGTCGGTGCCCATCCAGTGCGCGAGCGACGGACGCTGGAGTTGTCCCGCGAGATCGATCGAGGTGGGATCGTAGCGCGCGACGAGCGGCGCCAGCGCGGCGAGCAGCACCAGCACGACCACGGTGATCAAGCCGAGCATGGCGCGCGGATCGGCGCGCAGGCGGCGCAACAACATTCTGAGCACGACGGCGCTTCTTGGGCGGTGGTGCCGTAACCTATGGTGCGGGTCGCAGCCCTGGCCATAGGCTGCAGACGTGGATGCCGTGTCCGTCGGTGTCCAGATTCGTCCGCGTCCAAACTCGTGGAGCTCCGAGCCGCGAGAGAGCGGAACGGCGCGGATGACGGTTGGTTGATGACCCACGGCCCCGCCGATGTAGACGCAAGTCGCAGCGAGGGTGAACCCGCGTCCAAGCATTCGAGTGCCTGAGCTGGGCTGGCTACGACGCTCATGTTGAAAGGATCAAAGCGGAAACCAGGGAGAACGGCGGATAGGGCACCAAACAGGAAGGCCTTTGTTCAAGAAAAGCTCTCGCCGGTGCGCCTCGCGCCTTCTCGCCTAACAGAACGATCCGCGCTGATCCCTCGTTTCCGCTGTGATCCGTTCAACATGAGCGTCGTAGCCAGCCCAGCTCAGGCCCGCCGAGCAGCGAGGGAGCGGAACGGCGCGATGACCCGAGGGTGACTGACGGAGCGGCTCACTAGGCGGAATCCTGCCGCCAGATTCATTCAAACTGACCCACTACCGACCGGGTCGCGCAACTCGGGGGGCGTGTCGGCCGGTTGCTGTTTCCAGCGTCGGTGCTGCCAAAAATATTGATCGGGGGCGAGACGGATGTGCCGCTCGAGCACGGCCGTGTAGGCCTGGACGACGGCGTCCACATCGCGGTCGATGTTGCCCGTGTCGACAACCGGGATGTCTTCGATCAGCAGGTGGTAGCGCCCGTTGGGTTGTCGGAGCGCCGTGCCGAAGGCAAGCGGCGCATTGAACCGGAGCGCAAACACCGCGGCGCCGCGCGGCGTTTTGGCCGGGCGCCCGAAAAAATTGACGTACGTCGACGCAATGTTGAGACCGGCCTGGTCGACGAGGATGCCCACCATGCCGCCGGCCGCGAGCGTGCGCGGCGTGCGGCGCACCGATTCGCGGTCGCGCACCACCGTTAGGCCCAGGCGCGAGCGGACGCGACTCAGGTACGCGTCGAACAACGGATTGCCCATGCGGCGGATGACGGCATCCACGTGCACGCCGCGCGCGGCGGCGTACGCGGCGCAGAGCTCCCAGTTGCCGAGGTGTCCGGACGCGGCGATGAGTCCTCGGCCTAACGCAAGGTGTTTTTCGACCAGCTCCCAGTTGTCGGCGCGCTCGACCAGCGCGAGGACCTGCTCGGGCCCCATGCGCGACAGGAGCGCGGTCTCGACGGCGACCTCGCCCAGGTGGCGATACGCGCCGGCGGCAATCACGCGCACGGCGGACGCGCCGAGTTCCGGGAACGCGGCCGCGATCTGGCGCTCGACCACCCGGCGTCTCACGCCGAACGGTCGATACGCCGCAGCGCCCAGCGCCGCGCCGGCGCGCAGCGCCCTCCCTCTGCCTAACAAGCCGAGGGTGCCGATCACAACGCGCAGCGCTCCGTACTCGAATGCGGTGGGCGAGCGACGGCGTGCGCTTGGGAGGCGGTGCGGTCACCAGGCGCTCCGGTCGCCGGCGGCGACCGCGGCGCGCTCGAACGCGTCGACCATCAGCGTCTCGGTGTAGTCGCGCGCCACGCGCACGCGGCCGGCGGCGCCCATCGCCGCGCGTTGGTCTTCGTGCGCCAGCAGGCGCGCGATGGCGGCCGCGGCGTCGTGCGCATCGTCGGGCGAGAGCACGATGCCGGTGATGCCATCGGGCACGTAGAGCGCGGCCACGCTGCCGCGCTCGGCGATCACGGGGACGCGGGACGCGAGCAGATCGAGCACGGCGAACGCGCCGTCGTCGCCGCCGGCCACGACCCAGCCCAGGTCGGCGAGCGCGAGCACGCCCAGGTCATCGTGCCGATCGTCGAGGAAGATCACGCTGCGCGAGACGCGGAGCGCGGCGGCGTGCATGCGCAGATCATCCTCGACCGTGCCGCCGCCCAACATCACCAGGCGCAGCTCGGGGTGTCGCGGCGCGAGCAGCGCGATCACGCGCAGCACGTTGCCGGCGCGGGCGCGCGATTGCGCGTCGTAGCGGCAGACGAGGAGCCAATGCGCACCGTCGGTGAGGCCGAGCGACAATGGCGCCGCCGGCCGCACGGTTTCGTAGAGGTGCGGCCGCACGCCTAACGGAACGACGCGCGGGGTGAGCCGGGCGTGCGGCGTCGGCGGCGCGCGTTGGGCATCGTCATCGGCGGCGTACACGAATCCGGTGGCCGCCGCGCGGAGCGCGAGGCGCGACAGGCCCGACAGCCGGACCGGCTCCCCCGCCCCCGCGCGCCTGAGCACCGCGGCGCGCTCGGCCATGCGCGCGGCGCCGGCGGCGACGGTCTGTTCGCGATCGGTGTGCACGCACACCACCTGGATGAACCGCTCCTGCAGGGCGCCGCGCAGCCGCCGGATCGCCGTCAGCAACGGCAGGTCGACGGCCACGGGCAGCACCTCGTACGATCCGAACTCGAGGCGCTGCTCGACCGCGCTGTCGGGCGGACACGCGACCGTCACGGCGTGGCCGCGGTCGCTCAGGCCGCGGGCGAGCGCGGCGGCGGCGCGGGCGCTGCCGGTCCACGCGGGCGCCGAGAGGTAGAACAGAATCCGCACGTTAGGCCGGCGACGGCGCGCCGTCGTCCTGCGTTCTGAATTGCAGCGAGTGCAAACGCCAGTACGCGCCGCGCACGGCGAGCAGCGCATCGTGCGTGCCGCGCTCGACGATGCGGCCGTCGTGGAGCACGAGAATCTCGGTGGCGTGCTGGATGGTCGACAGCCGATGCGCGATCACGAACACCGTGCGGCCGGCGAGCAGGCGGTCGATGGCTTCCTGCACCAGGCGCTCGGACTCGGTGTCGAGCGCCGAGGTGGCCTCGTCGAGGATGAGGATGGGCGGATCGACGAGCAGCGCCCGCGCGATGGCGATGCGTTGGCGCTGGCCGCCCGAGAGCCGCGTGCCGCGTTCGCCTAACGAAGTGTCGTAGCCGCGCGGCAGCGCGGCGATGAACTCGTGCGCGTTGGCCGCCCGCGCGGCGGCTTCGATCTGCGCGTCGGTGTACTGGTCCGTCCGGCCGTAGGCGATGTTGCTGCGCACGGTGTCGTTGAAGATCACCGTTTCCTGGCTCACGATGCCGGTGAGCGACCGGAGCGATTCGAGCGTGACCGCCCGCGTATCGACGCCGTCGAGCGTGATGCGGCCCGCGGTCGGCTCGTAGAATCGCGGGATGAGATCGACCAGCGTCGTTTTGCCGGCGCCGCTCGCGCCGACGATGGCGATCACGTCGCCCTTCCTGGCCGTGAACGAGATGTCGGCGAGCACGCAGCGATCGCGCTCGTAGGCGAAGCCGACGTCATCGAACGCCAACGCATCGCGGAAGTCGTCCACCACCCGCGTCCCCTTGTCGAGCGCCTTTTCGGTTGGTCGGTCGATGACATCGAACAATCGTTCGGCGGCGGCGAACGCGTTCTGCGCGACCGCCGGAATCTGCGACAACTGCTTGAGCGGCTGCAGCAGCCGCATCACGAAGGTCAGGAACACGAGGAACTGCGACGCCTGCAGCGAGCGGTCGACGAGCACGTACCGCGCGCCGATCCACAGCAACAGCACCGTGATGCCCGCGCCTAACGTCTCGGTGATGGGTTGGGCGATGAGCGCGATGCGCGCCATGCGGACCAGTCCGCCCGAGTACGTGTGGCTCGCGCCGATGAAGCGCCGTTCTTCGTACGGCTCGGCGCCGAAGGCTTTGACCAGCCGGATGCCGCTCACACTTTCCTGCAGCACGCTCATCATCTCGCCGTGGTCGTTGCGCAGGCGGCGATACCCGCGGCGGAGCCGGCGCAACAAGGGCTGCAATCCCAACGTGAGCAGCGGCGCAACGACGAGCGCGATCAGCGTGAGCCGCCATGAAATCCCGAACAGGTACGCGACGTAGATGATGACTAACGCCGACGCCGAGAGCGCCTGGGTGACGATCTGCGTGACCAGGGTGCGCGTCTGCTCCGTGTCCGCCAGCACGCGCGACAGGATCTGGCCCGTCTTGGTGGTGGTGAAATAGCCGATCGGCAGGCGCTGCAGGTGGCGGTACACCGTGTCGCGCAGGTCGCGCGTGACGTACTCCTGGAGCTCGGCGCCCAACGTGCCGGCGATCCAGATGAAGAGGTTCTTGAGCGCGACCGTCGCCAGGATGACGAGGATGACGTTGCGCAGCGACTGCATGGGCTGCGCCGGGTCGAGCAGCCGGCCAATGGTGGCGTGCAGGAAGCTGTTCACCCATCCGTTGCCTAACGGAATGGGCGGCTGCTTGAACAGCTCGTCGAGGAACGGGATGAGGAGCGCGAACGAATACCCGTCCAGCGCCGCCCCGATGAAATTGGCGACAATGTTCCCGGCCATGCGCCACGCATGCGGCCGGAGGAACGTGAACAGCCGGCGGTACAGACCCACGTGCCTAACGCCGCGGCGTGAGCAACGCCACCGGCAGGATCACTTCTTCGGGGGTCACGCCGCCGTGGAGAAACGAGCCGCGGTAGCGCGTCTGATACTCGCGCAACTTGGTCGGATACACGAAAAACGTGTCGCCCACGGCCAGGAGCGTATTCCCGCCCAAGCCGCGCCGCGGCAATCGCAGATCGTCGAAGTTCGAGAACAACAGCGCGTGCTCGGCCCGCTCGGCGCGCAGGTCTTCGCCAAACTTGTAGCGGAGGTTGGCGGTCGCGTCGCGCTTGGCGAACACCGTGGCCGGCGTCTGACAATGAATGGAGCCGTGGTCGCTCGTTATCAATGCCGGGATGCCGCGCCGCGCCGCTTCCTTGAGCAGCGCGAACAGCGCCGAGCGCTCGAACCACTGCCGCGTGATCTGGCGCAGCGCGATCTCGTCTTTCGCCACCTCGTAGAGAATGGCGGACTCGCTCCGGCCGTGCGTGAGCAGGTCGACGAAATTGAACACGAACGCGCTCACGCCCTCGGACGCGATCGCCCCCGTTAGGCGACGCTCGAGCTCGGCCGAGTCGCCCGACGTGGAAATCTTGTCGTAGCGCACGGGCACGTTCGTCTTGAGCTCCGACAAATGTGCCACGAGCAGATCGCGCTCGTGCGCGTTGAGCGATTCATCTTCGCGCTCGGCCCACCAATCGGGGAATCGCGCCGCGATCTCGCCGGGGAACAGTCCGCTGAAGAGGGCGTTGCGCGAGTACGGCGTGGCCGTGGGCACGATCGAGAAATAGTGCGTCGTCTCGACGTCGAAGAACGGCGCGAGCAACGGTTGCAGCACGCGCCACTGATCCAGCCGCAAACAGTCGATGACGACGAACACCGTCGCGCGCGACCGCTCGAGTATCGGCAGCAGAAACTCGCCCACAATGTCGATCGACAAGGGCGGCCGATCGCCCTCGAGATCGCGCAGCCATTGCGGATAGGCGTCGCGAAAGTACGCCGCGAACTCGCGCCGCAAATCGGGATAGAGGGCCTGCAGTGACTCGTAGAGACTCTGCTCGCGCGCCTGCGCCAGCTCAATGTCCCATTCCACCATTTCCGCGTACCGCGCGACCCAATCGCGCCAGCCGAGCGCACGCTCGCGCTCCTGCTCCATGGCGCGGAAGCGTTCGACGAACGAGCGCGCGATGGCTTGCTGGCGAATGCGCGGTCCCTCGAGAACGCGCGTGATGACACTCAATACTTGTCGCGGATTGATCGGCTTGACGAGGTAGTCGCGCACATCGACGCCGATGGCTTCGCGCAGCGTCGCGTCCTCCTCGCTTTTCGTGACCATCACGATGGGGAGGAACGGATCGAGCTCGCGGATTTCGCGATACGCATCGAGGCCGCGCTTGCCCGGCATCTGCTCGTCCAGCAGCACGATGCCGTACTGCCGGCGCCGCAGCATCTCGACCGCGTCGTCGGCATTGGACGCCGCGTCGACCTCGAACCCCTTCTCACGCAGGAAGATGCGGTGAGACTCGAGAAGGTCGGCCTCGTCGTCGATCCACAGCACCGACTTGGGGGGTTGCGCCATGCTGGCTCAATGTAGTATTGCGGGCTGGTGCCTGGTAGCTACCAACCAATGCCCGCGCCGAACCATTTCCCGTTTCCCGCACTCGCCGCGCAGGCCGGACGGGCACCGTTAGGGGGCACGCGCGAGGTGGCGCTGGCGTGTCTCATGGCGGCGCGACTGGCGATGGACGCGCGCTGCGCCTCCCAAGAGCTCACACGACGCGCACACACCGAACGCACGCACAGCGCGCGAAACTGGTTCGCGTCGCTCACCATTCCGGCCACCGTGCGTGCCGCGTGCCTGCGCGTTACCAATGCAACGGTCCGCGCCGACGCGCCGGAGCTCGGCGCCGCGCTGGCCGCCGTGCTCACCGCGGCGCGCCGTCATCTCGACAGCGCCGCGGCGGAAGAGCTGGACCGCGCGATCGCATCGCTGCGCGCACAGTAACGCTCACTATCCGCTTAGCGCCTGACTGGATATCGTAGACGCCATGCCATCCCGCGCCGACATCTCGCCGCTGTCGCAGCTTATGATGCACGTGGATGCGGTCGCCGATGGCGCCGCTCCAGCCAATGGCGTCGCAACTGGCTACCCGACGCTCGACAAATTGTTGGGAGGCGGGCTTCGTCGTGGCGACCTGGTGGTGTTGGGCGGCGACGTCGGCGTGGGCAAGTCCGCGCTCGCACTCGCGATCGCATTGCGCGCACGGCAGGCCGGAGCCACGGTCGAGTTCATGTCGGGCGAGATGGACTTGCCGCGGGTGCTCGAACGCGTGTTGGCGATGGAGGGCAAAGCGTCCATCGACCAAATCCGCCAAGGGACGGTCGACGAAACGACGCGCGCCGCGCTCGGCGCCGCCGCGGTGCGATTGCGCGACACGATGCCGAACATCTCGCGGCTCCCCACCGGCGGCGCCGTCGACGTGGTTGCGCAGGCGGCCGCGGTCGAAGGCGGGGCGACGTCGTTGCTTGTTATCGATTCGCTGCAAGCCATGGCCGGCGCCGCCGCCGGTGCGTTAGACGATGAGCTCGCCCTCGCGGTCCGCGCGCTCAAAGCGCACGCACTCAATGCGCGCGTCGCCGTGCTCCTTACCGCGCACCTGCCGTCCCTCGATCGAGAGCGCTCCGATCTGCGCCCGGCGCTCGACGACTTCGGCGCGCGCGGGGCTGTGAAGCAACTCGCCGACATCGTCCTCGGCCTCTTCCGCGAAGAGTTGTATGCCCCTTCTCCCGCCCACGAAGGAGCCACGGAGTTGGCGGTGCTCAAGAACAGAGGCGGGCCGACGAGCTATGTGGATCTCTATTTTTATAAGCAGTGGTTGAGGTTCGAGGATATGGTTGAGTGACCGGGAAGCGAGCGCGGGCGCGCCCTGAGGGAAGAGGGAAGCGGGAAGAGGGAACAGCCCACACCGTTGAGTCATTCGCGCTTTCTTGCGGCGGAAGTCCCGCTTCCCTCTTCCCTCTTCCCCCAGGGCACGCCAGCGCCCGCTTCCCTCCACTTATATTCTTTCAGCTTTCGTCGCGAGCGTCTTATGGCCGGTCATTCCAAATGGAAGCAGATCAAGCACTACAAGGCGGCCGCCGACGCGAAGCGCGGGGCTGTCTTTACCAAGCTCATTCGTGAAATCACAGTAGCGGCGCGGACGGGTGGGGGCGATCCGGGGGGAATCCGCGATTGCGCACCGCCATTGAGGCCGGGCGCGCGGCGTCCATGCCCAAGGAAAACATCGAGCGCGCGATCAAGAAGGGAACCGGTGAGCTCGAGGGCGTGGAGTATCAGGAAATCACGTACGAGGCGTTCGGACCTGGCGGCGTGGCGCTCTTGATCCACACGCTCACCGACAACGCGACGCGAACGGTGGCCGACATTCGGCACAAGTTGTCGCGCGGCGGCGGGAATCTGGGCGCGACGAATTCGGTGGCGTGGATGTTCGAGCGCAAGGGTCAGATCTTCGTGCCGGCGCGGAGCGTGGACGAAGAGACGGCGCTCGAAGCGGCCCTCGAGGCGGGCGCGGAAGATCTCGCGCGCGAGGACGACCGGTACGTGATCTCGACGGATCCGGCGTCGCTGCACGCGGTGAAGGCGTCGCTCGAAGAAAAGAAGATCGCCACCGACGGCGCCGAGATCGCGATGATTCCCAAGACCACGGTGCACGTCGAGGGCAAGACGGCCGAAACGCTGCTCAAGTTGATGGAAGAGTTGGAAGACCTGGACGACGTGCAGAAGGTGGAAGCGAACTTCGACATCGACCTCGCCGAACTGGCGAAGGCGTGAGCCGCACCGCGTGATTGTTTTAGGCATCGATCCGGGCACGGCCGCCACGGGCTACGGCGTGGTGTCGGACATCCCAGGGGAGCCGCGCGGCTCCCTTTCGCTTATCGAGTGCGGCGTGATCCGGACGGCGCCGCGCGATACGCTGAGCGTGCGGCTGGCGGGGATCTACGACGAGGTGCGCGCCATCATCGCGCGCCACCAGCCTAACGCACTGGCCATCGAAGACGTGTTTTACGCCAAGAACGTGCGCACCACCGTCGTCCTGGGCCACGCGCGCGGCGTGGTGCTGCTCGCGGCGCAGCAGCACGGGATGGCGATCGCCGAGTATCCGCCGGCCGAGATCAAGAAGGCGGTGGTGGGCACGGGCGCGGCAACCAAGGAGCAGGTGCAGTTCATGGTCGCGCGGTTGCTGCGCCTCAAGAGCGCGCCGCAGCCTAACGATGCGGCCGATGGCGTGGCGGCCGCGCTGGCGTACCTGCTCACGTGGCGCGCGCCGGCGCTGGAGCGGGTGCCATGATCGCGCAGGTGAGCGGCACGCTCGTCGCCAAGGACCTGGACCGCGTGGAAGTGATGACCGCCGGCGGCGTGGCGTACGGGCTCACCATTCCGTTAGGCGCGTACGAGCACCTCCCGCGCCTGGGCGACACGGTCACGCTGCACACGCACGTCGTGGTGCGGGACGACGCGTGGATGCTGTTCGGCTTCACGAGCGTCCACGAGAAGCGGGTGTTCGAACGGCTGCTCACGGCGAACGGCGTGGGTCCGGCGTTGGCGATCGGACTCCTGTCCGCGCTCTCGGCCGAGCGATTGGTGCGCGCCATTCAGGAGAAGGATCTGGCCACGCTGCAGGGCGTGCCGCGCGTCGGCCGCAAGAAGGCCGAGCGTTTGGTGGTGGACCTGGCCGACAAGTTGGACGATGTCGCGGTGGCGCAGAGCGGCGCGCGTCCCGTGAGCGTGGCCGCCGATGATGCGCTGCGGGCGCTGGTGTCGCTCGGCTACAGCAGCGTGGAGGCGGAGAAGGCTGTGCGCCGCGTGGTGGAGGCGGACGGCAAAGGACTCACCGCGTCGGAGCTGATCCGCGCGGCGTTGTCGCGCATCACGGGCGGCGGTTGAGGCAACGCGCGGGCGGCCTCCGCCCTAGCCGGACATCGCTCGGCGCTCTATGATGAGCGACACAATCCCACCGGAGCGCGGGAGCTCATGATCGCCCAACGGGCCACGACTTTCACGGAATCCGTGATCCGCGAGATGACGCGGATCGCGCAGCAGCACGGCGCGATCAATCTCGCGCAGGGCTTCCCCGACTTCGCGATGCCGGGGCCGATGAAGGATGCGGCATGCGCGGCGGTGCAGGGCGACATCAACCAGTACGCGATCACGTGGGGCGCGCCGGCGCTCCGCCTCGCGATCGCCGAGAAGTACCGGCGCTGGTACGGCATGGAGGTGGACCCGGATCGCGACATCACGGTGACGTGCGGCGCGACCGAGGCGATGGCGGCCACGTTCCTTGCGTTAGTCAATCCGGGCGACGAGGTCGTGGTGCTGGAGCCGTTTTACGAGAACTACGGCCCCGACGCGATCCTCGCCGACGCGAAGCCGGTGTTCGTGCCGCTCGAGCCGTCCAAGTGGACGCTCGATCCCGAGCGGCTCCGCCGGGCCTTCAGCGCGCGCACCAAGGCCATCATCGTCAACACGCCGCACAATCCGTCGGGGCGCGTGCTGTCGCGCGACGAGCTGTCGCTCATCGCCGAGTTGTGCCAGGAGCACGACGCGTGGGCGTTCACGGACGAGATTTACGAGCACATCCGCTATGCGGGCGCGCACCATGCGTTGGCGACGTGGCCGGGGATGCGCGAGCGGACGGTGACGATCTCGGGTCTCTCGAAGACGTTCAGCTGCACGGGGTGGCGGCTGGGCTACGCGATCGCGCCGGGGGCGGCATCGACGGCCATCCGGAAGGTGCACGACTTCCTAACGGTAGGCGCGCCGGCGCCGTTGCAGGCCGCGGCCGCCGTGGGCATGGCGTTCGACGCCGACTACTACAATCATCTCGCGCGGGACTATCGCGAGCGGCGCGACGTGTTGTGCGCGGCGCTGGGCGACGCGGGGTTCACGTACACGACGCCCGAGGGCGCGTACTACGTGCTGGCGGATTTTTCGGCGTTGAGCGACCAGGACGACGTCGCGTTCGCGACGTGGATGACGCGCGAGATCGGCGTGGCCACGGTGCCGGGCTCGAGCTTCTACCACGACGCTGCGTTAGGCAGATCGCTGGTGCGGTTCGCGTTCTGCAAGAAGCGCGCGACGCTCGAGGCGGCGGCGGAGCGCCTGGCGCAGCTCGCGGCGCGCGTCTAGCGCGCCGCGGGCGTCAGCCGGCGCGGAGCGTGTCGACCGGATCGACGCGCGACGCGCGGCGGGCCGGCAGCCACGACGCGCCCACGGCGACGCCCAGCAGCAGCGCGGCCACCGCGCCTAACGTAAGCGGGTCCGTCGGGCTCACGTCGAACAACAACGATTGCATGGCGCGCGTCGTGGCGAGCGCGCCGGCCACCCCAATGGCGATGCCCAACGCCGCCAGCCGCGCCGATTCCCACACCACGAGGCGCGTCACCTGGGGCCGGTGGCGCCGAGGGCCAGGCGAATGCCCATCTCGCCGCGGCGCTGGCCGACGAGATACGAAAGACGCCGTACATGCCGACGGCGCTCAACACCAGCGCCATGGCGGCGGCCGCGCCTAACAGCAGCATCGTGAAGGTGGTCCGCGCCATCGCATGCGCCATCACCGCATCCATGGTGCGCACGTTGGCCACCGGCGCTTCGGGATCCAGGTCGCGCAGCGCCCGACGGATCTCGGGCACGAGCGCCGCCGGCGACCCGGCGCGGGCGCGCGCGACGAGCGTGAGCCCGCCGCCCGGCCCCCAGAGCCCGTTGCCCGGGATCGGCACGATCGGGTAGTACACGATGTCCGTGGGCGGATGGTCGAGCCCCGCCGTGCGCGCGTCGCCCGTCACGCCCACCACGCGGAAGAACGGGGGCAGGCTGCCGGCGCCGAGCCCCTGCCCCATGGCCTCTTCGTTAGGCCACATCCGCGCGGCGAGGCGGCCGCTCACCACGACGCCGGCGGCGTGCCCCTCGACGTCGCCCCACGTGGGGGCGCGCCCGCGCACCGCGATGCGCATCGTCTGGAAATAGCCCGGCGTCACGAGCACCTTGGTCACGCACGGCGGCTCGGCGTCCGGCGGGATGGGGTGCGCCTCCACGTGCAACGTGGCGCACGACGCGTTCCCATCCACGGGCAACCCCGAGATGGCGCCGGCCGCGTCGACGTTCGGGAGCGCGCCGACGCGGTCCACGAACGTGTGCCAGAACGCCGCCGCCTGCTCGTAGGTTGTGTTGTGCGCGGATGAGAGCCCCACGTCGATGGCGATCACGCCGTGCGGATCGAACCCCGGCCTAACGTCGTGCAGGCGGAGCAGGCTGCGCACCATGAGGCCCGACGCGGCCAGGAGCACCAGCGCGAGCGCGGTCTGCGTCACCACCAGCGCGCCGCGCGCGGCGCGCCGCACGGGCGAGGCCGTGAGACCGCGCGAGCCGTCGCGCAACGTCGCCACGTCCATTTGTCGCCTCACGAGCGGCAGCGAACCGAAGACCAGCGCCGCCGCCACGGCGAGCCCCAGCGCGCACGCGGCGCTGGCGCCGCCCAGATGCACGCCGCTCAACCGCGGCAGCGTGGATGGCGCGAGCGCGAGCAGCACGTGGATCGCGCCGTCCGCGAGCAGCAACGCCGCGCCGCCCGCCGCAAGACACAGGAGCAAACTCTCCGTGAGATAGTGCCAGGCCAGGTGCGCGCTCTCGGCGCCGATCGCCATCCGGATCGTCACCTCGCGGCGCCGCGCCTCGAGGCGCACGAGGAAGAGATTCGCGACGTTGGCGCACGCGACGACGAGAAGCAGGGCGGCCGATGCGAGCACGATCCAGATCCCGTGCGCCGCGTCGCCGACCACCTCGGCGCGCAGCGACCGGACGCCGGCGGTGAAGTGATACAGCTGCATGAAGCTCGGCGAATACGCGGCCGGCAGGTCATCGGGAAAGCGTTCCGTTAGGCGTGCAAGGTCTCGCTGCGCGGCGGCGGCATCCGCGCCCGGGGCCAGCCGGCCCACCACGCTCAGGTAGTGCGAGTTCACCGGCGGCGCCGACGGATCGAGATTGAGCGTGAGCCACAGGTCCACCGATTGCTTGGGCGGCTCCTCGCCGGGCGCCAGCACGCCGACCACGGTGCGCGCGCCGTCATCCAGCCGGATGGTTCGCCCGATGACCGAGGAGTCGCCGTGGAATTCGCGCATCCAGAACCGATGACTCAACACCGCGACGGTGCCCGTCCCCGGCTGATCGTCGGCGCGTTGGATCGGACGTCCGAGCGCCATGCGCAGGCCGAGCACGTCGAACGTACTTGCCGTCGCGTACGCCGCCGGCAGCGCCTCGGCTCCGTTAGGCAGGAGGACGCCCACGTCGCGCGGAGCGAACGCGCCTAACGCATCGAGCGTCCGGGTGTGGGCCCGGTAGTAGAAATACCCCGCCTCCGACACCGCCCACGGCGTCGACGACGCGCCCGACGTCTCGCTCTCGATCCATACCAGCCGGTTCTCGGCGGGATACGGCAGCGGCCGCAGCACCACGTCGTCGAGCAGCGTGAAGATCGCCGTCGCGGCGCCGATGCCCAACGCCAAGGTGATGAAAGCCACCAGGGTGAAGCCCGGCGACCGGCGCAACGCCCGCGCGGCGAGCCGCGTCTCCCGGCCTAACGCATCGCGCAGCTCGATCCGGCGGCCGGCCCGCGCCGCCCGCTCGTCGATCGCCCACGCCTCGCGGCGATACGCGTCCACGTCGCCTAACCGGGCCACCGCCTCGGCGCGCGCCTCGGCCGGCGACATCCCGCGTGCTTCGTTCTCGGCAACGCGCATCGCCAGGTGGTGCGCAAACTCGTCGGACACGTCGCGCCCAGGACGGGCGCCGCGCACCATCGCGCGAAGGTCGCGATATCGATCGGGAATCCAAGCCATGTGTCTCTCTCGTCCTTACGCCGGCCGCGCCTCGAGCACCTTCGCCACTGCCGCGATGAATGCGGCCCACGTTTCTGTTTCCTGCCTGAGCTGCTTCCGCCCCTGCGCCGTAATCGTGTAGTACTTGGCCTGCCGGTTGTTCTCCGACAGGCCCCACTGCGCCGTCACCCATCCGCGCGACGCCAGCCGGTGCAACGCCGGATATAACGATCCTTCCTCCACCTTGAGCGCGTCGTCGCTCACGCGCTCGAGCCACCGCGCCACGTCGTACCCGTGCATCGCGTGCCACGACAGCGCGCGCAGCACCATCATGTCCAACGTGCCCCGCACGAGATCGAGTTGCATGGCGCCGCCTTCTCCCAAAGGAATTCTATGGGAGCGAAGCTACCACCCGATTTCACCTGACGCAACTGCACCCCTTCCCCCGCCGTCGTCTCGTCGCTCATTTTCGTTCATGGCGCGCGCCGAAATCACCACGCCCGAAGTCATCGCCGAGGAATCGGCCGTGGAGCTGTCACTCCGTCCGCAGCGCCTCGCCGAATTCATCGGTCAAACGAAAGCGAAGGACAGCCTGAGCCTCGCGATCGAAGCGGCGCTCGGCCGACGCGAGCCGTTGGACCACACGCTCTTCTTCGGCCCGCCGGGACTCGGCAAGACCACATTGGCCGAGCTCGTCGCGCGTGAGTTGGGCGTCAACATTCGCACGACGTCCGGGCCGGCGCTCGAAAAACCCGGCGATCTCGTCGGCCCCCTCACGAATCTCCGCGAGGGCGACATCCTGTTCATCGACGAGATCCACCGGTTGCGCGCGATAATCGAAGAGTTTCTCTATCCGGCAATGGAAGACTACCGGATCGACATCCGGCTGTCGGAAGGTCCGAAATCGCAGACCATCACCATGCCGATCGAGCGGTTCACCCTCATCGGAGCCACCACTCGCTTCGGACTCTTGACTCCGCCAATGCGAGCGCGCTTTGGTATCCCACTGCGACTGGATTTTTATCCGGTGGAAGACCTGGAGCAGATCGTGCTCCGGTCGGCGTTGGTGATCAAGGTACCGATCGATCGCGCCGGCGCTCACGAGTTGGCACGACGCTCGCGCGGCACGCCGCGTGTTGCGAATCGATTGCTCAGGCGCGTGCGCGACTACGCACAGGTGAGAGCGGACGGCGCAATCACGAGCGCGGTGGCGGCGGCAGCGCTCGAGATGCTCGACGTCGATGAGTACGGGTTGGACGACATGGATGGTCGGATTCTCAAGGCGATCATCGAAAAGTGGAACGGCGGTCCGGCGGGTTTGGGCGCGATCGCCGCTGCGATCGGCGAAGACGAGGTGACGATCGAGGAGGTGTATGAGCCGTTTCTGGTGCAGAACGGTTTCCTCCAGCGGACGGCGCGAGGCCGCGTCGCGACGCCTCACGCGTACCGTCACCTCGGATACGTCGTCCCGCAGCCGGGAGCGGCGCAGCCGACGTTGTTCTAGCGCCTCGGTTGGGCAGCGCTTGACTTTTGAGCCGGCCCCAGCGTATTGCTTGGCCATGCGCCGGTTTCTCGCCGTCGTCCTCTGCATCGGCGCCGCGTCCATCATTCCCCGGCTCGCGCGCGCGCAGGAAACGGTCGCGTCGCGACCGCGCCCAACGCTGGAGACGCGCCAGGACTCGCTCTCGGCGCTGCACGCGATGGACGAGGTCCTCCGCACCAACCACACCGACGGCGCGGCCTGGCACGCGCGCGGCGTGCTCGCGTGGCGATTGGCCAACGCCGAGAAGCGCACCGGCTACATGAAGCGGGCGGCCAACGACTCGCTGCTGGAACTGGCCGATTCGTCGCTGCGGCTGGCCACCAAGTACAGCAGCACGTCGCCCGAGTATCTGGTGGACCTGGGCCGGTTCGACCTCACGTCGAACTCGTCCTCGGTGCGGTCGCACGCGACGTCGCTATTCGAGAAAGCGCTGGAGCTGGCGCGCCAGGCCAACGATTCGTTAGGCATCTCGCGAGCGTCCGACCAGCTGGGCATGACGTGGTGGCGCCGCTACCTCGACCGCGCCAACGGACACATCTACAGTGTGGTCCTCAAGAACATCAAAGATCGCACGGCGCTGCACGATCCGCGCACGATCGGCTACTTCATCAATACCGAGACCATCCGCTCCGCCTCGCAGGACTGGTCGGGGCAGATCGAGTACTTCAAGGCCTGGGACTATTTCTCGGACGCGCTCGTGGCCGATCCGTCTAACGCAAGCGCCCTGCGCCACGGCTACATGGCGCTCGCCGACCGGAAGCGGTGGGTGGAGATGCAGCACTTGGCGCGGGTCCGTCTCAACGAGGACTCCACCGACGCGTGGGCGTGGTTGGCGTACGGTCTCGCCACGCACCGGCTGAACGATGATGCCGCGTCATCGAAGGCGTTCCACACCGGACTCCGGTTATTGCCGGAGCGCGAGCGCGCGCGCTACGACCGGCTGTCGCGCATCTTCACCACTAAGGATTCGGTCGAGACGGCGGACCTGCCGCCCGCCGAGCAGGCGAACCTGCAGCGCATGTACTGGCTGATGGCCGATCCCCTGTGGGCGGAAGCGGACAACGCACACCGCCTCGAGTTTCTGAGTCGCGTGGCGTACGCCGAGTTGTGCTTCGGGGTGGAAGAGTTCGACATCAACGGCGCCGACACCGACGAAGGCGAAGTGTACGTGCGGTACGGTCCGCCGCCGGCCGTGATTTCGATTCCGGCCGACCCGTTCCTGACGCATCAGCACGACATCCGCGTGCTCTGGTGGTATGCGTCCGACGAGGCGTTCCTGTTCGACCAGCTGCCCACGTACGGCGTGGTGACGCTCGAGCCCGATGACAAGCGCGAAGTTAGGCATCTGCGCGACACGATTCCCGTGGTGTGGCGCAACGCCGGCGAGACGCACCTGGTCGACTCGATCAACGTGAATGCGGTGCGATTCCGCGCGCCGGGCGATTCGGGCGACGTGTACGTCGCTGCGCAGGTCCCGGTGGCGCGCATGCTGAGCGGCATCGACCTGGTGCGCGGCATGCTCGAAGTGACGTTCGAGGGATTCACCTGGCGGGCCGATTCGGTGTTTCGGCGAACCGATCAAGGGGTGGTCAATTTCGCTCGCGGCGACTCCAACCAGATTCGGACGTGGAGCGAACGCGTCGGACCGGGCACGTTCCTCTATCGGGTCGAGGCGCTGCAACCCGACGCAATGCGCGGCGCCCGCGGCGCGAGCCGCATCGAGCTGGCGGATGAGCGCGGATTCGGATTGAGCGATCTGCTGGTCGCCGGCAAGGTGGCGCCCAAGCCGGGCGTCGCGCCCGCGCGGTGGAGCGACTTCGACATTACGCCTAACTTTGGCCGCGTGGAGCGCGGGCGCCCGTTCTCGCTGTTGTGGGAGACGTACGGCCTAACGCCGGCCAACGGATCGGACGACTACACCGTGTCGATCACGGTGTCGCGCGCTCGGGGCGGCGGTATCGGCGCGTTCGTCGCCAAGATCGTGGGCGGCGTCGCCGGCGCGATCGGCCTGTCGCGCAGCGGCGCCGACTCGGTGGCGCTCTCGTTCCCGCGGCAGATTCCGGCGCAGAACGCCGCCGTCGATTACGTGACGCTCGACATGGCCGACGCGCCGCCCGGTGCGTACCACCTCGAGGTGACCGTGTCCGACGACCACAGCGGGCGCCGCATCTCGCGCCGGAGTACGATTACGGTCGCGGAGTGACAGACGGTTCACGCACGTCGGACTACGACTTCGAGCTGCCTCCCGATCGCATCGCGCAAGAGCCCGTCGAGCCGCGCGACGCGTGCAAGCTGATGGTGGTCGATCGCGCCGCCCAACGCATCACCCATCGCGTCTTTCGCGACCTGCCGGCGCTGATGCGCCCGGGCGACGCGCTCGTCCTCAACACCACGCGCGTGTTCCGGGCCCGTCTGTTAGGCACGAGGCCATCGGGCGCGCCCGGCGAAGTGCTCCTGCTTCGCCGGCTGGACGGCGATCGCTGGGAAGCAATGGTGAGTCCGGGCGGCAAGCTGCGCCCCGGCCGCCACCTTACGGTGGCGCCCGGGTTCGATGTCCACGTGCTCGAACAGACGGAACGCCGAACGCGCGTCGTGCGCCTCGACGTCGCCGCGGGCAATGTCGAAGCGGCCATCGAGCGCCACGGACACGTCCCCCTGCCGCCCTACATCGCGCGACCCGACACGGCGCTCGACGGCGATCGCTATCAAACCGTGTACGCCAATGAGCAGGGTTCGGTGGCGGCGCCGACGGCCGGCCTGCACTTTACACCCGCGTTGTTGGACGCCATCGCGCGCCGCGATGTCGAGCGGGTGAACGTGGTCCTGCACGTGGGCGCCGGCACGTTCAAGCCGGTCGAGGTAGACGATCCGGCAGAACACGTGATGCACGAAGAATGGTTCGACGTGAGCGCCGACGCCGCGCGCGCACTCACCGCGACGCGCGCGCGCGGCGGCTCGATCTGGGCGGTGGGCACGACCGCGGCACGCACGCTGGAAAGCACCTCGCGCGCCGGCGACGCGTTCGCGGCGACGCGCGGTGAGACGCGTTTGTTCGTTCGGCCGCCATACGCCTTCCACGGCGTGGACAAACTCATCACCAATTTTCATCTTCCCCGGTCGACGCTCTTGATGCTCGTCGCTTCGCTCGCGGGCTACGATCTCACCATGCGGGCGTATCGTGAGGCAATAGATGGGAACTACCGGTTTTATTCGTACGGCGACGCGATGGCTGTCGTGTAGCGCGGTCGCGTTCGCCGGCGTGACGGCGGCGTGCGCGGCGGGAACCGTACGGGTGTACGAGCCGCCGCAAACCGCCGCGCGCATCTCGCCGGTCGAGATGCGCGCGCGTCTCGCGGAAATGATGGTCATCGAATGCCCGCGGCTGCTGGGGTCCCGCGACCAGCGGCGCGGCGCGGTCACCATTGGCTTGGCGCTCGATTCGGCGGGACGCGTGGAGCGCGCGTCGATCCGCCGCGGATCCGGTGACGCCACGTTCGACGACATCGCGGGCGGCCTGGCGGCGCGCCTGACACTCGCGCCCGACGCCCGCGTGCTCGCCGCCCCTCCCGCGCCGCCAGGCCTAACGGTATTGTACGCGTGCGCGCCCACGGCCGCCGACGTGCGCGTGCAGATCGACTCCGTCTAACGCAATGACCGCCGCTCCACCCGCACGCTCGACGGGCGCATCCGACGTGCCGGGGTTCGCGTTTTCGGTGCACGCCACCGCCGGCGCTGCGCGGGCGGGCACCTTCACCACGCCGCACGGCGACGTCCCGACTCCGGCCTTCATGGCCGTCGGCACGCTCGCCACCGTGAAAACACTCGACCCGGCCGAGCTCCGCGCCATCGGCGCGCCGATGATCCTGGCCAACACGTACCATCTGCACCTGCGCCCGGGCGAGGACGTCGTCCGTGCGTTAGGCGGACTCCACCGCTTCATGCAGTGGGACGGACCCATGCTCACCGACTCGGGCGGCTTCCAGGTGTTCTCCCTCGAAGGGATGCGCCGCGTCACCGAAGACGGCGTCGAATTCCGAAGCCACATCGACGGCTCGACCCGCTTCTTCACGCCCGAGCGCGTGATCGAGATTCAACGCGATCTGGGCGCCGATGTCGTGATGCAGCTCGATCACGTCATCCCGGGCCAGGCCGTGCTGGCCGACTCCCGCGACGCGAGCGAACGCAGCGTGCGATGGCTCGCCCGCTGCCGGTCGACGTGGGAATCGCACCGCGCCACCGCCGCGACCGATGCACGTCCGCAGGCGTTGTTCCCCATCGTGCAAGGCGGCATCCACCCGTCGCTGCGTCGCGAAGCGGCACAGGCGATTCAAGACATGGGCAGTTGGGCCGGCTACGCCGTGGGTGGATTGTCGGTGGGCGAAAGCAAGGACGACATGTCCGCGATTCTCGACGTGACCAACGACGCCCTCCCGCGCGACCGACCGCGCTACCTCATGGGCGTCGGATTCCCCGACGATCTCGTGGAGGGAGTGCGTCGCGGCGTCGACCTGTTCGATTGCGTAGCGCCCACGCGCATGGGTCGCACCGGCACGGCGTTCACCAACGACGGTCGCGTGAACGTGCGCAACGCCCGCTGGCGCTTGGACCCGCGCCCGCTCGACCCCGACTGCACGTGCTCGACGTGTCGGCGGTTCAGCCGCGCGTACATCCGCCACCTCTTCGCGGCGGACGAGGTGCTCGGCCTGCGCCTTCTGTCACTGCACAATGTACATTTCCTGGTCTCCCTCATGCGTGCGGCGCAGCTCGCCATCGCCGAGGGATCCTTCAATGGCTGGAGCCTCGACTGGCTCAGCCGATACCACTCCGGATCCGCCACGGTACCATGATCGCACATTTCTGGCTCATCGCCGCCGCCTTCGCGCAGTCCGCCGCACCGGCCGCGACAGACAACAGGGGCATCCTCATGATCGGGGTCGAGATCGGAGCGCTGGTGATTGCGTTCTATTTTCTGATCCTGCGTCCACAGAGCAAGCAGCGAAAACAGCAGGAAGAAACGCTGCGCAATCTCAAGAAGGGCAATGAAGTCGTGACTGCCGGTGGAATCGTTGGCGAAGTGATTTTCATCAAGGGGACGGTCAAGGATGGCACAGCCGCGCCTTCCATGGATGACCGGATCACGATCAAATCTGCCGAGTCGCGCATCATCGTCGAGCGCGGACGCATCGCGCGCGTTGGGCCAAAACCCGCAGACAGCGCAACCAGCGGGAGCAGCACGACGTGAGCTTGCTCGACATTTACGTCTTGGGCGCGCCGATTCTGCGCCAGGAGACGGTTCCCGTCACGGACATCACGCCCGACCTGCAGCGGCTCATCGACGACATGTTCGAGACCATGTATGTAGCCAAGGGCATTGGCCTCGCGGCGCCGCAGGTTGGACGCCCGGAGCAATTGTCGGTGATCGACGTCGACGAGAAACCGTTCGTCGTGATCAATCCCGAGATCATCCTCGCCGAGGGCAAGCAGAAGGGTGAGGAGGGCTGCTTGTCGATTCCCGACATTTACGGCGACGTGGAGCGCGCGATGCGCGTGATCGTGCGGGCGCAGGATCGCAACGGCGACTCATTCGAGGTGGATGCCAACGATTTGCTCGCGCGGTGTCTGCAACACGAGATCGATCATCTGCACGGGCGCCTGTTCATCGACTACTTGAGTCTCGTGAAGCGGCGCGCGGCGCTCGCGAAATGGGAGAAGGCGCGGCAGAAGGACGGCGATCGGTCGCACATCCGGAAGCTGACACCGCAGGAAGCCGCGGGCAGTCATCGGCGGGACGAGGAGCTCTGACGTGCGCGTCCTCTTCTGGGGGACGTCCACGTTTGCCGTGCCCTCTCTGCGCGCGTTGCTCGGTGAAGGATTCGAAGTCGTCGCGGCGATCACGCAGCCGGACCGCGCGCAGGGGCGGTCGCGATCCACGCTCGTGCCGTCGCCGGTGAAGGAAGCTGCGGTCGTCGAGGGTATTCCGGTGCTGCAACCCGAGAAGCCGCGCGGCGACCTGTTCCGGGCCGAGCTCGCGGCGTACGAGCCGGAGGTGTCGGTGGTGGTGTCGTACGGGCACATCCTGTCGCGCACCCTCATCGAGCTGCCTCCGTTAGGCACGATCAACGTGCACGCATCGCTGCTGCCCAAATTGCGCGGGGCCGCGCCCATCCAGGCGGCGATCCGCGACGGCTTCATCGAGACCGGCGTCAGCATCATGCGCATGGTGCCCGAGCTGGACGCGGGCCCGATTCTGCTGCAGGCGCGCACCCCCATCGCCTCCGATGAAACGTTCGGCGAGCTGGAGCTCCGGTTGTCGGAGCTCGGCGCGCTGGCGTTAGTCGAAGCCCTGATGCTGCTCGCCGTTGGACAGTCCAGCGAGCGGCCGCAGGATCACGCGGCGGCGACGCGCGCCGCCAAGATCGATCGCGCCATGGCGCGCGTGCCGTGGCAGGATGGGTGCGGCGTCGTGGCGCGCCTCATTCGCGCGTACGACCCCAAGCCGGGCGCCTACGCGCTGCTCCGCGACGCCGAGGTGAAGCTGTTCGGCGCGCGCGAGACCGACGCCGGCGACCATGGCGATCATCGGCCCGGCGATGTGCTGGCGGTGGACGACACCGGCATGCTGGTCGCCTGCGGCGACGGCGCGGTGTCGATTGCCTTCGTCCAACCGACGGGGCGCCGCCGGATGACGAGCGGCCAGTGGGCGGCGGGGCGCGGCGTGTCGGCGGGCGATCGACTGGCCTAACGCAACCCTCGTCCCGTGATCCCGCTCGTCCACGCCGTGACCAGCGACGGCGTGTTGGCGCGCCCCGATTTCGTCGCGCGCGCGCGGCGGGTGATGGAGGCGCTGGGTCCCCAGGGCGCCGTGCACCTGCGGGCGCGCATCGTGCCCGCCGTGCGGCTGTACGAGCTCGCCGTTGCGTTAGGCGCGGTGCGCGAGCGCACCGGCGCCTGGGTCGTGATCAACGATCGCGTCGACGTCGCGTGCGCCGCGGGCGCGTCGGCCGCGCAGCTCACCACGCCCTCGCTCTCGGTGGCCGACGCCCGCCGCATGGCCGGGGCAATGCCGCTGGGCGCGAGCGCGCACGCGCCACGCGACGCCGCCGCAGCGGCCAAGGACGGCGCCGACTGGGTGGTCGCGGGCCACGTGTACGACACGCCGACGCATCCGGGACAGCCGGCCCGCGGACTCGAGCTGGTGCGCGAAACCGCCGCCCTCGTCACCGTGCCCGTCATTGCGATCGGCGGCATCAAGCCGCACCACGTGCGGTCACTCCTCGATGCAGGTGCTCACGGAGTGGCGGCCATCAGCGGGATCTGGGGCGCGAGCGATGCCGAACGCGCCGCCGCCGACTATCTTTCCCGCTATGAGCGACATCACGGTCAGTAGCGCGACGATTGCACCCGTGGTGAACGGCGAGGCGCGCTCCGTCCGCGCCGGATCCACGATGGGTGACCTCCTGCGTACGCTCGCGCTCGATCCCCAACTCGTCGTCGTGGAACACAACCGCACGATTTTGCGGGACCGCGCGCAATACGATGCCCTCCGCCTCGCCACAGGCGACACGATCGAAATCGTGCATTTCGTTGGAGGAGGGTGAAGTGACCACGCTGCTCAGCCCCGCGCGCCCTGAAGCTGCCTCGCTCGACACGGCGTTCACCATCGCGGGACGCGAATTCCGCTCGCGTCTCTTGGTGGGGACGGGCAAGTATCCGTCGAACGACGCGATGGTGCGCGCCATCGATGCCAGCGGCGCCGAAGTGGTGACGGTCGCCGTGCGTCGCGTGAACCTGGACCGCACGCGCGACGAGGGCATCCTGTACCACCTCGACCCGCAGCGTTTCTTCCTGCTCGCCAACACGGCCGGCTGCTACAACGCCGATGATGCCGTGCGCTACGCCCGGCTGGCGCGCGCCGCCGGCTTCAACGAATGGGTGAAGCTCGAGGTCATTGGCGACGCCGAAACGTTGCTGCCCGATACGGCCGGGCTGCTCGACGCCACGCGCACGCTGGCCGCCGAAGGGTTCAAGGTGATGGCCTATTCCAACGACGACCTCATCACCGCGCTGCGCCTCGAGGATGCGGGCGCCGTCGCGGTGATGCCGCTCGCGTCGCCCATCGGGTCGGGGCTCGGTTTGTTGAACGAGTTTTCCATTCGCACCATCAAGCATTGCGTGTCGATCCCGGTGATCGTCGACGCCGGCGTTGGTACGGCGTCCGATGCGTGCCTCACCATGGAACAGGGTGTAGACGGCATCCTCATGAACACGGCGCTGGCCGCCGCCGCCGATCCGGTGCGCATGGCGACCGCGATGCGGTTGGGCGTCGAGGCGGGACGGCTCGCGTATCTCGCCGGCCGCATGCCGCGTCGTGAAGTAGCAGTGCCGTCGTCTCCCACGGAGGGGCTGTTGGAGTGAGCGAATCGCGCGCGCAGGGCACGCACGTGTTGCACGAGACGGGCGGCGGCGCGGTGACCGAATCGCGTCGCGTCGCGGCCGACTTGTGCGCCGATCTGCGCCAAGGCGATTTGCTCGACCCGGCCTTCGAGCGCCGCGCGCCGCGACTCGACGCGCGCGACCGCCGCTGGACGCAGGAGCTCGTGTACGGCATGCTGCGCCGGCGCTCGATCATCGACGCGCACCTCGATGCGCGCGTGCGCGGCGGCCTGGCGCGGCTCGACCCCGATCTCATCGATCTGCTTCGGTTAGGCGTCGACCAGTTGCTCTACATGGGCAGCGTGCCGCCCTACGCGGCGATCGCGCAGACGGTCGAGCTGGCCAAGCAGCGCCACGGCATGGGCGCCAGCCGCCTCGCGAACGCGGTGCTCCGGCGCCTCGAGCGCGAGCGCGATGCGCTCACGCTGCCGCATCTGCTCGATCCCGTCGATGCGCTCGCGCTCAGGCACTCGCATCCACGGTGGCTCGTGGCGCGGTGGGTGGCACGGTGGGGCGCCCGGGACACCGAACACCTGCTCGAAGCCAACAACCGCGAGCCGGCCATCGTGCTCCGCCCGTTCGGCATCGTCCGCGAGCAACTCGAGGCGACGCTCGAGTCGGCCGGCGTGCGCGTCGAGGATGCGCCGCTCGTGTCCGACAGCATCCAGCTGGCGAGCAGCGTCTCGCTGGTCGAGTTAGGCGCGTTCCGCAAAGGGTTGTTCTTCGTGCAGGATCCGGCGTCGACGCTCGTGGTACGGTACGCGGACGTGCCGCCGGACAGCGTGGTCGCCGACCTCTGCGCGTCGCCCGGCGGGAAGGCGCTCGAGTTGTCGCGCGAAGCGCGTCACGTGTTCGCGGTGGATCGCTCGGAGGCGCGCATGCAAAGGCTGCTCGCCAATCTCCATCGCCTGGAGGCGCGGTCGGTGATTCCCGTCGTGAGCGACGCGCGCCACACGGCGATCGGTCCGGTCGACGCGGTGCTCGTCGACGCGCCCTGCACCGGCACGGGTACGTTCCGGCGCCATCCCGACGCGCGGTGGCGGCTCAAGGTGTCCGACCTGGCGGTGATGGCGGCGATGCAGCGCAGCATTCTGAGCGCGGCGGCGGGCGCGGTGCGTCCGGGCGGGTTGCTCATTTACAGCACGTGCTCGCTCGAGCCCGAAGAGAACGATGCGCAGATCGAGCGCTTCCTGGCCGAGAACGCCGAGTGGCGGCTCGAGCCGCCGGCGGACGGCGTGGTGCCGGCATCGGTGCTCGACGCGGGGCGCCTGCGGGTGCTGCCGCACAAGCACGGCGTGGACGGCGCGTTCGCGGCGCGGCTCAGGCGGGTGGGCGGATGACCTGGCGCGGTGCGGCGCGGCGCCCGCTGCCGTTTCTCGTCGTCGGCACGATCGGATTCCTGCTCGCGTACGTGATCGTCGCGCTGTTCGTGTTTCCGTCCACGCTCACGGCCACCGACGTCGCCGTGCCTAACGTGACCGGCATTCCGTACGCCGACGCGGCGGCCATGCTCGCCAAGGCCGGGCTCAAGACGGCGCGCGGCGAACAGCGCTACGACAACACCGCGCCGTCGGGCTCGGTGCTGGCGCAGAATCCGCTGCCGGGCGGCAAGCAACCCGCCGGCTTCACGGTGGTGCTCGACGTGAGCCGCGGCCAGCGGCTGATCGAGGTCCCGCGGCTGGTGGGCCTCACCCGCCAGCAGGCGCAGCAGACGCTCGAGAACGCCGGGCTCGAGGTGGGCGTCGTGTCGCAGGCCGACAACGACGCTCCGTTAGGCCAGGTGTTGTCGACCACGCCGGCGGTGGGCGCGCGCGTGCCCGTCCCCTCGCCGGTCGGCTTCACGGTGAGCGCCGGGCCGGCGGCCGTGAGCATCCCCGATATCACGGGGCAGGACGCCAACGCCGCCCGCGCCCTGCTCACGCAGCTCGGCTTCGTGGTGGGCACCGTGTCGTACGACAGCACCAGCAACCTTCCGCCTAACGCTGTGATCTCGCAGACGCCGGCCGCCGGCTCCCCCGCCCATGCCGGCGCCCGCATCGACATCACCCTCGCCGGCCGTCCATGAGCGTCCGCATCGCGCCGTCCATTCTGTCCGCCGACTTCGCGCACCTGGCCGATGAGATCGAACGCGTCGCCCAGGGCGGCGCGGACTGGATCCACATCGACGTGATGGACGGACGGTTCGTGCCCAACCTCACCTTCGGCGCCAAGGTCATCGAGACGGTGCGCCGCATCACCGATCTGCCGCTCGATGTCCACCTCATGGTCGTCGAACCCGAGCGCTACTTCGACGACTTCGCCGCCGCGGGCGCGAGCTCGCTCACGCTGCACGTCGAGACGGCGCCGCACCTGAACCGCCAAATCAACCGGATCAGAGAGCTCGGCTGCCTTGCCGGGGTCGCCCTGAACCCGGCCACGTCGCTCGAAACGGTCCGCGAATCCGCGGCCGACCTGGACCTCCTGCTCGTGATGACGGTAAATCCAGGGTACGGTGGACAATCGTTCATTCCGTCGAGCGTCGACAAAGTACGACGCGCACGCAAGCTGCTGGACGCATCATCCAGCGGCGCCGTGCTCGAGGTCGACGGCGGCATCAGCCGTGAGACCGTGCGCGATGTGTGGCGCGCGGGCGCGGATACGTTCGTCGCTGGCCACGCCGTGTTCGCCGCGGCCGATCCGGCGGCGGAAATCGCGGCGCTCAGAGAGCGCTGCCGGGAGCACGTATGACCGTTCGCCAACAATGGAGTCTGGTCGGCGGCATTCTCGCCGTCATCGCCGTCGCGCTGTTCGGCGCCACGCATCTCTTCGGCGAAGGCGCGGTGGTCGCGGGCTCGAAGGCGCCGGACTTCCACGCCGTCACGCTCGACGCGGCGCCGCGCAACGTGTCGTTAGACCAGTACCGCGGCCAGGTGGTGTTGCTCAACATCTGGGCGACCTACTGCGTGCCCTGTCGCGTCGAAATGCCGAGCATCGAGGACCTCCAGCAGAAGATGGCCGGGCGCGGACTGAACATTGTCGCGGTGAGCATCGATGTCCCGGGGAAAGCACAGGCCATCCGCGATTTCGTGAAGCACTACGGCCTCACGTTCCAGGTGCTGCACGATGCGGACGGTTCGATCGCGCAGACGTATCAGACCACGGGCGTCCCCGAGACGTTCGTCATCGGCCGCAATGGCGTGATTCGCAAGAAGATCATCGGCGCCACGCTCTGGAACACCGACGCCAACCGCGCGTTGGTGTCCCAGCTCCTGTCCGAGCCGGCTCGCTGAATGGCGCCGCCCACGTCGCCCGCCCCCGGGGCATCGCCGGACCGGCACCAGTTAGGCGCGCGGGCACGGTCCATGGAGCAGCGGCTCCAGGCCATGGTCACGGCGCGCTTCCCGCTCAAGCTCGCGGCGCTCTTCTTCGCGCTCGTGTTGTGGCTGGCCGTGAGCGCCGAAGAGCCCACCGAGGAATGGGTCGACGTGCGCGTGGCGCTGGTTCACGATTCGAGCGTCACACTCGTCGACAGCGTGCCGGCGGTGCAGGCCCTCGTCGTTGGGCGCGGACGCGACCTGCTCAAGCTCTACACCACCTTGCCCGTGCTGCGCCGCGTGATCGACGCCGACACGGCCACCCGCCTCACGCTCTCGCTGCGCCCCGGCGACGTCGACTTGCCGAGCAACGTGGATGCGCGCGTGCGCGACGTGCGGCCGTCGGCCATGAGCCTGCGCGTGCGCATCACCGAGTCGCGTCGGGTGCCGGTTCGCTCGGCCCTCGAGCTCACGCCGGACAGCGGGTTCCACGTCATCGGCGTGCCTAACGTGGATCCCGACAGCGTCGAGGTGCGCGGCTCGCGCGACGCGGTGCGCAAGCTCTCGGCCGTGTACACGGAGCGCCGACAAGTGGACGTGCACGATACCCTCACCGACGTCGTCGTGCCGGTGGACACGGCCGGCCTCCGCATGCGCGTCTCGCCGCCCCAGGTACGCATCCGCGTCCTCGGCGCGCGCGACGCCGCGCCGCACGCGCCCTCGCCGTGATGCGGGTGCTCGGCATCGAGACGTCGTGTGACGAGACGTCCGCCGCCGTGGTCGAAGGGTCGGGCGCCGATGTGGCGCTTCGCTCGTTAGTCATTCTTGTCGCAGGACGTGCACCGCGTGTTCGGCGGCGTGGTGCCCGAGATCGCGTCGCGCGCGCACCTCACCGCCATCGTCCCCGTCGTCGAGCGCGCGCTCGCCGATGCGGCGAACCACCGCATCGGCACTGGACGCGGTCGCTGTGACGTACGCACCCGGACTCGTCGGTGCGCTGCTCGTCGGGCTCGGCTTCGCGCAAAGCGCTCGCCTGCGGCGAACCGCATTCGCGCGGTCGGCGTGCACCACATGGAAGGACACCTGTTCGCGACCGCGCTCGAGCACGCCGAAGCCCAGCCGCCATTCACGGCGCTCCTCGTGTCGGGCGGGCACACGTTGTTGTTGGACGTCGAGGCGTGGGGACGCTACCGGCTCCTCGGTGCGACGCGCGACGACGCAGCCGGCGAGGCGTTCGACAAGGTGGCCAAGTTGCTCGGCCTCCCGTACCCGGGCGGGCCGCACATCGAGCGCCTCGCCGCCGGACAGCCGAGCACGGCCAACAAGTTCCGGTTCACGCGACCCATGCTCCGATCCGATCAACGAGCTCGGCGATCCCGACTACTACGATATGTCGTTCAGTGGTCTCAAGACCGCCGTGCTCACGGCCGTGCGCACGAGCGCGGACGGCGAAGCCGACCGCGCCGACATCGCGCGCGCGTTTCAGGACGCACTCATCGACACGCTGGTCGAGAAGACTGCGCGCGCCGTCGACGCATACGGCCGGACGCGTGTCGTGCTGGGCGGCGGCGTGGCCTGCAATGGCGCGCTCGTGAGCGCGATGCGCGAGCGGCTGGCGCCGCGAGGCGCCGCGGTCTATGCTCCTAGCCCGCGCCTCGCCACCGACAACGCGGCGATGATCGCGCGCGCCGGCCTGTTCCACGCCGAACGCGGCGACTGGGCGCCGCTCGAGCTCAATGCATTTGCGTCCGCGCCTCTACCAGGATTGCTCGACACATGATCGTTCATCATCCGTTCGCGTATTCGTGGGGCTGGTTCTCGTTCACCGGGTTCGGCATCGCGGTGCTGCTCGCGTTCGTGATCGCTCAGGTGATCGCGCAACGGGAGCTCGTGCGGCGCGGACACGATCCCGAGCCGATCAGCGACTTGATCCTCGCGGCGGTCGTGGGCGGCCTCCTCGGCGCGAAGATCTACTATTTTTTCCTCACCGGCGACCCGCGCGATCTGATCAGCCGCGGCGGCTTCGTGTTCTGGGGCGGACTGCTGGGCGGCATCCTCGCGGTGCTCCTGGTCATCAAGCTGAAGCATCTGCACGTGCAACGCATCGCCGACGTCGCGGGCATCGGTATCGCGGCCGCGTATGCGTTGGGCAGGACGGGATGTTGGGCCGTCGGCGACGACTACGGCCGGCCGTGGCATTCGCGATTCGCCGTCATGTTCCCGCATGGCGCACCGCCGTCGACGGCTGGCGAGATGGCGGCGACGTTTCACTTGCCCATTCCGCCGGGCGCGACGCCATCGACAGTGCTGTCGGTGTATCCCACCCAACTGTTCGAGATCACGCTCGGCTTCATCATGTTTCTCATCTTGTGGCGCCTGCGCGACCACAAGCACGCCGAGGGATGGCTGTTCGGCGTGTATATGGTGCTCGCCGGCATCGAGCGGTTCCTCATCGAGTTTTTGCGCGCGAAGGACGACCGCTTCTTCGGCGTGCTGACGATGGCGCAGCTGATCGCGCTCGCGGCGGTGGTGGCGGGTGTCATTTGGATGAGCGCGCGCCGCACCGTCGGCGAGCGCGGCCCCGGCATTTACGCAACTGCCACTTGACGCCGCGCTAGCCACGCGCACAGTGTAGCAGCCTGATACGTCGCGCAACGTTCCGTTGGGCAGCGCGTAACCTGCACGGTAGCGCGGCCGGGCTAACGGAGCGCCCAACGCTACGTCCGCTGCGGCGCGGCGCGGCGGAACATTGGAATCGTCTCATGGTGGCGATCGGGAGGCGCGCGCGCGACCGTCCCACCGCACGACCATCCGCCAATTGGGGATCATGTCGCAACCGATAACCGGCCCCGCGGTGCCAACGCCACCCGCCTCCCTTCCCTGGAGGCGGTCGATCGAGTGGACCTTGCCGCTCCTCATCTGTGCACTGCTCATCGTCGTGATGGGCGTGTTCGCGGCGCTCACCTACGCGGCCGTGCGCAACGCGAGCGTGCGCGCCGCGCAGTCGCGCACCGACGCGGTCGCCCAACAATTGGCGACGCTCCTCGATGCCTCGGGACAGCGCATGCTGTCCGACGCGCGCCAGCAGGCAAGCGCGCCCGTGTTCGCCGCATTTCTTCGGAAGCCGACCGACAGCACCCGTGCTGCGGCGCTGGCCGAGTTGCAGCGACTGGCCGCGCGCTCGGCGCAGTCGCTCGGCGCCGAGCTTCGTGATGCAAGCGGTCGGCGCGTCCTCGGCACCAACGCATTCGCGCCGGCGAACGCCTTGACCACGCCATCCACCGGACGCGAAGCCGAGATTAGTCCGGTACGCGCGTCGGGGGATTCGATCTGGATGACCGTCGCCGCGCGCGTTCACGCCACCCCGTCCGATTCGTTGGGCACGCTCGTACAATATTCCAAGCTCAACAACGGGCAGTCGACAAAAGCGATCGGCGATCTCATCGGTCCGTCCTCGACGTTTCTGTTGGGCGACGGCGATGGGTCCATGTGGACGGACCTCGAGCACCGCGTCGAGGGACCCCGGTTCAATCCGCGCAGCAAGCGAACGAGCGTTCGCGACACCGTCGGTGGCGGCCGACTCGGCTCGGTCGTGCGAATGGAATCGACGCCGTGGGTGGTGTGGGTCGGCATGCCGATGTCGACGGTGCTCGAGCCCGCGCGGTCGCTGCTGGGACGCCTCGTGCTCACGGCCGTGATCATCCTGATCGTCGGCGCCGGCTTGGCGTGGATCGCGAGTCGTCGCCTTACGGGGCGGTTGGGCGCACTCACCGAGGCATCGGACGGGATCGCGACCGGCGATTACTCGCGCCGCGTGGTCGCGGTGCGCGACGACGAATTGGGCCGTCTCGCCGTGGCGTTCAACTTGATGGCGGAACAGATCGGCGATGGGCGCCGCCAGCTCGAGCAGCGTGTGGCCGATCGGACGGCCGAGCTCCGCGGCGCGTTAGACAGGCTCAGTCTGGCGCAGCAAGAAGTGGTGCGCACCGAGAAACTCGCGTTTCTCGGCCAGTTGGCGGGCGGCGTTGGGCACGAATTGCGCAATCCGCTCGGCGTGATGACCAACGCCGTGCACTATCTTGGGCTGGTGTTGCAGAACGCGCCGTCGACGGTGGTGGAATACTTGGGTATCCTGCGCACACAGATCGGTCTCGCCGAGCGCATCGTCGGCGACCTGCTCGATTCGGCGCGCGTGAAGGCGCCGCAGCGCGAGGTCGTGGGCGCGCGCGACCTGTTCGACGAGCAGCTCAAGCGGATCGCGATCCATTCCGGCATCACCGTCACCATCGATGTCCCCGACGACGGGCCGCGCTTGTACGTCGACCGCATTCAGTTAGGCCAGGTGGTGCTCAATCTCATCAGCAACGGCTCGCAGGCGATTGGCGAGAGCAACGGCACGCTGACGCTCCGCGCGCGGGCCGACGGCGCGAACACCGCCTTGCTCGACGTCGCCGACACCGGCAGCGGCATCGCCCCCGGAGATCTGGATCGCATCTTCGAGCCGCTGTTCACCACCAAGGCCCGCGGTCTTGGGTTAGGCCTGTCGGTCGCGCGGTCGCTGGTGGCCGCCAACGGCGGCCAGCTCTCGGTGATCAGCGAACGCGGACGCGGCAGCACGTTCACCGTCCGCCTCCCCATGGCCGGATCCGCCGCATGAGCCGGCGCCGCATTCTCATCGTCGACGACGACCGCCTGATGGTGCGAACGCTGCGCGACATTCTCGGGCTGCGCGGCTGGGAGACCGACGGTGTGCACAGCGGCGAGGAAGCCGTGGCCGCCGTGCGCGTGAACGAGTACGCGGTCGTGCTCATGGACGTGCGCATGTCCGGCATGACCGGCGTCGAGGCGCTCCGTCAAATGCGTGCCTTACGGCCGGATCTCCGCGTCATCCTCATGACGGCGTATGCGGCCAACGAGTTGCTCGCGCAGGCCGAGCGCGACGGCGCGCTGCAGGTATTCCCGAAGCCCGTGCAACTCGATCGGCTCCTGAGCGTGCTCGACGCGGTGATCGCCGAATCGCGATGCGTGTTGATCGTGGACGACGATGCCGATTTTTTGCGGACGCTGGCCGACGTCGTCGCCGCGCGCGGCTACGGAACGTTGCAGGCCGGCACGTTGGACGAGGCAATCACCTTGTTACAAGCGCAACTGCCGGGCGCCGTGATGCTCGATTTGCGCCTCGATGGGTTGGAACCGCGCGACAACGTGCTCGCGATCAAGAGCGTTAGTCCCGCGGTCGCGCTGATTCTGTACAGCGGGCATCCGCTCGCGCTCGCGCAAACGACGGGCAGCTTGCCGCCCAAGTTCGTGCGCGCGATTCTCCAGAAACCGTTTCCACCCGATCGGGTTTTCGAGCTGCTCGATGATATCTTCGCTAGCTGAATCGATCGCCGTGCTGGTCGTGGACGACGACGACCAGATGCTGAGAACGATCGGCGACCTGCTGACGCTGCGCGGCTATCGCTCGTTCGGCGCGCCCACGGCGCGCAAGGGACTGGAGGTCGCGTCGCACATGGAGTTGCCGCCCGCGGTCGCGCTGGTCGACCTGCGACTGCCGGACATGGACGGCATTCAGCTCGTTGGGCATCTGCGCCTCGTGTCCCAGCTCACCGAAGTCGTGATCCTGACGGGCAACGCGTCGCTCGACAGCGCGGTGCGCGCGCTGCGCGAGCAGAGCTACGACTACCTGGTGAAGCCCGTGCAGCCCGAGTTCCTGCTGCAGAGCGTCGACCGCGCCGCCGAGCGGTGGCGGCGCAAGAGCGCCGAAGCGGCGATGCACGAGAGTCAGACCCGGCTGCGCCGGATCTTCGATCACGTCGGCGACGCACTCATCATCGCCAGCGAGGACGGCGTCATCGTCGACGCCAATCCGGCCGCGTGCCAGCTGGTCGGCCGCGACCTCGAGACGATGCGCACGCTCACCGTGCACCAGGCGTTGGGCCTGCCGATGGCCGACGCGCGTCCGCCGGGACGGGCCCCGGGCTCTCTGCCTAACGGAGAATACCGGGTCAAGCAGAAAACCGGCGTGCAGGTGCTCGACGTCCGATCGGTCACCTTCGTGCCCGGAATGTTCGCGTACAGCGTCCGCGACCTCACGGCCCAACGCCGGCTCGAAGAGGAGCTCCACCAGTCGCGCAAAATGGACGCGATCGGCCGTCTCGCCGGCGGCGTGGCGCACGACTTCAACAACGTGCTCACCGCCATCACGTGCTATAGCGAGATTCTGATCTCCGCCTTCGAAGAATCCGATGACCGCCGCACCGACGTGCTCGAGATCAAGAAAGCGGCGCGCCGCGCGGCGTCCCTCACCGGACAACTGCTCGCGTTCAGCCGCCGCCAGGTGTTGCAGCCCCGCACCCTCGACCTCAATTTCGTCGTCGACGACATGCAACGCATGCTGGCGCGCATGATCGGCGAGGACATCCACCTCATCATCAAGCACGACGCGGGGCCGCAAACCGTGCGCGCGGATCCGGGGCAGCTGGGCCAGGTCGTCATGAATCTCGCCGTCAACGCGCGCGACGCGATGCCGTCCGGCGGCGCGCTGACGATCGAGACCGACAGCGCTACGTTAGGCGAGCCGCTCTCCCACGCCCACGGCGTCGTCCCGCCCGGCGAGTACGCCACGTTGCGCGTGTCGGACGGCGGGCACGGCATGTCGGAGGGTGTGCTCGCGCATTTGTACGAGCCGTTCTTCACCACCAAGGAACACGGTCGCGGCACGGGACTCGGCCTGTCGACGGTGTACGGCATCGTGTCGCAAAGCGCCGGACACATCACGGTGAGCAGCACCGAGGGCGCGGGGACCACGTTCACCGTCTATCTCCCGCGCATCAAGGAGAGCGACGGCGAAGCCGAAGCCGCCACCAGCCCCACCGTGGCATCGAGCGGTCACGAGACCATCCTCTTCGTGGAGGACGATCCCGCCGTGCGCACGCTCGTCGTGCGCGTGCTCGAGTCGCACGGCTATCACGTGCTCGCGGCCGAAGATGCCAAAGCGGCACTCGCCGCGGCCGCGGCGTACAGCGGCGACGTGCACCTGCTGGTCACCGACGTCGTGATGCCGGGATGGAACGGCCGCGAGCTCGCCGATCGCCTGTCGCAGACGCGGCCGGGGATGCACGTGCTCTATCTGTCGGGCTACGCCGACGACGTGCTCCTGCGCCGCGGCGTGACGGCGCGCCACACGTGGCTCCTGCAGAAGCCGTTCGACACCGCGGCGCTCCTCGGCAAGATCCAGGAAGCGCTGGGTACGCCGTCGGACGCGCGGTAAGCGCGCGGCCGTCAGTCGTCGTGCGAGATGACTAACGGACCGTTGGTCGTCACCGCCCGCACCGTCGCCCCGCCCGAGCCCAGGTCCGTCGCAATGTGCTTCGACAGCCTGCCCACGACGGTGATCGGGAAGCCGATGCGCATCGGGCCGTTCGACGTGCCCGTTTCGAGGTGCGCCGAGTAGGACGACGGAATACTGATCGTCACCGGCCCGTTGGTCGTTTCGGCATCGAGCCCGTGTCCGTCCCACGACGTGCCGGTGAGGTGCACCCAGACCGGTCCGTTGCTCGTGCGCCCGTGCACGTCGCCCCCGGCGTCGTCAATGTCTAACGGACCGTTCTCCGCCCGCAGTTCCATCTTGCCGTGCACCGAGTGCACCCCGACCGGTCCGTTGACCGCCGTGATGGTGAGATCCGACGCGCGCGGCACCATCACGTCGAACGACACCGACCACGAGGCGCCGCCGTGCGACGACGGTCCATCGGCGTGGATGGTGCCGTTCGACACGCTGATCGAGATGTCGTGCGCCAGCGCGCGCGCTTCGTCTTCGCTGTGCGCGTTGGTCTGAATGCGCGCGATCACATCGATGCTGTCGCGGTCCCAGCCGGTCACGCGCGCGCCGCCGTTCTGTCCCCCGTCCACCGTGATGGGGCCGCCGCCCGCGTGCGCGCCCATCGTGCGCTCCTCGCAGTAGCGCGGCCGATCCTCGCCGCGCGCGTTGTCGCGACACCGGTCGAGCCAGCCGTGATCCGCGTGCTGCGCGTGCACTGCGGGTGCCGTCCACACGAGTGCGGCCAGAGCAGTGACGGTGGACAGGCGACGACGCATGTGAGGCCTCCGGATTGGCACGGTTGGGTTCGCCGGTGAGGGCACGATACCATTTCGACAGTGCCAATCCGGAATTGGTTTGAGGCCGATCGCCTCAATCCGCGGCGATCGGCGACACCGCACCGCGTCCCGATTGGCGCATCCGCTCGGCGCCATGGCGGCCGTACCAGAAGTAGATGGCCAGGCCGATCACGAGCCAGATCACGAGTCGCGCCCACGTTTCGCCCGGCAATCCGACCATCTGCGCGAAACAGATCAGCGCCCCGGCGATCGGCACCCATGGCATACCCGGCGTCTTGAACGGCCGGTTGAGATGCGGCTCGCGCCGGCGCAGCACGAGCACACCCATGCACACCATCACGAACGCGAGCAGCGTGCCCATGGCCGTGAGCTGCGTGAGCACCGCGATCGGGAACAGGCCGGCGACGAGGGCCACCACGACGCCGGTGATGGCCGTCGTGACGTACGGCGTCCGGAACCGTGGATGGATCTTGCCCAACACCGGCGGCAAGAGGCCATCGCGGCTCATCGAATAGAAGATGCGCGGCTGTCCGAGGAGCATGACGAGCATGGTGCTCGTGAGCCCCATGATCGCGCCCAGCTTGACGATCGGCTTGAGCCAGCCGATCCCCGTGGCATCAATGCCTAACGCAATCGGCGCCGGCACGTTGAGCTGCGTGTACTTGACGATGCCGGTGAGCACCAGTGCCACCGCCACGTACAGAATCGTGCAGACGACGAGCGACACCATGATGCCGATCGGCATGTCGCGCTGCGGATTGCGCGCTTCCTGCGCCGCCGTCGACACGGCGTCGAATCCGATGAACGCGAAGAAGATCACGCCGGCCCCGCGCAGCACGCCGCTCCAGCCGAAGACGCCGAAGTGTCCCTGGTTGGGCGGCACGAACGGATGCCAGTTCGCGCGATTGATGTACGACGCGCCGAACGCGACGAACAGCAGCAGCACCACCACTTTGATGATCACGATCACCGTGTTGATCCCCGCCGACTCGCGAATGCCGATGATCGAGCAGCGCCGAGATCGCCAGGACCACGAGCGCCGCCGGCACGTTGAACACGCCGTGCACCGTGCTCCCGCCCGGCAGCGTGACCACCGACCCCGGCGGCCCGGCCCACTGCGCCGGAATGCCTAACCCAAAATCCTGCAGGAAACTCTGCACGTTGCCCGCCCAGCCGACGGCAATGGTCGACGCGCCGAGCGCGTATTCGAGGATGAGGTCCCAGCCGATGATCCAGGCGAACAGCTCGCCCAACGTCGCATAGGCGTACGTGTACGCGCTGCCGGCCACCGGGATCATGCTCGCGAACTCGGCGTAGCAGAGGCCCGCGAACGCGCAGCCCACGCCGGCAATGAGCATCGAGATCACGAGCGCCGGTCCCGCGAACTGCGCCGCCGCCGTGCCGGTAATGACGAAGATGCCGGCGCCGATCACCGCCCCGATGCCGAGCGTCGTGAGACTGAACGCGCCTAACGTCCGCCGCAGCGTGCCCGACTCCGCTTCCTGCATCAACTCGGAGAGCGGTTTCTTGGAGAAGAGACTCATCTCGGGTGACCTCGCGCGAAAGAAACCTGAAGGATCCGGCCGCATCGTCTGCGCGAAGATGACGAGGGGTCGGATCGCCACCGTCATGGCCGCGTGTGGGCCGTCAGCGCACCGTCAGCGTCTCTGTCAGAGTTCGGTCAGACGTCCCCTTCCCGCGCCGCCGCGCGCCTTACATCCTGCAAATGGTTCACGTCGCGCCCCGCTCGGCGACGCTCTCGAGGAGCCTCAATGCCGTTTCCCCTCGCTCGGCGACAACCAGGACTGGACCGACAACCCGCCGTGTGGTGGACGCGCGCGTCGCTGCTCGTCGCCCTCCTGGGGCTCACGTTCGTGTTGGCCGCCGTCCTCGCGTATGAAGCGCACGATGCGGCCCAGTCGCATCGCGTCACCGCCGAGCGTGCGCTCCGCGACTACGCGACGTTCGCGGCGTGGGAGCTTCTCGCCAACGCGACCGACACCGTTGCGCCAACGGTGTCCGCCGCGCTCGCACCGGTCACCGCCGGCGCCGCGGCGACGCCGTACGACGCGCTACCCGGACCCGCGGTGCTCATGGCGTCGGCGAGCGGTGCGCTCCGGTGCACGGCCCAACGCGACAATGCGTCGCGCTGGTACTTCCGCCTCGACTTCCGCGACGGGTCGTTCAGCACCGTCGGGGCGACGCCGTCGGCGCCGGAGCGCGGCATGGTCCGCGCGACCGTCGACCGGGAATCGCGCACCGTCTACCGGCCCGATTGGTCGTACGCGACCGTGCTCGTTGGGCGCGGCGGCGCGGAGCGCGCCGTGGCGTACGGCGTGAAATACGCGGTGCACGGCGCGCCCATCGCCGCATTTGGATTCGTCACCTGCGCCGACGCGCTCGGCGCGCCGGTCTTCGCCGGCGTGATGGGGCACCACCCGCTGCTCCCGCGCACGCTCGCCGGCCGCGAGCCCAACGATTCGTTGGTCACGGTCACGGTGTTCGGGCCGTCGGGCGACACCATCTGGCAATCGGGGCGGCGCAGCGTCACCCCGTTCACCGCCAATGCGTCGCTCGAGACGTTCGGCGGACTCACCGCCCGCGCCACCCTGCGCCCGCTGGCCGTCGAGCGGCTTGCGTTAGGCGCGATCCCGCAATCCAAGGTCTCGCTGCTGCTCGGCTTGTTGGGCCTCACCGCCGGGATGATGGTGCTGGCGGTGCTGCAGCTGCGGCGCGAGCAGGAGCTGGCGCGCCTGCGGTCCGACTTCATCTCGAGCGTGTCGCACGAGCTCCGCACGCCGCTGTCCCAGATCCTCCTCTTCGCCGAAACCCTTCGGTTAGGCCGAGTGCGGAGCGCCGCCGAGCGGATGAGCGCGACGGACGTGATCGTGCAGGAGGCGCGGCGTCTCATGCAGTTGGTCGAGAACGTGCTGCTCTTCTCGCGCAGCGAGCGCCGCATGACGCGGCTCCATCCCGAACCGGCGCCGCTCGCCCCCGTCATTCGCGAGACCGTCGACGCGTGGCGCCCGCTCGCCGCCGCGAGCAATGTCACGCTGTGCACGGATCTCAATGAGCACGTCGTGGCGCACATCGACCGCAGCGCGCTCCGGCAGATGCTGCTCAATCTGCTCGACAACGCCGTCAAGTACGGACCGGCGGGACAGACCGTCACCGTCACCGTCGACCGCGCCGGCCATCGCGCGCGTGTGATGGTGCGCGATCAGGGACCCGGTGTGCCGGCGGGCGAGCGCCACCGCGTCTGGCAGCCGTTCCAGCGGCTCGAGCGCGACGTCCATTCCGCCGCCGCCGGCAGCGGCATCGGGCTGTACGTGGTGCGCGAGCTGGCCGCCATGCAGGACGGCGAGGTGTGGATCGAGGACGCCACCGCGGGCGGCGGCGCCTGCTTCGGCGTGGCGTTCCCGATCGTCGAGGCCGAGCTCGTCGCGCCTAACGACGAGGCAGTGGCCGGAGGACGCCGGTGACCCGCATTCTGGTGATCGAAGACAACCGCAACCTCGCCATGGGGCTGCGCAACAATCTCGAGATCGAAGGCTATCAGGTCGAGTTGGCGGGCGACGGCAACGCCGGCCTCGAGCGCGCCCGTGCGGGCGCGCCCGACGTGATCATTCTCGACCTCATGCTGCCCGGCCTGGATGGCTATCGCGTGCTGCGCGCGCTGCGCGCCGACGGCTCCGAAACGCCGGTGCTGATCCTGAGCGCGCGCGGCGAGGAAACCGACAAGGTGCTGGGGTTCCGGTTAGGCGCGGACGACTACGTCACGAAGCCGTTCGGCCTGTTGGAGCTGCTGGCGCGCGTCGACGCGCTCTTGCGCCGCGCGGCGAACGGCGCGCGCGCCGCCCGCGGCGCCCTGAGCCCGCGCGAACAGCTCGGCGACATCGAGATCGACACCGCCAGTCGCACCGTGTACCGCAACAGCGAGCCCGTGTCGCTGCGACCCAAGGAGTACGAGCTGCTCATCGCGCTCCTGCGCCGGCGCGGCCGTCTCGCCTCGCGCGATGAGCTGTTGCAGGATGTGTGGGGCTATGCGTCCGAAGTCGTGAGCCGCACGGTCGACACGCACATCGCCGAGCTCCGGCGCAAGCTCGAGCGCAACCCGGCCGCGCCGGACTACATCCTCACTGTGCGAAAGGCCGGATACCGCATCCGTCCGTGACGGCGCGCGTCGCCGGCGCTCGCGCTCGGCGCGCGTGCCGCTAGATTCTGAACGATCCGCTCGAGCCTGGTTTCGGATCGTGCCCAACACAGAAGATCGGTACTGCATCATCGGCGCCGGCCCGTCCGGCCTCGCGACCGCGCACGAATTCCAGCGCGCCGGCATCGCGTTCGATGTCCTCGAACGACACCACGACGTCGGCGGCATCTGGGACATCGAGAATCCGGGCACCCCAATGTACGACAGCGCGCACTTCATTTCCTCGCGCACCCAGTCGGCGTTCGACCGCTTCCCGATGCCCGCCGACTATCCCGACTATCCGTCGCGTGCACGCATCCTCGAGTACCTGCGCGCATACGCCCGCCACGACGGCATCCGCGAGCACATCGCGTTCGACACCGTGGTCACGCGCGCGTCGCCGGTAAATGGTGGGTGGGAGGTCGAGCTCGCGTCCGGCGAGCATCGCCGGTATCGCGGCGTCGTCTGCGCCGTCGGCGACAACTGGCATCCCGTCGACGCATCATATCCCGGACACTTCGACGGCGAGATGTACCACTCGAGCCGCTACAAGCTCGCGACGTCGCTCGCCGGCAAACGCGTGCTCGTCGTGGGCGGCGGCAACTCGGGATGCGACATCGCATGCGACGCGGCGCCGATCGCGCGCGAGACACTCATCAGCTTCCGCCGCGGCTATCACTTTCTGCCCAAGCATCTGTTCGGCGTGCCCACGGATGCGTTTTTTCGGAGCGGGCCGCACCTGCCGGCGTGGTTGGCCCAACCGCTCCTAACGCTGCTGCTTCGCATTCTCGTGGGCGACCTGCGGCGCTACAAGCTCCCCAAGCCCGATCACAAGGTGCTGGAGAGTCATCCGATCGTGAATTCGCAGTTGCTCCACTACCTGACGCACGGCGACGCGCGCGCCGTGCCCGACATCCGCGACGTGAATGGGCAGCGCGTGACGTTCGTGGATGGCACGTCGGCCGACGTGACGTCATCATTTTCGCGACCGGATTCCGCAGCGCGATTCCGTGTCTCGACCCTCGGGTCTTCGCGCCGGAGCGCGGCGGGTCGCAGCTCTACCTCAACGTGTTCCCCGATGCTCCCGGCCTCTACATCATCGGCCTCTTCGAGACCGACGGCTCGCTGTTTCCGGTCGTGAGCAAGCAGGCCGCGCTCGTGGCGTCGGTGATTCGCGCCCAACGGGAGGGATCGGAGCGTGCGGCGTGGTTCGAGGGTCAGCGCACCGGCGCGCGCCCCGATCTGAGCGGCGGCATCAAGTATCTCGCCTCGCCACGTCACGCGTTCTACGTCCAGTACGACGAGTACGTCCATCGCCTGGAGCAAATGCTGAAGCGGATGGGAGTGCGGTCGCACGGCGCGGCCTGACGCCTAACGGAGGGACCCCTTCCTATTCCCTCGCCCCTGTTCCCTCGAGCAGCACCACAGCTCCCGCCGTCATCTTGCTGTGCGACAGCGTCAACCACACCCGATTCACCTCGAGCTCCGCACACCGCGCCTTCGCCGCGCCGTGCAGCAGGAGCTGCGGCAGTCCGCCGTCCACCGACACCACTTCCATTTCCCGCCAGCCGATCCCGCGCGCGCCGGGCGAGCCTGAGAGCGCCTTGTAGCCGGCCTCCTTCGCCGCGATGCGCGCCGCCAGGTGCACGTACGGCTCCATTTTGCTCATCGCGTAGCGCACCTCGCCGGCCGTGAACAACCGTTCGAGCGCGCGCGTCTCCTTGGACGCGATCAGTCGCTTGACGCGCGCGATGTCCACGAGATCGAGTCCGAGCCCAACGATCACGCGTCCTCCCTGGGCGCACGGCGGAACAGCCGTCCAATGCGCGACCGTTGCCGCGTCGGCACGTTCGCGGCGAGCACGCGCACGAGCGACAACCACACTTCATCCGCCGTTTCGAACGTGGTCCGAGGGTCGCCGCCCACGTGCGCCAGCGCGCGAACCGCTCCGCATCGTCGCTCGCCGCCAGCGCGTCCTGCGCCTGCTCGAGCGCGCCTAACGCAGCGATGAGCGGCTCCGCCACCTCCGACAGCTCCGCCTCCAGCGCGCGCCGCTCGGGCGGATTCGACGAATGCCGCTCGGCCGCCATCTCGCGCAGCCGTTGCAGCATCGCGGCGCGGAGCGGCGCCGCGTCGAACGACGCGCGCGCGCGGTCGGGGCTCGACGCCGACTCCGATGAGCGGCGCGCCGCGAGCAGGGGCCGAAGTATCGGTCGTGCTCGGCGCCCGGCGACGCGCGGGTGGACCCGAGCCCGCGCAGCGATCGCGTCACCTCGGGCACGGCCATCGCCCGCCGGTCGAGATCGGCCGCCAGCGCCGCCAGCGCCGGCGCCCGCCTAACGTGATGACATCGCCGCGCGCCATGAACAGCTCGAGCGTACCGACCGCGTAGCGGGCCCCGTCCAGCCGCTCGAACGGCAGACGCACGGCGCCGCCGGCGCGATCCAACCGCAGCGCCTCCTCGTCGAGCGTCGCCCGCGCGTCGCCCGCCAGGTCCTGCCCGCGCAACAGGCCGCTCACCGTCACCATCACCGCCGCGTCGCTCATCTCACGCATCCTCGAGCGCGTATCGCGTACGCCCCGCGAGCTCGTCGTCGCACAGCGCCGGCGACTGGCCCGTGCGCTGCTGCCACCGCATCACGAATTGCGGCAGCCGTTCCGTGCTGAACGCCGCGCGATCGAATGCCTAACGCAACGATGGCGCGCTCGATCCCGTCGGGCGCGCCCTCCACCTCCACCAGGTCGTCCATCCGCGGATAACGCTCGAACCGCACCGTGGTCCCGTGCAGATCGTACTGCGCGATCTCGCGGTCGATGGCGCGCGTCACCTCGTAGCCGAGTCGCGCCAGAATGGTCGCGAGCACGTCGGGCGCCTGGGCGCTGCACTGCAGCTCGTCGCGCACCTTGTAGCCGCCCTCGTATCCGGTCGGCCCCTTCCATCCCAGCTCGGCGCGCGCGCCCGATGCATCGCGATAGATCCCGCAATCGCAGCACTTCGTCGCGACGCGCCAGGTCCCGCACCGGCGTGTCGTATCGCCGGTCCTCCAGACGCCCGCCGAACTCGAGCACCGCGCCGGCGTGCGTTAGGCACGCGGCCCGGCGTGCCCAATCGTCGAGCACCGCCTTGAGCTCTACCTCACGCATCGAAAATCGCCTCCAGCACCGCGTCCGTGTCGGCGAGCGTCGCGAACACCGCCGCCGGCGAGTGCCCGGCCAACTCCTCCACCGAGAATCGCCCGGTGGCCACCGCCACGGCGCGCGCACCGACGCCCCGCGCGCACTCGATGTCGGCGGCGTGTCGCCGATGACCACGAGATCCTCGCCGCGCAGATCGAGGCCCAGCGTCTCGCGCCGCGCGGCGGAGCGCGACGGCGGGCAGCTCGGCGCGGTGCGCGTGATCGGAGCCATAAGCGCCCACGCGAAACCGCCCGACATCCAACCCGGCCGCCGACAACTTGAGCGTCGCGCCCTCGCACAGATTGCCGGTGAGCAATCCCACCACTGCATCCGGCCGCGCTTCGAGCCCGTGATGAGCTCCGCCACACCGTCGAACACGTGCATGCCGCGGGTGCCGGTGGCCAGCTCCTGCTCGAGCAGCGACACGTAACACGTGGCCACCGATTCCATGCGCGCGTCGATCGTGTCGTCGCTGTGACCCGCCGCGCGCATCAGGTCCCGCACGATTTGCGGGTCGGTCTTCCCATCGTACCGGTACTCCGTTGGGCCGGCACCGCCGAACACGCGCGTGAGCGCGGCGGTCATCGCCCGCCGCCCGGCGCCATCGCTCCCAGAATGGTGCCATCAATGTCGAACAGGACGAGCTTCATGCGCGCGTCAGGACCACGCCGGCGATGATGGTCACGGCGCCGGCGCCCTGCCATGCGGTGGGCTGCTCGCCCAACATCATCCACGCCACGCCGAGCGCGATCACCGGCTGCAGGTTCGAGAAAACGGCGGTGTGCGTGGGCCCGAGCACGCGCACGCCGCGGTATCATCCGAGGTAGCCGATCACGAGCGAGCCAATGCCGGCGAATGCCATGGCCCCCCAGGTGAGCGGCGTCAGGCTGCCGCCAGGCCGTCGCCGCGAACGGCGGCAGAAATGAAGAGCAGTGGAATCATGCCGCCCACGAGCGTCAGCGCCGAATGTCGATCAGCGACACCCGGTCGGTGAGCGGCTTGAGGAGCACGGTGTAACAGGCCCAACACACCGCCGCCGCGATGACAATGGCGTCGCCCAGCAGCGATCCGCCCGCGGCGTCGTGCACGGATCCGCCCGACATCACCAGCGCGATGCCGAGCATCGACAGCGCCACGCCCGCGTATCCCCGCACCCCAATGCGCTCAATGCCTAACCAACGCCCGATCACGGCGATCAACGCCGGCGAGGCGGCGAGCAGCAGCGCCGCGCTGCCGGCGCGCGTGTGCGCCACGCCCTCCGCGAACAGCGTCTGGTACACGCAATTGCCCAGCACGCCTAACGCCAGGAGCTGCAGCGCGTCGCGCCGCGACACGCGGCGCGCGCCGGGCCGCCGGTGCTGCACCGCCGCCAGCACGCCGAACGCGGAGCGTGTGCCTCCGCCCAGCACGTCTGTGAAAACTTGCAAGCTGTAGAGTTGCTCGTCGCGCACTGGCAACCCTTGTAGCGCCATGGCGATGTGCACTTGCTCAAGCTCGCGTGTTTCCACTTTCGTGCCGCCCCGGAAATGCGCAGGTTCTGGGTCCGAGGGCCGCCGGGCCTTTGAAGCTGGCGAGGCGCTTGTCGACTTCGGCAACGATCGCGTCGTGCTCGATCGCGCCGGCGGCAGCGACGACCATGTTCGGAGCACGATAGTTTCGCGTCAGATAAGCCCGCAGGCGAGACGGATTGAACGAACGCACGGTGTCCGGCGTGCCGAGAATGGAGCGGCCGATCGGCTGCAGCGGAAACGCCGTTTCCTGCAGCCGGTCGAACACCAGATCTCGGGAGCATCCTCGGTCGCGCCAATTTCCTGCACGATTACGTTTTGCTCGCGCCGCAGTTCTTCCGCATCGAAAATCGGTTCGGACAAAATATCGGACAGAACGTCGATTGCGAGCGGAACATCGGCCTTAAGTCGCACGCAAAATAGCCCGTCAATTCTGCACTCGTTGCCGCATTGAGGTCTCCGCCCACCGCCTCGATCGTCTCCGCGATCTGCCGTGCGGTACGGCGCTTCGTACCCTTGAAAGCCATGTGTTCAAGCAGATGCGAGATGCCATGCTCGTCGAGCCTCTCGTTGCGGCTGCCGGATCCGATCCACACACCGAGCGAAGCCGTTTCGAGATGGGGCACTCGATCCGTCACCACTGACAACCCGGAGGGAGACAGTCACTTCAACACTCATGCCGCTGCTCCTTCACGCGCCGCGCGCGAAATCGATGTTACATATCGTTCTACAGCTGCCTGATCCGCTGGCAGAACGGTGATCCGTTCTTTTCGTTTTGTCAGAGCAATATGAC
>CAVPDN010000006.1:0-349796 GCA_963702675.1 uncultured Gemmatimonadaceae bacterium
CAAGGGCGGCACGCGGCACTTGGGCCTGCCGGTGTTCGACACCGTGAAGGCGGCCGAGCGCGCCACCGGGGCCACCGCCAGCGGCATCTTCGTGCCGGCGCCGTTCTGCGCCGACGCGATCATGGAAGCGGCGGACGCGGGCATTCGCCTCATCGTGTGCATCACCGACGGCATTCCGGCGCAGGACATGATCCGCGTGAAGCGGTACTTGCGACGATATCCGCGCGAGCGCAAACCGGTGCTCATCGGGCCCAACTGCGCCGGCGTGATCAGCGCCGGGCAAGGCGATGATCGGCATCATGCCGGGCCACATCTACACGCGCGGCCGCGTCGGGATCGTCTCCCGGTCCGGTACGTTAGGCTACGAGGCGGCCTCCCAGATGCAAACGCTCGGACTCGGCGTCACGACCAGCGTCGGGATCGGCGGCGATCCGATCAACGGCAGCTCGTTCGTCGACATGCTGGCCCGGTTCGAGGAGGACACTGACACCGACGCCGTGATGATGATCGGCGAGATCGGCGGTCCGCAGGAAGCCGAGGCGTCGCTGTTCGTGCGCGACACATGTCGAAGCCGGTCGTGGGGTATGTGGCCGGGCTCCGGCGCCCGCGGGGCGGCGAATGGGACACGCCGGCGCGATCATCCGCGCATTCGGCGACAGCGCCGCCGAGAAAGCCGAGATCATGCGCGCGTCGGGGCTCGCGGTGGCGGCGAGTCCGGCTGAGTTAGGCGCGGCCATGGCGTTGGCCCTCACACGGCACGGCACGTCGGCCATGGCGGTGCAGGCATGAGCAGCCGCCCAACGGTGGTCGTCACGCGCCGGTTGCCGGCACGCGGTGGAAGACCGGCTGCGAGCGCTGTTCGACGCCCGGCTCAACGCGGCGGACGCGCCGCTCGACGCACGCGGCGCTGGCCGCGCGATGCGCGACGCCGACGCGCTGCTCCCCACCGTGACGGACCGCATCACGGCCGAGTTGCTCGGCGGCCGGGCCGCGCGCGTCAGGATCGTGTCCAACTTCGGCGTCGGCTTCAACAACATCGATGTCGCGGCCGCGCAAGACGCACGGCGTCGTCGTCACCAACACGCCGGACGTGCTCACCGATGACACGGCGGACCTCGCGATCACGCTCCTGCTGATGATCGCACGCCGGCACGGGCGAAGGCGAGCGCCTCGTCCGGTCCGGGGCATGGACCGGTTGGCGGCCCACCCAAATGTTCGGCACTCGCGTCACCGGCAAGACGCTCGGCCTGATCGGCTTCGGCCGGATCGGACGGGCCGTGGCCGCAGGCGCGCGCGTCGCGGGTTCGCCATGCGCGTGCTGTGGCACGATCCGTTCCCGCCGCCGCCGACGGGGTGGCGATAGGCGCAGAGCGCCGCGGATCCATCGAGGAGGTGCTCGCGGAGAGCGATTTCGTGTCGCTGCATTGCCCGGCCACGCCCGAGACGCATCACCTGATGAACGCCGCGCGCCTCGCCGCCATGCGGGCGGGCGCGTTCTTGATCAACACGTCTCGCGGCGACGTGGTGGACGAAGACGCGCTCGTCCAGGCGCTCCGCGGCGACACGCATCGCCGGCGCGGCGCTCGACGTGTACGAGCGGGAGCCGTCCGTCGCGCGCGCCTTGCTCACCATGGACAACGTCGTGTTGTTGCCGCACCTGGGCAGCGCGACCGACGGAGACGCGCGTGGCGATGGGCAACCGTGCGGTGGACAACCTGTCCGAGCTTCTTCGGCGGCGGCACGCCGCGCGACCGGGTGGCGTGATGTCGGCGTCGGCGCCACCACTCGCCGTGCAACGCGCGTTCGTCCCGGAGGGTGCGACGGCGTTGGAGCTGGCCGGCGGCGCATCCGGCGCCGCGTCGTTGCTCGTGGGATTGCTCACCGACGTGGTGCGGATGCGTGCGCCCGACGCCGCCGGCGCGTTGGGCGGCGCGCCGATCGACCGCGCCGGGACGCCGGCCGCCATCGGCCGCTCGATCCAGGCGTTAGGCATGTGGGCCCAACTGGTGAGCATCGCCGAGCTCCACGACGCGATGCGGGCGCGGCGGGTCGTCGAGCTCGAGCACGGCGAGGCGCGGCTCGCCGGCACGTTCGCCCATGTGTTCGCCGCGTGGCGCGACGCCGGGGTGCCGGCGTCGCAGGTCGCTGAGCTCCTGGCGACCCTCCGCGTCACGCCGACCATCACCGCGCACCCCACGGAAGCCAAGCGCGTCACGGTGCTCGAGAAGCATCGCACGCATCTATCGCGCGTTAGGCGAGCTCGAATGCCGCCGCATGGCCGGCCGCCGAACGCGCCCGCCGCATCGACGCGTTGCGCGACGAGATCGACCTGCTCTGGATGACGGGCGAGCTCCGTCTCGAGAGCCCAACGGTTGCCCAGGAAGTGGCCTGGGGCATCCACTTTTTCGACGACGCCCTCTTCGACGCGTTCGGCGTGGTGCACGACGCACTCGCGCATGCGGCCGCCGCCGCGTTCCCGGGTATGCCGATCGACGTGCCGGTCGTGCTCGAGTTCGGCTCGTGGATCGGCGGCGATCGGGACGGCAACCCGAACGTCACGCCCGCCGTCACGCGGCAGGCGATCCAGGAATATCGCCGGGCCTGTTTCCGCCGCTACCGTGCGCGGCTGGCGGATCTGGTGACCTCGCTCAGCATCGCCGAGCGCTCGATCGCCGTGCCGGCCTGGTTCCGTGCTGCGTTCGGCGCAGCGGCTCGCGCAGTCGGCGACGCGGGGCGCGTCGCGGCGCGCAATCCCGGCGAGCTGTTCCGCCAATGGATCGCCTGCATGCAGGATCGCCTGGCCGCGACGGCCGGCGAGGCGTCGCCCGCGCCGCCCTACGCCGCGCCCGACGAGATGATCGCCGAGCTCCGGCAGCTCGAGCGTGCGTTAGGCGAGTCGCGGTGCGGGCGCATCGCCGATCGTGTCGTGGCGCCGGTCCGGCGCGAAGTGGAAGGATTCCGGTTCTCGCTGGTGCGGCTGGATGTGCGGGATCACGCGCGTCGCCTGCGGGCGGCGGCCGGCGACCGCTTCGGCCGCGCCTGGAGCAGGGGGTCGGGCCGGTGCGCGACGACGATACCGCGTGGCTCCGCGCCGCGCTCGCCCGGCCACGGCTACAGCCCGGCGCCCAGGAACCGGAGCCGCCTAACGATGCGCTCGACGTGTTGCGCCAGATCCGCGCCTCGCGGGCGCACGCCGACCGGCGCGCGGTGGGCAGCTACATGATCAGCGGCACCGAGGGCGTGCGCGACGTGCTCGCGCGCGTATCTGCTGGCCAAGGAAGCGGGGTTGTTCATCGACGATGCGGGCGTCGAGAGCTGCACCATCCCCATCGTCCCGCTGTTCGAGACGATCGACGACCTGCGGCGCGCGCCGGCGGTGATGACGGAGCTGTTCGCCATCCCGGTCGTGAAGCGCAGCGTCCGTGCGTTAGGCGGCGCACAGGAGGTGATGATCGGCTACTCGGATTCCAACAAGGATGGCGGATTCCTCACGTCCAACTGGGAGCTCTACACGGCACAGACCCGCCTGGCGCGCGTGGCCGCCGAGAGCGGCGTGCGCATCGCGTTCTTCCACGGCCGCGGCGGCTCGGTGAGCCGCGGCGGCGCTCCGACCCACCGCGCCATCGCTGCCCAGCCGCCGGGCACCATCGGCGGCCGCCTCCGCCTAACGGAACAGGGCGAAGTGGTCTCGTTCAAGTACGCGTACCGCGACGCCGCGGCGTATCAGCTCGAGCTGCTCGCGTCGAGCGTGATGGAATACTCGCTGCCCGGCGCACGCGCGGCGCCGGTGCCGGGCGCCGACGACGCCATGGACGCGTTGTCGGGCGCGGCCCACGCGGCCTATCGCGGCCTCGTGCGCCATCCGCGGTTCCTCGACTACTTCGGCGCCGCGACGCCGGTGGACGAGATGGGACTGCTCAACTTCGGCTCCCGTCCGGCGCGCCGTTCGAACACGCGCGACCTGGATGACCTGCGCGCCATACCGTGGGTATTCGCCTGGACGCAGAGCCGGCACTTGATCCCCGGCTGGTACGGCGTCGGGAGCGCCCTGGATGCGTTCCTCACCATTCGCGGCCAGCGCGGCGAGTCGCTCCTTCGGCGCATGTTCGCCGAGTCGCCCGTGTTCCGCCTGGTGATCGACGAGACGGAGAAGACGCTGTTGCAGGTGGACCTCGCCGTCGCCGCCGCGTACGCGGCGCTCGTGCCTAACGGCGAGGCCCGCACGGCCATCTTCGGTCTCGTCCGCGACGAGTACGAGCGCACCGCGAGCACGCTGCTCCGGATCACGGGCGAATCCCGGCTGGCCGAGCGGTTTCCGCAGTTCAGCAGCCGGTTCGCGCGCCGCCTCCGGCTCCTCGAGCGGGCCCACGACCAGCAAATCGACCTGCTCCGCCGCGTGCGCGAGGCCGACGACAAGGATCGCTGGCTCCCGAGCCTCCTTCTCTCCATCAATTGTATAGCGGCCTGCTTCGGGACTGTCGGCTGACCGCTCGGGAAAAGGGGCATTCTGCCCCTGTTTTCGCCTTGAAATGTCAGTTACCGCATGCGATTTATTTCTTGAGTGGGTGAATCGCTGTTCGTTTTCCTTCCCAATTTCGGGGGACTATGCGAGGCAACGGCAGTGCCGAGCTCGGCTATTCGCGGCTGACCCAACCTTTGGTGCGCGAGAACGGCGCGCTCCGTCCGGCGACATGGGACGAAGCGCTCGACCGCGCCGCGGAAGGGTTCCGCCGCAACATCGCCGCGCACGGGCCTAACGCACTGGGCATCTTCAGCTGCTCCAAGTCGACCAACGAGATGAATTACTTGGCGCAGAAGCTGGCCCGGGTGGCGTTCGGCACGCACAACGTCGACAGTTGTAATCGGACCTGACACGCTCCGAGCGTCGTCGGTCTGGCGACGATCTTTGGAGCGGGCGGGGGCACGAGCTCGTACAGGGAGATCGAAGAAACCGATGTGATCTTCCTGTGGGGAGCGAACGCCCGCGAAAACCATCCGATTTTCTTTCATCACGTCCTGAAAGGCATTCACCACGGGACGCGGTTATATGTCGTCGACCCACGTCGCACCGCGTCGGCGCAGTGGGGCGACGTGTGGATGGGCTTGAATGTCGGGAGCGACATCGCGCTCGCCAACGCCATGGCGCGCGAGATCATTCACGCGGGGCTGGCGAACACGGAATTCATCGAGCGCGCCACCACCGGATTCGAGGCATATCGGAATCTCGTCGAGTCGTACACGCTCGACGTCGCCCAACGGATCACCGGCGTGCCGGCCGAGGTCATTCGCGAGGCCGCGCACACGTACGCGCGGGCCGACCGCGCGATCATTTGCTGGACGTTAGGCATCACGGAGCACCACAATGCCACGGACAACGTACTCGCGTTGATCAATCTCTCGCTGGTCACCGGCCACGTCGGACGCTACGGCTCCGGCTTGAACCCGCTGCGCGGTCAGAACAACGTGCAGGGGGGCGGCGACATGGGCGCGATTCCCAACCGGTTGGTCGGGATTCCAGGACATCCTCGATCCGGAGGTCCGGGGCCGGTTCGATCGCGCCTGGAACGTGACCCTGCCGCCGAGCTACGGCTGGACGGTCACCGAGATGATGTCGGCGATGGATCGCGGCGAGCTGACGTCGCTGTTCGTGATCGGCGAGAACCCTGTGCAGTCGGAAGCCGACCAGCATCACGCCGAAAAGATTTTCGGCGAGCTCGATCACCTGGTGGTGCAGGACATCTTCCTCACCAAAACGGCGGAGCTGGCCGACGTCGTGCTGCCGGCCACCGCGAGCTGGTGCGAAGCCGAGGGCACCGTGACCAACAGCGAGCGCCGGGTGCAGCGCGTGCGCAAGGCGCTCGAGCCGCCCGGCGACGCGCGCGATGAGCTCTGGATCCTGGCCCAGGTGGCGCGCCGCCTCGGCCACGAGTGGGGTACGCCTAACGCTGAGCAGGTGTGGAACGAAGTCCGCGCGCTGGCGCCGGCCATGTTCGCCGGCATGACGTACCAGCGGCTCGAGGAGTTGGACGGCATCCAGTGGCCGTGTCCGAACGAACAGGACCCCGGCGCGCAGTTCCTGCACGGCCGCTTGTGGGCCGAGCCGGTGGGTGGCCCGTTGGCAGGCTTCTCGCTCACCGAATACGATCCACCGGTGGAGATGCCCGACGAGGAGTATCCGTTCACCCTCACCACCGGGCGCCGGCTCGATTCGTACAACACCGGCGTGCAGACCGCCGGCTACACGTCGCCGCTGCGGCGCGGCGAAACGCTGGACCTCGCGCCCGAGGATGCCCAACGACTCGACATTCGCAGTGGCGATCTGGTGCGCATCACGTCGCGCCGCGGCAGCATCGTCGCGCCGGCGCGCATCGACACCGGCCTGCGCGCCGGCCTGGTGTTCATGACGCTCCATTTCCAGGATGAGGTGCGCGTCAATCTGCTGACCATCGACGCGACCGACCCCGCTTCCGGAACGGCGGAGTTCAAGGCGTGCGCGGTGAAGGTCGAACCCGTGCGCGCGCCCGATGAGGCCCGCTCGGAGGCGGCGCACCGGCGCTCGGACCCTGTGTTAGGCGACTAATGGACCTGAAACTGCTCGACGTCGGACCAACGGACGAGGAACGGGAGGCGATCGACGCGCAGCTCGGTCCTCCGGCCTCGGGATGGGACGGCGGCGAGCGCGTCGCTGAGCGCGACGCACACGTGGCGTTCGGCGGACACTCGGCGCGCGCGCGCCGGCACGAGCTCTTGCCCGCGCTCCACGCCGTCCAGTCGCGCGTCGGGTGGATCAGCGAAGGCGCCATCAATTACATCTGCGCGCGGCTCGACGTGCCGCCGGCCGACGCGTGGGGCGTCGCGACGTTCTATGCGCTGCTCGCCACCACGCCGCGTCCCAAGCGCGTGGTGCACGTGTGCGATGACATCTGCTGCCGCACGCGCGGCGCCCGCGCGGTGCTCGAGGCGCTCGAGGCGAAGCACGGCGCGACGCACCCACGTGCGTTAGGCGACGGCCACATGACCATCGCCGACGACAATGTCGTGTGGCTCTCGAGCCCGTGCCTCGGCATGTGCGACGAAGCGCCCGCCGCCCTGCTCACCGTGGCGGGCCCCGAGCCCATCGAGCGTCTCGTGGGCCGCCTAACGGCTGAGCGTGCGCTGGCGCTGCTCGAGGGGCGCGAGGATCACGGCGAGGCGACGCGGATCCCGTTGCCGCAGCGCGGCCAGCCCGGTCTCCGGCTGCTCAAGCGCGTGGGCGTCGCGGATCCCACCAACCTCAATGCCTATCGGGCGACTGATGGCTACATTGCCCTCCGGCGCGCGTTCGAGCTCGGCCGCGACGGCGTGATCCGCGAAGTGCTCGACTCCAAGTTGTTAGGCCGCGGCGGCGCCGCGTTCCCGGCCGGCCGCAAGTGGGACGCCGTGGCGCGCCAGCCGGAGCGCCCGCACTACCTCATCTGCAACGCCGACGAATCCGAGCCGGGCACGTTCAAGGACCGCGTGCTGATGGAAGGCGATCCGTTCGCGATCGTCGAAGCGATGACGATCGCCGCCTATGCGACGGCGTGCGAAAAGGGATTCGTGTACATCCGCGGCGAGTATCCGTTAGCCATCGCGCGCATGCAGAACGCCATCGACCAGGCGCGCGCGCGCGGCTACCTCGGCGACGCGATCCTGGGTCAGCCGTTCCGGTTCGACATCGAGGTGCGCAAAGGCGCCGGCGCGTACATCTGCGGCGAAGAGACCGCGGTGTTCAATTCGATCGAGGGATTCCGCGGCGAGCCGCGCAACAAGCCCCCGTTTCCGGTGCAAGCGGGGGTGTTCGGCAAGCCGACGGTGATCAACAACGTCGAGACGCTGGCCAACATTCCGTTCATCATGCTCGAAGGCGGGCCGGCATTCGCTGCGTTAGGCACGGACCAGTCCGCGGGGTCGAAGCTGTTCTGCCTGTGCGGATCGGTGGTGAAGCCCGGCGTGTACGAGGTGACGTTCGGCGCCACGCTGCGCGATCTGCTCGCCATGGCGGGCGGCGTGACACCCGGTCGCACCATGCAATGCATTCTGTTAGGCGGCGCCGCCGGCCTCTTCATCCGCCCCGACGAGCTCGACATCCCGCTCACCTTCGAGGGCGCGCGCGCCGCCAAGGCGACGCTGGGCTCGGGCGTCATCATGGTGTTCGATGACACCGCCGACATGACCGACGTGTTGCGCCGCATCGCCGCGTTCTTCCGCGATGAATCGTGCGGCCAGTGCGTGCCGTGCCGGGTCGGGACGGTGCGGCAGGAGGAAGCGCTGCACCGGTTGGCGGTGAACAAGCCGCGCGGCAGCGTCGCCCAAGAGCTCGCGCTGCTCGAGGAGATCGGCGTCGCCATGAAAGACGCCTCGATCTGCGGGCTCGGCCAGACCGCTTACAGCGCGGTGGAGTCGGCGATCAAACGCTGCGGCATGTTCGATGGACGGAAGACACCATGACGCACCTGGTCGAGATCTCGCGCCCCCGACGCACCGTCGAGCTCACGATCGACGGCGAGACGGTGAAAGTGCCCGAGGGCACCACGATCCTCGACGCGTGCAGCACGTTAGGCACGGAGATCCCGACCTTGTGCTACCTCGAAACGCTGCACCCGGTGAACGCGTGCCGCGTGTGCGTGGTCGAGGTGGAGAACTCGCGCGTGCTCGTGCCCGCGTGCTCGCGCAAAGTCGAGGCCGGCATGGTGGTGTCGACCAACAGCGAGCGCGTGCGCCACAGCCGGAAGATGGTGCTCGAGTTCCTGGCGTCATCGGTGGACCTGTCGACCACCCCCGACGTCGCGGGCTGGCTCGCGGCGTACGACGCCAACCCGGAGCGCTACGGCCCGCCCGCGCCGCGAGCGCCGGCCGGGGAGCGCGACGCCCTGCCCACCGGCCATCATCAGCCGCCTGACGCGGACTACGCGGCCACGGTGGGCCAGCCGGTCAAGGTCGACAACGAGCTGTACGTGCGCGACTACGGGAAGTGCATCCTGTGCTACAAGTGCGTCGAGGCGTGCGGCACCGACTATCAGAACACGTTCGCCATCGCCGTCGCCGGCCGCGGGTTCGATGCGCGCATCTCGACCGAGTTCGCGGTGGAGCTGCCCGAATCGGCGTGCGTATACTGCGGCAACTGCATCGCCGTGTGCCCGACGGGCGCGCTCATGTTCAAGAGCGAGCACGATCATCGCGAGGCTGGGACGTGGGACGAGTCGAGGCAGACGCAGGTGAGCACGATCTGCCCGTACTGCGGCGTGGGATGCACGCTCGACGCTCCACGTGCAGGACAACGAGATCGTGCAGCGTCACGTCGCCGTTGGACCATGACATCACGCGCGGCAATCTGTGCATCAAGGGGCGGTTCGGGTGGCGGTACGTGCAGAATCGCGGCCCGCGTCCCATGGCCGGCCCCGGACCGGCGCCGGGCCCCGGCCACGGTGACGGCCACGGAGCGGGCGCGGGGCGCGTCAATGGCGACGGCGGCCGCGCCACCGGGAACGGAGCCGGCGATGGCCACGGTTAGGCGCACCCGGCGGCGGGCGCGGTGAGCGACCAACCGCCGCCGCCCCTGCGGCCCGACCATCCGCTGTTCGGCCTCGGCTACAGCCGGCCTGTCCGCGACCGCGCCTTCGAGCGACTCGATGGCGCGGTCGTTTCGTCAGGCGACGCGCCGGTCGCCGAGGAAGTGCCGGTCGCGTTCATCTACAATCAACGGCCGCACGTCGTGATGATGGCCACGCCCGACGACTTCGAGGACTTCGCCGTCGGATTCAGCGTGTCGGAAGAGATCGTCCGCTCGCCTAACGACGTGCAGCGGGTCGAGGTCGTGCGGCACAGCCAGGGCGTGGAGCTCCAGATCACCGTGCCCGCCGACGCCGGCGAGCGGCTCGCGATGCGCGGCCGGCAGCTCGCCGGGCGGACCGGGTGCGGGCTCTGCGGCGTGGAGACGATTGCCGAAGCGCTGCGCGAGCCGCGCACCGTGACGTGGCGCGAGCCCGTCGATCCCGCGGCCCTCTGGCGCGCGGAAGCCGAGTTAGGCGCGCGGCAGGAATACAATCGGGCGACGGGCGCCATGCACGCCGCCGCGTGGTGCACGTTCGACGGCGCCATCCGCGTGGTGCGCGAGGACGTGGGCCGCCACAACGCGCTCGACAAGGTGATCGGCGCGCTGGCGCGCGGGCGCGTTGATGCGAGCGGCGGATTTCTCATCATGACGAGCCGCGCGAGCTACGAGCTGGTGCAGAAGGCGGCGGTGGCGGGCGTCCCGCTGCTCGCCGCCGTGTCGCGCCCAACGGGACTGGCGATTCGCTTGGCGGAAGCGGCGAACCTGACGCTGATCGGCCTGTTGCGCGGGCAGACGGCAAACGTGTATACGCATCCGGAACATTCGTTGGGCGCCGTTAGGCGGGCCTGACGTGGGCGCATGCTATCGCGCCCTCTTGCCCTCGCCTCCGGGGGATGAGCGTCTGGATGAGGCCATTGCATCAATGCTGGCGCCGGAGGACACACGCCTCTATGGTGCTTTAGGGCGATACCATCTCCGTCGAACTCGAAGTGCGAAATAGTGCTTAGTCGCGCTGATTTTACCACTCCTAGCCACGCTTGGGCTTACGGGACCTTGGCCGTGGCCTTGGGAAGCGTAGTTTCGACAACAGAGTCAAAGGTACTCAGCGATTGCATCCCCAACCAGCAGACGCCCGTTGACCAGGAACGAGGGGGTTGCCTGGATCCCAATGGCCTGCCCCGCCGCAATATCACGGTCGACTCGCTCTGACACTTTCTCGCTCTCTACGCAGTGCTGAAACGCTGCAGTGTCTGCGATCCCAACTTCGCGGGCCAGCGACTGCCAAGAGAATGATCCCAACTCTTTGTGTCGCGCGAAGAGACTGTCGGCGTAGGTGTCGAATAGCCCTGTGTCGCCGGCGCACTCCGACGCGACGCCGGAGATCCGCCTAACGGGAGCGTCCTATGAAATGGTTTGCCGTAGTGACGGAAGAGCTCCGACTCACGCTACGCTATCTGTCGCGCGCCAAAGCGTTTTCGGTAGCAATTGTGATGCTACTCGCACTCGGTATCGGCGTGAACATCATAATCCTGACCGAATCCATTCGCTTGCTAACGGGCGCTCCAGACCATGTTGCCGCTCCTGACCTGGTTGCGCGCGTATATGTCACCCAGCGATTCCCAGGTTTTGGTCAGCAGACCTTGAGCTCGATCTCTTACCCTCAGTATCTCGCGTTGCGCGGCGCACCGGGCCCCTTCGAATCCGAAGCAGTCTCAGTCGAAAAAACGGTCTATGTCGGCGCTGAGTCGAATGGCAATCAGCTCACGGCCTCGCTCGTATCATCAAACGTACTTTCCCCTGGTCCGAACCGCGCCTGTCCTTGGGCGGTTCTTCGCACCAGACGATGACGCCTTGCCTTTCGGCAAGCGTGTCGTCGTGCTGAGTGAAGGAGTGTGGCGACAGCAATTTGGCGGTGCGCGGGCGATTCTTGACCGTCCAGTGTCAATCGACGGCGTCCAGTACACCGTAATCGGCGTGGCCCCGGCCGGATTTACGGGTGCCGATCTGAGTGTCGTAGATTTATGGCTGCCACTGAGCACTGGCGCGGCCAGTGTGGCCGGTCAGAATTGGGCGACGAACGCGCAAGGTGCCTGGCTAACGCTAACCGTTCGCACTAAGCCGGCGACGGTGTTTGCTAAGGGAGACGCATACATCACCAGGCTCTTTCGCTCGTTGCCGACTCGACCATCATGGTCCGATCCGGAAATCAGCGCCCACCTCCACTCGATCCGCGGTGAGCGCAACGCGGACGGATCACTTGGCACCGAAGCCCGCATTACGATTTGGCTTAGCGCAGTGTCTTTTTCCGTGCTGCTGATTGCTTGGGCGAGCGCCGCTAACCTTTTTGTTGGGCGAGCACTTGCGAAGCGGCGCGAGGCCGCGATTCGAATCGCGCTCGGCAGTAGTAGAATGCGGCTGATCAGTCAAGCGATATGCGAGGGGGTTGTACTCGCCCTGCTGGGAGGGTGCGCGGGAGCGCTCTGTGCCCACTGGGCGGTTGGGGGACTGCACGCGTTTCTCATTCCTAACATTGGCGCGGTGGAGGCGTTCGGTTGGAAGGGGTCTGTTGCAACTGTACTCGCCGCGATCGTGCTTGGACTCACGATTGGACTCTTCAGCGCACGCCGATTTGCTGCGTCGCTGGAGGGTGATCTTCGGGCACACCATTCCTCGCTAGATCCGACCAGCAGACGCCTACAGGCCGGATTGATTGTGGTCCAAGTGATGCTGTCCACAATGTTGCTCGTTGCGTGCGGGCTTTTCCTGCGGAGTCTGACACGTTCGCGTTCGGCTAGTCTCGGCTTCGATCCATCGGATGTCCTTGCGGTCTATGATACGCCAGAACCTCGTACGCCGGCCGCGTTGCGGATCGGCGCCGATGCTCCTTTCGATCTCGTGTCACGATTGCCCGGCTTGGTTGCTGTGAGCCGCTCGATGACGATTCCGTTCTCGACTCTCGTTAGCTTCAACGTTCGAACGAGTACGCGGGACTCGATTCCGATTCAGGCCGGTGCCGGACCGTACGGGAACTACGTCTCCCCCGACTATTTTGGCGTGCTCAAGATTCCGCTAATGCGGGGTCGCGTGTTCTCACGTGACGACAGCTACGGCGCAGCGCCAGTCGCCATCGTCAATGAGACTATGGCACAGACTCTATGGCGTGGCAAAGATGCGATTGGACAATGCCTTATTGTGCAGAATACCAGTCGATGCGCAACGATCGTGGGAGTCGTCAGTGATGTACATCAGCGTTTGATGGAGGAGCGCCGGTCCCTGCAACTATATCTCCCCTTCGCGCAGCAACCGCAGCCAGCGGCGGGGCGCATCCTCCTGAGGCTGCGCGGGCACAGCGCACTCATCCCACAACTTCGTCAGGAGCTTGCCGACATCGAGCCATCGGCGATTAGGATTAATGTTAGGCCCCTCGATGAGTTGATCGCGACGCAACGACGGCCGTGGCAAGTGGGGTCATTGCTGTTCGGGTCGTTTGCGCTAATGGCGTTGATCGTTGCCTGTTTCGGTACCTACAGTGTGATAGCTCACAGCACCGTTAGGCGCTCGCGCGAGATCGGACTCCGGCTAACTCTTGGTGCCACGCCGGTCAGGGTGCTGCTGCTAGTGGTTAAGGACGGTGTGCGAGTTGGGCTCGCGGGGCTTCTCCTCGGCACTGTCGCCTCGCTGCTCATTGCACCGCACCTCTCATCATTACTGTTTCGGACGTCTCCGCGCGATGGCTTGGTCTACGGAGTCGCCGGACTCGTGTTGATGGTCGCAGTCGTTGGTGCGTCGGGCATTCCTGCACTGCGCGCTGCGCGTAGTGATCCAACGTCCTCAATGCGCGCAGAGTGAGTGGCGAGACGAACCAGTGTGGCTCTCGTTCAATTGCGGCAAGGCGGTGCGGTTTGTTCGCGCACGCACCGGCGCAGACACTCGGTTCTGATAGCTGCGTTCCGACGCTGATTTTTCCGTCGTGCTGCGTCCCTGCCGTGGCCGCTGCTTGTGCTACTACACCTGTCGTGTTGGAAGTAGCCGTCACCGAGCTACGTGTACGCCTCGGTGACGTGGTGCAAGCTCGTGGATCCAGCGGCGCCCTGGCGCACCGAACTTAGGTTAGGCGCGCGCAGGAATACAATCGCGCCACGGTCGCCATGCACCCAGCGTCCCGCCCAACGGGACTCGCCATTCGGTTGGCTGAAGCAGCGAACCTGACGCTGATCGGGTTGCTGCGCGGCCACACCGCCAACGTGTACGCCCACCCGGAACACCTGGCCGGTGTCGTTAGGCGGGGCTGACGGGGCGCATTAGTCCCGCTCCCGTCGCCCGCGCCGCCGCCGGGATCTGCTTCTCGTACTCCACCGCCGCCGCCGTCCGGTTCCCCACGCCTAACTTCTGAAACAGGTTCTGCGTGTGGAACTTCACCGTGCTCGGGCTCACGCCTAACTTGCGGGCGATGGCGGCGTTGGAGAGCCCCGATGCCAGGTGCTTCCACACCTCGCGCTCGCGGTCGGACAACGCGCCCGGTCCAGCCACCGCGCGATCCGCCGGTTTGCGCATCCAGCGCCGCGCCGCCTGCGGAAACACGAGCACGCCCGCGTTCACCGCGCGAATCGCGTCGATGGTCCGCGCCGGACTGTCGGTCTTGAGCGCGATGCCGTCCGCGTGGTGCTCGAGCGCCGCGCGCAGCGACTCGCCGTCGCCGTAGGCCGTGAGCACCAGTACGCGCGCCGGCACATTCTCGGCGCGCAGCGTGGTGAGCACGTCGTACCCGTTGGTCGCGCCTAACTCGAGGTCGAGCACCACCACGTCGGGCCGGTGTTGGCGCGCCAGGTCGACCACGCGCGCCCCGTCGGTGGTGGTCGCGACCACTTCGATGCCGGGCTCCGACTCCATGAGCCCGCGCAGACCCTCGAGCACCAGCGGGTGATCGTCCACCAGCAGCACTTTGATCACGATCGCGCTCCGCTCACGAGAGCGGCAGCCGGATCGTCACGATCGTGCCCGCGCGCCCGGAGCTGATCGACAACTTGCCGTTCATGATCGCCACCCGGTCGCGCATGCCGCGCAGCCCGAAGTGTCCGCCGGCCACACCGACGTCGATTTCCTGCTTGAGGACCTTGGCAACGTTGAACCCTTTGCCGCGGTCGCGCACCCGCACGACGATGTGCCGGCGGTCGGCCCGCACCAACACCTCGAAGTGCGTCACGCCCGCATGGCGGGTGGCGTTGGCCAGCGCTTCCTGCATGATGCGGTAGAGCGAAATCTTGAGCGACAACGGCACGTCGACCGGCAGCGGCGTGGCCAGCGAGAAGTCGACCGTGGCGCCGGTGAGCGACTCGTGCTGCACCACCAGCTGCTCGAGGATCGCGCCTAACGGACGGCGCTCGAACTCCGGCGGCCGGAAGGCGCCGATGAAATTGCGGATTTCGCCTAACGCACGCTCGAGCGAGGCGGCGACCCGGCCGAGGACCACCGAGGCGTCGCCCGTCTTGAGCTCCGGCCGGTGGCGGATCGTCTGGATCTGCGACAACGCGCCGAAAATGTCCTGCACCGGCCCGTCGTGAATGTCGAGGATGATCTGCTGCAGATCCCGCTCGGCCGCGGCCAGGAGGCCGCGCGCCGCCACCGACGCCCGGCGCGGCCGGACCGACGGGCGCGCCGGCCGGCGACGGCGCGAAGACGACGAGGGCGAGGCGGGAGACATGCTCTCCCATCCTCGCCCTCACCGGCCCGGTTCGTCAAGACGATCCGGGCAGTCTCGTTCTACTATCGAGCGCTTTCGCGCGCCGACCTGCTATGGTGTCCCTGTCCCTGTCCCTGCCCCGGCTCCTGCACCAGACGACTGCGCGCCGTCGACTTTCGCAATCGCGTCGCCAAGTTCGATGTACGCTTTGGCCGCGAGTTCCTGGAACGGCATCGCCCGATATGTCACCTTGCCCGTCGGGTCGATCACGTACAGGACGCGCGTGTCGAGCTTGTACTTGTCGTTGTAGATGCCGTACTGCTTGCCGATGTCGCCGGTCGAATCACTCGCGAACAACACCGGGAAGCTTTCCTCGTGTGCCCAGGCGGCCAGTGTGGTATCCGGATCCACACTCATCGCGAGCACGACGACTTTCTTTCCACTGTTGAAGAGCTTGGCGTACTGATCACGGTACGCCTCCATTTGCACCGTTCAGCCCTTCGTTCGCGCCTTGAAGAAGAAGGCGAGCACCACCGTTTGCCCGCGGAAATCGGAGAGCTTGATCGGATCCTTGAGGACGCCAAAGCGCGTGGCGCCGGGTGCGGTGAAATCCGGCGCTTGCTGCCCAACGTTGACGGCTTTGGTGGTGTCCTGGGCGCGCGCGGTACCGGCGACCAGGGACATGGCCAAAGCGGGCAGAGCCAACAGGCCAACGGTACGAGCGGGGAAGGGCATGAGGACCCCGGGACAAGGGACAAGGGACAAGGGACAAGGGACAAGGGACAAGGGACAAGGGAATGCTACGAGCGGAGAAATGACGGCGCAACGGGACGACGTGGACGACAGGCCTTGCGAGGGTGATCGCCGCGCTGAGCGACGCCCGAGGTGATGCCTAACGCTACTCGCCCAGTACGTCGGTGAAGTACGCCGGCAGGTGGATCTCGAGGGGCGGAACGTTCGCGGCGGGCTGCCACGTTAGCCGCTCCGTGAGGAGCGTCGAACGATGGTCCGTTGGGCGCCAGCACTCGAATGCCCTCGCCTCGAGGTCGACGATCCAGTAATCGGGGACACCATGGCGCTGGTACAGACGACGCTTCACCCCTCGGTCCCTTCGCTTGGTGCTTGGCGATAGGACCTCCACCGCCAGGATGAGCCGCCCGGCCTCTTCCCACGTTCGAGGTGCGCGTCCGTTGACCAGTGGTACCACGAATAGATCCGGCTCGACCATGTTCTCCTGGCCGAACGCCACGTCAGCCGGCGCAAGAAGAGCTTCGCCGATCACGTTCTGTTCGAGGTATTGGTATATCCGCACGAGTAGCTTCACGCACGCTCTCTGATGCGGCAACGCCGGTGCGGGCGTCACGAGCAGAACGCCGCCGACAACCTCGTAACGGTTGCCGTCGTCGGGGAGCTCGTGCAGCATCTCGGTGGTCCATCTCGCCTGTGCGGATGCCATGACCATAACCTCGTCTCCTCGGCGCGGCCGGCGCAAGTACGCACGCGGCAGCGTATGCGCTCGCTGTTGTCGAGCTGACATTAGAATGCGTCCGGCCGCATTCGAACGCGTGCGGCGGGCAACGAAGCGACTGCTTAGCGCGACAATCGGAATGCGACTTTGATGCTCTGTTCCGCGCGTTTGCTCCGCGCCACATTGATCGCGCGGCGATACTGCGACAGCGGAAACACGTGCGTGACGAAGTCGCCGATCGGCGCGCGGCCTAACGCAATGAACTGCGCGGCTTCGTCGAACGCCGATGCGGGCGGGGCTCGCGTGGGCGTGCGCGCCGTAGCACAGGCTGCCGCGCACCGTGAGCTCCTTGAGCCAGAGCGGCGTCCAGTCGATGAAGTTCATCGTGGTCGAGTTGCCTAACAGCACGATCGTGCCGCCGGCGCGCGTGACGCGCATGGCGTCGTCCATCGCCGCGGCGCCGCCCACGCACACGAACGTCTGGTCGAATCCGCCCACGCCCACCGGTTTGCCGATGATCGGCTTCACGAGGCGCGTGCCGCCGGCATCGGCGAGCACGGGCAGGTAGTTGCCGTGGGCATCGATGCCGCTCTCCGCGCCTAACCGTTGGGCGCGGTCGCGCTGGAAGGCGTGGCGGGCGAGCACGGTGAGGCGCGCGCGCGGCGCCAGCGCCCGCAGCGCCGCCACGGTGAGCAGCCCGATCGACCCGCCGCCGATCACCAGCACGCGCGCGCCGTCGGCCGGCACGTTCGCCCGCACGGCGTGCACCGAGCACGCGAACGGCTCGATGAGCACCGCGTCCTCGTCGCGCATCGACTCGGGCACCGGAACGATCTGCGACTCGTGGGCGACGAAGGTCTCGCCCCAGCTTCCGCCCAGCCCGCGCGTCGTGCCTAACAACATGCCCGGCGCCACCGCGCCGTCGGTGAAGTGCGAGCAGCGCGAATGGTCGCCGCCGGCGCACGCCTCGCACGCCGGCGCGATTTCGCGCGGCTCGCAGCAGAGCAGGGGATTCACCGCCACCCGCGCCCCGGCCGCGACGCTCCGCACCGCGCGCCCCACCTCGACCACGTCGCCCACGTTCTCGTGGCCGATCACGAACGGGAACGACGAAAACGGCGACGTGGACGGACTCGCTTTGAGCGTGATGACGTTGACGTCGCTGCCGCAGATGCCGCCTAACCGAGTGCGGATGCGCACCCAGTGCTCGGAGGGCAGCGCCGGCTCGGCGACGTCCCCGTACCGCGTGCACGCCAGCGCGCCCAGGTAGAGCCGGTCGGACAGGCGCCCGGCGGCCTTGGTCGCCAGGTACCGCGGCATCGGCGCCGCGAACGTGATCGCCTTCACGCGCCCGCCGCCACCCTCAAGCCTAACGCCGGCGTGACCACGCGCAGCGCGGCCGGCACGCACGTCACCTCGAGCGTCGCCGAGCTCGCGCGGTTGTACTCGCCGTCGGTCTCGTAGGCCGGCGGTGCGCCGAACGAGAGCGTGAAGCGCGCCGCTTGTGTGGTCCGCACCTCGGGCTTGCCCACGTGTGTGCCCTTGGTGGCCGCGCCGAAGAGCGCGATGCGACGCAGCGGCGACGCGGCGCCGATCGCCACCGCGTCCAACAACCCGTCGGTCACGCTCGCGCCCGGCGCGATGCGAAACGCGCCGCCGAAGTTCTTGCCGTTCGCAATCACGAGCATGAGATGCGGCTCGGGCCCGCGCGGCGCGACATCGACGGTGATCCCGCGGTACCCGAACAACTGGCGCAGCGCGCAATAGAGATAGAGCGCGTCGCCTTTGAGCCAGTTCACCGTCTCGACCTGCTCGAGCACCGCGATGTCGAACCCGAATCCGGCCACGTTCAAGAAAAACCGGTCCTCGATGCGCCCGACGTCCACGAGTACATCGGGCCCGTCCACGGCGAGCCGCGCCGTGGCGGCGAAGTCCGAGGCCGGCGCGCCGACCGTTTTGGCGAAGTCGTTGCCCGTGCCGGCGGCGGCGAGTGCAAGCCTAACGGGAGCGCCGGCGCTCAGGATGGCGTTGGCCACGTTGCTCCACGTCCCGTCGCCGCCCACGGCGACGATCGTGCGCGCCCCGTCCTGGATGGCGCGAAGGGCGACGGTTCGTTCGTCGCCCTTCGCCTTCGTGCTTCGAATGTCGGTCACCCCGACGGCGGCGAACGCCTGCCTAACTCGCTCCGCCGCCTTCGCGCCCCGCCCCTTGCCGGAGGCGGGATTCACGATGACGCAAACGCCGGTCATCGCCGCGCGTAGCTGGCCAACTGTTGCAGAGGGTGGAAGGTCTGCTTGCCGTCCTTCATCCAGAGCTCGCGAAACGGCGTCACGTCCACTTCCCAGTCTTCGAGCAGGTCGGTCATCGCCTGCGAGTGGATCTGGATGCCGCCGCGCTCTTCCTCGTTCTCGCTGAACTCGCCCTGCATTACGATCGTCGACGAATACGCGCCGTCGTCGTCGTTCATGAAAGCCTGGTACCGGTGCTCCACACCCGACCACTCGTGCTCGGTCACCGTCATGTCGACGATCGACTGGCCGCGATCGGTGGCGTGGATGGTGATGTGGCCGTCGCCGCGCTCCCAGGCGATCGAGATGTCCTGCATGTAGTGCGGGAGGTGCCACCGCTCGATGGCATGTTCGCGCGATTCACGCGTCGTCGTGCCTAACCGGAACGGATAGAACGCCGATCGGGGCCACGGTTGGCCCTGCTCAATGCGCGGCGAAACCAGAATCGAGAGAATCAGCTCGCCGTACTCGCCCACCGGACTCTGGTGGAAATCGAACGCCATCACGCTCAGGACGCTCGAGCCGTGGTGCGGCTCGATGGGCTGCAAGTCCGGCGGCAGGATGGCGCGCGCATTCTCCGTCGGAAACTCGAAGAAGCCGCCGATCGCGTCGCGGAAATGATACTGCACGAACCCCTCATTCTTGCTGCTCATACGAGGATCCCCTCTTCACGAAGGACGCGGACGAGGATCGCCACGCCCTCGTCGAGTTGGTCAAAAGTATGCGACGCCGAGATCGACACGCGGAACCGGGAGCGATGCTTGGCGACGGCGGGATAGATCACAGGCTGCAGGTACAGTCCGGCGCGGAACAACTGGTGGCAGAGCTCGAAGATGCGGCGGTCGTTCCGCACCATGATCGGAATGATCTGCGACGTGGAGTCGCCGACATCCACGCCCTCTTCTTCCAGACGCTGCCGGATGCGCTTCACATTCTGCCACAGCTTCGTGCGCAGCTCGGGTTCGGCTTGCGCGATTTCGAGCGAGCGCAGCACGCCGGCCGTCACCACCGGTGAGAGCGCGCACGAGAACACGCGCGACCGCGCGAAGCCCTTGAGATAGTTGTAGAGATTCTTCGACCCGGCGACATAACCGCCCTGTCCGCCGAGTGCTTTCGAGAACGTGCCAATGTGAATGTCGACTTCATCTTCGAGGCCGAACTGTTCGGCGACCCCGCGGCCGTTCTCGCCGTACAGAAACGCGGAGTGCGCTTCGTCGAGCATGATGCGCGCGCCATATTTCTTCGCGACCTCGACGAGCTCCGGCAACGGACACACATCGCCGTCCATGGAGTACACGCCTTCGATCGCGACCAGCTTCTTGCCCGTGGTCGAGCGAAGTTTCTTCTCGAGGTGCGCCGGGCTGTTGTGCCGGAAGAACTGAACGTTCGCCTTGGACAGAATGGCGCCGTCCACGATGCTCGCGTGCGCGTTCTGGTCCGCGATGACCCAGTCGCCGGGTCGCATGAGACCCGAGATCATGCCCACGTTGGTGCTGTATCCGGTGGGGAACACCATCGCGGCTTCCTTGCGCTTGAAGCGTGCGATGGCTTCCTCGAGCTGGACGTGAACGTCCATCGTCCCGCTCAAGATCGGCGAGCCGGCCGCGCCCAACCCGTACTGATCGAGTGCCGCCTTCGCTGCCGCGATCACCTCGGGACGATACGAGAGTCCGAGGTAGTTGTACGACGACAGATTCAGGAGCTTGACGTGCCGGTGATGCAATCCTTCAGTAAGGTGCACCCAACCCTGCGGCGGCGTTGACATCGCCTGTGCGAACAGATAGTAACCCTGCTGCACCGCGCGGGTGTACCACTCGTTGTATGGCTCCAGTATCGCGAACGGGTCATCGCTCGACGAATAGAAGAAGCTACTGTAATCGTAGTCGGAGACGCTCATGCTCGTCTGCGCTTCGACTCGTGTTGCCATGGGTGACCTCCAAGTGAATGCCGAGAGCGCCGGCTTGTCTCCGCAGCACGTTCCCCCCCCGTCCCAAGTTCGTGCATCCCCCGCCTTGAGCTCCCGACTTGCACGCATCGGGCGCGCGCTGCGCAGCGGCATTTTCTTCGTCATCTACTTCTGCTACCTGACTCTGATCATGGGCCTTGGGCAGCGTTTGCTGCTCTGGCCCGCTATCGCAATTTTGCCGCGGCGTCGCCGGGCAATGGTGCGTGCCTGGCTCCGCTTTCATGCCAATGCCACCGTGCGCATGGCGCGCGTCATTGGCGGCGTGCGCCTTACGATCACCGGATCACTGCCCGTCGAGAGTTGCATCGTGGTGATGAATCACCAGTCGGTGCTCGACATCCCACTCGGCCTTTCCCTCGTTCCCGGTCCGTACCCTCTCATCCCGACCCGCGACCGATATCGCCGCGGCATTCCCGGCATCTCACCGCTCAGCCGTCTCGCGCGATTCCCGTTCCTTTCGCAGGGGCGCACGTTGTCACGCGCCGAACTGGCTTCGCTCACCGACGCCGCTACCCAAGTTGCACGCGGCGAGCAATCGCTGCTCATTTTTCCCGAAGGACATCGCACCGACGACGGCCGCATTGGCCGCTTCATGCGCAACGGTCTTCGGATCACGCTCGCGCGTGCGTCCCGACCTGTCTATTGTGTAGTGGCTGACGGCATGTCGCACGCCCGCACGTTCGCGGACGCATTTTCGCGCTTTGCCGGCACCCACATTCGAGTCGTCGTGCTTGGACCGTTCCCTCCGCCCTCCGATGATGCGCACGTCAATGCGTTCATCGACATGCTTCACCAGCGTATGACGGCGGAGCTCGACGCCATTCGGCATGCGGGTCGAGCGCCTGGTGATACTCCTCCCTCACAATCGGTTCCATCTGCTCGCGCCGACTGATCCGGTGCGACGCGCCCAACTGGCAACGGGGCTGGACAGTGCACGGGCCGCGCGCACCGACGAGCTTGCTGCGTTCATCGCGAGCGCGTGTGGTGAAACCACGGTCGCGCTCCTGCACTACGGATCTCACGCCCAACAGTCCGACGCTCGTCCCGAGAGCGCGCACGATTTCTTTGTCATCGTGGACCGCTATCGGGATGCCTACCGTTCACTCGCATCGCGTGGCGTGGCGCGGTTTCGGCCGCGCGTGGCCACGGCACTCAATCATGTTCTTGCGCCCAATGTCATTCGTCTCACCGTCCCGGGTGTCACGCCGGCGCTGGACGCAAAGTGCGCGGTCTACTCCTGGTCCGATTTTCGCCTTGCTGCATCGGTCCGCGCGAAGGATCACTTCGCGTTGGGCCGTCTCTTTCAACACGTGCAACTCGCGTGGACGCGTGACCAGGAGAGCCGAGATCGCATGATCGACGTACTGGTCCGCGCGCGCATCGCGACGTTCGCGTGGGGCAGATCGTACTTACCCCGACAATTCAATGTGGACGCGTACTGCCGCACACTACTCGAGACGTCTTTTGCTGCAGAGATACGACCCGAAGGAAATGAGCGCGTCGACATGCTACTTGCCGCGCAGCGTGAGACGTTGATTCCGGTTTATTCGGAGCTCTTGGACCAATTTGTCGAGCAAAGGATACTTGCACGGAATGGTAAAGTCTACACCATGGTGGCGTCGGTTGGAAAGTGGCCCAAGTTCCGTGCCGCCATGTATTTCCGCCGTAGTGAACTTCGTGCGACCGTGCGTTGGTTCAAGTACGTCGCATTGTACGACGACTGGCTGGAGTACATCCTTAACAAGATCGCGCGGCGCAGCGGGGTCTCGGTCGAGCTGACCGAGCGTGAGCGACGCTGGCCGCTCATTTTCCTATGGCCCAAGGCCATCCGATACCTCAGATCTCGACCACAACGACGAAGCTGAAATGACGCCTACGACCTACGCGGCGCTGATACTCGCCGGGATGTTTTTGTTGACCATGCCTGTGTTCGCCGTGGTTTCGCGCAACCGTCCCGTGGATGCGGATGTGGCGCGCCGGCCGACGACGTTTCTGTTGGGCACCTGGGTTCGCGACTGGCTCATGTGGCTCATTTCGCCGGCCGAACGTGCGTTCGTGTCGTGGGGTGTGTCGCCGGACGTGTTCAACTATTTCGGCGGCCTCATGGGTCTGGTGGCCGGGATTGCCTACGCCAAGGAGTCGTTAGCACTCGGCGGCTGGCTGGTGTTGGTGGGCGGGGTGGCGGACATCATCGACGGCCGGATCGCGCGCGCGCGGCGGGTGGCGTCGGACTACGGCGAATTCCTGGACTCGATGCTCGACCGGTTCGCCGAGATGTTCGCGTTCATCGGGTTGGCGGTGTACTTCGAGGCCGTCCCGCTGGCGATGACGGCGACGATCCTTGCGTTAGGCGGCTCGTTGATGGTGAGCTACGCGCGCGCCAAGGGCGAAGGCGTGCGGGTGGACTGTCGCGGGGGCGTGATGCAGCGCGCCGAGCGCCTGGTGCTGTTGGGCGTGGCGTCGATCGTGGACAGCCCGCTCACGCGCGCACTGCATTGGCACAACGGCGCCATTTTGCTCACGGTCATCGTGCTGATCGGCGCGGGCTCGATCGGGACGGCGGTGTATCGGACGGTGTTCGTCGCACGCGAGCTGCGGAAGCGCGAGCGGGAGACGGGGGAAGGCAAGCACATCGTATAAGGGAAGCGCGCGCTGGCGCGCGCTGCGGGAAGGGGGAAGCGGGAAGGGGGCCTCCCCTTTCTCCACACACGCTCGTCGTTCGTCACGAGGCGAGGCGGAGCACCCCTCTTCCCTCGGGCGCCGGTAGGCGCCGCTTCCCGCTTCCGCCAGTGCCTACCGGCGCGCGCTTCCCTTCTTGTTCGCCAACGATCTCAGCACGTACGGCAGGATTCCCCCATTCCTATAGTACGTACCTTCTTCCGGGGTATCGATGCGCGAGCGCACCGGGAAGGTTTTCGACTGGCCGTTAGGCGCGGTCGCCCGCACCGTGAGGAGCGTGCGCGGGGCGAGCGCATTCGACAGGCCGTCGATGTCATAGGTTTCGAATCCGGTGAGGCCCAGGGATTGGCGCGTGGCGCCGTCCACGAACTCGAGCGGGATCACGCCCATGCCCACCAGGTTCGAGCGATGAATACGCTCGAACGATTCGGCGATCACCGCCGAGACACCGAGGAGCAGCGTGCCTTTGGCGGCCCAGTCGCGCGAGGAACCGGTGCCGTACTCCTTGCCGGCGATGATCACGAGCGGCGTGCCGTTGTCGCGGAACGCGACGGACGCGTCGTAGATCGTGACCGGACCCGCGCCGGCCTCGAGTGCGGTCCACCCCCTTCGGTACCCGGGGCGAGCTCGTTGCGGAGGCGGATGTTGGCGAACGTGCCGCGCATCATCACTTCGTGATTGCCGCGCCGGGCGCCGTACGAGTTGAAATCGGACGGCTTCACGCCGTTGGCGATCAGCCATTGTCCGGCCGGGCTCTTGGCCGGGATCGAGCCGGCGGGCGAAATGTGGTCGGTGGTGATCGAGTCGCCGAGCATCGCCAGCACCCGCGCGCCGGTGATCGGCCTAACGGGCGGCGGATCCAGCGTCATGCCCTGGAAGAACGGCGGATTCTTCACGTACGTCGAATCGTCCGACCACGCATAGAGGTCGCCCGTCGGCACCGGCAGCGCTTTCCACCGGTCGTCGCCGTCGAACACGTTGGCATACTCCTTCGTGAACATCTCGCTCTTGACCAATGACAGGATCGTGTCCTGCACCTCCTGCGAGGACGGCCAGATGTCGCGCAGGAAGACGGGTCCGCCGGTCCCGATGCCTAACGGCTCGGTGGCGAGATCGATGTCCATGCGGCCCGCGAGCGCGTACGCCACGACGAGCGGCGGCGAGCCGAGGTAGTTGAACCGCGTGAGGGGATTCACGCGCCCCTCGAAGTTGCGGTTGCCGGACAACACCGCCGCCACCACGAGCTGGTTCTGCTCCACGGCGTCGGCGATCTCCGGCGGCAGCGGACCCGAGTTGCCGATGCACGTCGTGCAGCCGTATCCGGCCAGATAGAAGCCGAGCGCTTCGAGCGGGGCCATGAGGCCGGCCTTCTCGTAGTAGTCCGATACCACTTTGGATCCCGGCGCCAGGCTCGTCTTGACCCACGGCTTTACCGTTAGGCCTTTCTCGACCGCCTTCTTCGCGAGAAGGCCGGCGCCGATCATCACCGACGGGTTCGACGTGTTGGTGCAGCTGGTGATGGCGGCGATCACGACCGAGCCGTGGTTGATCGTGAACGTGTGTCCGCGCATACGCACCGTGACGCCGGTCCCGGGCGCCGGCGGGGCCGCCACGCCGCCGCCCGACGCAGGGCCCGTGGCGCCTAACCGCTCGAGCTCGCCGTGGAGCGCCTCGTCGAACATCGCCTTCGCCTTGGCGAGCGGCACGCGATCCTGCGGACGCTTGGGGCCGGCGAGCGACGGCTCGACCGTGGACAGGTCCAACTCGATCGTGTCGCTGAACACCGGATCCGGCGAGTCGTCCGTGCGGAACATTCCCTGTTCCTTGCAGTACGCCTCGACCAGCTTCGCCTGCTGCTCGCCGCGTCCGGTGAATCGCAGATACCGGAGCGTTTCCTCGTCGACCGGGAAGAAGCCGATCGTCGCGCCGTACTCGGGCGCCATGTTGCCGATCGTCGCGCGGTCGGCGAGCGACAGCGACGACAGGCCCGCGCCGTAGAACTCGACAAACTTGCCCACGACTTTCTTCTTGCGGAGCATCTGCGTGACCACGAGCACGAGGTCGGTGGCCGTCGAGCCGGCCGGCAACCGGCCGTGCAATTTGAAGCCGACCACCTCCGGCACCAGCATCGAGAGCGGCTGGCCTAACATGGCCGCCTCGGCTTCAATGCCGCCGACGCCCCAGCCTACCACGCCTAACCCATTGATCATCGTGGTGTGCGAGTCGGTGCCGACTAACGAATCGGGGTACGCGGTGCACACCCCGTCCTGCTCGGCGCTGAACACCGAGCGGCCCAGGTACTCGAGGTTGACCTGGTGGCAGATGCCCGTGCCCGGCGGCACGACCCTGAAGTTGCGGAACGCGCGCTGTCCCCAGCGGAGGAACGCGTAGCGCTCGCTGTTGCGCTCGAATTCCTTCGTGGTGTTGATGAGCAGTGCCGCTTCGGTGCCGTACTCGTCGACCTGCACCGAGTGATCGATGACGAGGTCGGCCGGCTGGAGCGGATTGATGTGCGTGGGGTCGCCGCCTAACCGGGCGATCGCGTCGCGCATGGCGGCGAGGTCGACCACGGCCGGGACGCCCGTGAAGTCCTGCAACAGCACGCGCGCGGGGCGGAACGCGATCTCCTGCTCGCGCGCGGCGTTCACGTCCCACGTTGCGAGCGCGGCGATGTCGTCGCGCTTGACGAACGCGCCGTCTTCGTTGCGCAGCAGATTCTCGAGCAACACGCGCAGCGAAATCGGAAGCCGGTCGACGCGCGCGCCGGCGAGCGACGTGAGCCGCGGGGCATCGAGGCGGTAAATGGTGTAGCCGGTACCGCCGACGTTCAACGTCGCGCGACTGCCGAACGAATCGAGAGAGGACATGTGCACTCGCGATCGGTGCGCTCCGCAGTTGAGCGGGCGCCGTGAAGACCAGAGCCACTGCCGCCGCATCACCGTGTGACGACAGGCTGCTGATAATCTACACGGACGCCACGATGCCGGTCACGCGTCTCCGGAGAAGGTGTAACACCATGCCTCACCATCCAACACGACCTCGCCCGTCTGCCGCTTGACGACAATGCGGAGCTGCGTGACGGGCTTCGTCGCATGCACACTCATCACCTCGGCTTCGGCGGTGATGGTGTCGCCAATGTAAACGGGCGCGGTGAACTTCCACGTCTGGCTGAGGAACACGGTGCCCGGCCCCGGCATGTCCATGGCAACGAGCGCGTGCAACACGCCGGTGGTCAGACCGCCCTGGGCGACCAAGCGTCCGAAGCGCGTCCGGGCGGCAAAAGCCTCATCGAAGTGCAGCGGATTGTAGTCGCCGGTGAGTTCGGCGAACGCACGAACTTGTGCGGACCCGATCGTAAGGCTGCGGGTGGCGCGTTGGCCGACGGAAACGGGGAGCATGGGCAGTGAGGGAAGCGCGCGCTTGCGCGCGCTGGGGGAAGCGCTCCGCTGCGGGAAGAGGGGCGGACGAACATCGGTGGTCTCTCGAGGAGAGAGGCGGACACTCAGCAACAGTCGTTAGGCGTTCCGGTTTCCGGGGCGGATTCGCCGTCCGCCCCCTTCGCACCGCGCCAGCGCTTCCCGCAGCGCGCGCCAGCGCGCGCTTACCTCGCCTTGAAGTACTGCACCGCCCGCTCGTGGCGCTCGGCCGCCGCGCGCGACTTGAACGTGCCCAAGTTGCGACGGCGACCCGTGCTCGGGTTTTTCTTGCGTGAGTAGAGACGGTACTGGCCGGATTTGAGTTTCCGAATCATGTCGTCCTCCCGGCCGCGTGGGCTTTGTCGTGGTGCCAGAGCACGATCGCGAGCAGGATCGCGCCCACCGACACGCCCGCATCGGCCACGTTGAACGTCCAGAAATGCCAGGTGCCGAACCGGACGTCAATGAAGTCCGACGACGCCGCGCGCCGACCGCAAGCGGTCGATCAGGTTGCCTAACGCGCCGCCCGACACCAGGCCCAACGCGCTGGCGAGCCACACGTCCGACGCGGCGGCGCGGCGGTACATCCCGTACAGCACGACCAATGCGACCAGCACCACCGCCACCAGCGCGCCGCGTGCGGCGAGCCCGCGACCGATTTCAATTCCAAATGCCGTGCCCGGGTTGTACGTGAGCGTCAACTGGATGACGGTGCCGATCACCGGATGCGCGATGTGCGCCGGCTCGAGGTACGACACGGCCAACGACTTGGTGACCCAGTCGGCGGCGACCACGAAAATGCCGAGCGGCCAAAAGGCGAGCGCTTTGCGCGAGAGACCGGCGGTGGGCACGCGCTCGCCGCGAGGCATGCCTCCTAACGACGGGTCCGCGCTCACGCGAGTCCAATGTAATGGCACCCGGCTTCCTCGGCGCGCGTCACGCCGAAGATCCCCGACGGCACGAGCGTGACGCCCGGCACGAGGGATCGCTTGAGCTCGGCCTCCACCGTATCCATGGACTGCTTGGTCTTGTCCGCGAGCTGCCCGGCCGCGGCGCCGAGGGCCAGATTGCAGCACAGCACGATCACGCCGCGGGCGATGAGCGTATCGAGCGATGACGTCGGGTCCGTCATCGCATACGCATCGTTGGGCTTGACGCCGACGAACGGGTTTCGCTTGGCGTTCTTGCCCGTGGTCGGATCCTTGAGCTTGGTGTGATCGGCGAGGTAGTCGTAGCGCGCCCAGATGTCGTTGCCGAGGACAATGGGGATTCCTTTGTGCCGGACGACGATCACGATGTTGAGGTCTTTGTCGGTCGTGCCATACACCTCGTGAAAGCCATCGAGATACAGCGCCGCTTTGTTGAGCGCTTCACCATCGGCGACGGCGGGTGAGTCGAACACCTGGCAATGCGCCGCGGTGAGCTTGTCGACCCACGAAAGGTCCCACGGACCGCGCGGCGCCGGCGTGGTATCGGTGCGGGCGCGTGTGTCACGGAGTCCGTTGGGCAGCTCGCTCGCGGTGGCGCGCGGTGGGCGGACGAGGCCGCCCGCGGCAAACGCGACGGCGGCCGTCGCCAGTTGGGCGAGAAAGCCGCGTCGTGGCGCTTCCGGCGGCGGCTCGAACGGCTCGAGGCGTGGTGGCATGGGTTCGTTCCGAGTAAAGAAATCCGAACGTGCGGGTGAGAGAGAAATACTAGGCGGAACGCGAAGAGGGGAAGAGCACAGGGGCAACGCGGTGCGTTGCGCCTGCTCTCTTCCCCCTCCAGGTAGTGCGAAAAAAAGAACGGTCTTACTTCTTCGACCCTTTCCGCGTGGAACGGAGCTCGCGCAGGAGCCGGTCCATAACGCTCGTGGTTGATTCGCGCGAGTGTTTCTTCTCGCGGTCGAGGAAGGCGCGTGCCGCCTTGCTCACCCAGATCGTGGTCTGGTCCTCCCGATACTCACGGTAGCGATCCCGTGTGGGCATGAATGAACCCCTCGGTGTAGGGTGAAAATGGTAACCAGCCGCTTCGCGGTACGTCGACGACGACCGCCCAACGTCTGAACATGCATGCTCGAGGTCCGCACGCGCCGACTGCGTTAGCGCGTTGTCCCTCCGCGATGAACGGGCAGCCCTGCACGTGCGAGGCTCTCCTCGTCATCGTCCTGCAGCGAGAGCGAACCGACTCCCGCATCCGACTCGATCGACAACATCAACGCGCCACCGCGGTAAACCGCTGGATCGTGCACGGTCGTTGCAGCATCGGTCCTGCCCAACAATCCATTCGGCAGCATCGCCTGCAGGGCGGCCGCCGATTCACCGGTGAGCATCCAGCGGTCGCCCGCGCTCGCCACGCGGCGGCGGAACGGCGCCAGCAACTCGTCCAACTCGGACCACGTCGTGCCCGGCACGTACGGCGGGCCGAGAAAATCCAGCGTGAACTCGTCGGCGCCGCGTGTCATGCACCAGTCGAGGATCCGCCAACTCGCCGCCGCCGTGTAGTCGTCACGCCGCACAGTCAGCATCGATCCGGCCCCGGCCCTCGCGGGTTGCCGCGCCCGGCGGCCCGGCGCCGCCCCTGCCTAACTGACCGGCTCGTCTCGCCGCCCGTCGTCGGGCCTGCCGCGGACCACGCGGTCGGACACGTCGCAACGCCCATCGCATTGCTGCTTCGCCTCACGCTCGCGCAGTATAACACCTTTCCCTAGGATGTCGAGAGGGAGAATGCAAACGGTGTTCCGACGATTCCCTAACGGTACGATCGGCATCGACATCGTTCGCCCAACGGTGCGCACGCGGCGCGTATCGGCCTGTCCCGAGAGTGGCCGGCCCCGACGGCGGCCATGTGTTCCTCGTCCCCAAAATGCCATCGGGCGGCGAAAAAATCGCATCGGCGTCCCGTTGGGCGGCGCCGGACACCTGCCCAACGCAACGCACGACGTCCGTGTATCCAGTGCGGGGCGCCCCGACGCGCTCGCGTGCGGCTAGCGCCGCGCCAAGAGCACGGCGCCGATGACGCCGAACGCGTACATCAGGCCGACGGCGCGCCACGCCTGCGTGATCAACGGCCACGCCTCTTCGCGATACAGCCGCCGTCGCCAGCGAAACGGCACGACGAAATACGCCGATGGCGCGATGTCGGGCCGGCGAAAAGTGTGAAGCCGGTAGTCAATGCGCCACATGCGCACGGCGTGAAACGCCGCGGCGAGTATCGCGACCCAGCCCAACAGGTGCATCCACCACATGGAGCGCCGTCCATAGGAGAAATTCGCGGGCAAATGCGCGGGCAAACATTTGCCGCACGCCCGTTAGCCCTCCGCGCGCGAGCTGCGGAGGACCATCGAATCCCGTGCCCGGCGTCCCGAGGCGGGTCGACTCCATCAAGATTGCACTATGCCAGGATCGGCCCCGTGCTCAGGGCAGTGCTCGAATCTTGATGTTGCGCAGCGCCAGCAGTCCGGGATGGTCGCCCTGAATCGCGATCAGCCCGCGCTTCGCCATGCCATAGTGCGCGTAAGGCGAGAACTTGCTCTGCTTCACCTTGGCCGTCCACGCCGGACTCCAGAGCTCGTAGGTCACCATCCTGGTGCCGTTGAGCCAGTGCTCGACGTGCGCCCCCTTCACGATGATGCGCGTCGTGTTCCACTCGCCGGCCGGCTTCACGATCCCGGCCGGCGCGGGATAGAGCGCGAAGTCGGATCCGGCTGCCGTTAGACGGCTCTTACCATCGGGCGCATTCGCGTCATCCAGGAGCTGGAACTCGGGGGCGCTCCAATACACGTGGTCGTACTCTTCCGTGCCGCGATAGAAGATTCCGCTGTTGCCGCCGGTCCCGATCTTCCAGTCGACGTCGAGCTCGAAGTCGCCGTACTGCCCGGTGGTCACAATGTCTTCGGTCTCGGTGCTCTTGGTGAGCGTGCCATCCGCCACGGACCAGCCGGCGGGCATCGACTGCTGCTTGTAGCCGCGCCACCCGGACGTCGTCCGGCCGTCGAACAAGAGCGACCAGCCATCGGCTTTCTCCGTCGGCGTTAGTGTGTTAGGCGCGGACTGGGCAGTCGCGGGTCCGGCGGCGACGGCGGCGATGGCGAGCGCGGTCACACACCGGCCGATTCGGCAGTACACCATGGACAAACCTCGATGGGTCGAGTCGTGGTCAAAGTCGCGGTCAACGGAAAGTACGGTGTCGGCCGTACCATATCCTGCGTGACTCGGCCCTCGCAATGCCCACGCGACGCGTTGGGCGGGCTCGGACGCGGATCGCGCGTCCCGGTCCATCGACGCGCCGCGGCCTGCTACGTTCTGTGGCAGTGATAAATGTCGCCGGCGCTCACGGTGAGGCCCATGCGCACGGCATCTGGCGCGGCGACCAGCTGCGACACGGTTGCGATCGTCACGCCGAGCCCCGCTTGCTCGAGACGATCGACGACATCGGGGCCATAGCGTCGCACGTGATCGTGCTGGCCGAACAACCGCTCTCGCTCGCGCGGATCCGTGATCGACGGATCCTCGATCGTGCGATCCGATGTGACCGGCACGAGGATCATCGCCCACCCGTCGTGCTTGAGCACGCGGCGCATTTCGACCATGGCGCGACGGTCGTCCGGCACGTGCTCCAGCACGTGGCTGCAATAGACGACGTCGAACGAGTCATCGCGATGCGGAATGCGCTCGAGGTCGATCGACTCGGCGACGAAGTTGGGCGCGAGGTCCGCGGTAATGTAGCCCGATCCGAGGCGTTTGGCGAAGCGGCCCGCGAAACACGGTTCCGGCGCGATGTGCAGCACGCGTTTGGGCCGCGCGTCGAACAAGTCGGTGCGTTGGGCGAGATACAGCCACGCGAAGCGGTGCCGCTCGAGGGAGCCGCACGACGGGCAGCGTGCATCGTCGCGGGGGACGACGCCGTAGGCGAGGAATCGTCGCGCGGAATGGCCGCAGACGGGGCACTGTCGCTGCGTGCCGGCGTACCGCGCGCGTCGCGCGAGGGTGCGCGATGCATCCGCGCAGGCCCGCGCGACGCGGCGCAGTCGCAATGCGACGCGTCGCATCGGCGACTTGCGCGGCACTAGCACGTCGTCGCGTGAATCACATCCGATGAATGTCGCGTCCGGGTCGCCGAGGCAAGCCCGACCGGATGGTGCATGCGACTAGTGAACCGCGTCTGAAGTTCTGATCGCAGCGAGCGTGAGCGAGCGCTTCCGTCTTCCCCCTTCTCGGCGATCACAAATTCAAACGCGGTTTACTAGCCGGCGTCGTTCCCGGATGGAGAATCGTTCCGCACCGGGCGTTTAGCGGCGGCCGATGGCGCTCGGGATTCCTCGGCGTGGCGCTCGGAGAGCAGCTTGGTGGTGAAGCGCTGCGCTTCGGAGATGCGTTCGACCTCGACCGCGATCGCGTCGACGGCCTGCTCGAGGCGTTTGAGCCGGTCATCTTCGAGCGGTAAGGATCGCGGCGGCTCACGCCGGTGGTAGAGGTTGCCGCCGAGCCCCGCGGCGACCACGACGACGGCGATGATGGCGACCAGTGTGATCACGTTCGAACTCGACGGTGTCGGGGTGCGTGACGCGGAACCGGCGCGCGGGCTGAGCGTGGCGGCCTCATGGCCGTACTACAATGGGGCGGCGGCGGGTGTTTCGCCCGCCGCCGTCCATCGCCTTCACCGTCTGTTAGTCCGATCGCAACGCCTGCATGGGATCGGCGCGCGCGGCACGACGGGCGGGGAGGTAGCTGGCGAGCGCCGCGACCGCCACCAGGACGGTGGCGACGCATCCGAACACCCACGGATCGCGCGGCGATTCGTGGAAGAGGAGCGGCTGGACCCATCGCGCGACGAACAACGCGATGCCCGCGCCCAGGGCCACGCCGGCCACCGTCAGCTGCAACGCTTCGCGCACCACGAGCTGCGCCAGGTCTCGCATGCCCGCGCCTAACGCAGCGCGGACGCCCAGCTCGTGCGTCCGTTGGGCGACGTTGTACGCGATCACGCTGTAGAGGCCGATGGCCGCGAGCACGAGCGCCAGAATGCCGAACACGACGAACATCGTGGCGCCCAACCGCCACGACTGCGTTTCACTGCCCACCACCTGGGTGAGCGGCGTGACCGTGACGTACAATGCGCCGGGCATCACGGTCTGCACCTGACGGCGGATCGTTTCCTTGGCGTGCTCCGTCGACCCCAGCGTCCGGACGAACAGGCCGCCCATGTCGGGATGGTACTGCGCGATCGAGAGGTAGTAGTAGAGGCCCGGGTCGTTGTCGAGCTGCCGTTCTTGATGTTCTCGGCGATGCCGACCACGTACGTGCACGGCACCGTGTCGGCGCCGACCTTCACACACTGGCCGATCGCGTTGCGGCCGGGCCAGAGCGTGTTGGCCATGCTCTGGCTCACGACCATCGCGCGCGGCGCGCCATCGCGATCGGCGTCGGTGATCCCGCGTCCGGCGATGATGCGCGTGCCCATGGTCGTGAAGTAATCCGGCGACACGGCATTGAGATCGAATTGGCCTAACTTGTCGACCGAATCGATGCCGGCGACGGTCAACGACATGTCCCACTGACTCCAGAACGGCATCGTCAGCTGGCGCGTGGCACCGGTGACCCCGGGGATGTGCGCCGCCGCGTCGAGCATGCGCTGGCGAAGCGCGATGTTCTGCGCGCTGTCCAATTTCACGCCGCGCATCAATGCATCCACCGCGACGACGTGCGATGGGTCGTAGCCGAGCGGCATGTTCTTCACCTGGCGCAGGCTGCGGACGAACAAGCCGGCGCCGACCAGCAGCACCACCGACAGGGTGCCTTGAAATACGAGCAGGCCGACGCGAATGCGCGAGCGTTGGTACGTGCCCTCGCGCACGCCGGCCTTGAGGTCGGCGGCCAGATTGCCGCGGCGGATCTGCGCAATGGGCGCGATCCCGGCGAGCAGGCCCGCGACGAGCGCGGCGACGCCGGCGTACACCAACGTGCGGACGTCGGACACCACCGCGGCCTTGGCCGTACCGGACAGCAATTGCGAGCGGAGCAAGGCGCCGCCCCACTGCGCGATCGCGACGCCGATCACGCCGCCGCCTAACGCAAGCACGACGCTCTCCGTCACCAGCTGCGACGCCAGCCGCGCGCCGCTCACGCCGAGCGCGACGCGCACCGCGATCTCGCGGCGGCGGCGCAGCGCGCGCGCCAGCAGCAGATTGGCCACGTTCGCGCACGCGATGAGCCACACGACCATGGCGACGCCGGTGATCCACGTGGCGACCTTGGCCGTGTTCGATTCGTTCGGCCCGCGCTCGCTCAAGATCGACGCCAGCAGGGCGTGCGGCCGGTCGATCGAGAGCGGCTGCATGCTCGGCGACAACGACACGGCCGTTTGATAGCTGCGCACGAACGCCCGCGTCAGGTCGGCGTTGGCTTGGACCTCGCTCACGCCGGGCTTCCGCTCGGCCATCATCGACGCCCAGGTCCAGTGGTAGGTGCCGTACCACGTTTCGCCCTTGATGAACACGCTGCTGCTGATCTCGTGCCCGTATGCGGTGATCGGGATGAACGCGGCCGGCGGATCGTCGTCCCAGATGCCGGAGAACCCCGGCGGCGCGACCCCGATGATCGTGTACGTGGTCGCGCCGATCTGGACCGGCTTGCCCAACACGTCGCGCGCGGCGCCGTACTGGACCCGCCACATCGCATTCGACAACACGGCCACCGGCGTTCCGTTAGGCGCGCGGTCCTCGGGCTCGGTGAAGTAGCGGCCGAGGACGGGCGGCGCGTCGAAGAACGCGAAGAAGCTGGCGCTCACCATGCCCACCTGCATCTCGCGTGCGTCGGCGCCGGTACCGATGGCCAGTTTGTCCTCGGTCACTTCGGCCAAATGGCTGAACGACGACGTCCACTTGGTGAAGTCGAGGTAGCGCACGTACTGCACGCCGTCGCCGTAACGCTCCTCACCGCGGTACGTGTTGGCCAAGTACACGCGGTGCACGCGCTCCGGGTTGCGCAGCATCGCAGGCGCTCGGAAGAGCAGGCGATCGACGACGGAAAACATCGACGCGTTCGCGCCAATGCCGAGTGCCAACGTGATCACCACCGCGGCGGTAAAGGCGGGCGTGTTGCGCAAACCGCGGAGCGTGTATCGAACGTCCTGGACCAGCGCGTTCCAACGCTCGGGCCTCGCGTCGCGAGAAGGTGCGGGTGTGGGGACGTCTGTCGTCATGTTCGCACTCGGTGCGGGAGGCTCGCCAGTGAGATAGATGGTTGGACACACGAAGGGGCGAAAGCGATTCCTACCGCCAACTCATCTTCCGGCGCCGAAATTCTAGTCGCTGGCGGTCTCAAACTTGCGGCGATCTGGAGGTGAAAGCAAGTTCATGTGTAGTCCTCGCAGCGACGGAGGTTTCGCATGGGGCTTGGGTACGCGGTGTCGCGGGTCCTGGATATCTATCCGGACCTGGACCCTGGAACGGTCGAGAGGCGCCTCGCGTATGGATCCTTCGCGCATCTGAACGATCGCGTCGTCTACCTCGAAGTACCGAAGGCGGCGTGCACCGTGATCAAGATGTCGCTTCGCGACGTGTACAGCTCGACGCCGATGACTCTGTTCCCGCACCAGAGCCGTCAAACCAAGCGCCGCATGTTCGTGCATGCGCGCGCGAACGCGCCGCTGCCGGCTCTCACCGAGCTGGATGACGTCGCCCAACGCGAGTTGCTCGAGGAGTCCGACGTCCTTCGGTTCACGGTCGTCCGCAATCCCTATACGCGGTTCGTCTCGGCGTGGCGCGACAAAGTCTATCTCTGCGAGCCGACGGTCGAGGATGTGTATCGCGCCGTGCGCGGCGGAACGCCGGACATGGGCGCCAAGCAGCCGGTCCAGTTCGCGGAGTTCGTGACGCACGTCGAACGCACCATCGGCCCATCGAGCGACGCGCATTGGCGTCGCCAGGTGGACCTCACGTATCCCCACGCGCTCGGGTTCACACACGTGGGGCAGACCGAGGACCTGGCGCCGACCCTGGCGCTGCTCTATCGTCGCGTTAGGCATGACCCGCCGGCGACGATCCCGCGTGAGAATGGCGCGGCGCTCGTACCCGGCTCCACGTACACGGAGTCGATTGCCGGCCGCGTGCGCGCGATTTACCAGCGCGACTTCTCGGTCTTCGGCTACGACCCCACGACCTGGCCGAGCGACGCACCCGGAACCCGTGGGCCGGTCAGCCTGGAGCGGTTCGTGGACGAGATCACGGAGCGCAACGTGATCATCACGCACCTCTACAACGAGCACGCGCGACTCGCCCGCGAGTACAAGGACGCGTACCGGTTTTCGCTGACGCGCCTCGCGAACAAGTGGCGCCGTCTGTTCAAGCCGGAGGCGCGGGCCTGACCGCCGGAGGTCTCGCCTAACGGATCAGCGCCCCGGGCCGCCGGCGGGATCGACGTGCAGCACGGTCATCATCCCCGAACCCAGATGCTCCGCAATGTGACAGTGCAGCATCCACGCGCCCGGATTCGACGCGTCAATGAGTACGTCCACGGTCGAGCCGACTGGAATGAGGACCGTGTCCTTCCACACCAGGTTCCTGGCGCGCACGCCATCGCGCGACACCACGAGCATCCGCTGACCGTGCAAATGGATCGGGTGCTGCATCGGATGGAACGACTTGGGATCGTTGTACAACTCGAGCTTCACCACCGATCCGGCTTCGACGTGCCAATCAATGTCCATGTCCTCCTTGCCCGTCGCGTCGTCGCGCAAAATCCATTTCACCTGGTCGTCGGTCGACAACCAGTTCATGTCGGGCATGCCATCCACCCATTCGACGGGCGCGTAGTACGCCGTGTCGACGTTCATGAACTGCACGGTGGCCACAGGCAGCCCGCTGCCGCGCATGGTGAGCGTGAAGCGCTTGTCGGGCGGCTTGTCGAAGTACGGCCGGTAGCGGTCAATGTCGCGCGTGACCGCCGCGTTGTCGCGCAACGCGTCGAAGGGCGCCGCGTAGTCAGGCGCGGCCGGCGTCGAGTCCACGGTCACCATGCCTAACGTGTCGACTTCGGGGTCGAACTCGCCGCGGAAGTGGTTGATCGCCTGCACGGCGTTGACCAGCGCGTAGCGGCCCGGCGTGTCGAACCGCGCTTCCACAATGTAGCGTTCCGCCGGCGCGAGCACCACGCTCGGCACCCGCTCCTCGCGCTCGAAGCGACTGACGTCGGATGCGAGGACCTTCATCGGCGCGCCGCCGAACGAGAATGTTGTACGTCCGCGAGCTGGCCGCGTTGGTGAGAAAGAAGCGAACGACCTCGCCTCAATGCGCGGTGAGCGTGTATCGCGGCTCGCCGTTCACCAGCAACAGATTGCCGACGCGGCCCATGAGCGCGAAGTCGGGACCCGTCTTGCCATAGGGGATGAGCGAGTCGGCGTTGACCAACAGGTCGTCGAACACGAGCACCTGCTCGCGATTGGCCGGCGAATAGTACGCCGAATCGGGCGAGTCGACGATCATGTTCCCGAACAACCCCATCGCCTGCTCAATGTCTTCGCGCACGTGCGGGTGATACCAGTACACGCCCGCGTCGGGGAAATGGACGTGATAGACGAAGCTGTCGCCCGGCGCGACCGCTTGCTGCGTGATGCCGACGGCGCCATCGAACCGGTTGTCGAGCCGCACGCCATGCCAGTGCACGGAGCTCGGCAAATCAATGCGGTTGTGGAAGCGCACCGTGATCGTGGCGTTCTGCGGGACGCGGATGAGCGGGCCCGGCACTTCGCCGTTGAAGCCGTACATCACGTAGGGCCGGCCGGCGATCGTTCGCCGCACCAGCGTCGCCGACAAATCGAGCGTATCGCCATCCCGCATCTGCACCACGGCGCTCGGCCTAACGTTAGGCAGGGATGCCGGATCGACGCCGGCGCCGGGCAGGAAGGTCCCGCCGGGCGGCGTGAGCCCGACGAGGCCCGGCATCATCACCATGCCTTTGGGCATCGGGATGGGCATCGCCATCCCGTTCGCCGCCATCCCCGGCATGTTCATGCCCGGCGGCATGGCGGGGCTCGTGGTGTCGTGCTGCTGGGCGCTGCTCGTGGCCGCGGCCGCGGCGACGAGCAGCGCCGCCATCCCGAGGCCGCGCGTCAATCCGTCACTCCGTGGAAGAAGGCGGAGTGCGCGAGAAAGGTCTGCAGCCAACTGCTCGGCGAATTGCCGTGCAGCACCGACGGGCCGGCGTGCGTCGTCGTCGCCGAGTCGGACTCGGCCGCGATCACGAGCAGGAACTTGTCGAGCTCAATGTGGCCCAGCGTGGACGTCCCGTTGGTCACGGCGCCGAGTCGCTGCCAGTGCGCGAGGTCGGAGCTGACGGCCCACGCGACGTACGCGTGGTACGCGCCTAACGACGACGGCGCGGGCAGGTTGGCGGCGGTGATCTGTACGTCGTACCGCGCGTGCCCATCGGCGGTGATGGCCACGCCGAACGGCGATTCGGCGAACACGAGCCTCGCGCTGCCCTTGGCGGCTGGCGCAGTGGGCGTGGCGAACAGCGGAATATCGAACGGGCCGGCGCCTCGCGCCGGCGCGACAAACAGCGCCAGCGCGAGCACTGCCGATCCGATCCGCGTGTGCATCAGTGCCCCGATCCCGCGGACGCGGCCGTCTTGGGCGCGCCTTCGGGACCGTGATCGTAGTCCTGCACGCTCGAGATGTTCGGCATGCCCACCGAATGTCCGTTCCACCCCTTGAAGCCGTCCATGCGGAAGAGCCAGAGGCCGGTGCGCATATCCGACAGCGCGATCAGTCCGTCGTAGTTGCGGACGTCGACGCCGAACGCGCCCTGCTCGACGCTGATCGTGCTCTCCCATCCGTTGTCGGGCGTGCCGCCGAACCCGTGCTCGTGCGTGCACAGGCACGTGAAGTAGTGGCCGTCGGTCTTGGGCGCCGTCGGGTTCTTGAGGTCGAAGATCTGCAACCCATCTTCGTACGCCGACACGAACACGTACGGCCACCGCACTTCGTGGTTGTGCGACAGGTCGCGCCAGTCGGCGGTCCAGCCGCTGATGGGCGTGTCGAGGTTCTGGGTTTTGCCGGTCTGTCCGTCGGTCAAGTCCCAGACGCGGAGCGGCGTGAACTGATATTCCGTTTCGGTCACCGCGTACTTGCCATCGGGCGACGGGGTGAAGGTGTGCGCGATGTCGAGACCCAGCCCGGTGATGGTGAAGACCTGCTTGGGCGACTCGGGCTTGGTGACGTCCCACACGGAATATCCGCCTAACCCGGCGCCGTAGAACTTGTCCTGGTGCGTGTTCGGATCGTAGCCGACGTAAAAATCGTGGTAGCTGGCCGTGCCTAACTGTTTGGACGGCGTCGGGTTGGGCACGGCACCGATGAGCCACGTGGTGGAATCGGCGCCGCTCACGACCTTGTCGAGATCGTAGATCAACGCGTGGCCTTCGTTCACGGTGGCGAAGTACAACACGCGTCCATCGGAATGCTTGTACGCGAAGGTGTTGTGGAAGCCGCCCGGCGCCTGGGGATACCGGATGCGCGCCACGACCTTCACCGTCGCCGGGTCGGGCAGTCCCGTGACATCGAAGATCACGGCGCCCAGATCGGCGTCCGGCGTTCCCTGCTGGAATTGGTACGACTGCGCATAGTAGTACTTCTTGCCGATCTTGAAGTACTTGCCGTCCATGGCGCCAATGCCGCGGTGGAGCTCGGGATTCTCGATGGTCCACGAGTAGACCATCTTCGGATGCGCCGGATCTTTCACGTCGTAGATCTGCACGTCGAAGTTGGTGAACCCGCAGGCGTACACGTACGGCCGGCTCGGGTCCTGCTCCATCTCGACGTCGGCCAGCTTCCACGGCCCTTTGTGCGTGACGACGTGCGACAGCATGTGCACGTTGGGAGTCCCGCCGCGCTTCTGATCGAACGGCTTGACCGACGTGCCTGGGTCCTGGGCGCCGGCCGCCGCGGCGAATCCGACAGTGGCCAACGCGATGAAAGAGACCAAACCGCGCATCGTGTTCTCCCGAAAGATGAAAGGTAGCCGCGACGCCCACCGTTAGGCGGCGGCCCAACAGCTACTCGAGCGCCGGCTCGAAGTCGTCGCGCACCCGCGGGTGCAGGCGCTCGCTCCGGTTGAGCAGCCGCGCGCAGGCGTTCCAGCGCAGGATCGGCTCGTCGTTGCCCGCGGGACGCAGGTGCTCCGCGCGTTCGTAGTGCGGCATCGCTTCGCGCAGCCAGCCGTCCGCGACCTCGTGGGCCCGCGGGCCGCCGCGGCGCAGGTGCGCGGTGCCGCGGCGCTCGCAGATGATGCCCGCATAGTAGTGGCGCTTGTACTCGTCGTCGAGCCGCGGCAGCACCTCGCGCGCGCGCGCCGTCGCTTCCGCCGCGTTCTCGCCAAACCCATCGGTGATCGCCAGCAGCAGCGTCGTGAGCGCCTGCTGGTTGGTCGGATCGATGTCGATCACGTCCTGACAGATGCTGTCGGCGGCCGTCCAATCGTTGAGCAACCGGTAGCGTTCGGCTTTCTGCAGCGCGGCCGGAATGCCGGCGGCCGTGATCGGTTTGAGGGGATGCATCCGGGACCTCCTGCGCCTAACCGCGGCGCTTCCGCGAAAAGATCTTCACCAGCTTGCCGATCGGATCGTAGAACTCGTCTACCACGCGCTCCTTGAGCGGAATGATCGCGTTGTCGGTGATCGTGATGCCTTCGGGGCACACCGTGGTGCAGCATTTGGTGATGTTGCAGTACCCGATGCCGTGCGCCTCGCTTGAGCTCGGCCACGCGATCGGCGACATCGAGCGGATGCATCTCGAGCGCCGCAACGTAGACCAGGAACCGCGGCCCGATGAACTCGTCCTGCTTCTCGTGCTCGCGCAGCACGTGGCACACGTCCTGGCACAAGAAGCACTCGATGCACTTCCGGAACTCCTGCACGCGATCGACGTCGCTCTGCTGCATGCGCCACGTGCCGTCGGGCGCGTCCGGCGGACGCGGCGTGAATTTCGCGATGCGCTTCTTCACGCGGAAATTCCACGACACGTCGGTCACGAGATCCTTGATGCGCGGGAAGGTGTGCATCGGCTCGACGGTCACCGGCTTCTCGAGCGGCAGGTCGTTGAGGCGCGTCATGCACATGAGCCGCGGCTTGCCGTTGATCTCGGCCGAGCACGATCCGCACTTGCCGGCCTTGCAGTTCCAGCGGACCGCGAGATCGTTGGCCTGTTCGGCTTGAATCTGATGGATGGCGTCGAGCACGACCATGCCGGGCGTCACGTCGGTGGTGTAGTCGCGGAACGCGCCGCCGGAGGCGTCGCCGCGCCACACGCGAAACGTGGCCGAGCTCGCCGCTGATCCTAACGGCGGGGCGGCGGGTGGCGCCGGGCTTTTCTCATCGACAGTCGTCGTGGCCATGCTCGTGGGTCTCCCGATCAGCCCATCTCGGCGATCACGGTGCGCAACTCATCCGGCATGGGCGCGACGGGCTCACGCGTCAAGTGCATGGCGCCGTCGCCGCCCTTCCGGATCACGATGTTGAAGGTACTGTAGGTCGCATCCTTCGCGGGGTAGTCGTCGCGGAAATGGCCGCCGCGGCTCTCCTTGCGTTCCATCGCCGATCGCGTGATGGCCTCGGCGATGGTGAGCAGGTTGCCGAGGTCGAGCGCCGTGTGCCATCCCGGGTTGTACTCGCGATTGCCGTCGACGCCCACGCGTTGGGCGCGCGCCCGCAGGTCGGCGATCTTGCCTAACGCTTGCCGCATGTCCTCCTCGCGGCGGACGATGCCCACCAGGTCCTGCATCGCGTGTTGCAGCGCCTGCTGAATCTGGTACGGGCCCTCGCCGCCATGGCGGTCGAACGGCTCGAGCGCGCGCCGCGCGGCGGCGTTGGCCGCCGCATCGTCGACGGCCGCGCCGCCGTGGTCGCGCGCGAACGCGGCCGCGTACCCGCCGGCGCGCGTGCCGAACACCAGCAGGTCCGACAGCGAGTTGCCGCCTAACCGATTGGCGCCGTGGAGGCCGGCCGCGCACTCGCCGGCGGCGAACAAGCCGGGCACGGTGGACATCTGGCTGTCGCCGTCGACGCGGATGCCGCCCATCACGTAGTGGGTGGTCGGCCCGACTTCCATCGCCTCCTTCGTGATGTCGATGTCCGCCAGCTGCTTGAACTGGTGGTACATACTCGGCAATTTTTTCTTGATGTGGTCGGCTGCGTTAGGCAGGCGCTCCTTGATCCAGGCGATGTCGAGGAAGACGCCGCCGTGCGGGCTGCCGCGTCCCTCGCGCACTTCGCGCATGATGCAGCGGGCCACGTGATCGCGCGTGAGCAGCTCCGGCGGACGCTTGGCGGACTTGTCGCCCTGCGTGTAGCGCCAGCCTTCGTCGGGATCGGTGGCCGTTTGGTCGCGGTAGTTGTCGGGCACGTCGTCGAACATGAAGCGGCGGCCCTCGCTGTTGCGCAGCACGCCGCCTTCGCCGCGCACCCCCTCGGTCACCAGAATGCCGCGCACGCTCGGCGGCCACACCATGCCCGTGGGATGGAACTGTACGAACTCCATATCCTGCAGCGCCGCGCCGGCGTGATACGCCAGCGACTGGCCGTCCCCCGTGTACTCCCAGCTGTTGCTCGTGATGCGGAACGCGCGGCCAATCCCGCCCGTCGCCAGCACGATGGCCTTGGCGCGGAAGAGTCGGAAGCGTCCGCGCTCGCGATCGTACGCGAACGCGCCGGACACGCGATCGCCGTCTTTGAGCAGCGTGAGCACCGTGCACTCCATGTGCACGTCGATGCCTAAATGAATCGCCGTGGTCCTGCAGCGTGCGGATCATCTCGAGGCCCGTGCGATCGCCCACGTGCGCCAGGCGCGGATACTTGTGTCCGCCGAAGTTGCGCTGGAGGATGCGGCCGTCGGGCGTGCGATCGAACAACGCGCCCCAGGCCTCGAGCTCGCGCACGCGCGCGGGCGCTTCCTTGGCGTGGAGCTCGGCCATGCGCCAGTTGTTGATGTACTGGCCGCCGCGCATGGTGTCGCTGAAGTGCACTTTCCAGTTGTCGCGATCGTCGACGTTGGCGAGCGAGGCCGCGATGCCGCCCTCGGCCATCACGGTGTGCGCCTTACCAAGCAGCGACTTGCAGACCACGCCCACGGTGAGGCCGGCGCCTTCGGTGACCGCGGCGATGGCGGCGCGCAGCCCGGCGCCGCCGGCGCCGATCACCAGCACGTCGTGCGCGACCGTCTCGAATTCAGCCATGCGTCGGGTGCCTAACGAGAGTCACAGAAGGCGGAAATCGTGGAGGACGCCCATCGAGCATAGCCGCACGTAAAGATCGGTGAGCGCGACGCCGAAGAGACTCATCCATGCCCACCGCATGTGCCATCGATTGAAGCAGCTGGCGCACGCGTACGCCGTGCGGCGCACGGGACGATTCGCCAGACGGTCCATGTATCCGCCCACAATGTGCCGAAACGAGTGACATCCGAACGTGTAGCAGCTCAAGAGCACGACGTTGAGCGTCAACACGAGCGTCCCGACGCCGATGCCGAAATGCGTTTGCCCGGTGGCCGGGTCGGTGAACCACAACGCATTCCACGCGTCGTGCGCGAGGATGACCAGGAAGATGAATGCAATGTACAGGAAGTACCGGTGGATGTTCTGTAGAATGAGTGGGAACGAATGCTCACCCAGGTAGCTGTGACGCGGCTCGCGCACCGTACACGACGGCGGGTCGGCCCACATCGCCTTGTAGTATGCGCCCCTATAGTAGTAGCACGTGACCCGGAACAATCCCGGGAATGGTAGGATGATCAGAGCGGGCGAGAACGGAACCCACCCGGGCCACCATCCCGGCTTGGGTCCGAACAACGCGTGCGGCGAGCTGCCGAATAATTCCGGCGAATAGAACGGAGAGAGGTACGGCCCGAACGTGTAGTGCGCGTTCTGAAAAGCGGCCCATGTGGCGTACACGATGAACGACGTCAACACCACGGCAACCACGGCTGGCTGAACCCACCACGCGTCCTGCCTCATGGTGAGTGCGCGGTGTTGATCGACAACCGGGAGCTGCGCGTGGGCCATCGTGCTTCCTCCGGGCCAGGCATGATCGTGGGCGACGCTCGAGCGATCCGGCGGATCGTGTCGAGTCGGTGGTGATACTCCCACCGGGTCCGTCCACTGTCAATAGAGTATTGCGGCCGCGCTAAATGGATGCGGGGGCGACGGGTTGGGTCAGGGATGACTTGCGTAACGCTGACATACCTGACACGCCCAATCTGAGCCGCGTCGTATCTTGTCCGTTGACCCTTTCAGCGATCGCGCTCGGATGCTCTCACTCGTTCGATTGCGCCAGTCGGCGCGGCGCCTGGTGCGCGCGCCCGGATTCACGCTCTCGGCCACGCTGACGTTGATGCTGGGGATCGGCGGCACGACGGCGGTGTTCGCCGTCGTGAACGGCGTGCTGCTGCGTCCGCTGCCTTACGCGCACTCCGATCGGTTGGTCGACCTGTCGCACACGCTCGCGGTGGCGGGCATCCTCCACGTCGATCAATCGGATGCCACGTATCTCGTCTATCGATCGAACAATCGCGTCTTCACCGATGTCGGCGCGTACGAGGCGACGTCGGCGAACGTGCTGGCGGCATCGGGCGCGAGCTCCGGCGCCGGAACCGGCGACGCCGAGCGGGTGCCGGCGGCGCTCGTGACGTCGGGCGTGTTCCGGGTGCTCGAGGTTGCGCCGGAATCCGGTCGCGGGTTGAGCGATGCCGACGGACAGCCGGGCGCGCCACCGGTCGCGTTGATTGGCGCGTCGCTCTGGAAGCGGAAGTTCGGCGGCGATCCGTCGGTGATCGGCCGGCCGGTGATGGTGGACGGCGTGGAGCGGACGATCGTCGGCGTAATGCCGGCCGGCTTCCGGTTTCCCGAGGCGTCGACGGCAATGTGGATTCCGTTAGTCATCGATCCCGCGCACACGGCATCGGCGGCGTTCGACTTCCGCGGGATCGCGAGGCTCCGCGATGGGGTGACGCTCAATGCCGCGCGGGCGGATCTGGCGCGTCTGTTGCCGACGGTTCCCGTGGTCTATCCCGGCCGGCTCACCGCGGATGGGGTCCGCCTGACGCACATGCAGGCGGTGGTGCGTCCGTTGCGCGACGTGGTGGTGGGCGACGTGGGGACGATTTTGTGGGTCGTGTTGGGCGCGGCGGTGGTGTTGCTGGCGATCGCCTGCGCCAACGTGGCCAACCTGTTCCTCGCCCGCGCCGAAGGCCGCCAGCGGGAGCTGGCCGTGCGGCGTGCGTTAGGCGCGGGACGCCTGAGCGTGCTGGCCGAGTTTCTGATGGAGGCCGGCATGGTGGCGGCGGTCGGCGCTGCGTTAGGCATTGGATGCGCGCTGGCGGCGGTGCGCGTGCTGGCGGCCGCCGGCGCGGCGAGCAGCGTCCCGCGATTAGGCGACGTGCGAGTGGACGTGCTGGTGATCGTCGTGGCGGTGGCCGCCGCGGCGCTGGCGGCGGTGCTGGTGAGCCTCGTGCCGCTGGCGCGCACGCGGACACTCACGCTGTCCGCCGTGCTCGGCGCGACCGGCGCCGGCGCGTCCGGCGGACGCGCCCGCTCCGGCGCGCGCCGAGCGCTGGTGGTCGCACAGGTGGCGCTGGCGTTGGTGCTGCTGGCCGGCGCCGGTCTCCTGGCGCGCAGCTTTGCCGCGCTGCGTGCCGTGGACCCCGGCTTCGCGCCGGGGCATGCGCTCGCGTTCCGCGTGGCGATGCCGACGATCGAATATCCGGCGGCGGGCGACGTCGCGCGCCTGGTGGCCCAGATCTCCGATTCGCTGGGCGCGCTCCCGGGCGTTCGCGCCGCCGGTGTGGCCACCAAGCTTCCGTTAGTCGATGAGAGCCGGCAGGACAGTGCGGTGTTCGTCGAGGACCGGCCGATCAAACCGGGTACGATCCCGGGCATCCATCCGATGGTGTTCGTCACCCCCGGCTATTTCCAGGCGTTGGGCATTCCGCTCGTCGCCGGGCACGTGTTCGACCGGATCGATGGAGCGATGGACCCGGCGACGCGGCCGCGCGAAGCGGTGGTGAGCGAGGCGTTCGCCCAACGGTACTGGAACGGCGCGTCGCCCTTGGGCCGCCGCATTCGCATGAATGCGGCGGACCCGTGGTCGACGATCATCGGCGTGGTGGGCAGCGTGCGCGACGACGGTCTCGACCAACCGCCCGCGCAAACGGTGTACTTGCCGCTCGAGACGCTCAATGTCGCCGGCATGGCCTGGGCGCCGAGGGATGTGGCGTTCGTGGTGCGGACGAGCGGCGATGAGTCCGGACTCATCGCGCCGGTCCGGCGGATCGTGGCCGGGGCGGCGCCGGCGCTCCCGGTGTATGCGCTGACGCCGGTGACCGCGTTAGTCACGCGGGCCGAGTCCCGGACCACGTTCACGCTCGCCATCTTGGGACTTGCCGCGCTGATCGCGATGTGCATCGGCGCGGTGGGGATCTACGGGGTGATCGCGTACCTGGTGAGCCTCAGGACGCGCGAGATCGGCGTCCGGATGGCGTTGGGCGCCGAACCGGCGCAGGTGCGGCGGATGATCGCGCGACACGCGCTGACCGATGCCGGATTGGGCGTGGCGGCGGGCCTCGTCTGCGCCGCGGCGCTGACGCGGGTGCTGGGCTCGGTGTTGTTCGGCGTCAGCCCGACGGATCCGCTCACGTTAGGCGGAGCGGCCGTCGTCTTGATCGCGACCGCCGCCGCGGCGAGCTGGATGCCGGCGCGGCGCGCGGCGGGGCTCGAGCCGTCGATCGCGTTGCGCGTGGAGTGAGACCGTAGACCGACTGATCGGAGGCGTGGGATGACGGCTCTCGTCGTGTTGGCGTACCTGGGCGGCGTGCTCACCATCGCGAGCCCGTGCATTCTCCCCGTGGTGCCGCTGGTGATGTCGCGCACCGGACGGCCGTTGGCCCGCGACATTCTGCCGATGCTCGCCGGCATGGCGATCATGTTCGTGGCGATCGCGTCGGCGGCCACGGCGAGCGCGGCGTGGCTGGTGCGGGCGAGCGAAGGCGGCCGGATCGCCGCGTTGGTCTTGTTGGGCGTGGTGGGCGTGAGCTTGCTCGTCCCGCGCGTGGCGACGGCGCTGGCCGCGCTGCCGGTTCGGTTAGGCACGCGGATCGATGGCGCCGCCGCGCGGCGCGCGCCGGGCATCCTCGGCAACGGTCTCATCGGCGCGGCCATCGGACTGTTGTGGGCGCCGTGCGCCGGTCCCATTCTGGGCCTGGTGATCGCACTCGCCGCGGCGGGCGGACCGGGCGTGCGCTCGGCGACGCTCTACCTGGGGTTCGCCGCCGGCGCGGCAACGTCGCTCGCCCTTGTGCTGGCGGCGAGCGGCCGCCTGCTCGAGCGCCTGCGCGGCGTCGGCGGCGTAGAACGCTGGGTGCGCCGTGCGTTAGGCGTGGCGACGCTCGCCGTGGTGCTGCTCCTCGCGTCGGGACGCGACGCGGCGGTGTTCGCGCGCGCTGGCGTGACCACCGCGCCCGCCGAGCAGCAGCTCGTGGCGCTGCTCCACTTGGGCGACAGCGCGTCGTCGGCCGAGGTCACGACGCCGGTCAAGCCGCCGGCCCCCACGCCATTGCCGCCGCTCACCATCCAAGGCTCGTTCCCCGGCTTCAGCGGAGGCGGTCCGTGGATCAACTCCAAGCCGCTCACGGCCGGGTCGCTCAAAGGCAAAGTCGTGATGGTCGACTTCTGGACCTTCCTTTGCTACAACTGCCTCAACGCGCTGCCGCACGTGGAAGCGCTCGAGGCGAAGTATCGCGACAGCGGCCTCGTCGTCGTGGGCGTGCACACGCCCGAGTTCCCGGAAGAGCACGATGAAGCGAACGTCCGCGAGAATGTGAAGCGGCTCGACGTGGTGTACCCGGTGGTGATGGACAACGACTACGCCATCTGGAAGGCGTTCAAGAACGAGTACTGGCCGGCGTCGTTCATCATCGATCGCCAGGGGAATGTCCGGTACCACCATTTTGGCGAGGGCGCGTACGACCAGCAGGATCGCGTGGTGTCACAACTGCTTTCCGAGGCCGCCAAGTAGAGGTCCGGCCAGCAAGTTGCCGTGCCGATTCGCGTCGGGCCTGCCTAGCTGGCTACGACGTTCATGATGAAAGGATCACAGCGGCAACAAGGGATCATAGCGGATCGTTCCGTTAGGCGAGAAAGCGCGACTCGCGCAAGCGAGAGCGCTTTTTTTGTTTTTCACAACGGCTTTGCTGTTGTTGCCCTATCCGCAGGTATCCCTGGTTTCCGCTGTGATCCTTTCAACATGAGCGTCGTGGCCAGCCACCCGGTCGGCCACCCGAATGCTTGGACGACGGGGATCACCCTCGCCGAAACTCGCGTCCGCATCGGAGGGGCACACCGGGGAGCAGTCACCAACCGGTCATCGCGCCGCGCCGCTCCCTCGCTGCTCGGCACTCCACGAGTGTGGACGCGGACGACGCCGGACGCGGGCGGACATAGCAGGGCATTGTCGGTGTTCTTGGAGAACCCACTTTTCTCAGACACACCCTAGAGGAAAGGAATCACTCCTCACCGTTGTTGGTGCGCCGGCCTCGGATCATTCAAACTGACTACCACCGGCAGTCGCGAGTCTCGAGGTCCAGCGCTGCTTCGTGATACATTCAGGGAACCGGTTCGGGCGGCGCGTGCGTTGAACAGTCGTCCGAACCCGTGTTGCGTCCGGGCGCTGCATCACCGAAACGGGAGACGAGCTGGGCCGTGTCCGCACCCTCGCGCACCACCGGAGCAACCGCCGCCTCGTTCGCGGCCAACGACGCCGCCAATGCGGAGCTCAACAAGCATCGCTGGCTGATTCTGTTAGGCCTGATCACGGCGGCGATCATGGAGGTGCTCGACACGACGATCGTCAACGTCGCGCTGCCGCAGATGGCCGGCAACCTGGGCGCGACGTTCGACGAGATCGGGTGGGTGGCCACCGCGTACATCCTGTCGAACGTCATCGTGCTGCCGATGACCGCGTTCTTCACGGCGCGATTCGGGCGGCGCAACTACCTCACGGCATCGATCGGCATCTTCGCGTTCGCGTCGTTCATGTGCGGGACGTCGCACAGCCTCACCGAGCTCGTGTTGTGGCGGATCGTGCAGGGCGCCGGCGGCGCGGCGCTCCTGTCCACGGCGCAAGCGACGCTGCGGCAGGTTTTCCCGCGCGAGCAGCAGGGCATGGTGCAGGCGCTCTTCATCCTCGGCATCATCGTCGCGCCGACCATCGGCCCAACGTTAGGCGGCTGGATCACCGACAATTACAACTGGAACTGGATCTTCTTCATCAACATTCCGATCGCCGCCGCGTCGACGTTTTTGGTCACGACCTTCCTCCACGACCCGCCGTGGATGACGCGCCAGAAGACGGACATCGACTGGTGGGGCATCGGGCTTTTGACGGTGGGACTCGGCACGCTGCAGTACGTGCTGGAGGAGGGGCGGCGCAACGACTGGTTCCAGGATCCGTTCATCGTGAAGCTCGCCATCATCGCGGCCGTCGCGCTGTCGGCGATGCTCTGGTGGGAGTTGTCCAAGCGCAACAAGCATCCGGTGATCGAGTTTCACGTGCTCCAGAACCGCGAGTTGAGCGCATCCATTTTCTTGTTCCTGGCGCTCGGGTTTGGGCTCTATGGCGGCGTCTTCATCTTCCCGCTGTTCACGCAGACCATCCTGAACTTCACGCCGACGGAAACCGGCCTCGCGTTGTTCCCGGGCGGGATCGCGACCGCGGTGGCCGCCGTGATCTGCGGGCGGCTCTTGAACGGCGCCAAACCGTTGGTCGACGGACGCATTTTGATCGTGATCGGCGTCTGCATCTTCCTGGTGGCAATGTGGCAGTTAGGCCACCTGACGACCGCGGCCGGCGAGCCCGACGCGCGCGCCGCGCTCATCATCCGCGGATTCGGTCTTGGCCTGTTGTTCACGCCGATCAACAATTCGGCGTACGGCAGCCTGGATCCGAAGACCGCGCAGCAGGCGTCGGGTCTGATCAATCTCGCGCGGCAGCTCGGCGGATCGTTCGGCATCGCCGCGCTCAGCACGTACGTGGACAAGCACACGCAGCTCCATCGCGTGGACCTGGTGTCGAACATCTACGCGGGGAATCCGGCGCTGGTGGAGCGGCAGCGGATGCTGACGCAGGGATTCATCGCCCACGGGTACACGTCGCTCCAGGCGGCGCACGCGGCAATGGGGGCGATCGAGCAAATGGTGATGCGGCAGGCCGCGATGCTCAGCTACAACGACGCGTGGATGCTGATCATGATGGCGTTCGTGATCGCCTCACCGGCGATCATCCTGCTGCGCAAGCCGAAGGGCGGCGGCGCCGGGGCCGCCGCGCACTAGGCGGCTCAAGCCTAACGCAGGTCACCACGACTCGTCGGCGGTGGGGCCGTACATCGGCGGCAGCAGGACGTCGTGGAGCCGCAGGTACACCGAGAGCTGCCCGCGGTGGAGCACGATGTGATTGATATGCTGCCGCACCACGACGCGCCGGGGCAGCGTCACGCGTGTCGCTGCGCAGCATCGGGACGAGCCAGCCCGGCAGGCGCGCCACGAGCTGCGCCAGGTGGCCTAACGCAAATGACTTGGGGTGCGGCGTCCAGGCGCCGCGGTCGCCCGGGACGCGCTCGCGCAGCTTGCGCGTGGACGGCATCTCGCCGTCGAACTCCGCCACGAATTCCTCTGCTCCGGCCATCGCACGCTCCTGCACTCAGGGGACGCCGATCGCGTACTCGAAGCGATACGAATGCTTACCCTGCGTGATGTCAATGTGCATCGTGCCGGTGAGACCGGCGAGCTCGCCCGTTCCGGAATCGGGGCAGACGGCAATGCGCAAATCGGGCGACCCGCGCGTGAGCGTGGCCGTGTGATAGAGCACGAATGAGCCCGCGCGGCCGCCGAGTTGTCCGGTCACGCGCTCGATGGCCACGTACGCCGCGGAACCCGGCACCGCGGTTCCGGCCGTGACCATCTCGCCGACTCCCGTCGCGTCGAGGTCGCCGCGATACGTCTTGTCGATCGACATCCGGCCGACGCCGGCGCCGGGCGCCTGATCGTACGGCGCGAGCGGCTTGAGGGACACGTCGAACGGACCGACGGCAACGGTGGCCATCGCGAAGGCTCCAGGGATGGCGGCGAGCGCCGCCTAACGGAAACTCGGGCGCGGCGAAACGGGCCCGCGCGGGCACACAAGAATGGCGGCGCCCGGCAGCTTTGTACAGCGAGCTCAAGCGATCGGTCTTGACTTTGCCTCAAGTCGGGGTAGCGTTCGCCACTCCCCGCCCACAGACCGCCCCCCCAACGAGGCCCTTGGCCTCGGAGACCCCCAATGTCGCTCGCTGTCCTCGTCGCGGCGGTATGCTGCGGCATCCCGACACATGCGCGCGCCACCGCGCGACCCGCGCCCCCGGTCATCGAGGCGAACGACAACCGCCGCGCCGCGGGCACGCTCCGCAACGGCGTGCTCACCGTCTCGCTCGAGGCGCGCGACGGCATGTGGTATCCGGAAGGGCCTAACGGAATGGGCCTGGCCACGGCGGCGTTCGGCGAGCCGGGCCGTCCGTTGCAGAACCCGGGGCCGCTCATCCGCGTTCCGGTCGGCACGCAGGTGCGCGCGACGGTGCGCAACGCCCTCGCGGTCCCAATGACCCTGGTCGGTTTCGGCGCGACGCGCGGGATCGGAGACAGCGTGGTGCTCGCGCCGGGCGCGTCGCGATCGCTGCAATTCACCGCGACCACGACCGGCACGTACTACTACGCGGCGAAAACGTCGCCCGGCCCGATCGTGACGCGGCTCAACGATGGCACGCAGCTCAACGGCGTGATCGTGGTCGACCCACCCGGCGCGGTGCCAGCCGATCGCATCTTCCTCATCTCGTGGTGGTTCACGATCGACTCGATGAGTCCCACCGGGCTAGGCCGCGGCACAATGGCGATCAATGGATTGTCGTGGCCGCACACCGAGCGGCTGGACCTGACGCAGGGCGACAGCGCGCGGTGGCGGCTGGTGAACGTCACGAGCTTCGACCATCCAATGCATTTGCACGGATTCTACTTCCGCGTCGACGCCAAGGGCAATGGGACGCGCGACACCCTGTACACGCCGGCGCAGCAACGGTTAGGCGTGACCGAGATCGTCAGGCCCGGCCAGACGGCGATGCTGTCGTGGGCGGCGACACGGCCCGGCGACTGGATCTTCCACTGCCATTTCGCCGGACACCTGTCGACGCTCGTCTCGCTGGATGCCCAGGGCGGCATGATGGACTCGACGGGCGCGATGCGCCACACGTCCGATCGCCCGCATCGAATGTACGGACTCGTCCTCGGCATCCACGTCGCGCCTAACGGCGCGGCGGTGCCCGTCGCGGCGCGCGAGCCGCGCCGCATCCGCTTGCTGGTGCGCGAGAAGCCGAACGTGTACGGCTCGTCGCCCGGCTACGCGTTCGTGTTAGGCGGATCGGCGGACGACTCCAGCGGCGCCATGCCGGTGCCGGGCCCGACGCTGGTGCTCCAGCGCGGACAACCCGTCGCGATCACGATCGTGAACCAATCGCAGGATCACGCCGCGGTCCACTGGCACGGCATCGAGCTCGAGGATAGTTACGCGGATGGAGTGCCCGGATGGAGCGGCAGCGCCGACAACCTCATGCGCGCCATTCCGCCGGGCGATTCGTTGACGGTGCACTTCACACCGCCGCGCGCGGGCACGTTCATGTACCACTCGCACTTCAACGAGTTCAAGCAGATTCCATCGGGACTTTACGGCGCGCTCGTGGTCATCGACAGCACGCACGCACTGACGAGCGACGCGGACCGGATCTGGGTCTTCGGCGATCACGGACCAACGACGAACGTCATCCGCGGACCATTCGCGTCCGCGACCATGAACGGCGACACGGCACCGCCGCCAATGGACATGCAGGCGGGACATCACTACCGCGTGCGACTCATCAACATTCGCGGCGACGCCAGCATCCAGCTCTCTCTGCGACACGGCGACACGGTGCTCACCTGGCGCGCGATGGCCAAGGACGGCGCCGATTTGCCAGTGAGTCAGGTCACTGACCAGCCTGCCACCCTCTACTTCGATCCGGGCGAGATCTACGACTTCGACTTGGTCGCGCCGGCGTCCGGCAGCTACACCCTGCGCTTTGGCGATCCGCCGGCGGCCGGACCAGCGGGCGTGACACGGGATGTGGTACTCCGGGTGCATTGAGTACCCGCGCCGCCGACCGATCGTCTGTTGTGGTCAGTCGGCGGTGCGACGTGTCACTCAGGAGGAACCATGGCCAGCAAACTCGACGGCGCCGGTATTGAGAAGCTGAACACGATCGAATCGGCGCGGTCGACCGTGCAGACCATTCACGGCCACGTCGAGCGGATGGCGATCGAAATCAAGGCGCATCGGGGGGCGGGCGTGTTCCCGCAGCAGATCAAGCGCATCGCGGGTCCGCTGCAGGGACGGCTCAAGGGCCACTTCGGCATGGTCGCCGATCTGGTCACCGGCATGACGATTGCGTTAGGCAGGGGCGGCAGCGATGACGTGAAGCTGCGCACGGCGCGGGAGTACGTGGGACAGATCCGCCAGGCGCTCGACGTCGCGGCGTACAAAGTGGCCGAGGCGCACACGACCACCGACGACGCACCCGTGGAGCCGGAGCCTGTCGGTTAGGCGGGGCGCGGTGCGGGCGCCACGGTCACCGGACGGTAGACCGTGACCGGCGACCCATCGGCGACGAAGGCCGACCGGGGCTCCGCGCCTAACAGAGTGTCGAAGGGCGCGCCGTAGAGGGCGCGGACGTCCGCGTCCAACCGCGCCTCGCTCGCCGCCGCCGCGCGCCACCCCTGGTGCGCGACCCGATACTCGATGGTCGATCCATCGCGCTGGCGCGTATAGCCCCAGTAGTGCTCGGCAATGAAGGCTGCCTCGGAGCCGGACACGAGCGGCACCGGCTCACGATCGGTGCGCGCCGACAGTCCTTCCCATCGCTCGGTGCGCCGCCATTCGTATCGAGCCGACACCGGCCAACCATCGTCGCGGCGCGCGATCGCGTGTCGCATCGGAAGCGTACGATAGGGCTCGTTGTACCACGTGCGCGCGGCCCACGCGATCGCGCGGCGCGGCACCAATTCGCGAATGAACACCACGCCGCGCCGCCATCCGTCCGGCCCTGAGCGGCGCACGTAGAAGCGAAGATTGACCTCATCGAAGGTCACGTGGAAGGGCACGCGCACGCCGAACACGCGCGTCTGCGCGAAGCGAAATCCAACGACGCTCGCGTAGGTCGTGCCGCGAAACTCGTCGAGCTCGGTCCCGGCGGGAACAAAGGGCCGCAATGCATCCGGTGACACCGCGTAGTTGAGCATGACCAGGTCGAGCCATGCCGCGGTGAGCGCGGGCCGGTCGTGCATCACTGGTTCAAACGCATGCGCCGGCGTGCGGCGCGGTCACTCGTGCGGGTCGCGGCGCAGGTGCTCGTCGGCTTGTTCCATGCCCCACGCCGGCGACGTGCTCGTGAGGAGCAGGGCGCATTCGCCCGGCAACGCGGCGCGGTCGACGACCTCGAGCACGGTGGGCGGACCGAACGCTTCCGTGGTGGCACGAAGCGCGGCGTCGCTCAGATAGAGGTCGACGGCGTCAGAGTCCGATCGCGTGCGCGACCAGACGACCGCGCCGCGCGCCGCATCGCGATAGGGGGTGCCGCGCGGTCCGCGGACGAAGCGCGACAGCGCGGCCACGAACGCCGCCGCCTGCCCGCGGTCGGGGAAGCCGCAGCGGTGGTACGTTTCGTTAGGCGCGGTAGACGCGCGGGTCACGTCGTCGGGAACGCCCAAGGGAGCCGTCACAGTGACGCCGGCGGGTCGAACAGCGGGCCGGGCGAGCGTTCAATGGCGAGCATCCGCAGTTTGGTCGGCACGCCCGCCCCGCCCGAGAATCCGCCGGTGCGTCCGCGCGCGGCGAGCACGCGGTGGCACGGGATGACGATCGGAACGGGGTTTTCGCCTAACGCTTGTCCCACCGCGCGCGCCGCGCCCGGCAGCCCGAGTGTCGCGGCCAGCTCGCCGTACGTGCGTGTCTCGCCCGGCGGGATGGTGCGCGCCAGCTCGTAGACGCGGCGATTGAACTGCGGCAGCCCGTGCATGTCCACCGGGATGCCGGTGAGATCGCGCGGCTCGCCGCTCAGGAGCGCGACGATCGCATCGATGGCGGTCTGCGCGTGCAGCGGCGGCGACGCGTCGTGCGCATCGGGGAATCGCCGACGCAGACGGGTGCGCGTGGCGCCGGACGTCTGCTCGGGCAGTTGGACGCCCACGATCGCGCTATCGCTCCACGCAATGCCGCAGTCGCCAAGGGCAGTGGCGAAGAACGCGATACCGGTGTCGGAGGTCGCATCCTTAATCAAGTCCATGATAGCAGCCTAATGCGCCGATGGTCGGGGAGGTAGGGCGTCGCGAGCTCAGCCATACGCGACGTGCCGCAAAAACTGGTCGTTCCGCAGCGGGCGCGCTAGATTCGCGGGCACGATCCGGACTTTCCTTCCGCGTGGGTACAGGACATGAGGCCATTACACTCGTCGTCGGCTGTGCTCGCCGCGACTCTCGCCGCCTGTGTGATCGCGGGCGGTGCGGCGGCGCAAGCTCCCAATGTCGATGCGGGCGAAGCTGCGGCGATCGCGCAGGCCCGGGCCGACAGCGCGCGATATCCGTATACGGACGCCGACATCAAGTTCATGAGCGGGATGATTCCGCATCACGCGCAGGCGATCGTGATGGCCGGTTGGGCGCCGTCGCACGGGGCGAGCCCGTCGGTGCAGACGTTGTGCGCGCGGATCATCAATGCCCAACGCGACGAGATCCACCTCATGCAGACGTGGCTGCGCGACCGACAGCAGACGGTGCCGCAGCCGGATTCCGCGGGCACCGTCATGATGAGCATGAACGGGATGCAGATGGCGATGGTGATGCCGGGGATGCTCACGGCAGACCAGATGAAGCAGTTGAACGCGGCGCACGGTCAGGATTTCGACCGGCTGTTCCTGCAGTTCATGATCCAGCACCATCGCGGCGCGGTGTCGATGGTGCAGGACCTGTTCGCGGCTAACGGAGCGGGGCAGGACCTCACGGTGTTCAAGCTCGCCACGGGCATCAACGTGGACCAGACCACCGAGATCGCGCGTATGCAGCGGATGCTCGCCGACATCTTGTTCGCCGGCAGTTCTCCCTCTCAATGACGGGCTGAGTCGCGCCCCTCCACCCGAGGAGTCCCACAATGCAATTGGTGAAATTGGCGCGCCCGGCCATTGTGCCGCGGAGCGTGGTCCGAGTCGTCCCACTTGCCGTGGCGGCCGGACTGATGGCGGCGGCGGGGTGCACGCACTCGACGGCCGCGATGAGCACGAGCGCGGCGCCCGACGCCGGCATGTCGGCGAGCGCGCCTAACCCTGATCCGCGCGTCGGGCTCAAGGCCGGACTCACCGATGCGGGCCAGGCGCTGTGGAACATGAAGCAGGTGTCGTTCACGCCGCCCTCCGAGCAGTTCGTGCACGGCGTGAACAGCGACCTCGCGTTCACGGGCCACTATGTGATCCAGGGCAGCTTCAACGGCTTCCAGGTGTGGGACATCACCGATCCCAGCAAGCCGGTGCTGACGAAGGGATTCTACTGCCCGGCGTCGCAGAGCGACGTGTCGGTCTACAAGAACTTGCTGTTCGTGTCGGCCGAAGGACTCGAGGGTCGCCTCGACTGCGGCGGGACCGGCGACAAGGACACGGTGAGCTCGGAGCGCGTGCGAGGCGTGCGCATTTTCGACATCACCGACATCACGAATCCCAAGTACGTCGCGAACGTGCAGACGTGCCGCGGGTCGCACACGCACACGCTGCTCGTGGATCCGAAAGACCCGGACAACGTGTACGTCTACATCTCGGGCTCGGCGCCGGTGCGCTCGCCTAACGAACTCAAGGGATGCTCGGGCGCCCAGCCGGGCAGCGATCCGAACACGGCGCTCTTCCGCATCGAAGTGATCAAGGTGCCGCTGGCGCATCCGGAGCAAGCGGCCATCGTGAGCTCGCCGCGCATCTTCAACGACCTCGTCGCGCCGGCGCGGCACGGTGAGACCAAGCAGGATGTGGACAAGGCGGCGAAGGCTGCCGCGGCCGCGCGCGCCAAGGGCGCGTTCACCGCCGACATCTTCGGCGTCGAGCGCGTGCTGCCGCCGCAGTTCATCGATCCGATGCTCGACAGCATCGTGAAGACGCGGAGCGGAACCGGCGCGCCGACGGCTGCCGACAGCGCGACGCTGCGCACGGCCCTCCCCGGCATCATCGCCAAGATGTTAGGCGAGCCGGCGCCGGGCTCCAGCGCCACCGGTCCGCGCCCCGGCCCAACGCAGTGCCACGACATCACGGTGTATCCGGCGGTCGGCTTTGCCGGCGGCGCGTGCGAGGGCTACGGCATGCTGCTCGACATTCACGATCCGGTGAATCCGACGCGCCTCTACGCCGCCAGCGATTCCAACTTCTCGTACTGGCATTCGGCGACGTTCAACAACGATGGCACGAAGGTGTTGTTCTCCGACGAGTGGGGCGGCGGCGGTCAGCCCAAGTGTCGCGCCACCGATCCGAAGAACTGGGGCGCCGATGCGATCTTCACCATCTCGAACAACGCGCTGCACTTCCAGAGTTACTACAAGATGCCGGCGCCGCAGACCGAGATGGAGAATTGTGTGGCGCACAACGGCTCGCTCATCCCCATTCCCGGCCGCGACGTGATGGTGCAGTCGTGGTACCAGGGCGGGATCTCGGTGTTCGATTGGACCGACGCCGCGCATCCGAAGGAGATCGCGTTCTTCGACCGCGGGCCGATCGACTCGACGCGCATGGCGTTAGGCGGAACGTGGTCGGCGTACTGGTACAACGGCGTGATCGTGAGCTCGGAGATCGTGCGCGGCCTCGACATTCTCGAGCTCACGCCCAGTCCGCTCCTGTCGCAGAACGAGATCGACGCAGCGAAGACGGTCCACCTGGACTACCTCAACGTGCAGGGGCAGCCGCAGTACGTGTGGCCGGCGAGCTTCGTGCTGGCGCGCGCCTACGTCGATCAGCTCGAGCGGTCCAACGGACTCTCGGCGGCGCGGGTGACGGCCGTTCGCAAGTCGTTGGCCGATGCCGAGCAGGCGTCGGGGTCGGCGCGGCAGTCGTCGCTGACGCAACTGGCGTCGCAGTTGGACGGCGATGCGGGCGGCGCGCGCGACGGCGCCAAGGTGAAGACGTTGGCCGGCGCGGTGCGCGCGCTGGCGGGCGCCTCGCAGTGACACGGTTCGGTTAGGCAGACGCCGGGACGGGGGGCATCCGGATCGCGGATGCCCCTCGTCGTTTCTGCGGCGTTTCACTGTGAGGGAGGTCGGTATGTCGGAGAAGGAACACGAGTACGTGTCGCGCCTCGTCTGGGAGGGGAACACCGGCGAAGGCACGGCGGGCTACGAACGCTATGGCCGCGGCTATCGCGTGGAGATCGACGGCAAACCCGATCTGGCCGGGTCTGCCGACCCGATGTTTCGTGGCGACGGCGCGCTGCACAATCCGGAGGACCTGTTCGTGGCGGCGATCTCGTCGTGCCACATGCTGTCGTATCTCGCGCTGTGCGCGCGACGCGGCGTGCGCGTGATGTCGTACGAGGACGAGGCGCGCGGCACGCTGCGCTTCGACGGGACGGGCGGGGGCCGATTCGTGGAGGTGACGCTCAGTCCGCGGGTGACGATCGCCGCCGGCTCCGACCTTGCGTTAGCCCGGGAGCTGCACGGGCCGGCGCACGAGACGTGCTACGTCGCGAGCTCGTGCAACACGCCGATCCATCACCGGGCCACGGTGACGTATGCCTAACGGAAGGCGCGCGGTCCGGTTTTGCGGCAATCGTCGTTCGGCCCGATTGCCCCCGGCCGGCGGCGCAACGCATGCCTCTATTGCTCAACCCGCTGGTTCCGGCTAGCGTGGACACATGCCCCCTCGCGCTCTTCGGTCGCGGGCGGGCCGCTCCGAGGCCCGCTCATCCCGGCTCGGCGCGGTGCGACGCTGGATCCCGGCGCGCCGCCTCGCCGCGATGTCGCTCGTTGCCCTGGGTCTCGCGGGCGAGTACGCCATCGCCTCCGGCCAGAGTGCGGCCCCGGTGCCGGAGCGCTCGGCCCGCCGCGCGCAACGCGAGTTCGAGTACCTGAGGCGTGCTTTGCTTCCGCACGTCCCGGCGCGCACGGGGGGATGCGACGTCACCATCGGCGACATGTGCTACTGGGATGACAACGACGACGCGCCGCTGCCTCCCGAGCGCCCGCGCGTCGCCGTCGCCCGCCGCCTGCTGCGCGCGTCTCTCGATTCGTTAGGCACAATCGACTCGACCAGCGACTACATTGCCGGCCAGCGCGTGCGCTACGCCGTGGAAGCGCGCGACACGGCCGGCGCCGCCGCGGTCGTCAGCCATTGCGCCGCGACGCCGTGGTGGTGCAACGCACTCCGCGGTCTCGCCGCGCACCGCGCCGGCGCCGAGGCCGCGAGTGCGGCCGCCTTCGACAGCGCACTCGCCGAGATGCCCGACACGATGCGATGCGCATGGCTCGATGTCCGACTCTGGATGCCATCGGGCACGCACGTGGACGCGAGTCGCGGCTCCGACCGCTGCGCGGAGCGCGCGGCGTCGAGCGCGCGCGTGTTCTGGATGGCGGCCCCGCTCCTCACCTGGCGCCGTCACGCCGCTCGGGACGAATACCTCTCGCGGCGGACCTGGGCGACGTTGCTCGCGGGCACGGTCAATCCGCAGCACTCATCTTGGCGGTGGGATAGCGAGGAGCTGGCGCTGCGCTTCGGATGGCCGGATCAATGGGCGCAGGAAGAACCGGCGGTCGGCTCGATGAAGTTCCCCGACACGCACGTCGTGGGTGATGAGCCGCGGCCGAGCTTCAGTGTCGTCCCCGATCGCCGCGCGCTCGAGTCGCCGTTCGCGGCCAAGCCCGGTGACTGGCGGTTGTCGGGGGACCGCACCGCGTTCATGCGCTACGCGCCCGGATGGCTGCGCTCGATCGATACGCTGCCGGTGCAGATCACGCGCTTTCGCCGGCCCGGAGACAGCATGGTGGTCGTCGCCGTGTACGATGGTGAAACGCTGCTCGACAGCGGCAGCACCAGACTGGTGGCGGCGGCGTCGCTGTCGACCGGACTCGAGGCCGAGAGCACGCTGGCCATGGGCCTAACGACGAGCGCGCCAACAGGTGCGATCGTGCTCGAGGCGCCCGCGCGGCCGGCGCTCGCGTCGGTGGAGGTGTTCGATTCGATCGGCGGCCGTGCGGCGCGGTGGCGCGCGGGTGTCGCGCCGTTGCCATCGACGGCGGTCATCTCCGATCTGCTCGTCGGGCGCGCGGGACCGGGCTTCGCGCCGGCGTCGGCGGACAGCGCGGCGCGTCGCGCCATGCCGCGTCTCGTGGCGACGGTGCGGGACACGCTCGCGCTCTATTGGGAGACGTACGTGCGGCCGGCGCCCGGCGTCCGGCCGCGAGTGACCGTGCGCCTAACGCGGTCCGCGGGCGTGCTCGGCCGGGTGGGGCGCGCATTGGGCCTCTCCCACGCGCAGATCGGCCCGGCCGTGTCGTGGGAAGACGTGCAGCCCGATTCGATTCCCGGGCGGTCCCTCCGGTTCGGTCTCGCCGGGGTGCCGCCCGGCCGCTATCGGATCGAAGTGTCGGTCGAGACGCCGCGGGCGCGCGGGGCCGCGGCCCGGGAGATCGAGGTGGTCGAGTGAGCGCCTGGCTGCCCAACGGAGGGCGGATTGTTGCCCAACGGTGCGCGCCGGCGTAGGCTCAACGCATGGCTCCGTGCAACGCCGCACCGTGGTCCGGTCCGGCACGTCGTCGGCGGACGCGCCTTCCGTTGGGCGCAATGTCGCTCGCGGCGGCCGGTCTGCTGTGCGTGGCCGGGGCTGCGCGCGCCCAACGCTCGCTGTCGCCCGACCAGCGGGCCCGCGACGACCAGGTCGCCTTCGCGGAGCTGCGCCGCCGCTTGTTGCCGGTGGTATCGGCCGGCGGGCACCTGTGCGAGTACAGCGTCGGCCGCCTGTGCTATTGGGATGACCCGAGCGGCCCCTCGATCCCCGCCGAGGCGCCCGGTGTGGTGACCGCGCGCGCCCGGCTGCGGGCGTTCCTCGATTCGTTAGGCGGATTGGACCCGGCGAGCGGCTACATCGTCGGGCAGCGCGTCCGCTATGACCTCGAGGCGCACGACGACGCGGCCGCCAGCCGGGCGGCCGCCGGGTGCGCCGCGATGCCATGGTGGTGCGAGGCGCTCCGCGGCCTCGTTAGGCACCGGGCGGCGTCCGAGGCGGTGAGCGCCGCCACCTACGACAGCGCGCTCGCGACGATGCCGGACTCGGTGCGCTGCCTGTGGCTCGACGTGGACCCGTGGCTGCCGCGGTACGCGCAGTCGCACGGGCGCACCGACGGCCATCACTGCGATGCGCAAATGCAGACGAGCGCCCGGTTGTTCTGGTTGGGCGCGCCGCTCCTCACCTGGCGGCGTAACGCGCTGCGCAACGAGTTTCTGTCGCGGCGCACGATGCAGATGCTCCTCGCCGACTCCGTGAACCGCGGGTTGCCATCCTTCGATTGGGATGTCGGCGCGCTCTCGTTGCGCTATGGATGGCCGGACCGCTGGGCGCGCGGCAATGTGTCGGGCGGGGACCCGCCGCTCGTCGGCTCCCTGCCGCGACCCAGCTTCGACTTTGTGCCGAATCCGGATGTGCTCGCGAAACCGTTCGACGCGACGGCCGGCGACTTTGCCCTGACGAACGATCCGGCGGCGCAAATGCAATACGCGCCGGGATTCGTGCGCGCGATCGGCACAATGGCGGTGCAGATCGCGCGCTTCCGTCGCGGCGACACCATGGTGGTGCTGGCCGTGTACGACGGCCGCGCCATCGCCGACAGCCTGAACCCGACCGTCATCGCCGCGGGATCGCTCTCGGCCGGACTCGCACCCGACAGTACGTTCGCCCTTGGCCTAACGCCCGGCGAAGCGACGGGCGCCATCGTCCTCCGCGCGCCGGCGCGCCCGGCGCTCGCGGCGATCGAGCTCATCGATTCATCTCGCGCCCGCGCCGAGCGATGGCGCGCCGGCATCGAACCGTTGCCCGCCAGCTCGACCATCTCCGATTTGTTGATTGGCGTCGGCGGACCAACGTTCGATCCATTTTCGCCCGAGACCGCCGGCGACTACGCCGTGCCGGTGCTGCGCTTCACGCCCCACGATACGGTCGCGCTCTACTGGGAATCCTATCTCGACACCCCGCCGGGCACGGCGGTGCGCGTGAGCGTTCGCCTAACGCGCCTCGCGACGGGCCTGTTCGGCCGGCTCGGCCGCGCGGTCGGTCTCACCAACGGGGACGCCGAGCCTACCATTGCGTGGACCGAGATCCGGTCGGATCCGGCGGTCGCCCGGTCGATCCGGCTCGGCATTCCCGACGTGCCGCCCGGCCGCTATCGGATCGAAGTGTCGATGCAGGCGCAGGGTGTCGGCGGAACGACGTGGCGGGACATCGAGGTCGACGCCGCCAAGTAGCGCCACGCGTTCACGTTGTCCGGCTCCAGCGGCGGCGGACGGATCCGAGGAGACCGCCGGCGCAGGGGTCAAACCGGACCGGCACGCACCCTGCGATGGTCTTCGGCCGGCCGCATCGCACTGGAAGCGGATGCGGCGGGCGTTTTCTCATCCCGGAGCCGGACTCATGCACACGAACGTCAGTGAGGTCGCGCGGGGCGCCGTTGCCGCGTGCGCTGCGTTGGGCGTCATCGCCTGCGGGAGCAGCACCAACAGTCCGACCGGCGGCGGACCCCAAGCCGCGACGGTTACGGTTAGTCCTCCGACGACGTCGCTCGTCGCCGGCGACAGCGTGGCGCTCGTCGCCACGGTGAAGGACGCGCAGGGCAACACCATCAGCAATCCCACGATTGCGTGGTCCGCGAGCGACACCGACGCGGTCGCCGTCTCCGCGAGCGGCGTGGTGTCGACGCTGCTGGCGTCGACCGACACGATCACCGCGACCAGCGGCGCCGTGTCCGGCTCGGCGGTCGTCACCGTGCAGGCGCCGGCGGCGATTCAAATGGACGAGGGCGGATTGGTCGGCGCCGTCACGTTCGCCAACGGCAGCACGGGGAGCGGGGGACAGGGCACGCCGGTCGATACCATTCCGTGCGGCAGCGGCGTTGACGCCGAGCACTATCACGCGCACGTGAGTCTCATCGTGAACGGCCGGCAGCTGGCCCTTCCGTTAGGCATCGGGATCAAGAATGCCGTGGTGGTCGGCGACAGCCTCGCCATCGCGGGGACGTGCTTCTACTGGCTGCACGCCCACGACCGGACGGGCATCATCCACGTCGAGCCGTCGCAGACGGGCCACACCTTCACGTTAGGCGAGTACTTCGACGTGTGGGGCGAGCCGCTCACGTCGAGCAACGTCGCCGGGCAGCAGGGTCCGGTCACGGTGTACATCGACGGCGCCCGCTACCTGGGCGATCCGCGCGCGATCGTGCTGTCCGCGCACCAGCAGATCACGCTCGAGGTGGGGACGCGGGTGGCGCCGCCCGTGTACGACTTCCCGCCCGATTATTGACCCCGGTCAGCGCGCGGCGGCGCTCGTCTCGCCCGTGTCCAGCGTCGGATCGCTCATGGGACGCGTGGTGCGACGGGTGCCGTCCAGCGTCTGGACGCTGATCGCTTCCGTTGGGCAGTGCTGCACGAAGTCGCCATCGGCCGGCGACCACTGGAGCGGCGTCGCGCTCACCGTCGCCTTGCCCTCGGCATCCAGGGCCATGACGCGCGGCGCGAGCGCGACGCACGTGCCGCAGCCGATGCAGCGCCCGCGGTCCACGCGCACCGAGACCATGCTGCGCGGATACACGCCGCTGCCGGTGCAGAGCGCGTCGCCGGCGAGGTCGAGCGCCGTGCGCGCGGCCTCGTAGCCCGCGTGCACCATGTCGGCGGCGTGGGTGAAGCTGAACCAGTGGTGCCGCCCAACGTTAGGCCGCACGAGCAGCATCGGCGGCCCGCTCCAATCGGCTAACGGCCGCTGCTGCAGCGCGTGCATCATGAGCGTGGCGGCGCGCATGTAGATCGCCGCGAAGCCCTGCGAGTTGATGTCGCGCGGCCGTTCGACCTCGAAGCTCCCCACGTCCACGGCGATCACCGCGTCGGCGCCGAGGGCGGCGATCGAGATGGGGAGGTTGTCGATCGTCCCGCCGTCAATGCAGCTGCGCGTGCCTACGTAGCCGGGCGGGAAGAAGCCGGGCAGGGCGCACAATGCGTACACGGCGTCCACCACCGACACGTCGCGCAGGCCGGGCAACCCCCACACCAGGCGCGTGCCGCGCTCCACGTCCACCGTGTTCACCAGCACGGGAATCGGGAGGTCCGCGAACGTGCCGGCCGGCGACGTCGCCGCGCACAAATCGCGCAGCGGCTCTTCGAGGTAGAGCGACGGCGTGTGCATGCGCTCGAACAGCATGCCGACATGGTTGAGGCGGAAGAGATCGCGCCGCCTGAGCGAGACGGCGCGCGCCGTCATCTCGCTCACGCTCATGCCGCCCGCGTAGGCGGCGCCGATGAGCGCGCCGATGCTCGTCCCGGCGATGACGCTCGGCCGGATGCCGCGCTCCTCGAGCGCGCGAATGACGCCGATGTGGGCGAAGCCCTTCAAGCCGCCGCCGCCTAACACGAGCGCGGTGCGCGCGGGCACGTTCGACATGCTGAGGAAGCTCCTTCCGATCGAGGCAATGGGGCGGTGCGCGGACCTGCCGCGTCCCCGCTCGACAGACGATTCGCTGCCCCGAGGCGTTGCCGGCCGTCGCCGCGGACCGCCGGTCCGACGCATGATCATGCGGCCCTACGCCGTGAAATGTACCCGATGCGCGGCATTGGTTCCCGTACCGGCCACAGAGGCGAGCCCGCGCCCAAGCCCGAGGCAGTTCGCCCGGGCTCGCGCGTCAGAATTTCACCGAGTATCCGATGTCGGTGGGCTCACCCGAATGCGGCCGGCCCAGCTGCACGTAGAGACCGTAGAGGAGGAACGCTCCGCCGCCGACCATGATGATCGTGCCCGGCGTGTCGCCAATGATCGCGCCGGTGATGAGCGCGGCGCCGCCCAGCACCATCCACGCCTCGCCGTTGGACAGCTTGAAGTTCGAGGCGTTCGTGGCCGGCGCGGCGGTGGGTTGTTCGGCGAGGCGCGGCGACAGCGACGTGGCGGCGAACGTCGGCCCCGCGGACGTCGCGCCTCCGGCCGACTCCTGCGCGCCTAACGGAGTGACGCCGGCGACGAGCGCGATTGCCGCGGCGATGACGATTCCGGTGCGGAGCATGGTCGCATCCTGGGTGACGGGTACGCTTCGCGCCGACCTCGGCGCGGAGCCGGTGACTCGCGGCAAGGCATCGCGCCGCGCCATGTCGCCAACGCAAGGCACGCGCCGCGACGACGCGCCGCCGCCCACGCCACCCACCACACCGCATTGGCACCGCATTGGCGGACGCGGCCGGACGTGCGCGCCACCCAACCGACGCGTACATTCAGCGCCCATGAGCGCGTCCCAGTCAGCGCCCGGCGACGAAGGCCTCGTCCGCGCGATCGGCGTGAGCGGCCTGGCCGCGACCACGTTCAATATCATGATCGGCGGCGGCATCTTCGTGCTGCCGGCGGCGGCCGCTGCTGCGTTGGGCGCGCGCGCCCCGCTCGCGTACGTGATCTGCGCGCTCGCGATGAGTCTCGTCCTCATTTGCTTCGCCGAAGCGGGCAGCCGCGTCTCGCTCACCGGCGGACCGTACGCGTACGTGACGCTGGCCTTCGGTCCGTTCGCGGGTTTCCTGAGCGGCGTGTTGCTCTGGGTGGTGGCCGTCTTCGCGGTGGCCGCGGTGTCGAGCGCGCTTGCGGGATCGGCCGCCGTGCTCTGGCCGCTACTCGCCCAACCGATTCCGCGCGCCGCGCTGCTGGTGGCGGTGCTCGGAGTCGTCACCGCGATCAACGTGCGCGGAGTGCGCGGCGGAACGCGACTGGTCGAGCTGTTGGCAGTGGTCAAGCTGCTGCCGTTGTTTCTGTTTGTCATCGCGGGCGCCGTCGTTGTACGTGCTGCCGCGTCGGCGTCGCCGGTTGTGACGGGCGGCGACCTGGGACGCACGGTGGTCGTGCTCATCTTCGCGTTCGCAGGATCCGAGAGCGCATTGGTGCCGAGCGGCGAGGTGCGTGATCCCGCGCGCACGGTGCCCCGCGCGTTGGCGCTCGCGATGCTGACGGTGATGCTGCTCTACATCGCGGTGCAGCTGGTGGCCCAACGCATCCTCGGCGTGGGCGGGCTCGCCGCCGCCACGGAAGCGCCGCTGGCGGCCGCGGCGGCGCGCATCGCCGGTCCGTTAGGCGCCGGCATCATCGCCGTGGCCGCGGTCCTCTCAATGTTCGGCAACGTGAGCGGCATGACGCTCGCCACCCCGCGCGCCCTCTACGCGCTCGGCCGCGACGGGTTTCTGCCCGTCGTCTCGCCCGCGCTCGCGCGCATCCACGCCGCCTACCGCACGCCGTACGTGGCGATCATTGCGCAGAGCGTCGTCGTCTGCACGCTCGCGGTGAGCAGCGGGTTCGTGGCGCTCGCGGTGCTGGCCAACGTGTCGGTGCTCACGCTCTACATCGTATGCTGCGCGGCTACGATCGCGCTCCGGCGTCGCGACGTGAGGCAAGCCGGCGCGCCGTTCCGCGTCCGGGGCGGCGCGATCGTGCCATACGTCGGCATCGCCGTGCTGGCGTGGATTCTGTGGCACGCCACGCGCCGCGAATTGCTCGTGGTTCTCGCGCTGCTCGTTGCGGCAGCGCTCATGTTCATGTCGACAGCGCCGGCGCGACGCGCGGCGCGGCAGGCCGCGATTCCGTGACCGATCCGCTTCTCGCATACCGCGCCGAATTCCCGATCGTCGATCGGGTGACCTACCTCGTGTCCAACTCCCTCGGCGCCATGCCGCGCGGCGTGCGCGAGCGTCTCGCCGAATACGCCGAGGCGTGGGACCGCCGCGGCGTGCGCGCCTGGGCCGACGGCTGGTGGACGATGCCGCTCACCGTGGGCGACGAGATCGCGCCTCTGTTAGGCGCAGGCGCCGGCGAGGTGGCGATGTTCCCCAACGTGACGCTCGCGCAAGCGGCCGTGTTGTCGGCGCTCGACTACACCCCGCCGCGCGACACGATCGTCATGACGGGCCTCGACTTCCCGTCCGTCCGTTACGTGTACGACCACCTGGCAGCGCGACTCGGCGCACGCATCGTCACGGTGCCGAGCGATGATGGCATCGGCATCGACACGGCGCGCGTGCTCGAGGCGATCGACGAGCGCACGCGCATCGTGGCCGTGTCGCACGTGTTGTTCCGGTCGGCATACATCATGGATGCCGAGGCGATTTGCCGGCGCGCGCACGCGATGGGTGCCGTGGTGTCGCTGGACGCGTTTCACTCCGTAGGTGTGGTGCCCGTCGACGTGCGCGCGAGCGGCGTCGACTTCCTCACCGGCGGCGTGCTCAAGTGGTTGTGCGGCGGCCCGGGCGGCGCGTTCCTCTATGTATCGCCGTCGGTTCGCGAGACGCTCGAGCCCGCGCTCACCGGGTGGCAGGCGCACGCGCGTCCGTTCGCATTCGAGATGGAAATGGAGTACGGACACGGCGCGAGCCGCTGGCTCAACGGCACGCCGGTGATTCCCGCGTTGTACGCGGCCATCGAAGGCCCGCGCATCGTGCGCCGCGCGGGCATCGAGGAGATTCGCGGCAAGAGCATGCGCCAGACCGCGCAACTCGTCGCGCTCGCCGAGCGCCATGGGTGGCGCGTGAACGCGCCGCGCGATGCCGCCCGCCGCGGGGGCACGGTGGCGATCGACGTGCCTAACGGATACGAAGTCGCGCAGGCCCTCCTGGCGCGCGACATCTTCGTCGACTACCGGCCCGAAGCCGGCATTCGCTTGGCGCCGCACTTCTATACCGACGACCGCGAGATTGCCAATGCGGTCGAAGCAATGGCGTCGATCGTGGAAAGCGGCGCGTGGCGCCAGTTCCGCGGACAGCAGCAGGTGGTCACGTAGCTCGCTATGGTGGTGTTAGTGCACGCGCATGGTGCGGCTCCTGTCGATGAGGACCACCAAGACCTTGGCCACCGCCGTGAGCGTGGCGATGCGCGCGTTCACCGCGTTGTCCCCCAACTCGATGCGCGCTTGCAGGTACCAATCGCGCGCCTCCCGCGCCGCGCCCAACGCCATCTCGTACAATGGCACGCGATCTCTCTTGCCCATCCGGCTGTATCCGGCGGCGATCTGCGCGCCAATGGACACGGTGGCTGCGACCAACCGGCCGGCAATGGCCTCCGTGACCGGGTTCGTGACGAGGCGGCGCGCATCGTGCGACGCCACCTCCGCCACGTACAGCGCTACGCGATATACGCGGAGCGACCAGATCGGATCGGTGCGGATGTCGATCGGCACGCCGCGCTCCCAGTCATCGTACTTCACGACCCCTCGCTGCGGTTGCGCACGCCACGATAGGTTCGCTCTGGCGCCGCCGTCGCATCATCCGCGCGCACGACGCATTGGATCGACGCAGGCGACTCTCTCTATTGTGAGGCAGGACGCCCGCGAGTAGTTTGGTCCCACTCCAACCTCTCTTATGCCGACCCCTCCCAAAAAGCTCCGGAAGCACTACACGAACAGCGAGCATCCCGCGGTCATTCTGCGTTTCGAGGATGGCCACGAGATCGCGGTCCCCAAGGGCACGAGCAAGTCCTTCGACGCGTATGAGGGCGAGACGGTGAAGGTGCTCGCCGTGACCGACAAGAAGACGGGAGAGCGCGAGCTGCTCATCACGAAAAAGGCGGGCGAGTTTCCTGATGGCTGACGCCAAAGCCCTGCCGCGGTGGACGCGCGGCGCGGCATTGGCCACTCTGCTCTTCCTACCTGCTTGCGCACGCGGTCAAGCCACAGGCGCGCCGATCGCTCCGGTCCGCGTTGACACCGCGCCCCTTCGCCACACGCTGGACTCGCTCGCCGACGCGCACCATGGCGTGGTCGGCTATAGCATCATCGACCTCGATACCGGCGACACACTCTCGCGTCGCGGCGACGAAACGTTTCCCACGGCGAGCCTGATCAAGGTTTCGATTCTGGTCACGCTGTACGATCTGGTCTCGAAGCACCAGATCTCGCTCGACGACCCGCTCACCCTGCTCGACATCGACAAGGTCCCGGGCTCGGGCTCGCTGCAGTTCATGCACGACGGCGCGATGGTCACCGTGCACGACGCGGCGTGGCTCATGGCCACGCAGAGCGACAACACGGCGACCAACCTGCTCCTCGACCGGATCATCATTCGCCGCGTCTGGGCGAAGATGGAATCGCTCGGCTTGATGCACACCAAGGTGCATTCCAAGACCTTCCTGCGCATCTCGAGTGTCGCGATGGACAGCTCGGCCAAGTACGGGTTGGGCGTGTCCACGCCTAACGAAATGGCGCATCTGTTCGTGCTGCTCGCGCGCGGGCAGGCCGTGAATCCCGCCGCCGATTCGGCCATGCTCGACATTCTCGAGCACAACGAGGACAACACGCTCCTCCAGCGCGAGCTGGACCAGGTGCGCGCCGCGCACAAGACCGGTGCGGTCGACGATGCGCGCACCGAGTGCTCGCTCTTCTACTTGCGGTCGCGCGTCGTCGCGTGCGTATTCACCAAAGAGAATCAGGACCAACGCTGGATTCTCGACAGCGAGCCGCAGGTCATGATGGCTCGGATGGGCGCCGCGATCGCGCGCGCATTCGGTCTGCCGGACAAAGCGTCTGTCGCCGGACCGTGAGTACGCGCACGCTCGAGCGCGGGCGTCACATTGACCGAATCGCGTGCGTCATCACGTCCCTCACATGGCACCGTAAATGCCCGCTCCCAATCCTGGCCAGCATCAAAACGTGACCGGAGGGAGCACCGTGAGAACCTGGTTCGTTAGCGTCGCCACCATCGCGCTCGCAGTCGTACCGCGGGCAGCCGCCGCGCAATTCACCGCCGCTTTGGTCCCCGCGCACATGCCGTCGCCCACTCCGGCGCTGGCGTCCAACTCGCGCGGCGCCACGGCGATGCCCACTCAAGACACCCGCGTGGATTCGTCACTCGGCGCCTTCGATTCGGCATTCTTTTCTTCGACGGCAGATTCGGTCACGCCGACCGAGAACAGCACCCCGACACAGGCTCGCCGCGCTACCGCTGTACATTCAACCGACACCTCCAGTGTCGGCGACACCGTCTTCCGCAATGGTGCCTCCGCGCCCGAAACCGATTCAACGCTACCGACGATCGCGCTTGCTGGTGTAGGTGCGCTACTCGTTGGTGTGGCACTCTTCCGACGCTGACATGCGACGCTCCTTTGGAGTTTTCTTCGTACTGGCCGGCGCGTGCATGCTGCTCGTGGTCGGATACGCGTACGGCGCGAGCGCCCTCGCGCGACACCACGCGCGCGCGACGTGGACCGCCATGGAGGCAAACGGCGCGGTCACCTTACCGGACAGCGCCGCGGCGCGACGCAGCTTCGCGCGTGGTGAGCCGGTCGGCCGCATCGACATTCCGGTGATCGATCTCAATGAAGTGTTCATCGAAGGCGTTGGCGATGCGCAGCTCGCCGTGGCGCCGGGACATTTGCCGCAGAGCGCATTACCGGGCGAGCCGGGCAACGCGGTCATCTCCGCGCATCGCGATCGGCAGTTTCATGCGCTGGACCGACTCTCGCTCGGCGACACGATCGTCACCGAGACGCTTGGCGGACGCACGACGTGGGTGATCGTGGCGCGTCGCATCGTCGATCGCGGACGCCCGGCGCTGTTCGCGACCGCCGAGCCGACGCTGACGCTCACCACGTGCTGGCCGGTGCGCTACGTCGGCCCGGCGCCGGACCGGCTGATCATCACGGCCAAAGTCCTCGAGCGAATCCGGCGCGGAGTCTGACTCCGGATCACTTCCCATCCGGGGCGTGGTAGGGCATCGTAGCGGCGTGCCTGCCAAGAGCGCCTTTCCTTCGACCGTCGGCCACGCGGCGGCGCGCGCGCACGCCGAGACCGCTTCCGCCGCGCCGCGCGTCATCCAGACCCGGAACGCCGAAGACCCTGCGTTGCGCGCGTGGATCGTGCTGGCGCGGGCGTACCACACGATCGTGCGCGCGGTATCGCGCGACGTGAGCCGCCACCGCCTAACGCTGGGGCAATTCGCGGTGATGGAGGCGCTGTATCACAAGGGCGCGCTTCCGTTAGGCAAAGTGGGATCGCTGCTGCTGGTCACCGCCGGCAACATCACGTACGTGGTGGACCAGCTCGAGCGCCGCGGCCTCGTGCGGCGCGAGCGCCGCCACGGCGACCGCCGCGTGGTCTACGCCGCGCTCACGGCCAAGGGTCGCGCCCTCATCGACGAGATCTTTCCTTCGCACGCGCGCTACATCGCGGAGTTGTTCGACACCCTCCCGCCCGACGAGCAGACCGACCTCCGCCGCCTGCTCAAGAAGCTCGGCTTCGCCGTCGCCGCGCTCGAGGAGCAAGGCGCCGACGACTGACCGCGACGCTTACAGCGCGCGCCGCACGAAGAACACGCCGAGCGCGATCAGCACGGCCGCCAGGATCACGAAAGTGATGCCGTGCCGGTCGTTGGCGGGCGTTGTCTCGGCGTCGTGCTGCGTCTCGTCGCTCACGGTATCTCCCGGTTGATCCGCAAATCCATAGATTCGTCGGTCATGCGCCTCATCCTCGCTCTCGCACTCGTCGCCGCCGGCGCCGTACCGGCCGACGCCCAACGCATCGCGCCCGCCGAAATCGACGGCGATCTTCGCTTCCTCGCGTCCGACCTCCTCGAAGGTCGAGCACCTGCGACGCGCGGCGGCGAGCTCGCCACCGCGTACATCGCATCCCAACTCCGTTCGGCGGGCGTCGAGCCCGGCGTGAACGGCTCGTACTTCCAGCGCGTCCCGATCGACGTCGTCAGCACCGACTCGGCGTCGATGCGCGTCGCGGCGTCGGGCAAAGCCTCGGGCCCGCTCCGCTTTCCCGACGACGTCGTGATCTGGGCCGGCTCCGCCGTCCCGTCGAGCGCCGCGCACGCCGAGCTGGTGTTCGCAGGATTCGGCGTCGCCGCGCCCGAGTACAAGTGGGACGACTTCAAGGGCGTGGATGTCAAAGGCAAGATTTTGCTCGTGCTGGTGAACGATCCACCGGCCTCGGCCAAAGAACCGAAGCTCTTCGGCGGCAAGGCCATGACGTACTATGGCCGGTGGACCTACAAGTTCGAGGAGGCGGAGCGGCGCGGCGCCGTTGGCGCACTCATCGTTCACACGACGGCCGCCGCCAGCTACCCGTGGCACACGGTGGTCGCGTCGTGGACCACACCGCAGCGCATGCTGCCGCGCGACCCGTCGCTTGCCGAGGGTTCCGCTCCGTTAGGCTTCCGCGGCTGGATCACCGACTCCGCCGCCACGGCCCTGCTCGCGCACGCCGGCCTCGATCTCGCCGCGTTGCGCAAGCAGGCGGCGACGCGCGACTTCCACCCGGTGAGCACGGGCATCACGCTCAATGTCGCGTTCCGCAGCACGGTGCAGCACCTCGAGAGCAAGAACGTGGTGGGTGTCGTTCGCGGTCGCGACAAAGCGCTGGCGCGACAGTACGTGGCGCTCAGCGCGCACTGGGACCACTTCGGCATCGGGCCCAAGGTGAACGGCGATTCGATCTACAACGGCGCCGTCGACAACGGGTCGGGCGTCGCGACGTTGCTCGCCGTGGCGCGCGCGGCGGCGCGCGCACCGCGAATGCGGCGCTCGCTCGTGTTCGTCTTCGTCACGGCCGAGGAAGCGGGGCTGCTCGGCTCATCGTGGTTCGCCCAACACCCGACCATGCCCGACAGCGACATCGTGGCCGACCTCAACCTCGACGTCGTCACCGTGTTGGGCAGAGTGCGCGACCTGAACGTGCTCGGCGACGACAAGTCGACGTTGCGGTCCGATGCTCGCCCACCTCATCGCGCCTAACGGAATGCGCATCGACCCCGACGCCCATCCCGAGGCCGGGCACTTCTATCGCTCCGATCACTTCTCGTTTGCCAAGGCCGGCGTGCCGGCGGTGTCGATAGGCGCCGGCACCGACTACATCGGGCGGCCCAAAGGGTGGGGCGTGCAGCAGGAAGACGACTACACCGCGCACCGCTATCACCAGCCGGCCGACAACTACAGCCCCGATTTCGATCTGAGCGGCGCCGCGCAAATCGGCGCCATCGTGCTGCGTTTCGCGACGGCGCTCGCCAATTCGCCGGTGCTCCCGGCGTGGAACGCGAACGCCGAGTTCAAGTCGGCGCGCGGCGCGCCGGACAAGATCTCCTAACGCTGCGGTGACGCCGCCGCTGCGCGTCTCGCCCAACGTGGCCGCCGCCTTACGCGACGGCCGGGCGGTGGTCGCGCTCGAGAGCTCGGTATTCGCGCAAGGGCTGCCGCAGCCGGAAAATCGCGAGGCGGCGCGGCGGATGCTCGCCGCCGTACGCTCGCGCGGCGCCGAGCCCGCCATCACCGGCGTCGCGCGCGGCGTGCCCACCGTTGGGCTCGATGACGGCGATCTCGAGCGGTTTCTCGCGCGCGACGGCGTCCGAAAGATGTCGGCGCGCGACGTGGCGCTCGTCGCGGCGGCACACGCCGACGGCGCGACCACCGTGGCGGCATCGCTCGCGCTCGCGCACGCGGCCGGCATCGCGGTGTTGGCCACCGGCGGCATTGGCGGCGTGCATCGCGTGGCACCTGGCTCGCCGCAAGCGGGGTCGTCCGTGCGCGATGAGTCCGCCGACCTCATCGAGCTCGCGCATACGCCCATGATCGTCGTGTGCGCCGGCGCCAAGACGATTCTGGATCTGCCCGCTACAATGGAGCGACTCGAGTCCCTCGGTGTCGCAGTGGTCGGGTACCACACGGATGAGCTGCCGGGCTTCCTCACTCGCGGTACGGGCGTTTCATTAGCCTGGCGTCTGGACAGCGCCGCCGAGATCGCCGCGGCGTGGCGCATGCAAGGGTCGCTCGGCCGGACGCAATCGTTGGTGGTCGTGCAACCGCCGCCGTCGGAGAGTGCGTTGATTCGCGACGTGGTGGACGGCGCGGTGAACCGGGCGCTCGATGCGGCGGCGCTCGCGAACGTGCACGGTGCGGCGCTCACGCCGTGGTTGTTGTCGCAGATGGAGCAGGAGACTGGTGGTGCGTCGCTTGTCGCGAACGTCGCGCTGCTCGAGTCCAACGCGGCGTTGGCGGCCGAGATTGCGATGGAGGTAGCGAAGCCTGTCGAAATTGGACGTGCACGCGCGTAATATCCCGTGGGCGCGTGTGTCGTCCTGTACTGCAGGAGGGCGGAAGGGGGGCTAAAGTTCAACAGGACAGTCGCAAAGTCAACGTCTTGAACTGCGCGGATTTCCAGTGGTACAATAGGCTGACCGACATCGGTCTTCATCGACACGTCGGAGGTGCGAATCGCCATGCCTACCCCGTTTCTGAGTTCAGAAGAGTACGATGAGCGCGCCCATCAGCTGTACAACGAGGGCCAGTACGACGAAGCCCTCGAGGTGCTGCGCGAAGGTCTCGCGCTTTATCCGAACTCGGTGGAATTGCACATTGGGGTAGGCTATGCGCGTCTGGCGCGCGACGAATACGCGTGGGGCCGCCAGAGCTTCGAGAAGGCCTTGGTCCTCGACCCGGATCACGAGGACGCGATCGCCGGACTCGGCGAGACGCTGCTCAAGTTCGGCGCACGCGACCAGGCGCTGGCCCACTTCCGTCGCATCCTCGAGCTGGGCTACGCCGACGACATCGATCTCGTGCTGCAGATCGGTCGCGCGCTCTTTCGCGAAGACATGATCGGCGAGGCGCGCGAGTTCTTCGAGATCGCGGCCCGCGAAGCGAACGAGATGGCGGAGGCCGCCGCGTGTCTCGGTTACGTTAGGCATCGGGGCGGCGATGACGACGGCGCGATCAACGCCCTCAAGCGCGCGCTGCAGTTGGACGACGAGCACGCCGAAGCGCGCATCTATCTCGCCAACATTCTGTACGACCGCGGCGACTACGAGGGATCGCTCTCGCAGCTCGAGCGCACCGAGCCCGACGATCACTGGGAAGAGCTCGGCATCTGGCGCTTGATCGAGCTGAAGAAATCGCTCTACCGTCTGGCGGACGACGACCCCGAGCTCGCTTCGTGGGAGGACCGCCTGTCCGAGTTGTCGGGCGAGCCCGATGACATCGACGAGATGCTGTCGGAGATCGAGACGCGCGTGAACGAAGAAGAAGCGGCGCGCGAGCGCGGCCAGCTGGAATTGTTCGGCGCGATGCTCTCCGATCTCGCGGGCCAGAAGGTATCGGACACGCTCGAGCATCGCATCCTGCTCAACGACGGGCGCATTTACGTCGGGAGCTGGGATCGCATCGTGCGGGCAATGCGCGATGCGAACAAAGCGATGACGGGACGTTCGGTGCAGGAGTTCATGGCCACCGAAGCCAGCCGCGGCTACTCGATCACCGGCGTGAAGATTCCGATCGGCGACGCCGAGAGCTTCATCCGCGGCAGCGCGAACGCGGGACTGTTGCGCATCGTGCGGTGACGGATCCGTCGTCCGCCTCGAGCGGCGCGGTTGGAGCGCTGGAGGCGGTTCGACCCGCGATCGACCGGCTCTCGCCGAGCCGGTCGTCACCAGACAATGCGTCGGATGTCGCGGCCATCTGCGCCGGCGTCGAGTCGGCGTTAGGCGTGCGCTTGGGGCGCGCGGACCTGGCGGGGCAGCCGTTGGTGCGCGAGGCGCGGCAGCGCGAGGCGATCTCGCTCGAGCAGGCGCACGCGGCGCTCGAGTTGTTCGCGGTGCGCGACCGCGTGCACGGGGGCGGGCAGGACATCACCGCGGCCGATCTGGACGTGGCGCGGGAAGCCTACCAGTTGCTTGCCCGGGGGTTCGCGCCGGCGTCCGCGCCGGCAACGCCGGCCGCGGCCAATTCTCCCGCGCCCGCCGTGGCGGCGCCGGCCGCCGCGCCGGGTGTTGCGCCGGGTGTTGCGCCGGGTGTTGCGCCGGGTGTTGCGCCGGGTGTTGCGCCGGTGCCGGCGTCCGCGCCGCCGTCGCCCGCCCCGCCCGTGCCGCCCGGGACGCCGCCCGCGCCGCCGCCTAACGCTGGACCGCGCCGCGCACCGGTGCTCCTGTTGCTCCTGGCCCTGCTCGCGTTAGGCGGGGGGGCCTACTACTGGTTCGGCGCGCGGCACGCGCCGTCGGCGCTCGACGCCGGCGTCGCCGCGTACACCGGCGGCCGGCGCGACAGCGCGCGCGCGTTGTTCGCGCGCGCCGCGGCCGCCGATCCGCACGCGGCGCTGCCGCATCTCTACCTGGGCCGCATGGCGCGCGAGGATGGCGACTACACCACTGCCGGCAAGGAGCTGCGCACCGCGGTCCAGCTCGAGCCGAGCGGCGCCGCGGGCCAACGCGAGCTCGGCGCGTTCTTCCTGGCGCGCGGCGGCTCGTTCACGGCGCAGAACCGTCAGGACCTCGCGACGCAGGACTACGATGCGGCGCGCCGCGCCTACGTGCGCGCGATTCAGATGAACGCCGCCGACAGCGCATCCGAGGGCTATCTGGCGTGCGCGCTGGCCCGGCTGGGTCGCTCGGACGAATCGGCGACCTGGCTCGCTCGCGCGGGGACCGGTCCGTGGAGCACGTGCGCCGCGACGGCCGCCCCATCGCCGGCCCCATCGCCCACCCCTGCGAGGCCGTGACGCCGCCCAGCGGACTCTCGCCGTCCACGGTTCATCGCACTGCGTTAGGCAACGGTCTCACCGTGCTCGTGCACCGCAATGCGTCGGCGCCCGTCGTCGCGATCGTCACGCACGTCAACGCGGGCTATTTCGACGAGACGGACAATGTCGCGGGCATCGCGCACGTGATGGAGCACATGTACTTCAAGGGCACACCGCGGCGCGCCGTGGGCGAGATTCCGCGTGCCACCAAAGCGGCCGGCGGCTACCTCAACGCCGGCACGATCTACGACCGGACCAGCTACTACACCGTGCTGCCGGCGAGCGGCTTTCTCGACGGCCTCGAGATCCAGTCGGATGCGTACGCGCATTCCCTCGTCGACGGCGACGAATTGCGGCGGGAGCTCGAGGTGATCATTCAGGAGGCGCGGCGAAAGGCGGATACGCCCGGTGCCGTGGCGGTCGAGACACTCTACCGCGTGCTCCACGACCAGCACCGCATGCGGCGCTGGCGCATCGGCACCGAAGCTGGCTTGCGTCGATTGGGCCGCGAGCAGGTGCTCGCCTTCTATCGCACGTACTATCAGCCGTCGAACACGATCCTCGCCATCGTGGGCGACGTGGATCCCGACGCGGCCCTGGACGCGGCCGGCCGGTACTACGGCGGCCTGGCGGACCGTCCAGTTAGGCGGGACCGCGGACCGGCGGAGCCCGCGGCCGCCCGCGGGCTCCGCTTCGAGGATGTCTCGGGCAATGTCACCCAATCGCAGCTGGTGATGGGCTGGCGGACGCCGCCGGCGCTCGATGCCGACACGCCGCGTCTCGAAACCGTGGCCGCCGTGTTAGGCAGTGGCCGCGCGTCGCGGCTCTACCGGAGCGTGCGCGACCGCGCGCTCGCCGCGTCGATCGGCGCGTCCAACTACACGCCCACCGAGCTCGGCGTGTTCACGGTGCACGCCGACGGGCCGCCGGCGTCCACGGTCGATGTTGCCCGCGCGATCTGGGCCGAGGTGCACGACCTGCGCGAGCGCGGCGCGACCGCCGACGAGGTATTCCGGGCGCGCCGCCTGTTCGAGGCGCGATTCGCGCGCGGGCTGGAAACCATGGAGGGCCAGGCCAACTGGCTCGCCGATTGGGAAGCACTCGGCGACTGGACGTTAGGCCTGGACCACTATGAGCGCCGGATGGCCGTCGAGCCGCACGACGTCGCCGAAGCGGCGTCGCGCTGGCTGGATCTCAATGCCGCCGGCGTGGTCTGCTACCGCCCCGACGCGATCGCGCCGCTCGCCGCCCAAGGCGGCGAGCTGCGCGATCGCATCGAGGCGCCCCCGCGACCCACTCCCGCGGGCGGCGCGCCCGCGGCGCCGCCGATTGCATCGGCGGCTGCCGCGCCCCCGCCCGCCCTCGAGCGCGACGAGGCCCGCGTCCGGTCCTATCGCACCGCCCGCGGCGCGCCCATTCTCGTTAGGCGAATTCCCGACGCCCGCCTGGCGCACCTGGCCGTCTACGTCGCCGGCGGCGCCTGCGACGAGCCCGCCGCGCACGCGGGCCTCACCGCGCTCCTCGTCCGCACCGCCCTCAAGGGCACCGCCCACCGCGACGCGGCCCGCTTGGCCGCCGACGCCGAGCTATTGGGCGGCAGCATCAGCCCCGCGGCCGGCACCGAGAGCTTCGGTTGGTCGATCTCCGTGCCCACCTCGCGCGTGGACGATGCGCTCGCGCTGCTCGCCGACGTCGCGCAGTTCCCCGCGCTCGCAGACGATGCGCTCGATACCGAGCGACACGTCGCCATCACCGCGCTCGCGCTCCTCCGCGATGACATGCAGCAGTGGCCCATGCGGATGCTCGGCCGCGCGGCGTTCCGTGGCCATCCGTACGGCGTTCCCGCGTCGGGCGACGAGGCGAGCCTCGGTACCATCGACGCCGAGCGTCTCCGCGCCTGGCACGAGACGCATTGCCTGGCCGGTCCGTCGGTGATCGCAATCGTCGGCGACGTGGATCCCGACCAGGTGGCGCGCAGTGCTGCGCGCCACTTCGCCGATTTGCGCGGTGCGTCCGCGCGCGGGCCCGAGACGCCGCTCTGGACCCGCGAGCCGGTGATGGTGCGCGAGTCGCGCGACAAGGCCCAGACGGCGATGGCGATGGCGTTCCCGTCGCCCGACCGCGGCGATGACGCGCGGTTCGCCATGCACCTCCTGGCCGGCGTCGGCAGTGGGTTAGGCGGGCGATTCTTCGAGGAGCTTCGCGACCGGCGGTCGCTCGCGTACACGGTGAGCGCGGGTGTGGTCGAGCACCGGCGGGCCGGCGTGTTCCGCACGTTCATGGCGGTGTCGCCGGACCGCGAAGACGAAGCGCGCCGTGCGATGCTCGACGAGCTGGCGAAGCTGGGCGAGGCGCCGGTCACCGACACCGAGCTGGCGCGGGCCAAGGCCTATGCCATCGGCATGCACGCCATCCGCGAGCAGCGCGGGGCGTCCGTGTTAGGCGACGTGCTCGACGCCTGGATGTTCGGCCGATCGTTAGGCGAGCTCGACGAGCACGATGCGCGGGTGCGCGCGGTGACGGCGGCCGAGATGCAGCGCGCGGCCCGACGGTACCTGGATGCCGACCGGCGCGTCGAGGCCGTCGTCGCCGGCGCGCCGGGACCGGCCTCACTGGCCGCTGCCTAACTGCCGCCGCGCTGCAGCTCGGATGCGGCGCGGCGCAGCACGGCGGCCGCGGGGCGAAGGCGGCCGGCCGACGTCCGGAGACCCACCGGCACGCGATAGTCGGACGCCTGATACGCGATCAGTCCCTTGATCGCGGCGCGGCTCGACGCCCACGCCAGCACGCCCCACATGGCGCGCGCCTGACTCTCTTCGCCGTGCGCCAGCGGGAACGCCCCCGCCTCGAGCACCCACACCGGCTTGGACGAGCGCGCGGCTCGCGCCCACTCATCGGCTGTGCGCATGCGCGCGTCCAGTGTCGCCGCACCGCTCAGCCACGGATACAACGAGATTGAGATCGCATCCACGGGCGACGCACTGGACGCACTCCACGCATAGAGCGCGCTGTCGGCCGCGCCGAACCCGCCCACGTGCGCGAGCACCCGTACCTCCGCGCTGTCGAGCGTGCTGTCGCCGTGTGCGGCGTCGGACGACGCGCGCAGATACGCCTCCCACATCGCCACCGGAATCGGGCCGAGCGCGCGCGACGCCGCGCCGTTCGGGTCGATCACCGGAACCACGAAGTCGGGGTGCAAACGCCGCGCGATGCGCTCCACATTGGCCACGCGCTCGCGCAGGTACGACTCGCGCTCGGCGGGCAGCACGGGCCGCTCGTCAGACAAGTCCAGCGCCGCGATCACGCGCCGCGTGCCGCGCACGTCATCCATGACGTGCTCGACGCTGTCGAGCGTCGTGGCGCTCGCGCCCCGTGGTGTGAAGTAAATGGTGAGCGCGCCGGCGCCGATCGAGTCGGCTAACCCCAAGTCGCTCGAGAGCGAGACCGGCGTCGGCGGATCCGACAGAGTGGGGAACACCTTCACACCCACCACGAAATCGCTGTCCGGATGTTCTTGCAGACGTTGCCGCGCGTACCGGTCATAGCTGCGCACCGCGCGCGCGGCCGACGGCACCTGCAGCACGATCAACACCGTCCATGCCGCGGCGAGGAGCGCCATCGTCCCGCGCACGAGCATCCGTCCGTTAGGCCGGCCCGGCGTGACCGGTGCGAAGATGGGCAGATACAGGAACCACGGCATCACGAGCGCCATCGATTGCGCGGAAATCGCGATGGCCGACCGGTCCGCCGCGAGGAGCGTGAGCAGCGGCGTGCCCGGTGCGGCGCCCACGAAGTCCAACCAGTGCGCGAGCGCGATGAGCGTGAGCACGAAATCGTACGCGACGATCGCCACACCCACCGGCACCGATGCCCGCCGGCGGCCGAGCGAGTACGCGGCCTGGGCGGTCGCGAGCGCCACGGTCGCCGGCCAGATCCACGCCACCGAGAAGAGCGCGGCGCCGGTGAGCAGCGACGTGGACACGAGCAGCACCACCAGCGCCGGCAACAAGAGGAGTCCGCCTAACGCACTGAGGAAGGCGAGTGCTTGCGGAAGCCCCTGGACGCGGGCCGCGCGTCCCGCGACCCACAGGTTCCAGATCAACACCAACGCGCACAGCACCAGGTGCGCCGTCGCCAAGTGGTGCCATGCGGTGAGGCGGCTCATCCCCTTCGGGACGCGGAACGACGCGCCGCGGTCACGCTCTGGCTCCTCCTTGCGTTCCTCAGAACATCGACATCGCGAGCACCGACCGCAACGAGTCGTTGGTGGCCCGCAACCGTCCGCTCAATACACGCACCACCGACCACAACACCTTGTAGGCAATGTCACGATGAAAATCCAACAACATCTCGAATTCGGCGCGACTGATCGTGATCACGCTCGTGCCGCCATGCGAGATGGCATTGGTCGACCGCTCGCTGCGATCGAACACCGCCATCTCGCCGAACATCGATCCCGCCTTGAGCACCGCCAATGCTTCCTCGCCCGCGCCGGGAATTTGCCGGCTGATCCTGACTTCGCCGTCGACCACGATGAACAGACGGTTGCCCGGCTCGCCCTCGCGGAAGATCTGCTCGCCCGACACATACGTCTTTTCCTCGCAGAGCTCGGCCACGCGCTCGAGCTCGTCGTTCGACAATCCGCTGAAAATCTGCAGGTTGCGCAACACGTCGATCGCCGCCGCCATCGCTGCCTCACTCAGTGAGTCGCTCCAACCTACACACGCCGTGGCGCGGCGAAACCCCCGGCTGCACGGTCTCGTCCTGAAAGCCGCCGCGTTAGGGCACACCCTCCGCTGGTAGCAGCATCGCTTCGTCCCTATGTTCTCTCAGTGGCCAACTCGCGTATCCTCACCGTCCCCAACTTGCTGTCGCTCACGCGGCTGCCCCTGGCGGCGGCGTTCCTGCTCGTGCACGGACGCACCGCCCGCTTGGCCGTGGTTGGACTCGCGTCGCTTACTGACTTTCTCGACGGCTGGCTCGCCCGGCGCGGCCAAACGTCGCAGCTCGGCGCGTTGCTCGACCCGATCGCCGACAAGACGTTCGTCCTCGTCGCTATCTCCGCCTTCCTGATCGATGGCGTCGTGAACGCGGGAGAATTCCTGGTGGTGATCTCGCGCGATTTGGCGACGGCCATCGGATTCTTGGTCGCGTACATGCTGCCGGGACTCGACCCGCGCGCGTTCAAAGCACGGTGGCCGGGGAAGGTGGTCACCGTTCTGCAACTCGCGGCGTTGTTTGTATTGGTGCTCAGGCCCGGCGTTTTCCCGGTCTTGGTGCCGGTCATCGCGGTCGCATCGGCGGTGGCGGTCGCGGACTACACGCTCCTGCTGCACCGTCAGCGCGTTCGGTCGTGAATGCGACCGTACGTCGCATGGTTGGCCGTGTTTGCGTGTCTGGGTGCCGTGGCGCCGCGCCGTGTCGATGCGCAGCTCGAGTCTCGCATTCAGACCGGCGCTCGACTCGACATCCTGGCGTCGACGATCAACGCAGTGCAGGCAGGGCTCGAGCTGAGCACGGCGGCGTCGACCAACGTTCGCGTGGCGCTCACGACGGCACTCGGCGAATCGTGGTCGCACGGACGCTCCGGCTTGAGCGCGCGCGCTGATCTCATTGGCCGATTCCTTCTCGATCCTGATTTTTCAATGCGTTGGGCGCCCTACGCCGGCGGCGGCCTTGGCCTTCGCTACGACAGAATCGGCAATTGGCGTGGGACGCTCATCGCCGTCCTCGGCGTCGAGGGACCGAATTGGAGCGGCGTCGTGCCGTTCGCCGAAGGAGGATTTGGCGGCGGCGTGCGGCTCGGCGTGGGTTTCCGGGCGACGCGTCGCGCCGGCCGGTAGCGTCGCCGAGCCTCAAACTCAGGCGGCGGAAACTGCGTCAGCGGGTTCTGCTGCTTCGCCTTCGCTCTTGGCCTTGGGAGGCCGACAAAACCGCGATCCGAGCGTACGTAACTCGGTGAGCTCGGCGTCGGTCAATTCGGGATACCGATCCTGCAAGTACGGCATTGTGTCGTTGAACCACTCTTCCTGATGCTCGGCCACTGCCTGTATCACGCCACACCGCATGATATGTTGAAATAACTCGTCGCGTGCCTGCTCGAACGGCGTTGGTGCAGGGGTCTCACGGCGACGATTGCGCTGTTTGCCCATTCAATCCTGTTGGCTGAAGTAATCGAAATATATCCCGACACGCGCGGGTATTGAAGCTCTTGCGCGTTCCCGTCGAATTCATTGGGCGCCCCATACGACTACGTCACGCCGAGGGCGAACGTTGGCGATCCAGCAGCTCGAGGATCACGCGCACCAACGTGTCGGGATTCTCCTCCGGTACGAGCGCCCCGACGCCGTGAAAACGCACCAAGCTGCTGCCGCTTATGGCGCTTTGCAGCCGCTCGGGAAGCCCGCTGTCCAACCACTGTTGGTCCTCACCCCACACGATCGCGACTGGCGCGCGGATCAGCGATAAGTCGAGCTCCTCGACGTCGTCCGCCCTCAGGGCACGCGCAATCGTAAGCAAATGTGTAACGCCCTCGGGGCCCACGTATGGCGCGAGGTAGCGCGCCACGAGCCGCGCCGGCATCGTCTCCTTTCGTGACACACTGTCCTCGAGGACGCGCCGCAGCAGAGGCGCCGCGCCCAACACACCATGCGCCACACGCAGCGCAAACCGCGCGGTGCCGAGCTGCACGGTGCGCACGTCGCGACCCGGACAGTCGTTGAACGCGACGCTGTTGACCAACACCAGTCCGTCCACCCGTGCCGGATGCCTCAGCGTAAGGCGCTGCACGATTCCGCCACCCACGCCGAGCCCGACGGCCGTGGCGCGCGGGACGCGGAGCGCAGCCAAGGCGCGATCCAGGCATTCCGCCTGCGCCGCGATCGAGTAGTTCGCTTCGATCGGCCGGTCGGACTCTCCGTAGCCGAGCAGGTCGACCGCGTATGCCGTGTGTCCCGCGGCGGCGAGCGATGGACCAACGGCGCGCCACAAGAAGCTCGACGTCGCAAAACCGTGGACCAGCAGCACCGCGCGTCCGCCGTGACCGTAGCGCTCAACGTGCAGTGCACCCGCGCCGGCGGGCACGCGCATGACATTGGGGTCGATGGGAAACTTCCTCGGTTGGTCGGTTGCGGTGAACGCCGAGCGGGACAAGATATCAAGACCTAACCGTCCACGGCCACGGCTCCACGCAGCGCCAGTACCTGCGATCCAGGTCTGACGCTAGTTTTCAGCCCAAACCACAGCGAGCAGACCGGTCCATGTCCCAGAAAAGCGCCCGCGCCCAGCGGTCGAATGTCGTTCGCACCCAGCGGGCGGCGTCGCTCAAGCCGTTCTATTACGGGTTGGTGGTCGTCGCCCTGATCGGGATCGCATTGATCATCAGGACCGCGCAGCATAGTGACGCGTCGCGGCCGGCTATCGCAAACGTCTCGCTGACGCCGGTCAAGGCGGAGGGCCATCTCCTCGGCAATCCGAACGCGCCGGTTCAGATCCTGGAGTTCGCCGACTTCGAGTGCCCGCATTGCGCGGAGTTCGCCACCATCACCGAGCCCGATGTGCGCAAGCGCATCGTAGACGCAGGCTTGGCGAGCTACCGGTACTTTGATTTTCCGCTGGAACATTTCACCAACTCGGTTCCGGCCAGCAATGCGGCCGCGTGCGCGGGCGACCAGAACAAGTTCTGGGAGATGCATGACAAGTTGTTCCAGGGCCAGCCCGATTGGAGTGAGGAGAGCAATCCCAAAGGCGTATTCGAGACGTATGCCAAAGCGTTGAGCCTCGATGTGAGCGCATGGAACACGTGCTACGACTCGCAGAAGCACCTTCCGGAGATCAACGCGAATCGCGAAGAAGGACTGAGACGTCACGTGGAGTCGACGCCCACATTCGTGATCGGCACCAAGCAGATTCCGGGCGCGATTCCCTACGACATGTTCAAAGCTTACGTGGACACCGCGGCCATGGCATCGATGAAGAACGGGACGCAGGGCGACACTGCGGCGGCGAAGGGAGCGAGCGCGAAGCCGTGACTCGCGGTGCGCGCATGGTGATCGCGGTATTGTCGCTCGTGGGTGCGCTCGTGGCGGTGTACCTCACGCTGTTCAAGGTGGGTGTAATCGGCGAGCTCGTGTGCAACATCGGCTCGTGTGAGCGCGTGAACACGTCGCGTTGGGCGGTGTTCCTCGGACTTCCGGTCGCAGCGTGGGGCCTGGCGACGTACATCGTATTGCTGGTCCTGGCGCTGATGTCGGTGCAGCGCGCGGGACTCGAACGACAGATCGCGTGGATGCTCGTGCTGGTGTCGGGGTGGAGCGTGTTGTTTTCGGCGTGGCTCACCTCGAAGGAATTGTTCGTGATACATGCCATTCTGCATTTGGTGTGTCACGTCCGCCACGATCATGACGCTGATCTTTTTCACCAGTCTCGTCGAATTGGGGCGCGCACGGCGCGCCGAGCGCGCGGAACCTTTCGATACGCCGGGCGCGGCGTCGCCCTTGGGCCTCCGGGGGCCGCTCGAGTAGCGGCGACGCCCGGGGATGAATCCTCGGGGCCTTCCATACGTCATATTTTGACAGGGAGTCCGTTGGTACGATCTCTGCTTGAACGAGGGGTCGAGGTCTCCAGGACCGCCCAAGTCGGCGGTCTCTCCACTCCACCGTCGGAGCATTCCATGTTGGGCAAGCTGTTCCCTGAACGCATATTCGCGCGCAAGCTCAATGCAGCGGCTGAAAAGCGGCTGCGGTTGGCGCAAGCGCGTGCTGAAGAGTCGGTGATTCGCGCGCATGTCGACAACGCCATGATGTTCGTCGACACGTTGGCTGAAGATCTGCCGTTCGACCGGGCGATCGAGAGCTACGTGCGCGTGATGGGAATTCCGGAGCCGCTCGCGAGCACTGTGGTGACGCGCGCGCTCGTGACGTTGGGCGAGGACCTGGTGCAGTACCGCCGCCGTCCCGCGGAAGCGGTGCGCGACGACGAGCCGGCACGTCCGGCGCTGCGCCTGGACGACGCCTCGGATGGACGGCTGCGCGCAATGCGGCGTGCATGAGCGCCTCTCGCTCGCCAGCAGCAGCAGGACCGACGGCCCGCCCTCCGGCGGGCCGTCGTGCATCCGGCCGTCTCGTTAGGCGGGCTCCGTCTTCGGCGGGAGAACCTCGCGCAGCATGCGCTGCAGCACCGGGTCCGAGAGCGACACATCCTCCAGTCGCGGAACCATGTGCATCTGGAGCCGCGGGTTTCGGTAGTGCTCCGCGTGCGTGTCGACGCCGCGTTCCTCGGCGCGCAGCGCGGGCGCCGCTTCCCAGATCGCGAGCAGGTCCGGTTGGCGCGCCGCGAGCCGCAGGAGCAGCTGGCGCGCCTGCTCCGGCAGCACCGTGAGCAGGCGCCCGAAGGCCTCGAAATCGAGATCCGGGCGCAGCCGCTCGCGCATGTCGGGCGAGAGGACGAAGGGCGGGGTGGGGCGGCGGGGGTCGGGCACGCGCGCGATGGGTCAGCCGGTGGGCGCTACCTGGTACTGCTCGAGCTGTCCGGTGGGCATCTCGTAGGTCCACACGCGGAGCGCGCGGCCGGAGAACGTGACGCGGTACACGCGCTCGATCATCCCGCCGCGATTCGACTGGCCGGTTTGCACGAACGACGCCGGCGTGCCTAACGGAGCGAGTCCGGCCGCGAAATCCTGCAGCGCCTGGGGGCTGAAGTACGCGTTGGCGTCGGCGGTGAAGTACGACCGGTCGACGGTGCCCTGCTGCAACCCCTCGAAGATGGCGCGCGCCCGCGCGGTGCGGCTCGCGGTCAGCGTGTCCTGCGTGGTGAACATCACCCGCGCGATTTGCTGCGCGATGGCGCCCGATGCGGGCGCGGCATCCTGGTTGGTGAGCACCACGATCGCCGCGCTGTCGTCGGGGAACACGATGTTCTCGGCGGTGAAGCCCGAGACTTCGCCCGAGTGCGAGATCGCGCGACGGCCGCCGATCTGCCCCACGTCCACGCCTAACCCATAGTTCGAGCTGACGCCGTCGCGCAACAGCACCGTGGTTTCCATGGCCCGGTACGACGCCGGCGCGAGCAGCGATTGATGGATCATCGCGATGTCCCACCGCGCGAGATCGGCGGGCGTCATGGCCAGCTCGCCCGCGCCGAACATCCATCCCGGACCGGTGGGCGTCGCCGGACGCAGCGGGCCCAGCCCGTACCGCATGTAGCCGATCGGTTGGGCGGCCGACGGGCCCAGCGCGTCGAAGTCCACCGCGCTCTTGATGCCTAACGCATCGAGGATCCGCGTGTGGATGAAGCGCGTGAACGGCGTGCCGCTCGCCCTCTCGACGATCAGGCCGGCGATGATGTAGTTGGTGTTGCTGTACTGCCACTGCGTGCCCGGCTCGAAGTCGAGCGGCTGCTTGGCCCACGTGTCGATGATGTGCTGCGGCGTGGTGGGCTGCTCCATGTTGGGCGGCACGTAGTCCTGCGGCCAGAAGTCCTGATAGCCGGACGTGTGCGACAGGAGCATGCGCACCGTGACCTCGTTGCCGCGTGCCACGCCGGGCACGAAGCGCGAGACGGGATCGTCGAGCGAGACCTTGTGCTCCTGGACGAGCAGCAGGATGGCCGCCGCCGTGAACTGTTTGCTGATCGAGCCGATGGCGTACCGCATCGTCGTGTCGGCCGGCGTGCGCGGATCGAGCTTGGACATCCCGTACGCATGCGCGTACGCGAGCACGCCGTGCCTAACGACGGCCACCGATGCGCTGGGGACGCCGGTGGCGTCGAGCACCGCCGTGGCGATCGAGTCGACCTGCGCCGGGAGGTGGTCCGCGTCCTGCGCGCGAGCGCGCGGCGCGCCGATGGCCCCGCCGAACGCCAGGACCGTCACGAGGGACAGCAACCGAGATCGCATGAGTGTCCGGAGTGTACCGAAGGTGATTGGAGTCGCGCCCGTTAGCGCGACCCGGTGAGCGCCTTTACCGCCGGCGCGCCGGACGAAGGCGGAGCATTCTTGACGTATTTGTCCAACCACGCCACCCATCGCGCCCACTGGTCGAGCACCGTTTCGCGCGTGAGCGGCCCGTGATCTTCGTACGGATACATGTAGAGCGCCGCCGTCTTGCCCAGGCCCTGGAGCGCGTGGAGCATGCGTACCGAGCTCTCGAGCGCCGTGCCCACGTTCTGGTCTTCCAACGAATGATACATCAGCAGCGCGCCGCTCAGCTTGTCGGCGTACATGAACGGCGACATGTCGAGGTAGGTTTTCTGCCCATCCCAGAAGTCGCGCCGCTCGTTCTGGAATCCGTTAGGCGTGAGCGACCGGTTGTACATGCCGTCGCCGGCGATCCCGGCCTTGAAGAACGGCGTGTGCACCATCGCGTTCACGGTGCTGAAGGCGCCGTAGCTGTGGCCGCCGATGGCCAGTTTGGTCCGGTCGATATAGCCGTCGCGATCCAACTGGTCGATCACCGCGTACAGGTCGGCCTGCAGATCGGACACGTAGTTGTCGTTCATGCGACCCGTTGCGCCGACGATCGGCGGATCGAAATCGGCGACGGCGTAGCCCTGCGTGATCATGTACTCGATCGTGCGCGGCGCCGAGCGCGGGAACTGCTCAATGTTCTCCGTGCGGAGCGTGCGCAGATAGCCGTTCTGGTCGGTGTACTCGTACGGGTAGAACCAGAACAACGTCGGCAGCCGCGTGCCATCCTTGTAGTCGGCGGGCAGCGTCAGGTTGACGAGGAACCGGTAGCCGTCGGCGCGCGTCACCCAGACGCGCTTGTGGAGCGCATGCGTGAGCTCCGGCGTGTAATCAATGTTGTGCGTGAGCTTGCGTACTGTTTGACCCGACGCGATGTCGCGCAAATACGCATCGGGCACCGCGGTCGGCGACTGCCGTTCGACGACCACCTTGGCCACGCTGTCATCGAGCACCGCGGTCACGGTCTCGAAGGCGTCGGTTGCCCCGTCGAACACCGGCGTCTTCTTGGCGGTCCGGATGTCGACTTTATCGACGAAGCCGCGCGGCGCGTGCTGCTCCCAGTCGCGATCGTAGCGCGTGCCCTCGAGGTACGCCGACGAGCCGTCGGGCGAGAGCAGGGCGACATCGCCGCCTAACCGGCCGCGCGCGACCATGATCGAGCCCGGATTCTCGTAGAACGTCGTCGAGTCGGCGCCGGAGCCGCCGCGTCCGCCGTCGAAAAAGCCGCGCCGATTCGTGCCGACGCTGGCGTTGAGTCCGCGGAGCCGCCAGATCGTGTAGTGTTTGTCGGGGTCGGCGAAGTACACCGCGTACACGTGACCCGTGCCGGCGGCATTCTCGGCGACGAACGCCATCTTGGCATCGTCCGAGAAGAGCACGCTGCCAATGCGCGCGTCGCTCGTGAGCAGCTCGCGGCGGCTGGCGTCGGTGAAGGGCGGCGCCCAGGCGTAGAGGTGGTCCTTGCGGCGCGCGGCCCGGCCGCCGCCGGCGCGCTCGGCGCCCGCCGCCGATGAGTCGCCGTCGCCCCGGTTAGGAGCCGGATCCTGCTTGAGGAACGCGAGGCCCGAGCCGTCGGGCAGCCACGAGAAGCCGCGCGACACCGTGTCGGCGGCGGCGCGCTCGGCCGGCGTGAGGTCTTCGCGGTCGTCCGTTAGGCGGGCGGGCTGCGATGCCAATGCGCCACCGCGCGCCCGGCGGCGTCCCACAGCTCATCGGCGCGCGCAAAACTCTCGAGCGGTACAATGAAGTAGAACGGCTTCTCGATCAGCGTCACGCGGAAGTACTTGCCGTCGGGCGACGGATCCACGGCGTCGATCATCGCCGGCGCGCCAATGCGCCGGACCGCGCCCGAGGCGGCGTCGATCGTGGCCAGTTGTCCGGTGATGTAGTACTCGAGCAGCGCTTCGTCGTACGGCGTTTGCAGCAGCGTCGCGTAGACGCGCGTCTTGTCCTTCTGGCCATCGGTCATGCGCACTTCGGGACCGGTCGCGATCGCCGGACGCACCGGCGGCGCCTTGCGTCCTTCCGGGAGCACCACCGCCACCAGACTCTTTCCGTCGCCCGTCCACTGTGGCTCCGTGACCAACGTTGCCAGGAGCGACAGCGACCCCACCGCGTGCGACTTGGCCGACGCGGCGTCCGCGACATAGAGGCGCGCGGCATTCTCGAAGTTCGCGATGTACGCGATGCGCGCGCCGTCGGGCGACCACACCGGACTGCTGATCGTCGCGCCCTGCGGCGCATCGATCGTCCGTGTGGCGCCGGTGAGCGCGTCGATCAGCTCGAGCTTGGCGGCGCCGCGATCGGTGAGCGCGCGGGAGCGATTCGCCTCATAGTCCACCTGCAGTTCGCCCAGGTAGTAGTGCGGCTTGCCGAACGTCTGCACGCTTGGCATGCCGCCGCTCACCAGCTTGTAAAACCAGCGGCGGCTGGGGCTCTGCGTGTCCGACGTGAGCGACACGTTGTTCTCGCGCGGCGCCGTCACCAGCCGCTCGATCACCGCCGGCGGGCGCACGTATTGGTCGGACGCGAGGATCGCGCTGTCGGAGCTGGGCGTCGCGTCCTCGCTCCGTTGGGCGACCGTGGTTTGGGCGCGCCCAACGGAAGGCAGGATGACAATGAACGAGAGCGCGGCGAGCGGCGCCGCGACGCGGAGTCGGTGCGAGATGGGAGGGCGCATAGGGGTCCTGGACGGGGGCTCTCAAGGCGACAGCACCACGAAGATCGGCCCGCGCGCGCCGATTGGCCAGGGTGCAGCGCCGGACCTACCGCCCCACGCCCGCGACAGCGCGTGCGTGTCCGAAAGATAGCTGCCCAGGCCGGCGACCCAGCCGAAACCTCGTGCTGGCTATAGAATTGCTGGGCCGGGTGGCCGGTGCCGGTCGCACCCTGCGAGACGCAGATCCCGATCCATCGGAGCGCTGACCAACGACATGGGGACATTCGCGACGGCGCGCCGCATCGCCGATACGGTCGTGACCGCGAACGCCTGGCGGCCGGCCACGCTGGCCGCGTTAGGCAGGGGCGTGATCCACCGGGGCCGCAACGACGAGCTTGGCCTAACCGACCGGGACCATCTCGAGGCGGCTGCCGGCTGGCTGGCGCGGGCGCAGGACGCGCAGCAGGACGGCGGCGTGTCGGGACGCTACCATCTGGGACGGGGCTGGTCGTCGTCGTATCCCGAGACCACGGGGTACATCGTGCCCACCATGCTGGCGCTCGAGAGCGAGGCCGGCCTCGTCGGATTCCGCGACCGCGCCCGCCGCGCCATCGAGTTTCTGTTAGGCGTGCAGCTCGCCGCCGGCGGCTTCCCGGGCATGGAGATCGCGCAGAACCGCGAGCAGCCGTCGATCTTCAACTCGGCGCAGATTCTGACCGGTCTCACCGCCTGGCATCGCGCGACCGGCGACGACGACGTGTTGCGCGCCGCCGGTCGCGCGGCCGATTGGCTCACCGCCGAGCAGGATCCGGATGGCGCGTGGCGCCGCCACTTGTACGGGTCGGGGACCACCTACACGTACATGGCGCACGCGGGCTGCTGGCTCGCCGAGTTTGGTGCGCATACCGGAGAGGCGCGGCACTTGGACGCCGCGCGCCGCCACCTGCACTGGGTGCTGGGGCACGTCGATGCCTCCACGGGATGGATCGACGACTGCGGGTTCGACGACGGCTCGGGCGAGCGCACCGCCGTGACGCATACGATCGCGTACACGATCTGGGGCATCTTGATGATGTCGACCATCCTCGGCGACGAGCGCGGCGTGGCGGTGGCCCGGCGGGCGGCGCGCGCCGTTGCCCGGCGGCTGGGCCTCTCGAAGTGGCTGCCCGGCCGGCTCGATGCGCGATGGCGGCCGGCGGCCGCCTCCGCGTGCCTAACGGGAAACGCGCAGATGGCGCTCATCTGGCTCGAGCTGCACCGGCTCGAACGCGATCCCGCGCTCGTCAACGCGGCGCTCGGCGCCATCGACCTGGTCAAGCGCGCGCAGCTCGTGCGGTCGAGCGATCCCGGCCTGCGCGGCGGCGTGGCGGGATCGGATCCGATCTGGGGACGCTATATCGAGCTCGCCGTGCCTAACTGGGCGGCCAAGTTTTTCATTGACGCGATGCTCGCCAAGGCGCGCACGCTCGCGGCGCTCGCGCCGCCGCCCGCCCGCACGGGGCGTGCGCCGCCGGCCCGTGCCCAACGGCGTACCGTTGGCCCTGCCGCGGCTGCGCCTAACGGTACGGTCAGGCGCCCGCGCGTGGTGCTCCTGGCCGAGGAGCGGAGCCGCAAGGTGGCGCAGTTCAGCGAGTCGTGGGCACGGTGGGGGTTCAAGCCCGACGCGGTCGTGATCCACGTCGCACCAACGGAATCGCGCGCGGCGCGACTCGCATCGTACGTGCGCGAGCACGGCCTGGCGGGTCTGGTGCGCCGCGCCACGGGTAGCGCCCCTCAACGTCCGCGCCCGCCGCGGCCGCCGCGACGTCCGGCGTTGCGGCGCCCCGTTCCGGACACTGTCGCCGCCTACTGCGCGGCGCGCGGCATTCCGACGGTGCGCTTCACATCGCTCGACGATCCGGCGGCCATGGCGACGCTGCGCGACCTGGATGCGGATGTCTTCGTCTGCGCCGGATTCGGCATCGTGCGCCCACCCATGCTCGCGCTGCCGCGACTCGGCACCCTCAACGTGCACATGGGGCTCTTGCCGCCCATGCGGGGCATGAACGTGGCCGAGTGGAGCGCGTTCACCGGGGTTCCGGTGGGGTGCACCGTTCACGTGGTGGATCCGGGCATCGACACGGGCGACATCATCCTGTTTCGTCCGGTGGACTCCGCGGGCGCCGGCGGCATCGAGGCCATTCGGCACCGCGTGGACGACGCGCAGGTCGTTGCGTTAGGCGACGTGGTGCGCTGGGTGATCGAGCACGGCGCGCTGCCGCCCGCGCGCGCCCAGCGGGCCGACGAGGGCCGGCAATACTTCGCGATGCACGACGCGCTGCGCGCGCTCCTCGTCTCGCAACTGCGGGCCGCCGCCGCCCGTTAGGCGCGCTCCAGGGCCGCCAGGCCGTCGAGCGCGTCGCGCCGCACGTAACACTCGAGGCCCACCGCCGCGAGTCCCGCCTCGCGAAAGCGCGCGCGATACCACGCCGGCGAGCGGCGCACCAGCGCGCGCACGTCGCCTTCCACCTCATCCGAGGACGTCGCCACCGGCAGGTACGCCACCCCGCCTAACCGACCGGCGATCTCGTCGAGCCCGGCGCGCAGCTCGGCCGCGCCAAGGTAGTGCAGCATGTCCGCACACACAATGAGATCGTATCGCTCGCGGAGCGCGAGCGCGCCGAGTCCGCCGAACGTGCCCTGCCGGATGTCGCGGCGCCGGCCGTACCGCGCCACGACGTACGCGCTGGGGTCCACGCCGTGATACGAGACGCCGGGCCGCCGCGCCACGAGCGGGGCACGCCAGAGCGCTTCGCCGCATCCCACATCCAGCACGTGTCGCACGCTCCGGCCCAACACCCACTCGGTGACGCCGAGCGCGAGCGCCACACGGCGCGCGATCTCCGCCGGCCTTGCGACGCAATGCCGTGGATGCCGATACCAGCGATCGAAGTACGCGCGATCGAACTTCGGGCGAGCGCCCAGGGTTCCTCCCGGTAGATTGACGCAATCAATATCGCCACGTGCAGCCATTGTGTGACACCGCGCCGCGCCGCATGCTTATCGCGCGCCGATCACGATCTCAACTTGGGAGGAGCAATGACGCAGCACGACGATCCCGCCGAGCGCGCGGGAGGTATCAGCCGGCGAGGCTTTGTGGGAACGGGCTTGGCCGGCGGCGCGATGGCGTTGGCCCATGCGAAGCTGCCCTGGCTCGACCGCGGCGCCGAGCCGCCGCCTAACGGGAAGCCGGCCGCCGAACGTTACGTCGCCGCGCCCTTCGAACTCGAGGGCGTGACCATCGCCGAGCTGCAGCAGGGCATGAGCTCCGGGAAATACACCGCGCACCAGATCGCAGAACTCTACCTGGGCCGCATCGACGAGCTCGATCACAAAGGTCCCGCGCTTAACGAAGTCATCGAGCTCAATCCGGATGCGCTCGCCATTGCCGACTCGCTCGACGCGGAGCGGAAGAACAAGGGTCCGCGCGGTCCGCTGCACGGCATTCCGATCCTGATCAAGGACAATATCGCGACCGACGACAAGATGATGACCACCGCCGGATCGCTCGCGCTCGTCGGCGCCAAGGTGCCGCGCGACTCGTTCATCGCCGCCCGGTTGCGCGCGGCTGGCGCGATCATCCTCGGCAAGACCAATTTGTCGGAGTGGGCCAACTTCCGTGCCGACCATTCGACCAGTGGGTGGAGCGGCCGCGGCGGCCAGAGCCACAATCCATACGCGCTCGATCGCACGCCGTCTGGATCCAGCTCGGGCTCGGGCGGTGCGTCCGCGGCCAGCTATGCAGCGGCGGCCATCGGCACCGAGACCAATGGCTCGATCGTGTCGCCGAGCGCGGCCAACTCGCTGGTAGGCATCAAGCCGACCATCGGTCTCTTGAGCCGCTCGGGCATCGTGCCGATCTCGCACTCGCAAGACACGCCGGGCCCGATGTGCCGTACGGTCGCCGACGCGGCGGCCCTCCTCGGCGTCCTAACGGGAGTCGATTCGCTCGACAAGGCAACCGCCAAGAGCGCGGGCAAGTCGCACACCGACTACACCAAGTTTCTCGACGCCGACGGGCTCAAAGGTGCGCGCATCGGCGTGCTGCGCGGCCATTTCATGGGATACAGCCGCGTCACCGACGCGCTGATCGAAGAGGCGCTCCACGCGATGCGCGACCGGGGCGCCGTGCTCGTCGACCCCGTCGACTTCCCCACGGCCGGCAAGTTCGGCGATGCCGAAGGCGAGGTGCTGCAGTACGAATTCAAGGCGGATTTGAACGCGTATCTGAGCGCGCTCACGTCGTCGCCCGTCAGGTCGCTGGCCAATGTGATCGCGTTCAACGAAGCGCACGCGTCCACCGAGCTCGCGTACTTCGCGCAGGAAACGATGATCGAGTCGCAGAAGAAGGGTCCGCTCACGTCGCCCGCCTACACGAAGGCCCTGGCCAAGTGTCATCAACTGGCGCGTGTGCAAGGCATCGACGCGGTGCTGGCGAAGCACAAGCTCAATGCGTTAGTCGCGCCCACGCAGGGTCCGCCGTGGCACATCGATCTCGTGAACGGCGACTCGGGCGGCGGCGGCGGAAGCTCCGAGCTTGCGGCGGTGGCCGGCTACGGGAGCATCACGGTGCCGGCGGGCTACGCGTTCGGGCTTCCGGTGGGCATGTCGTTCATCGGTGGTGCCTGGTCGGAGCCGACGCTCATCAAGCTGGCCTACGGGTTCGAGCAGGCGACGAAGCTGCGGCGGGCGCCCGCATTCGCGCCGACGGCCGACATCCCGATGGACGGGCATCCGCGCACGGCCTGATGTTCCGTTAGGCGGCGACCCGACGGCACCCATGGACGACGCGCGCCGGACCTGGACCCACGCGGTGGCGTTGGTGCTGCTCGCGGCCGGCGCGCTCGCGGTCGCACTCGCCGTGCTGCCGTACAAGACGTTCGATCTCGACCGCTTCTTCGTCCCCAAGGAGCTGGTGCTCCATGTGGCGGCGGCGCTCACGGCGCTCGTGTTGGTGTCGCGCGCGCCGCGCTTCGATCTGACGCGCGTCGATACGCTGCTCGCGTCGTTCCTCGCGCTGTCGCTGGTCTCGGCTGTGCTGGCCACCAATTGGTGGGTGGGCTGGCGCGCGCTGGCCGTGTCGCTGTCGGGCATCACCGTGTTCTGGTGCGCGCGAGCGGTCGCCCGGGCCGGCATGCGCGATGCGGTGCTGTCGTGTCTCGTGCTCGGCGCCGTGGCGGCGGCGGTGACGGCGCTCCTCCAGGCGTACGGCGTGCAGAGCGATTTCGTGAGTCTCAACCGCGCGCCCGGCGGCACGTTAGGCAACCGCAATTTCGTGGCGCATTCTGGCGGCGATCGTGATGCCGGCGCTGCTCTGGCGCACGCTCGGCGCGCGCTCGGCGTGGGGCGCCCGCGCCGGCGCCGTTGGTACCGTGGTGCTGGCGGCGGTGCTGACGCTCTCGCGGTCGCGTGCGGCATGGCTGGCGCTCGCGGTGTGCGTGCCCATCGCCGTGATCGGCGTGATCGCCGGGCACCGCGCGTGGCGGCATACTACACCCGCCGTGCGGACGGGCCGGCTCGCCGCCGGCGTGGCCGTGGTGGTCCTGGCGGCCGTGTTCGTGCCTAACAAACTCAACTGGAAGAGCGATTCGCCGTATCTCGACTCGGTACGGGGCGTGGTCGACTACCGGGGCGGCAGCGGGAAGGGGCGTGTGGTGCAGTACCGCAACTCGCTGCGCCTCGCCTCGATGCATCCGGTGCTGGGCGTGGGCCCGGGCAACTGGGCCGTCCGCTATCCGTCGGTGGCCACGCCTAACGATCCGTCCATCGATCCGGACGACGGGATGACGTCCAATCCGTGGCCGAGCAGCGATTGGATCGCCATGCTGGCCGAGCGCGGGGCGCCGGCCACGGCGTGTCTCGTCGTCGCGCTCATCGGACTGGGCATCACCGGGTTGCTCGCGATGTCGCGGCGCGCGGCGGCCGATCAATTCGCGCAGGGGTTGGTGCTCGTCGCGACCACCGTCATCGTTGTGGTCGCCGGCGCCTTCGACGCGCTGTTGTTGCTGCCGGCGCCGGCGCTGATCGTGTGGGGTCTGCTTGGCGCGTTGTCGGTGCCGACGCGCACCCGCGCGACCATCGAGCTCACATCGGGCCGCCGCGTTGCCGTGATGTTGTTGCTGCTCTTAGCGGGTGCGGCCGCCGCGGGCCGCAGCGCGGCGCAGTCGCTGGCGATGGAGTTGGTCGAGCGCGACGGGCACGCGGCCGCGCTGGAGCGCGCAGCGTCGCTCGATCCCGGGAGCTATTCGATACTGATGAAGTTGGCGACGCTCGATGCGCGACGCGCACGGTGCGATGGGGTGCGCGAGCGTGCAGGCGCCGCGCACGCGCTGTTCCCGTCTGCACCGGCGCCTCGCCGCTTGCTCACCGCCTGCGGTGTGAAGACGCGCGCGCGCTGACGCGCCGCGGTTGCTCAGGACGCGGCGTGCTGCGGCGGGAGCGCGGGCGACGCCGACCGATCCGACTGCAGGCGGGCCATGTACCGCTGCGCTTCCGAAATCCGCTCGATCTCGATCGCCATGGAGTCCACGGAGTTCTCGATCCGCTGGAGCTGCTCGCCGAGTGAACGGTCTAACGGAGTCGCCACCGGCTTCTTGTCAATGCGGCGCGCGAACGCGCGCGCGATGGGCACGACGAAAAAGAGGGCGACGATCATCACGAAGAACTCGATCGCAATGTGTTCGACGCGCGCGCCCATGCCCGGGTCGAAGACGAAGGACGGCACACTCGTACCCGGTACGAGCGGGACCTGCGGGATCTCAATGCCGCCCGGCAGCTCCGTGGGCGGCGCGGGCGGCGCCGTTTGCCCCGACTGCGTGTGGAGGGCTTGGTCTCGCGCGGCGCGTGCTTGCGCGCGTGCCGCCTCCACCTGGGCGCGCACCTGATCCCGAATCTGCGTGCGCAGCGCGGCCGCGTCGGGCGTCTGCGTGTTTGTGCCTTGCTGCATGGCCTCTCCTAACGCGGTGATCCTACCAACCGCTTCGCTGGCGTAGCGATGTAATGTGCGCCACGTGATGCCGTCCGTGCCAGGCGTACTGCGCCAGCGCTTCTGTCAAGGGCACGAAGCGGTTGTACTCCGGATGCTGATAGCCGCGCTCGAAATCCGCGGGCTTCATCGCACGCAAAAGTGTGACCCAACGCGCGTGTAGCGCGTCGAGTAGCGCCAGGGATACGTCCACCGGAGTCGCGGGCGTGTCGGGTAGCGTAACCCACACGTCCTGATCGTACGGTTTGATCGTGGGTGTGATCCTCGGTCAACGCCTGCTTGAATCGCAGATACGCGTTGATGTGGCTGTCCGGCACGTGATGCACGAGTTGCCGAACGGTCCAGCCGCCGGGACGGTACGGTGTATCGAGCTGGCCGGCGGTAAGTCCGGCGACCGCTGTACGCATGGCAGCCGGCGTGCGCGCGACGTCGTCGATCAACGCCGTGCGTTGGGAGTCCGACGTGCTGGCCGGCGGCGTGAATTTGCCGACGGGATAGGACAGATCGGTCACTGCAGCCTCGAGCATTGTCAAAGAATGTGCAGCACCGCGTTCTCGTGTGGTACCATAGAGAAAATTCACACACAATGCAACGCGCGCACTCGAAACCTTCGCTGCAACAATCCGTACGGGTCAGTGCAGCTCGAAGATTCCATGCGCTCGCACTGGCGGGCGCCGACGCCTAGATAAAGAGGTCCGTATGAAGCTCGCCTGGAACGCCGGCGACTACGCCGCAAATGAATGCAAGCGCTGTCATAAAGTTGTCCGAACCCGATTCGAGCTCCGCACCGTGCGGTTGGCGCGCTCGCGCCTGTGCGTGCCGGACGTGTTGGTCGACGTGTGCACCGAGTGCGACCACATGGTGTCGATTCCACCGCAGTCGGTCCCGCAGCTTCGCGAAGCGGGCGTCGGCAAGTAAGGCAGAGGGGAAGGCACAGCGTACGACATACACGGGGCGCTCCACGGAGCGCCCCGTGGTGCATTCGGGCCCGCGCGTTCGTTAGGCGACGCCGCCCGGGGACCGGGCCGTGACGGTGCGGCCGCTCCGCCGCGGCGTCCATCCCTGACGCGCCAGCGATACCCGCCCCGCCGGGTCGAACCGCACGCCCTCGGCTTCCAACCGCAGGCGCTGTGTCACACCGGCCCCGCCGTCGCCCGATCGCGGGCTCACCCGCCCCTGCGCGTTGATCACGCGGTGCCAGGGCAGCGCCGTTCCGTTAGGCAAGGCGTGCATTGCGTAGCCCACCAGGCGCGGTTGGCGCGGCAGCCCCGCCAGCGCCGCGACCTGGCCGTACGTGGCGACGCGTCCGTGCGGAATGCGCCGGACCACGGCGTAGATCCGCTGGTACGAGTCCGAGATGGTGCGACCCGCCACCGATCACTCGGATTCGGAATCCGGCGGACCCGCCTTGAGCGGCGCCCAACTGGGCGGATCGCTCGCCGGGAAACTCTCCTTCGAGGATTCGTCCACCGGATCGGGCTCCGGCGCGCTCTTGGGCGCGTCCGTTTGGGGTTTGGAAGCGTCCCCTGGCTGCTTCTTCATCATTTCGCAATCTCACCGGCGGTGGGTCCGAATACGACCCTGGACGCCAAAGTCAGGCCACCTTGGGCTTCCACAAGGCCGCGTCCAGAATCGCCCACACGTGAATCACCCACCCGAAGAGAAAAATCCACAGCACCGCGGCAAGCACGAACATCAGGATCGCCATTCCCAAGCGTCCCTGAATGAGCTGGCCCAACCCCGGAATGAAAAAGCTCGCCAAGGCGGCGATCACGTTTCCAGTCGATCCTTGCCCAGACATGCAATCCTCCGTGTCAGCGTGCGCCGGCAGCCGATCCGGCACGCAGTGCCGTGAGGTACCGGTCGCGCAAAATCTGGTGGTGGTGTCGCTCGTGTCCGGCAATCATGTACGCCAGTGCGCGCACCGAGTTTTCGCCGCTCGGCGTCCGTCCGCGGCGCACGAGCTCGCTGTCGCTCAGTCCATCGAACAGCGCGATCGTTGCCGCGCGCACGGTGCCGAGCTCGGCGAGCAAGCTCGACAACTGGCGTTCGTCGAACCGCAATGATTTCACGAATGCGTTTTCGTCGAACGAGGGGAGCACCGTTTCGTCACCGCGCGCAAAGCACATCCCACGATAAGACATTACGCGTTCGGTGTCGGCCAAGTGTCCGACGACCTCTTTGATGCTCCACTTGTCGGGGGCGTAGCGGAACCGCGCGTCGTTTTCGGACAGCGGGCCCAACAAGGCGCGAGTCTCAGCGGCCTGTTTGTCGAGCAACTCGAGCAGGTCGCCGTCGGGGACGTGCGAGATATAGCGGTGGAAGTACTCGGTATACTCGGTCTTGTCGGGACGCGCGATACGAACGCGTGGCATCGGAGCTCCTCGGCGAAAAAAAGAGTGGCGCCGAGCTACCCCGGGCGCCGGTCGAATGCATGATGGCCGCCGCCGCTCGCGGATGCCAGTCGCGACCGGTTACGGAATGACGTTGTCCGCCACCCGGCGCGCGTAGTAGAGGCCGACTCCGCTACCCACCGCGCTCAGCGTGACCGCGGTGATGATGCCAACGTTGGCGCCGATCCACCAGCCGACGGCGCCGCCAACTGTCGTACCAATGAATGCGAGGGTGCCGCGCATCGTGTCGCTCCGGAGATTGAATGCGTCTCCGGGTGTGACGAATGACGCGGGCCCAAGGCTACGTCTCCTGCGACTCGTACTGCTCCTTGAGCTTGGCGACCACGGCCGGATCGGCCAACGTGGTGGTGTCGCCCAACGCGCGGCCTTCAGCGATGTCGCGCAAGAGACGTCGCATGATCTTGCCCGACCGCGTTTTAGGCAGATCGGCGCTGAACAGGATATCGTCGGGCTTGGCCAGCGCGCCGATTTTCTCGGCCACGTGGTCGCGCAACTCGTCGCGCAGCGCCGGCGACGACGTGAACCCTTCACGCAGCGTCACGAACGCGGCCATGGCCTGGCCCTTGAGATCGTGGTGTCGCCCAACGACGGCGGATTCGGCCACCGCTGGATGCGACACGAGGGCCGATTCGACTTCCATCGTCCCGATGCGGTGTCCGGCCACATTGAGCACGTCGTCGACCCGGCCCAGGATCCATAGTAGCCGTCCTCATCGCGCTTGGCGCCGTCGCCCGGGAAGTAGAGATCCGGCCGGTTAGGCCACTTGGAGAAGTACGTTTGCACGTAGCGGTCGGGGTCGCCCCAGATCGTGCGCAGCATGGAGGGCCATGGGCGCGTGAGGGCCAGCAGGCCTCCGCCTAACGGAATCGACGTGCCCTCGGCGTCGAGCAGGTCGGCCGACACGCCGGGGAAGGGCACCGTGGCGCTGCCCGGTTTGGTGGAGGTGATGCCGGGAAGCGGCGTGATCATGATCGCGCCCGTCTCCGTTTGCCACCACGTGTCGACGATCGGACACCGCTCGTGTCCGATCGTGATGTGATACCAGATCCACGCTTCGGGGTTGATCGGCTCGCCCACCGAGCCTAACAGACGGAGCTGCGACAGATCATGGCGCGCCGGCCACTGATCGCCCCACTTCATGAATGCGCGGATGGCCGTGGGCGCGGTATAGAAAATCGTGACGCCGTATTTCTCGCACAGCTCCCAGAAGCGATCCTTCTCGGGCCAGTCGGGCGCGCCTTCGTACATCACGCACGTGGCGCCGCAGGCGAGCGGACCATACACAATGTACGAGTGACCCGTCACCCAGCCGACGTCGGCGGTGCACCAGTAGACGTCGTCTTCCTTGAGATCGAACACCCACTTGGTGGTGGCCACGCATCCGGTGAGATAACCGCCCGTAGTGTGCACGATGCCCTTCGGTTTTCCGGTGGTGCCCGACGTGTACAAAATGTAGAGCACATCCTCGGCGTCCATCGCTTCGGGCGCGCAGTCGGCGTCCACATCACGCATCAACTCGTGCCACCAATGATCGCGCTTGGCGTGCATCAATGCAGCCGACTCATCGCCCTGCCCGCCGGCGCGTCGTTGGACGACGACCACGTTCTCGATACTCGGCGTGTCCTCGAGCGCTTTGTCCGCGTTGCGCTTGAGCGGGACGATTTGTCCGCGGCGATAGCCGCCGTCGGCGGTGATGAGCACCTTCGCCTGCGCATCGTTGATGCGATCCCGCAGCGACTCGGCGGAGAATCCGCCGAACACCACGGAGTGCGGCGCACCAATGCGCGCGCAGGCGAGCATCGCGATGGCCGCTTCCGGAATCATCGGCAAGTAGATCGCGACGCGGTCGCCGCGCTTGACGCCCAACCGGCGCAGCACGTTGCCGAACTTGCACACTTCGCGGTGCAGGTCCCAGTACGTGTAGGTGCGCGTGTCGCCGGGCTCGCCCTCCCAGATGAGCGCCGCTTTGTTGCGACGGGCGCCGCGCAAATGGCGGTCCAGGCAATTGACGGACGCGTTGAGCGTTCCGCCCTGGAACCACTTGGCCCACGGCGGATTCCACTCGAGCACTTTGTCGAACGGCTTCGACCACTCCAACTCGCGGGCCATCTCGGCCCAGAAAGCTTCCGGATCGCGCGCGGCGCGATCGTAGACATCGCGTGACACGTTGGCGGTGCGCGAGAAGTCGGCCGACGGCTCGAACTTTCGCGTTTCGTTGAGCAGCACATCAATGTCGGTCATGGCACGAACAATGGTTGAAGGGAGTCCAGAGGGGTACCTTATCCGCCGCTCCGGCGGGCGTCCAGAGCGAATTCTTCCTTCATAACGCGTTCCGCGCGCGAGGCTCGAGCGCTACTGTTGAGTCATGATCGGCACGACACGACCACGGCCGTGAGGCGCAGCGCCTTCGGGGTTGGGCGCCGCCTGCGCACATCGTGACCGCCGTGGCCGCAGACGCGCGGCACGCTGTGGACGTGGAGGCGCTGGTGCGCGCGTTCGGCCAGCGCCGCGCCGTGGACGGCGTGTCGTTCACGATCGCCGCGGGCGAGTGCCTGGCGGTGTTCGGGCCTAACGGAGCGGGGAAGACCACATTGCTGCGCGTGCTCGCCGGCTTGCTGCGGCCGACGCGCGGCCGGGCGTTCGTGTCGGGCGTGGCGCTGCCGGGTGGTCCCGAGGCGCGCAGCCGGATCGGATTCATCTCGCACGCCAGCATGCTCTACGCCGCCCTCACCGCGCGGGAGAACGTCGAGTTGGCCGCGCGGTTGTTCGGCGTTTCCAATCCGCGGGGCGCGGCGGCGCGCGCGTTGGACGCGATGCGCATGACCACCCGCGCCGACACGCCGGTGCGCGCGCTGAGCCGCGGCATGCAGCAGCGGGTGAGCATCGCGCGCGCCATGGTGCATGATCCGAGCGTCGTGCTGCTCGACGAGCCGTTCACCGGGCTCGACGCGTCGGGCGCGGCGGCGCTCTCCGGTGCGTTAGGCGTACTGCGCGCCTCGGGCGCGGCGCTGGTGCTGGTGACGCACAACCTGGACGAAGGGTTGGCGCTCGCCACGCACGCGGCGATCATGACCGCCGGCGCATTCGCGCGCTACGAGCAGCGCGGCGCCATCGATCCGCGCGCCTACGCCGAGTCGTACCGGAATTTGGTGGCGCTCGAATGCCTGACACGCTCGGCGCGGCGCTGCTCATCGCTCGCAAGGATCTCGCGATCGAGTTCCGTACGCGCACGGCGTTTTTCTCGGCGGTGGTGTTCGCGCTGCTCGCGATCGTGATCTTCTTTTTTGCCTGGGATCCGACGGCCGTTGCCGCGTCCGATCTCGCGCCCGGCGTGCTGTGGGTGATCTTCACGTTCTCCGGACTGTTGGGCCTGCACCGGTCGTTCGGCGTGGAGCTGGCCGACCGTGCACTCAATGGGTTGCTTGGCGCCCCCGTGTCCCGGCATGCGATCTATTTAGGGAAGGCGATGGCGAATCTCGTGTTCGTCCTCGCCATCGAAGTCATTGCCGTGCCGGCGGTGGCATTGTTCTACGACATGCCGTTAGGCGGAGCCAGAGGCGTGGCCGCGTTGGCGGCGCTGTTGATTCTGGCGGCCGTCGGACTCGTCGCGGTCGGAACGCTGTTCGCGGCGATGTCGGTGAACACGCGCCTGGGCGAACTGCTGCTGCCCATGCTCTCGCTGCCGTTCTTCGTGCCGATCGTGATTCCCGCTGCGCAGACCACGGCTCGCCTCCTCGCCGGGCGACCGGTTGCCGAGTCGATCGGATGGATCAAGATTCTGCTGGCCTTCGATTTGGTGTTCGTGACGGCGTGTACCATGGCGTTCCCCTACACCATTGAGGACTGACCTTGGCCGCGACCCACACCGGCGTCATCTTTTGCTGTCAGCGCGTGATTGCACACCCACCGACGAATGACAGATAGCGCCACTCGCGAGCCCGTGAGCACCGACATTGCCCCCGATGCGGGACGCGCGCCTGCGCGCGCCACGTTCGATTGGTTGTTCGTCGTGGCGGTCATGCTCGTGATCGCGACGTTCATCCGCGCGATCTACTTCACGCCGATCGAAGCGCTGCAGGGACCGGCGCAGAAGATCTATTACGTGCATCCGCCGTCGGCGTGGGTGGCATTTCTCGCGTTCGGCGTCGTCGCCCTGGCGAGCATCGGCTACCTGTGGATGAAGGACCTGCGCCTCGACCGCCTGGCCGAGAGCTCGGCGGAGGTGGGCGTGGTGTTCACCACGATCACGCTGATGACGGGCTCGTTGTGGGGCAAGCCGATCTGGGGCACCTGGTGGACCTGGGATGCTCGGCTCACATCGACGTTGTTCCTGTGGTTCATCTACGTGGGCTATCTCATCCTCCGCGGGGCCATCGAGGAACCGGGGATGCGCGCGCGCTACTCGGCCGTGTTAGGCATTCTGGGATCCTTGCTCATTCCGTTCATTCACCTGAGCGTCTATCTTTTCCGCACGCTGCACCCCATGCCCATCATCGGGAAGCCGAGCAAGCCGTCGCTGCCTAACGACATGCTGGCGACGTTCCTGATGGCGTTCTGTTCGTTCACCGTGCTGTACGCGGCGTTGCTCCGCGCGCGCTATCGCCTGGCGACGGACCGGGCGGCACTCGAAGCGGAGGAGGGGCGATGATCCCGGACAACGCGGGCTACTATCACGCGGCGTACCTCATCGTCGCCGTGGCGCACATCGGGTACGCGGCGAGCATCTGGGTGCGGCGGCGGACGGTGCGGGCGCGGCTCGACGCCGCGCGCACCGGCCGCCGTCCGGTCCGTTAGGCGCGGCCGCCGTGGCCGGCAATGAGGCGCATCGCCGGCTCGCTCACGAACTGCTTGTGCACGAATCGTTCGCCCCATGCGAGCGGCGTGACATCGCGATATACGCGGAGCACGTCCTCGCCGTAGCCCGGATGGAGCTGCTTGCGCAGCGACGCATGCACGTTCGGATTCGCGCCGTGCTCGAGCAGCAACGCGGTGAACGGCGCCTCGAACGGGCCGCCGCAATGGTTCATCCAGAATGCCGGCTGCGACACGACGGTCGCGAACAGCGCCGTGTGTCCGCCGAATCCGTCGCTGTCGATGTCCGCCGGCTCGTCGACCTCCATCCCGCGCTCGAACAGCCAGCGCGCGATGTCGAGCTCGTCGTAGTCGACACACAGGTGCAAGAGCGTCGCCCCGCCTAACGGCGTGCCGTGCGTGGCGAGCGGATCATCGTGACAACCGAGCTCGGGCGGGTAGATCTCGGCGAACGAGAAGGTGCGACGGAGCAGGGTCGAGTCGCGCTGCAGGTGCCGCTCGAGCAGATCGATCCGGCCGCAATGGAGCGCCACGGTGGGTGTGTCCGGCAGGTCGAGTCCGTGCGCCACGTACATCTCGAGGATCGCGTGCTTGGCGGCCGGGTTGCGGCTGTCGGTCTCGAGGACGACATCCACCGGCGCGATGCCGCGGCCCTGCGCGTCGCGCACCGGGGCGCCGAGCTCCAGCAGCAGCGCGGTGCCCGACACGCTGAGCGTATAGGCCGGCCCGCCAAGCGATTTCACGGCCGGCCGCGGTGCGCCTAACCGCTGGTGGAGATGCCGCGCCGTCTCCACGCGGCCCTGGAGCGCGGCGCGGTCCATCGCGGTCTCGAGATCGGTCGCGCCTAACTTGAGCAGCGCGTCAATGATCCGGTCGCGGCCGAGGTTGGCCGCGTAGGACATGGGCGGTCCCCAGTTGCTGTTCGTGCGCACGAGCGCGTGCTCGTGCAGCAGGTTGGGATACTTGAGCACGAGGTCGCGGACGGCGTGTACGTCGTCGCGCCAGATGGCATCGACGAGCTCACACGCGTGAACGAGCCGCGGCCAGCTCTCGGCTTCGTAGCTCCGTGCGAGCACAAGCTGCGCGTCGGCGAGCGTGGCCTGTGCGGGATCGATCGGGTGGAGGTGGAATTGCGCGAGATCGGCGAGCGCCGATGTGTCGCCCGCGTGCATGTCACGCAGCAGATCTTTGGCTTGATGCCGCAGCTGCTCGAGGTCGGGACGGACGGGCAAGCGACGGTTAGGCATGACGAGCCTCCTGGGTGCGCCCGTGGTCCGCCGGCATCGGGCAAAGGAGGTTCGTGTGAACCGTGCTTGTCATGCGTCGACCCAGGTGGACTCGGTCCTTTCCGCGGACGGGCGGCGTCCTGCACGCCGTGCGTGCACCGTACTACCGTGGAGCGCAGGCGTCAAGCGTCCGATCAACTGGCGCGAAAACGAGAAACGCGGGCCGCGCACCAGGCGCGACCCGCGTTCCCAACAACCGTCGTGCGACTTGCCGGAAACTATTTCTTCGGCAGCAACCGCACGTGCATGATCTCACCGGTGGGGCCGATCGGCGTCGTATTGACGTGCGACACGCCGGCCAACGCGGTGGTGTTCGTGGAATCGTACAGGAAGAGGAAGTCGTCGTCGGCCCCCGTCATCGCGCCGGCGCACGAGGTGTCGCTGGGGTATCGCGCGATGCTCGCCGGGCTTGAGGCCGCCCGCTCCTTCTTTCCGTTAGGAATGGCTCACGTCGTGGCTCGTGAAACGTGCACGAGCCGTGACGCGTCTGTCGGGTTCGAAGCTGGCTACTCGGACCGCATGCTGCTGAGAGGATCCACACGCGTCGCCCGCCGCGCCGGAATCAGGCAGGCAGCGGTGACGACGGCCATCGAGCCGGCGGCAACCAGCAGGTACGTGCCGGCATCGAGCGGGCCGACGCCGTAGAGCGCGCCGCCGAGCAGGCGGGCGCCGGCCACCGCGCCGGCAATGCCTAACCCCAGGCCCGCCATGGACCACGCCAGCCCGCGGCGCGCGACGAGCCCGAGGACGCTGCGCGTGCTGGCGCCCAACGCGATCCGGACGCCGAACTCCCGGGTGCGCGTCGACACCTCGTACGCCAACACGCCATCAATGCCCAACGTGGCGAGGACGAGGGCGAGGCCGGCGAAGCTCGCGGCCAAGCCGAGCGCGAAGCGCCGCGCGGCGAGACTCGATCCCACGACGTCATCCATGCTCTCGACGTTGCGGACCGGCAGTGCCGGGTCGACGTCTTTCACCGCGCGGCGCAGCGCCTCGACGGTGCCGTGGGAATCGGTGGTCCGCATCACGACCGTCAGCGTGTGGGACCACGCTTCCTGCGCGTGGTCGACGTACAACGTGGGGGTGGGCGGCAAGTCGAGGCCATCGCTCCGGACGTCGCCCACGACGCCGACGACGGTCATCCAGTCGCCGTTCGGATTCGGCCCAATGCGGATGCGTTTGCCCACGGCCTCGCCGCTGCCGAAATAGCGGCGCGCGGCGACCTCGTTGATGAGGACGCGCTTGGGGCCGTTAGGCGTGTCGGAGGCGTCGAAGCGGCGGCCGGCAATGAGCGGGATGCCCATCGCCTCGAGAAACTGCCCGCGGATGGCGACATACTGCATGTCGGGCAGCCGCGACTCATCGACGGGCTGGCCCTCAATGCGGAGCGAGGTGCTCACCGATCCCTGCATCGGGAGTACCGTCGCCGCGCCGGAGGCGATCACGCCGGGCGCGTGCGCGATCTCGCCCAGCACGCCGTCGTAAAATCCGTTGACCATCGGCATCGAGTCGTACCGCGGGCCGCTCACCCGCAGTTGCGCCGTGACGACGCGGTCCGGTTCGAATCCGAGCCGCACGCGCGTGAGCTCGGAGAAGCTGCGGGTGAGGAGGCCGGCGCCCACGAGGAGCATCACGGCCAGGGCGACCTGCGTCGTGACGAGGGCTCGCCTAACAAAGGCGCCGCTCCGCGCCGCGTTGGCGCCGCGGCCGCCCTCCTTGAGTGCGTCGTGCACGCCGGCGCGCATGGCGTGGAGCGCGGGCACGATGCCGAACAGCGCGCCGGCCGCCGCCGAGACCAGCAGACTGAACCCGAGCACCTGCCGGTCGACGCCGACGGGGAAGAGCGCCGGCAGCGTCGTCGGATTGATGGCCAGCAGCGCGCGCGTCGCCACGATCGCGAGGCCGATGCCTAACGCACCGCCGGCGAGCGCGAGCAGCACCGATTCGGTGAGCAGTTGCCGCACCAGTCGCCCGCGGCCGGCGCCGAGCGCGGCCCGGACGGCCAGCTCCTGCCGACGGCCAATGGTCCGCGACAGCGTCAGGTTCATCAAATTCGCGCACGCAATGAGCAGCACCATCGCGGCGGCGCCTTGCAGCAACAGCAGCGGCGCGCGCAGGTTGCCGGCGGTCAACTCGTGAAACGGCGTGACGAGCGCGGTGCGGCCGCCGTCGGCGTCGGGATACTGTGACGCGAGCCGTTGGGCGACGAGGCGCAGATCGGCGCTCCCCGCCTCAATGGTGACGCCGGGGCGCAGCCGGCCGATCGCGATGATCCAATGCTGCTTGCGGGTGATGGCGGAGTTGGCGAGATCGTCGCGGAGGTCGAGCGGCAGCCAGACATCTTCGTTGTGGTCGAGCACGAACCCGCGCGGCATGACGCCGATGATCACGGACGACCGCCCGTTGAGCATGAGCGTTCGCCCGACGGCGTGCGGATCGCCGCCCAACGCGCGCTGCCAGAATCCATACGAGATGATGACGCTCGTGCTGTCGCCCAGCACGTCGGCGCCGGCGTCGAACACCCGGCCTAACAAAGGCCGGACGCCGAGCACGCGGAAGAGATGGGCGTCGGCGGAGGTGCCGGTGAGCGTGGTGGGGTCGGCGCCCTCGGGCTGCCACACCACCGGACCCATGGCGCCGGAATACGCGCCGATGTCGGTGAACGCGTGCTGTTGGGCGCGGTAGTCGACGTAGTCGGGCGGCGACATCGGCGAACGGTTGCCCGGATTGTTGGGCCACGACTCGAAGGCCACCACGAGCCGGCCCGGATCGGCGTACGGCAGCGGGCGGAGCAGCACCGCGCGCACGACGCTGAAGATCGCGGTGTTGGCGCCGATGGCGAGGGCCAGGGTGAGCAACGAGACCGCGGTGAACGTCGGCGTGCGGCGCATCGTGCGCCAGGCGTAGCGCGCGTCGTGCCGCCATTCCGTTAGGCGGTCGGTGACGCGGACGGCGCGGTCGCCGCGCGCGTCGGCGGCCCGGCAGTAGGCGCGCGTGCCCTCGATGTCGCCGAACTCGGCGGTCGCGGCGCGGCGGGCCGCGTCCGGGTCCATCCCCTGTGCGACGAGCGCGCGGATGCGCATGTCGAAGTGGAAGCCCAACTCTGTGTCGACATCGCGCGCGATGTCGGCGCGGGAGCGCCACGGGAAGCGGAACGAGCGGATCGGCGTGCGTGTCATGGGACGCGCTCCTCAGGCGGGCTTGAGCACTTTGGTCACCGCGTCGGCATACGTCCTCCACACCACGGACTCGGCGCGGAGGCGTGTGCGGCCCGCCGTGGTGAGCGTGTAGTACTTGGCCTTGCGATTGTTCTCGGACAGGCCCCACGAGGGCGACACGAGGCGGTGCTCTTCGAGGCGGTGCAGGGCTTGGTAGAGCGCGGCGCCGTCCACGGCGAGGACGCCGCCGCTGCGCGCGTCGAGCCAGCGCGAGATGGCGTACCCGTGCATGGGCTCCCACGCCAGCGCGCGGAGGATGAGAATGTCGACGGTTCCTTGCAGGAGCTCGGACGGCGTACGGGCCACGGGTCTCTTCCAGTCACCAGGTGAGTGGAATGGTCGCCTTCGCCGTTGCGCCTGTCAAGAGCGGTGGTCCTGACCAATGGGTGAGTCATCGCGCCTGGGCCCTCCCTAACGGCACGATCCGCTGTGATCCCTTGTTTCCGCTGTGATCCTTTCAACATGAACGTCGTAGCCAGGGCGGGCACGCGCCTCGATGACGGGGCGCGGCTTCAGCTGGCTGAGCCGCGGTGGCACGGCGGCCACCGTGCGTGTATGATTCGGGGTCGCGCACCAGGGCGCGCCCCGTCCGCGGAAAGGGATCGTCCCGCCTGGCAGGTGGTCGTACACATCCATTGCCTCTTTCATGCCCGGCGTAAGGCGGACACTCGGGCGCTCATGAAGGAGGTCGTATGTCCGCACTCCCCCCATCCCCGGATTTTGCCTTCGAACGGAAGCGCGCCAAGGCGTTGCTCCGTGACTGTCGCGCCGGCGATCGCGATGCGATCGCGCGGGTGCTGGCGCACCTGCCGCGCCTGGCCGGCTCGTTAGGCACGGTCACGCTCGCCGACGTCCAATTCGTGATCGCACGCGAGCGCGGATTCGAGAGTTGGACCAAGCTGAAGTCGCACATCGAGGCCGTCCTGCCGGCGGACGAGCGGGCGGCGCGGTTTCTCGAGGCCGTCGAGCACGGACGCAAGGGCACGGTCTCCCGGATGCTCGAGCAGCACCCGCAACTGCCGCATCACAGCATCTTCGCGGCGGCCGCGGCGGGGGCCGCCGACGAGGTGGCGCGCCGCATCGCCGCCGACCCAACGAGCGTGCACGCGACGCGCGGCACACAGGCCTGGACGCCCCTCGCGTACGCGTGTGCGACGCCAATGCACCGCACCGGCGCGCGCCGCGCGGCCCAGGTTCTTCGCGTGGCGACGCTGCTGCTCGACGCCGGGGCGAGTCCGAGCACCGGCAGCCTGTATTTCGAATCGGATGACAAATCCGTCCCGATCCCGGCAATGTACCATGCCTGCATGAGCGACAACGTTCCGTTAGTCAACTTGCTGCTCGACCGGGGCGCCCCGACGCAGGATGGCGAGTCGATCTACCACGCCGCGCAACACAACCGGCGCGAATGTCTCGAAGCCTTGCTCGCGCACGGCGCCGATCTGTCGTCGACGCAGTCGCCGTACGGCAACACGCCGCTCTATTTTCTCGTTGGGCACGCCGACGACGATGGCGGCCACGGCGGCGTGGTTCCTGGGGTTCCTCTGGCTGCTCGAGCACGGCGCGGATCCCAACGTGCCGAGCGACGCGAAGCAGGAGACGCCGCTCCAGGGTGTGGCGGCCGGCGGCCCGAAGGTCGCCACGGCGCGCGCGCTGCTGGAGCACGGCGCCGATCCCAACCTCGGGCGCGGCGACGGCCTGACGGCGTACGCGCTCGCGGTGCAGCACGGCAACCGGGACATCGCCCAATTGCTGCTGGACCACGGCGCGGACCCCGGTTCGTTAGGCCCGCAGGACAGGCTGCTCCAGGCGTGCTTCGCCGGCGACATCGTCCGGGCGCGCGCGGTGCTGGCGGAGCACCCGGAGCTCGCGCACGCCGTCGCGACGCACGGCGGCGCCGCGCTGTCGGACGCCGTGGTCCACGACAACCTCGACGCGATCCGGGTGTTGCTGAGCCTGGGCTCCTCGCTCGGCGCCGACGGGTGGGCGCAGGGCACGCCGCTCCACGCCGCGGCGTGGAGCGGGAAGCTCGAGATGGTCCGCGCGCTCCTTGCGTTAGGCGCGCCGGTGAACGTGCGCGACGGCCAGTTCGGCTCGTCGCCGCTCGGTTGGGCGTCGCACGGCTCGGGGCAGCATCGGGGCCGCGATGCGACCTACATCGCCATCGTGGACGCGCTCCTCGATGCCGGCGCGGAGCGCCTGCCATCACTCAACCGGTGGGGCGAGCCGCCCGAAAACCTGGCGAGCCCCGCCGTGGCCAAGCACCTGGCCGCGCGCGGCGCCACGACGCTCCGCGACGCAAGTGCCTAACGCTCTACCGCCGGTAGATCACGCCGTTCTTCATCACGAACCGTTCCCGGCTCGGTCGCCGCGATGTCTTGCGTGGGGTCGCCCTGCACGGCGACCAGGTCGGCCCTGAGCCCGGGGACGACGCGCCCGATCTCCTTGTCCATGCCCAGAATCCTGGCATCCACCGCGGTGGCCGCGAGCAGCGCCTGCGCGGGACGCATGCCGTCCCGCACCATCCACTCGAGTTCCCGCGCGTTGGTGCCGTGCGTGAACACGCCCACGTCGCTGCCGCAGCCGATGATGACGCCGTTCTTCATCGCCAGCTGAAACGCCTGCGCGGCCTCCCGCATGACTGGCGTCGGCGGACTCGTGCCGCGCACGTATCCGTCGAAGTATTCTGCGTACGCCTCCACCGCCGTGAGCGTGGGCAGATAGGCCACGCCGCGCTCGGCCATCAGGTGGAACACCGAGTCCGTGCCGCCGAACCCGTGCTCGATGGTATTGACGCCGGCCAGGATCGGCGCGCCGCATGCCCTCGTCCGTGCTCGCGTGCGCCGCCACCGGCCGCCCCGAGGAGTGCGCCTCGGCCACCAGCGCGTCGAGTTCCTCTTGACTGAACGTGGGCATCGAGCGTTCCGCTCGGACCCCGGCCGTAGTCGGCGTACACTTTGATCCAGTCGGCGCCGCGTGCGGCCTGCTCGCGCACCGCGCTCGAGCACCTCGGGCACGCCGCTCACCGCCTGTCCGCCCTGCGGCAAGTCGAGGTCGGGCCGAAAGCCGCGCGGACCGGGGCCGTAGCTCGCCGTGGCCACGATTGCGCGCGTCGCGACCTGGAGACGCGGGCCGGGAATCAGCCCTTCGTCGATGGCGCGTTTGATCGAGACGTCGGCGAATCCGGCGCCCTCGGTGCCCAGGTCGCGCAGCGTCGTGAAGCCCTGCATGAGCGTATTGCGCACGTGCAGCACGGCTTCGACCACGCGGATATCCCTGCGGCTCCTTGAGGACCTGGTCATTCCACAGCGTTTCGTTGTACGGATGCAGGAAGACGTGCGAGTGCGCGTCGATGAGCCCGGGAGCAGCGTTAGGCCCGGGAGCGCGATGGTCTCGGTGCCGCTCGGCGCGTGCACCGATGCCGCAGGCCCTACGGCGGCGATGCTGTCGCCCTCCACCAGCACCACCCACCCCGCGTGCGCCGCTTCGCTCGTCGGCGTCGAACACGCGATCGGGGCGCAGCAACACCGGGTGCCCGGGCGCGGCCGGCACGAGCGGAGCGAACCCGGCTTCCACGGGGAGCTTGAGCGCCGAGAGCAGCGTGTCGCGTGTTTGCGCAGCGATTGTCGTCACGTGCACAACCGAAGCGAGCGCGGCCATGCTCCACAGGGCGCGCGACGACCATGCGAGGGAACGTGAGCGCCAACCAACCGCCTGGTGCACTGTGCGCGCTGCGGAGCGCATGGCCGTTGTCTCCTGGAAAGCGTCGAGCCGGAACGGGTTAACCATGGCCCGGATGCTACCGGCGCGCACGCACAATCACCAGAGCCCGTGGTGGTTCAGTGTGAAGGCTCGCGCGATGACCGAATGCGTGATTCATCGCCCGTGGCCCCCTCCGATACCGACGCGAGTCTCAGCGAGGGTGACCCCCGTCGTCCAGGCATTGGGGTGGCCGAGCAGGGGGCCGGCTACTCTGCTCATCTTGAAAGGATAAAAGCGCAAACCAGGGACGACTGCGGATAGGGCAACAACAGAAAGCCTTTGTTCAAACAACAAAAATGGCTCGATCCTGCGCGAGTCGCGCCTTCTCGCCTAACGGCGCGATCCGCTGTGATCCCGTGTTTCCGCGTTGATCCTTTCATCATGAACGTCGTCGCCAGCCAGGCAGGCCCGGACACGAAATACGTGGTGACCACCTGCTATGTGGATCGAACTGAGCACGACTCAGAGCCCGGCCGCCGCTGACGTGGGCGCATGGATGGTGTAGACTTCCGCATCCACGACCCCAATCCACCACCACGCCACCGCAATGCCCATCGAACTCGAGCCGCCGGGCGAGAGCGTCGTCGACCGGTTTCTGCGCTACGTGCGCATCGACACGCAATCGCGCGAGGACCAACAGACGACGCCGAGCACGCTCGCGCAGTGGACGCTGGCCAACCTGCTCGCGGCCGAGCTCAAGCAGGTGGGCGCGACCGACGTCTCGGTGAGCGAGCATTGCATGGTGTACGCGACGGTGCCGTCGTCTGTGCCAACGGCGAGCGGCTCCCGACGGTGGGCTTCATCGCCCACGTGGACACGTCGCCGGCGGTGACCGGCTGCGGCGTGACGCCGGTCGTGCACCGGAACTACCAGGGCGGCGACATCACGTTGCCCGGCGACCCGACGCAGGTGATCACGGTCGCGCAGCACCCGGTGCTCGCGGATCTCGTCGGCGACGACATCATCACCACCGATGGCACCACGCTGCTGGGCTCCGACGACAAGGCCGGCGTCGCCGCGATCATGACGCTGGTCGACACGCTGCTGCGCAATCCGAAGGTGCCGCACGGCCGCGTGCGCGTGGCGTTCACCGCCGATGAGGAGATCGGCACGGGCATCGAGAAGTTCGACGTGCCGGGCATTCGGCGCCGACTTCGCCTACACGGTGGACGGCAGCACGTTAGGCGAAGTGAGCGACGAGACGTGGAGTGCGCGCCTGGCGACCGTCGACGTTCCGCGGCAAGAGCGCGCACCCGGGCACGGCGAAAGGCGTGATGGTGAACTCGATGTACGCCATGGCCGACTTTCTCGCCCACATGCCGCACGACATGCTCCCCGAGTCCACCGAAGGCGCGTCAGGGGTTCGTGCACCCGTACGCCGGCACGCTCGACGTGGAGCAGTCGACGGTCAAGGTGCTGCTGCGCGACTTCGATCTGTCGGGGCTTGCCGCCAAAGAGGATGCGATGCGCCGGCTGGCCCGCGAGACGATGGCGCGGTTCCCCGGCGTCACCTCGCGCATCGAGGTCAAGGAGAACTACAAGAACATGAAGGAAGTGCTCGTCCAGCACCCGCAGATCACGCAGATTGCGTTAGACGCCGCGCGGCTGGCCGGACTCACGCCGTACCTCAAGCCGATTCGCGGCGGCACCGACGGCTCAAGCCTGACGTTCCGCGGACTTCCATGCCCCAACATCTTTACCGGCGGCCACGAGTTTCACAGCAAGCTCGAGTTCAACTCGCGGCGCGGACTCGAGAAGACCACCGAAACCCTGGTGCATCTCGGTGCAGCTCGTCGCCCAGAGCGCCGGTTCCTGATGCGAGCGCGTATCCTGTAGGCGCGATCGGCCTCGATTCCTGACTTGCTACGCGAAGCCGTGCCGCATATGGTCGAGTCGCTCGACAATCGGCCCCACCACAAATGGCTGTAGGCAAGCCGTCCACCAATTCGTCGTCGTACGATCTCCAGGGAGGCCGGCAATGGCACACGAGACTCCGAGAAAAATGATGTGGGCCGCCACTGCATTTCTTCTGGGAACCCTGTGCACTGCCGGGGTTGCTGCTCAAACGCCGGCGCACGACACGGGCGCGGCCCAGAGCGGAATCAAGACCATAGACAATCCCGACGGCGGCCGCATCTATCTTGGTGCGCTCGCGGGACAGCCCACACCACAGGATGCACTCGGCAAGACCCTGCATCGCGTGAGCCTGCTGTACGGAGACCGTCCGCAGCTTGGCCGACTGGTGCAGAACTCGACTGGCGAAATTCTGGCTGGCTTCTTTACCGTGACGGCGAAGAACCAGGATGGCAAACCGATGGCCGGTCTGGCGCTGGTCTACGCGCCCAAGAGCGGAAGCGCGAGCGGCGCGGTGCTGCTCGACAATGCCGAGCGTTTTCCGTCGACGGTGAACTCCATGTTCGCCAGACTCAAACAAGAATTGGGAAAAGCTCCCGCAAGCTCACCGGCGGCGCGCGCTTCGACCGGCGCTTCGGCGACATCCGCGACAGCGTCGGCCCCGGTGCAAGCGGCGGCTCCCGTGAAGCCGGCGCCGCCGCAGCCGCTGCAGCAAGTGGCATTTACCGATGGCACAGGTGCGATCGGGCTGCCCGCGGGATGGCAGATGCAGCGTTCGAGCATGGGAGACGTGACCGCCGCGGGTTCGCACGACGAGAAGCTGCGCTTCGGTTGGACCATTCCGGTCATCGATCCCAACAACCCACAGTCGGCGGCCTTGATGCCTAACAGGGGCGTCGCTCCTCCGGGAAATTTCGTTGCGATTCCCTTCGGCACGGATCCGGCGAGCGCGTACAAGGCGGCGTTCACCCAGTTGCTGCGCAAGGCCGGCAAGCAGCCGGCCGACATCGACATCTCGAAGGTGCAGGACATCCCAATGTCGGGGGGAACGGACTACATGTTGTACGGCGACATGGATTTTCACGACGGCAAGGGCAAGCAGTATCTCGTCGCGCAGATGGTGAACACGATGCCGCTGCAGATGGGCACCTGGCAGATGACGCTGTGGGTGATGTACGGAGCTCCGCAGACGATGGGCGAGGAGGCGGGCACCGTCGCAGCCATTTTTGCCAGCTATACGCGCGACAACAAGCGCGTGAACGGCATGGCGAACGCCCAGATGCAACAGACCATCGCGCAGACGAATCAGTTTGTGAACACCGTCGGACAGTATATCGACAATTCGGACCGCTCGACCGCGGCCATGTCCGACATGCTGCGGGAGCAGACCGTCATCATCGACACCAATACCGGGGAACACGCGAGGACGTCCGACGACCTGGCGGGTGCGCTGATCGGTGCAAATCCCAACCGCTTCCAGGCCGTTCCGCCGGGCAGCTACACCCGGGGCATCGACTACTAGCGTTGCGCGACAAGCCTCGTCGCCTAACGCAGTTGACGGAACCCCGGATGCCGGCGCTCCGTCTACTGCGTTAGGCGCAGGTTAGTGCCCGAACTCGCAGCTCACATCCGGGTTCCACATCGCGAACTCGCCGCTCGGGTTGTGACGCCCCACCCACACGTGCAGCCCCCACAACTGGAAGGTGTCGTTCTTCATGAACGGCTGGCCGAACAGCGTGGGCGGCGCCTGATCCTCGGCGTGAATGCTGAACGGAATGACGTACTCCACGCCCACGAATTTCGGCGGCCCGTTCTGTTGCGGCTCGTAAATCAGCGCCTCGGGATGCGTGACGATGACCGTATCATCGACGAGCGCCGCGTTGAGATAGTGGACACCCATCGCGCCCTGCTGCGGATCGGAGAGACACGTATGGCCGTCGCCAGGATCGGCGACCACCACGGAGTAGCCGGCTTGTTGGGCGGCGGTCAGCGTCTCGAGCGGGAGAACCGCCTGCTTCAGCGCCGCGATGTCTTGCTGCTGAGGCGTGAGCGAGTCCGACGAGCTACAGCCGCCAATGGCCAGGCAAAGCAATGTGCCGCGCATGAGCGCGGACCGAAGCGAAAATAGACCGCAGAACACGAATCCTCCTCGCCCGGACGCGCCGGGCTGTCCGTGGTGTAACGCGCGTTGCCGCGCATTGTCGTCGCGGGATGCGTTACCCATGGAGGCGGAAAAACGCGTGAAATCGGCTCAACGCCGTGCGCGCGCGTCAGGGATGCGCGGCGTCGAAGTTCCGGATGAGATAGATGTCGCTGGTGGACTGCGAAGTGGCGCCGATCCATCGATGCGGGTCGCTCGCCATATAGCACAGGCAAAAGTCCGGCGCGAACGGGAGTCCGCTCACCGGCTCCGTGCGACTGCCCGCCTCGAGCTTCGTTCGGTACAGCATCGGGCGTTGTGAGCCGAACACGATACCGGAATAGATCCACCCATCTGATGCCCACTGTGTTGGGGGGAGTCCACGCGTGATGGTATCGCGTCGTGCCAGGCGAAGCGTCCCTGTGGCGGCCGACACCACATACACACCCACCGGCTGCTCTCCGTGTTCGGTCGATTCGGTGCCGAGTGCGTACGCGATCAGCATGAACTGGGACGCGTCGGGGGAGGACACGAGTTCAACGGCGCGCCCAACGGAGTCCGGAAGGCCGACGCGATGCCGCTCGTGTCCCGATCCATCGAAAATGCGCAGCGTGTCGCGGCCTTCGTCCACCATCACGATTCCGTCAGGGCCGGATTCCCGAATGTTGCCGCTGGCCGGTACATCGGCGAATGGCGTCGCCCGCTGCGTTAGGACGTCGTAGGCCGTGAGGTGCGAGCCGCCGCCCGCGGACGGCGTTTCGACGATGATGCGCTTCCCGTCGAGTGTCGGATTCCAGTAGCCCAACCCGCTGATTGGCGGCGTGACGGCGCGGGCCTCGCCGCCCTCGAACGGCTCGACGAACAGCTGCCCTTGCGAGCTGGCGCCGGAGGCCGGCGCCGCGTAGTAGATGTTCCGTCCATCCTTGGAGAGGTAGAATCCGAAGGAGGTGGAGGCGGATCGCACGCGCCGAACCGGACGCGGAGGCTGTCCCGCGACCTGCTGCTCGAGCGTCCACAACACGAAGAGTCCGGTGCGAGCCGCCGCATAGGCGAGGAGCTTGCCGTTCGCGCTCACATCGAATTGCGAGAGCCCTTCATCGCCTAACGCGAGGACCACGGTGTCCTGGCGGGCGATCTTGCCCGACACGGCGTCGACGGCCGTGCGCAAGAGGCCGCCGCGTCCGGACGCCGGCCGCACCGCTTCGTACAGTGCCGTGGACGCCGGATTCCACTCCAAGCTGGCGTTGGTGTTGGTTGGCACCCGCGTGCTGTCCACGATCCGTCCGGCGCGGTCGTAGATGAACACGGAGGCATAGGTCGGGTAGTTCGACCACAGCACGGCGATCCAGCGACCATTGGGCGCGACGCGCACGTAGTCGAGCGCGGTCGCGCCGCGCGGCGCCGTGATGGCGACGCTGTCCACCGCCTGCGCGGTCGACACCGGGATCACCTGCAGGTGCACGATCCGACGCGCGCTCACGCCCGGCGCCACGAGGACCGTATCCCCGCTCGGTGTGAAATCACCGTCGCCGAGGCCGACGTAGGTGAGCGGACCGCCCAGGCGCGACACCACGTACGTGCCATCGGGCTTGCCTAACGGGTGCCCGTTGAACAGCAGCCACGACCCGTTCGCGCTCCACCGCTCGGGACCGCCCCAATCCAGGCCGTCGACGATCGGCCGTTCCACGTTGCTCGCGAGATCGCGCAGCATGATGCTGACGCGACACGTGCCGTCGTCGGTGCACGAGCTGGCCGAATACGCGACCTGCGCGCCATCGGGCGAGATGATGGGATGGGAGGCCCCACCGCTGGTCGTGAGCTGGACCCGGTCGTACGTCACCGTGGGACCCGCCGTCGGCCGGCGGAGCCACACGGCGTACCCGATCGCGACGGCAGCCAGCACGGCGCCAGCGCCGAGCATCCACTGCGGCAGCCGCGCCCGCGCGGCCGGCGCGGCGGCGGCCGTGCCGTCGCCTAACGCAGCCACGAAGTCGCCCGCGCTCCGGTAGCGGTCCGCCGGCACCTTGGCCAGCGCCTTCGAGACCGCCGCGTCCACCGACGCCGGCACCGTCTCGCGCAACACCTGGACGCGCGTCGGCCGCTCGGTGAGCAGCTTCGCGATCACCGCCTGCACCGATGCGCCGGTATGCGGCGGCTCCCCGGTCAACATCTCGTACACGACGGCGCCCAGACTGTACACGTCGCTCCGCGCGTCCAGCGTCCGGTCGCCCGTCGCCTGCTCGGGGCTCATGTATTCCGGCGTGCCCAGGCTCGTCCCCGTTTCCGTTAGGCGGTTGCCGCCGGCCTCGCGGACCGCCAACGCGATGCCGAAGTCCGTCAGGATCGCTTCGCCTTCGTGCAGCAGAATGTTCTCGGGCTTGATGTCGCGGTGGACCACGCCCTGGCGGTGCGCGTACTCCAATGCTCCCCCCACCTGACGCGCGATCGACAGCGCATCGTCGATCGGCAGCTGGCGCTCGCGCGCCAACTTTGCGCGCAGCGACTCGCCGCGCACGAAGGGCAGCACGTAATACAACATCCCGTCTGCCGCGCCCGAATCGATGAGCGTCAGGATGTGCGGATGGTCCAGCCGCGCCGCGATCCGGACCTCTTGCAGGAACCGCTCGGTGCCCAGCACCGCCGCGAGCTCGGGTTTGAGCACCTTGATCGCCACCGCGCGATCGTGCTTGAGGTCGGTTGCCAGAAACACGGTGGCCATGCCGCCGGCCCCGATCTCCCGTTCGATGCGGTAGCGGTCTGCCAGGGCCGAAGACAGCTGACTAACAGTCGTCATGGACCCCAACATTCCATGCGCGGGGACCTTCGTCAATCGCCGGAGGCAAAGCAGGCATCATGGCCGCGCAGGGACGCGGGCGCCGAGTGGTTGGAGTCGCGCTCGACGACGTGGCGGGACCGGCACACCGGTCAAACGGACGGCCCGGACACCGCACGGGTGCCCGGGCCGTCCGCTCACTAAAGCCGGCCTGTGCCTAACGGCCTAACGGCTGCCGCCACGCGTGCTCAGTGGCCCGCCTGCGCCGTCACCGGCGCCGCATGCTGCGTCGAGCCGATGAACGACGCGATGTCCGCCTTGAGCTGCTTGGCCGACGCCTGGTTCAAGTACGCCATGTGCCCGCTCTCGTAGTACTTGAACTGCACCCGATCCTTGTACGTCTGGTCGAAGCCCAGGTGCGTGAACGTGTACTCGGCGTTCGCGAACGGCGTCGCCGTGTCGTAGTAGCCGGCGCCCACCATCACGTGCAGGTACGGATCCTTCGCCATCGCCATGCGCAGCGACTCGGTCTCGCTCGGATAGCCGCGCGAGAACGTGAGGGAGCTGTAGTCCCACCGGCCGGTGTGGCCGCCCATGTAGTACTGCAGGTTGCTCGAGTACTTGAGATCATCGTGCAGATAGCGCATGAACGCCGCCATGAACGCGCCCGACGGCGCGACGTCCGATGGGTCGTAGTCCTGGCGCTGGTTCGACGGATTGCCGTTGATTCCGGTTAGGCGGGTGTCGTAGCGGCCGAGCATGAGACGCTGATCGCGCAACAGCTCGGTGCGGAAGCTGCCCGCATCCAGCCGCAGGTTGGTGTTCATCAAGTACGACTCCGAGATGCCGGTGAGCGACGACAGCTTCTGCGCCACGGCGTGCCGCTCGGCATCGGAAAGCATGTTGCCCTTGGCCAGCGCCGTGAGATAGTCGCCGAACGCGTAGCTGCGCGACTCGGCCACCACCTGCTCGAGCGACTCGCTCTGCAGATTCGACGGCAGCTTCTTGTGGTACCACGCCGTCGCCGTGTACGTGGGCAGGAACGTCGCGTACGCGATGTCGTTGCTCGGATCCTGCGAGATGTACTGGAAGTCGAGCACCGTGCCTAACAGCATGATGCCGTTGAGCTCGATCCCCTCGCGCTCCTGCAGCTCGCTCGCCAGGCCGGCCGAGCGGAACGTGCCGTAGCTCTCGCCGAACAAATACTTGGGCGACGCCCACCGGTCGTACTTGTCGAGGTAGTCGCGAATGAACTCGCCGAACATCTGCACGTCGTTCACCGCGCCGGTGAAGTCGGACGCTTTCACGCCCTCGGCGGGCCGCGAGTAGCCCGTCATCATCGCATCCACTTGTACCAGGTCGGTCACGTCTAACGGAGTGTTCGGGTTGTCGACCAGGTTGTACGGCGGCGCGGGCTCCGAGCCGGCCGGACCCATCTCCGGGTGCTTCGGGCTCATGATGCCCTCGTCCAGCCAGATCGACGCCGAGCCCGGTCCGCCGTTGAAGAAGAACGTCACCGGACGCGTCGCCGGCTCCACACCATCCTTCGTGTACGAGATGTAGAACACGGTGGCCGCGGGCTTCCCGGTGGAATCGCGGATCACCATGGTGCCGGCGCGAGCCGTGTAGGCGACCGGCTTACCATCCACGGTAATGGTGTGCTGCGTGGTCGACACTTTCTCGATCGCCGGCACGCCGGCCGAGTCGGTCGCGCCGCTGTCCCGTTCGGCGCCCTGTGCGCCACGCGCGCCGGGGCGTGCTCCTGGTGGTCCCTGACGCTGTTGGGCCGCGGCAGGACCGACGGCCAGGAACGAAATGGCGGTGCCGAGCAACAGCAAACGCGTTCGCATGACGGGCACTCCTTGAAACCGGTTCACGGTAGGAAATGAACGAGGCGCGTGACTGCCGAGATGTATGGCATCACGATAGAAACGAAGAGGTGGCCCGGAACGCTGTGCCGAGTCCGCTGGGCGGCCCGATACAGATGAGCACGGCACTCCATCGAGATCGTCACTTCCTCAGATCGTCGAGGATCGGCGTGGTGAGTCCGGCGATGCTCGGCCGCGCGACGTGTCCGTCGAGATCGAAGACCTCGATCTCGTTCCGCCCGCAATGCAGCCACGCCCCCGGCATGTACAACGTCTGCTGCGGACCCACGCGCCAGTAGCGGCCGAGGTTGATGCCGTTCACGAAGACGATGCCGCGATTCCAGCCTCGCATGTCGAGGAACGTATCACCCGTCGCGTCGAGTGTGAATGACCCGCGGTACACGGTCGGACCGTCGCGCGTCGTCGTGTCGCCGGACATGGTCGACGCGGAATCGAATGGGAGGCCGAACATTTCCCAGCCGTCGAGGCGCGCGCCGCCTACCCGGACGGGCTCGACGATTCCTTTGCGGTCGTCGACGAGGTCGTTCCCATAGTTAATGTGTCCCATGTTCTCGACGAAGATGTCGAGCACGCCGCCCGCCGGGATGCGAACGGGCGCGGTGAACGCTCTGGTGCGACGGTCGAGCGTCGCGACGCGCTGCCCGTTCACGAACACTTCACCGAAGTCGCGGAGGCCGCTCACCGAGAGCTCGCCGCTCACCGCGGCCGTCACGCGATGCCGGTAGAGCACGTAACCCTGCGATTGGCCCAGGTCGGCGAACGACAGCGGGTTGGGCGAGCGCACCGGCGTCGCGTGCGCGACGAGATCGGCGAGCGTCGCGGCTTGCGTTAGGCGGATGGCCGGCACCGTGATCACCGGGAGGCGCGCCGGCACATCGGGAATGGCGTACGACACGTGCCGGCGGATCACGTCGCGCAGCGCATAGTACTTCCTGGTGGGCCATCCGGCCTCCGACAGCGGCGCATTGTAGTCGTAGCTCGTCATGCTCGGCACGATCGGCACGGACTTCGTGTAGTTGGCGCCCGACGTGAATCCGAAATTCGTGCCGCCGTGAAACATGTAGAGGCTCACGCTCGCGCCGCGCGACAGCAGGCTGTCGTATTCGGGCAGAAACCCGGAGAGCGGCGTGGATGGCAGCGGCTCTCCCCAGTGCGTGAGCCATCCCGGGTACAACTCGGCGACCATGTACGGACCCGTGCCGCGATTGAAGGGCCGCGCGCGCGCGGCGAGCGAATCGTAGTTCTGTTCTCCGGTCGCGGTGACGAACACGCCGGGGATCCCGCCCTGCTCAAAGCTGTCGTCTCCGTCGGCGGTGAAGAGTGGCACGTCGATGCCCGCGTCGGTGAGCATGCGACGCGTCGCGTCTTTATAGGCCGAGTCGGAGCCGAAGGAGCCGTATTCGTTCTCGACCTGCACCATCAGAATGGGACCCCCATGGGTCACCAGGAGCGGCCGCACCTGATCGGCGAGGGCGCGGATGTACCGTTGGGCGGCGCGCTGATAGCGCGGGTCGTTGCTGCGGACGTGCACCGCCGGCGACGCGAGCAGGTACGATGGAATGCCGCCGAAATCCCATTCGGCGCACACGTACGGACCGGGGCGCAAGATCACCCACAGTCCTTCCTGTTGGGCAATGCGGATGAACTCGGCGAGATCGCGATTCCCGGTGTGGAAGTCGAACACGCCGGGCCGCACTTCGTGATAGTTCCAGAAGACGTACGTCGCAATGGTGTTGAGCCCCATCGCTTTCGCCATGCGCAGCCGGTGCCGCCAATACTCGCGAGGGATACGTGCATAGTGCATCTCGCCCGAGATGATCTGGAGCGGGTTGCCATCCAGCAGGAACGCGCCTTGGCCAATGGTGAACGTGTGGGCGGCGCGCGGCTGAGGCGCCGAGGGCGCGGTGAGGATGCAGCAGAGCCCCAAGAGCGCGAGACGCGTGCGCATCCGTTGACGATGGCCTTGCGGCGCGGTAGTCTCGCGACGGCGCATACTTCGAGTGAAGAGCATTGGCAGTCGACCCCGATCGTCCTGCATTTCCGTCCGTGCCGGCGCCCGCCGTCACGCGCCGCGATTTCCTCGAGCGCGGCGGCGGCCTCGTCCTCGCCCTCGGCGCGTTAGGCACGTTCGGTGCGCGCGGCGTGGTGCGGCACGCCGTCGCGCGCTTGAGGCTCGAGGCGGACGAGATCACGCTCGCCAACAATGCCATCGCGGCCGTGTGGACCACAACCGGCGGCTCGCTCCGTCCGGTGCGGATCACCGACGGTCTGAACAGCACCGAGCCTGCCGGTGCCCGCGCACGCGTTCACGCTCGGGTTCGCCGACCAGTCGACGCTCGACGCGGGCGACATGCGCATCGTGGGGCCGCCGGTCACGGAGACGCTCGCGCCCAACGCGTCGGCGTCGCGCGCGGTGGAGCGGCTCGGCGGTCGACGGGTGACGGTGCGGCTCAGGGATTCGACTGGCCGCATCGAGGCGGTATGGAGCGGCGTGCTCCGCGACGGCAGCGCGTACGTGCGGCAGGAGCTGACGCTCCGTGCGATCGGCGCAGACGTCCCGCTCCGGTCGGTGACGATGTTCGCGGCGCACGCGCCTAACGCAATGACGCCCGGCACCGTGCGCGGTACGCCGGTGGTGATCGGCAATGCGTATGTGGCCGTCGAGCATCCGCTCGCCGACAACGTCGTGGACGGCGATCAGGTCCGCTGCCGCGCCACGCGCACGCTGCCGCTTCGCCCCGGGACGACGCTCGAGCTGAGCGCGGTGGTCGGCGTGACGCGACCCGGCCAGCTTCGGCGCGACTTTCTCGCGTATGTGGAGCGCGAGCGCGCGCATCCCTATCGCACGTTCCTCCACTACAACTCGTGGTACGACATCGGCTACTTCAACCGCTACACCGAGACCGATGCGCTGGGCGCCATCACCGCGTTAGGCACGGAGCTCCACGAGAAGCGCGGCGTGACGCTCGATTCGTTCCTGTTCGACGATGGGTGGGACGATCCGACCACATTGTGGCACTTCAATTCGGGTTTTCCGGACGGATTCACGAAGGTCGCGGCGGCGGCGCGCCGATTCGGCGCCGCGCCGGGCGTGTGGCTGTCACCGTGGGGCGGCTACGGCAAGCCGCGCGACGAGCGGCTCGCCTACGGAAAACAGCAGGGCTTCGAGACCAACGCCGACGGCTTCGCGTTGTCCGGCCCCATCTATTACAAGCGCTTCCGTGACACGTGCGTCGACATGATTCGCCGCTACGGCGTCAATCAATTCAAGATCGACGGCACGGGCAATGCGTCGAGTACGTTCCCCGGCAGTCCGTTCGACAGCGACTTTGACGCGGCGATTCATCTCATCGGCGAGCTGCGCGCGGAGGAGCCGAACTTGTACGTGAATCTCACCACCGGCACGTATCCGTCGCCGTTCTGGCTTCGCTACGCCGATTCGATCTGGCGTGGCGGCGACGATCACGATTTCGCCGGCGTCGGCACGTCGCGCCAGCGGTGGATCACATATCGCGATTCGGATACGTACGAGCACGTCGTGCGCGCCGGCGCGCTGTTCCCGATGAACTCGCTCATGCTGCACGGGATGATCTACGCCAAGCAGGCGCACAATCTCGATGACCGACCCGGGCAACGATTTCCCCAGCGAAGCGCGCAGCTATTTCGGCACCGGCACGCAGCTGCAGGAGATGTACATCACGCCCGCGCTCCTCTCATCTGGTGACTGGGACATGATCGCCGAGTGTGCCAAGTGGTCACGGACTAACGCGGGGACGTTGGTCGACACGCACTGGGTGGGCGGCGATCCAGAGCGGCTGGAGCCGTACGGTTGGGCTTCGTGGTCGGCGGCGAAGGGGATACTCACGTTGCGGAACCCGTCGAACGTGGCGCAGGACATCGGGATTGATGTGGCGCGGGCGTTCGAGCTGCCGGACGGGGCGCCGCGAACATTCACCGGCTCCAGCCCCTGGCGAGCGGACCGCGGGCCTGCACCGATGGAGCTGCGCGCCGGCGATGAACATCTATTTCAGCTGGCGCCGTTCCAAGTTGTCACGGTGGAGTGTACTCCGAGATGAGCATCCATTGGCTTCGGCGGGTGTAAGAACGACTGGCAGTGAGTAGACGCCGAGCGTAGGATTCCATCATCGCTAATGGAAAGGGTGTGACCATAGAGACCAGCGACCTGCGTGAGCAGCCGGCTTACACCTTGGCTGAGGCGGCTCGATACATTCGCGTCGCTCCTGCGACGCTCAGATCATGGACGCTGGGTCGTCGCTACGCGACTGCGTCTGGTGCTCGCCGTTTTCGCCCCCTCATCCATCCGCTGTCGAGGAAGGAATCCCTGCTCTCGTTCAACAATCTCATCGAAGCTCACGTGCTGCGGTCCCTGCGAACCGATCACGGCGTCCCGCTGCACGCCGTACGTCAGGCCCTGCAATACGCCGAGAGCGAACTCGAGATCAGTCGGTTGCTGCTGCGACACGATCTCGCGACTGACGCCGGCCAGGTCTTTCTGGATCGCTATGGAGAGCTGCTGAATCTTTCCGCGTCTGGCCAGTTGGCAATGCGGCGACTGTTGGAAGAGCACTTGAAGCGTGTCGAATGGGACCGGTGGCAGTACCCAGTACGGCTATTTCCGTTCGTCACCGGCGAGCGCATCGTTGCCGACCGACCGATAGCGATCGACGCAGGTGTTGCGTTCGGACGTCCAATAGTGCTGAAGGCCGGAGTGGCGACCCGGGCGATAGCCGACCGGATCGACGCTGGAGAGGCGGTAGCGGACCTCGCAACCGACTATGGCCTAACCGAAGGGGAAGTGGAACAAGCCGTGCTGTATGAGCGCGCGGCGTGACCCCACGTTTTTCACGGACCGCGACCTCGGTAATCAGTTTCCGAACATCCTAACGGCAGCACGACTCAGAGTCGAGCGGCATGGCGATCACTTCGCGCCCGACTGCGCCAATGTCGAATGGTTATCGGTGGTGGGCGCCAAGGGATGGATTGCCCTTACGCACAACAGCCGCATCCGATATACGCCGAATGAGCTCGCGGCGGTGATGGATCATAATGTCGCGCTGCTGGTCGTTGTGGGGCATGCGCCGTACGCTGACCTTGCGCAGTCTTTCGTCGCGACCATCGAGCGCATCCGCACTTTTCTCGACACGCATCGGCCTCCATTCATTGCCAAGGTGTATCGCGCTTCGCCATCACGAGTCGCAAGTGCGAGGGTGCTACCGGGGCGGGTCGAGCTATGGCATCCGCAATGACGGGCGAATCGTGCTTTCCGTTCAGGCTATGAAACGACGCGCTGAATGCGTCTGACCTCGCTCGATTGGGTCATCGTCGCCGGTAGTCTGGCGCTCTGCTACCTGCCGGCCTTCTTCTACATTCGGCGGTCGCAGTCCGGGCTCGCCGAGTTTTTCGCGTCGGGGCAGTCGGCGCCGTGGTGGCTCGTCGGGACATCAATGGTCGCCACCACGTTCAGCACCGACACGCCTAACCTGGTCACCGACTTCGTGCGCTCGCACGGCGTGTCGTACAACTGGGTGTGGTGGGCGTTCCTCCTCACCGGCATGGCGACCGTGTTCTTCTACGCCCAACTGTGGCGGCGGTCGGGCGTGCTCACGGACCTCGAGTTCTACGAGGTCCGATATTCCGGGAAGCCGGCGGCCTTGGTGCGCGGATTCCGCGCCATCTACCTGGGTCTCTTTTTCAACATCATGATCATGTCGACGGTGACGCTCGCCGCGATCAAGATCGCCAACGTGATGTTGGGGTGGGGCCGGCTCGAGACCGTGCTGATCGCCGGCACGGCGTGCGTGCTGTTCGCCTCGATCTCGGGGTTGTGGGGCGTGCTCACCACCGACCTGGTGCAATTCGCGCTGGCCATGACCGGCGTAATCGCGGCGGCGGTCGTGGCGCTCCACCAGCCGCAGGTCGGCGGCCTAACTGGGCTGCTCCACAAGGTGAGCCCGCGGACGCTCAACCTGCTGCCGGACTTTCACGACACCTCGCTCACCGTCACCGTGCTCGTGATTCCGCTCACCATCCAGTGGTGGTCGGTGTGGTATCCGGGGTCCGAGCCAGGCGGCGGCAGCTACATCGCGCAGCGCATTCTCGCGTCGCGCAACGAGCGGCACGCGTTAGGCGCGACGCTCTGGTTCAACGTCGCCAACTACGCGCTCCGGCCGTGGCCGTGGATCATCGTCGCGCTGTGCTCGATGCTCGTGTTCCCGACGCTGGGCGACATCCACCGCGCAATGCCGCACGTCGATCCGGCGCTCATCGGCAACGACCTCGCGTATCCGGCCATGCTGACGCTGCTGCCGGTGGGCATGAAGGGGCTCATCATCGCCGCGTTCTTCGCCGCGTACCGGTCGACAATGGAAACCCACCTCAACTGGGGCTCGTCGTATCTCATCATCGATTTCTACCAGCGGTTCATCGCGGCGGGGAAGAGCGAGCGGCACTACTTATGGGCGTCGCGCTTGCTCACGGCCGTCCTCATGATCTGCGCCGGCGCGTTCACGCTCTTGCTGTCGACGGCGAGCGAAGCGTTTCAGTTGTTGTTGTCGGTGGGGGCGGGCACGGGTCTCATCTACCTCCTGCGATGGTTCTGGTGGCGCATCAACGCGTGGAGCGAGATCTCGGCAATGGTGTCGTCGTTCGCCGTGTCGATCGGGTTTTTCGCGGCCCACAAGTTAGGCGCGGCGATCCCCGACCCGATTCCCTTGCTCGTGACCGTGGGCGTGACGACCGTCGTGTGGGTGTCGGTCACGCTGCTCACGCCGCCGGCCGATCACGCGACCTTGGTGCGGTTCTACGAGCTCACGCGGCCGTCCGGTCCGGGTTGGGCCAGGATCCGCGCGGCATCCAAGGTCGCCGCCTCGCCCGACAGCCTGCCGCAGATGCTGCTCGGCTGGACGGCCGGGGTGTTGTTCGTATACGCCGGGCTGTTCGGCACCGGCGCGGTGATCTATGGCCGCCTAACGCAAGCCATCGTGTGGCTGGTGGCGTTCGTGGTGAGCGGCGTGGTGCTGTGGGGTGTGGTGCGGCGCGTCTGGTCGGCGGGCAGCGCGGCCGATGCCGGGAGTGAAACGTCGGCGCTGGCGGCGACGCGGCCGTGTACCAAGGCCGTGGTGCTCGCCCGCGGGTTAGGCACGCGCATGCGCGAGGCCGACGGCACCGTGGCGCTCGAAGCAGGCCAGTCCGCGGCGGCGGACGCGGGCGCCAAGGCGATGATCCCGACCGGCCGGCCGTTTCTCGACTATGTGTTGAGTGCGCTCGCCGACGCGGGCTTCACCGACGTGTGCCTCGTGGTTGCGCCCGATCACGCCGCCATGCGCGAACACTACACGCGCACCGCGACTCCCACGCGAGTGCGCGTGGCGTTCGCCGTGCAAACCGAGGCGATCGGGACCGCCGACGCCGTGCTCGCGGCGCAGGAGTTCACCCAGGGCGAGCCGTTCGTGGTGCTCAACGCCGACAACTATTACCCCGCCGAGGCACTCGCCCGACTGCGTGTGACTAACGGAGCGGCGGCGATCGGATTTGCGCGCGACGGGCTCGTCCGCGGCGGCAACATTCCTGGCGAGCGCATCGCTGCGTACGCGCTGCTCGACGTGGGGCCTGACGGTGTCCTGCGTCGCGTCGTGGAAAAACCGAGCGCCGAGTCGTTCGCCGCGCTCGACACCGGCCTGCCGGTGAGCATGAACGTGTGGCGCCTCACATCCGAATGCTTTCGCGCGTGCCGGGATGTCCAACCGTCCCCGCGTGGAGAGCTCGAGCTTCCCTTGGCCGTGCAGTATGCCATCGAGGTGTTGGGGGTGCGCCTAACGGTTATCAATGCCGACGCGCCCGTGCTCGACCTATCGCGGCGCTCGGACATTCCACGCGTCGCGGCGTTGTTGGCGGGGGTCGAGGTGCGGTTGTGAGCTGAACCGCGCGCGGCCATGGCTGCGCAGCAATCGTGGCTACAGCTGAAAGGCATGGCATGGCACACAACGCAATCCACGGTTGGTGGGGGCCGGTCACGGTGATCAATACGCGCCCGGACATTGAGACGGCCAATGTGCTTGCCCGGCTCGACCTTCGAGGCATAGAACGCCGCCGCTTCGTCGGCGTTGTCGGTGTCCCTGACGCGGGGAGAAATCGTGGTCATCGTCTCCTCCTTCACGCTGCAGCTTTGAACATGTCGTCGAGTCGGCCGTAGCTATGCTCCATGCCGTCGGTCATGCCCGTGGAGACGGCGCCATCACGCGCTTCCTTCAATGCGAACGTCAAATTGCAGACGAGCGTCGTGACGCCGCTCTGCTCACTGAGTTCAACTGACACGATGCAGGGATCGCCAGCTGGCATGGCGAAGTCCATGTCGCCCGGGTCGAAGCTTTGTTCGTGGACAATCTTCGACGGGCCGTTGACTTCGGTGAACGTGCCGAAGAAGCCGAACCGCTTGCCGTCGTCGCGGCTTCTCCACTGCCACTTGTATTTGCCGCCAACGCGGACATCCATGTCGCACACCGGCATGTCCCAGCCGTCATAGCCCTGCCATTTCTGCACGAGCTCGGGCTTGGTATGCGCATCCCACACCAATTGGCGGGGCGCATTGAACGTACGTGTGACGCGAACGTCGCGATCACTCGGCAATGCAACTTCTGCAGGTTTAGGCATTGTCTTCTCCTTGGTGCTTCATCGTGATTGCGCGCCGCCCTGAGGTCGAACGAGCGCACAGCGCGCGGCATGTCCGCGCTACTTTTTTGTTCGCTTGCGCTTGGACGGTTTGGCTTGAAGTTCTTCGAGCAACGCATCGAGGCGCTGGTAGTTCTGTTCGAAGATCTCGCGGTAACGTTCGATCCAATCCACGGCCTCCACCAATCGCTTCGGTTCCAGTTTGCGTGGACGCCGTTGCGCATCGACGTCCATCGAGATGAGGCCGGCGTGCTCGAGCACTTTCAGATGCCTGGAAATGGCTGGCTGGCTCATCTCGAACGGCTCGGCGAGTTCCGTCACTGTGGCGTCCCCCGTCGCCAGCCGAGCCAGGATGGCGCGGCGGGTGGGGTCGGCCAGAGCGGCGAAGGTGAGGTCGAGGCGTTCCGAGGTTTGCATAATTGGCTAGTTATATAATGTAGTGGTTATATACAAGGGCAAGACCGGCCAGTCAAGGCTTTGGGTCATCGTCACTGCAAAATGAATGATGCGCTGCAGAAGTGCGTCGACGTGGACGGTGTTCGCTACCCTACCGACGCGCTGCTGACCAACGCGCGGCAATTCGGGTGGCGAGCGCCCCGCTCAGTTCAGTGCATGCGTTCGCATCAGAGCTTAGGCGTTAGCGCATCACCTTGTGCTCCTGTCGGTCGGATATCATGTTCAGCGCGAGGACGCCCATCAATGCGACCTCGGCGGCTGAGTTTTGCGTTAGGCTAAAACAATGCCTCCGTCGGATGAGTGCACGTGCCTTTAGGGTTTAGGGCACGCGACTGGTTGATTGTAACGGCGGTGGTTGTTTGCATGGGGCTCCGGTCGCACGTCTTTTGATTCGCTTGCACTCGCGTCAGGTGACGGCGCGCAATTCGGCAATCGAGAACGTAGCGCTGCTTTCACGCATCGGAGTCGTCAATGAGCCACGTACAACTCGGGGCGACGAGCTATGAGATGCCCCCGCGAGACGGCGTCAGCATCGCCCATTTCCTCACCGTGAAGGACATCGAACGATCAGCTCGCTACTACGAGAGAGTCTTCGGCGCTCGGATTCTGAGCATGGGCGATGGCAACGCACCCGCCTACCTTCAGCTCGCCAATATCTGGATGATTCTGAACGTCGGCGGCGGCCCGACCCCCGATAAGCCGACGGTGACGCTGAGCGTCCCTGACCCAAATCACATCAGCAGCTTCATGAATTTTCGCGTTGCGGATATTCACGCATGCTATGCGCTGTGGAAGAGCCGGGGCGCCGAGTTCATCACGGAACCCATCCCGAAGTACGGCGAGACACGCTGCTACATCCGCGATCCCGACGGCTACCTGATCGAAGTCGGACAGAGCACCGACGTCACCTACGGCTAACGTTACGAGCGTGAGGGATCCATGCGATCGAAGAGTTGTCTTCTCTTGTGCGTGAGTGTGGCGAGTCTTGCTGCGTGCAGTAGCCCGCTTGGGCCGCCGGCCACGTTGGTGTTGTCGACGCCTCCTGATCTTACGGCCACGGTCGCACGCATCAGCGTAGAACGCGGCATCTCACCTGAAGGACCGTATTCACAGATCGATGCTTGGCTCGTCATTCCGCCGAGCAGGGCGGCGAATGCCGGCCTTGTGTTCGCAAAGACAACGCCCGTATTCGTTAGGACGCACGGTATGGTGTTCTCGAGCAGCGCGGGCGATATCAAAGCCGGCGATCGAGTCGAAGTGTGGCATGACTTTCGAGTAGCCTTTGGCGCAGCAGAAGGGCCGCCCGGAGCGCCAACGTACTTCAACATCATGCAAGTCGTCATTGATCGCTGATGGCCCCAAGGCAACTCATTCTTGGACCGTCCAATCCGCGACCGCTCACTGCCGAAGTTGGCGCGGTACGTCAAATGACGTGAAGCGCGCCAATGCGCCTCCGCGCTTGTGAAGACAGAGTTGAGCTGCCGGTTGGCCGCCGGTCAATTTCGAGCGCCGCGGCCCATAATTGGCAATGGGCGTTTACCTCCGACGTACGGACCGTCGTGATTCGGCAAGCCCCCGTTTACGATGTCACGCCGATGTCGTACGAGTTGCGCGCGCTCCGAACGGGCCACCTGATCGCCACCGCGCAGCTGGACTCAACCGGCCTAACGGATCTGCCGGCATGGGTTCGCGCGGCAATGCCGCGCTAGTCGCCGACGTGGCGGCCGTGCCGCCTGGCGTCAACCATTTCGCTCCGCTGCAACCGCCGCTATTCTTCGAGAGTGCGATTCGCCGCTTCGTGACGCGCCTAACGTTCTGGGGGCGGCGGCGCTGCGTGGCGCGGATCGCCGGACGAGCAGCACCGTGTCCACCACGATCACGACACTCGAGAGGAGTCTGGCGATGGCGACTCAAGCCAACGGGACATACGTGAATACGGAATCAGAGGAAGCACCGCTCGGCGCGCAAGGAATGGAGGCGTCCGTCTCACGCGGTGTCGTGCGACGGGAATTCGCGGGAGATATCGTCGGCGTCAGCGTCGCGGACGTCATGATCGCTCGTGGTGCGGCCGACCGCCTGGGCTACGTGGCGACGGACCGCTTCACCGGTCGCATCGCCGGCCGAGCCGGGACGTTCGTGTTCCAACACGGTGGTACCATCGACCGCGGGCAGTTGACGCCGTTCGGCTATGTAGTCCCGGGAAGCGGAACCGGCGAGCTCGCAGGTCTAACGGGCGACGTGCGGATCCAGTTCATCCCGCCGGCGACGCATGCGATCACGCTCACGTACGAGTTCGGCGATTGAGTTCGTGAGGCCGTTCTGAACGGCGCGCCGAGCCGCCGCGTCACCGGCGGCCTAACGCAGCGATGATCGACGCCACGGCCGTGTACGTCGTGCTCGTGATCTTTCTCGCGACGCTGATTCGCTCGACGGTCGGCTTCGGCGAAGCGCTCGTCGGCGTGCCGCTCCTCGCGCTGCGCGTGCCGGTCGCCGTCGCGGCGCCGCTGGCGGTCGTCGTCTCGATCCTGATCGCCGGATTGATCGTCGCGCAGGATTGGCGCGACATCGAGGTGCGCAGCGCCGGGTGGCTCGTCGCGTCGTCGCTGTTCGGCATCCCGCTCGGTCTCCTGCTCCTAACGCTCGTCGACGACCACGTCGTCAAGGCGATACTCGGCGTCATCATCGCGGTGTTCGCGACATATTCGCTGATGGCGAAATGCGTTCGACATCTCGAGCGCGATCATCTCACGCTCCTGCTCGGCGTCGGATTCGTCTCCGGAATACTCGGCGGGGCGTACGGGATGAATGGCCCGCCGCTCGCCGTGTACGGATCGCTGCGCCGTTGGGCGCCGCGGCGCTTTCGCGCCACGCTGCAGGGGTACTTCCTAGTCGCGAGCCTGGCCGGCCTCGCCGGCTATGCAAGCGTCGGCCTGCTGCACGCACCGCTCGGCCGCTACCTGCTGCTGTCGTTGCCCGGCGTGTGGATCGGCGTCGTGGTCGGTCGCGTGCTCAACCGTCGGTTGCGCGGCGACACATTCTTTGGCGTGGTGTATACTGGGCTCATCGCGATCGGATGCGTGCTCGTCGCGCAGTCGATATAGAAGCTCGCATTCACCACTTGAACTCGTGGCCGGATGACTGATAGCGCCGACGTTCCAAATTTGTCGCCGGCCGATAGTGACCTCGACGCTCAGAGCCTCGACGTGGCGCTGACCGTCGCCGCCTTACGCTCGAGCGCCGCGTGGTATGAAGTGGCGGGCTGAGCAGTAGAGAAATCGCCGTCCGGCTCTTGCTCCCATTGCGCGGCGGGTCGGCGCTGTCCGAAATTCAAGCGAGATCGACCAGAATTCGTTCGCCAACTCGTCGACGCGCGCCGCCCTTGCCTAACTGTCTTCCTGAACGCACCGACCGCGGAGGTTCGTATGAAGCGGGTTACCGGCATTGGCGGCGTGTTTTTCAAAGCCAACGACGCTGCCGCATTGCAGGCCTGGTACAAGCGGCATCTCGGCATCGATGTTCAAGCATGGGGCGGCGCCGCTTTCACATGGACCGACGGTGAAGGCAAGCCGTTTGCGGGAACCACCGCCTGGTCCATTACGTCAGCGAAGAGCGACCAGTTTGCGCCCAGCACTGCACCGTTCATGGTCAACTATCGGGTGGAGGATCTGCACGGCCTCGTGAAAGCATTGCGCGACGAGGGCTGCAACGTTCTCGAGAAGATCGACGACACCGAGTACGGAAAGTTCGCCTGGGTGATCGATCCCGAAGGAAACAAGATTGAGCTTTGGCAACCGATCGCCGGCGAATGATCAACGCGATGGAGACGTGACATGACGAAGCCCGCAAAGAACACGATTTGTCTGTGGTACGATCGCGGCGCCGAAGACGCAGCGCGGTTTTACGCGAAGACCTTTCCCGATTCGTCGGTCGATGCGGTGCACAACGCGCCGGGCGATTATCCGTCGGGAAAGAAGGGCGACGTGTTGGCGGTCGAGTTTACGGTGCTGGGTATTCCATGCATGGGGCTCAACGGCGGTCCGGCGTTCAAGCACAGCGAAGCGTTTTCGTTTCAAGTTGCAACCGCCGACCAAGCGGAAACGGATCGCTATTGGAACGCCATCGTGCGCAACGGCGGCGAAGAGAGCGCGTGCGGCTGGTGCAAGGACAAGTGGGGACTGTCGTGGCAGATCACGCCGGTCGCGCTGACGGAAGCGATCGCCGACCCCGATCCGGCCGCGGCCAAGCGCGCGTTCGACGCGATGATGCAAATGAAGAAGATCGACATCGCGGCGATCGACGCAGCGCGCCGCGGATAGGCACCCCTTGCCCCGCCGTTAGACCACCACATCCATCCTGCCAACTATGACCGCGGTCGCCATCGACAAGCCGTTTGAATTGGAGCGGAATGAGCGGCAGCTGTGGTCCGGCGCGCCGCGCCAGGGATTGGTCGTCCGAGCGTCGGACGCGCTCATGATTCCATTCAGCGTGCTGTGGGCGGCGTTCGCGGTGTTTTGGGAAGCGTCCGTCCTGCGAGAGGGCGCACCTGGATTCTTTGCATTCTGGGGGATCCCGTTTGTCCTGCTCGGTCTCTACTTCACCGTCGGTCGCTTCTTCGGCGACGCGTGGCGGCGCACGCGCACCGCGTATGCGCTCACGAACGAGCGGATCATCATTCGATCCGCGACATCCACGAAGTCCTTGAACCTGCGCACGCTGAGCGACGTCACGCTAGCGGAACGAGCCGACGGCAGCGGGACCATCACGTTTGGTCCGAATCCCTTCCCACCGTGGATGACGGGTGGCATGCAGTGGCCGGGAATCGCACAAGCGCCGGCATTCGAGCTGATTCCGTCCGCTCGGCAAGTGTACGCGCAGATTCGCGATGCCCAACGGGGCTCTACGGCGCGTGACGACTAACGACGCACGCCGGCGGCCTGTTGCCGATCGATTGCACCCCAATGCCGTTCGATCCAATGCCTAACGCAGAGTCCCGCGTCACCATCCACATGGCCGCGAGCCTCGACGGCTTCATCGCTCGAAGGGATGGCCGGGTCGATTGGATGGAGACGCCCGATCGATTCGAGGATGGCGAGGTAGTGGCGCCGGAGTCGATTGCCGTGTTCCTGCGGACGATCGACTGCTACGTCATGGGCTCGCGAACTTATGAGACCGCGCTGCATTTCGCAGCCAACGGCATGGGTTGGGCCTATGGCGACAAACCCGTGGTCGTCCTCACCAGTCGTGCGCTGCGCAAAATCAGAGACACCGTCGAGCTCTACGCCGGCGATCTCCGGGTGCTCGTCGAAGAACGATTGAAGCCGAAGTTCCGCAGCATCTGGTTCGTCGGCGGCGGCGCAGTCTCGGGCGAGTGCGTTAGGCGAGGCCTCGCCAATGAAGTCCGCTATTCCATCCTGCCCGTCGTGATCGGGAGCGGCATTGCCTTTTTCGAGAACCTCGCGTGCGACGTGCCGCTGCATCTCCTCGAAGTGAAGGCGTATCAGAGCGGCGTTGTGGCGCTTCGGTACCAAGTCAAACGGCCGGCGGCCGAGCCTATCCGCGCGGAATTTGGCTGATAAATTCAGCCACCCCCTATGGAGCCCACCATGAAACTGCGTGTCCTGGGATTGGTGTTCGCGACGCTCGCGCTGACGCATGCTCGCCCCGCATCCGCGCAATCTGCCGTGTCAGACACCTCGTCCGATCCCTTCCTCTGGCTCGAGGACCAGCACGGTGCCCGCGCCATGGAATGGGTCAAGGCCGAAAACGCCAAGACCACCGACGTGCTCGAGAAGGATCCCCACTATGCGTCGCTCTACGACGCCGCGCTGGCGGTGGCCCAGTCGGCCGATCGCATCGCATGGGGCTCGTTCTTACACGGCGCCGTTTACAACTTCTGGCAGGACAGCACGCACGTCCGTGGCATCTGGCGCCGCACGACCATGGCGAGCTATCGCTCCGCGCATCCGAAGTGGACCACCGTCCTCGATCTCGATTCCCTGGCCGCGGCCGAACACGCCAACTGGGTGTGGCATGGCGCGCAGTGCGCCGAGCCGGCCGAACGCCGGTGCATCATTTCGCTGTCCGACGGCGGCGAAGATGCATCCACCGAGCGCGAGTTCGACCTCGGCACCGGACGCTTCGTGAGCGGCGGCTTCGTGCTGCCGCGTGGTAAACAGCGCGTGACATGGGTGGGCGAAGACACGATCCTCGTCGCACGCGAATGGAAACCCGGCGATCTCACCGGGTCGGGTTACGCGTTCATCGTCAAGCGATTGGTGCGCGGCCAACCGATCGACAACGCCATCGAAGTCTTTCGCGGCGCCGCAACCGACGGCGGTTACGGCGTGTCGCCGTTCACGATCGTCGACGGCAGCGGGCACCGCATGGTGGGGATCATCCGGCCGACGAGCACGTTCGAAACCGAAGCCTACCTCGTGCGGCCCGAGGGCGTGGCGCGCCTAACGATCCCGGCCAAGTCGCAAATCACCGGGCTCGTGGACGGCCAGGTGATCGTCCAGCTCTCTGAGCCATGGAAGGAAGGGAGCGCCGAGATCCCGGCGGGGGCGGTCGCCTCGTTCGACCTGGCCAACGCCAACGAGCATCCCGCCCATCTGGCGCCCGTACCGGTGTTCGAGCCGGGCCCGCGGGAATCGGTCAACAACGTCAGCACGACGCGCGGTGCGCTGGTCATTTCCATTCTGCACGACGTACGCGGACAGATCGCGCTGTTCACGCGCGGCGCGGGCGGCGCCTGGTCGCGCAAGCAGCTTCCGTTCCCCGACAACCTGGCGATCGCGATCAACGACGGCGACGTCCACGGCGACGACATCTTCGTCTCGGTGACCGGATTCCTAACGCCAAGCAGCGAGTGGATCGCCAATGGCGCGACCGGCACCGCGTCATCGCTCAAGGCACTGCCGGCGCAATTCGACGCCTCGCGGGACACCGTCGAGCAGTTCGAAGCGACGTCGAAGGATGGCACGAAGGTGCCGTACTTCGTGGTCCATCCGCGCGCGATGAAGCTCGATGGCTCGAACGCGACGATTCTCAACGCCTACGGCGGCTTCGAAGTCTCAATGACGCCGAGTTACTCGGCGACGATCGGCAAGCTGTGGCTGGAACACGGCGGCGTGTTCGTGTTGGCGAACATCCGCGGCGGCGGCGAGTTCGGTCCGGCGTGGCACGAGGCCGGGCTCAAGACGCATCGCCAGGTGATCTACGATGACTTCGCGGCGGTCGCGCAGGATCTCATCGCCCGAAAAATCACGAGCACCCCCAAACTCGGCATCATGGGCGGGTCTAACGGTGGCTTGCTGATGGGTGTCGAGATGACCGAGCATCCCGATCTGTGGGGTGCGATCGACATCGAGGTGCCGTTGCTCGACATGCTGCGCTTCGAGAAGATCGACGCGGGCGAATCGTGGGTGGGCGAATACGGCAGCGTGTCCGTGCCGGCCGAGCGGGCGTTTCTGGCGTCGATCTCGCCGTACCAGAATTTGCGCCAGGGCGTGAAGTATCCCGAGCCGCTGATCTGGACCACCACCAAAGACGATCGCGTTGGGCCGCAGCACGCGCGCAAATACGCGGCGAAGATGGCGGCAATGGGCGACCCGTATCTGTTCTACGAAGTGATCGAAGGCGGACACGGCTCGGGCGCCAACCTCAAGGAGCGCGCGCACACGTCGGCTCTCGAGTACACGTATTTCGCGCGGCAGCTGATGTAACCGCGTGGACGCACGGGGCGCGGCAGAGCACGCCGCACGTCGCGGCATCGACTTCCTGTTGAACAAGCAGGGCGACGACGGGATGTGGCGCGACTTCACGACACCAGCCGGTGAGGCCTCATGTTGGCCCACCGGCTTCGTGCTGTCGACACTGCGTGCCGCCGGCGCCGATGGCGCGTAGCCTGACGCGCGCCACGCGCGCGTTAGGCGAACGTCAGCAGCCCGATGGAGGATGGGGCTACAACGAAAACACGCCGAGCGATGCGGACTCTACGGCGTGGGCGGCGCTCGCGCTGTCCGGTGACGCATTCCCGTTCAGCGACGCTCGCGAGCGCGCCGCGGCTTTTTTGCGCCGACACCGTCGGCCTAACGGTGGGGTGGCGACATATGCCGAAGCGGGACCCATCCGCCGCTACACATCGCTTCCGCGATGGCTGCCGTTCCGCGGCTGGTGCCGCCCCACCGTCGAGGTCAGCGCCACAGCCACTCGTGCGCTGCACGCGGTCAACGGGGCGGCACCGAACGATTCGGGTGGCGCTACGTGTGCTCGAAGCAACGGCGGGACGGCAGTTGGGGCGCGTACTGGTGGACCACTCCACACCTCGCGACACAACAGGCGGTCATGCTCGGCGCGTCGTTAGGCGACACGGGCGCCATCGGGCGGGCGGCCGGTTGGGCGACTCGAGTCGTCGATCCGAATGGGCCGGCGTTCCACGTCGCGCTCTGCCTCTCGATCGTCGCCGTGGCAACGCCGCGGGACTTGGGCGCCATCAACCATGCGATCGAGATGGTACACCACGTTCAACTCGCGGACGGCAGTTGGCCGAGCACGCCGATTTTGCGCATTCCCGTGCCGCCGACACGGCGGACTCCGATCACCGGGGCTGGCGGCTGATTGGCTTCGACGGTGGCATCGAGGTCGCGGATCAGCATCGCACCTTCACCACGACCACGTGCGTCGCCGCGCTGTTGGAGGCCTCCCGAGCACTCACCGGCGCGCGCCAATGAGCACACACGCGGAGCACGCGATACGGTCCGTGATGTCTGCACACCGAGCTTCTCGCGCACGGACTGCTCTCGGCCGACGACCGATCCGCTTGCGTTAGCACCGGACCTGTTGCCACGGGTCGTCGCGCTGTGCTTCCCCGAATACGATATCTCTGGTCAGAATGTCGACATCGTCTTCGAAAGCGCCGAGGTGCGCGTCGCGCATCGAGCAGGCGCTGCTCTTCGGCTGGGTCACGGCGGATCTCTTGGCCGACACCGCGGGCGCCATGGGCGACGGCCACCAATCCTGCTCTGCGCGCTGTTCAATCTCGGGGTTCGGGATGATCGATAGCCGTCAGCGACTGCCGACCCGCAGCCGGGCCGCGGCGTTGATCGAGTGCTCGCGGTCGCTCGATCTCGAGTCGGCGGCGAACCGGACAACGGTGGCAGCACGGCCGCATGCTCGCCTCACTATCCGCCTAACGCAGCAGCGGATCCGACGATCGCTTTCACCGCCCGAATCATCGACGCATTCTTCTCCCTGCTCCACGCGACCCACCCGTTGTCGCTGCGGCGCAAGTCGGCCGCCTGCTCGCCGACGCGCTCGCGGCCGAGCAGCGGTCCGTCGCACGATCGCCGGCCGCGCCTGACGAACTGCTCGAGGCGTCTCGCAACACGTCGGTGCTGCCGTTCCTGATCATAGCGACGCTCGTGCACGGCGACATGGATGCCGCGACCCACCTCGGCGAGGCAATGTGGCGCATCGACGACCTCATCGACCTGGAGGTCGGATGCGCAATCTGGCGCGTTGAACAGCCTGCTCGTCGAGCGGGACGCCGGACCGCACCAGTGATCGAGTCGTGGCGCATGAGGCCGCCGATCATCTGCGGGCTGGCATCGGCACGGCTAACGGACGGCACTTCTTAACGTTCGTTCACCGCTATGCGCGGATCACACCGGAGGGCTCGACCCGTCGTTGACCATGTAGTCGAGCAACGCGTCGTCCTCAACCGGGCGGTCGACGACCGGCGGGATGTAGAGCGTTCCGATCGACGGCGTGCCGGCGAGCTGTTCGGCGAGCGTGCCGAGCTCGAAGGTCTTGACCGTCGATCTGGGCGAGCGGGTGCGTCTTGCTGGTGACGAGCTTCACTTGGTGATGGCCGGGTAGAACGTCAGCAGATATTCCTGCAGCGGCACGAAACTGCTCGCGCGCGTACGAGCTGGACGGGTAGGTGGGATCGCCGACGACGGTCGGCTGCCACAGCACGGTGGTGACGTCGGTTTGCAGCGGACGCCGGCGTAGCAGAACGTCCGTCGCCTCATACATCTGCATGCCGTTCTCGGCGATGTCGGTGCCCAGGTCGACGAGGAGCGTGTCGAATGCCGATACCCCGGCGAATACTTCGACGTGCAGTCCGACTAGCGGGCGCCGCCGAGTGATCAGCGCCGTGGGGTGGCAGTAGACCCACGGGTGGCCGTATACCGCGAGACAAACCGGACTCTCGGCCACTGCCGCTGAGATCACTTCGGCTGCCATGCGCTGATAGGTGTGCAGCCGGTTCAGGCCCGGCTCGTACAGGTAGCCGAGATCGGTAACCTTCGGGACAGATCGTCTTGAATGTACTCGGGCAAACCGTACCCGGAGGAGATGACGAAGGTATGGTTGCTTCGCCGAATGACCTCCTCAGCCTCGCGGGTCAGTTGGTGCGACCCGACGATACCGGTACCGACAATGCCAATGTCGAACGGCCAAACCAACTGTGGTCGCGGGATGGCGGGGGCTTCCTCAGGGGCGTCGTTCACTCGATTAGTTGAATGAGTCGGAGGGTCGAGGCCCGGCGGTCGGTGGCGTTCTCGGCTCGGCGGACGAGTAGGGCCTCGCGCTCGATCAACTGTGCGTGCGCGGTCTCCTTTCGCTTCGGCTTCGTCCGGTTCACCCAGTCGTGCGTCCCGGAGATCTTGATCGTGATGCTCCACGGAAGCGTGTGCTCCATCGCATCGGCGAGGAGCTTGGGGTTGGTCAACGCTTCCCGCTCGTGAGCGCTGAGCTCGTACCCAGCCAAGGCGGACTCGGAATCCGACTGGAGCCGCACGTAGAACGCGTAGTCGCCTTGTACCCGATTGAGTACTGCGGTGAAGTCACTCATGTACGCCTCGGGGGGTATGAGGACTCGAACCGCCTTTGGCGGCGATCCGTCTCCGGCCAACAGTACCGCGAACGGAGAGGGCAGTCAATAATGGGCGGGAAGGGGGGGAGTGCGAAGTGCGCGGTCCGGCGTCACGTTTCCTGACTCGAACACAATGGAGCGACCCATGTCACGACTTCTCGGGTTAGGCGCGCGATTCCCGGACTTCTCCCTGCAGGCCTGCGTCTCGGTCGAGCCAGGGTCGGAGTTCCGCACGGTGAGTTCCGACGAGAATGGAGGGAGCGTGGACGGCGATCTTCTTCTGGCCGCAAGACTTCACCTTCGTGTGCCCCACCGAGCTGATGGAATTCAACTACGCGCTCCGGGAGTTTCGCGCCCTCGCGGCGAAAGTGTTCGGTGTGAGCGGAGACAGCCACCACTCGCACCTCGCGTGGCGCAAGGAGAACACGGACCTGCGCAACATCGGGTTCCCGATGCTCGCCGATGCCGACAAGCAGGTCGCCGAAGAGTTAGGCATCTTGGATCCGGTGGACAACGTCCCGCTGCGAGCCACGTATCTGCTCGACAAGGACCGGAAGATCCGGTGGCTCTGCGTGAACGATCTGAGCGTGGGCCGGAGCACCGGAGAGGTGTTGCGGGTCCTGGCGGCGCTGCAGTGCGGGGAATTGTGCCCGGCCAACTGGAAGCCCGGCCAACCGACACTCGTGCCGCCGCGAGGCAGGCGCAAGTCCGCCCGGTGGGAGATCAAGGAGCCCGTCGCGCGCGCCTAACGAAGCCTTTAGCGTGCGCTGCGGCGTCAGCGTCAATAAATGTGCAATTGCTCCAGCAGTGCGAAGGTATCGCCGACGCGCTCGAACAAATCCTTGTTGTGCTTGATCATCTTGGAGCGCATGTACACGCGAAGCCACTGCTTGTAGGTGAACTGCTCGTAGCGAGCCTGCAGGTCCGTCAGCAGCAGGTCGCGCTGCATCAGCAATCCCGCCAGGAACATTGCGCACTCGAAGCCGAGCGAGATCGACTGGAAGTATGGCGAACCCATGGCAGCATCGCCGACCAGGAACACGGGCGAGCGCGCGAATGGGTGCTCGCCGGCTCCCGCGCGCTGCAACCCGAGGCTGGTGGCATTGCGGGCTCGATACAAGTCGAGCGGGATGCGGATGATGTCCAGGTCGCCGACAATCTCGCCGTTGGTCTCTGTCTTGACCTTGGCGATGAACCGGTCCATCGACTGCGCGACCTGCGGAAAGTTGCCGCGGAGCCACTCACCGTCGAACCGCGACGGCATCCGCTCGAAGTCCTCGGCGGTAATGTTGACGATACCCGTGACGTGGGTGACGTGGCCATCGTAGTATGTCCGTTTGACGGCCGGAATGAACTTGTAGTAGGCGTTGTCAATGTTCTTGTAGTACTTGCAGTACTCGTTGCAGTCGTAGGCCTGGCCGTAGAGGAACGTGACGACGATCGCGTATTCGAGCCGGAGCTTGAACGTATTCGCCGACCCATCCCCGACGCCTGCGTTAGGCACGAGCAATTCCCGGAGCAGCGAGTTGGTGCCCGTGCAGTCGATCAGGACATCGCCCGATTCGAGCATCGTCGCCGCGTCCTGCGCCGTGATGGCGCCTGCCGTGCGCGTGACCGGATGCGCGTGACGGGCGTCGATGAGGTCGCTCAGGGAGCGCTCGATTGCGTTGAGAGGGCAGAAGCCCGCGGTCCAACCGCGCAGCAGCTCCATCAAGTCCGCCGGGATGGACTGCCGAAACGCGAGGCCCTCCGCGAGCTCGGATGGCTCGAAGATGGCTTCGACGCTTTCTCCATCAATGTAGTCGGTGCAGTAGCTCGCGATCGAGTCGGCGACGAGATACGGCGCGAGCTGCACCATTCGGGTCCGAGTGTACTCGCGTCGCTTTTCGTAGAGGCGAACGGAGAACCGGTCGCTCGACTGGAGCAGCGCTGCGGCCGCGAGACCCACGGGCCCCGCGCCGAGGACGTGCACTCGGACTTGGGAAGGCAGCGTCTCGGAGACTGGGTGCGCGGCGTGCGGCGGCATTCGCGTCCTTGGCTGACGCCGCCTGATTGCGGCATCCGCAATATACCAGCTCCTTCCCCGAGCGAAAGGCAAGGCAGTACTGTTCAATGGCGCGACGTTCGGTTGGGCCGCACGGCGGCCATCGCGCTCGTCTCATTCGTTAGGCACACATACACTTCGTTAGGCACACAGACACCGTGATCGAGGCGTGGGTCCCTCGAATGCAGAGAGTGGTTTGTCGGCGCCGCACGGACTGAGGCCGGTGTCCCACCGTGACGCCCTGCCGGACCTCGCCGCGCGCGTCGCATCGCTCGGCCTAACGGCCGAGCACGGCGCCCGGATGCGGGAGACGTTCGCGCGTCTGCTGCCCGAGCTGGCCCGCCTTGGCGCGCCGGACACCGGGCGTGATGCGCCGATGGCGCTCTGGGTGCCGGGCCGCATCGAAGTGCTGGGCAAGCACACCGACTACGGGGGCGGCCGGAGCCTCCTGTGCGCGGTGGACCGCGGCGTGTCGGCGCTCGTGCGCCCGCGCGATCCCGACGCGCCTAACGCTACACGCGTGCGGATGCGGGACGCCAGGCACGACGGGTGGGCGGAATTCGACCTGTCCGCGGAGACCGCTCCGAGGCCCGGCACGTGGTCCAACTATCCGATCACCGTCGCGCGCCGGATCGCCGCCAACTTCGGCGGCCCGCTCCGCGGCGCCGACATCGCGTTCTGGAGCGACATCCCGCACGCCGCCGGGGTGAGCAGCTCGAGCGCCCTCGTCGTGATGACGTTTCTTGCGTTAGGCGGAGTGAACCGGCTCGACGAGCGGCCGGCCTACCGCGGCGCGATGCCGCACCACCGACGACCTGGCGGGCTACCTGGGCGCCGTCGAGAACGGCCTCGACTTCGGACCGCTCGCAGGGCAGCACGGGCGTCGGCACCTTCGGCGGCAGCGAGGACCACACCGCCATCCTCGCCGCGCGACGCGACGCGCTCGTGCAGTACCGCTTCTGTCCGGTCACGTTCGAGCGCGAGATTGCGCTGCCGGCGCACACCACGTTCGTCGTCGCGGCCAGCGGCGTCCAGGCGGAAAAAACGGGCGCCATGCTCCATCGGTACAATGATGTCTCGCGGCGCCTGAGTGCGGCGCTCGACGTGTGGCGGCGCGCCACCGGCCGCGCCAATGCGTCCATGGGCGCAGCACTCGCGTCGGCGCCCGACGCGCGGGCGCGACTCCTCGCTGCGTTAGGCGACGTGCGCGATGCGGGCTATTCGCCCGCATCGCTCATCGCGCGGGTGGAGCAGTTCGACGCCGAAACCAACGACATCATCCCCGCCGCCGGCGACGCGCTCGCGCGCGGCGACCTGGCGGCCTTCGGCGCGCAGGTGGAGCGGTCGCAGCGGGCGGCGGAACGCGCGCTCGACAACCAGATCCCGGAGACGATCGCGCTCGTGCAACAGGCGCGCGCGTTCGGCGCGTGCGCGGCGTCGGCGTTCGGCGCCGGCTTCGGCGGCAGCGTCTGGGCGCTCGTCGACGCGGTGCAGAGCGACGCGTTCTGCCGCCGATGGGCCGACGCCTACCGCGCCACATTTCCCGACGCCGCGGCGCGCTCGACCTTCTTCGTGACGCGCGCGGCGCCGGCGGCGATGAGACTCTGAGCGGTCGCCCAAGCGCTCAACCGTCGGGCGGCTTGCCGTCACCGGTCCCGCCGTCGGACCCCGTGTTGGATCCGGCGTCTGATCCTGCATCCGATCCCGCATCCGATCCCGCATCCGATCCCGCATCCGATCCCAATGGCGGAATCTCGTGCGGGCCGCCGCGCGGCGGAGTCTGATCCACGGGCTGCGGCGCGTCCGGCGGCGGGATGTACTCATTGGTGCCGTCCGGATTGTGGACCTCCGCCGATCCGTCGGGATTATCGGTGATGGTCGCGCCGCCGCCGGCGGGATACGTGTTGGTCCCGCCCGCCGAGCCATCGGGCGGCGTGCCGATGGGCTGCGGCCCGTTAGGCGGCGGCGTGTCGCCAATGGGTTGCGGACCGCCCCGTGGCGGGGTCTGATCCACCGGCTGCGGCGCGTCCGGCGGCGGGATGTACTCATTGGTGCCGTCCGGATTGTGGACCTCCGCCGATCCGTCGGGATTATCGGTGATGGTCGCGCCGCCGCCGGCGGGGTACGTGTTGGTCCCGCCCGCCGAGCCGTCGGGCGGAGTGCCAATGGGCTGCGGTCCGTTAGGCGGCGGGGTGTCCCCGATGGGTGTGGGACCGCCCTGCGGCGGGGTCTGATCCACGGGCTGCGGCGCGTCCGGCGGCGGGATGTACTCATTGGTGCCGTCCGGATTGTGGACCTCCGCCGATCCGTCGGGATTATCGGTGATGGTCGCGCCGCCGCCGGCGGGATACGTGTTGGTCCCGCCCGCCGAGCCGTCGGGCGGCGTGCCGATGGGTTGCGGGCCGCCGGGCGGCGGCGTATCGCCGATCGGCTGCGGTCCGTTAGGCGGTGGCGTGCTGCCGATGGGCTGTGGTCCATCGGGCGGCGGTGTGCTGCCGATGGGCTGCGGCCCGTTAGGCGTGGGCGCGGCCGCGGCGGGCGGGTCGGCGGGCGCCGGCCCGTTGGGGTTGGTCAGCGGCGGCGGCGGCGGTGGCGGCAAGGTCGTGCCGTCCGAGGGCGGCGGTGGCGGCGGCAGCGTCCCCAATGGGTAGAGAGGCGGAGGCGGCGGTGGCGGCAGATTCACTGGCGACTGTGCCGGAGGCGGCGGTGGCGGCAAATGCCCCAATGATCCGGAACCGGCGCCCGCTCCGCCGCCGGCACCGCCTCCAGAACCGGCCGTGCCGCCAGCACCGCCAGCACCGCCGTCACCGGCATCACCGCCCGCACCCGTACCAGCGCCGCTGCCCGCGTCGCTGGCCCCGTCACCGTCGCCCACGCCGCCCGGCGGCAGACCGCCGTCCAACAACCCGCTCTGGCCTAACCCACCAATGCCGGCCGCAGCCGCGCCGGCGCCGGCCACCACGCCCACGGCGGGCGGCACGACGTTACCGTCGTTCACGCAGCTCAAACACCAGTGCGCGATCGATACGAAGACATGGAGGTCGATCATGATGCGCCCACCGCCACGGCCACGGGCGCGGCCGCCGTCGTTGCGTTAGGCTCGGCGCGTTGCGCCCGGGCCAGCGCGGCGGCGCGCCGCCGCGACTCGGCCGGTGGAACGACTATCCATCGGTCCAGGCGCCATCCCTCGGCGCCCACACACCGTCGCTCGATCCGCAGCACGTACGCCACTGCTCCCACCAGCGCCAGCGAGGACAGCCAGCCGCCGAGTATCAGCACGATCAGCACACGCGACAGGAGATCGCCCACCCGTCCGGTGGCCATGGCGTTCTCGGCGCAGTGCTCGATCAGCACCGCCGCAATGACGACCAGCGCCACCCGCCCCGGCGAGCGCAGCCGGTTGCGGTAGAGCACGACGAACGCGATGCCTAACGCAAGAAGGGCGGTGTGCACCAGGTGCCCGGTCTGCGCGACGGTCCAGCCGGCGGCCATCCCCGCGCCGTCCATCGGGAACACGAGCGACAGCGCCGGCACCGCCGACAAGTGGAACCCGCCGCGCCCGAACCCGGCGTTCTCGTAGGCCTGGAAGCCGGCGGCCGTGAACGCGCCCACCAGCATCACGTCGAGCGCGGCCGGTCGCACGGTGGTGCGGCGGACGGCGATCGCCAACACCAGGAACACCGGGATCAGCTTGAACAGCTCCTCGGTGATCGGCACCCACACCGCGCCCGCTAGGATGCTCGACGTCCCGAGCCACACGATGAGCGGACGGCCCACCAGCCTGGCCAGCCCGGTGATCGCCAGAAAGCCCGTTAGGCCGGCGCCGGCGAATACGCGCCAGCCGAACGTCCGCACCGGACCGGTCACCACGAGCAGAATCGCGAGCGTCCACAGTTGCGCGAGTACGTCCGCCGCGAACAGCCCGATGCCGCCGGCCTGCGTCAGTCGCGGCAACGCGGCCAGACCGGCTGCCGCCGACACGCCGAGTCCAACGAGCGACACCGTGTTCATGATGCGCGCGCGGCCGGCCGACGACGCCGACCGTGCCGCGTAAGTGAACGCGACCTTGAGGCCGACGCCGACAGCGATCGTCGCGACGACGGTGGCGATCCCCGACGACAGGGCGCCCATCAGACGGGCGACCAGCGCCGCGATCGACACGGCGCCGCTGGCACCGGCGATGATCGCGAGGCGCCGGTCGGCGACGTTCATTGCCTGGGTTGTCATGCGGCAACAATGGGAGGGTCGCGTTATCCCTCCGTTGATTCGCCGTTACCCGTTGTGGCCCACTGGCAGCGCGTGGATCGCCGCCGCGTGCGCGCTGCATCAGCCCGCTGGCTTCGCCTCCAGATACGTGTCGAACCACGCAATGGACCGGCGCAGCACGTCGGCCTGGTGCGCCGGGTTGGCGAAGTGATGCCCTTCGTCGGGATACACGACCAGTTGCGTCTTCACGCCGTCGTGCTGCAGCCCCCGCCAGTACTCGAACGACTGCGGGGCGGGGCACTCGGCGTCGCGCTCGCCGACCACGATGAGCATGGGCGTGCGCGCGTGCGTGATGTAGTTCATGGGCGAGCTCTTTGCGTACACGGCCGGATCCTCGTACACCGTGGCGCCGAAGTACGGGACCATCCACTCGCTGATGCCGTTCTCGCCGGTGTAGCTGAGCCAGTTGGACAAGCCGGCGCCGGACACGGCAGCGCGGAACCGGTTCGTCTGCGTGACGGCCCACATGGTCATGAATCCGCCGTAGCTCCATCCCGTTAGGCCAAGCCGCTGCGGGTCGACGGGATAGCGGGCGATGACGGTGTCGACGCCGGCCATGATGTCGCGCAGGTCGCCGTGTCCGAAGTCCTTGATGTTGGCGCGCGTGAACGCCTCGCCCTGGCCGAAGCTGCCGCGCGGGTTCGGCATGAACACGAAGTAGCCGGCGCGTGAGAGCGCGGCCGCCTCGGATCCGGCCGACATGAACGTGGACGCCGATGCGGCAGCGGGACCGCCGTGCACGGACACGATCATCGGATACCGCTTGCCGTTCTGAAAGTCGCTCGGATAAATCAGGAATCCCTGGACGTTGAACTGCTGGTCGTGCCAATGGACGCTCACGGACTTGCCGTACGCCGGCGTGAGGCCGGCGTTCGCGCGCGTGATCTGCGTCCAATGCCCAACGGGACCGGCCCACACTTCGGGCGGCGTGCTGAGCGACTCGCGCACCAGCGCCACCGTGTGTCCGCTGTCGGGGGCGGACACGACCGGCAGCCCGCGGCCCGAGCGCGTGGAGATGGTTTCGTCGCCCGTCCAGAGCGAGGTGATCGCGCCCGACGTGGCATTCACGCTGGCGATCTCGGAGCCGCCGTGCGACCACATCGTGGCCAGGAGCGTCCCCGGGCCCTGCCACCGGAACGCCGCCGCCGAGACGGTTGCGTTAGGCGTGAGGTCGCGCGGGACGCCGCCGGCGGCGGGGACGGTGTAGAGGTCGCCGCCGGTCGAGCCCTGGTCGCTCATGATGCCGCCGATGAACGCGATGCGCGATCCGTCGGGCGACCAGAGCGGCTGCGCGATCTGCACCGCGGGCTTGGCGATCTGGCGGAGGGCGCCGGTGGTTGCGTCGAGACTCAAGAGACGCGCCACCCACCAGTTGTTGTTGCCCGAGCCGGTAGCCGCGCTCAGCACCAGCTCCTTTCCGTTAGGCGACCAGTCGAACTCGTACACGTAGAGGTCGCTCGGCGAGAGCAAATGTTGGGCGCCCGACGGCACGTCGATGAGGGCCAGATGTTGGCGGTCGACGTGCGCGTCCATCGCGCCGGTGTCGCGCGGCGTCGCCTGCGTGGGGCCGTTGGCCTCCTCGGACGGCGACGAGTACAACGCGGCGATGTGCGACCCGTCGGGCGAGAAGCGGATGTCGTGGAGCGAACCGGCGACGCGCGCCAGGCGCCGCGCCGAATGCGACGCGGCGTCCACGAGAAAGACCGCCGGCGCACCGTGGCTCGACGCCAGAATGCCTAACTGACGGCTGTCGGCCGACCAGATGACCTCATCGGCGCTGTTTGCGTCGGCGCCGGGCAGCTCGAGCGCCGCCGGCGAGCCGGTGCCGCCCCCGGCCGCGAGCATCACGGCGGTGCCGTCGCCCGACCGGGCCGGTCCGATCCACGCCACCTGTTGTCCGTTAGGCGACATGGCCACGCTCGAGTATTCGCGCGCGCGGGCGGCGGTTTGCGCGGCGGCGGGCCAGGCGAGCGCGCCGGCCGTGAGCAGACAGCATGCGGTGCGCGACGCTCCGCCCCATCCAGAGCGCCGCTTCAGGTCGAGTCGGGACAACGCAATCCTCCTGGTGGTCGATGGTGCACGCCGTCCCCGTTCATCCGGACGCGGACGGCTCCCTCGGATTTCGGTGCGGGACACCCGCCTGTCAAGCCGCCGGCGCGGTGCTGGGCCAGGTCGAAACCGATCGGCGCCGGCGTCCTCGTGTCGGGGCCGCCTCGCTGGTTACGACGTTCATGTTGCAAGGATCAAAGCGGCAACAAGGGATGAGAGCGGATCGTTCCGTTAGGCGAGAGGGCGCGACTCGCGCCGGCGGGAGCCGTTTTTGTTGTTTGAACAAGGGCTTTGTGTTGTTGCCTTATCCGCAGGTATCCCTGGTTTTCGCTTTTATCCTTTCAACATGAACGGAGTAGGCAGCCCTGCTCAGGCACCCGAATGCTTGGACGACCGGATCGCTGCCACCGGCGCTGATTGACTCAGACCGACCCGGTACTCGCTTTGGACTCGTCGCTCGAGGAGCGGTACTTGAGCGTGATGAACGTGACCGTGTCCCACGCGTTGTGGATGCCGACGAAAAGAAGGAGCAGCGATCCGCCGCCCACCAGGAACAGCGCTTCCTCCGGATCGTGGCGCAGCACGAGCGATGCGACCACCATCGCGCCATAGGCGCTGAATGGCAGGATGGAATGCCACAGCCAGTCCTCGAGAACGGGCTGGTATCCGGTTTGCGCGCGCGCACGAAGCGTGACGACGACGGCATAGACGGCGCCTGCCACGCCGAGGGCCCCAAAGGCAAAGGCGGGGTTGGCGAGCGTTCGCCACGGCGCACTGACGATCGCCGACGCGAGGAGCGCCGCGCAGAAGTGCACGACGGTCGGCGTGCCGAAGGCCGCAATCTCGCGGCCACCGGTCTTCGCCCCCGACTCGCTGATGAGCGCGATGACGACGAACTGGAGACCGGTGAGCGCGGCGGCCGACGAGCCGACAATGACGTAAAAGTTCTCCCAGTCGGCGAACGGCGAGGCAGCGGGGTCGAAGATCATGCGAGCGGTCGGCTCCTCTTGGGTTCTCGTGTGCACGCGGTTATTTCTACGATACGAGCCCCAAGTTTCACCCTGCAACGGAGGAGGTGATCCCTTGTCTAGCAGTCATAGTACCACAGTCAGTCCGAGCTGGGCAAACGGTCGCCGTTCGGTGATCGCCTGAGCTAGTGCCCGGCGTCAGCCGAGCGACCGTCTCGGACTGACCTTGGTCACCGCGCCGCCTGTGCCGTTAGGCACGGGCGGCGCGCTCCGTTGGCGAGCCACCGCCGAGGGCGGCGGCCATCGCCACCAGTTCCCGTCCTCGAGGCCGGTTACGTCGCGTTGGACACGGCGGCCGATGAGATCGCCTGGCGGTGAGCGGATTCGTGGGTTCGTCGCGCGGACCGATTATTTTCAGGACGTGGCCACGGTAGCGACACCCCGTCACCAAGAGGACGTCCGTCATGCACGCACCACGACTCGGGCTCGCCGCGGTGCTCGTGTGCCTCATCGGCACTCCGAGCGAGACGTGGGCGCATGGACGCGCGGCGCGATTGCTGCCGGCGACAGCCATGCGCCTGCCTAACGATACGCTGCCGTCGCTCGACGGCGCGGCCACGTGGCTCGAGTCGCGACCGCTGTCCGCCGCCAGCTTGCGCGGGAAGGTCGTCGTCGTCGACTTCTCGACCTACACCTGCATCAACTCGCTGCGCATGCTGCCGTACGTCCGCGCCTGGGCCGAGAAGTACCGTAATCGGGGCGTGGTGGTGATCAACGTGCAGGCGCCCGAGTTCGAGTTCGAAAAGAATCTCGACAACGTTAGGCGGGCGGTGCGCGAGCAGCGGATCGATTTCCCGACGGCGGTCGACAACGACCACGCGATCTGGCGCGCGTTCGACAACGACGTGTGGCCGGCCCTCTACATCGCCGATGCGCAGGGGCGCATTCGCTATCATCACTTCGGCGAGGGTGCGTACGACGACGCGGAACGCGTCATCCAGCAACTGCTCACCGAAGCGGGCCGCGGCGACCCCGAAGACCAGTTGGTGTTTGTGCGCCCGCGCGGCATCGAGGCGCCGGCCGATTGGAACGACCTCCTGTCCAAGGAAACCTACGTCGGCTATGACCGCGCCGAGAATTTTGCGTCTCCGGGCGGCGCCGCGAAGGACCAGTCTCGCGCCTATGCGGCGCCCGATTCGCTGCCGCTCAACCAGTGGGCGCTGTCGGGCGATTGGACGGTGGGGCATCAGGGCGCCGTGTCGAACGCGCCTAACGGACGGGTCGTGTTCCGCTTCCACGCCCGCGACCTGCACCTGGTGCTGGGTCCGGCGGCGAACGGAACGCCGGTGCGATTCCGCGTGCGCATCGACGGGCAAGCGCCCGGTTCCGCCCACGGCGGCGACGTCGATTCGCAGGGCAACGGCACGATCACGGAGCAGCGGTTGTATCAGCTGATCCGCCAACAGCAGCCGATCGCGGATCGCACGTTCGAGATCGAGTTTCTCGATGCTGGCGCGCAGGCCGTCGTTTTCACGTTCGGCTAGCCTGCGTAACGCTCCAATAACGGCAGTGAAGGATCCTGTGTGCACGAGTCGCCGACGACACGTCGCGCCGCACCCAATAGCCCAGGAGATCTCACATGCAGTTCACATCAACGATCGCCGTCGTTGCCGTCATGAGCCTCGCGTCGACCGCAACCGGCGCATCGCGAGCGCTTCCCCCACGGGCCGGAACAGCGTTCTCTTCGGCGCGCGACTCGACACCGGCAACCGACCCGTTGACGAGTCTTCCGTTGGATCCGGAATCCGCCTGCCGTACTCCGGTGTGTCTTCAATACCATACTCGAAACGATCCCGTGAAGATGCCGGACGCGATCTCGTGCAAGAGCAAGATGGAGGGGGATTTTTATGCCTTCACGGGATCCAGTGCAAAGGTGAGCTCCGTCGTCGCGTGGTACGGTTCGCATCTCCCTGGTTTCAAGCGGACGCACGCGTACGCTGCCGGCCGATCGGACGACACGTTTTACAATTCGGCGGGCACGATGTTCGTGCTCGTGATGGGTAATCCGGGGAAGGACGGAGCCGACATGGACACGTACGCGGTGACCTACTATCGCGTACAGCCGGGACTCAGCGAGAAGAGCATCATCGGCCTCAACCGCCTACAGCGTGTCTGTTCGTGAGTAGCGACCCCTGTTAGTCCGCCCGTAAGGCCTCGGTGGGATCGCCTCGCAGCGCACGCCGGGCCGGCACGTATGACGCCAAAACCGCCGTCGCTCCTACCGTGCCGACCACCACACCGCTCCGGGTTGGAGGGGGCTGGCTACGACGCTCATGTTGAAAGGATTACAGCGGAAACCAGGGATAACGGCGGATAGGGCAACAACAGAAAAGCCTTTGTTCAAAGAAAAAAGACGGCTCCCGCCTGCGCGCGGCGCGCCATTTCGCCTAACGGAACGATCCGCTCCGATCTCTTGCTTTCCGCTTTGATCCTTTCATCATGAACGTCGTAGCCAGCCAGGCAGGCCCGACGCGAACGGACACGGTAAAGCTTCAGGGGAAAACGAGGAAAGAGGCGTCCGCCTTTGTCCGCGTCCACACGCGTGGAGCGCGAGCGGCGAGGGAGCGGAACGGCGCGATGACCGTTGCTTTTGATCGCTCGTGACCCATCCGATGCCGAGGCGAGCTTCCGCGAGGGTGAACGCGGACACGACGGGACACGAACGGACACGGCAAGAGCTTTGGGGAAAGCAAAGAAAGCGATGCGGCAGTACGAATCCGCCCGAACAGAAGTGCGATTCGCAGAGATCCGTGTCGTTGTCCGTGCAACCACGGCGAGGATCTCATCAGGAGCGCACGAAGGCGCCGGCCCAAGGTCATTCGAATTGGGTCGCTACTTGGCGTCCCGGTGGGCCGGGCAATCAAATCACCCGGTTTTCTGCGGCATTCCGCTCAAATAACCGCGCCGTAACGGCCAGCATAGCACCTGGATAACTGCACCGCGCGACACTCTCGACGCGCCGACGAACTTGCCGCCCGCATCCGCGGTCGGCTCGCCGGCCGCTGAGCCACGCGCACGGTCACTTCGAGCAGGAGTCAACATGTCGTTCTCCGCGAACAACCAGGATCTCCGACCATGACCCCCGAACGCAAACGCCGGATCCTGTGGACCATCGCCGTGCTGGTGGCGTTCATCCTCGGTTTTCTGTTAGGCCTACGCTACTGCCGGATGCGGTCCGGCGGCGAGGGCGGCAGCGTGGTGTTGGGCGGGGGGCATGCCACGGGCTCTGGGGCGCCGGCAAAATTAGGCCCGGGCTCGGCAAAGGGCACCGCCAGCGGCGGCGGCTACGTCAAAACCCCTATCGACACCATCGACGCGGGTAACGGGAACTCCGCCGCTTCGGGCGGGGGCGGCGGCGACGCCGGGGGCGGGAACGGCAACGGCAACAGCAACACCCCGTTCGACTCGGGCGAATTCAAGAAAAAGCCCAAGCCTGTCGACACCCTCAGCACCGGGTTCGTCGCGCAGTTGTCCCAGGACCAGCTCGACGGGCGGGGACCCAAAGATCGGCCCACACCGCCGGGCCCACAAGTGAACACCAAGACGGCCAATGATTTCAGCCTCGATCAGACGGCGTTGCCGCGCTTCCCCATGGATGTGACGACCGCCTTCAGCGCCGTATCGACGCGCTCCGACATTCCGGCGGACACGGGCACTGCCACCGCGTTCGCCACCAGCGACTCGTACGATTCCGTCACGTCGTGGTACCAGCATCACATGCCGATGGGATCGCACGAGACGAAGATCGACGTGAACGAGATGAAGGCCATGGCGAAGCAACTCTCGCCGAAGAACATCATGAAGATGTTCGGCATACAGAAGGACTCGCCGTCGGTGGCCGACACCGCCGCGTCCGACACCGCCGCGACCGATACGACGGCGGCGGGGGAGCGGGTATCGGGGTGGGACTTGCCGGACGACGGAGTGCATGGCAAGCGCTCGGTGATGGTGCTGTCCACACCGGGGAAGCCGACCACGATCATCATGTCGCGCTCGCGGCGCCCGTGAGCGCGGGCGCTCTCGTTAGGCAACGGTGCCGGCGCGGCGGTTCCGCGCCGCTCGTCCGCCGCCTCCACCCCGACTCGTCTGGTGCGCCAATGACCGTGTTCCGCGTCGTCCTGCTGTTGTCGTGCGTCGTGGCCGCGCCGGCGTTGGCGCAGGCGCCGGCGCCCAGCGCCGACGACCCCGCCCTCACCCTCACCGTCTCGCCCGCCGAGACGCCGCCTAACGGAACGATCACGATCTCGGGGCTCGCCTATCCGCAGCCCGGCGTGCCGGTGTTGGTCACCGTCACCCCGCCGGGCGGCGCCGCCGCCAGCCTCACCGCCGTGCCGGACCAGACCGCCCACTACTCCGTGACCTTCTCCCGCACGCAGGGAACGGGCACGTACAAGGTGAGCGCCCAGGACGGTCCCAAGGGCGCCGCGACGCACGGCGAGTTCACGGTCAAGACGTATCCCATCGACATCGATGATGAAGTCGCCGACAACAAGGCGTTCCTGGACGAACCCGACGAGCTGGTGACGGCCATCAAGCGCGAAGTGGACAACGTTCCGGACTCGCCGGCCAAGACGGACATGGAGGCCAAGCTCGACCAGCTCAGTGCGGCGGTCAAGCAACTCCCGGCGCAGGCGGCAGCGCTCGCCACGACGCTCCAGCCGTTCAAGGACATGGTGTCCGAAAACCCGGCGAGCGAGCAGGCGTTGCAAGCGATGTTCGACCATTCTGGCTCAGTTAGACCAGGAAGCCAAAGCAGCCAAGGAGCAATACGCCAAAGAAATCGCGGACAGCCAGAAAGGCGTGCAGACGTGCGACGCGATCGATCACGCGACGCAGGCCTTGAAGGCGGTGCCGGAAATGATGGAGATCGCGAAGAAGCCGTTCGACTTCGCCGTCGGGTTCGCGACGAGCATGGTCAAGTCGGAGCTGCCGGCGTCCGCGGCTGCGGGCGTCGACGCGGCCGGCAAGCTGACCACCGGCTTGCCCAAGGCGGCGGGAAAGCCTAACGAATCGTTAGCCGAGAACGAGCTGGAGGTGGGGTCGGAAAGCGAGATCGCCGAGAAGCTGGTCGAGCACATTCCCGAGTCGGTCCGGTCGACGCCCGGCTACGCGTTCGCGGTGTCGGAGTCGAAGAAGTATCTGCCGAAGATCGTGGACGGCGCCGAGGGTCCGTTAGGCGTGTTCGACAAAGTGACGTCGTTGGCCGGCGACGTGATCGCCTATGCCAACGAGCAGTTGTTCGCGAAGTACTGCCAGAAATTCGAGGGCGAGTTCACCGCGACGATGACCGCGCACTTCTATAGTAAGCCCGTTGGCGGCCACGACCCCGTGGAGTGGTGGAATTTTTCCACCGCCATCAAGGGCAAGTTGACGCTGCGCTATCCGAAGGACGCGACGGGTCAGGCGGTGGCGTTGAGCGGCCAGTTCGAAGGCGGCGCCACGCACTTCACGTATTTCGAGAACGTGTTCAGCACCGATCTGTACGGCGCGATGATCAAGGGCGGTTACTACGGGCACAAGGATGTGGCGCCGGCGGCGACCGACAACGCCGAGGGCGGGATGGTGAACGCGCTCACGTCGCCGACGTCGTTCTACGTGCCGGTCACCGGGCAGTACGCGGGCGGCAAGATCACGCTCACGTTAGGCGCGGCGCGGACCGACTTCAACGACACGTTCACGCGGGCGCACACGTTCTACGTGGTGATTGCCCCATTGACGCTCATGCTGCCGGTGATGGGGCATTTCACGCTGCCGTACATGAACGCGCACTTCATCCTCGATCATCTCATCAAGGGGGACTACGACGTTGGGCAGGCAGGGAAGACGATGGTGCTCGAGATCAAGGAGGCGAAAAACTTGCCGGGACCGCAGAACTTGGGCGTGTACGGTATGGAGCTCAAGGCGTGCAATCCCGGATGCTAGGAGACCGCGTCTGAATTTGTGATCGCCGAGAAGGGGGAAGACGGAAGCGCTCGCTCACGCTCGCTGCTTCCCGCAGCGAGCGTGAGCGAGCGCTTCCCTCTTCCCACCCTTCTGCGATCAGAACTACAGACGCGGTGCACCAGGACCGATGGGCTCGTGCGCGGGTGCTAACGGTCAGGCGTGACTTCGATCATGACCCCGGGATCGCTCGAGCGCACGTCGACGACGTTGGCGCGGGCGGTGCGATGCAGCGTGAGGCCGACGGTGATCGTGTCCGCGCCCTCGACGCTCGCGACCTTGGTGAGCGTGACGTTCGCGGTTTCCGGCGTCAGCTTGGACCAGCCGCCGGTCGCCGCGTCCACGACGACGCCGATCAAGCCCGTCAACAACACGTCGGCCACGACATATCCGGTCCGCACATGACTCTCGATCTGCGTCGTCGCCTGCGTGTACCCGTCCTTCTGGAAGGTGAGGACGTAGTTGGTCTTCCGCTCCAGGTTGAGCGTCGTCGGCGCCGTAAAGTCGCCGGTCGATGGACTCGTCGTGACCTTGGCGTCCGCCGGACTCGCCTGCACTTGAATGGTTTCGCGGCTGCCGCCGCCCAGGATCAGGCCGCAGCCGGACATTGCGGGGACGAGCAACGTGAGGACGGCCATCGCTGCGATCGACGACGTGGTACGCGTCATGGCACACTCCGAGTGGAGAAAGGGGGGCTGCGTGTCTAACGGTGAGCGGACGATCTCCGCCTAACTTACCGATCAGGCCTGCGCGGGGCAACGGCGAATCGTCGCTGCGCGAGCCGAGCGGGCACAGGCGCGACCGCTGCCTAACGCGGCGGGCCACGAGCCGACAGCCACACCCGAGCTGTCACTCGCCATGCGGGATTGGCCGCTCACCGCGCGAACGGAGAGCGCCCGTTGATTCCGCGTCCCCGGCGAAATCACTCCCGCCGCATTGACTCCCAGGCATGAGCTCGCCAGCTTGAACCTCGTCGCGGCTTCCCGCCGCGTCATTGTCAGCGAGGTACGCATGACGAACCTCCTCTCCATCGCCGCCGCGTCTCTGGTCTATTCCTCCCTCCTCTTTGTCTCGGGGAGTCGCATTCGACCCGGCGCGGCACGAGACCGGAACCACGCACACGTATTTCATTGCCGCCGATGAGGTGATGTGGGACTACGCGCCATCCGGCATTAACCAGGTGAGCGGCGAGCCGTTCAACGCGATCGAGCAACGGTGGACGAAGCGCGGCGCACACACAGTGGGCACCGTGTACAAGAAGGCGCTCTATCGCGAGTACACCGACAGAGGGGCATGCAGGTCGCCGACATGGTGCCCGACAACGAGGGCATTGGCTCTTTCATTGCCACGTCGAACCGCACCTGCGGGCCGGCATGCAGATGCGATTCCGGGTGACGGACGCCGCCGTGGTTGCGCGATAGGCCGGACGGGCGATTCGCCTAACGGAAGGACCGGCTAGCGCGCGAACCAGTACGAGAACTTGATCAGGAAGATGTCGTTCGACCGCTGCGCGAACAGCTGGCGGAGGTCGCCGCCGAAGGTTTGGCTGCCCTCGACGGGAAACGATCCGTCCCGCCCCTGGCTCCAGACCAGAAACAGCGTCGAGCCGGGACGGTACTCCCATCGGAACACGAGATTCGAGCGGAATTGCTGGACGTTGAAGCCGCCGGGGTCGTCGGCGACGGTGGTGTCGCCGTAGGGCCGGTAGCGCGCCGCGTCCGCGACGGCGTGCGGGTCCGCCAGCTCGCGCACGTCGCTGTACGTGCCCTTGGACACGAAGGGCGACGCGTACAACTGGAGCGTGGCGTTAGGCGTAAAGGTATAGTCGAGGCGCCACGTGACGTTGAGCGTGCGCTGCTCGAGATGCGCGAACGTGTAATGCAGCGCCGATGCGGAGTCGGTGAACGTGCCGAAGTACTGATTGGCGCCGCGGTTCCGCGTGTAGCCGGCGCTGACCGACGTCGCGAAGCGCGACGACACCTTGAGGTCGAGCTCGGGCAGCGACGTTGATCGACGACGAGCGGCCGCCGTCGCCGCGGAAGTAGTTGACGGACACCGACGGCAGCAGCGCATCGCGATCGTCGCCCTGGATGATGAGCCACGGCGCGAGATACGGGTCCTGGCGGATGGCCGGCCCGCCGCGCGCGCACCGGTCGCAGAAGGTCGTGCCTAACTGACCGATCGTGCCGCCCATGTGCAGCCACCACCGGTCGTTGAATTGCGTGTGCACGTTGGTGTTGAACGCGCGCTCGGTGGGAAGGCCGGCGTCGCTCCAGTATTGCCAGTAGTTGAAGTTCCACCGGAGCTGCTGCCACAGCGCGTTGGGCGTGCGGAACGCGAGCGCGGCCCAACTGGTCCACTCCTGCTGGTCCGCTTGCAGCAGGAAGCCCATGTCATTGATCTCGAAGCCGGGCGACCGCCGCTGATACGCGGTTTCCCATTGCAGCACCTTGCCGCCCACCTTCGCCGCCCGCAGCTCAACGTTGGTGCCCGAGAGCGATGTGCGCGTGGAATCGAACGTGAGCGGGCCGTCGGGACGCTGATACAGGTGCACCGGATCTTCCTGCGTGAGCGCGATGGCGGCAGGGGTTCCCGCCACGCGGCTCGCGTCCAACGAGCCCGACACCTCGTAATCGCCGAGGAACCGGCGCCGCGCATTCGAAGCCGCCGGCATAGGCGCTCGCGTGCAGATACGGACTGCTCGACGAATCCATGCCGCGGTTCACACCGGTGAAGATGAGGCCGACGCTCCCGTTTCCACCGGCATAGTCCTGATTCGCGCGCACGACGGCGTAGTTGGCGCGCGGCTCGAGCGTCACGTCGCCGGTGCCGCCGACGCGTTCGGTGACGGCGTCCATCACGCCTAACGAAAACCCGTTGGCGAACCGGCCGGTGAGCTTGGCGGCGCCCACAATTCGCGTGGCCTGCGCGGCGGTGGAGTCGTCGTACACGTCAGCCAACTGCGGCGAGCGGCCGATGCGCCGCGAATAGAACAGCCCTTCGCCGGTGCTGCAGTCCAGCACCACGACGCAGTTGACGTTGAACGTGAACAGTCCTTTGCCCTCGACGAAGAACGGCCGCTGCTCGGCGAAGAACGTCTCGAAAGCGCTGAGGTTGATCTGCGATGGGTCGGCGTCCACCTGACCGAAGTCCGGATTCACGGTCGCGTTGAGGAGCAGGTTGGACGACATTCGGTACTTGAGATCGCCGCCCGCGCTCACTTGTTGGTCACGATCGTATCCGGATGACTGCGGACCTCGCACGTTCTTGGTCACGAGGTACGGCGTGACCTCGAGATCGCCGGGTCGCGCCAAACCATCCAGTCCCGTGAGCTCGCCGAACTGCGACACGAGACCCGAGCGCGACATCCGATAGAGCGGCCACGTGATGGTTTCCGTGTATCGCTGTATCACGCGCCAGATGAGAATGCCGAACACGCCGTCTTTCCGCGGCGAATAGTGGAGCTGCGAAAGCGGTATGCGGTACTCGGCAGTCCAGCCGAGGGAATCGACGCGCGTGGCCGCATCCCAGATCGCATCCCAGGCCGGATCCTCGGTTCCATCGTTGTAGATGGCGTAGTCGGTCTTCACTCCCGCCGGGTTGACGGAGAACTCGAAGCCCGTGCGGCGATCGTGATACGAGTCGACCAGAATGGTGATGTGATCCGACGCGGTTGGTTCGTCGCGGCGGGACAGGAGGCGCACGATGCTGTCGGGATGCGGATCGTACGCGCGCACGAACACGTAGAGGTTGTGCGCGTCGTAGGCGATGCGCGCCACCGTGCGCGCTTTCGGTGCGGCGCCTTCGGTTGGCTGTGCTTCGAGGAACTGGTCGATCGCCGGCGCCGACGCCCACACGGCGTCGTCATCGCGGCCATCGATGACGGGTGGTGTCGCGGCGAGTGTGGCGTGAACGGTCGTGGCCGTCGCGCGCGGCGCCGGTGCCGCCACGGGTTGCACGGCCTGCAGCGCGAGCAAGAGAGTAAAACAACAGGGCACTGATTTCGCATCGCCGGTCGAGTCAGAGGTTGGACAGCGGGAATGGGCGATGGGTTTGGTGGTGGGCGTACGAACACGTCTTCCCTCCGCGGCGAGCTCTCGCGCGCGGCCGGCATGTCGGCGGCGGCGCTGGCGGCGTTCGAGCACAGCGCGCGCCAGACTCCGTGGGTGACCGCGTGGACGCCGTTAGGCGTGGGCGGCCGATGGGCCGTCCGAGAACAGCCGGATGTACGGGTCGTACCGGAACCGCCGATGCCGCGCCTGGCCCGTGATTTCCGTTAGGATGCCGGCGTCGACCAACCGGGCCGCCAGGGAGTTGGCCGCCGGATACGTGGTGCCGGTCAACTTCCGGATGGCGTCCACCGAGATGATAGGACGGTCGAACAGCGACTCGAGCACCTTGTGCCCGTTGCCGGCGATGCGGCCGAGTCGCTCGGTTACCCCCTTCCGGTGGGCTTCGCGCATGAGCAGAATGCGACGCGCCGTCTCCGTGGCGTCGGCGCTCACTTCGGCCACGCCCGTGAGGAAAAACAGGAGCCACGACTCCCAGTCTCCGCGATCCCGAACCGCTTGCAGATGCTCGTAGTACGCTCGGCGATGTCGCTTGAAGTAGTGCGACAGGTACAGCACGGGTTTTTGCAGCGTCCCGGTTTGCGTGAGCAGGAACGTGATCAGGAGACGGCCGATCCGGCCGTTGCCGTCGAGGAACGGATGGATGGTCTCGAACTGCGCGTGCACGAGGCCGATCGTGAGCAGGGCTGGCAGCGGGTGCGACGCGTGCAGGAACGTTTCCAGGTCGCCTAACGCACTCGGGACTTGGGCCGGCGGCGGCGGAACGAAGCTCGCTTCGGCGAGGGTCGCGCCGGACGCCCCGATCCAGTTCTGCGTGGTGCGCAGCTCGCCCGGCGTTAGCCGGCGCGCCCCGGGCGCCCCGCATGAGCTCCGTGTGAATCTCGCGAATGAGCCGGACTGACACCGGCAGATCGTGTAGCCGCGCCAGCCCATGGTTCATTGCCGCCACGTAGTTCACCACCTCGCCGACGTCGCCCGCGTCGGACTTGGTCAGCAAGTGCGACTCGGCGGACAGGAGATCCTGGAGCGAGCTCTGTGTGCCTTCGATCTGGCTCGAGAGCACGGCCTCCTTGCGCACGTACATCAGCACGAAGAGGTCGGGGTTAGGCAGCGTCAGCACCGACCCGTCGAGCCGGCCGAGCGCTATGTCGGCTGCGGAGAGGCGCTGCTGCAGCTCGTCTGTCATCCGGATCGGTGGATCGGGCGGGAGCGGCCGAGGGATGAACGCACGGTAGCCAGCAGGCTGAGCTTGGTAGTGTCCGGCGCGCCCCGACTCGATTTCTGGCGAAGCCATGCGTGCAGCTGCCTTTAATATGAATGGGCCAGCGGCGTTATATTAAAGCGAGGCTTTAATATAACGCCGCTGGCCCTCCATAGTAACCTCAGCCTTCACATAGCGAGGCGTTCGTCGACCCGATCGGATGCTACCGCGCCGCCCGGATGCCTAGCGCGCTCCCACCTGCGGCTCGGCCGCCGCCGACCGACCAGCGCTCAGGTGATCCCAGTTCATGATCGTATTGAAGCCGAGCATGTAGGTCCCCTGGGTCTGCCAGCGCCAGAAGGGCCGGATCGCGAACATCACGATGTGGCCTTTGCCCACCGTCTCGTCCACGACCTGCGCGCGATCGGACAACGCCTCGCCGCCGTCCAGCGTGCCGGACAGCAGCATGTCCGCCGGACGCCGCGGGAATCGCATGATGACGCGTGGTCCCTGCGACGACGTGTCGGCGTTCGCGCCGGCCGCTGCCGCGCGCTCGCGGCCTCCGCGCGCCGCGCCTAACGGCCGCCCGCGCGTCCGCGTCGCATTGCCGGCCGCCGAGTCGGGATTCCACGGCGACAACGGCATTGGCGTCGCCATCGGCGTCACGTCCTGCCCAACGTCCGGGCCGCGATTGAAGCCGCCGAAGAATTCGCCCGGCCCCGAGGCCACGCGCATCACGGGACCCTGGTTGAAGTACACCGGGATCTCGTCGTGCTCGTAGCCGTACACGATGGGACTCGTCATGTCGGTGATGTCGCCGCGCATGATGCTGCCGCGCGCGAACAAACTGTCCGGCTGCTCGATGCTCACGCCGGGCGCGAGGTTGTAGGCCGGGAAGATTTCCGCCGTCGACCCCTCGACGATCAGCGTGCCGCCCTGCTCGACGAACTCGTCCAGATTCCTGACGCCATCGAGTCCCATCCCGCCGCGGATGTCGCTGGACGAGTCGGGCGTGCCGAAGCTCTGGAAGTCGGCGGTCTTCCTGTAGGGCAGGGGCGTGGCGCCGGTTTTCGGAAGGCCGTTCACCATGCTCTGCACGGTGCCGCCGATGTGCGGCATGATGATCACGTCGTACTTCTGGCGCAGGTTGCCCGCGCGGAGATTCACGTCGCCGAAGTAGGAGTACGGAATGCCGTACGTGTCGAGCGCCGCGCGCACCCAGCCTTCATCTTGCGTGCGCGTCCAACTGTGCACGTAGCCGATGCGCGGCACGTCGAGCTCGTGCGTCTTGACGCTCGGCGCGGCCGCCATCGCGTACGCGGACAAGCCTAACCGGGAGAGCTCGGGCTCCAATTGCGCGCGATTGGCGTTGGCGATGATCATCGCGCCGGCGCGGAAGTGGTGGCCCTGGGCGTCGAAGTCTTGCTCGGCCGCCTGCATCTTGGTCTTCGCGAACTTGAACCGGAACGCGGCGATGTTGTTGTCGGCCGTGTTGTCCACCACCAGCACGCTGCCGCTGCCCGACACGCCGCCCGGCGCCACGGCATCCTTGGCGAGCATCGTCATCGGCTGATCGAGCAGACCCTTGTCGTTGATCGGCGTGACCGTGATGTCGCGCATGAGCGGGAACGTCCAACCCGTGTCGTCGTACGGCGCGGGATTCTTGGGCGAGAAGTGCTGGAGCGCGAAATACATGTCGGCGAGCGTGCGATACGGTTGGTCGCCGCGAATGATGTAGTCGCCCGCCTTCACCGACACACCGCCCGCCGTGAACGCGGCGTTGGCGGTCTGCACCTCGAGTCCCTGGGCGCGGAGGTCGTTCACCGCGTCGGCGGCGTTCGCCTTCCGGTACTGTTGGGCCGGGATGACCCATCCATAGACGGGGCCCGTCTTGGCCTTGTCCACCGCGCGGACGTTCTTGCGCCAGTAGTTGTCGAGGAACGTCTCCTTGTTCTTCGCCACGTCCGACATCGCGAACAAAATGGCCGACTCCTGGATGTTGGTGTTGTTGCGCGGGCCCCAGTTGATGCTGTCGAGCGGCGGGTTAGGCCGGAACCATTCGCGGCTCGTCGTCGTCGCGCGCGGCTTGACGACGTAGTTGTCGGGGCCGTAGCTCTGCACTTCGTAGAAGCGCCCGAGCTCGTTGTGCGTGTGGGCGATGAAGAACAGATAGTTAGGCGTCCATCCATCGTAGAACCCGTACGTCCACACGCCCGGCACGCCGCGCTTGGTCATCTCCATCACGTCGTTCTCGGCCAGCATCCACCATTCGTCGATGGTGATCGGGTCGATCTCTTCGTTGTAGGGACCGGTGCCCGTCGAGGCGTAGAGGTACGTTTGCGCTTCGTGCAGGTCGTGCAGAATCGTGGGGTGCCAGTCGAGCACCGTCTGCGTGACGTGCTTGGTGAGCTGGAGGAACTGCCCCATGCCGTCGCGGTTGTTGTCGTGCTGCACATACTTGCCCCAGTACATGAGCGGCAGCCGCGTGGCGCCTTTGGGCAGCTTCTTGTTGTAGTAGTAGGTGTCGACCGCCTTGTCGCGACCGTCGGGCTCGACCACCGGCGTGATGAGCACGATCACGTTGTTGCGGATGTTCTGAATGAATTGCGACGAGTCGACCGCCAGCCGGTACGCGAGCTCCATCAGCATTTCCGGACCGCCGAACTCCGGCGAGTGGATGCCGCTCGTGATGTAATAGATGGGCTTGGCGGTGTGGATCAGCTGCTGGGCCTGCTCGGGCGTCGTCTTGCGCGGATCGCCTAACGCAGCCAACATGTCCTTGTACTTGTCGAGGTCCTTGAGCGTCGCTTCGTCGGCCACGGCGGCCAGGATCATGTCGCGCCCTTCTTCGGTCTTGCCGATGCGCCACACTTTCACGCGCGGCGAGGCCTTCGCCAGGGCGTCGAAGTACTTGTAGATGTCCGCGCTGTGGTCGAGAATGCCGGGCGCGCCCACGATGTGGCCCAACACCTTGAGCGGCGAGGGCACGGTGGCCGATGCGGGCAGGTAGTTCACGAGCTCCGTGGAAATACGCGGATCCTCGAGGTCCTGCTTGATCTGCGCCGTGTAGGCCGAGTCGACGGCCTGTTGGGCATGGGCCAGGGCGGGCGCGAGCGTCGCGGCGGCTACGACTAACGAACAGAGCAGCCGGCGCTTCCGGGCGGTGTCGGACATCCTGTTTTCCTCTCGAGATGGAATCGAGCGGCGGCCGGAAGAACCGGCGCCGAGGCGGACGAAGCGAGTGTCAATGTACTAGTCGATGTACTACGCGAACTGTCGCCGGGACGTTCAGCCAGCGAGCGGGGTATATTGTCCGGCGGGATAACATGTGGCGGGGACCAAGCGTCGGGAACGCCTTCCACGGTCCTCGAAAAGGAAGGGGAACCAGTTCATCGGAGGAGGACACAATGCGCCAATTTGGTTTGCCGCTGGCAGTTGCACTTCTCGGTGTCGTGGGCTGCTCGAACAGCCTCGGTATCACCAGCCCCAGAGAAATTGAGGCGAATCTGGTCGGCTATTGGTCCGAGTCGCTAGTTGGCGCCCAGCGTGCGAGCACCAGCTTTTCGCTGACGGTAACCGACACCGTGGTGCAGGGCACAGGGTCTTGGTATGACGGGGTAAGCACGGAGGGGAGCCTCGTCGTCGCGGGCTTCATCTCGGGTTCGCGCGTCGTCCTGAGAATAGCGCAGGACAACGGCACGACGCTTCAATACGAGGCTCAGATGGTGTCGGACCATGTTCTCAGTGGTGAATTCATCGACAGCGGAAGGCGTGGGGCCGCGAACTACGTGCGAGTCATCACAGTCCATACCGAGCCACTCTAATGGACCGCGTCTGAATTGCTGGTAGCTTCCCTCTTCCCCTCGAGAAATGCTCTCAGCAAGTCAGACGCGGTCCATTAGTTAGCAGTTGTCTGGCTGATCTCGCCCGCACGGTAGACCTCCCGGCGCGCAATGCTTCGGTACGGTGCGCGTCGATCGGATGTGTTCCACTGTGCGGGCGACGTATATTGGTCGCCATCGACGCTCGGAGATGATCGTGGCGCCCGACGACGTGCCGCTGCCGCTGCTGGAACGCTACGCGATTGGCCAATGCACGCCGGAAGATTTGGCGGAGCTCGAGGCATGGATTGGTGACCAGCCCGAGCGCCGGCTCTTTGTCGACCGGTTTCAGCTCCTGTTCGCCCAACCGGCGGAGCAGGAAGCGCCGGTGACGTTTACCGAGGGCGAGATCGAGCAGGCCTGGGGTCGTTTGGCGGATCGGATGTCCGCCCAGGCGTCCGAGGACCGCGAGCGCACGACTCGGCGCGGGAAGATCGCGACCGTCGCTATCGTGTGCGTCGTGGTGATCCTGACGCTCTGGCTCGCCCTCTCACGCTGATCCGTGCGGGCCGTGCGGCGCACAGACCGGCGTTCCGTTAGGCAGTGTCAGTCCGGTTTTGGAACGCCAGTCTGAGCGATTTGAGCCCACGCGTAATGTTTCGCTCTACCGCTTTCACCGTCACGTCCATCACTTCGGCGATTTCGGCGTTGGTGAGGTGGAACTGGAGTCTCAACACAATGGTGCGCTGCACGCGCGGCGGGAGGTTGCGCACGGCGCGTTGCATGAGCTCCACCATTTCGTTCACGTCGGCGGCGTCGTGCGCGTCGACGGCGTATTGACTCATGCCCCACTCCTCTCGCCGCGCGGCGACGAGAATGTTGCCAGTCGACTTCAATGCGATCGCGCCGGAGATGGTTGAGGGCGCGATTGTGCGCGGTTTGGAAGACGTAGGCTTTGAGGTCCATCTCGGCGGTCCAGGCGAAGCGTCGCTGCCAGACGGCGAGGAACGCGTCCTGGATGATTTCTTCGGCGAGGGCGCGTGTGCGCACGTAGCGTACGACGAGCGCGTGGAGCTCGGAGTAGTGCGCGCGGAAGATGGCGCCGAGTCGACGGGAGGCCGCGCGATCTTCGTCGGTGTCGCGTTCTCTGATGGTCAGCGGCCAGCGAAGAGGCGGGCGGTCCAGCGAATCATCGAATGTCTCGGCGTCCGGCAGGCGGAGTTCGGGGACGGGCCAAATGGCGGCCACTTCTGACATGGCGACGTGCTCCGTTCGGGGTGCGCAAGGATACGTCATTCCTCGCGCGCGAGCGTCATCGTTTTATTGCAAACACCGATGACGTCGGGCACCCATGTGTTGTCGCCTACACACATTCCAACACCTCAGAACCGAGAAGCCCCCACAGTCGACACGCGTTGGTAGTCCTGTGGGGTGCGGCGCCGAGGGGCGGGTCGAATAGGCAAGGACCGACCTCTCTCTCTTTCTCGTGCGCCAATGCTGGATATCGATTGGGCGTTGTTGCTGCGGTACTGCGAGCGCGATTGCGCGCCGGCGGACCGCGAGCGATTCGATCACTGGCTCGACGCGGACCGCAAACACCGCGCGTTCTACGAGCTCGTTGCGTTAGGCAACGATTCGTGGCCGTGTATCGACCCGCCGCCGGCGCCGGCCTGGCGCGCCGGCGATCGCGTCGACCGCGCGTGGAACGGACGGCTGCCACGGCTCGGCTGGTTGGTGGCGGCGGCCGCGCTGGTCGCGGCTGCGGCGCCGGTTGCACTGCGCGTCGTCCGTCATCCTGCCACCCCGCACGCGCGCGCCGAGCGAACCGTTAGCACGAGGATTGGCGAGCGCGCCATCGTGCGATTGTCCGACGGCACGCAGATCGTCCTGGCGGCCGCGAGCACACTGCGCTATCCGGCCGCCCAACCGGCCGCGCCGCGCGACGTCGCGGTGAGTGGCGAGGCGTACTTCGACGTGGCGCACGACGATGCGCGGCCGTTCGTCGTGCACGTCGGCGGCGCCACGATCAGTGACCTCGGCACCGCGTTCGACGTGCGCGCGTACCCGAGCGATACGCGTGTGCGCGTCGTGGTGGCCGACGGCCGTGTCGAGATCGGCGCCGCTCGCGGCCCGCGGGTGATCGATCGCGGGTCGCTCGCGCAGGTCGACGCGCAGGGCGGCATCATCACGCGCACCGTGGACCCGCGACCATACGTCGCCTGGACCGCCGGCGAACTGGTGTTCGACGCGACGCCCCTGGCCGACGCGGCCCGCGACCTCACACGCTGGTTCGGCACCACCGTGGTCGTCCGCGACAGCGCGCTCGCGCGACGCGACTTCACGGGCACCTTCGACCGCGAGTCGCTCGACGATGCCCTCGCCATCATCGGCCGCACGGTGCGCGCGCGCGTCGCGTGGCACGCCGACACCGCCGTCTTCGTTCCGCTCCCGCCGCAGTAACCGCCCGCGCTCGCTTCCGAGCGCGGGCGGTTAGGCGACGGCCATGTCCGTCAGGGATGTTTGGTCGTCACCGAAATCACGCCGTTCGCGGCCTTCGGGTCCGCATACTTGCTCGTCGCGTCGACGCCCTTGAGCACGTCGACGCTCTCGATGCGCTGCGGCGGCAACTGCTTGAGCGCGGCGTCGCTGGCCGGCTTGCCATCAATGAAGACGAGGCCGTTGAAGGTTAGGCTCACCTTCTTCTGCTCCGGGGTCCGCGCCGCGATTTGCGAAGCGACGTACGCCTTCTCGCGCGTTGCCTCGGCGGGGTCGAAATTGATCCGCATCTTGGAAGCGCCTGGCGCCCCGGCGATCCTGAACGCCTCGGCGGCCTTGGTCGTGATCATGAACTCGATTTGCTTGCGCACGGCCGGGTTGGTGGCCGACCGCACAGTGAGATACCTGACTGAATCGTGGTCCATCAGCGATTGGGCGTGCATGAAATCGCCGATCATGCCGTCGATCCGAAACCGCACGGAATCCCCGGTGGTCACAAAGCCTAACGTGAGCGGTTTGGATGTCGCGCGCGCCGCGTCGGCGGCAGGAGCACTGACCGACGTCGGCACCGGTGCATCGCAAGCGATTGCGAAGGCGACCAGCGCGGTCGCGGCGAGGGCGCCGCGCCGAAGGTACGTGAATGGACGACGATGCGGGGTCATGGCGATCAACCTCCGTTCCAGATCGGTGAGCGTGAGGCCTAACACGGGGACACCGGCCGTCGCGGCCGGATGGTGCGCGGCCAGGTCGATGAGCAAGGCGCCGTAGCGCCGGGGTGCCACGCCCCGCCGCAGCACGCGGGCGTCGCAATCGAGCTCGACCGCCAGGCGCAAGCGCGCGAGCATCCACCACGCGGCGGGATGCCACGGTACCAGCGCGGCGGCGGCGTACGCGGCGGCGAGCACGAGCGGATCGTGCGCGCGGAGATGCTCGCGTTCGTGGTCGAGCACCAGCTGGCGTTCGGCGGCGGCGCGCGAGACGAGCCACTCCGGCACGACGATTTCGGGCGTGAGGAGACCCATTACGGCGGGACCGGTGCGCGGCGCGAGCCGGACGTCGGTTCCGTCGAGCGTGGCGCGCGGCCAGGCGCGTCGAACGCGCCCATAGTGCGCGTGCACCGCGGCCAGCAGCGCGAGCAACAGGAGGCTCGCCGCCATCCACGACGCAGCCAGCCATTGATCGAGCCGCGGCGAGTGTGCGACAGCGAGTTGCGCGAGCGCGCGATCGGCGGCGTCGGCGGCCAATCGACGGACCAGCACGAACGGTTGGGCGATGCGCCCCGCCAGCGATGGCGGGGCCGGCGCAACGCGGTTGGGTGCTGCGCCTGACTGGACGACTGCCTGGGTCGGCGGGGCGCCGGCGCGCCACGGCGCCAGCGCCGTCCCCACGACGGTGATGCAGAGCGCCGCCGCCCAGATCCCGCGCGTCGCGCTCCCGCCTAACCGGAGGAGTCCGTCGAGCGCCGCCGCGGCCACCGCGACCAACGCCGCGAAGACCAGACTGTAGAGAAGCGTCGCGATCGTCATGGCTTCTCCTTGAGGCGCTCGGCGAGCAGCCGGCGCATGCGCTCCAGCTCCTCGCGGCTCAGATCGCGGTCGGACACGAGCTGCGCGAACATGCGCTCGGCCGATCCCTGGAAAATCGCTTCGCGGATGCGGGCGAGCGCGCTGCCGCCCGCGCGTTCCGCCTTCACCGCCGGCGAGTAGCGGTACGCGCGGCCCTTGGCCTGGTGCTTCACGTAGCCCTTCTCCTCGAGCGTTTGCAGCGCGGAGAGGACCGACGTGTACGCGAGCTCTTCGCCTAACGCGTCGCGGACTTGGGCGACGGTGGCGGACCCCAGGCGCCAGAGGACGCCCATGACGCGGAGCTCGCGGGGGGGAAATAGATCTCGTCCATGGTCTCTCTACGGAAGTTTCCGTAGGATACGATGGCGTTACGCGGTTGTCAACTGCTTTTCCAGTAGTGAGGCCGGCTTTGGAACGGTTGGACGTCGTGTCAGACTCACCGCTTCGCCCGCGTGGCCAATACCGTGTGGATGAGGTCGGCCGCCCGGTCCGGATCGAACGGCTTGCTCGTCATGAGACGGCAGAAGAAGATCGCGCCCAAGAGGCTCAAGGCAGTGAGCTCGGGATCGACGTGTTGCGGAAAGTCCCCCGCTGCCACGCCCTGCTCGAGCAGCGCGATGAGCGGCCGCCGCGCCGCGGCTTGGAATCGCCGGTGGAACGTGCGCATCGCCGGATCGCGTTCGGCGGCGTCGATGAGCGCGGGCAGACACTTGGAGAAGGGCGAGTGCCTGGCCACTTCGGCAACGTGCCGCACGACACGCTCCAACTTTTCGCGCCGCGTGCCGGTGGCCAGCTCGGGGTCGCCCTCGTCCTGCAGCATGCGGAACGCGTCGGCGATGAGCGACAGCTTGTGCGGCCAATGCCGGTAGATGGTGGCCTTCCCGACCCCCGCGCGCTGGGCAACGGACTCGATGCTGAACGTGCCGTATCCCACTTCGCCTAACTCGTCGAGCGCGGCGACGAGGATCACGCGGCGCGAGCGCGCGACGCGCGGGTCGTCGGGCGGATGCTTCCGCCTGGTGCGGCGGGCGGCCATGGCGGGCAACCGTGCCGGCGGCGTGAACCGTTAGGCCGGCGTGCTCCGACCGCCCGCCCCCGGCGCACGATAGGCCGCGGTGTTGGGCTCGAACAGCTCGACGAGATTGCCCGACGGATCCTCGAGCAAGATCTGCTTGCCGCCCACGCCTTGAACCACCGCATTCCGGAATCGGCATCCAGCCGCGCGAAGCGCGGCGATCATGGCGTCCAGGTTCGGCACGATGAGGTGGATGCGGTTCCAGCCGCCCGGCGTCTGCGGTTCGCCCGACGGCATGGGTGCACCGCCGCCGCCCGGCCCGGGCTGGGTGAGATAGAGGTGCAGCTCGTCGCGGGCGATCTCGGCGAACGCGGGCGCGGGATGCATCTGGACCGTGAAGCCCAGAATGCCGCGTGTAGAAGTCGATGGCGGCGTCGACGTCGGCGACGAGGTAGCGGACGCAAGCGGGCACGATGCGCCTCCGGCGCGGAAGACGAAGTGAAACGTACGCGTATCGCAGCGATACGTCAACGTCTCACAAGTTGTCCGCGCCGGAGGTCGCAATCCAATCAGGCCGCCGGCGTGATGTTCTGGTTCGACCGGAGCACGTTCGACGGGTCGTACTTCTTCTTGAGCGCCGCCAGGCGCCCATAGTGCGAGCCGTACGCCGTCCGCACGCGTTCGCCCTCATCCTGCGTCATGAAATTGACGTAGGCGGTGCCCGTCGCGTGCGGGGTGAGATCCGTGAACAGGCGCCGGGCCCACCCGATGCATTTCTCATCCTCGGCCGGGTCGGTCCAGCGCGCGTGGACGTTCGCGATCCAGTCCGCGCTCCGCCCGCTGTACGCCGTGGCATCCTCGGCCGTGTCGCGGACCGCGCCGCCCATCTGCGCCAAAAACACTTCACAGTGCGGGCCCGGCAGCCGGCGCGCCGCGTCGATCGCCAAGTCCAACGCGTCGTCGCCTAACGGCGCGAAGTCGTGCGTCTTCCAGTAGTTCCGCGCGCCCGGCGCGAGCAGCGGGTCGAACGCCGCCTGGAAGCCAGCGTACGGCTGCGGCGACACCACGTCGGCAATCGGCTTCCCGATCGCGCGCAGCGGCGCCATCGCCCGCTCGCCGGCCTGCATGTCGCCCGAGTAGAGCACCGCGATCACCACCACCTCCGTGCCGTGGACCTCGACCGGCAGGAAGGGAAGGGGCGGCGCCTGACGCATCACGACCCATGCCGACAGCTCCTTCGGCGCGGCGAGCGACACCTCGCGGTACCGCCGGAGCAGCGCGTTGGCGTCGGCGAACGGGTGGACGATGAGTCCCGCCATGACCTGCGGCCCCACCGGGTGCAGGCCCAACTCGAACGCGGTCACGATACCGAAATTGCCGCCGCCGCCGCGCAGTCCCCAGAACAGGTCGGAGTTCTCGCGCTCGCTCGCCCGAACGAAGTCGCCGGACACGGTGACCACGTCGGCCGAGCGGAGGTTGTCGACCGTCATGCCGTAGGTGCGCGAGAGCCAGCCGAAGCCGCCGCCTAACGTAAGGCCGGCGATGCCGGTGGTCGAGTTGATGCCGACCGGCGTCGCCAGGCCGAACGCCTGCACGTCGTGGTCGAATTCGCCTAACGTCACCCCCGGCTCGACCACCGCCGTGCGGCGTGCCGGATCCACGCGCACCGACTTCATGGACGAGAGGTCGAGCACGAGACCGCCGTCCACGAGCGCGCTGCCGGCAATGTTGTGGCCGCCTCCCTTGACCGCGATCTCGAGACCGCGCTCGCGGGCGAATCGGACGGCGTGCTGGACGTCGGCCGCGCTCGCGCATCGCGCGATCACTGCCGGGCGCTTGTCCACCATCGCGTTCCAGATCGTGCGAGCCTGGTCGTAGCCCGGTGTGTCGGGCGTGAACACGTGGCCGCGCAGGCCGGCGGCCAAGGCGCCCACGGCGCCGGCATCGATACCGGACGTGGCGGGCCGTGCTGGGGAAGTCAGGGTGCTGCTCATAGCGAGTCTCCGCGACGGGTGATGCTCCCATAGCGGATAATCGGAGGCAATCGGCTCACGCCGACATATGTAGTCCCCACGAGCGGGCGCCCGGTGTTGCGCGGCGTTCAGGGCGGCGTAGCTTACGTTTGCTGTTGAGTTCGAATCCGCGGCTGGACGCGTGACGCGCCGCCGCGATGGAGTGGCAATGCCCGAGACCCGCGAACTGAAGAGTGTCGACGCCCAACGCTCGGCGGCGGGAGCCCGCGGCCGAGCCACGGTCGATCAGCTCGTGCCGCTCCTCTACGATGAGCTGCGGCGCATCGCGCACCATCGCCTGCGCGGCGAGCAAACCGGACACACGCTCGAGACCACCGGGCTGGTGCACGAGGCATATTTGCGACTGGTCGGCACCGAGCACCTCACGATCGCCGACCGTGCGCACGTGCTGGCCGTCGCCGCGCAGGCGATGCGCCACGTGCTGATCGACAGCGCGGTGCGGCGGAAGGCGATCAAGCGCGGCGGCGGGCGCTCCACGGTCTCCATCGACGACGTGCCGGTGGTCGACGACGCGCGCTCGGATCTGCTGCTAGCGCTCGACGAGGCGCTCAGCCGGTTAGGCGAGATCGATCGGCGGCAGGCGCGGGTGGTGGAATGCCGGTTCTTCGGCGGCATGAGCATCGAGGACACGGCGGTCGCGCTCGAGCTGTCGCCGGCCACGGTGAAGCGCGATTGGGCGCTGGCCCGCGCGTGGCTCAACCGGGAGCTCCGCCCGTGAGCGACGCCCGACTCCTCGGCCTGCTTCGCCGGTTAGGCGACCGGCTGCCGTGGGACGCGCGCCCCAAGGCGGCTCGGTGGTGGCGCCGCACCGGCGACGCGTTCGCCCGGCTGCTCGCCCTCGCCCCCGAGGAGCGCACGGCCTGGCTCGCCAGCGTCGACACGCCCAACGGAGCGCTGCGCCGCGAGCTGGAGTCGCTCCTCGCCGCGCACGCCCGGCCGGGCGTGCTCGACGGCTCGGCGCTCGACTTCGTGTCCGTGCGGGGCGAGCACGCGCCGGCTGCGTTAGGCGCGGAGATCGCCGGCACGCACTATCTGCTGCAGGAGTCGATCGGCGGCGGCGGGATGGGCGTAGTGTACAAAGCGTGGGACACACGCCTCGAGCGCACGGTGGCGCTCAAGTTCCTGCACACGTACCTGCTCGATGACGCCGCGGCGCGCGAGCGGTTCCGCGTCGAAGCGCAGGCGGCGGCCGGGCTCGACCACCCGAACATCTGCACGATCTACGAGGTGGGCGAGACCCAGGACGGCCGGTTCTTCATCGCGATGCCGTACTATCACGGCGAAACCATCGCGCAGCGCCTGGCGCACGGACCGCTCACCGTGCCCGAATCGGTGTCGGTGGCGCTGCAGACGGCGCGCGGCCTCGCGAAGGCGCACGACTGCGGCATCGTCCATCGCGATGTGAAGCCGGCCAATCTCATCGCGACCGACGACGGCGTGCTCAAGATCCTCGACTTCGGGATCGCCAAGTTGAGCGGCGCCGCGCTCACGGTGCCGGGTGCGACGCCCGGCACGACGGCCTACATGAGTCCGGAACAGACCCGCGGCGACTCCATCGGCGCGGCCACCAATGCCTGGTCGTTAGGCGTGGTGCTCTACGAGATGCTGGCCGGCGTGCGGCCGTTCGCGGGCGGCGATGCACCGGCCGTGCGCGCCGCGATCTGCGGCGCCGAGCCCGAGCCGATCGCCGCGCGCCGGGCCGACGTGCCGCCGGCGCTCGACCAGTTGGTGCGCGCCGCGCTGGCCAAGGATGCGGCGCGGCGTCCCTCGATGGCGGCGGTGTCGGGCGAGCTGGAGGCGGTCGGCGCGTTCCTCGGCCTGAGCGTCGCGCCCGGGAGTCTGCCGTGGGGCCGCGACGAGCGCGACCGCACCGACGCGGCTGCGTTAGTCAAACCGGAAGGCGAAGGCCGCGATGCGGCGATCGTGGCGGTGCGCGTGGCGGGGTACGCCGAGCTGCTCGAGTCGCGCGGGCCCGACGAGGCGTTGCGCGACGTGCAGCGTGTGCGCGCACTGCTGGCGGAAACGGCCGAGTCCTTCGGCGGCGTCGTGAACGGATTCGACGAATCCGGCGGCACGCTGTTGTTCGGCGTGCCGCACGCGCGCGAGGACGACTGCGTGCGCGCGGCGCGCGCGGCGGCGGCGCTGGTGGCCGGCGGCTCGGACTCGAGCGACGGCGACGGGGCGCCCGCGTCGTCGCTCAGGTTGCACGTCGGCCTCGACACCGGGCGCGTGATCGTGCGCCCGGTCGAGCGCGGCGGCCTGTCGTTCCACGTCGCGGGGCCGGCGGTCGATCTCGCGGCGCGGCTGGCGGACCTGTCGCCCGCGGGCCGCGTGTGGATCGGCCCGCGCTGCCGCCGTCTGCTCGAGCCGCCGCTCCGCCTAACGCTGCGCGACGGGCTGTCGGTGCCCGACGGCGATCGCACCGTGTCGCCGTACGAGCTGGCCGGCGAGTCCGAGGAGAAGACGCGCCTCGAGGCCGCGCTGCGACACGGCGACCTCACGCCCTACACGGCGCGCGATCACGAGCTGGCGCAGGTGCGCGCGTGTCTGGACGACGCGTGCGCGGGCGCGGGCCGGTTCGTGCTCGTGCTGGGCGAAGCGGGCATGGGCAAGAGCCGCTTGCTGCACGAGCTGCTGCCGGTGGTGCAGGATCGCGGCGCCACGCTGCTGCGCGGCCGATGCCTGTCGTACGGCGCGTCGACGGCCTATCTGCCGTTCATCGACGTCGTGCGCGATGCGTTAGGCCTGACGCCGCACGCGTCCGAAACGCCGGTGGCCGCCCTGGCGCGCGTGCGGGCGTCGATGCCGGAGCTCGAGGAGTTCCTGCCGCTCTACCTGCACCTGCTCGCCGTGCCCGGGACGGAGCCGCGGATCACGCCGCCGCTGCACGGCGAGAAGTTCCGCATCAACGCGCAGGAAGCGATCGCGGCGCTGCTCACGGTCACGAGCCGCCAGCGCCCAACGGTGGTGCTGCTCGAGGACTGGCACTGGGTGGACGACGCGTCGCACGCGGTGCTGGCGCAGATCGCCGAGCTCGTGGCGCGCTACGCGGTGCTGGTCGTGGTCACGAGCCGGCCGGGGTACGTGACCGACTGGGGCACGGTCGCGCCCAACGCGACGGTGCACCTCGCGCCGCTGGCCGAATCGTCCACGGCCGACCTGCTGCGCGCGGTGCTCGGCGCGCGGCGCGTGCCGGATCCGTTAGTCACGCGGCTCCACGAACGCACCGGCGGCAATCCGTTCTTCATCGAGGAGATCTGCCACGACCTCCTGGAGGACGGCGCGCTGCGCGTCGCCGACGGCGCGGTGGAAGTCGCGGAGGCGATCGACGCACTGCACCTGCCCGGGACGGTGCAGGCGGTGATCCGCGCACGGCTCGACCGGCTCGATGCGGCCGCGCGCGAGACGCTGCTGGTGGCGTCCGTCGTTGGGCGAGAGTTCGGTCGCGACCTCCTCGAGCGCACGCTCGACAATGCGAGCCACCTGAATGCGGCCATCCGGTCGCTCAAGGCGGCAGGACTGGTCGAGCAGACGGGCGTCGCGCCGCGCGCCACGTATCGCTTCCGTCACGTGCTCATGCAGGAGGCGGCGTACGCCACCGTGCTCGAGCATCGACGCCGCGCCTTGCACGGTCGCGTCGGCGCCGCGATCGAAGCCGACGGCGCCGCGGTTCCGGACGACCAATTCGAGCGCCTGGCGCACCATTTCGAGCGCGCCGAGATCTGGGACAAGGCGGTGCACTACGCCGTGCTGGCAGCCGAGCGCGCCGGCACCTTGGCCGACTTCGCGGAAGCCATGCAGGTGCTGGAGCGGGCACGCGGCTGGCTGGCGCGCATGCCCGACACCGACGTGCGGCAGCGCCTGGCGGTGGATCTGCTGCTGCGCCAGGAGCGGTTAGGCGAAACGATGGGCCTCCGCGACCGGCAGCAGCGCCTGATCGACGAGATGGTCGCGCTGCTGCTCGCCGGCGGCGACGATGCCCAACGCGCCGAGGTGTACCTGCGGCAGGGCGATCTGCACACGCTCATGCGCCGCTTCGATGCGGCGGACGATGCGCTGCAGCAGTGCGTCGCGCTGCGCCGCGCCCTCGGCGATGCGGTGGGCATCCGGCACGCGCTGCGCAGCCTGGGGTTGTTGCGATGGCATCAGGGTCGCGACGAAGACGCGCTCGAGTGCATCGAAGAGGCGCTGGCCATCGACCGGGACCGCCGCGACACGATCGCCATCGTAGGCGACCTGTCGAACCTGGGGTACGTGCTCAAGGGCATGGGATACTACGAGAGCGCCGAGGAGCGGCTGCTCGAAGGCATCGACTTGTCGGAGCGCATCCTGGCCGGCGACGCCGATCAAATCGCGAAGGGCGAGGCCGCGGTGAAGCAGCACTATCTCGTGCACAACCTGGCCAACGTGTACCGTCAGTTAGGCCAGAGCGAGCGCGCGCTCGAGCTCATGCGCCGGGCCACCGAGCGCGCGGGCGGCGAGCGATTGCCCATCCAATTGTCGTACCACTATACGTCCATCGCGCATTTGTGTCTGGTGGCCGGGCGCATCGACGAGAGCCTGGACCACTATCGCGCCGCCATCGATTTCACGCGGCGCGCCAATTTCGTGCCCGGGCTGTCGCTGTCGCTCCGCATGTTGGGCGAGGTTCTGGCGACGTTAGGCCGGCGCGCCGAAGCGCTGCCGTTGCTCGAGGAAGCGGCGCATCTCTTCGCCCAACTGGGGAACCGGACCAGCGAGGGCGAGCTGTGGGAGGACATCGCGCGGGTGCACGAGGCCGAGCATCGCGATCCCGAGGCGCTCTCGGCGTGGGCCAGGGCGCGTGCCCTGCGCCGCGAGCTGCACGACGTCGCCGGCGAGCTCACGGCGGCCGAAGGGCTGGGACGCGTCACCCGACGCCACGTGGCCGAGCCGTCGCTCGCGCTGCCGCACTACCAGGACGCGGCGTCGATGGCGGCGACGCTCGGCGAGCGTCGCACCGAGGGGCGCCTCCGCAACGTCATCGGGATTCTCGAATACCAACGCCGGAGCTATGCGGCGGCGCTCGAGCAGTATCACCTCGCGGTGGCGGCGTTCGACGCGTGCGACGACGCCGACGGCGTCGGCTTGTCGCTCAACAGCATCGGGGCCACGCTGCGCAGCATGGGACGCCACGCCGATGCGCGCACGTCGCTCGGCCGCGCGTTGGACCACAACGAGCGGACGGGACGGCCCGAGCTCCTGGGTCACACGTTAGGCATGTTGGGCGCGGTCGAGATGGATGCCGGAGCGCCGGACCGCGCGATCCCGTTGCTCGAGCGCTCGCTCGCCATCCGCGTCGAGCGGGGCGACACGCGCGGCGAGGGATGGATGTGCTACGAGTTGTCCCGCGCCGCCGCCGCCGGCGCGAAGCCCGATCACGCGCGCGCGATGCTCGAGTCGGGCGCCCGCGCGGCGCGCGAGAGCGGCGACACGGAGCTGAGCGATGCGTGCGAACGTTTTCGCCGCACTGCCGGTTTGTAACGGACTGCCGGACTGAACGGAGGAGACCCATGCCGCGCTATCTCATCGAACGCACCGTCGGCTCGCTCACACGCGAGGATCTGGATCGCGCGTCCCGGCGATCCATCGCCATGATGGACAACACCGGCATCGTCTGGATCCGGAGCTACGTGTCCGATACCGAGGGCAAGATCTACTGCGAGTACGACGCGCCGAGCGCCGACGCCGTGCGCGAGCACGCCCGGCGGGCGGGACTGCCCGTGGATCGGGTCACCGAAGTGGCGCTGGAGATCAGCCCGGCGATGTTCCGTTAGGCATGTTGGCCACGCGGCGCAGGCGCCGGTAGTAGCCCCATTGGAGCAGGCGCCGGAACACGACCACCGGCGCACCGGCAATGCTGAACCGGCCGTTCACGAGCGCCGCGCGGCGTCGGCCGAGCGAAATGCCGTAGGAAAAGTCGCGGTGCAGCCGGTGCGGCTTGGGCTCGCGCGCCGGATCCGGATCCATGAGCCGCGCCAGCGCGGCGCCCTGCCAGATCGCCTCGACCGCCCGCATCGTGGTGGGCCATTCGCGCCCGCCCTCCACCACCCGCACGCAGTCGCCAATGGCGCGGATCGCGGGGTCTCCCTCCACCTCGAGCCGCGCGTTCACGATGAGATGACCGTCCGCGGTGACCGGCAGTCCGAAGGTGGACACGACCGGATGCGGACGCACACCGCCGGCCCACACGACCACGTCGCACGGCACGGCCGTGCCGCCCTCGAGCAAGACGTGGTCGCGCGACAACTTGGTGGCGTGACGGCCGAGTAGCAGCTCCACGCCCGCCGACGACAGTACCGTCGCCGCGCGGTGCGACATCGCGCGCGAAAACGTCGGCAAGAGACGCGACGTGTCGCACACCATTGTCGTCACGACGCGCGCGCCGTCGACCCGACCGGACGCCAACTCGGCGCTCCACTCGACGCCGGTGATGCCGCCGCCGATCACCGCGACGCGCAGCACGCTCGCACCCGAGACGCGCAACACGTGCAAGCGGCGGCGCAGCGCCGACGCGTCGTCCACGAATTTGGCCGCAATCACCGCTGGGGATCGCGCGAACGCTTCCGGCAAGTTAGGCACGCTGCCGATGGCGATCACCAGCCGGTCGTAGGGCACCGCTGTGCCGTCGGCCAGGCCAATGACGTGGCGCTCGCGGTCCAGCGTGGCCACGGCGCCCTGCATCCACTCGGCCCCCACGGCGCGGCAGAAGGCCGCCGCATCGAATCGCAGCTCATCCGCCTCGCGCACGCCGCCGGTCACTTCGTGCGCCAATGGGATGTACGAATGAATGGGACGCGGATCGATCACCGTCATCGCCCCACGCGGGAACCGTCCGCGACGCCGCACGGTGCGATACAGGTACTCGAGTCCCGCGAACGAACACCCCGCGAGGACGGTGTGAGTCGCGGCGGACGTGCCCGCTGACGTGGTCATGTCCCTTGATCATACGTGCCGAGAGCACGGGATGCACGCCCGTCCCGAGGCGAATTTTGGGTCAATTTGCAGGACGCCGGTCGGTGGTTACCACGCAGGTCGTGTCGGGACGGCCTCGCTGGCCACTACGTTCATGTTGAAAGGATAAAAGCGGAAACAAGGGATGGGAGCGGATCGTTCCGTTAGGCGTTAGGGCGCGAATGGCTCAGGCGGGAGCCGTTTTTTGTTGTTTGAACAAAGGCTTTTCAGTGTTGCCCTATCCGCCGTTATCCCTCGTTTCCGCTCTTATCCTTTCAACAGGAGCGTCGTAGCCAGCCCCCCGGTCGGCTGGTCGAAGGCGCTCACCGCGCGCTTGGGAAGTCGTCGAGCCGACCACCTCCCAATCGCACGCCAAAATTCCGTTGAGTTTGCGTGTGGTAACGGGCATTTTTCCCAATGATGAACGTCCCCTCCAGCGATTCGCCGCACCCGCAGCCAGCCGGATTCGTCTCGCTCGTCGGGGCAGGCCCGGGCGATCCCGGCCTGCTCACCATGCGCGCGCACGCCCTGCTCGGCGCCGCGGACGCAGTGGTCTACGACGCCCTCGTGAACCCGCGCATCGTGCACGATGGCGCGGTGCGCGCCGGCGCCGAGCTCCACGACGTGGGCAAACGCGGCGGTTCGCCGTCGACGCCGCAGGACGAGATCACGGTGCTGCTCGTGCGGCTCGCGCGAGAGGGCAAGCGGGTGGTGCGCCTCAAGGGCGGCGATCCATTCGTGTTCGGTCGCGGCAGCGAGGAGGCGCAGGCGTTGGCAGCGGCCGGCGTGTCGTTCGAAATCGTACCGGGCGTCACCGCCGGCGTAGCCGCACCCGCCTATGCCGGAATCCCCGTGACGCATCGCGGGCTCGCGTCGGCCGTCACGTTCGTGACCGGACACGAGGATCCGTCGAAGTCCGACAGCGACGTGGACTGGGCGTCGCTGGCGCGCGGCGGCGGGACGCTGGTGCTGTACATGGGCGTCAAGCGGCTCCCGGGAATCGTGGCCGCGCTGTCGAAGGCGGGGATGTCGGGCGACACGCCGGCCGCCATCGTGGAGTGGGGCACCTGGCCGCGGCAGCGCACGGTGCAGTCGACGCTCGCGCGTATCGCCCAAGCCGCGCGCGACGCCAGGGTGACGGCGCCGTCGATCACGATCGTGGGCCACGTGGCGCGCCTGCGCGACGAGATCGCGTGGTTCGACCGCCGGCCGTTGCACGGCAAACGGATCATCGTGACCCGGGCCCGCACGCAGGCGTCGGACCTGGCCTCGCGCCTTACTGAGTTAGGCGCGGATGTGATCGAGGCGCCGGCCATCGCGATCGAGTCGGCCGACCCGGCACCCATCCGCGCCGCGCTCGAGCGCCTCGCCGACTACCAGTGGGTGTTGTTCACGTCCCAGAATGCGGTCGAGATCGCCTGGGATGCGCTGCGCGCCGCGGGCGGCGATGCGCGACGATTCGCCGCCGCGCGCATTGGCGCCATTGGGCAGGCGACCGCGCGCGCGCTCCTGGCGCGAGGCCTCGCGGCCGATGTCATCCCGCCCCGCTCCACAGCCGACGGCCTGGCCGACGCGCTGCGCGATCGCCCCGACGTGCGGCGGGCGCGCGTGTTGTTCGTGAAGGCCCATGGCGCGGGTGACGCGCTCCCCGTCACACTCCGGAACGCCGGCGCCACCGTCGACGAGGTCGTGGCCTATCGGACGGTCGCCGACGCGTCCGGTGCGATCGCGGCGCGCGACGCGCTGCAAGACGGCTCCGTCGACGCGATCACGTTCACGTCGGCGTCTACCGTCCGCTTCTTCGTCGATGCATTGGGCGGCGGCGCGAACGCGATCGGCCGGGCACGCGTGATCACCATGGGTCCCGTAACCAGCACCGCCGCGCGATCGCTCGGCTTCACCGTGCACGCCGAGGCTGTCACGGCGACGATCGAGGCGCTCGTCGACGCGGTCGCCGATGCGCTCCGGTAGCCTTGGTGCCGCTCCGCTTGCGCGCATCGCCGGGTTATAGATTACGACGCAATGCCGACGCCCCTTTCGGTGCCGACCGCTTCGCTTCGTGTCGCCACGCGAACGTCCGAGCTTGCCATGCGGCAAGCGCGACAGGTGACATCCTTGCTCGCTGCGCGCGGCGTCGAGACCGAACTGGTGCCGTTCAAGACCGCGGGCGACAAGAAAGTGGATCAACCGCTGCGGGAAATTGGCGCCAAAGGACTCTTCACGCACGAGCTCGAGGCCGCGCTCGCGGCTGGACGAGTGGACTGCTGCGTCCATTCGCTCAAGGATCTGCCGACCGATTCGCCGTCCGGCCTAACGATCGCCGCGGTGCTCGAGCGCGAAGATCCGCGCGACGTGTTGGTGGTGAACTCGGGGCTCGACGCCGAATCGCTGGCCGACCTGCCGCGCGGGAGCCGCGTGGGTACGTCGAGCTTGAGGCGCCGCGCCCAACTGCGCGCGACGCGCCCCGATCTCGATGTCGTCGATCTGCGCGGCAACGTGCCGACCCGCGTGCGGAAGGTGGATGAAGGACAAGTGCACGCCGCGATTCTCGCCGCCGCGGGACTTAGGCGCCTCGATGCGCAGGGTCGCATCTCCGCCTGGCTCGATGCACCGGAATGGCTGCCGGCGCCGGGGCAGGGCGCGATCGCGGTGCAAGCGCGCGACGACGATGCGCGGGTGTTGGGCATCCTCGCGGCGCTCCACCACGAGCCCACAGGCGTGGCCGTCACGGCGGAGCGCGCGTTCCTCGCCGCGCTCGAGGGGGGATGCCAGGTGCCGATCGGTGCGCTGGTGATGGAGACGTCGGCCGGACTCGTGCTTCACGGGCTCATCGCCGATGTCGAGGGCCGCCGCGTGCTGCGCGGCAGCGCTCCCGTGAACGCGGCAAATCCATCGGAGGCCGGAACGGTCCTCGCATCCCAGTTGATGCAGAAGGGCGCGGGCGAGATTCTCGCGGTGCTCCGCGGTCTCGCCGCCGTGCCGGTGCCGCAGCCCGAATGAGCCCGCTCGTCGCCGCGGCGCGCGTGTGCCGGCCGTCCCGCCCCATTTCGTTGCGTTAGGCGTATGGCATTTCCCGTGCAACGCCCGCGCCGGCTCCGGCGCACCGACTCGCTGCGCCGGCTCGTGCGTGAAACGCACCTCGTGCCGGAGCAGCTCGTGCTGCCGCTTTTCGTGCGCGGCGGCGCCAATGTCCGCCGGCCCGTCGAGGCCATGCCCGGCGTCGATCAAACGTCGGTCGACGAGATGCTGCGCGACGCCGGCCGCGCGGCCGCGCATGGCGTGGGTGGCGTGCTGCTGTTCGGCATCCCCGACGAGAAAGACGCGACGGGTTCATACGCATGGGATGACAATGGACCGGTGCAACAGGCGGTGCGCGCCCTCAAGCGCGAATTCCCCGACCTGGTCGTGATCACCGACGTCTGCCTGTGCGAGTACACGGATCACGGACACTGCGGCGTGCTCGTGAACGGCGACGTCGACAACGATGCGACGCTCGAGCTGCTGGCTCGGGAAGCGGTGTCGCACGCGCGCGCGGGCGCCGACATCGTCGCGCCCAGCGACATGATGGATGGGCGCGTGGCGGCCATTCGTCGCGCGCTCGACCAGGCGCATTGCACACACACGCCGATTCTCTCGTACGCCGCCAAATTCGCGTCGGTCTTCTACGGGCCGTTCCGTGAGGCGGCCGAGTCGACGCCCCGTTCGGGCGATCGGCGCGGCTATCAAATGGACCCGTCCAACGCACGAGAAGCGGTGCGCGAAGTACGCCTCGATCTGGACGAAGGCGCCGATGCGGTCATGGTGAAGCCGGCGGGCCCCTATCTCGACGTGATCGCACGCATTCGGCGCACGACACTCGTGCCGCTCGCCGCCTATCAGGTGAGCGGCGAGTTTGCTATGATTAAAGCGGCCGCCGAGCGCGGCTGGCTCGACGGCGAACGCGCGATGATGGAGTCGCTCACCGCCATTCGCCGCGCCGGAGCGGACATCATCATCACGTATTTCGCGATCGACGCGGCAACTCGACTCCGTTAGGCGGGTGGACGGAGCGCCGCGCGCGCGTCAGGAGTGGCACCATGCACCATTCCGGGAGTTTCCCGGCACCGGCGTTTCGGTGAGCGAAGTGGGATTCGGCCTCTGGACCCTCTCGACGGGCTGGTGGGGCGAAAAGACGGACGAAGAAGCCGTCGCCATGCTGCGCGAATCGTACGACGCGCACGGCGTCACGTTCTTCGACGCCGCCGATGCCTACGGGAACGGACGCAGCGAGCGGCAACTCGCCGCCGCCTTCGGCACGATGCGCGACCGCGTCGTCTACGGCACCAAGATCGGCTACGACATCTACGATACGGCGGCCCAGTCCGCGCGCCGCGGACAGAGCGAGCTGCCGCAACGCTTCGAGCCCGTGTTCATGCGCCGCGCCGTGGAAGAATGCCTGCGCCGCTTGAACACCGAGTACATCGACGTGCTGCAATTGCACAACGTGAAGATGGCGCACGTCCGCGATCCGCTCGTGTGGGACACGCTGCGCGAACTCAGGCGGGAAGGAAAGATCCGCGCGTGGGGCGCCGCCTTCGGCCCCGCGATCGGCTGGTTGTACGAAGCGGTCGAGCTGGTCGAACGCGAGCACGACATCAATACCATCCAGATGATCTGGAACATCCTCGAGCAGCACCCCGGGACGGCGATGCTCGAGGCGGCCAGGGCCCACGCGCCTAACTGCGTGTTCAACATCCGCGTCACCCACGCATCGGGGATGCTCGAGGGGAAGTACACCGAGGACACGGTGTTCCCCGAGCACGACCACCGCCGCCACCGGCCGCGGTCGTGGCTCGTCAACGGCGTGCGCAAAATGCAAACGCTCGACTTCCTCGCCGGCCGGGACCTTACGTTAGGCCAAGCGGCGCTGCAGTGGCTCCTCGCCGAACCGCGCGTGGTCACCACCCTGCCCAACATCTACGACCGCGAGCAGCTGGCCGAATTCGCCGCCGCATCGACGGCGCCGCCGCTCACCGGCGAGCAGATGCGCCGCATCGCCGAGCTCGCCCAACGCAACTTCGGCGTGGTCGAACAGCCGATGGCCTACAAGGGCACCATGCAGCGCGATCCGGGTGTCGCAACCGAGCCCGCGCGCGCGGCATCGTGATCCATCCGTGGCACGACCTGTCGTCCGGACCACACGTGCCGGACGAAGTCACGACGGTGGTCGAGATCCCGAGCGGCAGCAAGAACAAGTACGAGTTGGACAAGACATCGGGACTCTTCCGCCTCGATCGCGTGCTGTTCTCCGCCGTCCACTACCCGGGCGACTACGGCTTCATCCCGCGCACGCTGGCCGAGGATCACGACCCGTGCAATGTGTTGGTGCTGCTCAATGAGCCCACATTCCCCGGCTGTCTGGTCGACACACGCCCCATAGGCGTGCTGCGGATGCTCGATCGCGGCGAGCTCGACTACAAGATTCTCGGCGTCCCCAGCCATGATCCGTTCTACGATGAATACTTCGACATCGCCGACATTCCGCAGCATTACTTGAAGGAAGTCGAACACTTCTTCCACATCTACAAGGACCTCGAAGGCAAACGTGTTCAAACGGTCGGATGGGAGAAGAGCGACGTCGCCGTGCGCGTCATCGAAGACGCGATCCGCCGGTACGACGAACAGTTCGTGGTAGCGTCCGGCCCGTGAACGATCGCGCGAAACCGGTGCAGTCGTCCGGGTCCAAGGTCGGCGTGCTGTTCGTGTCCGACCAGCCGGGCCGCCTACAGGCGCTGCGCCAGTCGGCGCTCGCCGGCCGCGAAGTGTTTCTGTGGACCGGCGACCACCACCGCGTGCCTGACTGGTCGGTGCCGCTGCGCGGCGATCCGGCGAAATCGGAAACGTTCGCGCCGCTCGAGGGTCGCAATGCGATCGCGGTCATCGATCTGGCCGACGAGACGCGCGCCCGGCGCGTGGCGCGCGCGGTGCGGGGTGCGTTCCCGCCGGCGTCGATCCTCGTCATCGACCACTGGCGTCGCGCGCACCACGGGTCGGCGCGCGATGGACTCCGCTGGCTCGATGAAGGCGAGCTGCTGGCCGACGCGATCGAGCTGGTGCTGCGCCGCGTGGCCTCGCACAAACGACTGCGCGGCCTCCGGCGCGCGCTGCGCGGGCGGCGAACCTGCGCGTTCCTCGTCCAGAACGACCCGGACCCCGACGCGATCGCCTCGGCCCTCGCGCTGCGCCGAGCGTTAGGCATGCGCCCCGAGCGCTCGCCGATCATTACGTTAGGCTTCGTCACGCGGCCCGAGAATCGGCGGCTGATCGAGGAGTTGGGCGTCGTCGTCGAGCACGTCACGCGGCGGGAGCTCGCCGCCTCGGCGCCGCTCGTTCTCGTCGACGTGCAGCCGCCCTACTTCACGGTGCCGCTGCCCGAGGTCGCGGCGGTGGTCGACCACCATCCGACGACGGGTGCGTATCGGTCCGCCTTTCGCGACGTGCGCACGTGGTTCGGCGCGAGCGCCACCATGGCGGCCGAGTATCTGTTGGCGTCCGACGAGCCGGAGATTGCGACGCCGCTCGCGACGGCGCTCCTCTACGGCATCGTGACCGACACCAAGTCGCTCTCGCGCTCGGCCAGCGACGACGACCTGCAAATGTTCGCGTACCTGTTCCCGCGGGCGGATCAGGCGATGTTGCGGCGCATCCAGCATCCGTCGTACGGCACGCTCGCGCTCAAACGATTCGGCAATGCGCTGCAACGCCCGCGCGTCCACGAGGGACTGGCCTACGTCCACCTCGGGCGGTTGCCGGAAGACCAGGAGCACATCGTCGCCCAACTGGCGGAGTTCTGTCTGGGGATGGCGGGCGCGTCGGTGTCGGCGGTGTCGGGGGTGTTCGGCACGAACCTGGTGATGAGCACCCGCGCGCTGTCGCCGGGAGCACGGTTAGGCGAGCGGCTGCGGGCCGAGTTCAAGCGCTACGGGAGCGCCGGCGGCCACCCGGTGATGGCCAAGGCGGTGATGGATCTCGACGCCTGGCGCCGCGCCCACCCGTTCACCGACGCCCGGTCGCTCGAGCGCACCGTGGCCCGGGCGCTGCGCAAGGCGCTCGCGGCGTCGCCTAACGGAAACCAGCCCGTCAGCTCGCCTTCCGCAGCACGAGCGCGGCGTTGATCCCGCCGAACCCGAACGAGTTCGACAACAACAGCTCGGGTTGCGCGGTGCGGCCGATGCGCGGGATGTAGTCCAGGTCGCAGTCGGCGTCGGGCGTGGCCAGGTTGACCGTGGGCGGCAGCCAGTCGCGCGTCATCGCCAGCGCGCAGATGGCCGCTTCGATCGCGCCGCTCGCGCCTAACGCGTGGCCGTAGTAGCCCTTGGTGCCGCTCACCGGGATCCGATACGCGTGGTCGCCGAACACCCGCTTGATCGCCAGCGTTTCCGTGCTGTCGTTGAGCGGCGTCGAGCTGCCGTGCGCGTTCACGTAGTCGATTTCCTCGGGACGCACGTGCGCGTCGTCGAGCGCGCGCCGCATCGACCGCGCCGCCTGTGGACCATCGGGCCGCGGCGCCGTCATGTGATAGGCGTCGTTGGACATCCCGTAGCCCAACACCTCGCCGTACACCGGCGCCCCGCGCGCGATCGCGCGGTCGCGCTCCTCCAACACCAGCACCGACGCCGCTTCGGCCATCACGAAACCGTCGCGGTCGCGGTCGAACGGACGACTGGCGCTCGCCGGATCGGCGTTGCGCGTCGACATCGCACGAATGATCGCGAACGCCCCGAAGCACAACGGCGCAGAGCGGCGTTTCCGCCGCTCCGCAAATCATCACGTCCGCGTAGTCGTCGCGGATCTGCCGGAAGCCGTCGCCGATTGCGATCGTGCCCGACGCGCAGCTCATGGCGTTGGTGCTGTTCGGCCCCTGCACGCCGAACTCGATCGCGATGTTGCAGCTGGACGAGCCGCCGAACACCATGAGCGCCAGCGCGGGATCGACGTCGCGCAGGCCGCCGCGATAGTACACGCCGCACTGCTCCTCGGCGTAGCCCACGCCGCCTAACGCGGTGCCCATCATGGTGCCGATGCGCTCCTTGTCCTCGACCGCGAGGTCCAGGTGCGCGTCCTCGATCGCCATCCGCGCCGCCACCACAGAAAATTGACCAAAACGGTCCAACCGGCGCGCGCGCTTGCGATCCAGGAAGTCGTTCGCCTCGAAATCCTTCACCTCGGCCGCCAAGTGACTCCGGAACGGCGACGGATCGAACCGCGACACTTCGGTGACCGCAGACCGCTGCGCCTGCAGCCCGCACCACAGGCCATCAACGGTGGTCCCAATGGGAGTGATGCAGCCGATGCCGGTAATCACCACGCGACGTGACATGTCGTTTTGCGCCGAGGACTCGAGAATGAAATGCACGCGCCGTCACCGGCGCTCCGCGACCGCGGCCAACCCCGCCAACGTTCGGCTCGCGATGCCATGAATGAACACGGGCCCGATCACACGACGGGCCGCTGTCACACCAATCACCGGCCACCGTGGCCCGTTCCAGCAATGTACGATGCGAACGAGTACGCTGTCATTCCGCTCGGCAAACGTCCACTCCACTTCCATGCCCCGCGTGATGCCGTGCACGTGACGAAAGCGAATCGCCGGTCGCGCATCGTCGACCGCCATCTCCGACGTCCACCACGTTGGCCATACCATTCGCCCAAACGCGCGCGACGCTGACATCGCCACGAGCCCGCCTCCCTGCGCATCGCGCTCGTCGAATCGCACCCACCGATAGTGCGCGAGATGTTCCGGCCACCGATCGACCTCGCGTGCCAGCGCAAACATCGTGCGGACGCTCGCGCGGACCACGCGCTCGTCGGTCACTTGCATCACCCAGCCCTCGGGCATGGCCGGCAATCGAACGGGATCGCGCATCGCCGTGTGCGTCACGCGCCGCGCGCCGCGGGGGTCCATGACGCCGTCACGCGAAAGCCCAACCGGTAGCGGACGTGGGCGTGCTGCCCAACGGACTGGCGCACGAGCTCGCCTAACTCACGGCGGGTGAAGCCGCGCAGCACCGACAAGACGCCGTCGTGGCGGCTCACGGGATGAAACAAGAGCGGAAACGAGGCGACCCAAATGCCGGCCGCCGCGAGCCAGCTGCGGTGGAGATCGCTGACGATCACGCGCCGGCGCGCCACCCGGTGCATCTCGCGCAGCACCATCATCGCATCGGCGCGCTCGAAGTGGTGCAGCACCTGCGAACACATCACAATGTCCACGCTCTGGTCCGCGAACGGCAGGTGCAGCGCATCGGCGGACAGCACGGTAATGCGGTCGCTGGCGATGCGCGCCAGCGACTCTGACTTCTCGATGCCGAGCGTTTCCAGGAGCACGCCGTGCCGGGTGCACCAGGCGATAGCCGCGGCCGGGATGTCGCCGCGGCCCGTGCCCACGTCGAGCAGCGTCAGCGAGCGCCGCCCGGCCGGCGCGTGACCCAGCGCGCGCGCGAGCTCGACCAGCACCGCCCGCGTGCCGCCGAACAGCGTGTTGGCGCGCGCCACGTCGCCTAACGATCGACGGACGACGCGCGCGTCCATCCGCTCGGCGTCATCCAGGAGTTCGCGCCCGCGGCGTGGGCGAGGCGTGACGGCGATCACCGCTCCATCTGCGCGTACCCGCCGCGGTAGTACAGCAGCGGGCGGCCATCCGACGCCGCGCCGGCGATCACGTCGCCTAACACAACGAATGGTCGCCGCCATCGTACCGCGCCGCCACCGCGCATTCGAGGTACGCGAGCGTGTCGTCGAGGAGCACCGAGCCCGTGACGCCGCGCGCGTAGCCCAACCCGTCGAAGCGGTCGTCGCGCTCCTCGGCGAACCGCCGCGAGATCGCTTCCTGCGCCGTCGTCAGAATGTTCACGGCGAAGTGCGACACGCCCTGGATGACGGGGTACATGTCGGCGCTGCGCTCGACGCAGCACAGCACGCGCGGCGGATCGAGACTCACCGAGCAGAACGCGCTCACGGTCATGCCGTGATCGCGGCCCGTCGCATCGCGCGCCGTGAGCACCGTCACGCCGGTGGCGAAGCGGCCCAGCGTGCTGCGAAACGTCGAGGCATCGATCATGAAGGGTGCTACTCCGTCGAGATGGCGAGCAGCCGGAGAAGATAGCGCACCGACAGGATTTCGCTCGGCGGCACGAAGTCGCCGGCGACGCCCACGAATAAATCGGCCATGTCCTTTCGCTGGCTGAGTGTGGCCGCTGCGCGATTCATGAGGGCGGGCACCGCAACCGCGAGGGCGACGAGTCGCTCGACCCGCCATTTGCCGGCGAACGTGCGACGTCGCTCGGCGTCGTAGGCGGCGAGGGCGGCGTCGGCATCACGCGGTGACCGTGCATCGAGTGCGGCGGCGACGTGGGGCGAGAGCATCTCGCCGCCGCGGAGCGCCGCGTAGATGCCTTCGCCCGTGAACGGATCGAAGAAGTCTGCCGCGTCGCCCACCAGCGCCGCGCCGCGCGCCCACGCGCGGCGCGCGTGGTGGGCGAACGGCCCCGTGGCTCGCACCGCATCCACACGCTGGGCGCCCGCAACGCGGGCGCCCAAGTGTGGATGCGCTGCGAGCCATGCGTCGAAGAAGGCCTGAGGCGCCATGGCGGCGCGCTTGACGCGCGCCGCCGGGGCGACGACGGCCACGTTGGTCACCCCACCGCCGACGTCCGCAAACCCCGCATAGCCATCCCGCTCCACGTGCATCTCGCCGTACGATCCCATGTCCGCCACGCCCCGATAGTGCGCGATCATCGCCACGCGCTTGGGGCGCCGCCGCGCGCGCGACAGACCGAGCCGGCGTGCGACCACCGATCGCAGTCCGTCGGCGCCGACGACGATCGCGGCCTCGCGCTCGCGCGTGTGCCCGAGTGCATCGAGGGTCGCGATACCGGCCACGGCGCCTCGTGCGTTCCGCACGAGGCCGGTCACGCGCTCCTCCTCGACCACGCGCGCGCCTGCGGCGCGCGCGCGCTCGAGCAGGAGCGCGTCGAGCACCGAACGCCGCAGCGCCAGGCCGCGGTCGCGGAACCCGCGAAAGCCATGCGCGGCCGCAAAATCGCCGCGCAACGACATTCCGTTAGGCGCACGCACCACCATGCCGGCGAGCTGTGCCGCGCCCGCGTCCTCGCACGCGGCCAGCGCGCCCATCGCGTCCAACAGCCGCAATGCCTCGGGACTCAGGTACTCGGCGCACGGCTTGTCGCGCGGAAACCGCGCGCGGTCAACGAGCGTCACGTTTATCCCGCGACGCGCCAAATGCCACGCGGTAGAGCTGCCCGCCGGCCCGGCGCCCACCACGATCACCTCGGCGCGCGTCACGCTCCGGCGCGTACGCGGTCGCCCAACCGGGCCACCCGCTGGAACAGTCCCATGTATCGCCAATGCGGACGCGGCAAGTGCAGGAGCGACGCGAGCCGCGTCAGATACGGCAGGATGGCCGAGCGCGAGTCGGCCGAAAACATGAAGCGCGGATGGCGCGCCGCCACCTGGCGGAGCCGCGCGACCGCGGCGTCGAATGAAAGAGCGCTCGAGAAATAGAATCGCGGGACGAGCAATGGATCGCCGCGTTCGACGACGCCCTCGTCGAGCGCCACGCAATGGAGCGTCGTGCCTGGATACACCCGCAGCCCAACGGTGAGGTACACCGCGTCGCCGCGCTCGAGTCGTTCGACCGCGAACGCCAGGGTTTCGTTGAGCGTCTGCATCGTTTCACCTGGACCGCCCACGAGAAATATCCAGAGGACGCCAATGCCGGCGCGCTCCACGTCGGTCGCCACCTGGCGCACGCGCGCCGCGTCGAATCCCTTCTCCAGCCGCTCCAGGACCGGGTCGCTCGCACTCTCGGCGGTGATGCCTAACCAGCGGAATCCCGCGGCGCGCATGGGGTCGAGCAAGTAGGGCGGTACCGCGGCCGGTGTGAAGTTGGTCGTGTCCAGCTTGACGCGCAGCGGGCGCCGCGTGATCGCTTCGCAGATCGCGGCGGCATGGCGGGGCGGGGCATTGAACGTCGAGTCCACGAACTCGAAGTGCCGCACGCCCGCGTCGCGCACCAACTCTTCCATTTCGTCGACGACGTGCTCGGGATCGCGCAGGCGGTAGCCCCAGCCCTCGACGTTGAGATACGTGCAGTAAATGCACTTGAACACGCAGCCGCGCTTGGTCTGGATCGGCACCGTGCCGCCGCGCCGCTCGTACTTGGCGAGATCGAGCCAGCGGTGCATGTGCGCCGACGGGAACGCATCGACGTCCGGGTCGCCGCCCGGCGGTGTCACCACCGTGGTCGCCTGCTCGCGGTGCACCACGCCCGGAATCCCGGCCGGGTTGCGTCCCGCCGAGAGTGCATCGAGCAGCGCCGTCGTCGCGCGCTCGCCATCGCCGGCCACGGCGAACTCCACGCCTAACTCGTCGAACAAGGAGGCCGGCGCCACGCCGAACGCCGCGCCGCCCGCGATCACGCGCGCCGTGGGCGCCGCGTCGCGCAGCGTGCGCAGCACGGCCGCCGCCTCGGGCGTGTAGTGCTCGAGCGCGATGAGGTCGCTGTTGTCAATGTTGCGAACCGAGACGCCAATGACGTCCGGCTGGAAGGAGCGGGCCGCGGCGCGGGCGGCGGCATGAGGATCGGAGGCGAAACAGAGATCCGCCACCCGCACCGTGTATCCGGCTTGGTCCAACGCCAATGCCACGCACGCCACGCCGTTAGGCACGACCGGCATCGGTTGGCGCTCGCGATTGGTGCTCACGAGGAGCACTCGCGGGCGCGACGGCGGCGGGGACGCCGCCTGTCGGCCGCGCGCTATCGGAGCGGACCGGGCAGCGTCGTCACCCTGTTCGCACGAACTCCGTTTGTCCGAGCAAGAGTGTGCTGCCATTGATGATGTACGTGAACTGCTCCGTGCCCGTGTTAGGCGCCTGGAACGTGATAATCACCGTGGTGCCGTCGGCCGTCCACGTGCCATTGAAGATCGTCGTGTCCGTCGCGCTGGTGGTGAGGTCGAATGTTATCACCGTGCGCGACGTGGTGCCGTCGGCGTTGAACGCCCAGATCGTCTGCTGGTTCGTCGGGTCGCCGTTCACCGTGTCGACGATCGTTTCCGTCCACTGGCCGACGAGGTTGCTGTCGACCGCGCCGCCCGATCCACCGCCGCCGCTCGATCCGTTCGAGCCGAAGCCCTGGTTGTTGAAGTATTGCGGCGGCGTCGTGTCAATGCAGGCCACCGCCACGACGGCGAGCGCCACGAATGCTGCGCGCGCCAGCGCCGCCCTTATCGGTGTCCGGCCAGCACGAGGGCCACCGCCGCTCCCGTGAGCCCCGCCAGCAGATTCACCCCGTCGTTGTCCAACCATGGAATGCCTCCGATCCGTTGCGTGACGTCGCCGCAGGTGTGCACGACCCGCTCGGTGAGCGCCCCACATCGGGCGCATCGCCGTCGAGACTGCAGGAACGCGCCGGCGAATGAATCCGCCAACGCGCCCGCTACTCCGCCTGCGGCCGCGGCGACCGCAACGTGTGGTGGCCAGTGCACGAGCCACGCCATTACCCCCACGAATACCCCCCCGGCGACGCTTGCGAGGAGGCCGACGATCGTGACACCACCGGACGTTCCGGCGGCGACCCGTCGCCATGTGGTGATCAATCGAGGGGACCGGGACGAAAGTGTTCCCACTTCCGTGCCCCATGTATCCGCCGCAGCGGCTGCAAGTGCCCCACCACCGATCGCCATACAGGCAATGGCCGGAGCCACGAGAGACGCTAATGCCGCCAGGGCAAACAGGCCGCCGTTGGCCAGCACTTGCACCGCGTCTCGTGTTCCGCCTTTGGCGACGACGGATTCGGTGCGGCGCAACTTGTTTTCGCGTTGGGCACGCGAAAGCGCAGTGCCGGTCACAAAGAAAGCAAAAAGAAGTGCTCCCCACGACCAGCCACCGACGAGCGCTGCGGTACCGACGATTACCGCGGCCAGAGCGCCACTACGCGACAGCGCGCGTGCGCGCCACGCGACCAGCGAGATCGCGCACGCCACCGCGAACCCGACCGCCGTGCGCCCAATCACTCCAACGGGCGCGACGCTTCCTCGTCGATCAACATTTGCATAATGCGTCGGCGCAGTGCGGGTGGGGCTTTGGCGATCGTGGCGCGCCGTTCCAGGAACTTCAGGAAGACCTGCTCATGGCGGAAGTGCGGAAAGCACCGTTTGCAACACGCCAAGTGATCGCGGATCTTGAGCTCGATTTCCGAAGTGAGCTCCCCGTCGAGATACTCGTAGATTTGCTCGAGTACCTCGGGGCACGTCATTGAGGACCTGTCGTCCGGGTGTGGAGTGGTGCTCATGCCGCTCTGGATTATAGACCCCAGGCCTCAGTTAGTGAGCCATCGCGGCTCAGCGATCGTTCCAATGTTGAAGCAACGGATAGTCGGATCGGTTCCCAAAAAATCTTGAACCCCCCTCTCACGCCCGTTACCTTGGGTGCTGCCATTCAAAGTTCCCGCCTCTTTCAATGCATACAACGGTCGACGCGCTTCTCCCGCTGAGTTTTCTCGAGGCGGTTCGCAGCGTGGACAGCCCCGACGACGACCTGGACGCGGAGCTCGTCCCCGAGTTGCGGAACAAACGCCTTGGGCTGAGCGACACCGTCTATGCGCAAATCCAGCGCTTCACGGACGCGGCGAAGAAGCATCAACGAACCGAATACGAAGAAACCGTCGGTATCGCAAAGCTGCTCGGTCGCCGTCCGGACGCCGAAGCCGTGTTCCGCGCGGCCGGCCGATATCTCGCGACACAGACCTATCAATCCATTCCGTCCACGTCGCGCGGGTTGATCGCATCGCTGCCATCGCTGCTCGCACGTCCGATCGCGCTGCGTCACACCCAGCGCATCGCCGGCAAATATCTCAACGGGTCGGTGCGGCGCCACGGGTCGTTCCTGATTCTCGAGGTGCCGCGCTCCGCTACCGTCGACGTGTCGCCGCGCGGGGTCGGGTGCGCATACTACGAATCGTTTTTCCGCGAGCTGCTCCGGTTGCTCGGCGCCAGCGGCGGATCGGTCGACCACGTGCGGTGTGCCGCGCGCGGCGAGGGCACGTGCGAATGGCGCGCCGAGTGGCGGTCCATCCATCGGGACGAAGCAGCGGCCGACGCGGGAGCGGCATGACGCCTTCGCCTAACTTTCAACCGACGCGACCATGCTGACGAAGGAGACGCTGCCCAGCGTGCAGCGCGCATTGACCGATGCCGGAGTCGACGGCTGGCTGTTGTTCGACTTCCAGGGATCGAACCCGGTCGCGGGCGGAGTGCTCGGCCTCAAGGGCATGGTGACGCGGCGCGTGTTCGCGTTCATCCCGCGGCAGGGGAAGCCGGTCGCGATCACGCACGCCATCGAGCAGGGCCCGTGGCGCGACTGGCCCGCTGATTGGGGGCGCGAAAAGTACAGCACCTGGCGCTCGCTCGAGGAGGCGGTGGCGACGCTGGTGCGCGGCAAGCGCATCGCCATGGAGTATTCGCCGGGCGACGCGGTGCCGTACGTCGACCGCGTGCCGGCCGGCGTGCTCGAGCTGGTGCGGGCGGCGGGCGGAGACGTGGTCCCATCGGCCGAGCTGGTCACGCGGTTCTACGCGCTGTGGACCGCCGACCAACTGGCATCGCACGTGCGCGCGGCGGAGATCGTGGCCACCGTTGGGCGAGAGGCGATTGCCGAAGCGGGCGCACGCGCGGCCGCCGGGACGCCGATGCTCGAGCACGAGCTGCAGCGCTGGATCATCGAGCGGTTCGAGCGCGCGACGCTCGAGTTCGACCATCCGGCCATCGTCGCCGCCGGGCCTAACGCAGCGGATCCGCACTACGCGCCGTCGGCCAGCCGCCCGCACCCCATCGTGCCCGGCGAGCTGCTGCTCGTCGATCTCTGGGCCAGGGAAAAGGGCGGCATCTTCGCCGACCAAACCTGGATGGGGTCGCTTGGCGCGCCGAGTCCGCGGGCAGTGACCGTCTGGGAGGCGGTGCGCGATGCGCGCGACGCGGCCATTCGGGTGGTGCGCGAGCGGGCGTTAGGCGGCGCGCCGATCCGCGGCGCCGATGTCGACGATGCGGCGCGGGGCGTGATCGCGTCGCGCGGCTTCGGCCAATACTTCACGCATCGCACCGGCCACTCGATCGACGCGATCCAGCTCCACGGATCCGGACCGCACATCGACAACTTCGAGACGCGCGAAGAGCGGCGGCTCATCCCGGGTGTGGCGTTTTCGATCGAGCCGGGCATCTACATCGCGGGCGAGATCGGTGTGCGCAGCGAGGTGAACGCGCACGTGGGCGAGACGGCGGTCACGATCACGCCGCGCGAGTATCAACGCGACCTGATCGTCGTCTGAGCGAAGCCGCGGAGCTCCCGCCGAGCGCCCCGTCGGGGCTGCGCCGGGAGCTCGGCATCTTCTCGGCGGCGATGCTCGTGGTGGGCGGCATCATCGGCAGCGGGATCTTCTTCACGCCGTCGGAGACGGCCGAAGAGCTGCCCTCGGCGGGCTGGGTGCTGGTGGTCTGGGCGTTAGGCGGGGTGGTCGCCTTCGCCGGCGCGCTCACGTACGCCGAGTTGGGCGCGCTGATGCCGGACGCCGGCGGCGCGTACGTGTACATCCGCGAAGCGTTCGGGGCGCTGCCGGCGTTTCTCTACGGGTGGATGTCGCTGCTGCTCATCGCCTCGGGTGCGATCGCCGCCGTCGCCGTGGGCTTCGCCGGCTACGTCGCCCACTTCGTGTCGCTCGCGCCGGTGGGTGGTGAGTTAGGCGTGGCCGGCATCGCGATCGCGGGCCTGGCGGTGGTGAACTATCTCGGCGTCAAGCCGGGCGCCGTGGTGCAGAACATCATGACGGTCGCCAAGATCATCGCGTTGGGCATCCTCATTGTCGGCGGCGCGCTCCTGTGGCGGCGGCTCGGATCGCCGCCGCCCGTGGCGCATCCGCCCGCGCCCCGAGCCACGATCGTGGCCGGACTCGGCGCGGCGTTCGTGCCCGTGTTGTTCACGATCGGCGGCTGGCAGCAGATGAACATGGTGGCCGGGGAGATCCGCGATCCGGGTCGCAACATCCCGCGCGCCCTCGCTATCGGGATCGCCATCGTCGTCGTCTGTTATCTGGGCGCCAACGCGGCGTACTTGCGCGCGCTCGGCCGCGACGGGCTCGCCGCGTCGACGGCAGTCGCCGCGGACACGGCGACGCGCATGTTCGGCGCCTCCGGTGCGACCTTCATCGCGCTGGCCGCGATGCTCTCGATTTTCGGATTCGTGAACGTCACCATTCTCGCCAACTCCCGCATCGTGTACGCCATGGCCCGTGATGGTTTATTTCTCAATGCGGCGGCGCGAGTGCATCCAAGATTCGGGTCGCCGCACGTGGCGATTCTGGTCATGGCCGTGTGGTCGATCGCGCTGCTCCTGCTGAGCGGCGGGAATCTCGGTACGCTGTTGAGCGGCGTGGTGTTCGCGGACTGGATCTTCTTCGGCCTCGGCGCTGCCAGCGTGTTCGCGCTGCGGCGGTCCATGCCTAACGCAACGCGGCCGTATCGCGCGCTGGGCTATCCCGTCGTGCCCGCGTTTTTCGTCGTCGCCGCGATCGCCGGTATCGTCAGCTCGTTCTACAAGTCGTTGCGGATGTCGTTGCTCGGCACCGCGCTCCTGGCCGCGGGCGTCGTCGTGTTTCTGGTGGTGCGGAGGCGGCGCTGATGCGACCGATCATGGTGCTGCTCGGCGTGAGCGCGATCGTCGGCTGCAATGCGGCCGGACAGCGCGCGTCGGCCTCGCCCCGGGCCGCGCAGTCCGCCGTGTCGCCTTCGTCGCGCGATGATTCCGCGTACCGCGTCGTGGCCGTCACCAATGGCGGCCAGATCACCGGTCGCGTGACTGTGCATGGGCACGTTCGCCGGGATTCGCTGATGGCCGACGTGGCGGACACTGGATGGTGCCGGTCGTCCCGTCGCGTGACATTGGTGGAGGGAAGCGGCGATCGCATTGCCGGCGCCGTGGTGTGGCTCGAGGGCATTCGCGCCGGGAAGCCGCTGCCGTCGTTGCGCCGCTATGCGCTCACGACGCGCCGCTGCGTCGCCCGGCCAATGACGCAGGCCGCGATCACCGGCGGAATGCTCGACGTCCAGAGCCTGGATCCGATCACGCACAAGACGCGATTCGTCGCCGCCGGCGCGACGATCGACGTCGTCGACCAGAGCAATGCGGGACAGGTGGTTCCGACGGCGGCGGTGCTCGCGCATCCCGGGCTGGTGACCGTGCGATGCGATGTGCACCCGGTTACGCGCGCGTGGATTCGCGTGTTCGACCATCCGTATTTCACGGTCACGGCGCGCGACGGCAGCTTCAAGATCGATTCGGTGCCGCCGGGCGACTACCGCCTGGCCGTGTGGCAGCCGTCGTTAGGCGAAAGGGACACCACCATCCACGTGGCGCCACGGCGCCCGGTCTCGGCGAGCGTGGCGTTCACGCCGGCGCCCTGACGCCCGTTCGTTAGGCGCGGCGGGCATCACGTGGTCGCTGCCTCTTCCGGGTACTGCACGCGGTAGAGCCGGGCGTACACGCCCCGTCCCGCCAGGAGCTCGGCGTGCGTGCCCTCTTCCACGATCCGGCCGCCGTCGAGCACCAACAGCCGGTCGGCCCGGCGCACCGTGCGACAGCCGGTGCGCGATGATCAGCGTCGAGCGTCCGCGTCAACAGGCGCTCCATGGCGCTGTTCACCAGCCGCTCGCTCTCGCTGTCGAGACTCGACGTCGCTTCGTCGAGCACGACGACGGCCGGATCCTTGAGGAAGACGCGCGCGATCGCGATGCGCTGGCGCTGGCCGCCGGAGAGCTTGACGCCGCGCTCGCCGACGCGCGTCTCGAGACCGTCGGGCAGCCGCTCGATGAACTCCAGCGCGTGCGCCGCGCGCGCGGCGGCGCGCACCTCGGCGTCGGTCGCGTCGGGGCGGGCGTACGCGATGTTGTCGCGCACGGTGCCGCTGAACAGCGCCGGCTCCTGCGGCACGAGGCCGACCGCGCCGCGCAGGTCGGCAAGCGAGAGGCGCCGGACGTCCACGCCGTCGAGCGTGACCGTCCCGTTCGGCACGTCCCAGAAGCGCGGGATCAGCGACGCGACCGTCGTCTTGCCCGCGCCCGATGGGCCGACGAGCGCCACCACCTCGCCCGGCGCGATGTGAACGACACGTCGGCGAGCACGTCGGGCAGCGTCGGGCCGTAGCGGAAGCGTCACGTGCTCGAGCCGCACGGCGCCGCGCACCGGTCGCGGCAGCGGCGACGGGTGCCGCCGGATCGGCCACCGTCGGCTGCGGTCGCCAGCAGCTCGAACACGCGCTGCGCCGCGCCCACCGCTTCCTGGTAGCTGCCGAACAGCGAGGCGAGCGAGCCGACGGCGGCCGCCACGGAGAAAGGCGTACAGCAGGAACGACACGAGCGCGCCCGGCGTCAGCTCGCGCCGCGAGCACGAGCCGGCCGCCCTGCCACAGACGACCACGACCGCCGCGAACGCGCAGAACGTCGATCGACGCCGAAGAACAGCGCCGCGGATCTGCGCCCGCGCGACGGCGGCGGTCACGACGTCGCGGAGCTGCGTGCCGTATCGGCGCGCTCTCGTCCGCTTCGCGCGCGAAGCTCTGCACGGTCCGGATCTGCGCGAACGCTTCGTCGGCCATGCCCATCGCGTCGGCGACGCGGTCCTGCACGCCGGTGCTCGCCTTCTCGCAGCGCGCGGCCGAAGAAGCCACGCCGTCCCGACGATCACCGGCACGACGGCCAGCGTCGTGACGGTGAGCTGCGGGTGCGTGAGCGTCAGCAGCACCACGCCGCCGAACAGAAACAGCACCTGGCGCGAGAGCTCGGTGGCTCTGATACGTCATCACCGACTGCAGCAGCGCGAGTCGGTCGCGAGACGGCTCGTCAGCTCGCCCGTGCGCCGCTCGGTGAAGAAGCCCGGCGACAGCCGCACGAGGTGCGCGAACAGATCGTCGCGCAGCTTCGCGATCGATGCGCTCGGCGTGCGTGGTCAGCAGGCAGACCTGGACGAAGTTGAGCAGGCCCTGTGCGCGCGAACAGACCGACGAGCACGAGCGCGATGCGATCGAGCGCCGGCGCGTTCCCGCTGCACGAACGCCGCGTCGAGCAGATAGCGGACGACGAGCGGAAACGCCAGCGCCGATGCCCGCGCTGAGCAACAGCGCGACCGACGCCAGACGCGAGCTGCCGACGGTAGGGCCGCATGCGCGAGCAGCAGCGGACGCAGGGCGCGCGGCGATGGAACCTTGCGTGTGCCGCGACGGCGCGGTCGCGCCGGCGGCGCTCGCGTTCGTCAAACTGGACGGCACGTCGAGCCATGCGCGGATCTGTGCCGAGCGCCCGCGCTCATCGCGCGCCGCGCGTCGTACGCGCGCTCGAAACTGCGCGCAGCAGCGCGGCCACGGCCGCGTCGCGCTGCGTTCGGCGGCGCCCGATCCAGTTGTGCGACGACCATTCGCGGACGTGGACGACGCCGTCGCCGTCGGCGTGCCGAGCATCAGCGACGACGTCTCGGACTCGCCATCGCCGGCGGCCACGAGGACGCCAGCTCGTCCGGGCCCGGCGTCGTCGGGCATGATCGCTGCCGCGCCATCAGCGCGACACGGCGCGGTCGACCGCCATCGCGACGAACAGCAGCGCGAGGTAGAGCAGCGAGTACTTGTACACGCCACCACGCCGGCTTGCCGCAGTCGCTCGGCGCGCATCACGCGCATCGACACGCCGACGCAGCAGCAGCGCGCCGAGCAGCGAGCGCCGACACGAGATAGACGATGCCGAACGCGCCGAACGCCACCGGCAGCAGCGTGAGCGGAATGAGGATCAGCGTGTACCAGAACATCTGGTGCATCGTCTCGCGCTCGCCCCACACGAGCGGCGCCATCGGCACGCCCGCGCGGCCGTAGTCGTGCTGCTTGAGGAGCGCGAGCGCCCAGAAATGCGGCGGCGTCCAGTAGAAGACGATGAGGAACAGATACACGGCCGCGCAGGTCGACGCGGCCGGTCACGGCGGCCCACCCGACGAGCGGCGGAAACGCGCCCGCCGCGCCGCCGATCACGATGTTCTGCGGCGAGCTGCGCTTGAGCCAGCGCGTGTAGATGAAGACGTAGAAGTAGAAACCGCCGAGCGCGAGCGCGGCGGTGAGGACGTTCACGACGTGCGCGAGCAGGACGTCGCCGCCGTCGCCAGCGCGATGCCGAACGCGAGCACCGCCCGCGGCGTCATGCGGCCGCTGGGAATGCGGACGCAGCCGCGTGCGCGCCATGCGGTCGTCGATGTCGCGGTCGAGGTACATGTTGACCGCGTTCGCGCCGCCGGCCATCAGGTAGCCGCCGAACGCAACGGCCAGCACGAGCAGCCAAGCCGGGCGAGCCGGCCACGTACATCGGCGCGACCGTCGTCACGAGGAGCAGCGAGATGATGCGCGGCTTGGTGAGCATCACCAGGTCGCGCGCCAGGGACGTCGTCCGCTCCTTGGCCACCACCGCGCCCGTCATCGCACCGCTCCGGGAGCCGGTGACAGCGTGCGCGCCGCCGGCTGGTCGGCAACGGCCGCGCGCGCCGCCGCCTCATTCGTTGCGCGCGATGCCATCCGCGCGAGATACGCCGCCGAGAACAGCGTGAGCCAGATGAGCGCGCCCGTGGTCTGATGCAGCGACCGCAGCACCGGCGGCAGTTGGAGCGCGATCATCGATGCGGCGATACCGATCTGTGCGACCACGAGTCCCGCCGCAATCATCAACGCGCGCACCACGACCACGGCTTCACGCCGCCGCCATACGCCCCACAGCAATCCGAACACGTGCAGCGTGAGCAGCAGCGCCAGCACGCGGTGCGTCATCTGGATGACGCGTCCAGCCGGCACCGCGGCCGACGCGATCCCCGGGCCGCACAGCGGAAACGCCGAGCAGGCCGCGTTGGCGCCCGGATAGGTGGCGGTCATTCCGCCCAGGCAGATCGTGACTAACGCAATGCCGGCGCCGGCGATGGCGCCGCGCGCCGTCCGGGCCGAGGTCCGCTCGCGACGCGCGCACGCGCCGCCTAACCCACCGGCCCGCATCACCGCCGCCGCCAGCGCCGCCAACAGCGTCGCCGCGAGCAGCCAGTGCGCGGCCGTCGCGTACCACACGTTGCCTAACCACACCGTGATCGCGCCGAGCAGCGCCTGCGCCGGCCACATCGCCAGGGCGAGCAGCGCGGCCCGCAACACGCCGCCGCGTCCCCCCACGGCCGGCTCGCGGCGGCTCGCATACGCCGCGGCGACCAGACTCGCCAGCGCTACGAACAGCGCGGCGGCGATCATCCGGTGCGACCATTCGATGACCAGGTTGGGTTGGTCGAGCGGCGGGAACCAACGCCCATAGCACTTGGGCCAGTGATTGCCGCATCCCATTCCCGATCCGCTAATGCGAACGATGGCGCCAAACACGATCTGCGTTACGGCGACCACCAGCGCCACGTACGACAACCGCCTGAGTGGCGCGTTCACGAGGGTCGGCCTCACGATGGCTGCTCGACGATCACCGCGCTCGAGGGCGCGGGCCGGATGGCATCGGTTTGCTGTCGCGCGTGGATCGCGCGCCACGTGAACGCCAGGACCAGCGCCAGCCCGATGGCCGGCACGACCGTCCACAAAACCTCGCTCCAGCGCGAGGGCGCGGGCACAGTGTTGTCACGTGCCGGAGGTGTCTTGAACGCGGAGCGCACGATCTCGACTTGCGCGACCACGCAGCACACGACGGCGAGCCAGAATAAGTTGAGACGCAACGGGATTGAATTTTAGAGTCGAAACACCGTAAAATCGCCGTAGCGAAGTGCGGAAGCAACCCGCGGACCAGTTGCGCATGAAGGTGGATGGTTCGTGCCGGACGCCCTAGGTCCGCCGTTCCCCCTACGCCCGCCGTTCCCTTTCCCTCTTCCCCCAGACCGCGCCAGCGGGCGCTTCCCTCTTCCCAAGTTTTTCATGGCCCTGCGCCGCCAGCTCGGATTGCTCAGCACTGTAGCCGTCCTCGTGGGCTCCACGATCGGCTCGGGCATTTTTCGGTCGCCCGCCGGAATCGCGCAAAAGCTCCCAGGACCCTTGCCTCTCATTCTGGTCTGGGTGACCGGCGGCTGCGTCGCGCTCTGTGGCGCCCTCACGTTGGCCGAGATCGCCGGAGCGATGCCCGACACGGGCGGCATCTACGTGTTTCTGCGCGAGGCGTGGGGACGTCTCCCCGCCTTTCTGTTTGGTTGGGCGGAGCTGGCCATCATCCGTGCTGCTGCGCTCGGCGCCATCGCCACCACGTTCGCCGAATATTTCTTGCGCGTGCTCGGGCACAATCCGTCGGTGGCGCCTTACGACGCCTACGTGCACTACATCGCCGCGGTCGCCATCGGTCTCACGGCCACCTTCAACTACGTGGGTCTCAAGTGGGGCTCGTTGGTGCAGAACGTGACGACGCTCGCCAAGTACGGCGGCCTGTTGTTCATCGTGCTCCTCGCTCTGGCGCTCGGCCTGCCGCACACCGGTGGCCATTTCTCGCCCGCGATTCCGCCCGGCAGCATCAGCGTCTCCGCCTTCGGCCTCGCGCTCGTGTCCATTCTCTGGGCGTACGACGGATGGGAAGACGTGACCTTCGTTGCCGGTGAAGTGGAGAATCCGCGCCGCAACCTGCCGCGCGGAATCGTCATCGGGACGCTCGCGGTGATTTTCATCTACGTGCTCGCGAACCTCGCCTATCTGGCCGTACTGCCGGTCGACCAGATCGCGAGCTCGCCCCTCGTCGCCGCCGACGTTGCGGCGCGCGTCGTCGGTCCGGCCGGCGTCGTGTTCGTCGCAGTCACCGTGATGCTGTCGGCGTTCGGCACGCTCAACGGTTCCATTCTCACCGCGCCGCGCATCTTTTTCGCGATGGCGGACGACGGACTCTTCGTGCGCAAGGTAGCCAGCGTCCATCCGCGCTACGGCACGCCGTACGTATCCATCGCCCTGTGCGCGATGCTCGGCATCATCTTCGTGCTCGTGCGCGACTTCCAACAGTTGGCCGACGCGTTCGTGATCGCCATCGTGCCGTTCCTCGCGTTAGGCGTGGGCGCCGTGTACGTGTTGCGCCGCCGGAAGGCCTACGACCCACCGTTCCGCGTGCCCGGCTACCCGGTCGTCCCCGCGCTCTTCATTCTGGCGACGATCTACCTGCTCGTGGCCTCGGTAGCCGCGCCGGCCAGTCGTTGGTCGACGGTCGCGGTCCTGGGCGGCGTCGCGCTCGGCATCCCCGTCTACTTCGCGACCGTTGGACGCCGCGGCGCCGTCACCCGCTCGCCGGTAGAACCGTGACCAATGCGTTGCACACGCTCGCTGCGGGTTGCTTGACGCGTTCGTCCGAGGCGCGCTAGGTTCACCGCGCGCTCCCGGCTGCCTCGGGGTGCGTTGTCGGGACTGGTCCGGCTCGGCCTGCTAAGCCAAGCTGAGGAGTGGTACGCTGGCTCGACGTGGACGGCCTCTGGGCTGCGTCCGCTCACGTTTTCACTTGGAGCTGTTGTCGCATGTCGATCTCACGTCGCGTCCAAGTCGCCGTTGCGTCACTCCTGGTCCTCGCCTTCAGCGCCGCTCGGCCGATCGCCGCGCAGGGCGTCACGACAGCCGCCGTCAGCGGCACCGTTGCCGACTCCGTGTCGGGCGAAGGACTCGAGTCGGTCCAGATCATCGTCACCAATCACGCCACGGGCGTCACCACCGGCGGCGTCACGCGCGCCGGCGGACACTACTTCGTCCAGGGCCTGTTGGTGGGCGGCCCCTATTCGGTTGCCGTCCGGCGCATCGGCTACGGCCCGGAAGTGCGGAACAACATCAATCTCTCGTTAGGCCAGGACTATCGCGCCGACTTCAGGCTCACGCAGCAAGCGGCCCAGCTCAGCGCCGTCACGGTCGAAGCGCCTGCCGAGGGCGCGATCTTCTCGCCGGCCAAGAAGGGCGTCGAGACGCTCGTGTCCGACAGCGCCTTACGGCGCCTCCCGAGCCTCAACCGCAATTTCACGGATTTCTTGAATGTGACGCCCCAGGTATCGCAAGCGGCGGCGGGAAATTCGGCCGGCGGCGTCAACAATCGCTTCAACAACATCCAGATCGACGGCGTGAACGAGAACGACTTGTTCGGGTTGGGCAGCACCGGCCAGCCGGGCGGCCAGGCGTTCGCGAAATCGATCTCGCTCGAGGCGGTGAAGGAGTATCAGGTGGTGCTGTCGCCGTACGACGTGTCGCAGGGCAACTTCACCGGCGCCCTGATCAACGCCGTCACGAAGAGCGGCACGAACGACCTCACGGGCTCGGCCTACTTCTACTATTACAACCAGGACCTCGCGCAGGACGTCCAGTTCATCCGCAGCTCGCAGCTGGCGGTCAAGCAGTACGGCTTCTCGTTAGGCGGACCGATCATCAAGGACAAGGTCCACTTCTTCATCGCCCCCGAATGGCAGGATCGGTCGCAACCCGCGAACGGCCCGTTCCTCGGTCAGGGCGCGAACGCCACCACGCCGCTGTCGACCGACTCGGCGAACATCACGCGGTTCATCCGCGACCTGCAGCAGGCCGGCATCAATCCCGGCTCGGCCGGTCTGGTCAACAACGCCAACCCGTTGTCCAACTTGTTCGCCCGGCTGGACGTGTCGCTGCCGCGCATTGACAGCCGTCTGGTGGTGCGGTACAACTACGATCGCGCGGTGGACGACGACTTCAGCCGCTCGCTCACGACCTTCGGCCTGTCGTCCAACGGGTTCGTGTTCCGCAACGCGACCAACTCGCCGGTGGTGCAGCTCTTCACCAATTTCGCCAGCGGCGCCGCGAACGAAGTGACGCTCGGCTACACCGGCATCAGCGACCGGCGCGCGCCGAACGTCTTCGCGCCGCAGATCTCGGTCACCGTGCCGGGTACCGAGACGCCCACCGCTACCCTGGTCGGCGGCAGCGAGCAGTTCTCGCAGGGCAACGCGCTCGACCAGAATCTCTACGAGCTCACCGACAACTTCTCGTTCCCGTTAGGCGCGTCGCACCGGATCACCGTCGGCACGCACGACGAGCTGTATCGGTTCGTCGACACGTTCACGCAGAGCTCCTTCGGGGTGTGGACCTTCGACAGCCTGGCCGCGTTCGAGCAGGGCATTGCCGATCGGTACACGGTATCGGGCAGCCTGGGCGGCCCGGTCATCGCACGGTTCAACGGATACTCGCTGAGCGCGTACGCCGAGGACAATTGGACGCTCAACGACCGGTTCAACATCATTTACGGACTGCGCATTGATGCGCCGTTCCTCAAGGACAAGCCCGCGTTCTCGCAGGTTGCCTTCGACGACTTCGGCCGCCGCACCGACCAAGTGCCGTCCGGCGTCACGCAGTGGTCGCCGCGCGTCGGCTTCAACTGGGACATCACGGGTGACCAACGCAATCAGTTGCGCGGCGGCATCGGTCTGTTCGTGGGCCGCCCCGCGTACGTGTGGATCAGCGACGCCTTTCAGAACACCGGCACGGGACTCGGCACGGTCAACTGCGGACCCACGGCATCGTTCCCCGGCGCCGCGCCGGCGTTCAATCCCGATCCGCGCAATCCGCCGCTCGCGTGTGCGAACGGCGCCGGCCAGTTGGGCACCGGCGGCAGCGTCGGCGAGGTCGATTTCCTGAACACGAACCTCAAGTACCCGCAGGTGCTGCGCAGCTCGCTGTCCTATGACCGCCAGTTAGGCGGCGGGTTCGTCGGGACCGTCGAGGGGCTGTACACGCGCGGTCTCAACAACATCATGTACGTCAACCGCAACCTCGTCGGCCCGCAGGGCGCCGACGCGCGCGGCCGCGTGCTCTACGGCTCGTTCGACGCGAGCGGCCGCTCCATTCCGACGGTCGTGTCCAACAAGTACTCGTTCGTGATCGACGCGCTCAACCAGTCGAGCGACTACTCGTACAGCGTCACCGGACAACTGCAGAAGCGGTTCTCCGACAACATGGAGGCAATCGCGTCGTACACGTTCTCGCACTCGTACGACGTCATGACGCTCGGCTCGAGCATCGCGTCGTCGAACTTCAAGTTCGGACGCGACGTCGCGGGCAATCAGTTCAACCGCGATGCGACCATCAGCAACTTCGACCAACCGAACAAGGTGCTCGCCACCATCATGTACACGATGCCGTGGAAGACGTGGCGAACCGATCTCTCGCTGCAATACATCGGACAGTCGGGGGGCCCGTACGACTACGTCTACACGGGCAGTGGCGGCCGCGGCGACTTGAACGCGGACGGCATTGTCGGCAATGACTTGATCTACGTCCCGACGAGTGCGTTCGACGCATCGCAGATCGAGTTCTCGACGCTCACGCAGAGCGGCGGCAAGCCGCCGATTCTCGCGGCCACGCAAGCGGCCGCCTTCGAAAACTTCATCAAGAGCACGCCGTGCCTGGACGATGCGCGCGGACAGATCCTCGACCGCGACACCTGCCGGAATCCGTGGCAGAACTTCATGAACGTCTCGCTCAACCAGTCGCTGCCCAGTATCCAGGGCCGCACGCTGTCGCTCCGGTTGGATGTCTTCAACTTCCTGAACCTCCTCGACCGCAACTGGGGTCGCGTCGAGTCCGCGGGCACGTTCGAGGACGTGAGCTTGCTGACGCACACGGGCACGGATCCGGTCACGGGCCAGCAGACGTTCACGTTCAACCCGGCGTTCCAGAAATTCTTGATCTCGAACAACCCGGCGAACTACTATCAATTGGAGTTGTCGGCGCGGTTGAGTTTCTAACGCAGTGATCGGAGGCCCGCGTCCGCACGACGCGGGCTCTCCACGCGACGTTGCAGTCGCTGGCGTTTTCCAGGCGGTCCCGACGACCGCCGCTTCCATCGGCGGGCTCTGCCCGCCGTTTCGCGTCTGAGCCAATCTCTTGCCAAGGTCGAGGAACAGAGCGCGGCGCTCAAGCGGCCGCTTGCGCTCCGCGACCTCGTCCTCACCCAGCTCCTCTACGTCGTCGGCTCGTCGTGGGTCGGCGTCGCCGCGCGGTTAGGCAAATCGCAGAGCGCGTTTTGGCTCCTGGCCATCGTCCTGTTTTACTTGCCGCAGGCGGTGGTGGTGATTTACCTCACCCGGCGCCTGCCGCTCGAGGGCGGACTCTATCAATGGACCAAGGTCGGGTTCGGTGAGTTCTGGGGATTCCTCACCGCGTGGAACCTCTGGGTTTACACGTTGGTGTTGCTCGCCGCGACCAGTCTCGCGGTTTCGAGCACGCTCGCGTACGCCATCGGTCCGCGCGCCGCGGCGTTGGCCGGCACGGAACGATTTCAGCTGATCGTCGGCGTGGCGCTCATCGCCATGATGGTCGGGGTGGCGATCTTCGGCCTGCGCGTCGGCAAGTGGGTGCACAACTTCGGTGGCCTCGCCCAACTGCTCGCGTTCGCCGCGCTGATCGTGGCGCCGCTCGTCGCCGCCGCGCGCGGCCTGCACGTGACCTACCGCCCGCTCGGCGGCGGCGTCCCCACCATCTCCCTCTTCAGCGCCAACGTACTCGGCAAGTTAGGCATGGGGGCGCTGAGCGGATTCGAGTGGGTCGCGATCATGGCCGGTGAGTCGCGCGATCCCAGCCGCAGCATCTCGCGCTCCGTCGTCGTGGCCACACCCATCATCGCCGTCATGTTCATCCTCGGCACGAGCGCGGTGTTCTCGCTGGTGCAGGGCAGTGCGATCGATCTCGTGGCGCCGATTCCGCAATCGCTTCGCCTTGCCTATGGATCGACCGGCCTGCTCGGCGCCGTCGCGCCGTTCCTGGTGATGCTGCTGTTCGTTCGCGCCGTCGCCAACGCAAACCTGCTCTTCACCGGGAATACACGACTGCCCATGGTCGCGGGCTGGGACGGACTCTTGCCGTCGTGGTTCACCACGCTGCACCCGCGCTGGCGGACGCCCGTCAATTCGATTGCGTTCGTGGCCGCGGTCACGTTCGCGATCCTGTTGTTCGGCATTACAGGCGTCGGCGTCCAGGAGGCGTTCCAGATGCTCGACACCGCATCGGGCGTGCTCTACGCGCTCACGTATCTGGCGATGTTCGCGCTGCCGGTGCTGGCCGCTCGTCGGTTAGGCAGTCGGCCGCCGCGCCTGCTCGTGGTCGCCGCCGTGTCCGGCTTTCTCATGACGCTGCTCTACATCGCGCTGTCGGTGGTCCCGATCGTGGGTGTGGTGAGCCGCTGGGCGTTCGCGGCGCGGATCGTGATCACGATTGGACTGGCGAACGTGCTCGGCGCCGCCCTCTACCGTCTTGCTACCCGCCGCCGCGCCAAGCGCGCCGAGTCGGCCCTCGGCGCGAACACCGTGTAGATTCTCGTGGACGCATTCGACCGACCGTGCGACCATGACGACACCACTGCGCATCCTCGGCGTGTCTGGCAGTCTGCGCGCCAAGTCTTACAATCGCGCGCTGCTCCATGCAGCGATCGAGCTCGCGCCACCTGACATGGTGATCGCGGAGTATGTCGGGATCGGCGACCTGCCGCTCTACAATCCCGACATTGATACGAACGATGGGCCGCCTGCGGCCACCGCGTGGCGCACCGCGGTCCGCGCCGCCGATGGGTTACTCATCGCGAGCCCCGAGTACAATTTCGGGCCGACGGCCGCGCTCAAGAACGCCATCGACTGGGCGTCCCGCCCCCCGTCGGACTCGTGCCTGCATCGCAAACCCATCGCGCTGATGGGCGCCACCACGGGTACGTCGGGCACCACGCGCGCACAACTGGCGCTCCGCCAGTCGTTCGTGTTCACGCAGTCGTACGTGCTGCCCGGCCCCGAAGTGCTCGTCGGCGCCGCCGCCACCCGCTTCGACGCCGACCTCCGCCTAACGGACGCCGCGACCCGCGGCTACGTCCGGCGCCTGCTCGTCCGCCTCGCCGACTTCGCCCGCCACCTCGCCCCAGGCTAACCCCGCCTAACCCCGCCTAACCCCGCCTAACCCTACCTACCGCCACGCCCTACGCCCGCCGTTTCCCCGTTCCCCAGGCGGCCCAGCCGCCGCTTCCCCCAGCGCAGCGCTTCCCCCAGCGCGCGCCAGCGCGCGCTTCCCCGCTTTCTAAAACACCTTCACGTTGAAGTACTTCTTCGGATTCGCCTTCACGTCCGCCGTCAACGAATCCATCCGCGCCAATAACGTCCGCAGTTCGTTGTACACGCCCGGATCGTTCAAGAACTTGCTCACCGTGCCGTCGCCGTGCTGGACCTGCGTGATCACCGAGTCCAGCCGCGACGACGTCCGTTGCAGGTCCGCCGTCATCGTCTGCAAATTGCGCGTCGTCGCCGCCACGTTGTGGACCGTCGAGTCGAGCGCCGCACTGTCCAGTGCCGCCGCGCTGCGCCGGATCGACGCCAACGTCATCGACAACGCCTCCGATTGCTGCGCGGCCACCTTGTGCAGCTCCACCAGCAGCGCGTTGGTCGACTGAATGGTCTGGTGAATGTCCTGAACGCCGTTCTTCTGCACCAGCTCCACCTGCAACGCATGCACGATGAGCGACATCTCCGTGCTCATCGAATCCACGCGCCCCAGCAACTCATCCATGCTCGGCGCCGCTTTCCCCGTCGGAATCGTGTCGCCCTGCGGCAGGAATGCGTTAGGCCGACACACCGGCGTCGAATCCTTGACCAATGGAATCGGCGCCGCGCCTTCGGATCCCACCGTCGGCTGCGCACGCCGGCACGGGTGCAGCGCGATCGATTTGTCGCCGAAGAATCCCTCGTTCTGCACCGTCGCCGACGTGCCTTCCGGGATCTTCCATTGTTTGTCGATCTCCATCGTCACGTCCAGATAGCCGGCCGGGTTCAACGTCACCTGATCGACGGAGCCGATTTGCACCCCCGCCAGCTCCACGGGTTGGCCCGTCTTCAGGTTGTTGCCCCACTCGAACTGGGCGTACATCGGATACGACTTGCTGAATCCGCGGCGCGCAAGCCAGAGCGTCCCGACGACACCGATCAAGACGGCCACGGTCACGAACACACCAACGATCACTTCGTCACGTCGCTTCATGGCGCGAGGGCAGGGGCGAGGTAAAGCGCGGTGAGCGCGTCTAACAGGAGAATGACCACCGAGGAGATCACGACGGCGCGCGCCGTCGCCCGGCCCACGCCTTCAGCACCCGTCTCCGCCACATAGCCTTCGTACGAGCAGATGAGCGCGATGGACGTGCCGAACAGCGTGGCTTTGATCAACGCGTAGTATACCTGAAACGGAATGAAGGTGAGGTGCAGCCCCGTGGTGTAGTCGGTCAACCGCACCTTCGTCGCCACGATCACCGTCAGCCCGCCGAACACGATCCCGATCGCGATCGCCAGGATCGTCAGCATGGGCACCATCGTTAGGCCCGCGATCGTCCGCGGCATGACGAGATAGGCGATCGGATCGTACGCCAGCGTCTCGAGCGCATCGATCTGCTCCGTCACCCGCATCGTCCCGATCTCCGCTGTCATCCGCGCGCCGACGCGGCCGGCCAGCACGAGCGCCGTGAGCAACGGTCCGAGCTCCAGCACCACGCTCTGCCGCACGATCCACCCGACCGCCGAGAGCTGCACGCCCGGGAAGAGCTGGAAGACGGTCTGGTACGCGGTCACCGCGCCGATGAATGCGGCGACGATGCCGACTAACGGCAGCGAGTCGACGCCGATGTTTTTCATCTGGGTGACCGTGAGCGGCAGCCAGGTGCCCGGCTCGGTCGCCGCGCGCATGATCTCGCGCAGGAAGTGCACGCGCCACCCGACTTCGCTGAAGATGGCGATCGTGATCCGCGCGACGCGACGGAAGAACAGGATCGCGGCGCGCTGCGGCACCGGGTATGAGCTCGTTGGGCGCGGGCCGCTGTGCCTCGGATAGACGCTGGCGCTCACGCAATCCTCCGCGCGCCCTGCATCACGTCCGGACCCGCACGATGAGCACGAGACCAATGGCGGCGAACAGTATGTTAGGCAACCACGCGGCCAGCGCCGGCGGCACCACGCCCCCTTGACCGACGGCCTTCGTCAGTTGGATCAGCATGAGGAAGATCATCGTCGTCGCGAGGCTGATCCCGATGCCGAACGCCGCACCGCCGCGTTGCGAGCTCGTCGCCAATGGCGCACCGAACACGGCGATGATGATGCACGTGACCGGAATCGCGATCTTGAGCGCGAGCTCCACCTTGAGCTCGTTCGTCTCGGCGCCCGATCGCTCGAGTGCGGAGATGAACCGGCGCAGCTCCAGGTATCGCATCTCGTCGGGGCTGGGCGGTGTCGCCGTGAGGTCGGTCGGCCCTTCCGTGAACGTGTTGTCACGGAGCGAGTCGAAGTGAATCGACATCGTCTGCAGCGAATCGGGGATCACGTGCAACTCGCCGCGTCGCAACATCCAGACGTGCCGCGTCGTGTCCCAGTTCGCCGCTTGCGCGGCCACGAGATACGTGGGATACGCAGGGCCGTTGCCCTTCCGCTCAATGGTCACGTGATCGATCGCGCGCCGATCGACGTTGAGGGCTGAGATCTGGTACACGCGTCCGTGCTGCGCCTCGTACGCGAAGTTGAACCGGTCGCTGACGCCGGAGAACTTGCGCTCTTCGAGGATGTCGTTCCGCTTTCGGTCCGTCACCGGAACGAGCTCGCCTAAAAACACGGTGAACAGCGCGGTGAACACGGACGCCAGAAGAATCGGCGCGATGAGCCGGTGAAAGCTGATGCCCGATGCTTTGGCGGCCGTGACCTCCGAATGCCGCGTGAACGCGCCGATCGAGAACACGGCGGCAAACAGCACGGCGGCCGGCAGTACCATGAACATCGAGTCGGGGACCCAGTACAGATAACTCAGACCGATTTGTCCCCAACTCAAATTGCGGCTCAAGTATTTCTGCAGGTGATCCGTGGCGTCGATCACGATCGCCAGCAGCGGGAAGCCGAGTGCCGCCGCAACGAGGATCTTCGTGAACTCCGCCAGGACGTAGCGGTCGAGCGGATGCATCAGCCGCTTCACGCGGTCCTCCGCGCGTTGCCGAGTCCAATGCGCCCCGCCTGTCGGCGCAGCCACACGCGCGCGCGCTCCAGCATCTCCGTCGAATCGCGTCCCGCCGCCGTGGCGCCGACTCGCTGTGACCGCACGAGCAACACAGCGCCGATCACGCCGAAAATCGCGTTCGCGGCCCACATCGCCCAGAAGGGACTCAAGATCAACTTGTCGGCCAGTGCCTCGCCGCCGATGAGGCACACATAATAGATGCCGAACGCGATGACGCTGACGACGATGACCACGCCCACGCCGCCGCGCGGAAACTTGAGCGCGATCGGCGCGCCGAAGAGCACGAAGATGATGCACGCCGCCGCGAGGGCGAATTTCTTCTGGATCTCGACTTGATACCGGGCCATGGTGATGCGGGCGTCGGTGATGCGCGCCTTGACCACCTCGATCTGCGCCGGCGTCACGTATGGGATGGCCGTCATGCCTAACTGTGGCCGCACCGGCACCCGGGCCCCGCCCGGCGTCGTCGTCAACGGATGCAGGCCGCCGAGCGTCGTCGGGACGGGGCGGGGAAGCGGCCGGCGGGCGGCCTTCGCTTTTCCGTTAGGCTGCTGGACCGGCGTGCCCTGTTGCGCCCGGGGAACCTCGGCCGCTTCCGCCGACGGCACCCCCGCGACGCCGAGTGCGCTCCGGATCACGTCGCAGTAGAGCTCGCCCGACGTCTGTCGCTCGCGTCGCGTCGGCACCGGACTGATCGGCGCCCGCTCGCCCGTCGCCGCGTAGTGCGCCGTGTTGCCGAAGGTGGAGGCAAGCTCGCTCCGCGCCAGGTCCAGCTGGTAGACGCCCGTCTGATACTCTTGATTCATCTGACAGACCGTCATCTCGCGCTCGCCGCGATAGTCGTCCTTCTCCGTCTTCTCGAACTTGTTCGTCACGCCGCGCACCCGCACGACGTCGGTCGTGAAGTAGAGCCGCTGCAACGACGACGGGTCGTCGTTAGGCGTCTGGAGCACGAAGCCGTGCTGCAAGGTCATCTCGAGCGTGCTTTCATCCGTCGTCAGACCCATGAGGCCGCTGTCGGCGTAAATCGTCTTGCGGTGCGCCGGATCCTCGAAGTTGTAAATGAAGACCTCGCGCATCCGGTTCGTCGCGTTGTCAATGTGTCCCGCCTTGAGATAGATCCGCCCCGGGATCACTTCGTTGATCACCTGTTCGCGCAACGCGAACGTCGGCTTCTTGCGCGCGATGTCCGTCTGCAGCGTGCGAAGGCGATGGTTCGCCCGCGGCAGCACTTGATCGTTGAACAGGAGCATGAGGAGCGCCAACACGACGCCGCCCGCCATCACGGGAGCAACAATGCGGTGCACGCTCACGCCCGACGCGCGCAATGCCGTCACCTCGTTCTCCGCCACCAGCCGGCTGAAACTGTACAGCACCGCCACCAACACGGCCATCGGCAGCGTCATCGCGACGATGAACGGAATCGACAACAGAAAGAACTCGCCGATCACGCCCCACGATAAGCCCTTGCCCACCAGTTGGCCGAATTGCTTCGCCACCTGATTGAGCAGGAGCAAGATCGTCAGGGCCGACAGCGAGAAAATGAGCGGCCCAACTTGCTCGCGGATCACGTACCGCGGAAGAATTTTCACCAATGTGGACTCGCGTTCGCTCTGCGCGACGGGATAGTCTGCCCAAATCTAAGACGCGCGGCGTCCGCGCGAAGCCGCCGCGCTGGTCGGTCCCCGCGTACCCGCACAAGTGCTACCTTTCCCACCACTCCCTACTTCGACCCCGGAGCGGTCTTTGCGCGCCCGATACTGGATGCTGCCCCTCGCTTTCGCTCTCGCCGCCTGCTCGCGCGACACAGGTCCCAAGACCGCGTTCAACGGACACGAGGCGCTCGGATTCGTCAAGACTCAGCTCGACTTCGGTCCCCGCATCCCCGGCTCGCCCGCCCACGAGAAAACCGGCGATTGGATCGTCGCCCAAATGAAGCAGCGTGCCGACACCGTGATCGAACAGCGGTGGACCCACGTCACCGCGCACGGCGATACCCTGCCGCTGCGCAACATCATCGCGCGATTCCGCCCTGACGCTGCCCAACGCGTGCTCTATCTGACGCATTGGGACACGCGCCCCATCTCCAATGGCGCCACCGATCCCGCCCAACGCGCGCTCCCCATGCCCGGCGCCAACGACGGTGCGTCCGGCGTCGCCCTGTTCATTGCGTTAGGCGACGCGCTCCGCAAAACGGCGCCCACGGTCGGTGTCGACCTCGTGTTCGTCGACGGCGAGGACTACGGCGACTTCGGCAACGGCGACCCCTCGAAGCTGGTCGACGTCCTCCTCGGCTCGACCTACTTCGCCCAACACCTGCCGTCGCCTAACTATAAACCCCTGTACGGGATTCTCTGGGACATGATCGGCGACCGCGATCTCGATATCTATCAGGAAGGCCACTCGCTGCAACAAGCGCCCGAAGTCGTCTCCCTCGTCTGGAACACCGCCGCCGACCTGGGCTACTCACGGTTCTTCATCCCCGCCCCTGGCCAGGTCATCACCGACGACCATGTCCCACTCCTCAATGTGGGCCTCCACGTCATCGACGTCATCGACATCGACTACCCCTGGCATCATACGCCCCAAGATACGTTCGATAAAGTTTCGGCGCAGAGTCTTCAAGTGGTCGGTGATGTCGCGACCAAGCTCCTAACGTCACAGTAGTTTCGCCGCCCAATGCCGCGCGCCCAACGGGCGCACGAATTCGCGCCGCCCAAAATGTTTCGATGATGCCGGCCGCATCTGCCGCGCGTACCATGCGGCCACGATGCCAACACCCGCTGAACGCCGCGCGCTCTTCTTCCTCGCCGCACTCCTCGTCCTGGGCGGCTCCGTTCGCGCCTACGCGGCGCTCGCCACGCACGCTACACCGTCAGCTCGAGAAGCGGACGATCTCGATCGCCAAATCCAGGACGTGGATTCGGCCAGAAGCCGCGCGCGCAAACCGGCGCGCAAAACCAAGAGCCGTCGCCGCAATAGTGCCGACACCGCCACGATCGTCAATGTTCCGCTTGGTTCCGCTACCTCACACACTCCACCCACGAATCCAGACACTCCGGAACTCGTTCAACTCCCACGCCGGTCACGCAAGCCGCACGACTCGGACTCCGCGAGTCTTCACGTCGACCTAGATGTTGCCTCGGCAGGTGAAATCGAACGACTCCCACGCATCGGACCCGCGCTCGCCAAACGCATCGTCGCCAACCGTGATTCGCTCGGTCCGTTCGGCTCAATGCAAGAACTCCAACGCGTGCGCGGCGTCGGTCCGGCACTCGCACGCATCCTCGCGCGCCATGTGACGTTCTCCCTCCAACCGCGTCCTCAACCTGTGGATCAACCGGACGGACGAGGGGCCCTCCGAAAGCCACGCCGCAGCCGCGTTCGCGTGTCCGATCCACCCTAGGCTCGCCGTTCCGCTGCCCGGCCTTCGACGTCGCCGTACGCCGACGCCCCCAAAAGCGATCCGACTCAACTACACGCAATAACCCCATCCGGGCGAACATGGCTGCACCCGTAGCTGCATCTGGCGAGCGCATCGGCGAGCTCCTCATTCGTGAAGGGCTCATCACACGCGAAGCACTCGATAAAGCCCTCCAGGAGCAGAAAAACACGGGCATGCGCGTGGGCTACAACCTGGTCAAGCTCGGCTTCATCGATGAAGTCGACCTCACCAGGATGCTCGCACGCCAATATCGCATGCCGGCTGTCGACCTCAGCAATTTTGAGGTCGATGCTCGCATCGCCAAGCTCATCCCCTCCGAGCTGGCACAGCGTCACCTCGTGCTCCCCCTCAAGCGCGAAGGACGCACCCTCACTGTCGCGATGGCCGACCCCTCAGACCTCGGCGTCATCGACGATTTAAAGTTCATCACCCGGTACGACATCTTCCCGGTCATCGCCGGCGAATACACCCTCCGCAACGCCATCGAGCGTCACTACGGCGAAACGCCTGACGATGCGCTCCAGAACCTCCTCGCCGACATCGGCGACGATGGCGATGTCGAAGTCGTCGAAGACCGCGAAGAAGAGATCAACGCCACGGCCCTCGCCGCGGCCATCGACGACGCCCCGGTCGTCAAGTTGATCAACGGCCTCCTCACCGATGCCGTCAAACGCGGCGCCTCCGACATCCACTTCGAGTGCTACGAACACGAGATGCGTGTGCGCTACCGCATCGACGGCGCTCTCCAGGAGGTCATGAAGCCGCCCATGAAACTCAAGGCCGCCCTGATCTCCCGCTTCAAAATCATGGCGAACTTGAACATTGCCGAACGGCGCGTTCCCCAGGACGGCCGCATCAAGCTCAAGATCGGCAAGAAAGTCATCGACTACCGCGTCTCTACTCTGCCGACACTGTTCGGTGAAAAGGTCGTGCTCCGAATTCTCGACAAGGGAAACCTCACCCTCGAGCTCGAGAAATTCGGCATCGAGCCGCGCGCCGAACAAGATCTCATGGAGGCAGTTTCGAACCCATACGGCATGGTGCTGGTCACGGGCCCAACGGGCTCCGGCAAAACCACCACGCTGTACTCGGCGTTGTCGAAGGTGAACAACATCGACGTCAACATCATGACCGCCGAAGATCCCGTCGAATACAACCTCTACGGGATCAATCAGGTACTCGTCCGCACCGACATCGGGCTCTCCTTCGCCGCAGCCCTCAAAGCATTCCTGCGGCAAGACCCCAACATCATCATGATCGGCGAGATCCGCGACCTCGAGACAGGTGGTATCGCCATCAAGGCGGCCCTCACCGGTCACCTTGTCATGTCCACCCTCCACACCAACTCGGCCCCCGAAACCGTCACGCGACTTCTGGATATGGGTCTCGAGCCCTTCAACGTCGCGTCAGCGCTGAACCTGGTGCTCGCACAACGCCTGGTCCGCCGCATCTGCAACCGCTGCCGAGAGCTGTACGAGTGGGGAGATGATGAGTACCGCGCGGCCAAAGTCGGGCCCGAGATGACTCTGCGTGAGCTGCACTACACAGAGGAAGCAGTCCAGAACATGAAGCGCGGCGCCACCGCCGATGCACTGCCGATCGTCGCCGACTTCAATCTCGACACAACCATCCAGCAGGTGCCCCTCTGGCGTGGCCGCGGATGTGACGCCTGCGCCGGCTCGGGACTCAAAGGCCGCCAAGGACTCTACGAGGTCCTGGCCATGACGCCCCGCGTCCGGAAACTCATTCTTCAAAACGTCGGTGCGGTCGAGATCCGCGAGGCAGCTATCTCCGACGGCATGCTCACGCTCCGCATGGACGGCATGCTCAAAATCATGAAAGGCATCACGACCCTCGAGCAGGTGATCCGCGAAACGGCCGCCTGACCGCGACGTGACTGGGCGATTCACTCAATGCGCGGGGTGAATCGATCGCTCGTCCGAAAACTCTAGCGCCGTTTTACCACCGTTGCCGCTCGCAAGTCTATCGGGTAACGCAGTTCCGACTTCCTCTCCGCCACAGGCCATGACGTCTCCCGCTCCAGCTCCATCGTCGGTCAACCTCCGCTCGCTCCTCGAAGAGATGATCGAGCGAGACGCGTCCGACTTGCACATCACTGCGGGCGACAAGCCGAAACTGCGCATCGACGGCGACATCCAAAACGCCAACGTCGAAATCGTGCTGTCCCCGAAAGACACGATGCAGTTGGCGTATTCGATCCTCACGGAAAATCAGAAGAAACGGTTCGAAACCGAAGACGAGCTCGATTTTTCCTTCGGCATCCAGAACCTCGCCCGCTTCCGCGGCAACTGCTTCAAGCAGCGCGGCTGCGTCTCTCTCGTCATCCGCCAAATCCCGTTCAACGTCCGCACGTTCGAGGAGCTCGGCCTCCCCGCCGCGGTCGCGCGCATGGCCGAAAAGCCGCGCGGCCTGGTCCTCGTCACCGGTCCAACGGGATCAGGCAAGAGCACCACGCTCGCCGCCATGATCGACAAGATCAATCGCGAGCGCAAAGGACACATCATCACGGTGGAAGACCCCATCGAGTTCATCCACCGCCATCAGAGTTGCATCGTCAACCAGCGCGAAGTCGGCACCGATACCAAAAGCTTCGCCACCGCGCTCAAGTACGCCCTCCGCGAAGACCCCGACACGATCCTCGTCGGCGAAATGCGCGACCTCGAAACCATCCAGGCCGCGCTGACAATCGCAGAGACCGGTCACTTGTGTCTGGCCACGCTGCACACCAATTCCGCGGCCGAAGCCATCAACCGCGTCATCGACGTGTTCCCCTCGCACCAGCAAGAACAGGTGCGTGCGCAGCTGGCGTTCTCGCTCGAAGGCATCGTTACGCAAACGCTGCTTCCGCGCGCCAAAGGTCGCGGCCGCGCCATGGCCGTCGAGATTCTCGTGGTCACGCCCGCAATCCGCGCGCTCATCCGCGATGCCAAAGTCCACCAGATCTACGGACTCATGCAGGGTGGAAAGAAGTACGGCATGCAGACGCTCAACGACTCGCTCTATCAGTTGTATGTGGGACGCGAGGTCGACATGGACGAGTGCCTGCGCGTCACGTCGGACCCGAACGAATTCATGCGCATGATCGGCGAACAACCGCTCACCGCCGATGCCGCCGACCTGGTCAAGAGCGGCAAAAGCTCGCGCGACGCGATGAAGATCGCGTCGATAGCGGGCAAGCGTTAGGCCGCGAGACAGAGACAATCCATGCCCACATTCGCCTATACCGCGCGCACGCTCGGCGGTGAGCTCAAGACCGCCACGATGGACGCCGCCACCCGCGACGAGGTGGTCGCGCAGCTGCGCCGGCAAAAACTGATCGTCGTCAAAATCGACGAAGAGAAGGCCAAGAAACGGCTCGGCCGCATCAAGACGCGCGACATCGTCATTTTCACGCGGCAGTTTGCGACGATGATCAACGCCGGCCTTCCGTTAGTCCAGGCCCTGGACATCCTGTCGCGCCAGAGCGAGAACAAGGCGCTGCAGGCCGTCACGCATCAGGTGGTGTACGACGTCGAGTCCGGCCACACCGTGGCCGACGCACTGCGCCGGCACCCCAAGGCGTTCACCGACCTGTACGTGAACATGGTCGCTGCCGGTGAAGCGGGTGGTATTCTCGACACGATCCTGTTGCGTCTCGCCACCTTCCTCGAGAAGAACGACGCCCTCGTCGGCAAGGTGAAGAGCGCGATGATCTATCCGACCGTGATCATGAGCGTGGCCCTCATCGCCATTATCGTCTTGCTCATCTTCGTGATCCCGGTCTTCCAGAACATGTTCGCCAGCGTGAACCTCTCGCTCCCGCTGCCGACCCGCGTCGTGATCGGGTTGTCGTCGTTCCTCAAGCATTATTGGTGGCTGCTCGGCGGCGGCCTCTGGGGAGGCGTGTTCATGCTCCGCCAGTACTACAAGACGCCGCCCGGCCGTCTCCACGTCGACAGCTTCATGCTCCACATGCCGGTCCTGGGCGACATGCTGCGCAAGAGCGCCGTGTCACGCTTCACCCGTACGTTAGGCACGCTCATCAGCTCGGGCGTCAGCATCCTCGATGGTCTGGAGATCACGGCCAAGACGGCGGGCAACCAGGTGATCCACAACGCCATCATGGAGTCGCGCTCGTCGATCGCCGGCGGCGACACGATCAGCGCGCCGCTGCAAAAGAGCGCCGTGTTCCCGCCCATGGTGATCTCCATGATCGCCGTCGGCGAACAAACCGGCGGCCTGGACGAAATGCTCACCAAGATCGCCGACTTCTACGACACCGAAGTCGACACGGCCGTCAGCGGCTTGCTCAGCCTGATGGAGCCGATCATGATCGTGTTCCTGGGCGTCATCGTCGGCGGCATGGTGGTCGCGATGTACCTGCCGATCTTCGACATGATCAACGCCGTGCAGTAGCGCCGCACCACACGCACGCATATTTCACGGGGCTCCGCGGATACGTCCGCGGAGCCCCGTGGCGTTTCTGGCGGGCCCCGTCCACACATGCGCGCCTCATGAATACAGAACCCGACTACGCGACCGATCTCCGGAATACCGTGGACCAGGCGGCGCCCGAGCTGCGCGCGATTCCGGCCGGCCTCGCCGCCGTTAGGCCGGCCCCGGGAAAGTGGTCGATCAAGGAGATCATCGGCCATCTCATCGATTCAGCGTCGCACAACCACCAGCGGTTCGTCCGCGCCCGCTGGCAGGACGACCTCGTGTTCCAGGGCTACCAGCAGGATGATTGGGTCACGGCGGAAGACTATCAGACCGCATCGTGGGATGACCTGGTGACGCTCTGGCACACCTACAATCGCCACGTCGCGCGCGTGATGGCCACCGTGCCGCCCGACGTCGCGCGACGCGAGCACCGCCGCCACAACCTCGATCACATCGCCTGGCACACGGTTCCGGCCGGCCAGCCCGCGACCCTCGAGTACTTCATGCGCGACTACGTCGCCCACCTGAAACACCACCTGCGCCAGGTGGCCGAACGGCGGGCGTCGTTGCGTTAGGCGTCACGGCTTCGACACGGGATTGACTCGCCAAGCGGGCTCGGCTATGGTGCGGCATGTACGACTCGGAGTCGTTTTCAACCCGCATGACCGCCGAAGAGCTCGTGCACGTGTCGTGGCCCGACAAGGTGACGGAGCTCATTCGGGGGCAGCTCGTGGTGCGCGAGCCACCAGGTGCGCAACACGGCGCGGTTGCTTCGAGGCTCACGTACTACCTGGGCGACTTCGTGTATCGAAAGCGGCTGGGCGTCTTGTTCGCGCAGGACACAGGCTTCCACATCGAGTCGAATCCGGACACGGTCCGCGCGCCCGACGTCGCCTTCCTCGCCCACGCGCGCGCTGGGGCGATTGGCGACCGCGGCTACGCGCGCATCGCCCCCGATCTCGTGGCGGAGATTGTGTCGCCAGGCGATCGGCCGGCCGAGGTGCGCGCGAAGGTGGCGGATTGGCTGGCGGCGGGCGTGAAGCTCGTGTGGGTGATCGATCCGCGACAGCGCACGGCGCAAGTCTACCGGCCGGATGGCAGCGTCGGGGCTGGCGCAACGCAGCTGGACGGCGAGGATGTCCTGCGTGGCTTCACCTGCTCCGTGGACGACCTGCTGCTCTGACGGCCCTGACCGCCGTTGCGTTAGGCTCTACGCCGGCTCGGGCGACGTGGCGCGCAGCGCGCGGCTGGCGAGCTCCACGAAATGGTGCCACGACGAGCTGCCGACGGCCAGCCGGCGCCGCCCGGCCGGGCTCAACCGGTAGAACTTCGCGCTTCGGTTGTTCTCGGACACGCCCCACTCGGCCTCGACCAACCGCTGACGCTCGAGTCGGTGGAGCGCCGGATACAGCGTTCCTTCGCCGATCAGCAGCGCGGCGTCGGTGGCCTGTCCAATCCACTCGGCCACGGCGTAGCCGTGTCGCGGGCCCCACGTGAGGGCTTTGAGGATCAGCAGATCCAGCGTGCCGCGCATGAGGTTGATGTCGAGGTCGGTCATCGGGGACTCGTGGTCGGGACGCGCAGAGAGGGATGGGGAGGTGGTGCCCCGTCCGGATGCTACGCGCTCTCCCCTTGCGACGCAATGGGTAGCAAGCCGGTACCCGCGGCAAGCGCCGCGCGCCTCCGTTAGGCATGGCCGCCGCTTGCGCCGGCGCGGGCGCCCGCCCATTCTATCCCGGCGCCACCGCCGGCCGGCATCCTCGCCGTCGTGCCGAGCGAGGCGGTGTGACGGAATCGGCCGCACCGGGTCGCGATTCCTGACCGACGAACGTCCAGCGGAGAACTCTCGTGAATTCGCGTCGCCGATTCCTGATTCGCGCGCCCATTGGCTTGCTCAGCGTCGCCGTCGCCTGCCGCGACCATGCCGCCACGCCCGCGCCTAACGCAGCCGGCCAGTCCGCGGGAGCCGCGCCGCCCACGCCGGGCGCCCCGCCCACTTTCGCCAGCGCGCCCGCCGTGGGACCGGCGGTCACGCCGGCCACGTTCGTCGAAGCGGAAAAGCTCGCGCAGGTGACGATGACCGACGCGCAGCGCAAGATGGCGGCGGACAATTGGCCCAAGGCAATGGCGCCGTACTATGAGCGGCGCACCGGTCCGCGCAAGCTGGCGCTCGAGCCGAGTCTCGCGCCGGCCACGCACTGGAACCCGGCGATGGGCGCGAGCGCGGTGGGCCCAACGCAAAACCGGTTCGTGCGCAGCGCCGACGCGGCGAGCTCACTGCCCTCGACAGACGCGGAGATCGCGTTCTCGCCCGTCACGCACCTGTCGCACTGGATTCAATCCCGGGCGATCACGTCCGAGCGCCTCACGAACATCTATCTCAGCCGGTTGCAGCAGTTCGATCCCAAACTTCGCTGTGTGATCACGCTGACGCGCGACCAGGCTCTCCAACAGGCGAAGAAAGCCGACGCCGAGATCGCCGCGGGGCACTATCGCGGCCCGCTGCACGGCATCCCGTTCGGCGTGAAGGATCTGCTCGACACGGCCGGCATTCTCACCACCTATGGCGCGGAGCCGTTTCAGCACCGCGTGCCACAAGCGGACTCGGCGGTAGTGGCGAGGCTGTACCAAGCCGGCGCGGTGTTGGTCGCGAAGCTCAGCATGGGTGCGCTGGCGCTCAACGACATCTGGTTCGGCGGGCAGACAATGAATCCGTGGCTGCTCGAGGAAGGCGCATCGGGTTCGAGCGCCGGGCCCGGTGCGGCAACGGCGGCCGGACTCGTCGGATTCTCGATCGGCAGCGAGACCGAGGGCAGCATCGTGAGTCCGAGCTTGCGCTGCGGGGTCACGGGTCTTCGCCCAACGTACGGGCGCGTGCCGCGCACCGGCGCCATGACGCTTTGTTGGTCGTTGGACAAACTCGGTCCGATGACGCGCAGCGTGGAGGACACGATGCTCGTGTTGCAGGCCATCACCGGTCCCGACGCCGGCGACGTGGCGAGCGTGCCGAGCACGCTGGCGTTCAATGCGGGCGCGGGCGTGAAGGGGCTGCGGGTGGGTTACGTGCCGGCGTGGATGAAGGAGGCGCCGGCCACCGACGTCGATCGCGCGGTGCTCGACTCCGTTAGCAAGTTAGACATGACGCCGGTGGCGGTGACGTTCCCCGACTGGCCCGTCGATTCGCTCAACGTGGTGTTGTTCGCCGAGGCCGCCGCCGCGTTCGAGGAGATGACACTCTCGCATCAGGACGACACGCTCACGATGCAGACGCCCGACGCGTGGCCGAACCTGTTCCGAAGCGCCCGGTTCCTCTCGGCGGTCGACTTCGTGCAGACGGACCGGCTGCGCCGGAAGCTGGCGCAGGAGATGGAGCGGATCATGTCGCAGGTCGACGTGCTGTTGGTGCCGTCGCTGCGCGACGAGACGTTGACGACGACCAACTTCACGGGGCAGCCGGCGCTCACGATGCGCGCGGGGTTCGTGCAGGTGTCGGAGGCGCGCAGCGACTGGGCGCCCGATCCCGCGCACCCGCTGCCCACGTTCAACCCGCCGCGTCGCGTGCCGCACGGCGTGACGATCATTGGCAAGCTGTTCGACGAGGGTACGGTGGCGCGCGTCGGGCTGGCGCTCGAGCGTTCGTTAGGCGTGGTGCACGAGACGCCGCCGGGGTTCTGACGTTACTCGCCGGGCGGCGGCGCCTGGTTGGACGGCGGCACCGCAATGTGGAGCGGGACCGTCGTCGTGCCCCATTGCATCAGCAGCGTCGTGGAATCGGGCGCGACGGCGGGGAACGAGAACGTGAGCACGTCCACCACGGGCGTGCTGTCGGGTTTCACGCCGAATTTCACCTGGGGCGCGGACGTGTCGGGGCCCTGGACGTGAAACCGCTTCCAGACGGTGCTGAAGATCACCGTCCATGCGTTAGGCTGCGGCACCATCCAGATCGAGTACTTGCCCTTGGCGAGGTCGTGCCCGTCGATCTTCACGTCGTGGTCGACGTCGATCGTCGTCGCCCAGTTGGCGCCGGGAGTCCACGTGCTGCCCCACTTCACGACACCGCCGAACAAATTGTCGCGTCCGCGGCGCTGCGGACGATAGTACTCGATCGTGATCGTCGTGCCATCGACGCGCTGCTGAACCATTCCATGCTCGCTGGCCATCACCTGCGCGTGCGCGCCGGCGGGAAGGGCGGTGCCTAACGCGAGGGCGGCGGCGAGTGCGAGACGACGCATCGAGAGCTCCGGCGACGATGAGGGATAGTCTATTGTGACCTGCCGCCGGGTGGGCGGGCAAGTGAGCGTGACCGTAGGTCAAAACTAGCCGCCGTCGAAGGCGGTTGCTCCCGGACGGCAATGTGACCGGATTGCGGGCCATCGAGTTGATGGAAAGCAGGTGCCGGTGTCCACTCGCTCGAGCCTCGTGATGCGCACGTCCGTGAATCCCGATCCATCGTCTGGCGGCTATCTGCGCGACCTTCGCCACGCGGCGCGAGCGCTTCGTCGCGCGCCCGCGTTCACCGCGATTACGGTAACCGTCCTCGCACTCGGCATCGCGAGTGCCACGGCGGCCTTCAGCGTGCTCGACACCGTGGTGTTGCGCGGGATGCCGTATCGCGACGCCGAGCAGCTGCGCACAATCTACGAACATTCGGATGACGGGAAGGCGCGCACGCCATCGTATCCGACCTTTCAGGATTGGCAGGCGCAGACCACGCAGGGGGCGGCCGCGGGCGCGATCGACGGTTTCGCGTTCGTGCGCGGCGACGCTGTTTCGCTGGCCGGCGATGACGACGAGGACAGAAAGATTGCCGCGTACGTGTCGCCGGGATTCTTCCGCCTCATGGGGACCGCGCCGCTGTTAGGCCGCGCGTTCTTGCCCGAGGAAGAAGCACCAGGAGCCGCGCGCGTGGCAATGCTGTCGTACGGCCTGTTCGTCGATCGCTTCGGCGCCCAGCGCTCGGTGGTCGGCCGCGTGATCAATGTGGACAGCATCCCGACAACGATCATCGGCGTCATGCCGCCGCACTTTGCCTACCCGAACTTTGGCGGCGACAGCTGGCTTCCACCGGCGTTGTGGGAGCCGATCGCGGTGTTTGCGGCGACGCATCCGGCCGTGCTGGAGCGGCGCGGGCTGCACGTCGACAGCAGGACCCTCGTGCGCGTGCGCGCCGGCGTCGATTCGACGCGAGCCGTCGCGGTGATGCAGACCATGGAGCGGCGGCTCGAGGCCGTGTACCCCGTGGACCAGGCGCACTGGACGTCGGTGGACCTGCAGTCGATGGCCGACCAACTGTTCGGCGGCGTGCAGCGATCGCTGGTGCTCGTTGCCGGCGCGGTGGGGCTGGTGATGCTCCTGGCATGCGCGAACGTCGCGACGCTGTTCCTCATCCGGGCCGGCGGCCGCGCGCGGGACACCGCGGTGCGCAGTGCGTTAGGCGCATCGCGGTGGCGGTTGGTGCGGCAACCCGCCTGCGAGACGCTGCTGGTGGCGCTGTCCGCCGGCGGTATCGGGCTGGCGCTCGCCGTCGCGCTCATCGCCTTCACCCGGAACAGACTGAGCTATCTCCTCCCCTTCGGGTCGCGGCTTGGCCTCGATGGCCGGGCGGTCGCGTTCACCATCGCCGCGTCGGTGGTGACGGCGCTCATCGTCGGGTCGGCGCCGGCGCTGCACGTGAGGGCGGTGCACGCCATGCACCTCATCCGGAGCGGAGCCACCGCCGCGGTGGGCGGCCGCCGCGAGCGCCGGGCGCGCGACCTGCTGGTGGTGCTGCAGTTCGCGCTGGCGCTGTCGCTGCTGCTAGGCGCGGGCCTGTTGCTCCAGAGTTTTCGCCGGCTCGTCGACGTGCCGTTAGGCTACGACCCCGATGGCATCATCTCGTTCGCCATCGCGCCCAGGACGCACGCGTACGATACACCGGCTGCCGCGGCCGCCCTCTACGCCCGGATCCTCGACGCCGAACGGGCCGTGCCGGGCGTCGAGGCCGCGGCGGCGGCCGGCGGCGCCCTGCTGCCGACGCCGGTGTCGTTCGATGGCGCGCCGGCGAGCGGGCAGCCGCTGCTGCAAGCCCTGTATCACCCGGTGTCCACCGACTACCGCCGCGCCATGCGCATTCCGTTGGTCGCCGGCCGCTGGTTCACGGACGCCGACATGCGCGCGCCGATGGACGGCGGGCTGGTGGTGAGCCGGACCCTCGCCCGGCAGTTAGGCGGCAGCCCGATCGGCCGCCGCATCACGATCCGGCGGCAGTCGCAGGGGCGCGCCGACGTCGGCCAGCCGATCACGCTGCCGGTCATCGGGATCGTTGGCGACGTGCGGGAATACGGACCGGCGCAGGACGCGGGCGGCGAAGTGTACCTGCCGTACACGCTGGAAGTCTGGCCCTGGATGACCTTCGACGTGCGCGCCACCGACGCCGAGCGCGCGCAGCGTGCGGTCGGGAAGACCGTGCACGAGGTCGAGCCGGCGATCCGGTTCATGTCCGGACCCTCGGTGACGGCCGGCGGCGCGGCGCAGATCGGCCCGCAGCGGCGCTTTCTGACGACCGTCGTGAGCGGATTCGCCGGGCTGGCGTTGCTGCTCGCCGCGATCGGGCTCTACGGCATCGCAGCGTACGGCGTTGCCCAACGCACACGCGAGATCGGCGTCCGCATGGCGTTAGGCGCGACCGAGGCCGGCGCCGTGTGGCTGGTGGTGCGCGAGGCGATCGGGCTCGTCGCCGCGGGCGCGGTCGGCGGCGCGCTGCTCGCGGTCGCGTTCGCGCGCGTGATGCAGGCGATGTTGTTCGAGACGACGACCACCGATCCGGCGGCACTCGGCGTCGCGGCGGTCGTGCTCGCGGCGGTGGCGATGGCGGCCGTGTACGGTCCGGCGCGCCGGGCGGCACGGGTCGATCCCGTCATCGCCATCCGCGCCGACTGAGCCGCGGCCTCGCTCCCCTTGACGATCGAAAGAAGAGAGTGCATCGTCCTTTCGACCGCCGATAGGAGCGCACGTGGCCGACGACGCACGCAACGACCTGCTGCAGGGGACGCTCGACATGCTGGTCCTCAAGACCCTGCAGCTCGGCCCCATGCATGGGTGGGGCGTCACCGAGCTGCTCCAGCGCGGCTCGGCCGACGTGCTCCAGGTGGGGCAGGGATCGCTCTATCCGGCGCTCTACCGGCTGGAGCGCCAGCGCTTCATCAAGTCGTCGTGGCAGACCACCGAGAACAACCGGCGGGCTCGGTATTACGCGCTCACGGCGCGCGGCCGCACGCGATTGGCCGACGAACGCGCGAATTGGGCGCGCATGTCGCGGGCCATCGAGATGATCCTGCAATTGTCGTCCACCTGAGGCCCGGGGAGATCGCATGCGGTTCCTCGACACACTCGCCGGGGCGATGGCTCGGTTAGGCGGTATCCTCGGCCGCCGCCAGCGCGAGGCACGCCTGACGGATGAGATGCGGTTCCACGTCGACATGCAGACCGAGGCGCTCGTGAACGCCGGCGCCGACCCGGCCGACGCGCGGCGACGGGCGCTGGTGGCCTTCGGCGGGCGCGAACGCTGGCGCGATGCGGCGCGCGATGAGTATCGCAGCCAGCTCGTCGACCACCTCGCCCAGGACGTGCGCTATGGGGCGCGGTCGCTGCTCCATGCCCGCGTCTATGCGGCGGCGGCGATCGCGACCCTCGCGTTAGGCATCGGCGCCACGACCGCGATCTTCTCGGTGGTGGATGCCGTGCTGCTCAAGCCGCTGCCGTACGCCGATCCGGCCGGACTCGTGATGCTCTGGGAGCACCACGTGTCGTTCGGGGACGCGCACAACGTGGCGGGACCGGCCAACTTCCTCGCCTGGCGGGACGAGGCGCGGTCGTTCTCCGCCATGGCCGCCTTCGTCGGCACGCGGGTGACCGTCGTGGCCGCGGGCGGCGATCCGGCGTCCGAGCAGTCGCGGTACGCGAACGCGGCGCTCCTGCCAATGTTAGGCGTCAAGCCCGTCGTCGGCCGGTTGTACACCGAGGCCGAGGATCAGCCGTCCGCGGCGCGCGTGGCGGTGATCGACTACGGCTTGTGGCAACGGCGCTTCGGCGGTCGGCGCGATATCGTCGGCACCACGGTCCAGATCAACGGCAACGACGTGACCATCGTGGGCGTGCTGCCCAAGGGTTTCGCGTTCTTCGAGCCGGCGTCCGTCTGGATGCCGATGCGCTTCGACAACACCGACCGCACGTCGGGTGGCCGCTACCTGCGCGTGCTGGCGCGGCTCAAGCCGGGCGTGACGTGGCAGCAGGCAGACCGCGAAATGCGGGCGATCGCGCGGCGCCGGGCGATCGAGATGCCGGAGCTCAATGCCAACTGGACCGCGCTCGCGAGCCCGCTCCGTGTCGACCTGGTGGGTGGGTCGCGGACGCCGCTGTTGGTGCTGCTCGGGGCGGTGGGCTTTCTGCTGGCCATCGCGTGCGCCAACGTCGCGAACCTGATGCTGGCGCGCGCGGGCGACCGGCGGCGGGAGATGGCGGTGCGCGTGGCGCTCGGTGCGGCGCCGCGGCGGATCGTGCACCAGATGCTCACCGAGAGCCTGATGCTGGCGCTCGCCGGTACTGCGTTAGGCATAGCCGGCGCGTGGGTCGGGACGCGCGTGTTGGGCCGGATGGCGCCGGCGCAACTGGGCGTCGCCGCCGTGAGCGGCATCGGCATCGATGGGCGCGTGTTGGTGTTCGCGGTGTGCGTGGCGATGGCCACCGGCATCGCGTTCGGAATCGCGCCGGCGGTGCAGAGCGCGCGCAACGATCCCAAGGACGCGCTGAGCGAGGGCGGCCGCGGCGGGAGCCAGGCCCGGCGCGCCGGCAGACTGCGCGCGGCGCTGGTGGTCGTCGAGATCGCGCTGGCCGTGGTGCTGCTCGCGGGCGCCGGGCTCATGGTGCGGACCCTGTCCGACCTGCGCCGTGTTCCGTTAGGCTTCGACACCCGGGATGTGCTCGCCGCGCAAGTCATCCTGCACGGCCGCGCGTACAACAACGACACCACGGCCGTCAGCTTCTTCGAGCAGGCGGAGCAACGGCTCGCGTCACTGCCGGGGGTGCGCGCCGTGGGAGCCATCAGTTGGCTGCCGCTCACCGGTCTGCGGTCCGCGAGCAGCTTCACCGTGGTCGGGCAGCCGGTTCCGCCGTTGGGCGAGGAGCCGGTGGGAGACTTTCGCGCCATCACCCCGGGGTACTTCGCGGCCATGACCATCCCGATCGAGTCGGGACGCGGCATCGAGTCCACGGACCGCCGTGGCGGCGCCGAGGTCGTGGTGGTGAGCCACACGCTCGCCCGCACGTTCTGGCCTAACGGATCGGCCGTGGGCCACGAGCTCACGTACGAGTGGACCGGATGGCACACCGCGCGCATCGTCGGCGTGGCCGGCGACGTCCATCACGACGGGCCGCGCACCGAGCCGTATATGGAGATGTACTTGCCGCTCGAGCAGTTTCCCTACAGCGGCATGACGTTCGTCGTCCGGACCTCGGGCGACCCCGACGCGGTGGCGGCGCCGTTGCGTGCGGCGCTGCGCGATATCGATCCGGCGCAGGCCGTCGCCAGTGTCACGCCAATGGCCGACCTGGCGCGCGCGGCGGTGGGCGATACGCGACTCGATACGGTGCTGTTCGGGACGTTCGGCATCATCGGACTCGTGCTGGCGATGATCGGGATCTACGGCCTCGGCGCGTACACGGTGCAGCAGCGCCGGCGCGAATTCGGCATCCGCATGGCGTTAGGCGCGCAGCGGGCGTCGGTGCTGTCGATGGCGATCCGGCGCGGGCTCGAGTTGGCGGCGGTCGGACTGGTCGCCGGCGTGGCCGGCGCGCTGAGCCTGACGCACCTCATGGGCACGCTGCTCTTCGGCGTGAAGCCCAACGATCCGGTGACGTTCGTGTGGGTGGCAGGCGCGCTGGCCGCCATTGCCGCGCTGTCGGCGTGGATCCCGGCGCGGCGCGCAACGCGGCTCGATCCGGTGGCCGCGCTGCGCAGTGACTGACCGATGACTAACGCTATTTGTGCGTCTTGGCGTCGGCGGCCGCTTTCTCGAACGCCGGCAGGTACTGGCCGTACCCCTCGGCCTTGAGCGAATCGACGGGGATGAACCGCATCGCTGCCGAATTCATGCAATAACGCAGTCCGGTCGGCTTCGGCCCGTCGTCGAAGACATGGCCCAAGTGCGAGTTCGCGTGCTTCGAGCGGACCTCGGTCCGGTCCATGAAGTTCGAGCGGTCCGTGTCCGTCTTGATGTTCTTGGACTCGAGCGGCTTGGTGAAGCTCGGCCAGCCCGTGCCCGACTCGAACTTGTCCAGCGAGCTGAACAGTGGCTCGCCCGAGACGACGTCTACGTAGATGCCGGCCTGGTGGTTGTCCCAGTACTCGTTGTGAAATGGCGTCTCGGTAAACGCCTTCTGGGTCACCTGGTACTCGAGGGGCGTGAGCGTCTTCTGGAGCTCGGCGTCGCTCGGCTTCTTGTAGTGATCCATGGCGTGATCTCCCTGGTACACCGCGGGCGCCGGCTGGGCCGGTTGGGCCGCGACCGCCTCGTTAGGCGCCTGCGCCCCGGCCGCGCGCGTGGCGGCCAAAGCCAACGCCAGTGCGCCGGCAAGACCGGCGATGCGGACGACGTGTGTGCGCATGTATCCTCGTGGTGCTGAAGTATCCGCGACGCTCGGCGTACGAAAACCGGCTCGCGGGCGTGTCCCACCCCACCCCGTATCATAGTCGTTTCGACCGGCCAATGTTCCCTCGTTTGACAGCCTCGACAAGCCCGACATCGGCTCCTCAGATTTACGGAATTGTGGGTGTATTGTTGAGGGGTAACTGCCGGCGGCCCACTGACGGCGGGAGACGTTTTTCAGGAGACCAGACTCATGTGCCGAAACATCAAGACGCTGGCGAATTTCGCACCGCCGGCAAGCGATGACGAAGTGCGCGCGTCGGCGCTGCAGTTCGTGCGCAAGTTGAGCGGCAGCACCCACCCGTCGCGGGCTAACGAGGACGCATTCAACCGCGCCGTCGACGAAGTCACGGCGTCGGCGCGCCGGCTCGTCGACTCGCTCGAGGTGCGCACGCCGCCGCGGAATCGCGAAGAGGAGGCCCGTAAGGCCAAGGAGCGTGCGAAACGACGTTTCGCCTAGCGTTCCCGATCCAACGGCAGCGCGGAACACGCGGCCGGCCGGGGTGATTGATTGCAGAGCCCGAGAAACCCGTCCTTCACCTCGGAGTTCCGCATGCGTTTTGTGTTATCCGGTGCCGCGATCATGCTGGCGGCATCGTCGTCGGCGGCCCAGACGGTGGTGCCGGGGAGTCCGCTGTTGCATCCAGGGCGGATTCATCCGTACACCGACACGATCAGCCTGGTGATGATCCCGACGGACAGCGCCCAACGGATTGCCGGGACGCTGGTGCGCCGCGTCGAGGACGCGCGCGACAGCGGCGTCGCGGTGTTTCGCGAGACGCAGAACTACGCGTTCGCCGCCGGGGGGACCGAAATCGACACGCTCGACGTGGCCGCGGCGACGCTCGAGCCCATGCGCATCGTGCAGATCGACGCGACGAGCCGCCAGGACCTGCGCTTTCACGACGGGCGGCTCACCGGCACGGCGTGGTCGGCCGACTCCGGCCGGAGGACGGTCGACATTCCGTTAGGCGCGCCGTTCTTCCACGGCCTGATGACGGAGTCGTTCCTGGCCGCGTTGCCCTTGACGCCGGACAGCACGCTGCGCCTGCCCGTGTCCAACACGCCGGACGTCGCCGTTCGCATGGCGGCGTACCATGTGACGGGGACGACGGCGCTGCGCACCGCGGCCGGGCCCGTGGAGTGCCTGGTGGTCCAGGAGTCGCCGACGACCGTGGCATGGGTGTCCAAGGCGGACGGCCGTCTGGTGCGCCTGCACTGGACATTGCCTAACGGAACAGCGATCTGGAAGCTGCCGACGCGCGATCTGCCCTACCTCGACGTCCACGACGCGGTAACGGCGTCGCGCGACAGTACCGCCGAGGACAGCCCGACGCGAAACTCGCGTTAGTGCACGCCGCCCATGAGCGACCGCACCGGCTTGATCATCAAGAACGCAATGAACGACGCAATGAGACAGACGGCGGCCACCGTGCCGAACAGATCGGGCAGCGGCGCCGATGAAATGAAGCCGGCTGCGTAGCCGGCCACCTTGTTGCCCACCGAGTCAGCCAGGAACCACACGCCGAGCATCAGCCCGACGATCTTCACCGGCGACAGCTTCGTGAACACGGAGAGCCCCACCGGCGACAGACACAGTTCGCCTAACTCCTGGATGAAGTAACAGCCGATCAGCCAGAATGGACTCACCCGGATGCCGGGCAACGCTTGCAGATGCCGCGCGGGAATCATGAGCAGCAAGAAGGACAGTCCCGTGAAGAGCAGGCCGATCGCGAACTTGGTCGGCGTCGAGGGTTCGAGACTGACCGAGCTTGATCCACAACCACGCAAACGCCGGCGCCAGCAAAATCACGAACATCGCCTGCACCGACACGAACCAGCTGGACGGGAACGTGAAGCCCAGGATCGTAGTGCTGCTATACCGGTCACCGAAGAGATTCAACGTCGAGCCCGCTTGCTCGTACGCTCCCCAGAACACGGCGGCGAACACGAAGAACACGCGCCATGGCAGCGAGCCGCTTCCATTCGACCTTGGTGAATCCCCAGAACAGCGGCTCCGTTGGGCCGGAGCTCGCTTCGGTGTGCTTGCGCTCGCGCGCCGCCGCGTGCGCCTCGCGACGCTGACGCTCGAGTCGTTCGACGGCCGGTTGAAGGCGCTTTCGCCCAAGAATGTATTGCACGACTCCGGCCGTCATGCCGACGCCCGCGCACGCGAAGCCAATGTGCCAGTCGACCTTTTGCGCGAGGTACCCCGCAATCAGCGGCCCGATGAACGCGCCGAGATTGATGCCCATGTAGAACAGCGAGAAGCCGGCGTCCCGACGCGTGTCCGATGGCTCGTACAACGAGCCGACGATGCCGCTCACGTTAGGCTTGAGCAGACCCGTGCCCATAACGATCAGCGACAGACCGGCGTAGAAAAATGGCAGCGGATGAAACGCGAGCGTGAAGTGGCCGAGCGCGATGATGATGCCGCCGTACAACACGCTTCGATATTGCCCGAGCCATCGGTCGGCGATGATGCCGCCCACGATCGCCGCGGCCCAGGCGCTCGCCGTGTACGTTCCGTACACCGAACCGGCGTGCTTGTCGTCGAACCCGAGCGCGTGCACCATGTACAGGATCAAAAACGCCCGCATCCCGTAGTAGCTGAAGCGCTCCCACATCTCGGTGAAGAAGAGCGTCGACAGTCCGCGCGGGTGACCGAAAAAGCCGTGGATGCCGTCGCTCGATGACGGATGATCCGTCAGCACGTCGGCGAGTGGGCCGGAAGTGGGTCCGCTCGCGCGGCTCAATGTCATGATGAGGGCTCCGAAAGCGGCAGTTGCGGGCGGGCGGACAATCGGACGTCAGACACCATTCTCGTATCGCGAACGACGAAGAGCAAGCACATGACTGCGATTCCCACACTCACCACCGATCGTCTCGTGCTGCGCGCCTTCGTGCAACGCGACATCAATGAATACGCCGCCATCATTGGCGACCCGGAAGTCACCAAATACCTCGGCAATGGAAAACCGCTGTCGCGAACGGACGCATGGCGACAAATGGCCATGATCCTCGGACACTGGACGCTGCTCGGCTTCGGACTGTGGGCCGTGGAGGAGAAAGCGACGGGCGCACTCATGGGACGCATCGGATGTCAGCAGCCCGAGGGCTTCCCGGGATTCGAGATCGCCTACACACTCGGCCAACCATTCTGGCGACGCGGCTTTGCGCGCGAAGGCGCGGCGGCGGCGCTCACCTATGCGCGTACCGTGCTCGGTCGCACCAACATCATCAGCGTGATTCGGCCGGCGAATGCCGGGTCGATTCGCGTGGCCCAATCGTTAGGCGCCGTGTTCGACACGGAGATCGACTTCTACAACGGGCCGGCGTTGGTCTATCGGTACGGCTGATCGCTCGGCACGCTCCGCCAGCTCACGGGAACGCGAACGACGCCAAGCGAAGATCGGCGATCCATTCGCGGCCCTCGCGCCGCAAAGACAGGGCGCGCGTCTCGCCGGCGCGCATGAACTGCGCCGTCACCCACGGAAGGGTCGCACCCGACATGGTGCGTCCATCCACCGCGAGGAGAGCATCGCCCGGTCTGACGCCGGCAAGAGCACCGGCCGATCCGGGCGCGACCGCCTCGATGGTCACGGCACTGAAGGACTCGCCGCCGGCACGCAGCGTAAGGCCAGAGGTATCGAACTCGAATGGCGCGCCGGCGCCTTCGCCCGGCTCCATGATCACCTGGTCATGCGCGTAGTCGCAGATCAATCGCATCCGTGCAAGAATCGTCGCGCCGACCGTTCCGTCGACCCATGTGGACGCGAAGAAGCCGCCGCCGTCGGTCGGCATTCCGACGATCGGGCGCGGCACGCTCAGATTGCCTAACCGGAGCTCTTCGAGCTGTGCCACACGGCCGGATGCCGAACCGCCAATGCCCGTGCCGAGCGCGCGCTCAATGAACGGTCCGCTGAAGAGCGAGGCGGCGTTCTGTTCGACGAACGGCGAGGTCAGAATCGCGCCGAGCGCACTGGTGCCAATGTCGAGCACGAGGCGCGTGGGTATCACGGCGCCATCGGCAGTGACGAGCTGCGCGACGAGGACCGGGACTCGCTTCGAGAGGTCGATTGGAATCCGCTCGCCCGGCCCGCTGTACTCGTAAGACGCCGGATCGTTGAGGCGGAGGGCGCTTGCTTGGTAGTCGATCTCGACCACGTACCGCAGGAAGAACGAGAAGCCGATCGTACCATGGATGGCGATGCCGTGCGCGGCACTCACGCCGGCGAACGGAACGAGCGCGACCATTTCGTCGACGAGTTCGACGGTGTCACCGATCTGAATGCGCGCCGCGGTCGCGAGCGAGACCCTCATGTCGCCGACGCCAACCCCCTTTGCCATGCGTCCGGGCGTGAGCTGGAGATCGCGCGCCCAGGTTTCGTCGAGCGTGCAGGCGCTCGATCCGGTGTCGAGGATCATGGTTGCCGGGACGTCGTTCACGCGCGCGTCGACAAGGATGTGACCGAGCCGGCGAGTGAACGGAATGGTGATGACGCTCATGCGTAGGCCCGTGCCGCGCGGTTGTAGGCGGGGTTAGGAGAACAACGACTCGAGGTGCGTACCGAAGTGAAACCCGCGACCCCGCGGACTTCAAGCAGCATCGTCTCGGCTTCCGCACGCTATCGGGTATCGCTATTGTCTTGACACTCGCGCCCGCGCCACGATCAGTTTGCGCTCCTCACTTTCACGATGCTCCGGTGAACATCATGTTCCCATCCGTTGCCAGACAATGTGTGCTCGCGGGTCTTATCGCGCTGTGCGCCGGCACCTCCGCGGCGGCGCAGATCACGCAGGCCGAGTACGCCGCGCGCCGCGACTCGCTGGCGGCGCGGCTCGACAGCGGCATCGTCATCGCGTTCGGGGCGCGCACGCCGGTCACCGACTTCGGCCCGTTCTACCAACTGGCATCATTCCGTTATCTCACGGACTACCAACAGCCCGACGCGGCGTTCGTGATGGTGATTCGCGGCGGCCGCCAGACCAGCACGCTCTTCACAACGGCGGTCGACCCGCATCTCGCGTTCTACTATGGCTTCAGGCCCGACTCGTCGCAGATCGCGCGCGACAACGGCCTCACGGCACGTCCGTTCTCGGCGCTGGCGCCGCTGATGGATTCCCTCGCATCGTCCGGCCTAACGGTCTACGCGATCCCGGACGTCGAGGATGACGACTTCACCCGGGAAGATTCGCTCACGCGCGGGCGGATGTTCTTGAACGCCTTTCATGCCGCACATGCATCGGTCAAGCTCGACGACGCCGAGCCGGTGATCGATCGAGCTGCGTGCGCGCAAGTCGCCGGCCGAGATCGCCCTGCTCGAGCAAGCGGCAACCATCAGTGCGGCCGGACACCGCGCGATCATGGAATCGCCCGAACCCAAGCATGAATACGAATGGCAAGCGGTGGCCGAGTACACCTTCAAGCGGTTAGGCGGCGACCGGCCGGCGTACGGGTCCATCGTGGGCGCAGGACTCAACAGCACGCAGCTGCATTACATGTTGGACACGTCGGCTGCCAAGCCCGGCGATCTCGTCGTGATCGATGCGGCCACACAGTATCACGGCTACGCGGCGGACATCACGCGCACGCTGCCCGTGAGCGGCGTGTTCACACCTGAACAGCGGAAGATCTATCAACTCGTGCGCGACGCGCAGGCGGCGGCGGAAATGGCCAGCACGCCCGGCGTGAAGGCCGAGGCGGCCAGCGATTCAGCGTTCGCGGTTCGCGCGCGCGGATTGGCCGCGCTCGGCTTGATCGACAGCGTCAACGCGGCGATCGATCCACCTGGGAGTCCCGACTGCGCCAAGAATCCAAGGGCGTGTTCGCAAGCACTCCTCTGGATGATCCACGGCCTCGGCCACGGACTCGGTCTCGCCGTGCACGACCCGGTGCAGTACTACTACGGAACAGGCGCCTATGAACCGGGCGACGCGTTCACGATCGAGCCGGGGATATACATCAGTACGCGCACGCTCGACGCGCTGCCTGATACGCCGCGCAACCGCGCGTTCATCGCGCGCGTGCGGCCCGTGGTGCTGCGCTACCAGAACGTGGGCGTCCGCATCGAGGACGACTACGTCATGACGGCGAACGGGCTGAAGCGGATCTCGAGCAATGCGCCGCGCGAGATCGCCGAGGTCGAAGCGTTGATGAAACGCCGGCCGGCTCGGGTGGCAATGCAAAATCCCTAACGGCGCGAGGCGATCCGTTTGATGCCGGCGAGCGAAAACTCGACAATGTGATCGGCGGCCACCGCCAACTCGGACTCGGACACAGACCATTCCTTGAACGCCGCGGTGCGAAATCGATCCGGTCGATAGAACAAACACTGCGCTTGAATGCTGATCACGCAGCGGGCGACGCGTTTGTCGGCCGGCTTGCAGTCCAACAGTTTGGCAACCACCCCGGACAGGTACTCGATCCGCGGCATGATGCCGTGCTCGGCGATCCACGGTGCGAGCGGTGTGGGCTCGGACATCTCGTGGCGCATGAGGTCGTGGATCCACGCCGTGCGATCGTCGGTCGACGCAATGCGCGGCAGGTAGCCTGAGACGTAGGTCCGCAGCTGGTCTTCGGGGGACGCGTCGCTCGTGGCCGTGAGAAACGCCTCGTCGCCGGCGCGCATCGCGTGGACCGCGGCGCGCACGACGGCGCGATAGAGGCCAAGCTTGCCGTCGAAGTGGTAGTTCACCGCGGCCACGTTCGCCCGCGCCGCGCGCGCAATGTCGCGCACGCTCACCGCATGGAACCCGCGTTGGGCGAACAGGCGTGTCGCCGAGGCGAGGAGCCGGCCGCGCGTCGCCGTGTCCGGCTCTTCTCCGTTAGTCGTAGGGCGGCGCGTCGTCACGACAGCGTGCGCTTGAACAGCAAGGTGGCGGCGGCCATGGTGAGCACCGAGAACACTGCCAGGTACAGCAGGTCGAACCAGATCGCCGCGAAGCCCGTGTTCTTGAGCAGCAGGCTCTTGAGCGCGTGCACCGCGTACGTGAACGGATCGACCGTCGCGAGGATGCGCATCCATCCGGGAACGCCTGCTGCGGATAGATCGCGCCGCTCGGGAAACAGAGCAGGGTGTTCAGCACACCGAACATCGCGCGCGGCAACAGCGGGTCGTTCATGCGCACCATGAGCAGGAACATCATGCTCACCAGCGCGACCGAGGCACGGCAATGACAATGAAGAGCCGGCACCAATCGCATCGGCTCGAATGGATTCGGGAATGCCGGCGATCAGCGACCCGATCGTCATGAGCACCGTGCCGGCAATGATCGCCTTGATCGCGCCGGAAATGCGTTGAATCCGAAGATCAGCTCGAGCCGTGTGATCGGCGTGACGAGGTAGCCCTCGTGCAGGCCGCGCGCTTTGTCGTCGATGTAAGATGATCCCGCCGCCGATCATCACCATCATGAAGATCGACATCACGATGGAACCGGGCAGCAGGTACTGGATGTACGGCACGTACGGGTAGAGCTCGACCGTCTCGAGTGTCGGGTCGGATCGAGAGGCGGCGCGTGCTGGGCGGCGGACTATTGTACGCGCCTAACAGACTGCCGAACGTGCCGGCCAGCGCGGCGGTGACGAAGTTGTCGGTGTTGTCTTCGATGAGCGCGACGCGCGGGTCGTCGTGCGACAGCACGCGGCGCGAGAAGCCGGGCGGAATGGTGAGGACGCCGTTGACCTGGCCGTTGCGCAATGCGGCGAGCGCCTGGCCGCGGTCGCCGTAGGGAATCGTCTCGAACGTCTGCGCGTTTTCGGCGACGGCGTTGGCGAGCGCGTGGAGTCGCACCGCCGGTACGCCGCCGTCCTCGTCGACCAGCGCCACCTTGAGGTGCTTCACGTTGCCGCCGAAGGCGTAGCCCAACACGACGAGCTGCACGATCGGCATGAGCAGCGACATGATGATGAGCGCCGGACTGCGGCGGAAGCGGCGCAGGTCGCGCTCGATGATGGCCCAGGTGCGCTGCATATGCCTAACGCCTCATCATGAAGCGGCTGTCGGTCGGCGCCGGCTCCTGGAGCGCGTCGCGCAACTGGTGGCCGGTGTAGTGGACGAACACGTCGTCGAGCGACGTGCTCTGCACCGACAGCGACGTGACGGTGACGCCGGCGGCGCGCCGCCATCGCCATGAGCGCGTTGGTCGTCTCCGGTCCGCTGGTGGACACGAGGCGGAACACCGGCGGTTCGCCTTCCACGGCGCACCACCGCCGGCAGCGCCGCCAGGCGCGCCGCCCAGTCGGCCGGCTCGCCGGCGAAGCTCACCTCGAGCGTGTTCTCGCCGGGGATCGCGGCCTTGAGCTTCATGCGGCGAGTCGAGCGCCTTGAGGCTGCCGTGGTCCACGATCGCGATGCGGTCGCAGAGCTTGTCGGCTTCGTCCATGTAGTGCGTGGTGAGCAGCACCGTTAGGCGGCGGTCGGCCTTGATGGCGCGCAGCATTTCCCACACGGCCGTGCGCGACACGGGATCGAGACCGGTGGTCGGCTCGTCGAGAAACAGGATGCGCGGCTCGTGCACCAGCCCGCGCGCGATCTCGACGCGGCGCCGCATGCCGCCGGACAGATTCTTCACCGGTTTGTCGGCCCACTGGCTGAGCTCCACGGCCGCCAGCAGATCGGCGATCAGCGCCTTCCGGCGCTCGCGCGGCACGCCATAGAGCTTGGCGAAGATCAACAGGTTCTCTTCGGCGGTGAGATCGAGATCGCTCGTGAGCGCTTGCGGAATCACGCCGATCGCGCGGCGCACGCGGTCGGCGTCCTTCACGATGTCCTGCCCGGCCACGATCGCGGTGCCCGATGTGGGGAGGAGCAGCGTGGTCAGCATGCGGATGAGCGTGGACTTGCCGGCTCCGTTAGGCCCGAGGAGGCCGAACGTCTCGCCGTCGTCGACGGCGAACGAGATGCCGTCCACGGCCGTGAAATCGCCGAACTTCTTGACGATGTCGCGGACGTCGATCGAGATGGTCACGACGCGCGGCGCGTGTCGAGGGGCAGCAGCACGTAAGCCGTCATGCCATCCGCCAACCGGCGGTCATGGTTGTCGACGTGGAGGCGGATCTCGAACGTCTTGATGTCGCGCTTGGTGCGGCTGACGTCGCGCTGGGTGGCGAAGTCGGCGTCGACGCCGCGGAAGAACACGGTGCCCTGGCGTTCCTCGCCCGATGGCAGGCGCACGGTGAGGTGTTCGCCTAACCGAACCCGGTCGATGTACGTTTCCTCGACGTCGGCGCGCACCCACAGGCTGTCGAGGTTGATGAGGGTCACCACCGGCTGGCCCGGGCCCACGTACTCGCCCGCGCGCGCCGCGCGGACGTCGATGATGCCGGCGATGGGCGCCCGCAACTCCGTGTAGGCGAGCCGAACGTCCGCTTTCCGCGTTTGCGCCTGTGCCGCGGCCTGCTCCTGGCGCGCGCCGGCCAAGGCACTGCGCTTGGCGAGCACCTGATCGGCGGCGGCATGCGCCATGGCCAGCGCGGCCCGCTGTGCGTCGACCTGTTTCGACGACGCCTCGAACCGGGCGAGCGACACGGTGTATGCAGTGCGAGCGGAGTCGACTTGCTGCGACGACACGGCGCCGGCATGGAGCAGGGGACCGTACCGATCGTAGACTTGCTTGGCGTTGCCCATCGTGGCAGAGTCCATTGCGGCCTGGGCGATGGCGGCGGCGAGCGTGGCGTCGCTCTGGCGAACCTGCTGATCGGCCTGCGTTTCCTGGTAATGCAGGTCGGCGGCAGATTGGTGAACCTGCGACGCCATCGCCTGTGCGTTTTGAGCGTAATAGGACTGATCGGCGGCGAGCTCGCCGGGCTCGAGGACGGCGAGCAGTTGGTTTTGTGTCACCGAGTCGCCCTCGGCGACGAGGAGCCGGCTCAGCTGGCCCCCCACCTGCGGGCTCACGATGACGTCGTTGGTGGTGACGACGCCGGTGAGCACGAGCGGCGCCGGCGAGCGCGTGAGGGTGTAGATGATGAGGGCGGCGACGAGGAGCGCAGCGCCTCCCCCCGCGGCCAGCTGTTTTCGAGTCATGAGTATCAGGGCTCCGGGCCGGCGGAGTTTTGTGGCCGGCATGTGAATTCAAACAATTGTATTAAACGACTGTTTGAATCGTCAAGGTCTTGTTTTCTGGCGGGAGGCGGTCATGAAGTCGTTTCTGGCTCAATGGCGGCCCGGGCACGTAATCGCGGCATGGTTCGCCTATTGGATCGGATTGGCCGGCGTCACTGTCATGCCGACGGTGCTCGCGATCATCCATGCGACGCACTTGCCAAAGGATGCGGCCACGGTGGGTGCCGACTTCAGCAACAGTCTCCTGTCGATTACCGTCTCGGAGTTCGGCAAGACGACGCACGTCGCATCGGCGAGCGTGCTCGAGATGGCGCTCTGGATCGGCGTGCCGCCCCTGGCGCTGTACGGCCTCTGGATGGTGACGCGGGCGCGGCGGGGGCGCCCCGTGCCCGATGCGTTAGGCGAATCCCCGCTCAATGCGCTGCCGGTGCCGGACCTCACCGAGCGCGCATCGTCATCCTCCATTCACTCGCGAGCTCCCCATGCGTGACACCGGACGGCGTCGTGGCGGTACTGTGTTGGTCGTGCTCCTTCCGCTCGCGCTGCTGGTGGGCGCCGCGGCCGCGGCGAGGCCCGCGTCGCCGCGCGCCGATTACGTTAGGCGCGCGGCGCCCGGCGACACCGGCGCCCAGGCGCCGTGGCGCGCCAAAGTGCTGGCGTTCGCCCAGGCGCACCTGCAGCACACCGCGTGGGGGCCGGCGCACGGCCGCCGCGACTACGAGACGACGCTGGCGCTCGCCAAGGCCGAAGGCCTAACGGTGGATGACGACGCCCTCTACGCCGCGGCCTATCTGCACGACATGGGCGGCATTCCGCCGTACGCGCTGCCGAACGTCGATCACGGCGACCGGTCGATCCAGCTCGTCGACAGCATTCTGCGCGACGCGGGATTCCCGATGGAGAAGTCGGCGCTGGTGAAGGAGATCATCGACCATCACCAGTACTACCGGCCGCCGGACACGCTCCGCGTGGCGGTGTTGTTTCGCGATGCGGACATCCTCGATTTTCTCGGGGCGATCGACGTGGCGCGGATTCTCTCGCTCACGACGCGGGAGGCCTTCACGCCCGATCTCGCGCACGCCGTGGCGGCGATCCGGCAGCAGATGCTCGACATGCCCAAGCTCCTGCAGAGTGACGCGGCCAAGCGCGAGGGGCAGAAGCGCGTGCTCGAAATGCAGCAGTACCTGGACGCACTCTCGGCCGAGTCCGATTCGCTGACGGTGTTGTAAAGCGCATGGGTGGCCGGCTGCGCGGCGCAGCCGGCCCCACCGTCAGCTGCGCCGCCGGCCCAACACCGTGCTGTCGCCCATGAACGTGAAGGGCTGTTCGACCACCTGTTGTACCTTCTGGCCTTTGCGGACCGCCGGCACGTACACCGCTCTCTCCAGTGCCCGCCTAACGGACATCGTGAATTCCGGGTCGGTCGACGAGATGGCGCTGAACGTCGGCATCGACACCAGGCCCGTCGTGTCGACCACGAATTCGGCCACCACCTTGCCGCTCGCGCCCGACATGAAGAGCGCTTCCGGATACTGTGGCTGAACGTGCACGGCCGTGTCCTGATGCGCCGGCGTGTCGACCTCGTCGGCCGTATAAATCGCGAGTGCGGCCACCAACTTCTGCAACGTGTCGGGATCGGACGCGTAGCGCGGAATGCCGTGCCGCTCACCCCGGCGCGACCAGATCACGATCGCGCCGCATGCCACCACGTCCATCGGCGGCTTGAATTGCAGCGGCACTTCGGACGGGCCGCTGTAGATCTCAATGCCGTCGATGGAGAGCGGGTCCATCGTGTCGAGGTCGTATTCGGACGTGGCGGCGGGCGTCCCGTCCAGCCATACGAGCGGCGGGCACGAGGTGGCGCCGCGCATGCGTACCGCGTTCTGAATGGTGTTCGTGGACACCATGCGCATGCCGGGTACGCTCCGGAACAAATCACTGAGACGCGTGACATGCGTGCGCTCGATTTCCGCGCGCGTGAAGAAATGGCCGAACCCTTGCCCGCGGCGTTGGTAGAAGCCGGACATCGTGCCGTTATACGAATGGAGCGAGCCGCGCACCAGGATCGGATCGAGGCGGTGCGCCACCTCCACCAATTGCACCGTATCGGCCGTCGCGCCATTCGCGCCGACGGAGACGTCGACCGCCATCGCACGGAAGCCCAACCGCCGCACCGTTAGGCGGATGGGTCCCGGCGCGATCGGGGCAAGGTGGAGACGGCCGTCGCTGTCGGTGTAGCCCTGCACGTCGGTGCCGGCGATACCCACCTCGGCGCCCGAAATTCCCGCGCCGGTGCTATCACGGACGAACGCGTTGATGGAGCCTTGGGACGCCGCGCTTTGCGCGGCCAGCGGGGGCGGCCCGACAGCCAACGTGACAAGGGCCGCAACCGATCCCATGGTGCACAGGCGGTGCATCACGGCGGAATGCGCGGTGATCGAGACGATCCGCATGGTCCGCTCCTTGGCTGCCCCTTCCACAGGGCATGTGCAGCCATTCATCAAGTTGGCGTGTCCAGGCGACCCGGACAAGGGTGTTGTGGGCCCGCGCCACATGAGCGGGGCGACCGACAGAGAACACAGGGTCGTCCGCCCAGGTGGCCATGACCGATAGCGGACTGTTCAGATTGCTCGTCTGCATGCACACTATAGGGCTCATCTCTTTGCGCGCGCACATTCCGCTCAACGCTCTACCTGGAGCAGCCATGGGCATCGTCACTCGGGTCGTCGTTGCCGGCAGCATTGCAGGGGTAGCGGGCATTTTCACGAGCTGGCTCATCACTGGCGTGTTGTTTCATCCCTTTCAGCGGCTGACGCCGAGCACCTGGCGGTCGGGAGAGGGCGCGATGCAATACGCGGGCGCGAGCGCGCTCACGGTGCTGGCCGCGTTCGTCGTCAGTGCGTTCTTCGCGGTGACCGGCGGATTGCATGTCGCGTTCGTCGCGCCGGGCATCGTGAATGGCCTGGCGTTCGGTCTCTTGTGTTGGGCGGCGTTCGCGGTGCCCGTGCTGTTGTCGGTGGCGACGTTCGTCAACGTCCACCGCGGTGTCGTGCTGGGCCTCGTGCTCGACTGGCTCGTGGTGAGTCTGTTGGCCGGCGCGACGGCAGGGTGGCTCATCGCGCGCTAGGCCGCCATTCCTAACGGACCTCGAGGAACCCGCGCAACCGGATGTCGTTGGACGACGCGCCGATCATGATGCGGTAGGCGCCGGGCTCGACCGTGCGCCGCATGGTTTGGTCGAGTGACGAGAGGTGCGCCGTGTCGAGCGTAAAGGTCACATCGCGGGATTCACCGGGCGCCAGATGGACGCGGGCGAAGCCGGCGAGTTGGATCACCGGGCGCGCGATCGGAGACAGCTCCTGGTGGAGGTAGAGCTGCACGACTTCGTCGCCGTCACGCGCGCCGGTGTTCGTCATGCGACAGGTGCACCGCGCCGCGCCGCCGGCGCCGATCGTGTCGGGCGTGATCGCGAGCGCGGAGTACTCGAACGACGTGTAGCACAGTCCGAACCCGAACGGGAACAGCGGCTGGCCGGTGAGGTCGACGTAGTCGTCGCCGCGGCCGGTCGGCTCGTGGTCGTAGTACGAGCGGCAGCTGGCCCTCGGACAGCGGGAACGTGACCGGCAGGCGCCCGCCGGGATCTGCGTCGCCGAACAGCGACGTCGGCGACCGCGTTGCCGCCTGCTTCGCCGGGATACCACACGTCGAGCACTGCCGTCGACGTGATCGAGCCAGTTCTGCATGGTGATCGCGCTGCCGCCGACCAGCACGACGACCACCGGCGTGCCGGTGGCGGCGACGGCGCTGATCAGCTGCTTCCTGGTGGCCGGGGAGACCAGAGCTTGGCGCGGTCGCGGAATTCGCCTTCTTCGATGCCCGCGACGACGATGGCGACTTGCGCTGGCGCGCGACGGCGACCGCGCTGTCGATGTCTCGCCGCCAACGGTCGGTGCACGCCTGCATCCCAGACGAGCGCCAGGCGCGCATTGCCGGCCTCTCGAAATACTCGAGGCGAATCGCGTGGCGCACGCCGGCGCGGAGGTCGACGTGCCGCGAGCGTGCGTCGCCACCGATTGCTTGCTGCCAGTCGTCGATGAGCGAGGTGCCATCGAGCCACAGGCGATAGCCGTCGTTGCCGACGATGCCTAACCGAGTGGCGGCGCGCCGCCGCGCGGCACGGTGATCGTGCCGGTCCAGCGCACGGAGTACCAGTCGAACGGGCATGCCGCGCGCCGGGCGGATCGAGCGTCCACGCGAAATTCATGCGCGCGTCGGTGCGCGTCCGAGCCGCGGCGGGCCCTCGAGCGTGATGTTGTCGAAGTACTCGCGCGTCGAGACCGGTGCGCGTCGAGTCGCCATTGGCCGGTGTGCGAGCGCGTCGCCGGCACCGGGACCACCTCGGGCGCACGACGTCCCGGGCCCGGCGCATACGCGACGCGGCGCGCCGCGGCAGCGCGGCGCGGATGCCGTCCAGCATCGACGATCCGTGCCACGCCGGTGCCGCTGTAGCCGCCCGTGCGCGCCTCGGTGGCGTCGACGCCGATCACGGCGACGCGCCGCAGGTCCTTGCGCAACGGAAGCGTGCCGTGTGCGTTGCGGAGCAGCACGATGGCCTCGCGCGGCGGCTTCGCGCCAGATCGCGGTGCGCGGGGTCGCGCATTGCGGCAGCGGCGGCCCGGCGTCGAGGTATGGGTGCTCGAAGAGGCCGAGCGCGAATTTCGCGCGCAGCACGCGCGCCACGGCGGCGTCGATGACCGCCGTCGGGATGAGCCAATCGCGCGAAGCGCGCCAGTACGGACGATACTGCGGCCGAGGACGACTGGAACACGACGTCGAGCCCGGCCTCGAATGCGTCGCGCGCGGCGATCGGCGTGTTCGGCTCCGTGATGCTGCAGCACGGTCGGCCCGCCGGTGGCGGCGGCGTCGGAGATCACGAACCCGGTGAAGCCCCACTGCGCGCTGCAGGACGTCCGTTAGCAGCCGTGATTCTGCGTGGCCGGCGACGCCGTCCACCGAGTTGTACGCCGTCATGATGGACCGCGCGCCGCGCGCGATGGCGGCGTGGAACGGCGGGAAGTACGTCTCGTCCAGCGCCGCTCGCCGACGTGGATGGGATAACTGTCGCGTCCGCCCGCGCCGACGTTGGCGACGAAGTGTTTGGGCGTGGCGATCACGACGCCCCCGTGCTCGAGCGCACCAGACGAACGCGCCGGCCATCTGCCGACGCGAGATACGGATCCTCGCCGTAGGTCTCCTCGACGCGCCCCCAGCGCACGTCGTTGGCAACGTTGGCCACCGGCGAGAGCAATTGCGCGGATGCCACGGCTCCGCGGACTCGATGGCGATCGCTTCGCCTACCTGCCTAACGAGGCCCGTGTCCAACGTGGCCGCGAGGGCGATGGCCGGCGGGAAAATCGGTCGCGCCATCGCGCACGAGACCGTGTACGGCCTCGTCGAACGGAATGATCGGGATGCCGAGTCGCGTGTGGTCCACGAAATAGTGCTGGATGGCGTTGATGCGCTCGGCGTCCGCGCGCGCGCGGCCGCGGCGACCTGGATGGCGTCGGGCGCGTCGATGCGCGCGCGGCCGGCCGCTGGGTGTGCGGTGCGCTCGAGCGCCGCGGCCGCGGGTGGACGAGGCGGAAGCGCGGCGCGTTTCGGGCTCACCTGGAGCCCGAAGATCCCGTGCGAGTAATCGTGCGCCGGGTCGTCGAGATCGCCCGGGATCATGAACAACTGCCAGAACTTCTCCTCGAGCGTCATGCGGCCTAACAGATCGCGGACGCGGACATCCACCGGAAGCGCAGCGTTCCGGTAGGCGAGCGAGTCTTGCGCGTGGGCAGCCCTGCCGGACACGGCGCCGAGCAGAGCCAGCGTCGCGAGGATGGCGCGATGTCGGATGGGCATGATGGGCGCGGCGGTCACCGGTGGCGCAATCATACAGGCGCGTACCGGGCGTGGCGAGGCCGGTGGCCGCCGCGTCTAGTGCGGAGCGTGGTGCTCCGAACGCTGGAAGGCGAGGAACTCGTGCACCGCGCGCACCGCATCGGGGTCGGTCGTTTCAACCGTCAACTCGCCTCCGCGGTCGAGCGGGCGCACGGAGTACCGGATCACGGCTTTCTTCGTCGCCATGACGCGCGTTCCCGGGACGTCCTTCATGTGCACGAGCATCGGTGACGAGAAGTCGCCGGCGGCGAACGCGGCCGCGATGGTGCGCAGAATGTTGCTGGATGCGGGCGGCTCCGGGGATATCGTCAGCCGCGCGAACGAGCGTGATGCGGCCGCCGTTGGGCAGATCATCGAAGTGATGGATCGACGTATACTGGTCGACACCCATGACCATCCGACCGCGCTGCTTGCATGGCGGAGTAGGCCGAGTCGCGGGCGGACGTGTCAGCCGGTTGCGTGCCCTGCGCCGACACGCGTCGACCGGGACGGGACGCGGCCAGCAGCAGGACGAACAGAGCGCATTGGCGCATCGTACCTCCGTGGGTGACAGTGAGTTCGCGGCGAGCGTCGTCCGGCCTGTACATTGTGCCGCACGTCGCGCACGCGCCGGAACCGCGGTTCCATATTGTCCAAAGCCCAATGCCCATGATCTCTTCACAGGTCTTGCGGGACACGGTGCCGGGGTTCGACGCGATGTCGAAGGGGGTGCTCGAGCGCATCGCAGCGCTGGCCACGGAGCGCCGCTATCCGCCCAACCGTGTGTTGTATCGGGCCGGGGACGAGGCGGATGGCTTGTTCATCGTCTTGTCCGGCCACGTGCGCGTGTCGCGCGAGACGGGCGGCCGATCGCGCATCCTGCACGATGAGCGGGCGGGCGGTGTGTTAGGCGAGATCCCTGTGTTAGGCGGCGGTGAGCTCCCGGCCACGGCCATCGCGATCGAGGCGACCCGATGCGCCCATTTGTCCCTCGGCGCCGTCGAGCGCCTCGTGGGTGAAGAGCCGGAGATTGCGCGATACGCCATGCGACGCCTGGCGGTGCGAGCGCGAAGCTTGTTGCGGCGCATCGATGAGCTCACCGCCACGACCGTGCTCATTCGCGTGGCTCGGCACGTCTTGCTGCGCGCCGAAACGTCGCCGACGCCGGAGTTCTCCCTTGGCCTGTCGCAGGCGGCGCTCTCCGACGAGCTCGATACCGCCCGCGAGGTCGTGGTGCGCGCCCTCGCCGCACTCATCAATGCGCGCGCGATCCGCCGAACGGGCCGCTCGCGCTTCGTTGTCGTTAGGCTTCCCGTGCTGCGCGCCATCGCGGCCCGCTGAGGTCCGGCCGGCGCGCCGTTGCGAGCGCCGCACACCATGGTCGCACTTGCGAAACGCCGCGAGGCACGCGAGTATCGCTCCACCTGCTCTTGCCGACTCGAGCCGGAATGCTACCTGGGTGAGGAGGAACGATGGGCTTATTGGATGGAGTGCTCGGCGGTATCGTGGGCGCCGAAATGGCGACTGTCGTCAACGGGTTGATCCAGAAACACGGCGGCGTGCAGGGCATCATCAGCCACCTGCAGTCGCAGGGACTGGGGCCCACCGTCCAGTCGTGGGTGGGAACCGGGCCTAACCAGCCGATTTCCCCGCAGCAGCTGCATGCCGCGGTTGGTCCGGACGTGATGGCGCAGTTGGCGGCGAAGTTAGGCGTGACGCCGGCCGAGCTCTCGTCCAAGCTGGCGCAGGTGCTGCCGGGCGCGATCGACACCCTGACCCCGGGCGGCACAGTGCCGGCGTCCCCGGCCGGCAGTTAGGCGTTGGCCAAACTTAAGAGCGAGGTGGGTGTGCGTTACAGAGCGGCCGTGCGTGTTGTTGGAGCGGCGGTCGTGGCGGCCTGTCACGCGCCGGCCAGGCTCGCCCCCGTGGCTGCGGCGACCCAAGTCGAGGCGTGCCCCGTGATGCTCAACGGCGCGCCACTCACGAATTGGCGCGTGATCCACGAGGACGGATTCACGTTCTGTCTGCCGAACGAGTGGAGCGGTAAAGGGTCCCGCTGGCATCGCGGCAACGCTTCGATCGACCTGGGTTCCGGATCGCCGCCGCTGCACGCCGTACGGGAGACTGCGGCCGGTCCGGCCGGAGCCGAGCCGGAAGGGGCGCCGAACGGGTCGAGTGACAGTCGCTCCTTCTCCGAGCAAATCGACGGCCGTCGAGCCAAGATGTGGGAGTATCGGGCCGATCAGACGTACTACACAGGTGCGGCATTCGAGCGTGACAAGATCTATCTCGAAGGGCAGGCGAACGATCGCGGGGCCGCTGACATTACCCTCAATGTCTTCCGCACGGTCCGGTTTCTCCCCTCTTCATGAGGGTGCAGTCTAACACGGTGCGTCGCGACCGCGACGCTGCCGCCGTTGCAAACGGTCGCGCAATCGCCGGTCGACTCCGGCTACGTCATCACGGCCCTCGTCGGCACGGTGCCTAACGACATCGTGATGATTGGCACCCGCGCTCATGGCTCGACGGCCCAGGAGACACTGCGCCTGGACGCGTCGCGTACGGACCTCGCCGCGACTGCCCTCGCGGACCGGCGCGCTCGATCGTCTATCCGCCACGGCGGCCGCTGTCCCTATTGGATGATGTCGACCCAGCCGTCGTCGTTGGCAACAGCCGCCGTCTTGCCGGAGGCGTCGAACGCAACCCGTCGCGGTTCTCCTCCGGTATTGATCGTCTTGACGATCGTTCGCGATATGCGGTCGACGACGAAGACTTGGCCCTGCTGTGACGCGGCAATGTAGAGCTGCGCGCCGTCCGGGCTGAGCGCCAGGCCGAACCCGGCAGTCTGGAGACTCACCGAGGTCTGGGCGCCCGTGGCCAGGTTGACGATCGTCAACCCACCCGATTCCTGAGCGACGTACAGCTCGGTGCCGTCCAGCGACACCGCCACGCCCTGCGGGGTGGGGCCGACGTTAAAGGTCCGCGTGATCGCGTTCGTTTGCGTATTGATCTCGACCACCTGACTCGCGTCGACGAGGCTGACGTACAGGAGCGGCATCGTCGGGTGCAGCGCCATGTGGTTGGCGGTGCCGGGGACGGCAATGGTGGCGGCGACGGTTTGGGTGCCGGGGTTGATCGCGAACACGGCCGCGCTGCCACCGAGGTACACGAGGCTTCCGTTAGGCGAGAGCGCGACCGAAAACGCGCCGCCGAACCCGGCCGGCGGCGCAACAGTTCCTGTCAGCGTGTTGGTCGCGACGTCGATGATGCCGAGTCCCCCCAATGCGCCGGCCACGAAGGCCGTCGTGCCCTGTGCGTTGAACGCGATGCCATCGAGCGTGCTTCCGACTGCCGCGCTGATACTCGCATCGAACGACAACGTCGGGAGGTCGACGCGTCCGACCGATCCGGTGAGCGTGGACGCATACACGACGCCCTGCGCTGAGATCGCCACGCCAAACGCACTCGGCAACGGCAGCGTGGCCGCGATGGTGCCGCCCGGGTGCGTCGTCGGCAGCACGGTGACGGCCACAGTCGTTTTGAGGCCGCTACTGCTCACCGTGATGGTTGCGGTGCCGGTGGGGCCGACCGACGTGAGCAGGCCGGACGATGACACCGTCACGATGTTCGTTTTGTCAGACACGAACGAGATCGACGCATTGGGAATTGGCTGCCCAATGGCGTCGAGGACCTGAATCCCGAGCTGTTCCTGCGTGCCCGTGCCCATCGTGAGTTGCGTCACCGACGGTTTGAGTGTCGTCGGCACCTGCGTGACCACGACCGGAACGCTGGTGACGAGCGCGCCGCTGCTGACCGAGATCGTGACGCCGGCCGACGGTCCGACCGATGTCAAGAGGCCGGCCGCGGACACCTGCACGATGGTAGTGTCGCTGGAGGCAAACGTGATGGGCGCGCCGGCGATCGGGTTTCCGATCGCGTCCACCACCTTGGCGACGAGCGTGAGCGTGTCCTTCTGCAGGATGGCAACTGGGTTAGGCGTGACCGATACGGAGAGCGGGACGGGCAGAATGACCACCGGTACGTTGGTCGACGCGTTGCCGCTCGTGGCGATGATGTGCGCCGTGCCCGCGGGTCCCACCGAGTGGACCACGCCAACGTCGGACACGGTGACGAGCTTCTGGTCGCTCGACCGGAAGCTGACCGCCGCCCCCGCCAGCAGGTCCTGATTGGCGTCCAGCACCGACACGTCAACCTTGAGCGAGTCCTTTTGGTTGATGCGGACCGTGTCCGGCGTGACGACGACCGTTGCCGCAGTCGGTCCGCCGCTTCCGGGTTCCGTGGAGGAGCTGCATGCGACGGCGAGGGCAACCGCTGCCCACGTTAGGACGCGACGAGAGGAGGCCTGCACGGAGAGCTCCGGGAGGGGGGCGCACGCGCCGCGCGGGATGGCGGGATGGTCGCGCGAGCCTAACGTTGGGGTGACGGAGAGGGCGAGAAACTACTATCGCCCTCGCCGGCCGTCAATAGCACGCCTCGTTACAGGTTAGGCACAGGTTAGGCGCAGGCGGCCGCGGCCGTTCGCCGGGCCCGCGTGCCGGTCCCGAGCGGGCAAGGGCAGCTGGCCGATTCCTGTCGCCATCGTGCGCCGCGCGCTATCGTTCCCGTGCGTTCGGGCCGCGCGTGGCGGCCTCATCCAGACCCAAGGAGTTTGTCCCGATGATGCGTAGGATCCTTGCCGCGTGCACGGCGACGGCGTTCGCCGTCGCGGGCGCGGGCGCGCAGGCCGCCAGTTCCGCCAAATTGCCCGAGCGCGCGATCCGGCGCGACATGCCGATCACTGACATGATCCGCCGCGCGTTCGCCGCCGGCACGCGCGATTCCGCGCGGTACGCCGGGCCCGCACTACTGGCAGCTGTGGATCGACTACACCATCAACGCCCGATTCGACTCGGCGACCGAGTCGATCCCGGGGTACGAGACGGCGGTGATCCAGAACAACAGCGACTCCGCGATGCACGACATCGTGCTGCGGTTCGACCAGAATCTCTTCGCGGCCAACGTGCCGCGGGCCGAGGTGGTCACCGATATCACGGCCGGCATGGCGGTGACCAAGCTGAGCGGTGGACGGCGCCCCGGTGGACCTCGCCCCGCCGCCGCCAGTTAGGCGGCAGCGCGGGCAGCCGCCGGCGCCGCCCGCCGAGCTGCTCGTGCGCGGCGTGGACCAGACGTCGGCGCGCATCAGCTGCCGAACCCGGTGCCGGCGCACGGCACGGCGACCATCGACGCGGAATGGCACTTCAAGGTGCCCAAGGTCGTGTCGCCCACGCGCGGCATCCGCATGGGGCGCTGGGGGGACACGCTCTATCAGGTGGGCCAGTGGTATCCGCGCGTCGCGGTGTTCGACGACTTGCGCCAGGGCGGGTGGGACACCGATCCGTATCTCGGTCCGTCGGAGTTCTACAACAACTTCGGCCACTTCGACGTGCAGCTCGACATGCCGGCCGGATGGCTCGTGGGCGCGACCGGCGTGCTGCAGAATCCCGACGAGGTCCTAACGCCGACGGAGCGCGACCGGCTGGCGCACCTCGCGGCGTCGGACACACAGCAGACCATCGGCGGCGTCGCGGACCGACGTCGGCCCGGGAAGTCCACGGCCGGCACGCCGGGACCGTCTCGTGTGGCACTTCGTCGCCGACACGGCCGGCGACGTCGCATGGGCGACGTCCAATCAGTTCGTGTGGGACGCGACGCTGGCCGAGATCCCGGGGCAGGGCACGATCCCGTGTCGACATCATGTACCTGCCGGGCCACGCGACAGGATACGCGGAGGCGGGCGCCACGCCCGCCATGCGCTGGAGTTCTACTCCAGGCTCTGGATGCCGTACACGTTCCCGACGCTCACCGAAGTGGACGGACCGGAGCTCGGCATGGAATACCCGATGTTCATCATGTCGAGCGCGCGGCGCGTCGGACCACGAAACCGGCCACCAATGGTGGCCGATGATGGTCGGCACCAACGAAACCTGGTACGGCTTCATGGACGAGGGATTCAATCAGTACATGAACATCCTGTCGGCGCGCCGACCGCCAGCACCAACCGCCCGACTTGACGGCCGCGGCCAGAGCTACGGACGGACGAGCGGCAACGAGCGGGAAGCGCCGCTGATGTGGGACGCGAACTACGGCGGCCCGATGTATTCGTTCCAGGCGTACAGCAAGGCGCCGATGATGCTCTCGATGCTCGGCGGCGTCGTGGGCGACTACCGCCGTGTGGCGCGCGATGAGCGGCTACGCCAAGGCGTGGCGGTTCAAGCATCCGTCGCCGTGGGACTACGCGTTCTTCATGAGCCACGCGCTGCACCGGGATCTCGGCTGGTTCTGGTACTACTGGCTGTTCACCACCGATTCGGTGGACGGCTCGATCCAGAAGGTGACGACGTCGGGCCGGCCGCACCACGGTTGTCGGTGCAGGCAGGACGGGCAGATGCCGTCGCCGGTGGTGCTCGCCGTGCAGTTCGCGCCGACCGGGCCCAGCGATCCGCCCGATGCCCAACAGCGTGATGCGGGACAGTATGACGGCGATCGTCACGTATCCCGTGGACGTGTGGTTCCGCGGCAATCGCACGTTCAGCGCAACCCTCGCATTCGGGCCGCGGAAGATCGAGAAGATCACACTCGACCCGGACGGCCGATTCCCGGACCGCGATCCGAGCGACAACGTATGGCCGGCGTCCGCTCGGCCAACTGTCACGTCACAGGTGACGCCCCGGTGACGGCCACATGACGCCGGGCAGCTTGCGTGCGAACCGTGGACCGCCCCCTCGCCTCGATCGGCGTGCGATCCGCGCGCGCCGAGCGCGACTCGGCACCCGGGAGCGGCTGGTCCGGCGTACCGGCGCCTAACGCGACGCGGTGACGCGTCGGGAACAGCCCCGTGTGGAGGGTGACGCAATGGTATTGAGGCCGGGAGTCGCCGCAACTGCAGCACTGATGTTGGCCTTCGTCGGGTTCGACGCGACCGGCGTGTCCGCGAGCAGGACCGTGGCGCCGAGCGCGTGCGCGCTGGTCCCCTACGCGCTGTTGGAAAACACGTTCGGCGAAAAATTCCAGGATCCGCCGGTCGAAACGTCGGCGCCGCCGGCCTATGATGGTCCCGCCGGCACGAGCTGCCAGTACTCTTCCAAGCCACCCTTTGCACTGGGTTACCAGACGCAAGTCGACTTCCAGATCTATCAGGAGTCATCGGCGAAGGTGGCCAGGGACACCTTCGACAAGATGGCCGTGTATCTCGCGGATAAGTCGCGAGGAGCGCCGGCGCTGGGAGACGCCGCCTATTGGGGGACCAAGAACGACGACGAGTCGTGGCTCTATGTCGTCAAGGGCAATACGCACTTCAGCCTTGGCGTACAGCCGAAGAACGAGACGCAAGTGTTGGGTTTAGCGACGGCGGTCGCGAAGCAGTTCTAAGCGCTCCTCAGCGAGGGTGACGGATCGATCTCTTGGGGCTTAGGTTTGCAATCGTGACTCCCATGCCCGCGAGAGCCCAGATACGTCTCCGACCCCCGGTTAGGCATCTCGCTTTGGACCATCTCGCGCGGCAGGCCGCAGCGTATCGCCGGCGCGCGCGTGTCGGTGCGATGGCCGCGTGCGTGGTGATGCTGGTTGCGGCATGTTCCGGCGAAGGCGCACGGAACTCTGCCACCGATCGCGGCGCCGGACTGGAGGTGGAGAAACTTTCCGCGGATCAACAGGCGGCGGCTTACGCGACCGCGCTCGGCGGCGCGTTCGATCTCGGGCCGTCCCTCGTGTTGCTTCTCGATCCTGCCATGCTGCCGCGACGGCGCGGCGCGCAGCCGTCGGACACCATTCCGTCCGCTGTCACACGCGCGCTCGAATCGCGTGGAGTGATTCAGGGGTCCTGCGCGGCGGTGGCCGCGTCGCAGCGCGCCGCTCCGGTCTGCAAGGCGCAGTCGGCAGGATACAAGGTCCAGTTCTCGCCGGTCTTTCGACTTGCCCGCGACACCATGCAGGTCTATGTCGTCGCCGAGCGATATCGCGCCACGTCCGATACCACGGGCTATCAGCCGCCGCTCGAGTTCGAGCAACGCTACGCGCTCGTGAGATCGGGGCGACAGTGGCGCGCGGTGCGCAAGGAGCGGCTCACGCACTGATTGCGTTGGGCGAGCCCCCCGTCTAGAGTGTGCGCATGACACACGATATCCTCACACTGCACGACATCCAAGGCGCGCGCGAACGCCTCGGCGAACGCGTTCGCGAAACACCGACATGGCGCTGGCAGGGCGACACGGTCGAGCGCGTCGCCGGCGCGGGTACTCGCGTCTTCCTAAAACTGGAATTGTTCCAGTACACCGGCACATTCAAGGCGCGCGGCGCGTTGCTCAACGCCATGGCGTTGTCCGACGAAGCCAAACGAGCCGGCGTGACGGCAGTCAGTGCAGGCAATCACGCAATCGCTGTGGCGTTCGCCGCGCACAGCGTCGGCACCAGCGCGAAAGTGGTGATGACGAAAACCGCCAATCCCACGCGAGTCGCGCGGTGCCAGGCCTACGGCGCGGAAGTCGTGCTCGCGGATGGCGTCCATCAGGCGTTCGATACGGTGAAGCGTATCCAAACCAATGAAGGCCGCACCTTCATTCACCCCTTCGAGGGTGAGCTGACGGTGCTCGGCACATCGACCGTGGGTTTCGAATGGTGCCGGCAGGTCGAGGATCTCGACGCCGTGATCGTGCCGATCGGGGGCGGCGGTCTCATCGCCGGCATCATCTGCGCGGTGAAGCAGATGCAGCCGCACTGCAAGATATTCGGTGTGGAACCTCGGGGCGCCGACAGCATGAGCCGCAGCTTCGCTGCTGGGTCGTCGCAATAGATCGACAAGGTCGACACGATCGCGGACAGTCTTGGCGCGCCGTACGCTTCGCCTTATGCCCTCGATATTGCGCGGCGTTTCGTGGATGAAATCGTGCTGCTAACCGACGAAGAAATACAGCGCGCGATGGGCCTCATGTTCGCGGACATGAAGCTCGCAGTGGAACCGGCAGGCGCCGCCGCCACCGCCGCGTTGTGCGGCCCGCTGCGCGAGCGCCTCGCCGGCCAACGCGTGGGCGTCATGGTGTGCGGATCGAACATCGACATCGCCGCCTTCGCGCGACAGGCGATTCCATATGACCCGGTGTGATCGAAGGCGGCCCAACGAACATCGCCCAACAGAGTCGATCGCCCACGTGCGCTCCGATTCGGAGCCCGCGTGGGCGATCGTTCCGTTAGGCGCCGAAGATCGGCTACCCGTTGCGCAGGAACCGCTGCACGCCGCCCCACGCCAGGACCAACCCCGCGATGAGCGACACGTAGAAGCCGAAGGCGAGGCTGAACAAATCGCTGGCACTCGGGCCGCCCTGCCCCCCACCGCCGAATCCGCCGGCCGCCGAATTGATGGTGTGGATTCCCGACCAATGATACCGGCGCCGAGGAAGATAGGAGTAGACCCGCGGCGATTTGGCCCGGAAATGCGGCGGGCGCGCGACGTCCGAAAACGACCTTGCCAATGCCGAAGTACATGACCGCGAAGGCAATGGCGTGGAACGCGACGAGCGCGCGCGAACGGGGCGCGGTATGTTTTTCGCCTAACGCAACCGTCGCCGGCGCGGCGTCGCCTGCGCTGCGGCGCGACGCCACGGCGTTGGCAATGCCGAGCGCCGTCCAGAACGCGCCGTGGGCCGCATAGATCCCCAAGTCAAATCCGTCCCTTGGTCTCGATGAAGGAGTCGGCCGGCCAAGTCGTTGTGGAACGCGTCCCGGATTCCACGTGTCGGCATTGAAGATTCTGTGTCCTAACGCCAACGCCGTCGCATCGACAACGGCTCGAGCTTCGTCACGCTGAACGTCGGTCGGGTTCCGATCTCACCGGCAATGAGGCGATTGCTCGCACAGCGGGTTTGACAGCAGTGCGCCGACTCGAACCAGTGTGCCGTTGGCCCTGAAACACCAATGCGTCCACCTTCCCGAGATCAAGGCCACTGCCAACGCATCATTTGCTGAGAACCGTCTCGCCGGCAGCAAGTTTGATTTCTTCGCCCGCTACGCGCGTTACGACGGCGGCAAAGAAGTACCTGTCCGACGGTAGGGAATCGCCCAAGATATCGCTCGCCTTAGTGGTAAGCTCAAACGAGCGAGTGTCTCCGGAGTTGAGGGAAACGAGCTGAGCGACGGCTGGGCATGACAATCCAGCCTGGGTCCAGGCCGGAGAACCTATACGGTCCGGTGTTGTAAAAGCCTCGAGCCTGAACGGGCAACTGGCGGACAGTTCGACAGTCGCGTCAAGAACTCCAATGTTTGTTAGCGTTAGTACGGTGCGGATCGCAAGCGGATGTGTTGAAGCGGTGCTCGTCGTGGCGTGATAGCGGACGTCGGCAGCAGTCACCTCAGACGGAAGCTGTCTCGACGACGAGCACCCCGAAACGAAGCCCAACGCAACCACCAGGCCTCCGAAGGAAGTGGACACGAGAACAGTCAAGCGCGATGGTCGGTGATGTCCCGCCTCATGATGGCTCCAGCTACGCCCCGATCGTTTGCAGCAAGACGCGGTCGGATGCGCCCGTGCGTGCGGAGTACTCAAGGAGCATTAAAGGAGAGACTGCCGAGCTCGTTCTTGACACTCTCGATCGGGCTCATGATAAAGTGACCGGCATTGTCTCCGCCCCACAATATTCCTTCCAGCGCGGCGTTCCCGCTCGCGTCGCGCTCAAATACCGGTGATCCGCTGTCTCCCGGTCCAGCACCGGCCTGCACGAAGTCGTTGCAGAGGATCGTAATGCCGGTTGGCTGACCGTTTTCATATTCGGGCGTGTCCACGCACGTGCTGGTTACGGGGCCGTACGTCCACCCCGTTGTCCGTCCTACTTTGTGGAGCCATTGTCCTGTGTACGGCCAATTACCCGTCTGTGTGATTTTTGTTCTGGGATTGACGGTGTCCATCACGATCGACCCCAGATTGCGATCCCAGAAAGTCGTTCGCGCAATGTAGCCTACCTGGAAGATCGCCGGGTGAGCGGTCACATACTTGAACAATGCGGCATCCGAGGTCCTACAACGCTGACCAGCAGGACACGTACCGCCGGTCGTGTAACTGGGATCCTCTACCTCTGTGCCAATAAACGAGAACGGAACACTATGGAGTGGTTGGTAGTACGTCGTGCCATCCACTTGTCCCTGGATGTTCGTGCAGTGAGAATTGACGACCGCATAACCTGTAGTCGTGTCGCCCGACAAGTATGCGTTAGGCCCGATCGTGCATAGGAATTGATAGGTGCTACCCCAATTGATCTGGAAACCGCCTGCTCGTGGTGTGTTGAGATCTCGGAGCGTGATGCTGTAGGCAGTGGCTGGGGGTATCACGTCCACCATGAGAGCGGCATCCGGCACTCCGAGTGTTGCAGAGATCTGATGCACTTTTGTGCCGACATCGGCAGTGACGACACCGATTCGAACTCGGTTATCGGCTTCATCGGCATCCAGAAACACAACCCCTGGGATGGCGAGTACGCGTGCGCGGAGGTTGGTCTTCCACCCGCTGAGTTGGAGGAAATCATATGAGCCGTGAAGAAACGTTATTGGGCGCAGCGGATTCGATACGACCGACTTTAGGAGGCTCTGCGCGGTCGAAGCCTGTGCCAAGTCAACGAGGTATGCGAACGCGTTTCCTGCCGAGTCGTAGAACAGGCCACCGAACCCGCGAATCGTGGTCGCAAGTTGGGCGAACTTCGCATCCGAACCGACTAGGGAGTCCTGTGCCGAGACAGCGCTCGACATGCTGATGGCTTGATCTGAGCGCACGGGCTCTAGGCCTTGGTCTCCGCAGCCCTGAGCTGCAACCAACAGAGTTGCAACGGCAATGCAGCAGTACGCATGAGGCGAGCGCATGGGTCCCTCCAGGAGCGACGGTTGGAGCAACACAACCCTGCGGCAGGATACCCGGCGCCAATGGCTTGGACCAACACTGCACGAGAAGGGTGTCTCACGCAGCGGGCAATCCAAGCGTCCCGTTAGACCAGGCGGTCGATGGTGTCGCGCTCGGCGGTCGCATACAGATCCCCTTGCGCACCACCGTTCGTCGCCCCCATGCTGTAGTTCGCAACGAATTCGGAGCGGCTGGCGTGTCGACGCGTCGGTCTCTGGTTGCGCCGTTTCAGCGTTGCGGCTTGATGTTTGGGGACTCCAATGCGTATCCTTGCCGCTCTGCTTTGGGACCGGCGTCACAGGAGCTGTGTCGTGCAAGCCTTTCGGGGACGCATCTGCGTGCGATTCCTGGAGTCCTGCAACGACCTCGTCTCATGCGTGCGGGCCGATAGCGTCAGAGCCGTCGTCACTGCTCTTCGCACTCCGAGCGGTCAGTCCCTCGTTGCATTGCTGTGTTCCCTCCGCACCAACATTCCTTCGGTGCCGATCGTAGCTTACATCGATCTGACTCCTCCCAATGCGCGCGAACTCGTTCGGGCTATTCAGGGAGGAATCAATGGCGTTATCATCGCTGGCGAGGATGATTCCCCGCCTAGGTTGCAGCGAGTGCTTGTGGATGCCGTCGAAAGCTCAGCGGCTGCGCAGCTGATCAAGGTCGTCCACCGCATCTTGCCGCCCAGGATTCGCCCAGTGTTCGAGGTTGTCGCAATCAGAACCTCGGCCCCGCTCAGTGTCGGCGACCTGGCAATGGCCTGCGGTGTCAGCCGTCGGACACTGGTCAACCGCCTGCTTAAAGCAGGTTGGCCGCCACCTCAGCGGCTCATTGGGTGGAGCCGATTGCTACATGCGTCGATCATGTTGGATGACGCCGCTCGGCCGATCGAGCGCGTGGCCAACGACTTGGATTTCCCGTCGGCGCCGTCGCTTGCAAACATGCTGCATCGATACGTTGGCCTCTCTGCCTCTCAGCTGAGAGGATGTGGAGCGTTTCAATGCGTCTCGAGCGCATTTGTTCGAGAGTGCAGTGGAGTAAGGCCGGGGCGCGCGTCGACCGGTAGAACGCCCACGTCCACGCAATTGACAACGCGAGTCGCCGGTTTTGCGCCGAACAACGGAGCCAATGCCGACCCGCATGCGCGTAACGGTCATCAAGTCCACGACGTCGCTTGAGGCGCTTCACGATCTGCGGCGCTTGGCGACTCGGCAACTCCTGTCCAAGGCCGGACGTTGCCACGCGACGGACCGCTGACCGCACGGTGCTGTCTCTCGGTGCCGTTAGGCACGCGAATGTGTACGGCACGCTGCTGGCCCTGGCCGCTCTTCTTGCCGGCGTCGGCTGTGGAGCGCGATCGGCGCCCGTCCCGGTGATGCCGGGCTGGTGCCTGCGATCTGCCGCTGTCATCGTGGCTCGTCGTTGGTCCATTTCCTCTGGATACGGGTCGCCTGCGCCTTGATCGCTCAAATGCGGGTGATCCCGCATCCGATTCGTCCCACAGCCGGCAAACTACTGCCCGGCCCTTCGGAGAAGCGGTGGCGAGAGGTGCATGCCGACTCACTCGGCCGCGTCGACCTCTACAGCGTTCTTCCCGAAGCGTCTCTGGATAATCGGGCAGCCTATGCATTTGTCTACGTCAAGAGCCCAGCGACGCGAACGGTCCGGCTTGTGGTAGAGAGCGACAATGGCGTCGCCGTCTGGCTGAACGGCCGCCAAGTCCTGCGACACGACGTCGCACGCGAACTGCGTTCGAGCGCAGATACCGTAACGATTGTACTCGCCAACGGCGTGAACAGACTTCTGTACAAGGTTGTCAATCAGACAGGGGGCTTCGGGCTCGGTGGTCGCTTTCTCAGCGCGAGCCCGGATCCGACGGGAGACCTCGAGGTAGGTGTTAGCCCGACACCGCGTTTCGCAGCATTGGTGTCTAGGTCTACGGCGACATCAACGGCAGCCCGCCTCCCCGATGACGTTCATTTGGGTCCGATCAAACTCGAGACTCGCGCCGAGCTGGCGTCAACCGATCCGAACTCAGCATCCTCGCTGGTGGCTCCAATCGCCGTTTGCGTAAGGCGCGATTCCGCAAACAACAAGAGGCTCGCGCTTGTGATTGGTTCGGACTCCGAGCCGATACCGAGTGACAGGCCCGAATCGACCGTCGTTATCACCATGCACCCAAGCTGGTCGAGGCTGGCTCGCGCGGTCCTCGACGGGACCGCCGACGTCGTGGCATTGGAGGACAACGCCCCCATATCACGCTTGCGTTTGCACGTGAGCCCGGATGGTCTACTAACGCAACTGTCTCGTCCAATCCGCCTTGGTGATTGGGGTGCTACGGTAACACCTCAATGGCGATGGCTGCCGGGTTCGAGTGGCGACGTCAATGCGAGTAGCGGGCTCGATTCCACGACCCGCGCTCGCGTCACGTCGCTCAAAGTGAACATCCAAATGCCGGCGGAGCTCGCTGGGCTTCGCGTCGACGCCCTGACGGCTGAGTTTGGCGGCGCGGCCCGCGTTTCGGTCAACGGCGTAGAAGCCAAGCCGGATTCACTCGGCCGTGTTGCACTGTGTTCACCGTGCGATGCCGGAGCGAAGCGAGTGCTTGTGCTCGGTTCCATCCATGGTGCGTGGTGGAGCACTCCATTCTTGCGTGTGCGCGAGCCCGGCTGGTACGAGATCAAGTCGAGCGCATTTTGGGCGCGATATTTCACAAGGGACTCGACGCTATCGGCGCCTGACAGCGCAGTGGCAACACGTCTCCTGCAATATGCGCTCGATCCGTCAAAGGTCCGCTATCGTGCGCTAATTGGAGAATGGGTGCGCCGCCTTGCAGCGGCCTCAGCTCAGATACGCCGCGACACGATTGACATCGTTGGGGATTCGCACATCGACGCCGCTTGGCTATGGCAATGGCGCGAGGGGCGACGCGTGGTTCAAGCAACATGGGCCACCGTGACTAAGCTCATGGCGAAGTACCCTGACATGCATTTCGCTGCCTCATCGGCGCAGTACTACGTCTGGCTCGAGCACAGCGATCCCAAGTTGTTGCGGAAGATTCAGGCTCTTGCGCGCGAGGGGCGCTGGGATCCTGTTGGCGGATGGTGGGTCAAGAGCGATGCAAACATTCCGTCCGGAGAGTCGCTGGTTCGCCAGGCCTTGTACGGGCAACGCACATACGAGCGCTTGTTCGGCAAGACATCCCGCGTCGCGTGGCTTCCGAACACATTCGGCTTTCCGTGGTCCTTGCCTCAAATCATGCTCAAGAGCGGCCAGCCGTTTTTCATCACTGAAGAAATGCGCTGGAACGATATGGATCCCTGGCCCGCCCGCCTGAACACATTTTGGTGGGAAGGGTCCGAATGGATCCCGTGTATTCACCGACATGATATACTCGTATGATCACGACCTTGCGCCTAACAGGCTGGCTAAGGAATTCGCGGTCACGCGCGACTCGAGTGCGTCGCGTCGGATGCTGACTGTGTACGGCGTTGGCGATCATGGCGGCGGCCCGACCATGGCCATGCTCGATCGAGGGCGCGACTTGCGGCGAGTCTTCGGGTTTCCAGTGATTCGCAATGCGTCGCCGGATTCGTCCATTGCGCGAATGCGCAGCGACGCGTCCCACGGGCCAGTGCTTCGCGACGAGCTCTATCTCGAATTTCACCGTGGCACCTATACCACGCAGACCGAGGTAAAGAAACGCAATCGCAAACTCGAAGCACTTCTCCGCGCTACCGAAGCCGCAGCAACCATTGCCCCGGGCGCGTACCCGCGCGATTCTCTTCAGGCGGCGTGGCGCCTCGTCCTTTTCAATCAGTTCCACGACATCCTTGCTGGGACGTCTACCGATTCCGTCTACCGCGACGCGGCGGAGGGCCAACTGCATGCTGCGGCGATCGCGTCGAGCGTGTTGAATGGCGCGCTGTCCCGAATTGCGCGCACGCTCGATACGCGGCCGGCGCACGCGGGCGAAACTCCGTACCTCGTGTTCAATCCGAGCCCGTATCCGCGCACCAATGTTGTTCGCATTCCATGGCGGCTGGGGGAAGTCGCTCGCGATTCCGCGGGACGCATCCTTCCGAGCGCGGCGGCCGACTCGGCGCTCGACGTTCTTGTTCGCGATGTTCCGGCGTTAGGCGCAGTCGTCGTGTTCGTCGACAGTACGGGCGCTCTGCTTCCGCCGCCCGCCAGTCCGGCGTCCGGGGATAATTCGCCCGTGCGCGTACTCGAGAATGCTCGCTTGCGTGTGGAGATCGACGCCAAGACCGGAAACATCGTTCGGATGCTCGACAAACGATACGCAGTGAACGTCCTGTTGCCCGAAGCAGGGCAATTGCTCGCCATCGCCGACCGGCCCCGACTCTGGGATGCGTGGAATATCGACAACCTGAACGGCCGCCGCACATGGATTGACGAAGCGGTTCGCGTTGGACCGATCGAGTCTACGACACTCGGAACGAGTGTCACCGTGTCTCGCCAACGAGGCGCGGCGCAGGTCGAGGAACGCTATAGTCTGCCGGCCTATGCCCAACGGCTGGACATCGCGTTCACCATAACTTGGCACGAGAGCCATGAGCTGCTGAAATTCGTCATGCCTCTTGCGTTCCGAATCGACTCCACGCGCGCGGAGATCCCGTACGCCTCGATCGCACGTCCGACGCGACCCACGACGCGTCGTGACAGCGCTCGATTCGAGACGCCAATGCAACAATGGGTGGATGCTTCGACACGCGGTTATGGCGTTGCGCTCGTGAACGACTCCAAGTACGGGTACAGCGCACATGGCGACACGATCTTCGTGAGCTTGCTGCGGAGTCCAAAGTCGCCCGATCCACAGGCGGATATGGGGACGCACGCGTTTGTCTTGAGTATCCAACCGCACCCCGGCGATTGGCGGGCGCCCATCATCAGGCAAACTGCTGCGTCCCTGAATGATCCGTTGGTTGGGATGCGTACCCGCGCACACGCAGGCCGTGCCTACAGCACGAGCTGGCTGTCGATCGACTCGGGCGCAACAGAACTCGGCGCACTCAAGCGCGCCGAGGACGATGATCGAATAATCGTTCGCTTGGTCGAAACTGACGGTCGCCCGACAATGGCCCGGCTGCACTTTTCGTTGCCAGCGCGGGTGCAAGAGACCGACTTGCTCGAGCGGACACTGCCTCACGGCTATCACGGAATGTGGCAAATCGATAGATGTTCCGCTTGGACCGTTCGAGATCGAGACGCTCTCGGCCGAGCCAATGCTACGAGCCGTTTCCGGGTCGCGAACTGCGTGTTGATCCACCCCGGCATCCTTGATGCCGCCGCCTAACAGAGCGAAAAAACTATACTATGTGCCGCGGCGAGATCGAGGCGTTGCGCTCGTTGCAGCTTCGGCGGCGGTCTTCGCCCAACAATCGTCGCTCACGCCATTCCAATCCCTCGGCAGAGAATCTGCTGACGGAAATGGTGGAGACGAACACGGAACACTCGACCGGGAGCACCACCAGGCTCGCCGAGTCGCTCGCCGCGCGGTTTCACGCCGCCGGATTTCCGGCAGTGGACGTGCAGGTGGTGGGCCCCGACACGGGCGCCGCAAGATCGAGAAGATCACGCTCGATCCCGACGACGGGTTCCCCGACCGCGACCCGAGCGACAACGTGTGGCCGGTGTCCGCACGGCCGGCTGCTGGTGCGCAGAGCGCTTGCGGCGCGCCCCAGCGCTAGTCTCCGTGCACGACATCCTCTGTACGGCGGGGAAATCTGGACGCAGCGACCGGCGTCACGCGCGAGGTGACGCCGCGATGACGGCCACATGACGGACGGCCGATTAGGTGCGACGCGTGGACAGCGCGTCGTTTCCAACAGAGTGCCGATCCGCGCGCGCCGAGCGCCACTCGGGACTCTAAATCGGCGGCTCCGGCGTTCCGGCGCCTAACGCGACGCGGCAGCGCGTCGGGAGCCGCCCCGTGTGGAGGGTGACGCAATGGTATGCCAGCCGGGAGTCGCCGCAGCCGCAGCACTGATGTTGGCCCTCGTTGGATTCGACGCCACTGGCGCGGCCGCGAGAAGACCGCGGCGCCGACTGGGCGTGCGCTGCTCCCCCATCGCGCTGCTGGAGAAGACATTCGGCGAGAAATTTGACGACCCGCCGCTCGAAACGCCCGCGCCGGCGGCGTACCACGGACCCGAGGGCAAGAGCTGCCAGTTCTTTTCCAAGCCGCCCTTTGCGCTGGGTCATCAAACGCGCGTCGACTTCGTGGTCTATCAGGAGTCGTCGGCGAAGGTTGCCAAGGACACCTTCGACAAGGTCAAGGTGTATCTCGCCGACAACTCGAAGGGGACGCCTTCGATCGGCGATGAGGCGTACTGGTCGGTCAAGGATGACGACGAATCCTCGCTCCACGTCTTGAAGGGCAACAGCCACTTCAGCCTTGGCATGGCTGGGCAGCGCGTCGGCGTCATGGTGTGCGGATCGAACATCGACATCGCCGCCTTCGCGCGACAGGCGATTCCATATGACCCGGTGTGATCGAAGGCCCGCGCCGAACGCACTGCGTCCAACAGAGTCGATCGTCCACGCGCGCTCCGATTGGGAGCCCGCGTGGGCGATCGTTCCGTTAGGCGGAAAGTCGGCTACGCGTTGCGCAGGAACCGCTGCACGCCGCCCCACGCCAGGACCAATCCCGCGATGAGCGACACGTAAAAGCCGAAGCCCAGACTGAACAAGTCAGACGCGCTCGGTCCTCCATTTTGCCCGCCGCCGAATCCGCCGGCCGCCGAATTGATGGTGTGGATTCCCGACCAGACGGCGCCGAGCACCGCGAGCAAAGGCAACACCAAGGCCAGCCACGCACGCTTGTCCTTCCATACGAGCGGCACGGCGATGCTCGCGTACGCGATCACCAGCATGAACTTGACCCCGCTCCCACCGCCTAACTGACTCATCAAATCGGCGATGTCATAGAGCGGCTTACCCTGGCTCGACCCGAGGAAGGTGATCGAAATCGCGTTGAGCGCCAGCGTCCCGATGAGAAACACCACGTACGCGCCGAGCGTCAGCATGCCGTATCGCTGCACGATCGGGTTGGACGCGAGGTTGAACCCTGGTGCGGCGCCGGACATGACGGCGGCGCCGCCGCCGGCGTGCGGCGTCGCGCCGCTGGCCGCGCCTGCGCCCGCGCTCTTCCCCAGCCCGCTCACCAAGGTGCCGAGCTTCCCGCCTAACTCTGCCGTCTTTTCGCGGAGCAGCACATTGTCGGGCACGATCGTCACGGCGCTCACGAGCGAATTGTCGACGACCAGCTCGACCGTTTTCCCGATCGTTGGCGCGGTGGGGCTCTTCCACATGCCAATGTCGAACTTGTACTGCTGATCGGCGGCGGCAATGGTGCCGGTGCCGTCGGAGCCGTTGTACTGCAGGATCCTGCCGCGCATGATGCGGTCCTCGGAGTGGAGGTGTAGGCGGACGGGCGCATCGTGCCCGCGCCCTGCTCCCTCCATTGCGCCAAAGCCGCGGCAAAGGTGTCACGGATCACTCGCGGCCCCACCTGGCGTTGGTGTCACGTTGCGCGGGCGCGATGGGATCCGAGCGCGGCGGCTTGTTTCGCACCGTCTCCTGCGCTACGGTATGGATGCTGATCAACCCTCCAGGACATCGAGGCGCGCCTGTCGCGCGCACAGGATGAGGCAGTGAGTCCTTCCGATCACGCGGAGTCCGGGTCCAGCGCCGCATCGAAGCTCTGCCCTGTGTGCGGCGCGCGATACGACGCCGACGTCGTGTTTTGTCCGCGCGACGGCTCCGCGCTCGCGACGCCGAGTCTCACCGGCCTCGTGGGCCAGGTGATAGCGGGACGCTATCGCGTGATCGAGCAGTTGGGTCAGGGCGCAATGGGGCGCGTGTACCTCGCGGAACACATCAGAGATGGGACGCCAGTGCGCCATCAAGGTGATGAGCCCCGAGCTCATGTCGGACGCCGACGCCATTGGCCGCTTCAATCGCGAGGCCACCAACGCGAGCCGCATTCAACACCCGAACGTCGCGGCGGTATACGACTTTGGCGAGTCGAGCGATGGTCTGGTGTTTCTGTCGATGGAGTTCGTGCCGGGTGAGGCGTTGTCGCGAATCTGCGAGCGCGAGCGCGTGTTGCCGCCCGAACGTGCGGCACACATCGCGCGCCAGGCGGCCGATGGACTGGAGGCCGCCCACGAGATGGGCATCATTCACCGCGACCTGAAGCCCGACAACATCATGATCGCGCAGGCCAAGGATGGTCGCGACATCGTGAAAATCGTCGACTTCGGGATCGCCAAGGGCACGCAGCAGGGCGCGACCAGCAGGCAGCATCACACGCGCACCGGCGTGGTGGTCGGGACGCTGCAGTACATGAGCCCCGAACAGTTAGGCGGGGACCCGATCGACGGGCGCAGCGATCTCTACGCGCTCGCCTGTATCCTCTACGAGATGCTGACGGGCGAGCCGTCGTTCGCCGGGGCGACGATCGAGGCGCGCCTCCAAGGACGGCTGGCCGGCGATCCGCTGCGCCCGCGCGACGCGAACGCGGCCGTGCCGGCGTGGCTCGACGCGTTGGTCGGGACGGCACTGGCGCGCGAGCCTAACGAGCGCTTTCAGACGGCGGCCGCGATGCGCGATGCGCTTGCGTTGGGCGCTGCCGGCGCACGGACGGCGCCTCCATCGTCGAGCTCGCGCCGGTTGTGGTTTTCTGCGGGCGCGCTAGCGGGCGTCGCGATGCTGGTGGTGCTCGGCATGAATTGGCGCCGGGCAGGATCCGGTGTGGAGCAGCTGCCCGCGCCGCAACCCGCAGCGTCCGGCTCGACGGCCAGAGCGGTGGACTCGATGGCGACGCTGCCATTCAGCGTCGCATGCCGTCGCCCAACGTGAGGCAAACGCCGCGCCGCCAGCCGACACGCGGTCGGGCGGCCAGTCGGCGCATCGCCGCGAGGTGAATTCCGCGCCAGTGGCGCGGATCGACCTGGTGCAGGTACAGCGCGCGGCGCTCGCGGCCCGTCAGACGGCCGTCGATTCGGGCGCATCGTCGGCGTCTGTTAGGCAGGGGGACGCGCTGATGCTGGCGGCCGACACGGCGATCGCGCACCGGAAATACGACGCGGCGCTGCGCGCCATGCTCGGTGCCCAGGGCGCGTGGCAAGTGGCCGCCGAGAGCGCCGCGGCCGTACGGCCGGCAAATCGCGGGGGCGTTGTCGCCGGCGCCGGCACTGCCGCGGCGCCGATCGCTACGCCTAACGCGCCAGCAGCCGCGCCGCCGCACCCGAACGCGCCCGCCGTCCAGGCCGACCCGATGCCCGCGATCCAAGCGGCGATCGCGGCGTACGCGCGCGCCCTGTCCTCACGCGACGTCGGCCAGGTCCGCGCAGCGTACCCGGCGCTTACCGCCGACGAGGCGCGGCGCTGGCAGGACATCTTCGACGCCACCAACAGCATTGGCGCCACACTGTCCGTGATCGGGCAGCCCCACATCGCGGCCGCCGGAAGCGCCGACGTCAATGTGACGGCGACCTTCGCCTTCGACTACAAACGCGGCGTCAATGGCGATCGCCATCCGACCATGACCTATCACGCCGTGCTGGTGCGCGATGGCCAGCAATGGAAGCTCGCCTCGATCAAATAGTTTGCGTTAGAAATTGTACTCGAGTCCCAGCGTCCAGATGACGTCGGGCCTCAACCCTCCGCGGTTCATCGGCAGGATCATGTTGACCACGCCGGTGGCGCCCGAATCCATGCGCAGTTTGAGTCCGAACGATGCGTTGATGATGTCGTCACGTTCGTTCGGAATGTTCGTGGGCGATATGGTCCGCTGGAACGGCGCGATGATGTGGACGGGCGGCGGGATGATCAACTTGTTCGCGCCGAGTTGCCATTCGGAGATGACGTCGAACGACATCGTGGCCCAATCCGTCATCAGATGATCGAAGCCGCCCGTGGCGAGGAGCGCGTTGTTCTCCAGTGATCCGCCGCGATAAAAGAAACCGCCGTTCAGGTGCGGCGTGAAATTGCCGAAACGCGCCGAAAACACACCGAGTCCGCGGAATCCGAATGCGCCGGCGCCGAGGAAGTTGTTCGCGTCGCCGGTCGGGAGTCGCGCGTCGGCGAGCAGCGAGAAACTGGCGCGCGGCGTGGAGTTGAGGTTGAGCTTCGCGCGCAGTGAAATGTCGCCTAACCCGGTGGCCGAGCCGGTGGCCTCGCTCTCCGCGCTCAAGACGGGATCGGTGGGTGTGCCGGAAAAGAAATGCTCGGCCGGCGTGCCGAACGGAACGATCTGCGCGGCGCTCGTGCCGCTCACCGACACGTGTGCAACCGGTATCGAAATGCCGAGGTCGAACCGATCGGTGACGCCGTATGTGAGGTAGAACGAGCTCACGTACATGTTGACTTGCAGCTGCGTCCGGACCTCGATGAAGTCGTTCTCGAACGGCGAGTCGCCCAAGCCAGGAGCGCCGACGTCCTGGTGGGTGAAATTGAGCTCAATGTCGTTGAGCGGTATGCCGCGCAGCGTGCTGAAGTCGACGTTGGTCACGTTGCCGCCTACGAGCAGCCGGCCGCGGCCCAACGTCTGACCGCGCTCGCCGAACACCGGGCCGGACGACTCGGCCGTCTTCTGCGGGAGGCCGTTCACGAACGTGAACGTCGCGCCGCTGCTTGCCGCGCTCACCGGCACGTCCGCGGAGCTCAGGCCGATCGCGTCCGTTAGGAAGGAGAGAATCGTCGCGTTCCCAGCGACGTCCGCCGGGATGAAGTGGTCGCCGTGTCCGTTTTGCGCGAGCACGGATCCGGCGAGACACAACGGCTGTCCGCAATTGCCGAACGTGAACAACTTCGTAATCGTGGAGCGCAACCCTTGCGCGTGCAGGGGCGCGGCGCTGAAGAGGACTGCGGCCGCGTACGCCATCGAGCGTCGCATGGTGGGATCCTGTCGAGGGAGGTGCGACAAGATAACGCCACACAATGCGCGCCGTCACGCGGTGTTAGCCACGCTCCGTCACTCGCTCCGTAACGCCTCGAGCGGTCCCACACGAGCGGCGCGTCGCGCCGGCAGGTAGCTCGCGACCATCGTCGTGATCGTCAATGCTACGACAGCGGCGGCGATCGACGCGACATCCACGGTGCCCACGCCGAATACCTGCGAGCGAATGAGGTGAGCGGCAGCGAGACCGGCGGGCAGCCCGATCGCCACGCCAATGACCGCAAGGCGCAATGCTTCGCCCAGTATCATCGACACCAGATCCCGCGGCGCGGCGCCGAGTGCGCTGCGCAGACCAAACTCGCCGGTCCGTTGCAATGTCGAGTACGAGGTAATGCCGTACAAGCCAATCGCGGCGACGAGCAAGGCGGCCAGGCCGAAGAACGTCGTGACGCGCGTGAGCAACAAATCCTGGCCCACGGATTCACGCAGCATCGCATCGAGCGGTTTGATCGCACTGCGAAGGCTTGGATGGTGTTCACTGAGCGCCGCGCGAATCGGTGTGACGAACAACCCGGGCAATCCCGAGACGCGCACCTCGTCGATGAGGACCTTGGGCGGCGCGCCCATTTGCGCCACCGGCAGGTACGCGCGCCTAACCGGAGCCGCACGCACATCCTGCTCCTGCATGTCGTGCACGACGCCGACGATCGTGAACGGAATGGACTCCACGGTAAATGACGCACCGATCGGATCGACGCCGTGAAAGTAGTACCGCGCCATTGTCTCGTTGATTACCGCGGCATTCTCGGCGCCCTGGACGTCGCGGTCGTCCAGGTCGCGCCCGCGAACGAGGTGGCCGCCGACCGCGCCCACGTATCCCGGTCCGACGACATCATAGTTGATCGACAACTGCGAGTCCGCCGGCGCCGAGAAGCCGGGGATGGTCACGTGTCCGTCGGATTCGCCGCCGCTGAACAGGCCTTCCTCGGAGTACGTGACCGCGCGCACGCCGGGCACGACGCGCATGTCGTTGGCCAGCTCGCGCCCGAGCGCCATCACGCCGGCGCCCGTGGCGCCGGTTCGGTCCATCGGCACCTTGACGGTGACGAGGTGCGCCCGGTCGAAGCCGAGGTCCACGGTGAGGATACGTTGGACGCTGTGGACGAGCAGCCCGGCGCCGATCAGCAGCAGCGTGGACAACGCCACCTGCCCAACGACGAGCGCGGGGCCGAGCGCGGCCCGGCCTAACCGGGCGCGCGAGCCCGCGAGGCTGCGCCCGTGCGCGCGCAGCGCGGCGCCGAGGTCGAGTCGTGTCGATCGCAGCGCGGGCGCGAAACCGAACAGGATCACGCAGAGCAGCGTGACGCCGCAGGTGAACGCGAACAGCCGGAGATCGGGTGCGACGTCGAGCGCCAGCGGCTCGTCGCCGACCGCGGCCACGCCTAACAGAAGGCGGCTGCCCCACACCGCGAGCACCAGCCCCAACGTGCCGGCCGCGGCGGCGAGGATGGCGCTCTCGGTGAGCAGCTGCTGCACCAACCGCCGGCGTCCGGCGCCTAACGTGAGGCGCACGGTCATCTCGCGCGCGCGGGCGCCGGCGCGCGCCAACATCAGGTTGGCAACGTTGGCGCACACGACGAGCGCGATGAGGGCGACCGCCGTCATCAACACGACCAGTGCCGGTCCGTACAGCGGACGAAACTCGGAGAACCCGCGCGCGCCGGCACTCACACGGATGGGATCCGCGCGCAGGTCTTGATCGAACGCCTCGAGGTCGTGACCAGTGAGATGCGCACGGATCGATCGCGCCTCGATCACGGGGAGCTCGGCCCGGGCCTGCGCCAGCGTGGCGCCCGGGGCGAGGCGGCCCATCACCGCGAGCCACGAAAACGTCCGATCGTCCATCGGTGTCCCGCGGGGCTGGATGGCCTGGCGCATCATCATCGGGATCCAGACGTCGATCGCCTGGCCGACGATGTCGCCCCGGAACCCTCGCGGCGCGACGCCGATGATGGTGAGCGGCACGCCGTTCACGACCATCGTCTTGCCTAACGCAGCACGATCGGCGCCGTAGCGCCGGTGCCAGTAGTCGTCGCTGATGACGACCACCGGGTCGCCTAAGGGAACACGGTCCTCATCGGCCGTGAAGGTGCGGCCGAGCGACGCCGGAACCTGCAGCACCGAGAAGAAGTTGCCCGTCACGAGCCGGCCCTCGGGGTGCTCGACGTCGCCGCCCGGCGCGACGACATCGAGCGAACCCGCCTGGCCGGTGGCGTACACGGCGGCGAGCGTTCGCGTGCGGTCGCGCAGGTCCGCGTACACGGGGTACGACACGTAATCGACCATCGGCGAGCCGTGCCACGCCGACATGACGCCGGCCGGGTCGCCGCTGATCACCAACTGCTCGGGATGCCCAACGGGCAGCGGCCGAAGCAGCAGCGCGTCGAGCAGCGCGAACATGGCCGCGTTGGCGCCGATGCCGATCGCCAGCGTAAGGACGACGGTGATCGCGAAGCTCGGGTGTTTGCGCAGCGAGCGGAGGGCAAACCGCGTGTCCTGCGCGAGCGTCTCGACGACGCCGGTGCCGCGCACGTCGCGGCTGGCTTCTTTCATCCGTTCGACGCCGCCGAACGCGAGTTGTGCGCGTCGCCGCGCTTCGTCGCGCGGCATGCCGGTGCGCTCGTAGACCTCGGCTTGTCGCTCGACGTGGAACCGCAGCTCGGCGTCCAGCTCCCGCTCGACGGCCTGGCGCTGGAAGAGCGCGCGTGCGCGGTACCGCAGGTCGGACCAGAGCTCGGTCAGCATGGATGTATCCCTCGTGCTTCTACAGGACGGGAGCCAGTATGCAGCCATTCTTGTAGAAGCGCAAGGGGAGGTGCCCGGCGTTGACGAATGTCGGCGTTCCACTAAATAGGTCCGGGAGGTGCAGCAGTTCAACTTGTCACAGGGAGCGACCCATGTATCTCATCCGCGAAACCATGTACTGCAAGCCGGGCAAGGTGCGGCCGATGGTCGAGAAGTTCATTGCCATGTCGAAGCTGAACCAGCAATTCGGTATGCCGCGGATGCGCGTGCTCACGGACATGTGTGCCGAGCGCTACTGGACCGTGGTCGCCGAGTTCGAGGCGCCGAGTCTCAAGGCGTTCGAGGACATGATGTCGCCGGATCAGGTTCCGGCGGACGCGCAGAAGAAGTTCGAGGAGATCATGACCGGCTACCACGATCTGATCGACCACGGCAAGCGTGAGGTGTTCAAGATCGAGGGCTAACGGAAGACACGCCGCCGCACCGCCTTGCGATGAGGCTGCGGCGTCGTATCGTTCTGCCTCCGTGCCCCATTTGGGGGCCGGAGGCCCGGGTCGGTCCGGGTCCCTTCGCCTCTTGTCGATGGACTTACTCCGGTCTCGGTTTTCGATGCGACCCTCCTGTGCCGATCTCGCATGTCTCCTCGCGCTCGCGATCCCCGCGTCGGCGCAATCCCCTGCGCCGTGCACCACCGCCACCACGGCCTGCGAACAGTGGATCACCTACGGCGGCGGACCCGCCCGCTCGATGGTCTACGCCACCTCCCCGCTCACCGCGCCTAACGCTGCGATCACGCGGGCGTTGATCATGGTGCACGGCGCGGGCCGCAACGCGGACCACTATTTCCAGACCGCCACCGCCGCGGCCTTCCTGTACGGCGCCCTCGCCAACACGATCGTCATCGCGCCGCACTTCATCGCCGAGCGCGACTCGGCGGCGCCTAACGAAGTGGTGTGGCCCGAGCGCGGCGACACGTGGCGTTCGGGCGGGATGTCCCCCAGCAACCCGACGCTCTCCTCGTTCGACTTCATGGATGAGATTCTGCGGCGCCTGGCCGACAAGAAGGTATTCCCCAACCTGACCAGGATCGTCGTCGCCGGACACTCGGCGGGCGGCCAGTTCGCGACGCGCTACGAAATGGCGAACACGGTCCACGGAACGCTGGGCGTGCGCGTCAGCTACGTGGTGGCCAATCCGTCGAGCTACGCGTGGCCGGCCGCGGTCCGTCCGTTGCGCCAGGGTGACGCCGATTCCGCCGCCGCGGTCCGCGCTCCGTTAGGCAAGGACGGCGAGGCCGTGCACACCGGCTACACATACGGGCCGTTCGACTCGACCGCCGTGCCGCGCTACAACCACTGGCCGGCGGGACTCGAGGATCGCCGAGGCTACACCGCACACATGAGCGACGACCAGCTCCGCCGCCAACTCGCCGAGCGTCCCACGACGTATTTGTTGGGCCAGGTGGACGTGCTGCCGTTGGGCGGATTCGATTCCTCGCCGTCGGCGATGGCGCAAGGACCCACGCGCCGGGCCCGCGGCGAAGCGTTCTTCAAGTACATCACCGAGACGCTGGGCGCCACGAACTCGAAGGCGATCATCGTGCCCGAGTGCGGACACAACGACCGCTGCATCTTCACCACCGACATCGTGTTTTCGACGATCTTCCCGAACTAGCGGCCGACGAGCGCCCCGTTCTGCCTAACGGTCACGCTCGGCCCGCGCCTTGAGGGCGGCGGCGAAGCTGTCGACCTCGGGCTGGCGGTCGCCCACCGATTTGACGATCCACCGCGACAGCGGTCCGGTCATGCTCACGTGCAGGCGGAACTCGGCGCCGCTACCGTTAGGCGTGACGGTGAAGGTGCGGCGCCCGACGAAGAGCCCGAACGGCAGCCCGCCCGTCCATTCCATGCGCGCCGGCGCGTCGAACGCCGTCACCCGCATCGGCACCCGCCGCACCGCACCGCTGCCGAGCTTGACGCGCGCCACGATCCGTGCGCCGGAGGCCATCTGCCCTTCGATGTTGGTGATCTCCGGATTCCACTCGCGATAACCGGCGGCGTTGGTCACGATGTCCCACACGCGGGCGGGCGGGGCGTTGATGACGGCAGTGGTGACGTATTCGGCCACGGAACGATCCTCGGGGCTCGGGGAGGTCTATGCCTAACGATGGAGAGGAATCGATACCGCGGCCAGCTGGCGCTCCTCGAACTCGACCACCAGCGGCGGATTCTGATTGAAGTCGCTGTACCGGATCCACGTTGGGCAGACGCGCACGTACGTGAGCCCCGGCCAGGATGCGCGGGACGGACCATCGGGCCAGGCGCGGTAGTACGCCGCGGCGATGCGGTCGCGCTCCCTTCCTGTGGGCTCGTCGGCCACCCCTTCGTATTGCACCGTGCGCTCGTCGCCGAACGTGGCGCCGCCGATCACGAATGCCAGCCGAGGATTGCCGCGCAGGTTCGCGACCTTGCGCGTCGAGTCGAGCGTGTCGAACACGACCTCGAGCGCATCGGTGACCGCGATGCCCACGACGGCCGCTTGCGCCGTGCGCGCCGCCGACACCAATGCCTCGACCGCCAGCTTCTGCGTCCGGATGAACGCGAGCAGTTCTGCCGTCGTCATGTGCGTGCCTGGGAAGGACGCGCTAGGATAGACCGGGCCGTCATCGCGCGCAACCACGTAGCCCCGCGCGCGTCCCAGCCCCATATTCCCCGCGACGCTGTATCAGCTTCGTACCTCCTCACAATCGTTGAGGCCGTTGACGTGCGTACGTCCACCATTCGCGTGCTCTCGCTCGCTCTCGCTGCCGCCATCACACCCGCGGCGGCGCACACCCAGTCATCCGATCTCTATTCGGGAATGCGATGGCGCGAAATCGGCCCAACGCGGGCCGGTCGAGCGCGTGCCGTGTCGGGCGCGGCCAGCCAGCCGAACGTCGCGTACATCGGATTCGACAACGGCGGCGTGTGGCGGTCGACCGATTACGGCTCATCGTGGACGCCGTTGTTCGACGACGAGTCGACGGGTTCCATCGGCGCGATCGCCGTGGCGCCGTCCAACCCGAACATCATTTACGTGGGGACCGGCGCCGGCATCATCCGGCCGGACCTCGCGACCGGGAACGGCATGTACAAGTCCACCGACGGCGGCAACACGTGGACGCATCTGGGACTCGACGACAGCCAGATGATCGCCGCCGTGGACGTCGATCCGTTCAATCCCGACCGGCTGTTCGTGGCCGTGTTGGGCCACCCGTACGGGCCTAACGAACAGCGCGGCGTGTTCCGCTCGACCGATGGCGGACACACCTTCACCAAAGTGTTGTACAAGGACGAGTACACGAGCGCCAACGACGTGCACATCGATCCGGCCAACCCGAACATCGTGTACGCGTCGCTGTGGCAGCAGCAGGAAGCGTTTCATGAAGGCGGAGGCTTCGGCGGCAACGCCGGCGGACTCTACAAGTCCACCAATGGCGGGACCACGTGGACCGAGCTCAAGGGCGAGCTGCCGTCGTCGGTGCTCGAAGCGAACATCGCGATTGCGCGCAGCAATCCGAACGTCGTCTACGCCATGGTGGCGCAGCCGTCGAATCGCGCCGGCGTGCCGGCGGCCGGATACGGCGCCGGCGTCGTCGCGTTCTACAAGTCCAACGATGCCGGCGCCCACTGGACGCTCATGGATGGGCCCGGCCTAACGAGCCGTCCGATCGACCCGCGCCCGTTGGTCCGCATCGGCGGCGGCGATCTGCCCACCATCATCGTCGACCCGAAGAACGAGAACGTCGTGTACAGCTCGTCCACCGTGTTGTGGCGCACCGAGGACGGCGGCGCGACGTGGTCGGCCGTCCGCGGCGCGCCCGGCGGCGACGACTACCAGAAGACGTGGATCAACCCGAACAATCCGAACATCATCGTCCAGGTGAGCGACCAGGGCGGCGTGGTGTCGGCCAACCGCGGCGTGTCGTGGAGCAACTGGTACACGCAGCCCACGGGCGCGATGTACCACGTGTCGACCGACAACACGTTCGTGTACCAGGTGTGCGGCGGCCAGCAGGACTCGGGCTCGGCGTGCGTGCAGAGCCGGTCCGACGATGGCGAGATCACGTTCCACGACTGGCACCCGGTCAACATCCAGGAGTACGGCATCGCGGCGCCCGATCCGCGCGATCCCGACCTCGTGTACGGCAGCATGCGGACGAACGTGTCGCTGTACAATCGCAAGACCGGGCAGACGACGTTCGTGGGCCCCGACATGAGCGCGCCCGGGCCTAACGGAGACACGTACAACCGCAACGTCCGGACGATGCCGATCCTGTGGTCGCCGGAAGACCCGACGGTGCTGTACTACACGTCCAACGCGGTGTGGAAGTCGGTGGATCACGCGCACTCGTGGACGCGCATCAGCCCCGACCTGGCGCGGCACACCTGGGCCGTGCCGGCGTCGGCCGGCAAGTACCAGGCCGACGTCACGCCCGGCCCGTTAGGCACGATCACCGCGCTCGCGCCCTCGCCGCGCTCGTCGCGCGTGCTGTGGGCGGGGACCGACGACGGGAACGTCCAGCTGACGACCACCGGCGGCGCGAGCTGGACCACCGTCACACCGCCCGCCATCAAACCGTGGACGCGCATCTTCAACATCGACGCCGGCCACTTCGACGATCAGACCGCGTACCTCGCGGCCAACACGATGCGCATCGACGATGCGAATCCGCACTTCTTCCGCACGCACGACGGCGGCAAGACGTGGACGGAGATCGACAACGGCTTGGCGCCCGGCGCGGCGGCCAACTCGATCCGCGAAGATCCGCGGCAGCGCGGTCTCTTGTACGCGGCCACCGAAACGCAGGTCTGGGTGTCGTTCGACGACGGCGATCACTGGCAGTCGCTGCGCCAGAACATGCCGGCGATCTCGGTGCGCGATCTGCAACTCAAGGACGACAGCGCGTGCCTCTGCTCCGATCTCATCGCCGGCACGCACGGACGCGGATTCTGGATTCTCGACAATGTGACGCCGCTCAGGCAGGAAGCGCAGGCCCGCGGGGCGGACAATGCGTATCTCTACAAGCCCGAGACCGCGGTGCGAGTCCGTTTCGCGACCAACGATCCGACGCCGTGGCCGCCCGAGCTGCCGGCCGGTGAGAACCCGATGCCCGGCGGCATCATCGATTACTATTTGACCGCCGACGCGCCGAACGCGGTGACGCTCGACGTGCTCGACGCGGCGGGGAAGGTGGTGCGCTCGTACTCGAGCGCCGACTCGGTGCCTAACCCGGATCCGGCCACCGATCCGGCGGCGTACGACCTGGTGTGTCACGAGCGTCCGACGGCGGAGGACTGCGCGCTGCCGCTCTACTGGCCCGCGCCGCCCATCGCGCTGTCGACCAGGAAGGGCATGCACCGGTTCGCGTGGGACCTCCGGTATCAGCCGGTCCGGAACTTCGACGCGCCGGGCGGCGGCGATGACGACGCGACGGGCGCGGTGCCGCACCGCACGTATCCGCAGGCGTACGCGCCGTGGGCGCCGCCGGGCCGCTACACCATTCGCCTAACGGTGAACGGCCGCACGTTCACGCAGCCGCTTTCGCTCAGGCTCGATCCGCGGGTCACCACGCCGGCCATGGGTCTGACGCGCCTGGCGACGCTCTCGCGCGACATGTACCAGCGCGCGATCGCGACCCAGGCGGCCTACGATTCGGCGCGGGCGATGGCCGACCGCGCGGATTCGGCGAGCGCGCTCCGCGCGCGCATCGATTCGCTGGCGCCGCCGCCGTCGCCGCGTGCGCGCGGCTTCGGCCGGCGCGGCGCGCGGAACGCATCGCCCACCTTGTCGGGCGCCACCGGGTCGCTCATGGCGGCGGCAATGGCGATGCAGGGCGCGGATGCCACGCCCACGGCCGCCGAGGTCGCCGCGTGCGACAAGGCGCGCGCGGACGCGGCGTCGGTGCTCCTGACGTGGAAGTCGATCCAGGCCGCGGGGCGCGCCAAGCGTTAGGCGACCGGCGCGCCGTTCCTCCAGTGCGGAGCCTCCCATGAAATGGGCCCTCGGTATCGCTGGTGTCGTCGCCGTCCTGGTGCTCGTGGTGGTGGTCGTCGGGGTGCTGCTGCCGCAGCACCACGAGGCCACGAGATCCGCCCACATCGAATGCGCCGCCCGACAGGGTGTGGGCGGCGTTGATGGACGTCGCCGGCTATCCGTCGTGGCGCCGCGACGTGCACCGCGTCGACCTGCTGCCTAACGCAGCCGGCGGCCGTGCCTGGCGCGAATATCAGTCCGACCGGTCGAACGATCGGGGGATCGCGTTCGAGATGGGCGAGGCGTCGCCGCCCCGCCACCTCGTCACGCGCATCACCGACCGCAGCCTGCCGTTCGGCGGCGAATGGGAATACGACATCGTCCCCAATGGCACCGGAAGCCGCGTCACGATCGCCGAGCACGGCGAGATCAACAACCCGGTGTTCCGGTTCGTCTCGCGCTTCGTGCTGGGCTACACCAGCACCATCGACGCGTACCTCGGGTCGCTCGGCCGGAAGTGGAGCGGCAGTGGGTCGCCCGCATCACGACCGGAAGCGCGCGCCTAACTCCTCGACCGCGCGATACAACGCATCGAACGACGGGACCACGAACAGCACATTCTGGAAGTGATCGATCTCGAACGGCTGCGCAACCACGGCGTCCAGACTGAACGGGCGCCGCTCGCAGCTCGGGCCTAACGCGTTGGCCGCGTCGCCGTGCGAGGAGATGAGGCCGCTGCCGTACAGGCGCGGCCCGTCGCGCTCCTCGATCAGCCCGAACTCGACCGTGAACCAGAAGAGCCGCGCCAGCGCTTGCGTCTCGTCTGCGGTGCGCGCGGCCGCGCCTAACTCGCCGAACCGCTGCAGAAAGTCGGCGAACACGGGCTCGGCGTGCAGCGGCACGTGGCCGAACACGTCATGGAAGATGTCCGGCTCCGGCAGATAGTCGAGCTGGCTCCGCGGGCGCACGATGAGCGTCGTCGGAAATCGGCGTTGTGCCAGGCAGCGAAAGAACTGCGCGGCAGGAATGAAACCGCCCACGCCCACGGCGCGCCATTCCGTGCGCGTCCTCAGGCGCCGGTTCACGTCGGCGAGGTCGGGCACGCGATCGGATGCGAGCCCGATGCGATCGATGCCGTTCAGAAAGACCTCGCTGCCCGTATCGCGCAGGGTCATCATCCGCCGTTCGTACAGGATCCGCCAGACATCGTGCGCTTCGTGGTCGTACGCGGCGTAGCGCTGATCGATGAATGCCGGGAGATCCTGTTCCGTCGACGCGGTGTTGGGCGCCCGTGCGATGTCACTCGATGTCTGGTCCATGATCGTGCTCCTGCTCCTCGGGGAAGGACGAAAAAAAGCGGCCCGTGGAAGTTCCACGGGCCGCCTGGGATCTCATGTCGCAACTCCAATCACCTGCGCACATGCCTCCGCTCGCGTCCCGTGGGTCGGGGCACGTAGTAATAGCGATAGGACGTGGTGCGGAGCGCGCGGATCATGGGTCAACGGTAGGCAGGCGCCGCCCCGATGTCAACGCCAAAACGGACGGCACTGGTGGGTCAGTTTGAATGCATCAGGAGGCAGCAGTCCGCCTGGTGAGCGTGTGTCGGGCCTGCCTCGCTGGCTACGACGTTCATGATGAACGGATCACAGCGGAAACGAGGGATCAGCGCGGATCGTTCCGTTAGGCAAGAAGGCGCGCATCGCGCAGGCTGGAGCCGTTTGTTGTTGTTTGAACAAAGGCTTTCTGTTGCCCTACCCGCAGTCATCCCTGGTTTCCGCCTTTATCCTTTCAACATGAGCGTCGTAGCCAGCCCCTGGTCGCCCACCCGGGGCGTCCGACGGATTGCGCTGGGTGGTCCCGTGCGCATCTTCAAGGGCAACCATACTTCAACCGGGCTCTTCAATGACAACACGTTTCGTTCGGATGGCAGCCGCGGCGGCAGTCGCGGCGGGGGTCGCGTTAGGCGCGACGCCGGCCGCGGCCCAACAGACCGCGGCCTCATCGCACGTGCTCGACCGCGCCAATCTGGACACGACCTGCGCGCCGTGCACCGACTTCTTCACGTTCGCCAACGGCGGCTGGGAAAAGCGGACCTCGATTCCCGCGGCGTACTCGTCGTGGGGCTCGTTCAACGAGCTGCAGGACCACAATGAAACCGTGGTGCACTCGATCCTGGACGACGACGCGGCCGCGGTGCGCGCCAAGCACGCCAAGCCCGGGACCGACACCTGGAAGGTGGGCACGCTCTACGAAGCCTGCATGGACACGACCGCGATCGAAGCGTTAGGCACGAAGCCGATCGAGCCGATGATGCAGGAGATTTCGTCCATCGGCGACACCAAGGCGCTGCTGGCGTCGTTGGGCAAGCTGGACGCGCAGACCGGTGTGGCGCCCTTCGGCTTCTTCGTGCGGCCCGACAGCAAGAACTCGAGCGAAGAAATCGCCAACGCGGGACAGGGCGGCCTCGGGCTGCCGGAGCGGGAGTACTACTTCCGTACCGACGACAAGAGCAAGGCGCTGCGCGACGCATACGTGGCGCACGTGGCCACGATGCTCCAGCTGTCCGGCGAGAGCTCGGCGGACGCATCGGCCAATGCGCAGAAGATCATGGACCTCGAGACCAGAATGGCGCAAGCGTCCATGCCGCGCGTCGCGATGCGCGATCCGAACGCGACGTACCACAAGATGACGTTGGCCGACATGCAGAAGCTCGCGCCCGATCTGGACCTCCAAGGCATGCTCCACGCCCTGGGCGCGCCGGCGGTAACCGAGATCAACGTGGCGCAGCCGGACTTCTTCCGCACGGCCGATACGCTGCTCACCACCGTGCCGGTCGACACGTGGAAGGCCTACCTCCGGTGGCACGTGCTCGCCAACGCCGCCAACGCGCTGCCGTCCAAGTTCGCCGATGAGAACTTCAAGTGGTCGCAGCGCCTCACCGGCGTGCAGGAGCAGCTGCCGCGCTGGAAGCGCTGCGCCGCGGTGGCCAACGGTGTGTTAGGCGAAGCCATTGGACAGGAGTACGTGAAGCGGACGTTCACGCCGGCGGCCAAGGCCCGCGCGCTCACGATGGTCGACAACCTCATCGCCACGCTGCGCGCCGATATCGGCCAGCTCACGTGGATGAGCGACGCCACCAAGAAGCAGGCGATCATCAAGCTCGATGCGTTCACCCGCAAGATCGGCTACCCGGACAAGTGGAAGGATTACAGCAAGCTCGAGGTGGAGAGCGGCCAGTATCTGGCCGACCTGCGCCACGCCAACGACTGGCGCCGCGCCGACAACTGGTCCCGGTTAGGCAAGCCGGTGGATCGGACCGAGTGGGGCATGACGCCGCCGACGGTGAACGCGTACTACAATCCGCAGATGAACGAGATCGTGTTCCCGGCCGGCATTCTCCAGCCGCCGTTCTTCGATCCCAACGCCGATGACGCGGTGAACTACGGCGCCATGGGCGCGGTGATCGGACACGAGATGACGCACGGCTTCGACGACCAGGGCCGCCAGTTCGATCCGCAAGGGCAACCTGCGCGACTGGTGGACGGCCGAGGATGCCGCCAAGTACGACGCGCAGGCGAAGCTCGTCGTCGACCAGTTCGACAGCTACACGGTGGTCGATTCGAGCACGCACGTGAACGGCAAGCTGACGGAAGGCGAGAACATCGCCGACCTGGGCGGCCTCAAGATCGCGTACCTGGCCATGGAGAAGTCGCTCCAGCAAAAGGGCCGGCCCGGTCTCATCGACGGCTTCACGCCCGAGCAGCGCTTCTTCCTCGGTTGGGCGCAGGTGTGGCGCGAGGAGACGCGGCCCGAAATGCAGCGCACGTTGGTCCACACGAACGAGCACGCGCCGGCCAAGTGGCGCGTCAATGGTCCGTTCTCCAACATGCCGGAGTTCAAGGCGGCGTGGGGCTGCAAGGACGGCGACCCGATGGTCCGCCCCGACAGCCTGCGCGCGCACATCTGGTAGCACCGTCGCCTTACGGCGATTGTTTGGCGAGGGTGATCGTGCCTTTGAACGTCCGCACGGTCACCCGCGCCGCTCCCAGCCCCAACTGCAGGTGCAGCGTGCCGCCCCGTCCGCCCTGACCGGCGACGGGGCGGATTTCGGTGAACGCGTTGTCGATGCTGCCGATGATCGTCGAGAGATCGACCAGGGCGGACGCAGCGTTAGGCAGCGTGAGCGCGACGCCGCCGGCGTGATTCGAGAACTCGTACACGCCGCCGGCGGGCGGCGCGCCGGCGAAGCGGATGTCGCCGTCCACGGACGCGAACCGTCCGTGCACCACGGCTGCCCCGCCGACGTCGAGCGCTCCGCGCACCGTGGCCGCATCCAGATCTTCGGGAGCGCCCGCGATCGTGAGCCGGCCGCCGCCGGTCCGCGCCCGGACCCACGGCGCCGCCACGTCCAGAGTCACGTCTCCCGCCATCGACTCGACCTCGAGGCTCGACGCCGCTCCCGTTAGGCGGATGGGCCCCGAGACCGAATAGAACCAGCCCGACGCATCGCGCGCGTCGATCGACGCGCCCACCGTTTTCACGGACACCTGGCTGCGGCGCGGCACCCGCACGATGAGCGTGCTCGGCCGCACCGGGCTGCCATCCACGTGGTCCATCACACCGACTTTCACGCCGTGGGCATCGCCCGCGAGGTAGAATCGCTCGCCGTGCGCGATAGTGCCGCGCGCCTCGATCGAATCGCGGTCCCACGCTTCGATGGCGATGGACCCGGAGGGGAAGAACACTTTGACCGGCGCCTGGGCGGCGAGGTGCCGGCCGCGGAGAAACGGCGCCGACGCCTGCGCTCGCGCCGGCGTGGCGGCGCCGAGCGCCACCGCGCACGCTATCGTTAGGCAACCGGCGAGGCGCCGGACGAACATCGCATCACGAGGCATTGTGCAGCCGCCTGAGTAGGTCCTGCTGCTGGCGGTACGACGCGGCCAGCAACTGCCGGATGGCCGGATTGTTCGGGTCGCGCGCCAACGCGTCGCGCAACTCGGCGATCGCGGCATCGATCGCGCGGAGATCGCTGTCCGCCATCGCCGCCGTCGCCGGCGGCAACATCGCTTTCTCCATCTGGATCTCGTCCAGCAATCGTTGGATGTCGGCCTGGCTCGTCCCACCGGAATCAGTGGCGGCGTCGAACGTCGCCGCACCGTTAGGCGCAGACGCGGGACCGCGGCGTCGTGCCGCGCCGCAGGGAGACGCCGACCACGATGCACGCCGCGGCGACGAGCGCGGCGCCGAGCCACGCCGCATGCCGCAGGCGCCGCGCCGCGACCGGACGACCGCCCTGCGCCGGCAGCGCGCGCACCGTGCCGCCGTCGATGCGCGCGCGGATGTCCGGCCACAGGCCATCCAGCACCTCGGTGGGCGCGGGCAGGTCGCGGACGCACTGCACGATGGATCGAATACGGGCGACGTGGGCCGCGCACTCGGTGCACGCGGAGAGATGCGCCGCGAGCGCGGCCGCCCGATCCGCGGTGATGCTGCCGTCGGCGAGCTCCTGGCGCTCCGCCTCCGTGAGATGGGTCATGCGCCGAGTATCCTCGCGAGATGACGACGGGCGCGCCACAGCTGTGCCCGCGATGTACCCGGCGCGATGCCGGTCATCGCCGCGATCTCATCGTGTGAATAGCCTTCAATGTCGTGCAACACCAGCACCACGCGTGCTCCGTTAGGCATGCGGTCGAGGGCGGCGGCCACATCAATGGCGGCATCCAGACGCGCGTCCGCCGTACCCGCGACCGGCACGTCGTCGGCTGCATCGTCCACGAAACGCAACGCCTCTCGCCGCGCCGCGCGACCATGCTCGAGAATCACGTTCACCCCCAACCAATGCAGCCAGGTGCCCAACGCACTCTCTCCGCGGAACGTCGCCAACTTCTCCCAGGCGCGGACGAAGATGTCCTGCAACAGATCGCGCGCCTCCGGCTCGGTGCCCACCATGCGCCGGCACAGCGCGTACAGCGCCGGCGCGTGCGCGCGATACAACACGCCGAACGCGTCCACGTCGCCGGCCTGTGCCTTACGCACGGCGTCGGGATTGGTCGAGTCGGATGTGGCCGCGGTTCGCGGCGCCGAAAGCGAGTCAGCCGTCATGCCCCTCGCGACGTGCGCGCCGGCGACGACGCGGCCGCGCGACGTCACGGCCGCGTGTCGAGCCGCTGCGTGATGCGCCATCATGCAATGAGATGACGCCCGGGCGCAAATCGCGTACGCGTCACGGCCGCGACGCCAGCACCGCCAGCGCCGAGTCGATCTCGCGCGGAGCTACCGTGCGTGGATATGTGCTGCCCGAGCCCATCTGCATTGGGACGTCGACCAATGTGATGCCGCCGGTTCGGCTCAGCGAAACGAGCGCCGTCGTCGACCCGGCGAGCGTAAGGCGAAGCAGCCAGTCGCCGCGCGCGGGCCATTGCCGGCGCAGCGCGAACACGCCGGGCTCCGACGTGCCATCGAAGCGCAATGCGATCGAGCGACGCTCGCCGCTCACGATGCCTTCTGCGGTGCCCGACATGTCGCGCGTGGTCGGCACGCCGTTGCGCATCGCCGTGCGCACCAACAGCAACGCGTCGCGGTTCGCGTGATCGTAGGGATTGACGGGCCATTCGACGGACAACCACGGCGGCCACTTGATCGCAGTGACCGCAAACGGTGCGGCGCGGGACGGTGCCGGCGCAGCCGCGAGCAGGGCGGCCAGCGACGCGAACGCGAGTGCGACACTAGCGAATCGGCGACTCATGGGACCTCCAATCGGTGAGGTGCTCGACGCGACACCAATGTCCGCCAAGCGCGTGTACCGATTGGATGGTGGGGTGCGCGTGAAATGCTTACACGTCTTCGGTCCCAGCCGAGCCGGCGCGCACTCGTGCGCCGCGCTGTCGATCGCACGCTGCCGCCGCGGCGGCGAAGAACGCCTCGACGACGGGATGCGACCGTCCGGCGAGGGCAGCCCGTTCGGGCTGGTACAGCGTCGCCACGAAAAAAGGATGATCGGTGAGCTCGATGCCCCGCGGCGCGCCCTCGTCGTCCACGGCGCTCACGCGCAGCGATGAGTCGTCGAAGCGCGCCACCTGTTGCGGGTCGAGACCGTAGTTGCAATGATATTCCTCGGTCGCCACATCGCACCCGTAGATCGCGCGCAGGCGCGAGCCGGCAGCAAAGTGAATACGACCGCGCACGTCGACCAATCCGCACGACAGCGCGGCAATGAGCGGACGTTCGGCTCCCGCGCCGGTCTCGGCGTGATCGGCGCCCGTTAGGCCCAACACCGAGCGGGCGTACTCGATGACGGCGTGCTGGAATCCGGCGCAGGTGCCGAGGAACGGCACGCCGGAGCGGCGGGCGAATCCGATCGCCGCGAGCGCGGCGTCCATGCTGGCGTACGGGCTGCCGGGCACGCACCACACGCCGTGCGCATCCGCCAGCCGCGCCGCCATCTCCGGGCCTAACGAACCGGTGTGCAGCCACTCGGCGTGGACGGCGCGGCCGGCGTCGCGCGCCGCGCGGTCGAGCGCCACGGGGATGGCCCGGTGCGCGACGACGGCGTCCCTGTGGTCACCGACGAGGGCAATGCGAACGGCGGATGGCATGAGCACTCCGGATGTCGCGCGGCTGGACGGGCGCGCCGCCGGTCGGATGCGCGCCCGTCTGTATTTGAGCGGCGACACACGGCCGCGCCAGGTCCAGATAGCGGCGCCGGGAGCAGCATACCTTGACATCCGACAACATGAATCCCTATGTTGTCGAACGACAAGGTATCACGCCGACCGGACAACGCGTATGACCGACCACGCCGATCTCCTGCAGGGCACGCTCGATCTCCTCGTTCTCAAGACGTTGATCCTTGGCCCGCTGCACGGGTGGGCCATCTCCAAGCGCCTTCGCCTGTTGTCCGACGAGGTACTCGACGTTGGGCAGGGCAGCCTGTATCCCGCGCTGTATCGCTTGGAGGATCGCGGGTGGATTCGCGCCGAGTGGGGCACGAGTCCCGAAGCCGGCGGTCGTCGCGCGAAGTTCTACAATCTCACCGCCGAAGGCCGGAAGCAGTTTACGGCCGAGCGCTCGCAGTGGCGGTTGTTCTCGACGGCGGTCGAACGTGTCCTCAAAGCGACCTGAGCGGCCCATGTCTACGCTGATTCGTCGCGCGATGCGCCGTCTCCGCGCTCTCGTGCATCGCGACGCGCTCGAGCGCGAGCTCGATGAAGAGCTTCGCCTGCACGTGGCGCTCGAGGCGGCGGAGCTCGAGCGGCTGCACCATTTGTCACCCGGCGATGCGCGGCGCCGCGCGCTGGTCGCGTTCGGCGGGATCGAGCGCTACAAGGAAGCGCACCGCGACGCGCGCGGCGTCCGGTGGCTCGACGAGCTGCGTCAGGACGTCCGGTACGCGGCCCGCGCGCTCCGCCGCAGCCCGACGTTCACGGTGTCGGCGGTGGCCATCCTTGCGTTAGGCATCGGCGCGTGCACGGCGGTGTTCAGCGCCATCGACGCCGTCGTCCTCTCGCACCTGCCCTATCCACGCGATGACCAGCTCGTCCGGATCTACGAGCGGAACTCGCCCACCAACCAGTTCGGGTTGTCGGTGGCGGACTTTCAGGCGATCGGGTCGTGGCAGCGGGTGTTCAGCGATGTCGGCATGGTGCGATCGGCCGACGCGCCGGTGACGGCCGGCGCCGTCCCGCTGCAGACCGCCGTGGGCTACACGACGTCGGGCTTCTTCCGCGCGTTAGGCGTGCGCACGGTGGTGGGACGCGGGCTCCTTCCCGCCGACGACAGCGCCGGCGCGCCGCCGGCGGCGGTCGTCACGCATGCCTTCGCGGCCCAGCAGTTAGGCGGAGACCGGGCGGCGGTGGGCCGGGCGATCGACGTCGACGGCACCGGCTATACCGTGGTCGGCGTGCTCGATCCGCGCGTCAAGATCTTGTCCGGCCGCACGGCCGTGTGGCCCGACATGCAGCCGCGCAAACCTGCGCGCCGCGGACCGTTCGGCCTGCTGGTCGTCGCCCGCATGAAGGATGGGGTGACGCTGGCCGATGCCGCCCGCGACCTCGCGAGCATCAGCCGCCGCGAGTTCGTGGTCTGGCAGGCGTCGTTCCAGGACCGCGATGCCGTCCTCGTCCCTTGGTCGCTCCGCCGCACCATCCTCGGAGACGCGCCGCAGTCGCTCGGCCTGTTCGCGGCGGCGGTGGTGCTCGTGATGCTCATCGCGATCGCCAACGTCGCTGGATTGATGCTCGTCCGCGCGGCCGGCCGCTGGCGCGAGGTGTCGCTGCGCGCCGTGCTCGGCGCGACGCGAACGCGGATCGCGCGGCTGCTCATCACCGAGAGCATTTTGGTGTCGCTGGCCGGCGCCGCCGCCGGTGTAGCGTTAGGCGTGGGCGGTTTGCGCGTGCTCAAGACGATCGGCCCGCATGTCGCGCGTCTCAATGAGGCGCGCATGAACGCGCACGCCGTCCTCTTTGCGGTGGTCGTCGCACTCGTCGCCGGCATTGCGATCGGCGCGTATCCGGTGATTCACCTGTCGCGCGGCGGAACGAGCGACGGCGTCCTCGGCGGGGAGCGTGCGGTTGGTGGAACGCGGCGCGCGTACATGTTGCGCGCCGGTCTGGTCGTCGCCGAGTTTGCGTTGGCGCTGCCGCTGCTCGCTGCGGCGGGGCTGCTCCTGAATAGTTTCGTACGCCTCCAGCGCGTGAATCCGGGCTTCGACGCCGCACACGTGCTGACCATGAGCGTGCAGCTGCCGGCGCCGCGCTACGCCAACGACACGGCGGTCGCCGCGTACTGGACGCGCGCCCTCGACGCCGTACGTGCGGTCCCCGGCGTCGCGGCCGCCGGGTTAGGCGGACAGCAACCGCTGTCGGCCGACCAGGGACTCGACGAGAACAATTTCGACTTGCTCGACCGTCCGGTGCCGGCCGGCACGGCGCAGCCGGTGACACCGTGGACCGTCGTCACGGCCGACTACTTCACCGCCCTCGGCGTGCCCCTCGTCCAGGGGCGCATGTTCGCGCCGAACGATACCGGCGGCGCGCATCCGGTGGTGATCGTGAGCCGCTCGTGGGCGCATCACTATTTCCCCGATGGCACGGCCGTTGGGCGACGGTTGTTCTCCGGCGGGTGCACGTCGTGTCCGCCGTCGACCATCATCGGCGTGGTCGGCGACGTGGCGTACGCCGGGCTGGCCGACGTTCCGGAAGGCGCATACGAGCCGCTCACCGAAGGTTGGGGTCGCTCGCTCTTCCTGTTCGTGCGCACGCGCGGCTCGCCCTCGGAGGCGATCCCGGGCGTGCGCTCGGCCCTGCGCGCCGTGGAGCCGGCCGTCACGTTGGCGGACGCGCAGTCGATGGACGCGCGGCTGGCGGCGTCGATGGCCGACCCGCGCCACGCGACGACGTTGGTCGGCGCGTTCGCCCTGGCGGCGGCGCTGCTGGCGGCCATCGGAATCTTCGGCACGCTCTCGTACACCGTGAGCATGCGGCGGCGGGAGATCGGGGTGCGGCTCGCGTTGGGCGCGCGTCGCGAGGCGGTGACGCGGATGTTCGTGCGCCGCGGGATGGCGCAGGCCGCGTTGGGCGCGGGGCTGGGCGTGATCGCGGCGTTGATCGCAACGCGGTGGTTGTCGGCCACGCTCTATCAGGTGAGCGCCACCGATCCGGCAACGTTAGGCGGCGTGATCGCGGCGTTGCTGGTCGTCGGGCTGGCCGCGAGTTGGGCGCCGGCGCGCCGCGCGGCGGCGATCGATCCCGCCGAAGCGATGCGCGCAGAGTGATGCGTTAGGCGACTGGCGCCAGGGGCTCGAGCACCATCACCACGTGCAGGTCCCGGCCGATCACCCACGACGCGGGCGCCCCGTACGCGCCGCGGAGGCGCTCCCAATGCGTCACCTGCGCGCCGGCCCGTTCCGCCAACTCCCACCATTGCCGCTCGGTCCAATACCGCGTGGCGCGTCCGGATCCATCGGCAATGTCGAGCGCGCCGAGCACCAGCCGGTCGCCGCGGCGCCGCACCTGCCGGTCGACGAGGATCACCCCGTGGCGGCCGACGCGAAGCGCTTCGCGCAGGAGCGCCTCGGGCTCGCGCGCGCGGCCGAGCACCTCGGCCATCAGCACGTAGGCCGCGGCGCCGTCGGAGAAGGGAAGCCGCTCGCCCGTACTGGCGACCACAGGGATGGCCGCGCGCCCGACGGCAGCGGCGTCGACGCCTAACGCAGGCCGGGCCGTCCGCCTCGAGATGAGCGCCGCGACCCGGCCGTCGCCGCAGCCGATGTCGACGAACGGTTGGGCCGCGCCATCGGCGCCCCGCAGTCCGTCGCGCAACCGCATGATCCGCGACACCGAGGCGGCGATGGCGCGTCCGCGCCGGCCTGGTTCCGTGTCCACAGCGTGATTCGTCATCCGTATGTGGCTCCGTCGAGTGCTCGCACCCTGCACATCGGTACGAGTAGGTCGCTGGTGCTGTTTCGGATCGTCGTCCTCGACATCCCGTGCGCGCGGCGGTAGGATCCTTCCGGCGCCGTCCGTTCCTAACTCCCTTCCTTAGACATTGAATGCCCCCCGTCGCGTTGCAGGCGCGGCCGGCGACTGCCCTCATCGACGCCGGAATTGTCATCTTCCGCCGTCGATATTGGGATTTGTTCCTGGCGGAGCTCATCCCCGCCTCGCCGCTCCTGCTCGCTGCCGTGTTCGTTCCGCCGTCGGCGATCGGCTACGTCAGAAACGGACTGCGAATCGCGGCGCCGGTGGCGGCGGGCATCGTGGCCTGGCTCGTATCGCAGGAATTCACCGATCGCTCCGTATCGTTAGGCGAGGCGACCGGGCGGGGCCTGCGGCGCGCGCCCGGGCTGATCGGCGTGTCGCTGGTGGTCGGTTTGAGCGTCCTGCTGGGCCTGCTGGGGTTGATCGTAGGCGCCTTCGTCATGGGGCTGGGTGATCGGGTATGTGTGGAGGGCGGTGATGCACCGCGTCGACGTGCCCGTGCGCGTGGAGACGCTCCTGCTGATGCTCACCAATCTGGCCATCCTGCCGTTTCTTCACGTCCTGCCGGCGGTCGTGTACTATGACCTGCGCGTCCGCCGCGACGGGATGGACATCGAGGTCATGGCCGCGGCCCTCGACGACGCGGCGCCGGCGTCCGTCCCGGCGCCTAACGTGCCCGGGGCAAATCCAGCGTAAACGCCGAGCCGACGTTAGGCGCGCTTTCGACCGTCAGATCGCCGCCCATGGCGCGCGCCAGATCGCGGCTGATCGCCAGGCCGAGTCCCGCGCCCTCCTCGGGTCGCGCGAACCCGCGGCCGATCTGCACGAACGGCTCGAAGATGTCCTGCAGCCGGTCCGCCGGGATCCCCCGGCCCGTGTCGCGTAGCGTTAGGCGCACGCGTTCGGCGACGACGCAGCAGGACCACGTGAGGCGGCCGCCCGGCAGCGTGTACTTGAGCGCGTTGGACAACAAGTTGAGCAGAATCTGCTCGACCTTCGCGCGGTCGGCCCGCGCTACGACGCCATTCATGCACTCGGTGTGCTCGTCGATCAGGTGGCGCGCCATTACTTGCGGCGCCATGATCTCGGTCACGTCGCGCACCGCGTCCGATAACACGACGTCGTCCACACTGAACGCGACATGACCCGATTCAATGCGGCTGAAGTTGAGCAGATCGTTGATCAAGCCGATCAACTGCAACTGGCTGCCGCGAATCCGGTCGACGTCCGCGCGCTGCTCGGCGGTGAGTGGACCACGAAGGCCCATCACCAGGAGCAATGCGTAGCCGCCGATGGCATTGAGCGGCGTGAGCAGCTCGTGCGACATCGCGGCGAGGAAATCGGTCTTGACGCGATTCGCGGCGTCGGCTTCGACGCGCCGGCGATCGAGCTCCCCGGCCTGCGCGCGGATCTGCTCCACGAGATCGGCGAGCGCGCGCGCGCGCTGCTCGGCTTCCATGCGCGCCGAATCACGAGCCGCCAACTGCACCGCGTGCTCGTATTGCTGCCGCTCCATTGCGCGTTGGGCCGTCAGATCCTGCACCACCAAGCCGAATCCTGCTAACGCACCGTCGTCCTCGTGCAGTGCCGTGACGACAACCTTCGCCCAAAACTGCGATCCGTCTTTGCGCATACGCCACCCGGCGGTCTCGAATCGGCCACCCAGCATGGCTTCCTCGAGCTCGCGCGACGGAAGGTTGCTCGCCAGATCCTCCGGCGTGTACAGCCGCGACATCGGCCCACCCACCACCTCGTGCGCAGCGAACCCCGTGCAGCGCTCGGCGCCGAGATTCCAGCTCAGGATGGACGCGCGCGGATCTACCGCGTACATCGCCAGGTCGGTGAAATGATGGACCAGCAAGCACACGAGATCTTCGGCGCGCCGCGTGTACGACTGCCGCTGACCACTTGTCGTCGCACGTCTACTGCCGTGCGTGGCGCGCTTGGACACACGACCCACGAATCCCCTGCCTGCTCCGCCGTTTCATCGCACGATTTCATTCCAACGCCGCCTCTGTCTCGTGCGCGCGGGCGCCGGTCTCATCGGATGATCGAGCGAGAATCGGGCCACCGGGCGGCCTTTCGTGAGGCGATCGACCAGGGTCGAAGCGGCGCGCCTCACCGGGTCCGTGCGTAGATCAGGTCGATCAGCTCATCGTACATCACGTTGGCTTCGCTGTTCCCGGCGCGAATCGCCTCCGTCGCGCAGTGCTTGAGGTGGTTGCGCATGAGCTCCTTGCCGACGGCGCGCAGCGCTTCCTGGACGGACGAGATCTGCGTCATGATGTCGGCGCAATATCGATCCTGCTCGACCATGCGTTGCAATCCGCGCACCTGCCCCTCGATGCGGCGGAGCCGCGTCAGATTGCGGGCCTTGAGATCCGGCTCTACGTGTCGCGCGCTCTTGGGCATGAGGGAGTCTCGGCTGAATCGTGATGGTGGCGGACGTCAATCGAGTGCAGCGCTGCGCAGGCGCAAGCTGTTGGCGACGACGCTCACCGAGCTGAAGGCCATGGCCGCGCTGGCGAGCACCGGGCTGAGGAGCAGCCCGAATGCGGGATAGAGGACGCCCGCCGCGATCGGAATGCCGATCAGGTTGTAGGCGAATGCCCAACCGAGATTCTGCCGCATCGTGGTCATGGTGCGTCGCGAGAGTGAAATCGCGGTGACCACTGCCTCGACGCCGCCGCGCATCAGCGTGATGTCGCTCGCGTCGGCGGCGACATCGGTTCCCGTTCCCCAGCCGATCGCGATGCCGACGTCGGCACGCGCGAGAGCCGGAGCGTCGTTGACGCCGTCGCCGACCATCGCCACCGGTCCGCCGCCCTCGTTAGCGATCCGCTCGATCTCCGACACCTTGCCGTCGGGCAAGAGGCCGGCACGCACGCGATCGATGCCCGCCGCGCGCGCGACCGCCTGGGCGGTTCGCGCGTTGTCGCCGGTGAGCATCACGACGTCGAGGCCAAGCGCACGCAACCGCGCGACCGCGGCGCGCGACGTGGGACGCACGGGGTCGGCGACGGCGATGAGGCCGGCCAGCGCGCCATCCGCCGCCACGTACACGAGACTCTTCGCGTCTTCCGTTAGGCGCGTGGCCCCGGCATCGAGCGGGGAGACGTCGATGCCCAACGAGGCCATGAGTGCCGCGTTGCCAACCGCCACGCGGGTCCCGGCCACGGCGCCGCGCGCGCCGAGTCCGGTGACGGACTGAAAGTCTCGGACATCGGGCAACGCCCCGGCCGCCGCGTGTCGCACGATGGCAGCGGCCACCGGGTGTTCGCTGACGCGCTCGACCGAGGCCGCCAGACGCACCAGTGCCGTCGCATCCCAGCGGCCTCCCGGCGCCGCGATGACGTCCGTTACCTCGGGCGTCCCCGCCGGTGATGGTGCCAGTTTTGTCGAGCACGACCGTTCGCACGCCGCCGGCGCGCTGGAGCGCCGCGCCACCCTTGATCAACATGCCTAACTGAGCGGCCCGGCCCGTGGCCACCATCACCGCCGTCGGGACCGCGAGACCCATCGCGCACGGGCACGCGATGACCAGCACGGCGACCGCCGCGGCGAACGCGCGCACGGCGGCGGTCGGCCCCGCCGTCGCGTGGGCGTCGAGCACGACGAACCACACCACGAACGTCGCGATCGCGATCTGGATCACCACCGGCACGAAAATGGCGCTCACGCGGTCGGCCAGTGCTTGAATGGGCGCGCGCGTCGCCTGTGCGTCACGGACCAGCCGGACGATCCGCGCCAGCACGCTGTCCGTGCCTAACGACGTGGCGCGATAGCGGAACGCGCCCGTGCCGTTGATGGTCGCGCCGATCACGGCGTCGCCCGCGCGCTTCGGCACCGGCATCGCCTCGCCGGTGAGCATCGATTCGTTCACCGTGCTCTCGCCCGTGGTCACCCGGCCGTCCACCGGGATGCGCTCGCCCGGGCGCACCGCGATCACGTCGCCGGTCCGCACGTCGCCCACGGGGCGCTCGTGCTCGATGCCATCGATCACGACGCGCGCCGCCGGCGGTTGCATGGCGGCCAACGCGTGCAGCGCCGCCGTGTCCGGACGGTCGCACGCGCTTCGATCGCGTTGCCTAACAGAATCAGCGCGATGATGAAGTCGACGGCCTCGTAGTAGACGTCGGGCGGCACGCCGTGGGCCACGAAAAAGCCCGGCGCCAGGGTCGCGGCCAGGGAGTAGAGGAATGCGGCGCCGGTCCCGACGGCGATGAGCGTGTTCATGTCGGCGCCGCGATGCCGGAATGCCATCCAGGCCCGCGTATAGAACTCGCGCCCGGCCCAGCCCATCACCGCCAACGTCAGGGCGAGGAGCACACCCAGGAGCACGATCCGCGGGACGGCAAAGACCCACGGTGCCACGCTCGCCAGCAGCGGCGTGAGGCGCGCCATCGTCCAGCGCATGAACGGGTCCACGCTGTGCGCCGTGCCGGCCGCCATGGCGCCGGCGCCTAACGCCATCGAGAGCACCATTGCCACCAGGGCCGAGGCCAGCGCACCGGCGGCGCGCCGGGCCGCCCGCCGCGCGTCCCCGCGTTGCGCGTGCGCGTGCGCGTGCGCGGCGTGCGCGCCGGCGTCGGGCCCGCCGTTCGGCGGGAGGTCGGCGCCGTAGCCGGTGGCGCGCACCGCATCCACCAGGTCGACGGCGCTCGCGCTCACCGGGTCGTACGTGACGGTGGCGCTGCCCGTGAGCAGGTTCACCGCGGCCTCCGATACGCCCGGCCGCGCGGCGAGCGCTTGCTGCACGCGGCTCGAACACGCGGCGCACGTCATCCCCGAGACCGGGATGGTGATCGTTGCGCCCTTGGCGCGCGCGGTGGCGCTCACGTCAGCGCGAGAAAAGGCGAAAGTACCACGCGACCCAGACCACGCCCGCCACGCCTAACGCAATGACCGCGACAGACACGGCGCTCATTGGCGGTCGGCCCGCGGCGCATAACCCTCGGCGCGCACGGCGGCGTGGATGCGGTCCAGCGACACGGCCCCGGGATCGTACGCGATCGTCGCCGATCCCACCGCCACCTGTTCGACGTCCACACCGGGCAGTGCGCGCAGCGCGCGCCCAACGGCGGCCACGCAATGGCCGCACGACATCCCGTCAATCTGAACCGTGACGCGTTCCATACGATGCTCCGGGCGGAGGGCATACCCCCACGGGGTACCACCGAAGCATCGATACCCCCGGGGCCTATGTCAAGGCCGCCGCCTCATGCCGCCGATTTCCGGCGCGCCAAGCGGAACGCAATGTCGCGGCCCAGCTCGCCGCCGCCCGACACACCACCCATCGCCAGACTCACCCAGAGCAGCGCCATCCCCTCGAGCACGCGCGCGCGGGACAACGGCCCGGCGTCGATCGGGTCGAACCCCAACTCCGACGCCAGCTGCTGCACCACGCGCTTTGCGGAGGCGTCGTCGCCGCAGTAGAACATCGTCGCCGGCCCCTCCGGAAACACCGGATTGGCCATGATGTTGAACCCGGTGGTGTTGAACGCCTTCACGACGCGCGCGCCCGGCGCCCACGCGGCGACTGCCTCGGCGCCCGACCGGCCGTCCGGCACATCGAGTCCCGTTAGGCCGGGAGCGAACGGGTTCGTGCAATCGATCACGACGGTGCCCGACAGCGCCCCGGCGCTCTCGACGGCCTCCCGCGTCGCCTTCCAGGGCGTCGCGAACACCACGACCTCGGCATCCCGCACCGCCGCCGTCACCGGCGCCGCGCGGGCCGCGCCCCCGGACGTCTCGATGAATTCGCCTAACTGAGAGTCCGGCTCGTCGCCGGCCCGCAAGCCGAATGTCACCGTGTGCCGGGCGCCGGGGATGCCCGCCCACCGACGACCCAATGTCCCGCCCACGTGACCCGCGCCTATGATGGCAATACGCATGACTTTCGCTCCCCTCACGATCGGATGCGCCCGTGCGCCAAGCCCGGCGCCCGCCGGGCGCGCTTGACAGAGCATTTCGCGCCGGACATACGTTCGCCACGACGCCATTCCGAATGTAACGCGTCGCGCGCGGGGCGGCGACGCTCGAGTCCGCCGCGCGCCCCGCGGTTAGGCCTAACGAGGACGCTGGAGGAAACTGCCGTGGAGCGTGCGCCCGGCCGCGCCGCCGAAGTGCCCGCCGGCGCGCGAACCCTGCGCGCCGTGCGCGGTGCCACCACCGTCGCGCGCGATGTTCCGGACGCCGTGCTCGCCGCCACGCGCGAGCTCCTCGCAACGCTGCTCGAGCGCAATGCGCTCGATGCGTCCAATGTGGTCAGCGTCGTCCTCACGACGACGCGCGACCTGACGAGCGCCGATCCATCCGACGCGCTCCGCGCGCTCGGATGGGCGCGCGTGCCGGCGCTCTGTATGTCGGAGATCAGCGTGCCCGACGGCTTGCCGCAATGCGTTCGTGTGCTGGTGCACCTCGACCTGCCGCGCGCCGCCGCGCGGCCGAGACCCGTCTACCTGCGCGACGCCACCGCGCTGCGTCCGGACCTCGCGCCCCGCGCCTGACTGCGTTAGCCGCGCAACCTGTCCCGGTCGCGCGGCGGACGCACTTTGGCCTCCACGCCCGCCATCATCGCGAATCCCGTCACGCGGATGATGCGCTCGTCACCGGCGATCTCCATCACCTGCGCCCGTTGATCGACCTCAAATGCTCCCATGAACGCCGAGCCCGTGCACTCGATGCGCACGCCGGGCGGCACGAAGATCTCGACGCCCGCCATGATTGCCGTGATCTCGATTTCCGATACGCCCGGCGCGATGATCGCCTCGCGGAGATCGAGCACGATGCCGCCCATCACCGTGAACACCTTGAGATGCCGCGGCACGGCCCACGGACCGCGACGCGTGTGGCCGCTCATGACACCGATCAACACGTCGCGCTCCGGCACGTTCGCCTGCAACGCTGGTGCGCTCGACGAGGCCAGCGACGCGGATGTCGAGAGGGACGGGTCGTCCGCCAGCACCGGCAGTCCGGTGACGAGCGCATCGAGCTCCGCGACCGACGGCGACTTGTACGCCTGATCAATGCGTTGCTCGAGCTCGTCCATCGTCAGATGGTTGCTCGCAAAGTGGCTGCATAGGCGCTGCACGACCTGCTCGCGCTGCATCGCTGTCGGAGCGGGCGAGAGGGCGGACGGCTCGGGGCTCATACACGGCTCGCAAGACGGTGCCCGGGAAAGGTACACGGGCGACCGCCTGAGCGACATGACAGGGCCGCTTGGGCCGTGGGTGCAGATGTGCGCACCGGACCGGATCCGGCGCGCGCCCGCCCGCGCGCCGGCTCCGGCCGGACGCGCGGGCCGGATGCTACTGCCTAACGCAACGCGACGCTGGTCTTGCCCGCAGCCATGGAGACGATGTTGTCGCCGCCGGCAATGATCACGAACTCATCGCGCCGGTTCTGCGACCAGCAGTCCTCGGAATCCTGCGTACACATCGGTCGCTCGTGGCCGTACGAAATGATGTCGATGCGGCCGGCGTCGATGCCGAAGTCGGTGAGATACCGCTTTGCGGCCGCCGCGCGCCGCTGGCCCAACGCCAGATTGTACTCCTCCGAGCCGCGGTTATCGCAGTTGCCCTCGACACGGATGCGCATGTTCGGATTGGCGCGCAGAATCGGGAGCTTGGCGTCGAGCACGGCCTTGTCGTCGGCGACGATGTCCGACTTGTCGAACTCGAAGTGAATGCGTTCTTCGATGGTCGAACGTGCCTGCGCCATCCGTTGTTGCGCGGCCCGTGCACTGTCCGCGCTGTGATCCTCCGGCGGCGCTGCCGGAGCGGGCGCCGCAGCCGGCGCAGGCGCCGGTGCGGGCGCTTGGGCCTGTTGAGGCGCGTGGTGGCATGCCGACAGCATCGTCGAAACGGCGAGCAGCGCCGCGGGGGCGAGGCTCTTGCGAGACATAAAACAGCGCTCCTGTGGGTGGGGACGTGACGGCCGTTGAATGGGACCCAATCTATTTTATGGGACGAGCGACGCAACGGGAGAGCACACGGTGCCCGCGAACACTTCTTTGTGCCCGCGGGCGGCGTCGGTCGGGAGGAAACGGCCGGGTGGGCGGCGCGGCGTCCTATCGCCGCCGGCCTTACCGCGACGCGAGATAGCGCCGGTACGGCTCGCCGAACACGATCACGTGAAAATGCGCCGGATGACGCTCTTCCGTCGCGTCGACCAGCCGCGCCGCCTCGAGAGCCAGGAGCGTGTGCCGAAGCCACGCCAGACAGGCGCCGGCCGGACGGTGCAGGTCCAACGCGATACCGGCCGGATGCACCGACAACGGAGAGCTGTTCGCCGGTTGGCGGCGCGTCGGGCGAACGGCACTCGTGATCTCGAGTGGCGCGCTGCATGCCATACGGTATTCGCCGGCCAGGCGTTCGACGAACGTGCGCGTGGTGGGCGTCACGTACGGGTAGGCGACGCGATGCAGCGTGTACTGTCCGTTGGGCCTGAGACGCACCAGATCGCCGTCGCGCACCGCGCGCCGGACATCCGCGGCGGACTGGTAGACGTCCAGATCGTGATGCCGCACATACGTGTATGCGTGGCGCACGCTCTGGCGGGATCCGCGCAGCGACTGCGCACACACGGGGGTCCGGGCGCCCAACGCAAGGGCGAAGCCGGCGGCAACGTGGAGAAGACGATGATGCATGAAGCGGTGGGCGTAATGCGTGGGGTGCGGCCAGCGGCGATCCGTCCCAAGACGACTGACGGCGGACAACGGATTGCACGACGCAAGGACGCGTAAGCTACAGGGCCCGCTCGTGGTACGCTAGACGGTGTCGTGCCCAACGCAAACTGGTGCGTGCGTCGATCGCCGCACAGGGGACGGCGGAGGAATGAACGATGAAAGCCGAGTCGAATGACCGGATGGGCCGCGCAGACGGCGCGGAGCCGGGACGTGATGTCGGAATGCGTCGCGACGCGGGCACATCGCGCGCACGAGAGACGGGCCAGCGCCTCGAGGAAGCGCGCGCCGTCCCCCTGTCGGTCGAGTCCAATGCGCCGCTGTGGACCCACGACGTCGCCGGGCCCGCTGTCACGCCCGATTGGCGGTGGCGCGATCGCGCTCGCGCGGCGATCACCGCGCTCTTCGGCCGGCCCGAGACGCGCCACTTCGCCGTGCGCTATTGGGATGGCGCCGTCGATCGAGCGCTGGCCGCGGGATCGGCGCCGCCGGCGTTCACGCTCGTCGTTCGCTCGCCGGCCGCGTTGCGGCGCACGTTCCTCGCCGCCTCCGAGCTGCACATGGCCGAGGCGTACGTTCGCGGCGACATCGACGTCGAGGGCAACATGGAGGCCGCCGTTGAGTTAGGCGAGACGCTCCGCGCGCGCCTCGGATCGCCGGCCGCGCGCGTACACGCCGTGCGCGCGCTCCTCGCCTTGCCGCGCGACGGCGCCGTCGACGCGGCGCCGCACCGCCGCCGCGGACTCGCGGGCCACGGGTTGCGCCACTCGCGTCGTCGCGACCGCGCGGCGGTCCGATCGCACTATGATGTGGGCAACGAGTTTTATTCGCTGTGGCTGGACCACGACATGGTGTACTCGTGCGCCTACTTCGTCACCGGTGCCGAGGACATCGACGCGGCGCAGCACGCCAAACTCGATTTGTTGTGCCGGAAGCTGCGGCTGCGTCCCGGCGAGCGGTTGCTCGACATCGGCTGCGGATGGGGTGCGCTCATTCGCCACGCCGCGCGGCAGTACGGCGTCGACGCCCTCGGCATCACGTTGAGCGAACGCCAAGCCGCCGTGGCGCGCGCGCGCATCCACGCCGACGGTCTCGATGCGCGGTGCCGAGTGGCCGTGTGCGACTATCGCGACCTCGACGACACCGTGCAATTCGACAAGGTCGTGAGCGTCGGAATGTTCGAGCACGTCGGCCGATCGCGGCTGGCCGGATACTTCCGCGCCGCCGCGCGCCTAACGAAGCCCGGCGGCCTGTTCCTCAACCATGGCATCGTGCGCCTGCACGCACCCGACACGGGCGCGCTGGCGCGCGCGTCGCGACTGGCGTGGCCCCAGGGCGCGTTCATCCAGCGGTACGTGTTTCCCGATGGCGAGCTCGTCCCGTTGGCCACCGCGGTCGGAATGCGGCGAGGACGCCGGACTCGAGGCGCGCGACGTGGAGTCGCTGCGCGAACATTATGCGCTGACGCTCAGGCACTGGGTACGCCGGCTGGACGAGGCGCGCGATGCCGCGTCGGCGCTGGTGGGCGAGCAAACGTACCGCGTGTGGCGCCTCTACATGGCGGCGTCCGCGCACGCGTTCGCGAGTGGTCGCATCGGATTGGCCCAGGTGCTCTTCGCCAAGCCCGATGCCGGCGGACGCGTGACGCTGCCGCGCACGCGCGCCGATCTCTTCGCGCCCGGCGCCGCCGCCCTGCGCGTCGTCCCCAAGCGCGCGACCGGCGGCGTGATCCCCATCCGTTAGGCACACCTAACGCACGGACCCGCGGGCGCGGGGCGCGCATCGGTCCGTCGCGTCCGCGGGTCCCCATCGTAGCGTTGGGCTCGCTGCCGGCGCGTCATGCGTCGGGCGTGAAGCGGCCGCGACCAGAGCCCACGTGCCGGACTCGTCCCACGCTGTTGGAGAGTGCGTCACTATATTGGGGACTTCGCATTCGCGATTCACTCGTCCACCGCACGCGCGTGAGTCCCAAAGATTCCTTTACGCCGCGACCGCCGCTCCTCTCGCTGATCGTGCCGGTGTACAACGGCGTGGCGCGATTGCCGGCGGCACTCGATCAGCTGCGAGCGTTTCTGCGCGCGCGCCCCTATTCGTGGGAGCTGATCTTCGTCGACGATCACAGCGCCGACGCCGTCGCGCACGCCCTCGACGCCTTCGCCGAGGAAGCGCCGTGCGTGAGCGTGCTCCACAACGAGCGCAACATGGGGAAGGGCTATTCGGTATCGCGCGGCATGCGCGCCGCGCGCGGCGCCTATCGCGTCTTCACCGATGCGGACCTCGCCTATCCCACCACCGAGATCGACAAGATGCTCGAATGCGTTGCGCGGCGGCGCCAATGTCGCCGTCGCGTGTCGCGTGCTGCCGGACTCGCGCTACCTCATGAGTCCGACCTTCTTTTCGTATCTCTACACCCGCCACGTGATGAGCCGGCTGTTCAACGCACTCGTCCGCTGGACGCTGATCCCGCGCGTGCGCGACACGCAAGCCGGCCTCAAGGGATTCACCGCCGCCGCGGCCGAGCTCGTGTTCCCACGCGTCACCATCGCGCGCTTCGGCTTCGACGTCGAAGCGCTCTTCATCGCGCGCAAGTTCGGGCTCGCGATTCAACAGGTCGCCGTCAACTTCCGATACGACGAGGAGCCGACCACCGTCCGCTTCGTGCAGGACGCCGCCGACATGGCGCGCGACCTGGCGCGCATCCGGACGAACGAATGGCGGAGGCGCTACGACTGACACGCGCCGGTTGATCATCAACGCCGACGATTTCGGCTACACGAGCGGCGTGACGCGCGGCATTGTCGAGGCGTTCCACGCCGGCGCGATCTCGTCGACGACGCTGCTCGCCAACATGCCGGCGTTCGGCGACGCGGTCAACGCCGTCCGCAACGGCGCCTCGTCGTTAGGCGTCGGCGTGCACATCAATCTGGTGCAGGGGCGGCCGCTCGCGCGCGTGCCGACGCTCACCGACGCGCGCACCGGCGCCTTCCACACGCTCCCCGCGCTCGTGGCGCGCGCGCTGTCCGGCCGCATCGACCCCGACGAGGTCGGCGCCGAATGCGACGCGCAAATCGCCGCCATCCGGGGCGCCGGCGTGCACGTGACGCACGTCGACAGCCACATGCACACGCACGCGCTGCGGCCGCTCTGGCCGCCGATCGCCGCCGCCGCGGTGCGCGCCGGCGTGCATGCCATGCGCTGGCCCGCCGAGTCGATGCACACCACGCCGCTGCACGCGTCGCACCTCGCGACCAACGTGCTGGTCGCGCTCAGCTGGGCCGCCGTTAGGCGAACGACATCGCCGCTGCGCTACCCCGACCACTTCATCGGAATGTCCCTCCAGGGTGGCCGCGACGTCGAGCGGAAGCTCGTGCGCGCGCTCGATCGTCTCGAGCCCGGCACGACCGAGCTCATGGTGCACCCCGGTCACACCGACGCCGCCCTCGCCTCAATGGACGACTACACCTGGCAGCGGGAGCGCGAGCTGGCCGCGCTCACATCGCCCGCGGTACGCGATCGCTTGCAGCGCGGCGACATCGAGCTGGTCGACTTCGCCGCATTGCCCTGATCTCGGCGACCCTCGGCGGTCGCGTCCGGCATTGACGAGCGGCCGCCGTTCCGGCACTGTTTGCCCATGATGCGCGAGCATCACTTCCCCGTCGGGCGAACGGCCCGCTACTACACACTCGGCGACGCGCACCGCGGGCCGAGCGAGGTGTGGTTCGTGTTGCATGGCTACGGTCAGCTCGCGTCGAAGTTCCTGCACCACTTCCAGGTGGTGGATGATGGACGCCGCCTGATCGTCGCGCCCGAGGCGCTCTCACGCTTCTATCTCGATACCGCCGCGAGCAGTCACACGCACTCGGCCGTCGGGGCATCGTGGATGACGCGCGAAGACCGGTTGAGCGAGATCAATGATTACATCGAGTATCTCGATGCGCTCGCGGATCAGATCCGCCGCGACGTCGGCGGCAAACTGCCGCGCGTGGTGACGCTCGGCTTTTCGCAGGGCGTCGCGACCGCATGCCGATGGGTGACGAAAGGTCAGATCGTCACCGATCGCCTGATCCTGTGGGGTGGGCTCGTCCCGCATGATCTGGATCTCGAAACGCTCAAGTCGCCGGCGGCGACCGCCCGCCGCGCCGACGGCAAGGCGACCGAGATCATCATCGTCGTCGGGTCCGATGACGGCCTCGTCACTGCCGCCTCGGTCGCCGAGCAGGGCGAGCGGCTCGCGCGCGCATCGATTGCCGCGCGCGCGGTGTCGTTCACCGGCGGCCATCGTCTCGACGACGAGACGCTGGCCGCGCTCGTCGGGAGCGTGGCGGCGGTCCCCTAGCCGGCTAGGGGACCGCGGTCCGTCCTGGGACAATGGGTTCCTCGCGGTCGGCGGCGGCGATCAAGGAATCGCAGACGTGATCGCCGTCGCCGAGCGAATGGCCGCCTAAGATGTCGCTCCACTCTTCCTAACGCGAAGCTGTCGCGCGCGGTCCGATACGCGGTATCGAGGGCGGTACGAATGCGCGCCGACGCTTCGTCGTAGCCTAACGCTAGCGCCATGCGGTCGGTTTCGCAGATTGCTTCCTGCTCCGTACGCACTGGATCGACGTCGGACAGTTGGCGCCTGACTAACCGAATGAGCCGGTCAGCGGCGTGCGGGTATTGCGCGACGCTGCGCGACGGTGCTCGTACGGCCTCGCGCCTGGAGTCCTTGCACGCGTCCGACGCAAGACCCGACACGACACTGCCTGCGACGAGGAGAAAACGAATCGCTCGATGGGCCATCAAGATTCCTGTCGATGCGAAAGTGACCGGTAGCACCGCGCGAACGAACCCGATATGAAAGACCCAGATCAGTGTGTCGAGCGTTCCGCTGAGAGCCGTGTGATCTGCGTTCCAACCAAGCCGATACGTAGACCCTGCGTTGCCGCCGAGCGTCACGGAATCCGACCCCACGACGCCGACTGTGAAGAGTGTGTTATTCACTGCTGCGACTAGGCGCCCGAATTCACTGGAGAACGACAGTCGGAACGTGCCGGCGGGAACAGGCACCGCTCCCGGATGCCCAACGGTACCGCTCAAGTGTTGATCGTCACCCAGCAATCCTTCTGGGTAGATCGCGATGTATGAAAAGGTGAATGGATCTATGAGGGGTGCTGCCCTCGCTACCAATACTGCCGCTTCCGCGTCGTGCGTCCTGTACGACGCAACGACTGAGGCACCTCCGGGTCCAACGCCGTGGGCGCTAGCTGTCGCGGCCGTCGTCGTCGTTGCAGTGACGACCGAAGGACTCGTGCTCGCCCAGCCAAACGAACGGCCGCCTAACGTGTCACCGAACGCATTCAGCGCCAGCGCTGAGAGCGGTGCGCTGCCTCCAACCGTTAGCGTCAGCGATGTGGGCCGTACCAGCACGCTCGATACGGCGCATGCGCGATATACATTTTCCAGCCCTGTGCGAATCGCCGCGCGAGATTGTGGTTGCAAAAAATAGCTCTCCAGCACCGAGTGGAGGATGATGCCGGTCGGTTTGACTGCGGTTTCCAGCGATGGATGATCGAGCAATCGGTGCGACAGGTCAGTGTCGATGGGCGGCCAATCATTGTCGAATGTCGGCACTATGTCCCCGCGTACGACGATGGGCTCGATGTAGTGTTCTCCAAGTTCCCATCGCCGGCTTGTTGGTGAAGCCAGCGAAACAAGGCCAATGCACATTGAATCGCGCGTTGGATCGAATTCGTGCGTAACCGAGTGTAAGAGATGAATCGCTTGATTCGCCATCAGATTGCCTTGTGAGTGAGGCACGAGAATCACGTGGTTACCCGATGAGCGTAAAACCTGAATTCGTGCTGCTAGTCCGGCGGCGTCGACTTCGGCGGCATCGGCGTTCGCAAGGATCGCCAACATCTGACGGACACATTCGAGCAGGTCGTGGTCAGAGAAACGCCGATACGACGGATCCGCAGTACACGCAGCCATGAATGGAGCGAAAGAGTTCCCTCCCAGGTTACCGAACACAAATCGCGACGCGAACAGTGCCACACAATGTGCGCGCTGTTGCTCTTGCGTTGGACGCTGGTCCCGATAAGTGCGATTGTAGAAGAACTGGACGGCGACCTCTCCGCGTGTCGCGAAAAGCGGAACCTCAGAAACGATTCTTCTGAGTTCGAATCGCGTAGCGGTGGCGCCTTGAGGCCCGAACTGCGGTGTCGCAATACCATTGATGTAGAGGAACACCGTTCGCTCGACACTGTCCGACGCTGTGGTCGCGTCCAACCCCCGAACGCGTCGCATCGCCTTCGACGACGCGCCTAACCCGGTTGGACCCGCCCTCGCCGAATCCACGCCGAAGACCTGACCGTCCAGCGCGTTGTCCAGCCTCCGCAACGCCGCCGAGTCGCGGATCGGATCGAACGCCAGAAACTCGATGTCCTCCAGATCGTGCATCGCCTCCTCGCGATTCCGCGACGGCGATTCGACGTACGCCTCCGCCGCATCCAGATACGCCTGGTAGGCCGCCACCGGGTCCGCCGCAGTGAGTAGCCTGCGCGCTTGCCCATACAATGGTAGCGCGCCACTGCGCAGCACGACCCGCCGGTCCGCCGTCACCGTCAGCACGTGCTCGGTGTCCGTCACCACCAACCCGATCGGCAACGCAGGCATCCCATCCACCCGCACCGCCACATTCTCATAGCCGGCCGCCGGCAGAAACGCGTACGGCACCTTGGTCCCGTAGGACCACAGCGAGTCGCTCGCCCCGGGAATCCCGCGCACGCCGGGTCCCACCAGGACGGTGAATCGCCGCGGCGGCTTCTCGACCCAGAATCGAATGTCGAGGTCGCTGCCCGGCGTGACCGCCGGCCCGTTAGGCGGATCATGCCGCCGGCGATCCGCGGCGCTCCGAACGTGCACATCCGCGTGCCCGCCCTCCACGCCGTCCACCAACACCTGGATCCGAACGTCCGCACCGGTGTCGCCCGGGAGCCGCGGCACGCGCCACGTGGCCTCGTAGTACGCGCGCCCCGTGCGCGATGCGTGATCGCCGCCCACCACGCGCAGCCGCGACGACCCGTCGCCGCTGTCGAACCGGGCGATCGCACCGCCGGCGCATGCGCTATTGCCTAACGTGCAAATCGCAACCGACACGTGCCGCGATACGTCCGACGCGCCGGTCGGCGGATCGCCCTCTCCGAGCGGCGCGAGAAACACGACGCGACCGGGAGCGGGCGACGAGCTGGGAGCGATATCCGATCGCGATTGCGTCGCCGGCCCGGCGATCGGGTCAGCGCATGCACCGGCGATCGCGACAATCGCGACGGCGGCAAGACACCAATGTACGTGTTGCATGACGGCCACCTAGGGTGAGCGTGGGACAAATACGAGCGTACGGTGCTCGTGGCGGTCGTCTGACCGCGCGCGAACACCGTACATGTGTCCCACACTCGAGCCGTCATCAGTCCACGGCTGCGAGGTCCCGATTGTTGCGAGGCGACCTACGTGCCCGAGCCGATCACGATGTACTTCACGTCGTCCGCCGACATCGCCTTGAGCCACCCGATGAGTGCCGGCATCGCGTTCGCCGGCTGCACGCCCGTCGCGCCGATCAGCGACCGCATCACGTGCAGCGTATCGCCGGTCTGCTCGTACCGCGACGTATACGTGCCGAACACGCTCGACTCGGTGAACGATTTGGGCAGCTGGGCGTTCCACCCCGCCGGCAGCGCGACCTTGAAGTCCTCGACTTCCTCGTGCGGGCCCCACACCTTGGCGATGTCGATCGGATTCACCCGCGGGCCCCGCTGCTCGAGCGCGGCCACTACGTTAGGCACGGCGAAGTCGCGGACGGGCAGGGTGAGGATCTTGGTCGGACCGGCGTCGCTCACCATCTTGCCGTTGGACAGGAGCACCGAGATGCGCGGTTTGGCGCTCAGGTCGCGCCCGTCGAACACCTGCAGGCTGTCGCCCTTCGCGCCCTCGATGACGGCGTTGGCGATGGCCAGCGTCGCCCGCGCCCGCTGCGTCGAATCCATCTGCGTCGAGCGCGACATCGAGCTGCGCAACCCGTATTGCTGCAGGCCTGACGCAGTGCGCGTCCATTTGCCGGCGAACAACCCATCGGCCCCCAGGCCGCCGTCGATGTCCACGCGCGACAGATTCCGCGCCGCCGAGTCGGACGGGAATGTGATTGCTTCGCCGGTGCCGTCGGGGTGGACCACCAACCCAAATTCTCCGGGCTCGCCCGGCGGCAGCGCGCCGTACGGCGCCAGGTCGGCGGTGAGGTCGTCGTACGTGTATCCGCCGTCGGGCCGCTTCACGGCCGCGATCATGTGATCGAACTGATGCGCGCTCGGCAGGTCCGCGTCCACGCCGCCGTCGGCGCTCAGCAGCACGGGGTACGCCGTTACGCCTAACCGGCGCAGCGCCGCGATGAAGAACGTCGCCTTGTCCTTGCAGTCGCCGTACTTGTTCTCGAACATCGACTCCGGCTGGTGCGGTTGATAGCCGCCGATCCCGAGCGACAGCGACACGTAGCGGAAATCCTGCGCCACCCACCGGTGCACGGCGCGCAGCGAATCGTCCAGCGTGTGCGCGTCCTTCACCACCTCGGCGAGCTTCGCGTCGATGGCCGGCGAGGTGGCGTATCGGTCGCGCGACAACCCCGCATACCACTTCGCCACATCGCTCCACGTGCGCGGCGACGCGATGGTGATCGACTCGCCGTACGACGAATCGGGTGCGAGCGGCTCGGGTTCGGGCTTCGGCACATCCTGCGCCGCCCACGTGATCACGCGGCGCCCATTCGATACGCGCTCGGCGCGCTGGAACGGCAAATGATGTTCTTCGATGCGCGGCGTGTAGGCGGCCGGGATGTCGATCATGTAGCGCGACCGGCGCGTGAACACGCCCGTCTGTACGCTCCACGACGTGAGAAAGTCGCCGGGGATGAGCGGGTCGATCGTCTCGGTGGTGACGCTGAAGTCGATCAGGGTGCCGGGCGCCACGCCGCCTAACGTAACCCGGTGCAGCTTGAGGTCCGAGTACACCGGCGCCTCCAGCGACACCGGCGCCAACGACTCCTGCTCGTGCGTCGGCTTGGCGCTCACCACTTCTCCGTTAGGCTTGAGCACCCGCATCCAGTTGATCGTCATCTTCTCGCGGCCGCTCGAGTAGCTGAACGTGTGCTCGCCCCATTGCTCGGCGGCCTCCTGCGTCAGGATCTGGACCACCTGACGGTACGTCGTCGTGAGTCGCCCATCCGGTTCGATCTTCACGACCCCGTCATCGAGAAGCAGGACGTACGGCTCGTCGGCATGCGACCCCGCCGGAACCGCCAACTTGTAAATGGTGTCGCTGGCGACCGACGGATCGCCGGACGGCGTGATGTGGGGAGCCTGCGCGCCCGCGGACACGGCGACGAACGACGAGGCGAGAAGTGCGGCCAGGAGACGCATAGACTTTGGCTGCGTTGGTGAAGGAAAGGTGTTGAACCACTCTGGTCGAATGACGGCCGGCGCAACATGCCGGTCACGGCCGGCCGCCGCCGTCGTTCACCGGCTTGCGCCTAACTCTGGATAGAGCGACACCTGCACCACGTTCCGGTCATCGAGATACCGCCGCGCCGCATCGCGCACCGCGTCGGCGCTCAACGCGTGCACCTCGGCCGTGAACGTCGGAATGTCGTCGAGGTTCCACTGGTTGTACAGATAACTGTGCAGGACCGTTAGCCAGAATCCGTTTTGCGTCAGGCCCGTCTCCCGCTCGCGCAACTCGGTCTCGCGAACCTTCTCGATGTCGCCGGCGGTCGGCCCGTACGTCTTGATCGAGTCGAGCTCGGCGTGCGCCGCGCGCACCAGCTCGCTCACCCGCTCGGGCGCCGAGCCGAACGTGATCGCGATCTCGTAGCGCGCCCGCGGAAACTGCGACGGAATGGCGCTCACGTTCACGCCGTACGTGCCACCGAGCTGCTCGCGCAACCGCTCGCGCAGTCGGATGTCCAGCACGTCCTCGAGCGCTTGCAACTCGTACACCGCGTGCCGCGTGAAGGTGAGCGGACCGGTGAAAATGATGTCGGTGCTGCTCTTGGGCTCGGTGCCGCGGTGCACGTCGCGATGGATCACCCCGTGCGCGAAGTCGATCCCCACGTCGCGCAACGCCTGATGCGTGTTCGACGACGGCAGTCCGCCGATGTACCGCTCGATGAGCGGCTTGATCGTGGTCGTATCAATGTTGCCCACGAACAGGAACGTGAAATCGCTCGCGTTCGCGAACCGCGCGCGATAGAACGCTAACGACTGGCCGAGGTTCATCTTGTCGTACGTCGCGCTCGTGGGCGGCGCCAGACGCGGGTTGTGCTGATACAACGTCGCCTGGATCGTATCCGAGAACGCCGACGACGGACTCGCACTGCGATTGGCGAGCAATGCCTTCATCCGCGTTTGATACGCCACGAACGCCGACGTGTCGGCACGCGGCGCCGTGAAATACAGGTAGACTAACTGGAGCATCGCTTCCGCATCGCGCGGCGAGCCTCCTCCACTCAATCCCTGTTCGTACGAGCCGACATAGGGATCGACCGACACCGTTTTGCCCGCCAGCGCCTTCTCGAGCTCCGTTGCGTTGAAGGCGCCCACGCCGCTCGCGTCGACGACGTCGCTCGCCGTGCGCGCCGGGACCAGGACCGAGTCGTCGGCCAGCGATGTGCCGCCCGGACCGAACGCGCGAAACAACAACTCGTCGTCCTTGAACGTGGTCGGCTTGAGCATCACGTGCGCGCCGTTGGACAGCGTCCACTCGGTGACGCCGACCGCCGGGACGCTGCGCGCCGACACCACGCGGCCAGCCGCCGGCGTCTGCGGGACCAGCGGCGCGTTGGCCACGGAGTCGACGTACGCCACGACGGACGTGTGCTCCACGCTGTCGGCCATCGCGGCCAGTGCGGCGCCGTTAGGCATGAGCGCGCTGTCCCGGCTCGGGCCGCTCGCCGTGATCACGCGGCTGCGGCCGGACAGCCACTTGCTGGCCAACGCGTTCACCTCGTCCAGCGTGATCCCGGGCAGCAGCCCCCGCGTCAGGTCCCATTCCTGCGCCAGGCTCGGCATCGACTCGTGTTCGAGGAAGTTGTCCACGTAGTCCGACACGAACACATCCGATGGCGTCTTGTCGCGCTCGGCGTAGGCCTGCTCGGTGGCGCGAAGCATGTTCGCCTTCTCCCGCGCCAATTCGGTGGGGGTGAAGCCGTGCTGTTCCACCCGCGCCGCTTCCGTTAGGACAGCGCGCAGCCCCCGCGCGATGCCGCCGTCTTTCACCACCGCGCCGAGCTCGTACACTTCCTTCGATCGGATCAAGCTGCCCTGGTCGGACTCCGCTTGCAAGAACGGCGCGTCCGGCCGCTGCGTGATTTCCGCGAGGCGATCATCGAGCATGTCATTGTAGAGCGCGCGCACGAGCGCGTCGCGGTAGTCGCCCACCGTGCTGTCGCGACGCACCGGTTGCAGGAAGTACATCGTCACCAGCGAATTCGTCGCCTCCGGATCCGTCACCACCGAGACCAGCGTGCTGTCGTGATCGGGCACCGGATACTCCACCCGGCGGGGGCGCGACGCGGGCTCGGGCACAGACCCCAGGTCCTGCTTCACCCACTGCTCGACCTGCCCTTTGTCGAAGTCGCCGACCAGGACCACCGCCATGAGATCGGGCCGATACCAATCGTGATAGAAGCGCAGCAGCTCGGAGCGCGGTGCGGTGGCGACGATGTGCGGATCGCCGATCGGAAGGCGGCGCGCGTAACGCGAGTTGGCGAACAGCACCGGGAACTGCTTGTCCTGGATGCGCTGTCCCGCGCCGCGGCCTAACCGCCACTCCTCGGTCACGACGCGCCGCTCGCGTCTGAGCGCCGCCGTGTCGAACGTCACGCCGCCGGCCCAATCGCCCAGAATCTGAACGCCGTGCTGCAGCAGCTTGGCGCTGTCGGTCGGAACCGTGAGTTGATAGATCGTCTCGTCGAAGCTCGTCCCGGCGTTGAGGTCGGCGCCGAATCGCACCCCGGTCGACTCGAGATAGTTCACCAACGCCTCGCGCTTGAAATGCGTCGTGCCGCCGAACGACATGTGCTCCACCAGGTGCGCGAGACCGCGCTGCGCGCTGTCCTCGAGAATGGAGCCGGCATTCACCACCAACCGCAGCTCGGCGCGATGCTCGGGCTTGTGGTTCACGCGAATGTAGTAGTGCAGTCCGTTAGGCAGCACACCGGCCGTCACGTTCGGGTCGACGGGAATGGGCGCCGAGAGTGACGGTGCCTGCGCCGACGAGTCCTGCGCCCGCGCGCTGGCCGTCCACGCCCCCAGCAGGCCGAGCGCGACCGCGATCTTGCAAACACTTGAAGACATGCCGATCTCCGCAGTGGAATGCGCGGCCGTCACTGTCTGCCGCCTTCGCGAAACCTAGTGCTCGTCCGCGGCACCGAGGAGCGCACGGCGAACGCACATCATATATTGCCGCTCAACCAACCAAGGCGAGCGGATGAGCAGATCGACGTTCACGCCCGTGCGTGCGCTTGTGCCATACGCCGAAGCGCTCGCGTGGGTCGGTGCGGCGGTCTTCGTTGGCCGCGCATCCGAGCTCGTCGCGCACCCCACGGCGTTCTTCGTGTTCGGCGCCGCGATCACGCTGTGTACGTGGCGCCGCGGTCGCATCGCCGGACTCCTCTGCGCGATCCTCGGCGCAGCGGGTCTCACGTGGCTCGTGCACATCCCCGGCTTCCATGAGACGCGGAGCGTCTGGGGATTTCTCTCCCGACTGGTGATGTTCGGCCTGCTCTCCGAAGGCGTGGCCATGATCCGTCGCTCGCGCGACGCTGCCACGGTGCGGGAAGCAGAGTTGGCGCGCATGGCGACCGAGGCGGCCATCGATCGCGAGAGCGCCGTCCTGCTGGCGCGCCGCCGTCAGGAAGCGCTCGCCGTACTCGACACGCTCCTCGCTTCGTCTCCCGTGGGCTTCGCGTATGTCGATCGCGACTTCAATTGCGTGATCGTCAATCGCGTCCTCGCCGAGATGAACGGCGTCAGCGACGAGGGGCACGCGGGCCGTCCGTTTCACGATGCACTGCCGGTTCTCGCGAGCCGCCTCGAATCCACGCTGCACCAGGTGAGCGAAACTGGACACCCCATGGTCGCACTCGAGCTGGACGACGTGCGGCCATCGGGATTCGGTCGCGCCAGCTCATGGTTGGTCAGCGCCTATCCCGTTAGGACGCCGGATCAGCAGCTCCTCGGCACCGGCATCGCCGTCGTGGATATCAGCGAGCGCAAGCAGCTCGAGGGCCAGTTGAGTCACGCGATGAAAATGGAAGCCGTCGGACGGCTCGCGGGCGGCATCGCGCACGACTTCAACAACATCCTCACGGCCATCAAGACCTACAGCCAGTTGCTGCGCGACGGCTGCCCCCCGACGACCCGCGCGCCATCGACGCGCGCGAGATCCAGAAGTCGGCCGACCGCGCCAGCTCGCTCACGCGGCAACTCCTCGCCTTCAGCCGCAAGCAGCTGCTCCAACCGCGCGTGCTCGATCTCAACGACACGGTCGCCGAGATGGAGCGCATGCTCGTTAGGCTCATCGGTGAAGACGTCGAGCTCGTGATCCACCTGGCGCCCGAGTCGTGCTGCGGTGCGCGCCGATCCCGGCCAGGTCGAGCAGGTGCTCATGAACCTCGCCGTCAACGCGCGCGACGCGATGCCCGACGGCGGTGTGCTGCTCATTGAGACCGACAACGTGACTGCGCACGCGGCCACGAGCTCGACGCATGGCCTCGGCTTGCCGCCGGGCAGCTACGTGACGCTGTCGGTCCGCGACACCGGCGTCGGCATGAGCACGGAGACGCTGGCGCACGTCTTCGAGCCGTTCTTCACGACCAAAGGACTGGGGCAGGGCACCGGCCTCGGTCTCGCGACCGTGTACGGCATCGTCAAACAGAGCGACGGCGACGTCATCGTCCGGAGCACGCCGGGGCGCGGGACGACGGTCGACATCTGCCTCCCGCGCTTGGCCGTTGGCGACACCGCCGCCGCGCCGCGCACCGACGAGGCGGCCTCCACGCCTAACGGAAACGAGACGGTGCTCCTGGTGGAGGACGACGAATCGCTGCGCCCGCTCATGCGCCGCGTGCTGGAGACGCACGGATACGCGGTCCTCGAAGCGCGTCACGGCAAGGATGCGATCCGCGTGGCCAGCGGCCACGGCGGCGAGCTGGACCTCGTCATCACCGATGTCGTGATGCCGGAGATGGGCGGCCGCGAGCTCGCCGAGCGCCTCGCATCGGCCCGGCCGTCGTCCAAGATCCTGTTCGTGTCCGGCTACACCGACGACGTCGTGATCCGTCAGGGGATTCTCGACAAGGGCCGCCCGTTCCTGCAGAAGCCGTTCACGCCGCAGGAACTCCTAACGAAAGCGCGAGACGTGCTGCGCGGCTGACAGTCCGCCGCCGTCACGATCGCGTCACGCCAAGCGCCGTCGCGCGCGCTCGAAGCAACCAAATGCGCGATCCAATCATCCAATTCCAAGTGTGCGGTACGGCGTTACGCACCGCGTTCCATTCCCGGCACGCAGAGTCCCATTTCCGGACAACCACGCGTCGAGTAGGCCGGTGGGGACAGCTGTAACGCAAGGAAAGGCAAGCAGTTAGACGGCGGACCGCATTGGCCCGGTACTTTCATATAGGCAAGCGTAGTTGGGCTCATCCGTCCACTTCGACTAAGAGCATCACATGGAAGCGCTCGTCCTCGATTCCGTTGTTCGCGGGCCTCGTCTCACGCCGGCGCTCGAGCGCGGCACCCCGGACATCGAACGCGATCTCGTGGCGCGCGAGCTCACGCGCCAGTACCAAGTGGTCCGTCCCTTGGGTCGCGGCGGAATGGGAGCCGTGTATCTCGCGCGGGACGTCGCGCTCCATCGGCACGTGGCGCTCAAGGTGTTGCGCAACGATCTCCGCACGCGCGAGGATGCGCGCGAGCGCTTTCGCGCCGAAGCGCGGCTTTCCGCGCAGCTCGAGCATCCGGGCATCGTGCCGCTTTACGCGTTCGGCGAGACGGCGCGCGTGATGTACATGGCGATGCGCTACGTGCCGGGCGATTCGTTAGGCGACCGCATTCGCGCGCAGGGCCGGCTCTCGCCCGAGGAGGCGCGGCTGGTGCTCATCCAGATGGCGCGCGCCTTGGACTACGCGCACGGACAGGGCGTCGTGCACCGCGATCTCAAGCCCGAGAACGTACTGGTCGATCGTGAGACCGGACGCGCGCTGCTGGCCGATTTCAGCGTCGCGCGCCGCCGGTGGTGGGACCCGCGTCCGTCCGAATTGCGCTGTGCGTTCGGGACGCCGCATTTCATGTCGCCGGAGCAGGCGGTGGGTGAGGCCGACATCGATGGCCGCAGCGACCTCTACGGACTCGGCGTGCTCGGGTACCTGATGCTCGCCGGCCGACTGCCGTTCACCGGCGAATCGTTCGCCGAGATCACCGCCAAGCACATGTTCTCGCCGGTGCCGCCGCTCGCGTCACTCGCACCGGGCACGCCGCGCGATCTGATCGAGGCCGTCGAGCGCTGCCTGGAGAAGCAGTTGGACAAGCGCTGGCAGTACGGCCGCCAGTTAGCCGCGGCGCTGGATCGCGGCGCCGGATCGTCGCGACTCGGCCGCGCGTTCCGCCGGCTCGTGGGCCGCGCCCGTACGGCGTAAGGCGTACCGTTAGGCGTGGGCGGGTCGGGCGGCGCGGACGAGCCGGTCGCGCACGCCCGCCCATGCCGGCGTGCCGGGCACCGCTTCCACGAACACCATGTCGCACCCCGCGGCGTCGAGCGTGTGCAGCGCGTGATAGAGCGCCCGCGCATAGCCGGCCGGATCGTTAGGCATCGTGAGCGCGTGGCGCACCGGCGCGTCGAGCCCGGTCAGGAGCAGCGCGCCCACTATCTGACCGGCCGCCGCGTGCTCGGCCGCCGCGTGGGCGGCGCGGGCCCGCGTCCGATCGTCGAACAGCTGGACCCGGGCGCGCGGCGCGTAGTGCCGGTCTAACATCCCGGGCGACGGACGCGGCGCCGCGCCCCCGCCGCTGTCGGTTGCCACTGCAATGTCTAACGCACCGAGCGCGGCCGCCAGCTCGGAAACCGGAATCATTCCCGGCCGCAAGACCGTGGGCCGTTCACCGGACACGTCCACGACGGTCGACTCGATGCCCACCGTCGTTGGGCCGCCATCGATGATCAGATCCACCCGATCGCCCAACGTGCGTGCCACGTGCTCCGCTCGTGTCGGCGAAACCTCTGTGAATCGGTTGGCGCTCGGCGCGGCGATCGGCACGCTCGCTGCTTCCAAGATCGCCCGGGCAACCGGGTGCGATGGCACCCGCACCGCCACCGTATCCAAGCCGGCCGTCACAATGTCCGGCACGACCGGTTGTTTGGGTAAAACCAGCGTCAGCGGCCCCGGCCAGAACGCTGCCGCGAGCCGTTCCGCGGTTTCGGGCCATGCGCGTGCAACCGAATGCGCGCCCGATGTGTTCAACACATGTACGATCAGCGGGTCGTAGCTTGGTCGGCCTTTCGCCGAGAAAATCCTGGCGACCGCGCTGGCATCGAGGGCGTTCGCGCCGAGCCCGTACACGGTCTCGGTAGGGAATGCGACTAGTCCGCCGCGCAGCAACACGTCTGCCGCTCGCCGAACGATCTCGGCGTCCGGTCGGTCGGGGTCAACCGTGAGGTAGCGCACTTGTTCATTCGTCACGCAGTACTAATGTAAGACGGGCTGTAACCCTGTCGCATGACGCCCGCCCGGCTTGCTCGTCTCCCCTCCATAACGGCTCTTCAGCCTCGAGCCTCGGCGCGCGGCAACTCCACGTTTCTTCGTGGGTATTCGCAGGTACGATGATCCCGCCGCTCCATTTCAGTCGCGTTCGCGCTCTCGTCGTTCTTGGCGCGTTGGTGCTCGTCGCCGGCGCGTGCGAACGCATCGCCGTTGGTCCGCAGATCGCAGGGCAACTGCGCTCGGGCCGCTCGTATGCGGAGCGGCTGGTCGCACATCCGCCGGCACAAATGCAGTCGGGCGCCGATTCCGAGCACGTCGTCGCGCTCGGCTATCTCGAGCGGCAGCGGCTCGGTCTGGGCGGTCCGTTTCGCTTGATCGACTATGCGTTGGGCGATCCGCGGCTGAGCGTCGCTTCCCGCGACTCGGTTGCGTGGGCGCTGCTCGCGCGCACGCTCGACGGCAATGCCGATCACGTCAATCCGATTGCGCTCGACTCGCTGACGGACAGCGTGTCGCTCGTGGCTGCGCCCAATGGCGGAGAGCAGTACGCGCTTATCGACCGCACCATCCGCGACGCGCACGATCCGCGCGCCGGTGAGTTGGCCGTACGCCTCGCCTATACGCTCGCGGCGGCGGAGCATCGGCTGCGTACTGACGCTCCGCACATCGCCGCGCAGGCCGCGGCGCTCGTCCGCGATCGCGAGCTCGCGAAGCGCGATGTCAACGACTTGTTGCGCGCCGCCTGGCGTGACGACGCAGATCCGTTGGCGCTCTTGCGGGCTTGGCGTCGCGAGCGACGGTTCAGAGTCGAGCAACCGCTTATGGAAAGTCTGCCACCGGACGTCGAGCTCGAAGCCATGCAGCTCACGCCCGGGCTTCAGGACGCGCTGCGCAACGCGTCGGGCCAGGCGCCGAAACAGATCGCATCCGATTCGAGCGCGTCGCTGCTCGGACGCGCCGCCGGCCAGTTGGAGCACCTGGCGTTGGGCCATGCGCGTCCGCCGGAAACGCCGGTGGTCGTCGCAATGTGGACGCACCGCAATGATCTCCTGCGCACCGCGGGCGACGAGACCGGCGCGCACGGTGCACGCATGCGATTCCTGTATCGGTCGCGCGGCGAAGAGGGCTTTGCCGCCGAGCGTGCGTTAGTCGTCCAGCACGCGCCCGGCATTGCCGTGGCGCGGACGACGCTCGCCGCCGCCGTCGCGCTCCGCGCGTACGCGCAAGAAACCCCGTGGTATCCGGGCGATCCCGCTCCGACCGACGCGCAACTCACCGACCGGTACGGCCTAACGGCAGTCACGTTCGATGGCAGCGTGCCCGCGGCGTGGCGGCCGTACTATCGTGCGATGCTCGGCTCGGCGCTCGCCGATCTCGATCGCGTGTTGCCGTCGCTCGATCTCACGGGCCTGCGGATCCACTTCGGCGAGAATCCGCTGCGCGGCGTCGCGCTGGCCCTGCACGATCCGGTGCACCGGATCATCTACCTGCCGTCGGCCACCAGTGCGGGCACCATCGCGCACGAGATCGCGCACGACCTCGATTGGCAGGCCGCCGAGCGCCGCTATGCCGTCCGCGGCGACTACGCCACGGATCGTGCCGTCCGCGACGCGCGCGGCGGGCAGTTGGCCGCATCGCTTCGCGGCCTAACCGCGGCCTCGTTGACCGCGGTCGATCCGGATGACCGGGACGCGTTGAGCATGCGCCCAACGGAAGTGTTCGCGCGCAGCGTCGACTGGTTCGTCGCCGTGTCGTTGGCGCGCGAAGGGCGGATGAACGGCTATCTCTCGTCGGTGCAGGATGACCTGTTCACCGGGTATGTGACGGTGACGCCGCCCGACGTCACCGGTGAGGCGGGGTCGGCGCTCGTCAGCGTGCTCGACGACGTCGCGCCGCCTCCTCGCTCGACGCGCGATTGGTATCTGACGCGCTATGGCCCCGGTCGCGTGCTGACACCGTACGACCTGGTGCGCCGGGTGCTCGAGGTGCCGCTGGATACGAGCGGCATCGATAGCTCCGCGTCGCTCGCCGCGCTCGTGGCGCCGGTGCGCGGCGTACGCGATTCGGTCATTGCGATTGTCGATGGCGGCCGGTGCGGCAACGCCTCCGGCGATCGTGAGCAGCAACTCACCGCGGCCCGGCGTCGTCTGGTCGAGCTCGCTGCGCGGGCCCGCGCGTCGGGCATCATGCGTGAGCGCGGCACGGCCTTGGCCGCCGAGGACGCGTGGCGTTGGGCAATGCTCGCGCCCTACGGAGCGGCGCACGCCGAGGTCGCGGGCGCGTTGTTAGGCGGCTCCATCGAGAGCGCGCTTGCGGATCGCGGGTCACAGATCGATCTTCTCTTGCGCGATAGCGAGCCTGCCCCGGGCGTGCTGACCTGCGCGGCCGATTCGTCCGAGGGCGCCCGCTAGCTCGCTCCGCCGAGTCCACTGCTCGCCTTTCCATGACTGGTACGCAACCACCTTCCGCGCGGCCGGCGTCACACGCCGCCGACTCGTTCGATCAGCGCGTCGACGTCGAGACGCCGGAGCAAGTGGTGCTGTCCTACACCCTCGCCGGTGTCGGCGCGCGCGCCGCTGCGGCAATCGTGGACTTCTTCGCGATCGCGGCGATCATCGCCGGGCTTTTCTTCGTGCTCATCATGCTCGCCAAGTTGGCGCCGAAGACGGATCAGAGCGCGTCGGGTGAAGCCGGAGGTTGGGCGATCGCCATCGTGATTTTCTTGGCGTTCGCACTGCAATGGGGCTACTACGTGCTGTTCGAGGCCTTGTGGGACGGACAGACGCCTGGGAAAAAGCTCCTCCACATTCGCGTCGTACAGGACGGCGGCTACTCCGTATCGTTCGGTGCGTCCGCCGTTCGGAATGTCGCGCGCATCATCGACATGCAACCGGTCGCGACCTACGGTGTCGGGGTCGTGAGCGCGTCGCTCGCGAAATCGGGCAAACGATTGGGCGACATGATGGCCGGCACGTTCGTGGTCCAGGAGCGAATCGATCAGTCTCCGGTCGTCGTGATCGACGCGCTGGGTGCGTCGGAAGCGGCACCGGTGATGGCGTCGCTCAGCACGGCCGAGTACGACCTGCTGGAGCGATTCCTGTCCCGGGCTGCGACGCTGGCGCCGCTGCGACTGGCCACGCTGGCCGATCAATTGTCGGTCAAACTCGCGGCGCACATGCCTAACGATGCGCTGCCGTTGGTCGATCGCTTGCGCTTGCTCTACACACGCGAGCGCGCCGCGCGGTCGCGTGGCGTGGCCGCGCGCGGAGCCACCGGCGCGGCGCGCGAGCGACACGCCATGGTGGCCCGCTCCTCGGAAAAGTGGAGCGGATTCGCGACGGCGCTCCGCGAGGCCCAACGCCGCGGCCTGCGCAACATGTCGGAGGGTGAAGTGAGTGAGTTCGTGGCGCAATACCGCGAGCTCGCCACCGACCTCGCCAGACTCAAGACAGCGTCCAAGAACAGCCAGTCCGACGCGGTGTTCTATCTCAGTCGCTTGGTCGCGGGTGGACACAACTTGCTCTACCGGCAGCGGTCACTCACCAGCGGCGCGGTCGTCCGATTCCTCGCGGTGAACGTGCCGCAGGAGATTCGTCGCTCTTGGGGCTACATCGGGCTCGCCGCGTTGTTGATGTTCGGGCCGATGGCGATCACCTATCGAGCCGTCATCGACAATCCGCGATTGGCCGAGACGCTGTTGCCGCCTGGCATGATCGATCGCGTGAACGAGGGCGTGGCGCGCGCCAAGCATGGCGACCGCACGTATGTTGAGATCCACGACTTCATGCGCCCCATCGCGGCGTCGGCGATCATCAGGAACAACATTCAAGTCACGTTCGCCGTGTTTGCGGCCGGCATCTCGTACGGCGTGGGCACGATCATCATGCTCGTCTACAACGGCATTTCGCTCGGGGCCGCCCTCGGGCTCTACGCCTCTAAAGGCATCATCGGACAGATCGGGGAATTCGTGTTGTCACACAGCGTGTTCGAATTGAGCGCCATCTGCATTGCCGGCGGCGGCGGCCTTCTCATTGCGCGCGCCTTGCTCCTGCCCGGCGTGTACACTCGGCGCGAAGCGTTAGTCGTGTACGGACGGCGCGCTATCCGCATGCTGGCCGCGTGCACGCTGCTGCTGATGGTCGCCGGTACGATCGAAGGGCTGATTTCTCCGCGCACCGACATTGCCATCGGCGTGAAGATCGGCGTGGCGATCAGCTGCGCAGTCGTGTTGCTCGTGTACGTTTTGCTTGGCGGACGCGGCATGCGCGCCTCCGACGAGGAGCAATTCGCCTATAGCGAAGCCCGGGCCTTGAGCTCGAGATAGCGGTTGATCACCGCCGCCGTCATCGCGCGCGGCGACACGTCGAGCACCGACACACCCGCGTGACGCATGCGTGCCAGCGCGGTCTCGCGTGCCGTGACGAGCTCCTCGGCGGCGGCCGCCTCGTACAGCCCGGTGGATGATGCGCCCGGCTCAGGTCGTGCGGTCGCGATCAACCGGTCGTTGCGGAGCGCGACGACCACCAGCAAATGGCGCGACGCGCCGCGGGACGTGAGCGCGATCAGCGCCTGCGACGACCGCGCGTCGATGACGTCGGTGAACAACACGATCAACGACCGTTTACGCTGGCGCTCGCCTAACACACGGAACGCCGCGGCGTAATCGGGCTCGGCCATCGTGGCGACGGTCGGCATGATCGCCTGGTGCACGCGCTCCAACGCCTGCTTCCCGCGTGCGGCCGGCGCCCAGGCGCGGATCTCGTCGTCGAACACCAGCGCGCCCACCTGATCCTTCGATTGCGTCGCCACATCGGCCAGCAGCATCGCCGACGACAACGCGTACTCGAAGCGCGGCACGTCGCCCTCGAGTTGGGTCATCATGCGTCCGGCGTCGATCGCGATGATCACGGTTTGGCCCTGCTCGGTCGTGTACTCGCGCGAGATGAGCACGCCGCGGCGCGCCGTCGCCTTCCAGTCGACGCGGCGCGGCTCGTCGCCCACGACGTATTCGCGCAGGCTCGCGAATGCGGTGCCGTCGCCGCGGCGCCGAATGGCGCGCATCCCGAGATCGCGCAAGCGATGGTGCACGGCGAGCAGGCGATACCGGCGCACGCCCGCCATTGACGGCACCACGGCCACTCGATCGTCGGGATACCAGTGGAGCGTCTTGCGCACCAGGCCTAACCAGCCGTCCACGCGTACGACGACGTCGCCGAGCGGCCAGACGCCGCGCTCGGCGCCGGTGAGCTGCATCGGGATGACGCAGGGCGCCCTGACCCGCGCGGCGCGGCGCGTGTCCCCCTGCGCCGAGTCTGCGCGCACGCCGCGCGGCAGGTCGTCGTACAGCGAGAAGCGCAGCGACCGGCCGGCGGCCACACGCACTTCGTAGGTCGCGTCGACCGTGTCGCCTAACCCAATGCGATCGGGGACCGTGCGTTCGACTTCGACCTGCCAGTGTGCCGGCGTAGTGAGCGCGTCGATTACCACCGCCGCTAACATCAGCGCCGTGACAACGAGGGCGACGCCGGCGCCGATCTCGGTGGAGGACGCGATCCACACCGGTGCCAACAGCGCCACCAGGATCACGAGGCGCCGTGTCGGCACGAACGTCGTCAGCGCGCGACGCCACCACCGTTCGCGGCGGTGCTCGATGGGCGCGGCCACCGGTGCGCCTGTCGCGTGCACCGCCACGGGCGCCGTCGCGTTGGTCATTGCGGCGCGACCACGCGCATCAGCACCGCTTGCAGGACGTCGTCGCTCGTGCGCCCCTCGACGTCGACCTCGGGCGACACCACCACACGGTGCCGGAGCACCGGGAACGCGTAGTCCTTCACGTCGTCGGGCGTCACGAAATCGCGGCCGGCGAGCACCGCCGCGGCGCGCGACACCCGAAACAGCGCCACCGTGGCGCGCGGCGATCCGCCTAACGTAAGGGCGGTTTCCTCGCGGGTCGCGCGCACGATCGAGGCGATGTAGTCGCGCACTTCAGGCGCCACGGTCACGTGGTCTACGGTCTGCCGCACCTCCGCGCACGATTCGGCGTTGAGCACCGGATCCAACCGGACATCCGATGCGCGCTCGGCGTCGAATCCCGACGCGTAGTTGCTCAACATCGCGAGCTCGGCCTCTTTGGCGGGATACGGAACCTTGATCTTGAGGAGGAATCGATCCAGCTGGGCCTCGGGCAGCGGGTACGTGCCCTCGTACTCCACCGGATTCTGGGTCGCGAGCACCGTGAAGAGCATGCCTAACGGGCGGGCCGTGCCATCGACGGTCACCTGCCGTTCCTGCATCGCCTCGAGCAGCGCGGCCTGCGTCTTGGCCGGTGCGCGATTGATTTCGTCCGCCAGCAGCAGGTCGGTGAACACCGGGCCGGGACGGAACTCGCTCGTGCGGCCGGCATCCTGCAGCACCGTCGTGCCGGTAATGTCGGAGGGCATGAGGTCCGGCGTGAACTGAATGCGGCCGAACTTCGCGTTGAGCGCGCTCGACAGCAGCCGCACCAGCAGCGTCTTGGCCGTGCCGGGTACGCCCTCCAACAGCGCGTGGCCGCGCGCGAGAAACGCCACCAGCACTTCGTTGATCACCGCGTCCTGCCCAACGACGCGGGACGCGACGGCGGCGCGCACGGCGCCCATGCGTTCGGCAACTTGCTCGGCGGTCATCACGGGGTTATCGCCCTCTCGATATGGTCAATGGCCTCGCCGACCGCGATCCAATCGGCGGCGGGCAACTGGTGCGTCAGTGCGCGTTGCAGCACTGCAACGTCGGCGCCGGTCGCGCGCACCCGTTGCGCGAGCATCGCCAGGTACGCGTCGTCGGGCAGCGCGCCTGCGCCTAACGGATGCCGGCGGCGGACGCCGCGGACCAGCCGGTTGGTGGCCAGCCGTGTCGCGTGAACCTGTTCGTACGCCAATGTCAGAGCCCCCACGTGCTCCAAGGGTGAACGGCGCTCGATGCTCTGCCGGTCGCGCGGCAATATCGGGCGCATACCGACCACGAGCATCAGCACGAGACACGCGGCCAGCACTTGCACACCGGCCCGGCCCACGGCCGTGCCGAACAACGCGTCGGCGATCACGCTGGGGAGTGACGTCAATGCGCCAAACCCCTGGTGATACTCGTCGAAGGTGAGCTGGTGCCCGGGTCCGGACCCGGCCTCCTCCAACAGTCGTACGGCGAGAATCATCCCGGTCGTGTCCCGCACGTTCGCGTTCCGTAAGAACTCGAAATCCGCCACGACCAGCACCGTTCCATTGCCTAACCGACGCCGCATCACCGCCGGCGCGGTGTGCCCGCTGTCTGTGCTCACGTTCACCAACGTCGCGGTCGACGGCGGAAACACGGGCGCGGTATCACGCTCCGATGTCGGCACGGGCAGAAGTGTCCGCCAGAATTCATTGGCCGCGCTCGCCGGGGCGTCTAACGGCGTCGTGATGTGCGGCGTCGCGCCGCTATCCGACCGCACGACGTCGTAGTGCTGCGGGTATCGCGATCGGCGGATGCCCAGCGAGTCCGCCAATGGCGAGCCCATCTCGGGAGACACGACCAGCGTCGCCCCACGACGGACCGCGTCGAACAACGCCGAGACCTCCGTCGCACTGAGCTCGATCGGCGGGTCGAGCAACAGGTAGGTGTCCGACGAGTCTAACGGCGCACGAAAGACAGAACGGCGGCGCTCGACCGCCCAGCCGAGTCGTCGGAGCACATCGTACTGCCCCTTGGCGCCGAACGGATTCGTCCCGAACGTCGTGAGCCGCTGGTCGACGTCGCCGGCCGCGCTTCCTCCCGGCGAAAAGATCACCGCGGCCAGCAGCAGCACGCCGAGAATCGGTAAGACGATGCGCGGCCGCAGCCATCGATCCGACGATCGCTCAGCCATTCGGGTGCACCACCGGCATGGCCAGGGCATGGAGATGCTGGTACCGTTCGGCGTCGCACGTGCCAATGCCGTAAATCACGACTTCGTACGATCGGCCAAATTCTCGGAAGCGGCCGAACATGGACGACGAGCGTGTTCGCAGTTCGCGCACGTAGTCGCCCACGGTCTTCGACGGATGCAAACGGATCTCCTGCTGCCGGGCGGCGCTTTCCAACATCGCCGCGTAGAGCGCATGGGCCGCGCTCGTGTAATCACCCGACGCCGCCAGCGTCTGCGCCGCCGCCCATGGATCCTCGTCGTGCGCGCCGCCCATGGCGCCCCAGATCATTCCCCGGGCGACGTCGGTGCGTCGCAACTGCCACAGGATCACCGCGCGCCCAACGATCGCCAGGACTAACGCGGCGACGATCCCGACCAAGAGCCAGAACGTTCCCGGAGACGCGCGGAGGTGCTCGTATCGCGCGCCGAGATAGTCGAACAACCGGATCAGTTGATCGAGGAACCAATGCCATAGCGTTTGCCACAGCGTCAAACGCCGATATTCCGGATCGTGAAACACCGTGTCCACGGCGGCGGCAACACGGTGATCCGGTATCTGTTGGGCGAGAGGGAAGGGCATGCGGTGCGGTGATAATAGGATGGTGACGCCCAACGCGCCACCGGCGCACTAACGGCGGACGACGCCTTCCAGTCCCCCGGCCACGAGCAATGCGATGTTCGCCACGATGACCGGACGCAGCGCGCCGCCCGGCGTGACCGGGTACTTCGGCACCCGGACAGGGTGAAACCACGCCTTGAACGCGCGCTCGCCCTGGGCGCCTGAAAGATCAGGATCGACCCGGCCAGGAACGTCGTCGCCGCCAGCAAGCGCGGCACCACGACCGGCGCCACGGTTCCCGTTACGCGCAGCACGCGCTGCAACGGACGCTTGTGCCGCAACACGAACAGCACGCCGACACGCCACCGCCGCCGCGATGCTCGGCAACAGGTAATGCACCGTGTTGGCCGGCACGTACGTGCCTAACCGACGGAGCGCCGTCGTATCCTGCCACGCGGTCACGAGCGATCGGCCTCGGAGGTGGCGCAGACGGTCCTCACCGGACACCGCCCACAATGCCGCACACGCGCCGTGCAGATGAGCGCGCCCAACTCCATCAACGCCTGATTGTGCACGTAGGTCGCCCGTCCCGTCCGCGGCAGCAGCGCGCGCGCCACCTCCCAGAGGCGTCTCCGGTCGCCGCTCCGCGTCACGTCGAGCGCCGGCGCGAACACCCGGCGCACCACGCGCGCCACGTTCGTGTCCACGAGCGCCTCACGCTGCTCGAACGCAAACAATGCCACCGCACCCGCCGTGTACGCGCCGACACCCGGTAACGACCGCAACGCCGCCGCGTCCGCCGGCAATGTCGCCGGCGTGCCCGGCACCGCCACCGCGCGTGCTAACCAATGCAGATTCTTCGCGCGAGCGTAGTACCCCAATCCCGACCATGCTTCCATCACGCGTGCCGGACGTGCGCGGGCCACGGCGTCCAACGTCGGAAATCGCTCGAGAAACTCGCCGTACTTGAGCACCACCCGCGAGACCTGCGTCTGCTGCAGCATCAATTCCGACACGAGAATCCGATACGGATCGCGCGTCCGCCGCCACGGCAAATCCCAATGATGGGCGCGGTACCACGCGCGCAGCAGGCGCCCGAATCGCAGTCGCACCGCCGTCGCCCGCTTGAGTGCCATGTCGCCGCAATGCGTCGCACCGCGACCCTGAGAGCGTTGTGTCGTCATTGCGTCATTGCGTCATTGCGTCATGCGCCGTCGCGCGCGGCGGGCTCTACGGTGGACGCACACGCAGACCTGTCCCGACGCGATGTACCTGCCGCGATGCTCCGTGTGGAAACCTCCGCCATGCGCCTCGGGTATTCAACGCCTGCATCCGTCCGGATGCGTGCAGTGTTGCGGACCGCGATCACAGTGCATCATTCGATTCCGCGGCCGCAGCCGCTCGTAGATTGGACCCACACCCTGCCGTGACGGGCGCCGCCCGCGCGAGGAGCACGTATGTCACTCGGCCGTACCCTCTCGCTGTCCGCCGCACTGTCGGTGCTTGCAATCAGCGCGCTCCCGGCGCAAACCGTCGCCACGTACGCTCCGGGCTCGCGCCGCTATCACCTGATGTCCGTGATCTCGCGCGACCAGGAGCAAGATGGCCAACACAGCAAGTTCACGATCACCAACGAACAAATCGTCTCCGTCACGCTCGCCGCCCACGCCAAAGACACGCTCGAATTTGCCTATACGATGGATTCCAGTAGCGTCGTGTCGGACCCGCCCGTCACGCTGCCCGATATCTCGGGGATGAAGGGCACGCAGGTGCACGGCGTCATGTCGCCGTCGGGAAAGGTGTACACGTTCTCCTCGACAGCCCAGCAGAACGACCCCGACATGAAGAACTTGATCGAAGGCATGACTCGATTCCTGGTCACGCTGCCCCAGCATCCGCGCGTCGGCAACAAATGGGTCGACACGACGACCAACAAGCAGGAGTCGAACGGTGCGCACCTCGACCTCAAGACGATCACCACATCGAGTATCCTCGGCGACACCACGTATCAGGGCCAACCTGCGTGGCGGGTGCATCGCGCGGCCGATCTCTCGATCGCCGGCACGCAGTCGACGTTAGACCAGGATCTCTCGGTCGACGGACACGGCAGCAGCGACGGCTTCTATTTCATCAGCAGCGATGGCGTCTATCTCGGATCGACATCGAATCAAACGATGAAGATGAACGTCACCGAAAAGACCAGCGGCAAAACCATTCCGGTGACGCAGGTCGTGACGTCGAAGGTCGAGTTGCTGCCCTAACGGCGCGTTTTCGCGTTACTCGTCGCTGGACGAGCGCCGGTCGCGCTTCTGCTCCGAGCGGCGTTTCTTGGTTGCCAGTCGGCGCTCCACCGCGGCGCGCGGTGTACGCGTCGGCACGCGCCGCTTGGGCACGGCCAGGGCGCGCCGCACCGCGTCCGCGAGCCGTCCCTCGGCGGCCTCCCGGTTCCGCCGCTGGCTGCGATGCTCGCTCGCCACCACGCGCACGAAGCCCGATCCGTCGAGCCGCGTGGCCAGCCGCGCCGTCACGCGCTGTCGCTCCGCTTCGCCTAACGAGTGCGACGTCGACGGATTCCACAGCACCTCGACCCGCGTCGCCAATGTGTTGACGTGCTGGCCGCCCGGCCCGCCCGATCGCGTCGCCCGTACCACCAGCTCGTCGCGCGCAATGGTCACGCTGCCGGTCACGCGGAGCCCGTCGCTCACGCCGGCACCGGACCATCCGCCGCCGCGCGGTGCACCCGGACCGCGGCCACGCGCTTCCCGTCCATCGCCACCACTTCGAGATCTCCGCCCGGAAACGCGACGCGATCGCCGACCTTCGGCAATCGCCCCAATTGCGAGAACACGTATCCGCCTAACGTCGACCAACTGCCGTCGGGAATCCGGATGCTGTGATCCGAGCGCACGTCGATCAACGACATCGACCCGGCGAGCTCCAGCACGCCGTTCTGCACCAACGCGTCGCGCGCGGCAACGTCGTATTCGTCGGCAATGTCGCCGATCACTTCCTCGATCAGATCTTCCATCGTCACGATGCCGGAGGTGCCGCCGAATTCATCCAGCACCACCGCCATGTGCGCGCGCGTCCGCCGCAAATCATCCAACACGCGCTCCGCCGCGCGCGTGTCGGGGACGTACATCGCCTCCCGGACCAACCCTTTGAGTGTGAACGGCGCTCGTCCGTCGCGCAGCCACAAATCCTTCGCCAGGAGCACGCCCACGATGTCGTCTAACGTGTCGCCGTACACCGGGTACCGCGAATAGCGCTCGCGTCGCAGCACCTCGAGCACCTCGTCCTCGGTCGCGTCCACTTGTAAGGCGACGACCTCCGTCCGCGGGCGCATCACATCGCGCGCTTTCTTGTTGTGGAAGTCGAATACGCCGGCCAGCATCTGCGTGTCGCTTTCGTCCAGAATGCCATGGGCGCGTGCCTGCATCACGAGCAGCCGCAGCTCGTCCGGCGAATGCACGCGCGCGGTCTCCTGCACCGTGTGCAATCCCAGCAATCGCAGAAACGCGTTCGCTGCGCCGTTGAGCACGGCAATGAACGGCCGCATTACCATCGAGAAGAACCGCAACGGCATCGCGACCCAACGGCTCACGCCCTCTGGATTGAGCAGCGCCATCGATTTGGGCGCGAGCTCGCCTAACACGATGTGGAGAAAGGTGATGATGATGAACGCGCTCGTGACCGCGGCGGCGCTGTGCGTCAACGTCGGCGACGGCACATAGCCGAACGTCCGCAGCAGACGGTCCAGCACCGTCGCCATGGTCGCTTCGCCGATCCACCCCAGCGACAGCGACGACAGCGTAATGCCCAGCTGCGTCGCCGAGATGTACAGATCGAGATGCTTGAGCGTCTCTTGGACGACTTTCGCGCGCCGGTCCCCGCGACTCGCCATCGCATCGATCCGGCTGCGCCGCGCACCCACGAGTCCGAATTCCGCCGCCACGAAAAAAGCGTTCGCGAGCACGAGCAGCAGGACCGCCAGCAACCGAAGCACGATCGCACCGGCGGTCAGGTCATCAGGTGGACCAGCCACGTAACTCCTTGGCAGAGGCAGTCGTCGAAGATATAGCAAAACGCCAGGCGTCGCGGTACGTCAGCCTCTCATTCCGCGAGAGACGCGGGCTTCGTACCCGTCCTCGCGACGGACTTGGCGCCCCGACCGCCGTCACTCTCGACCACAACAATGCTCGACCAGCGCCGCGTCCTCCGATGGATTTACATCGGCCGTCTTTCGCTGGCCTCCGCCATTTTCGTCGCGGCGGTCATGGCTTGGCAGGCCGCCGAGGCGCGCGTCACCCTCATCGCATCGCTCGCCGTCATTGCCGCCATCACCGTCACCGCGATCTCGGTGTGGTACGGCTCGCAAGCTACGCGCCGCGCCAGTCGCGCGTTCTTCTACCTCCAGGCGGTGTTCGACGTCGCACTCGTCACCGCCGTCGTGCACGTGACGGGCGGCGAGCTCTCGCAGTTCGCGGCGCTTTACATCCTCGTCACGGCCGGCGCGTCGTTGCTGCTCCCCGCCGGTGGCGGGTTGCTCGTCGCGGCACTCGGCATCTCGTGCTACATCGCGGATGTCATCGTCTCGCGCGGCGGAGCGTTGGACTTGGGGATGATGCTCCAACTCGCCGTCTTCGCCGGCGCCGCGTTGGGCGTCGCCTACCTGAGCGCGCGACTCAAGGAAGCGGGCGTCGACCGTGAGGAGCTTCAGGCCCAACTCGCCCTCGCGCGACTCCAGGCCGAGGACATCCTGCGAAATATTCGGAGCGGCATCGTCACCGTCGGTTCCCAACGCCGGTTGCTCTTCGCCAATCCGGCTGCCGGGACGCTCCTCGGTTTCGATCAGGAAACAGCGCGCGGCCGTCCGGTGAGCGAGGTCATCGCGGGGGCGTGTCCCGCCCTGGCGGATGCCCTCGATCACGCAATGAGCGCGGGTGAGCGCATCACGCGTGGTGAAGCGATCATCACCCACACGAACCGCTCGTTCCCCATCGGCTTCACCACCACGATCCTCGATGCCGACGGCGACGACGCCATGTTGTCCGCCACGGCGATCTTCCAGGACATCTCCGACAACAAACGCCTCGAGGAGCTGCGCCTCCGCGCCGAACGCCTCGAGGGCGTCGCCGAACTGAGCGCGTCGCTCGCGCACGAGATCAAGAATCCACTGGCGTCGATCCGCAGCGCCGTCGAGCAGCTCGCCCGCGCTCCGCGCGCCACCGACGACGAGCGCACGTTAGGCAGGCTCATCGTGCGCGAGTCCGATCGTCTCGCGCGCCTGCTCACCGAGTTCCTCGATTTCGCCCGCGTTCGGAAGACGCGCGGCGACCTCGTCGACCTCGCCGAAGTCGCGCGCGCCGCGACCGGACTGGCTGCCTCGCACCCCGATTGCGACCGCGGCATCGCCGTCGCCTGTCAGGCGCCCGGCGAGCCCGTATTCGTCGAGGGCGACGAAGACCTCCTCCATCGCGCCATCTTCAACATCACGCTCAACGCCGTCCAGGCGTCGCCCGACGAACGGACGGGTCGCCGTCGAAGTCACGCGCCTAACGCGTGAGCAGGTCCCCGCCGGCGTCCTGTTCCGCGACGGCGCCGTCGCACTGCGCGTCACCGACTACGGCCCGGGCATCCCCCGATCGATGCAAGGACCGCGTGTTCGATCCCTTCTTCACGACGAAGCCCGGTGGCACCGGCCTCGGACTCCCGATCGTGCACCGCGCCATCGAGGCCCACCGCGGCTGCGTGCTCCTCGACACCGGCAAGCGCGGCACGCGCTTCACCGTGTTGCTCCCGCTCCCGCAGCCGGCCGGCGCGGAGGCCGCATGACCGCGCCCGCCGTCAAGCCCAGCGTCCTCGTCGTCGACGACGAAACGGGAATCCTCGAGACGCTCCGTATCCTGCTCAAGAACGAAGGCTTCACGCCGCACGTTGCGTTAGGCGGGAAGCAGGGGCTCGAGCAGATCGCCGCGCTCGCACCCGACATCGTCATCACCGACGTGCGTATGCCGAGTGTCACCGGCCTCGAGATGTTGTCGGCGGCCCGCGCCAAGGATCCGGACCTGCCCGTCATCCTGATGACGGCCCAGGCCGACCTTCGCTCGGCGATCCAGGCGGTCAACGAAGGCGCGTACTACTATATCCAGAAACCCTTCGTCAACGATGACATCGTCGCCATTCTCCGTCGCGCCGCCGAGCATCGCCAGCTGCGCGTCGAGAACCGGTCGCTGAAGCAGGAGATCAGCCGCCGCGATCGCAACAGCGCGAACCAGCCCGTTGGGCGAAGCAAAGCATGGTTACGGTGCTCCGCCTGGCCGAAACGGTGGCGCCCACCGAATCGACCGTCCTCATCCAGGGCGAGTCGGGAACGGGGAAGGAAGTCATCGCGCGCTACATCCACGAACTCTCGCGCGCGCGGATCCGGTGCGTTCCTGTCGATCAACTGCGGCGCGCTTCCCGAGAGTCTGCTCGAGAGCGAGTTGTTCGGCCACGTCAAGGGCTCGTTCACCGGCGCGGTGAAGGACAAGTCCGGCCTCTTCACGGCCGCCGCGCGGCGGCACCTTCTTCCTCGACGAAATCGGCGAGACCACACCCTCGACGCAGGTCAAGCTGCTGCGCGTGCTGCAGCAGCGCGAAGTGATTCCGGTCGGCGGCACGGAGGCCGTGCCCATCGACACGCGCCTCCTCGCCGCGACCAACCGCGATCTCGAGGAAGAGATGAAGCGCGCGGCGCTTCCGCAGCGACTTGTTCTATCGGCTTGAACGTCTTTGCGCTCCACCTGCCGCCGCTCCGCGCCCGTCGCGATGACATCCCGCTGCTCATCGACGCGTTCCTGCACCGCTCCGCGCAGCAGCGCCAGGCCGAGCCCAAGCGCCTAACGAATCGGCGCTCGACGCGATGCAATCGTACGGCTGGCCGGGCAACGTGCGCGAGCTCGAGAATGCGCTCGAGCGCGCGGTGATCCTGAGCGACGGCGACACGATCGATGTCGGCGCACTGCCCGAGCGCATCACCGAACGCCGCGCCGAGCCGCTCGTCACGGCGCAGGCCACCGCCGTCAACCCGACGCTGGACGTGATCGAGCGCGCATACATCATGTGGGTGCTGCAGAGCGAAGGCGGCAACAAGACCCGCGCCGCCGAAGTGTTGGGCATCGACCCGTCGACGTTGTATCGCAAACTCTCGCGCTATGGGGTCGCCGAGTGACGTCGCGCGCGGAGGGATCCACGACACGCCGCCGCAGCCGCTTCAGCGTGTTCACGTCCCTCAAGGCGGAGATGATCCTGAGCCTTGCCGTGCTCAGCACGGCCGCGCTCTCGCTGGCCGCGCTCAACGTGATCGTGCTGCGCGATCTGGTCATGAGCCGCCACGGCGCGCTCTATCTCGCGCTGCTCATCATCGCCGACGTGATCGTGTTCGTCGCGTTCGGCGCGTACAAGGTGCAGGGCCTGGTCCTCGACCCGCTCGACCGCGTCGTCGAAACCACCGAGGCCATCGCCAACGGCGACCTCTCGCGCCGCGTGCCGCAAGGCGCCACCATCGAGTTCGCGCGCCTTGCGCGCAGCATCAATCGCATGACCAGCCGGCTCATCGAAGAACAGGCGCAACGCGGCCACCTCGAGAAGGTGGCGTCCGTTGGGCGACTGGCCGCCGGTGTGGCGCACGAGATCGGCAATCCGTTAGGCGCGATCGGCGGCTACGCGCACCTGCTGCGCCGCAGCATGAACGGCAACGCCGACGCCGCCGACGCGATCGTCGGGATCGAGCGCGAGAGCGCGCGCATCGACCGCATCATGCGCGGCATGCTCGATTACGCCCGGCCGCGCCACCGGACGCTCGAACCAACGTCGCTCAACGATGTCGTGCGACGCGTCGCCGACATGCTCACCGACCAGGGCGCACTCAAACAGACCGGCGTCACGCTCGGGCTCAATGATGACGTCCCGTTTCTTACGGGCGACGCGCATGAGCTCGAGCAAGTGATGGTCAATCTGTTGCTCAACGCCGTCGATGCGATGGACGGCGGCGGGACCGTCACCGTCGTCACCGAGTGCGTCCCGTTCACCGAGATCACCGAGTCGGGCGACCGCCGCCGTGGCGATCCGGCCGGCATCGCCGTCGAGCGACAACCCAATGCCCGCGTGCGCGCATGGTTGCGCTCAGTCGGCGAGCTGCGTGAAGTCGTGACGCTCGTCGTCGCCGACAGCGGCCCCGGCATTCCGTGGAGCGAAACCGAGCGCGTGTTCGATCCCTTCTTCACCACGAAGGAACCGGGGAAGGGAACCGGACTTGGTCTCGCGATCGTCGCCCGCATCGTCGAAGGACTCGGCGGCACCGTCTGGGTGCGCGAGGCACGTGAGGGCGGCGCGGCGTTCGTGATGTATTTCCCGGTGCCCGTGCAAGCGCCACCGGCCGACCTCGCGCCGACCGTTCTGTCGCTCGACCCAATACCGTGAAGATCCTCATTGTCGACGACGAGCCCGGCCTCCGTCAGACGCTCGACCGCATCCTCGGTGCAGAAGGACACGAGACCGCCACGGCCAGTCACGCCGCCGAGGCGCTCGACGCGCTCGCACGCAGCGACGCCGATCTCGTCCTCTGCGATCTGCGGATGCCGACCATGGGTGGTCTCGAATTCCTCGAGCGCTACGAAGCCCAGCGCGGACGCGGTCTCGTCATCGCCATGAGTGCGTACGGCGACGCCGACACAGCGATCGCCGCCATGCAGCGCGGCGCGTACGACTACATCCAGAAGCCGTTCCGCGCCGAGGAGCTGATCCTTTGCGTTAGGAAAGCGGCGGAACGCGAGAAGTTGCGTGCGAAGATCGAGCGCCTCGAGCACGAACTGTCGAGCATCCGTGGCGGCGGATCGATCGTTGGGCGCAGCGCCGCGCTCCTCGGGGCCGTCGACCTCGCTCGCAAGGTCGCGCGACATCCGTCTACGGTGCTCATCACCGGCGAGAGCGGCACGGGCAAGGAGCTGATTGCTCGCGCTGATTCACGACGGCAGTCCGCGCGCCGACGAGCCGTTCGTCGCCGTCAACTGCGGCGCCATTCCCGAGGCGCTGCTCGAGAGCGAGCTGTTCGGCCACGTGCGCGGTGCGTTCACGGGCGCCAACGCGCGGCAAGCGGCCTCTTCGAGGAGGCCGATGGCGGCACGCTCTTCCTCGACGAGATCGGCGAGCTGCCGGCTACGTTGCAGGTCAAGCTGCTGCGCGCGCTGCAGGAAGGCGAAGTCCGGCGCGTCGGCGGCGAACACATCCAAGCGCGTCGACGTCCGCGTCATTGCCGCCACCAACCGCGACCTCGCTGCGGATGTGAACGCCGGCCGCTTCCGCGGCGACCTGTACTACCGGCTCAACGTCGTGTCGATTCGCCTTCCGCCGCTGCGCGAGCGTCGCGAAGACATCCCCGAGCTCGCACTGCATCTTCTGCGGCGCCACAACGCGCGACTCGGCCTGGAAGTTGGCCGCATCTCGCCCGAAGCCATGCGCCTGCTCGCCGGGCACGCATGGCCCGGCAACGTGCGCGAGCTGGAGAACGTCATCGAGCGCGCTCTCGTCATGGCCTCCGGTCCAACGATCGAAGCCGCTCACTTGGTCGACTTGAGTAGCATGTCTCCCGCCGCCGCGACCAACGGCGCCGTGGATGTCGACCTGTCCGTCAAACGCCGCACCGAGACACTCGAGCGCACGCTCATTCAGCGCGCACTCGAACAGACGCGCGGCAATCGCACCCGCGCTGCGCAGTTGCTCGAGCTCTCGCACCGCGCGCTCCTCTACAAGATCAGGGACTACGGGTTAGGCGACTGACACGGCGGCGATGATTTGATGGCGCCCGCACGCGATTGCTGACGCTCGATGGGCCGCCGCACGCTTACTTGCGCGCGTCGATCGCATCGAGGTGAGGCGTGTCCGCTCGCACTACAAGGAGTCCGCGGGGCTTTGCCCTCGTGGAAGCGCTGGTTGCCGTTGTGCTACTCATGGTCGGCGCCCTGGCCTTCGCTGCAACGGGCGTCGCCAACTTGCGGCTCGAGCTGAGCGCCGCTCGCCGCAATGCTGCTGCGACGCTCGCGACCACTCGCCTCGAGCAGCTTCGCTCGCACTGCGCGCCTTCCGCGGGAACAGACACGCTGCCGGGCATCTCGACTGCGTGGCGCGCATCGGCGGCCGATGGCGTGATGGTTGTCTTCGACAGTGTTTCGCTCGTCGAGTTTCCCGGTCGCGCGCCGCACACAGAATCGCTCTGGTCCGCATCGCCATGCTGACCACGCCACATGCCCGGCGTGCCGGGTTCACGCTCGTTGAGATACTCATCGGAGCGGTGATCTCCTCGATCGTCGGCGTCGCGACGCTTACGCTGACGGTCCATCACGAACGCCTCGCGCGCGCTCTCGATCGCATTCTGATTACGCGCCGCGCAATCCGTGAAGCCACGGATGCTCTGCGCTACGATCTGCGCGCACTTTCTCCGCGACGCCAAGACATCTACGACATGGGCGAAACGTTCGTCGACTTTCGCCTGGCCACCGGCTTCTCCGTGGCCTGCGCCGTCGATTCCACGCGCATGCTCGTCTCCATTCCGGCGCGCAGTCCAGCTGCGCCGTCGCTCACGTCGTGGATCGTTGCGCCCGACGCGGGTGACACGGTCATGGCACTCCTGCCGGCTGCGGACGCCGACTCCACGACATGGTCCAACGCCACCCTCAACAGCGCCCCCGGCCGCGGCCGCGCCTGTCCGCCGGAATTCGCCGACGCCGGAGACTCCACGTCGTCTTTGGTCTTGCGCCTAACGACGCCGCTCCCGAACCGCGGGGGCGTCGGCGCCGCGATTCGCCTCTTCCGCCGTGCCCGGTACGAGCTCTATCGCGCGAGCGATGGCGCGTGGTACCTCGGCTTTCAGGATTGCCTGGCTACGCGCGCCACGCCGTGCGCAATCATTCAGCCGGTCGCGGGGCCCTACACCGCTCGCGGTATTCAATTCCGGTTCTTCGATGCTGCGGCCGTGGCGACGACGATTCCATCCCGAATCGCCCGGATCAATGTCGTCGTCCGCTCGACCGCCACGCTTGGTCCACGCATTCCGGGACTCGCGTCTGCATTCGGCGACTCCGTGCTCTTTACCATCACGCCGCGTGACTACCCGTGACGTCTATCACGCTTCATCGGGGTCGCGCACGCGCCGGCACCACGCTTCTCATCGTCATTGTAGCGCTGGCGATACTGGGCGCACTGGTCGCGGGAGGATTCCTCGCCTCCTGGCGCGAAGCACAGGTGGGCGCCGACGCCGTGCAACGCGCACGCGCTCTTGGCGCAGCGGAATACGGTGCCTACTCCGTACTAACGCCGGCTCGCTGGGCGCGCTCGTGGAGTGCGATGCCGCCAGTGCGTCACACACCTGCCACGCGTGAATTTCTGGGCGGCGATCTCGTCGTCGATGTGAGTGTGTGGAAGCTCACGAGTAGCACCGCGCTCGTCACGTCGTTAGGCACCGCCGGGCAGGCGGGTCGCGTCGCGCAACGTCGCATTGGCCTTGTCCTCGCGCTGCGTCTACCGGTCATCCCGCGTGAGGCTGCGGCGATGGCCAGACATGGAATCGCGATTGCGGATTCATCGCTCGTGTCCGGGCGCGATTCCTCCGGCGCAGACTGCCCGCTGCCTGATTCGACCATCGCTGCGTTAGCCGTCCCTGACTCGCGCGCAGTCGACACCGCGTCGTGCACGTCCGCATCGTGCGCGATCGGACAACCGCCTGTTCGAGTCTCGCCGAACGCCAGATCGGTCGAGACGTACGAGCAGTTCGGTCAGGTGGACCGCTCATTTCTTTCCACGCTCGCGACCCAAATCCCGAGCGGCGGCGTGCTAACTCCGGCACCGCGCGTCGATGGTCGCGGCGAGTGCGACCCGCACGCTCCCGGAAACTTCGGCGATCCACTGCGCGTCCTCGGCGCGGACTCCCCGTGCAAGTCGTTCTTCGCACTGGTCCACGTCGACGGCGATCTCAGGTTAGTCGGCGGCGCCGGACAGGGAATGCTGCTCGTGGACGGCGACTTGACTCTGAAAACCGGTGCGCGATTCGAGGGCGTCGTCGTTGCGCGGGGGACGGTTCGTCTCGAAAGCGGAGCGCAGATGGTGGGCGTCGTACTCGCCGACCAGGTCGCACTCGAAGGCGGCTCGATCGTCCAATACTCGTCGTGCGCAATCGCCCGCGCACTCGTCGCCGGGACGCGACCAATGCCGCAACCTGGCCAGTCGTGGACCGAGATGTTTTGACGCGCGCGAATGGGTCGTCTGAACACGTTGGGCACACGATGTTCCAGCACCCGTTCAGAAGTTACCTCCGCCCAATCGGGTCGTGTGACTGGTAGCCGAACGCACTGCGGTGCACGCAACCCGTGTCATGCGATGCTCTTCGCGCTTCTCTCAGCACTCACGCTTCGCTCACCCGACTACCGCACGGTTCCCCCATGGGTCTCTTCGGTCGCAAAAAGACTTCGATCGGGCTCGACATCGGTTCGGGCCTCGTCAAAGTCGCCGTCATCGATCACGCGAAGGGCGAGCCTGAGCTCATCAAGGTCGCAATCGCGCCGCTACTCGCGGATGCCATTGTTGAAGGCGAGGTCATGGATCCCGGGATCGTCGCGGAAGCCGCGCGCAATGCGCTCGCCGCCGCCGGCATCAAAGGACGGCCCGTGATCACCGCCGTCGGTGGTCGCGACGTGATCATCAAGAAGATCCAAATCGATCGAGTGAAGGAACAGCAGGCGCGCGAGCTCATACGGTGGGAAGCCGAACAGCACGTGCCGTTCGACATGGAATCGGTCGAGCTGGATTTCCAAATCCTCGACCCCGATGCCGACGGTCTCGAGATGAACGTGCTGCTCGTCGCTGCGAAGCGCGATCTCATCGAGAACAAGCTGCGTCTCCTAACCGACGCTGAAGTGACGCCGAGTGCGGTGGACGTCGACGCGTTCGCGCTCCACAACGCGTTCGAAGTCAACTATCCCGAAGCGATGAACGGTGTCGTCTGCCTCGTCAACATCGGACACGAGGTCACGAACATCAACATCATGGAAGACGGCGTCCCGCTCCTCACGCGCGACATCGCGGTTGGCACGCGCCGGTTCCGCGAGGACTTGCAGCGCGAGCGCGGCCTGAGCGCCGAAGAGGCCGACGGCCTGCTTCAAGGCTACGACCGCTCGCCACACCTCCAGGCGGTAACCGATACGCGCGGCGAAGAGATCGCAACCGGCATCGAGCGCGCCGCGGCATTCCTCGCCAGCTCATCGCGCGTGACCAACAAACTGCGGGCCGCGTACACCAGTGGTGGCGGCTCGCGCGTTCCAGGCCTAACGGAAGCGCTTGCAACCCGCTTGCGTATTCCGGTCGAACAAGCCAACCCGCTGCAGCGCTTGCGAGTACGTGACGGTGCTTTCGATTCGCTCGTCATCGACGATGTTGCTCCGCTCCTCATGCTTCCCATCGGGCTGGCGCTTCGCCAGGTCGCCTGACCCTTTCGCGAAGGCCGCGTAATGATCGAAATCAATCTCAATCCGGGTAGCGCGAAAAAGTCGCGCAACCGCGGCGCGGGCGTAAACTTCGCCGGCGTCGCCGCCGGAGCGGTGGCGCGGGTCAAAGATCCCTATCTGCTCGCAGCGGCGGCGTCGGCCATCGTCGCGGTGCTGGTCGTGGGCCTGCTGTATTGGCACCAGAATGCGCGCGCGACGAACCTCGACACCCAGCTCCAGGCTGCCCAACAGGATTCGATTCGCTTCACGGCCATCATCGTGCAGAAGCGCAAGGCCGAAGCCCAACGCGACTCCGTCGTCCAACAGGTCGACCTGATCAAGTCGTTCGACAATAAGCGCTACGTGTGGCCGCATCTCATGGATGAGATCAGCCGCGCCTTGCCGCCGTACACGTGGCTCGTATCGGTCGCGCAGACCAACAGCTCGACTGCGGCGCAGCAGGACCAGCCGCCGCCTAACGCCGGGAAGAAGAAGGGTGCGGCCGCCCCCAAGGGCCGCCGCCCGTCGATACCGCGAGCATCCCAGTCGTCAAGCTGCACATCGTCGGCCAGACGGTCGACATCCAGGCGCTCACGCGGTTCATGAAGCTGCTCGAAGCGTCGCCGTTCCTCGAGAACGTGACGCTCGTCCGATCGTCGATCGTGGTTGCCGACGGCAAAGAGGTCACCGAGTTCCAACTCGATGCCTCGTACCAGCCGCCCGATCCGTCGATGATCAAGACCGTTCCCGTTTCGCTCTCGGTGAGGTAAGCGATGCCTGGTCTGCCTAAAGGACAGCGCGAGCAATCGCTCATTCTCGTGTCCGTGCTCGCCATCGCCGCGATCGGGCTCTACTGGTACATGGTATACACGCCGCGCTCGACAAAGTTGGACAAGCAGCAAGATCGGATCGAGTCGCTCGTGTCGATGAACCAGCGCGCGAAGTCGGAGATGAGCAAAGGCAACCTGAGTGAGCTGCGCACGCAGCTCGCGCAGTATCAGCAGAACCTGTCGCTCATCCGCACCCTCGTGCCGGCCGGCAACGAAGTGCCCGCGCTCCTCGAGCAGGTCTCGACCGCCGCGCGTCGCGCGGGTCTCGATCTGTCGTCGGTGGATCCGGCGCCGGTGCAGGAAGGCAGCAACTACGACACGTACCGCTACGGCATGGCGATCACCGGCGGCTATCACGAGCTCGCCGAGTTCTTCGCCAATGTCGGATCACTCACGCGCATCGTGCTCCCGGTCAACGTCCAGTTGTCGCTGGCAACGGCGGCCGCGACGAAGCAGGCGCACCCGCAGGCGGGCGACGCACAGATCGAAGCGCGGTTCCAGCTCCAGACCTTCGTGACCCACAACCCGGCCGAAGACGCCGAGAATCAGCCTCCCACGCAGAAGGGAGCGAAGTCATGACCAATCGTTATCTCGGACTCGCGTCTCTCGTCGCCGCGTGCATAACACTCGGCGCGCCGGTGCTGGTCGCCCAGCAGATTCCCGGCACTGCCGCCAAGAACGCGGCTCGCCGCGTCGCGGCCGCGACCAACGCGCACATCGAGGCGATGCAGAACACCGATGGCCCGGCTGCGAAGCCGGCTGCTCGCCCAACGACGCCAACGCACGTCGCCGAGTTGCCGCGCACCACGCACCAACCGGTGCCCGAAGCGACGCAGCCATCGGCGCCGGCGGCGACGCCCGCGTCCAAACCGGCCGCATCGAACGCCACGCCCACGACGACGGTGCATGCGACGGCAAAAGGTGCGTCGGTCGCACACGCGACGCACGCGCCTAACGCGAAGGGCCGCGACACGGTGAGCATCTCCGGGCCGCAAGGCGCACAAGGCGAAGGCACCACGTCGATTTCGGAACGGGGCGGCAAGAACGAAATCGCGCTCATGCGCGAGACGTTTTCGTACAACCCGGATGGGAGACGCGATCCGTTTGTCTCACTCATTACGTCTGGTGAGCTCCGGCCGATGATCTCCGACCTCAAGCTGGACGTGGTGATCTACGATCCGGCCGGTCGATCCGTCGCCATCATGCACGACGTGTCGACGAAGGACCAGTACCGCGTCAAAACGGGACAGACCCTGGGCCGCATGCGGGTTTCTCGCATCGACCTCAAGTCGGTCACGTTCACCCTGGAAGAATACGGATATAGCCGGCAAGAAACGCTGGCGCTCAACGATTCCACGAGAGCGAGGTCGCAATGAGGCGGGTCTGTGCGCTGATCGGATTGACGCTCGCCGCGCTCGCAGCGCAGGCGCCCGTCGCCCGCGCCGCGACGTCCGGCGAGTTAGGCGGCGGTGAGGTGAAGTCCCTCAGCGTCGTACCCTCTGCCGGGCGCGCCGAAGTCGTCGTCGCTGTCGACGGCTCGGTTGACGTCAATGACTTCTCCCTGTCGAGTCCGCCCCGCATTGTGCTCGACCTGCGTGGCGCCAAACTCACCTCGGCCGGCCATCTCTATGACCGCGTCGCACGCGGTGGCATCACCAACGTGCGAGTCGCCCAGTATCGCGACAACATCGTCCGCCTGGTCATCGACCTCGATGGACAGCACACCTACACGGTGAATCGCACGCTCAACGAAGTGCACGTCGTGCTCGATCCCGACGGCACGAAAAAGACGTCGTTCATCGCATGGCACGCGTCGCCGGAGAACGGGGATGCGTTCGATGCCGCCGAGGACATGCCGGCATCGGACCAACCGTCCGCTGCCGCGACGCGTTCCGCGGTGCATCTCACGCCGCATGATCACGCGCTTTCCGCGTCGTCGCAGCCCAAGATCACCGTGACCTATACGGATACCGACATCCGCGAGGTGATCGCCGGGTTCGCCGTCTTCTCCGGCCGCACGATCGTCGCCGGCCGTGGCGTCACCGGCACGGTGTCGGCTGAAGTCCGCGATCAACCGTGGGACGTCGCCCTGCGCGCAATTCTGTCGTCGCAAGGCTACGCCGCCAAGGAAGACCAGGACGGCATCATTTCCGTCGATAGCTACGAGAACATTGCGAAGCAGCAGGCCACCGAGCCGGTGCAGACGCGAATCATCTCGGTGAACTACGCGCGCGCCAGCTCGTTAGTCTCGACGGTCAAGAGCCTCCTCTCCAAGGATTGCCCGGCCGGCGCGTCCGGTTCGTCTCCCAATAGCTCTGAATGCAAGTCGCGCGGCGATGTCAGCGCCGACTCCGGCACCAACCGGTTGCTCGTCACGGACGTGCCTTCGCGCCTCGAGGAAATCGCCAACTACATCAAGGACCTCGACGTTCGCACGCCGCAGGTCTCGATCAAGACGAAAATCATTCTGGTCGATCGCACGAATATCCAGGACATTGGCGTGAGCTACGACCTGGGCGACAACGGCACGTTCTTCAACAAACTCGTCCAACGCACGGACCCGAGCACGTTCAAGCCGGTCGACACGAACGGCGATGGAGTGCCGGACGCCGTCGTCGGCACGCCGTTCCCGTCGAATACACAGGTCATCAACATCGGCGGCAATTCGCTCGCGGCGATCTCGAATGCCACCCAGCGCGTCGTCGACCCGGCGTTGTCCCTGATCTTCTCCACGGCGTTAGGCAAGTTCAACCTCACGGCATTCCTCGACGGATTGCAGGAAGTCCGTCTGTCCGACGTCGAGGCCGAGCCGAGCATTGTCACGCTCGACAACCGCGAAGCGCAGATCCTCTCCGGCGAAGAGACGCCGATTCGGATCGTCGACCTCGGATCACTGAGCCAGGGCGGGTCGGGCGCCACGGCGCCGCGCGCTACGGTGTCGTTCAAGGAGACCGGTATCATCCTCAAGGTGACGCCGCACATCACGAACAATCGCAAGATCCTCATGACCCTGCACGCCGAGCGGTCGCAGCTGCAGCCCGCCGCGTCCGACCTTGGCTACACGTTCCTCAAGCAGAGCGCCGACAACGAGCTGCTCGTGGGCGATGGCGAAACAGCGGTCATTGGCGGCCTAACGACCACTCAGGTCCAGCAGGCCAAGTCCGGTATCCCGCTCCTGGTCGATCTCCCGTTCATCGGCAAACTGTTCGGCGAGACGCGGACACAGGAAGACAAGACAGATCTCCTGATTCTTGTCACACCACACATTGTCGACGACGGTGACGCCATTGGTGCGCCCGGCGGCGATCGCTGACCGAGAGCGACCTATGACGCGGACTCTGGCGCGCCTGGCGCGCATTTCTGACCACGCGCGCGCCTTCACGCCGGGCCGCGCAGGCCGCATGGCCGGCCTTGCAGCTGCCGTACTCGTTGCCGCATGCGTCGAAGGTAACGGCGCGGGTGGCGGCGTTCTCGCCGACTCCACGCCGCCCGTCGTCTCGGTCACCGCGGCGGCGCCGACGTCGGACTCCGTCGTCGCCTTCAACGTCGTCGCCACCGACAACCTCGGCCTCCTCGCCGTACGCGTCAGTGTAGCCGGCCCCGGCATCAGCGGCGCGTTCGATACCACGTTCAACAGTGCCGTGACTTCGGTGACGTTGCCGTATACGGTGCCCGTACCGTCCACCGTGCCTCCGGGCACCACGGTCACGGTCATCGCATCCGCGATCGACGGCGCACACAACGTATCCAAGGCCGACACCGTCTTCATTGGCACCGGCAACCAGTCTCCGTCGATTGCACTCATTACGAATCCGAAATCAAACGACACCGCCGTGGTTGGGTTCACGATGGCGGTATCGCTCAGCGGCAAAAGCCCCAACATGGTGAAGGCCCTCGGCTTCATCGCCAGCGGAGTCTTCGCCACGCCGGTCACCGATTCGGTGCTCTACAACTCGCCGCTCAAGGACTCGGTCGCCGTCGATACGTCCGTTAGTCTGGTCGGCGCGACCACGGGGACACTCACGCTCACGCCGTTCGTCTTGGATTCGCTCAAGCGGCGCATCCTCGGTCTCCCAGTGAACGTCGTTGTCGCCAATTCCGCGGCTGGCAACAGTGTCCCCGTTGTGGACTTCGGTATCACCTCGCGCATCGAAGTCACGGACACGATGCACGTTAGTGCGCACGATCGCGCCGGCATTCGCTGGCTCGGCTACGAAGTCCGAAACCTGCCGAGTGACCCGAGCACGTTCTTCGCCGCCGACTCATTCCAGGTTACCGGTAGCGTGAGCTCGGCGTTGCACACGTTCAGGCTCGGACTCAACATCTCGACGTTCCCGAAGGACGTGCAGGTCTCGGGGTTCGCGCGCAACACCAACGGCACCCGCGCGTACGCTCTCCTCAGCGATAACGTGACGCAGCGCGGTGACACGGTCGACGTCGTCGCCGGCCTCACGCGCACATTGCCTAACGGCGGCGTGATTGCCGATGCTTTGTACCACAAGCCCACCAATCGCCTCTACCTCAGCAACATTGAGAAGAACGAGCTCGAGGTCTTCGACCTGACGGACTCGGCCTTCCAAACGCCGATCATCGTCGGATCCCGGCCGTGGGGTATCACCGCCTGGCCGGCCAATCGCGACGGTACCATGGGCGACACGATCCTCGTCGCAAATTCGGGCGGTACGCTGATCAGCTACGTCAACGTCCACGCCAACGCGGATGTCGAAGTGTTCCCGCGGTATGCGCTGCCTAACATCATTCCCTACACGGTGACGTCGGTGCAGTCGACCACGGCGCCGGGCACCATCATCGAGCAGCGCACGCCGTACGACTTCAGCGATCGCCCGCAGTACATCGCGGCGACCTGCACCGGTCCGACCGCCGGCCCCGCCGCGTGCGGCGACGTCATTCTCGTCTACTCCACGACGCCCACCGGTGGCCAGAGTCTGCCGTTTACGAATCAGGGCACGGTGCGTTGGGAGGATCTGACGAATCACACGTCGCACTTCCTATTCGAGCAGGCCATGGGCCAGACGGCTGGCCGGTCCGATACACTCGAGGTCGAACGGTTCGGGGCACAAGGCGTCGGCTCGGCAGACTCGCTTCTGGTGCAGTTCCAGCAGAAGGCTGCTGGCGACACGACCGGCTTCTCGATCGTGGTCCGCATTGATCAACTTGCGTTCCGCGACACGACCTTCGTTCGTAATTCGGGCAACTTCCGTCGCGCGATCCTTGGCGAGGGCGGATCGGTCCTGGGTAGCCGCGCCATCCTGTATGACGCGACCGCCGGATTCTTGACGCAGTACACGAATGGGCAGGGCACGTTCACGAATGTCTTGCCAGAGATCGACAACGGCGTCTCGCGCCCGCTCAATGTGTCGGACTTTATCTCGAACGCCTTCGCTCGCGTGAACGGCGTTGCAATCAATTTCAATGGCGAGCTGGCCGCCATTCGCGGCGACTCCACCTACATCATTGATCGCACGCTCCGACTCCAAGGCTTGCTCCAGACATCCGGTGGCAATCCCGGCTTCGATTTCCACCCGGACAACGCGGGTATCGGCCCGGCCACGTCGCCTCCAGGAACGCGCCTCAGCTTCGCGGCGTCGTCGTCGCCGCAGATCGAGGTGTACGACACGTTCAATTACAATCGCTGCCTCATCCTCCCGACGCGCGACCCGATCATCGGTCCGATCAAGGCGGCGAAGGACGCAGCTGGCAACATCGTGCTCGTGGGCGCAACGCAATTCGGCGTCGTGATCGTGAGCCTTACGCAAGCACAACTCGCGACCAGCTGTCCGTCGTCGTGATCTGAATTCGGTCGGCGCGCCGCGAGCAAACGCGGTGCGCCAATGCTGTCCTGATTGCACGAACACCCCAAGGCGTGGTAGCATTCCGGTGCTACCACGCTTTCTTTTCGTGGCAGTTGCGTCGTCGCTGCGTTCTGCTGCACGAATGGCCGCACCGCGCAATGACGGGCGCTGCCTCCGGTACGCCATCGACACGTGACCCTCCTTCGCTTCACAACCGCCGGCGAGTCGCACGGCCCAGCGCTCGTGTGCATCCTCGAGGGGATGCCTGCGGGCCTAACGCTGTCCGCGTCGGACATCGATCGCGATCTCGCGCGCCGTCAGCAAGGCTATGGCCGCGGACATCGGATGCAAATCGAGAAGATGCGGCCGAGCTGTTGTCGGGCGTGCGCGCGGGGGAGACCATCGGCTCCCCGATTGCGATGCTCATTGCCAATCGCGATTGGAAGAACTGGCAAGAAGTCATGGATCCCTCGGTGCGCGAGGGCGATCCAGGTCCCCGCAAGCGCGTCGTCACACAGCCGCGGCCGGGACACGCCGATCTCTCCGGCATGCTCAAGTACGCGCGTTCCGACGCACGCGACATTCTGGAGCGCGCCTCGGCCCGCGAAACGACGGCGCGCGTAGCCGCCGCGGCGATCTGTCGCGTCTTCCTGCGAGAGTTCGGCGTGCGCATTGCCAGCCACGTCGTGCATCTCGGCGGCGTCAATGCCGCGCGTCCTGAGCCGCTTCCCGAAGACATCAACGCCATCGCCGATCAGTCGCCGCTGCGCACCCTCGACGCGTCCGCCGCCGATCTTATGATCGAACGCATCGATGCCGCGAAGCGCGAGGGCAACACGTTAGGCGGGATCTGCGAAGTGGTGTGCACGGGCTGCCGGTCGGACTCGGGTCGCACATTTCGTGGGACCGCAAGCTCGATGGGCGCCTCGCGGGCGCGATGATGTCCATCCCGGCCGTCAAGGCCGTGGAGATCGGCCTGGGCTTCGAGACGTCGCGCCGAATGGGCGCGGAGGCGCACGATGAGATCGGAATGGCCCCTCCGCCCGGCGTCGCCCGTACCGGCCACGTTCGCCGCCTAACGAACCGGGCGGGCGGATTGGAGGGCGGCATCACCACAGGGGAGCCCTTGGTGATGCGTCTCGGCATGAAACCGATCAGCACGCTCATGCGCCCGCTCCAGACCGTCGACGTAGCTAACGGAGAGCGCGCCCAGGCCGTCGCCGAACGTTCCGACGTGACGGCGGTGCCGGCAATGGGCGTGATCGCGGAAGGGATGGCGGCTTTCGTCCTCGCCCAGGCATGGCTCGAGAAGTTCGGTGGCGAGTCGATGAATGAAATCCATCGGAACTTCGACGGATACATTGCCGCGACAGGCTCGACCATCCCTCGGTCGTTCACCGCGTGACCGTCGCACAAACCATGGCCCCATCGTCAGACCCAGTCGCGGCGCAGGCTGCCCACATCGTCCTGGTGGGTCTTCCAGGCGCTGGCAAAACCACCGTTGGTCGGAGCCTTTCCCGCCTGCTCGGCCGTCCGTTTCTCGATTTCGATGACGAGCTCGAGCGACAAGCGGGAATGGCGGTAAGTGAAATATTCACGCGCCACGGCGAGCATCACTTTCGCCGTCTGGAGCTCAATCTGACACAGGAGCTCGCTAAGTCAGAAGGTGCCATTCTGGCACCTGGAGGCGGCTGGATCACCGTTCCAGGAGCAATGGCACTATTGCGTCCCCCAGGGCGTATCATTTACCTGCGGGTCGCGCCCGAAGTCGCAATACTAAGGATGGGAGAAGGACGCATTAGACGACCTCTCCTGCAGGCGCCTGAGCCAGTTGCCGGACTCAGGGGTACTCAGCGCCGAAAGGGAACCGGCTTACCTTCAGGCGGACTATGTGATCGACACCGATCACATTGGTATTGAACTAGTTGCAGTACAGATCGCTCGGCTTGTTGCCCCAATTGGAGAGTCATACGTTTAGCGCCCGGTCGCGTTTGGCGTGCGCGTTGGTGCCTCGCGATGAAAGTATTCAGCTCAGCGGAATTCGATTCCGCATTTCCAGATGGATACACGGATTTTCGACGCACCATTTGGTCAACCACTGCCGAGGTCCGGTAATCGAAACATGACCTTTCGAGTGCTCGGACCACATGAACGGGGCCGCTTTACTCCCATGCATGGGGACACCTCATTCCGATGCATCGACATCGCGTTCTTTTCGGCCGGCGGTTCGGTCTCTCGCGAGCATGTGCCGCGCGCTGCAGCAGCGGGCGCGGTCGTCATCGACAACACGTCGGAGTTCCGCTACCAGGCCGACGTTCCGCTGGTCATCAGCGAAGTCAATCCGCACGCGATCGCGCAGCACACGCTGCGCGGCATCATCGCCAATCCGAACTGCTCGACGATGCAGATGCTGGTCGCGCTCGCGCCGATCCATCGCGCCGTCGGCATCGAGCGCATCAATGTCGCGACGTATCAGTCGGTGTCCGGCACCGGCCATCGCGCGCTCGAGGAGCTCGGCCGGCAAACCGCGGCGCTGCTCAACTTCCAGAGCGTCGAACCCAAGGTCTATCCGGTGCAGATCGCGTTCAACGTGATCCCGCACGGCGGCGATTTCACCGACAACGGCTACACGATGGAGGAAATGAAGATCGTCTGGGAGACCCGCAAGATCCTCGAGGACGATTCGATCCAGGTGAATCCGACGTGCGTGCGCGTGCCGGTGTTCTACGGGCATTCCGAAGCCGTGCACATCGAGACGCGCACGAAGATCGGTGCCGACGAGGCGCGCGATCTGCTGCGAAAAGCGCCCGGGATCGTAGTCGTCGATGAGCGCAAGGCCGGCGGCTATCCGACGCCGGTCACCCACGCGGCGGGAAAAGACCCCGTTTTCGTCGGGCCGCATCCGCGAGGACATCTCGCATCCGCGCGGTCTGGACCTCTGGATCGTCGCCGACAACATCCGCAAGGGCGCGGCGCTCAACGCGGTGCAGATCGCGGAAATTCTCATCAAGAACCGGTAACGTCTGCCGTCTGGTGCCGCTTTGCACAGGTGCAATGCGGCGCCCAGAGGGGCTGGGCCATGCGCACCCTGCCTGCGAACCGGAAATGGGCACCTTTTTCGTTTGTTGCGAAATCGTATCTGTAATCAATGGTTACGATTGTGTTATAAGCCCGTTTCGAGATAATTCATTCACGCTTTGCCGGTCGCCGGGACGGTCCCGAGGCCGGTCGTAAATGCCTGTTGGGGGGCTATCCAGATGAAACGACCGCTTCAGTTGTCGCTCGCGATCGCGCTTGCGTTGAGCGGAACGGACGCCCTCGCGCTGGGGCTGGGCACGATCCACGTCAATTCCAAGCTCAATCAGCCGCTCGACGCCGAGATTCCGGTCCTTCAGGGCTCCGCCGGCGAGGCAGAAGGGCTGCTCGTGCAACTCGCCGCTGCCGAGGATTTCGATCGCGTTGGACTCAACCGCTCGCGGCTCGCGGTCCCGCTCGAGTTCTCGCTGGTCAAAGGCAGCCACGGCGACATGGTGATCAAGGTCACCAGCAAGGACGTGATCAAGCGAACCGTTCCTGGATTTCCTGGTGGAAGCGAACTGGCCCAAGGGCCGTCTGCTCCGCGAGTACACGGTGCTGCTCGATCCGCCGGTCATGGCACCTGCGAGCGGCACGAGCGCGGTCACGGCGGTGGCGAAAGCGCCCGAGCGCGCTCCGACGCAAGCCCTGCCCGAGCCCAAACCCAAGCCCGCTCCCAAAGCCAAAGCGCCGCCCGCCGTGGCTGCAGCGCCGCGTGCCGAGGCACCGAGCAAACCCGCGCCTGCGCCAGCGCCGGCCGCCCCGCCCAAACATGCGGCGGCAGGCAACGAATACACCGTGGACGCCGGCGACACACTGTCTGCCATCGCGCGGGACGTGCGTCCGGACGAATCGACCAACCTCAATCAGCTGATGCTGGCGCTGCTCAAGCAGAATCCGAACGCGTTCTACAAGGACAACATCAACGCGCTGAAGCGCGGCGCGATCCTGCGCATTCCGTCAACGGATCAAATCAAGGCGGTCGGCTCGGCGAGCGAAGCGGCAGCCCAGGTTCATTCGCAGATCGAAGACTGGCGCGGCGGCGAAGCCACCAAGCCAACGCTGGTCGCCGACACGGGCACCAAGCCCGAGCCGAAAGCACCGGCGCCCGTCGCCAAGACGCCGCTTCAAAGACGACGACATCGACCGCATCCACCACGCCGAAGGCCGGCAACGAACGCCTCGAACTGGTTCCTCCGAAAGCCGGCAAGGACAGCGTGGCGATGGCCGATCGTCCCGGCGCCGGCGCCGGCAGCGGAGCCGCGATCGAGCGAGCTCAAGTCCGAACTCGCGCGCACCAAGGAAGCTCTGACCAGCCGCGATCAGGAAGCGGCCGAGCTCAAGTCGCGCGTAAAGGAGCTCGAAGACATCAAGGGCAAGTCGGACCGGCAGCTGACGCTCAAGGATTCGGAAATCGCCGATCTTCAGAACAAGCTGAAGGAATTGCGCGAGCAGGAATCGAAGTCGGCAACCAAGCCCGCTTCGGCCGCATCGACAACACCGACGCCAGCGGCGACAACGCCGGCTACGTCGAGCAGTACATCGACAACGAGTCCGACGGCGCCGGCAACAA
>CAVPDN010000007.1:0-136515 GCA_963702675.1 uncultured Gemmatimonadaceae bacterium
ATGAGCGCCCTCGTCTTGTTGGCGACAGCTGGGACTCAATCGCCGAGGAAGCCCAGCGAAGTGCGAATTGAGCGACGCGTTAGCGCGCTCTGATCACCTTGAGAGCGCCGCCTTTCCGGCCCAACGGATCTTGATGGACGGATTTTGCCGAGCTCTCGCAGTTGCTAGCGACAGACACATTCGAAAACAATGGCTGGTTGATGATCGAGTCCTTCACGCGCCGCGACTCAGAGGCGAGCATTGTGCTGGATGTCCGCACATGGAGCGGCGAGTTTGAGCCTCAACGATGGCGCCTGAGTTTCGCGGACCTTCGCGGGTGGCGCATATCTGACGGCGCAGTCTATCGCGTCGAATTGCTCGACCGGCACGTGTTGCTTGCTCGGTATCAAGACGAACATGTGAAGCTTGCTTTCAACGGGCACGCGCACGATCCGCGACACGCGATCGCCGACCTGCTCGCGCGGCATTTCTCGCTCTCGCAGGTGACTGGATCGCATTTGACACCTACTTGAATTCGAGCCTTCCGCTCGCGGAGCTGCTTTCGTTCGGCAGCGGTGTTCTTGCAGAAGGGCCTCGGCGCTTCATTGCGGCATACGCCGAAGTGCTCGCCGCTCAAGGCGTCGAGGCCTCCGAGTTCCACAGGCGGATGCCGGTTCGGTGGAACGGCCAGAACTGGGAACCAGAACGCCAAGACGTGCAGCTCCTGCTCTGTTCCCCCGACTCCTGGCTGATCGGCGCGGGATTTCATGCCGAACGGCTAGGCGCGTGAACGGATGAGCCTAACGTGAAACTCTTGGCTGCTGCCGCGGAGCTTCACATGACGAGGCTATATGCGTTTGCGGTCGTTCTGTTAGCCTTCGTCGGCACGGCGCTCGTCCGCCAGCGAGCCCGACGTCTCGCCTTGGCCGCGCCCCCAGCGGATCTGCTTCCTTCGCTTCCGCTTGCTTGTCCGCCGACAGGGCGGCCAAGAACTTCCTGCAGTGGACGAGGCGAAATGCGAGCGGGGCCAACTCAACAAGAATCGCGATGCGAGCCAGTGTTGGCGTCCCAATGACCCCTGCCGACGACGTCCAGTTAGTCACGAACGATTGTGTCCGGTGATAAGCATTTGCTCCGCCTAAACGGCTGGGCCGGACATTGGGGAGTGCGACATACTCCGCGCCCACAGCGACTCGACCCGACTTAACCGTTCATTTTGCGACCCCCTCCTTCAAAAGCCATTGCCTAACGCAATGACCTGGTCACGCTCGCGGCGTTTCATTACGGTTACCGGCGGCTTCGCGCTCGGCGGACTCACACTGACCTTCTAGGTTTTACCACTGTGGCATCAGAGGGCCCAGGTCGAACGTGCTGGTGCGCTCGCGATCATTGTTGATTTCCTTGCCGCATTAGGCGCCTTCTATTGCGCTGCTGCCGGACTGTGGGGGGCATGGCGCCCCGCAACCACGCGAGCGTCCATTCGCGGCGTGCGCATCCTCTTGAGCTGGGTTGTGCTCATGAGCGTTCTACTCTGCCTTGGCCTTCCACTGACCGCGCGGGCGACCATGACACGCTCAGGAATGGGCAAGCTTCGTCACCCTCGCTGCATACCTTGTCATTGCGCTCGGCGCGATCGTCGGCGCTGTCCGGAAGCCGCGCCTCACCGTCACGGTTCTCGGACTCGCGGCGGCGTACGCCGGACTATCGCTCGCCTATGAAATTCGGAATATCGTCGTGCCCGGGAGGACCAACTGTCCGGGCCGGCTCCAGCCATCAGCCTTCGCGATCGCGGGTATCCTCTTCGCCGATGTTATTGCCGCGTTCGTGTTCGCCTGGCCATTGCGGTCAAACGGCCGCGAGGCTGCGTCTTGAACATTACAGCGTCCCGTTAGGTCATTCTGGACACGAACGTGCTCCTGCTCCGGAATCTTCTTCGGCGGCATACCCGGACGCCTTCTCGCCGCCTGGCAGGAAAGTCGGATGCATTCGCGCTCTCGCCGAACATGCTTGAGGACTGCCACGAGGCTGCCGGAGTCCTCTCGAACTGCTACCCGGCGATCACAGGCCTCGGTGAAATACTAGCGCGCGTGACACAAACGGCAACGGTTGATGTGCCCGCACTTCCCGTTAGGAAATGCAGGAAACCGCATGAGGGATCTTCGCCTACATTCTGCTCGGGCTCGCGACTATCAGCTCCACGGCTCGGTCGCAAGTCAAGATTCTCAGCGATCCTGGATTCCTGCTCGGGGACACGCGAGACTGGTCCCGCGCATCTCCGCTTGGCGACCTTCGCGAACGCCCGACCAGCAACGACTATCGCGAACTGCGCGTCTGGGCCGGTTACGGTGAGTTCGGCACGGACGGCATTGTGATCCGGCACGAACACGGCACGTGGAAAGCGTGGTTGGCTGTCATGGTACCGTGCACGCTGATGATCCCAACGTCAGTTCACGATTCCGCACACGCCGCCACTCTTCGGCACTATGAGCACCTGGCGCGACATCGCTGCGGAGGAGCGATCGGAGATTCGAGCCGCGAAACGTACTACGTCCAGACCGACACCTTGTCCCTGCACCGACTCCACGTCGACTCGGCCGCCATCGCGCGCGCCTGGAACGACGCAATCGACGCCGGCATCGCGCAATTGCCGGAGCTCGCGCCACGCGCGCACCATGGACAAATGCTCGATGGGTTGACCTACGTCACGGAGATGCGTGAAGGCGACGAATACCGAGCAGCGGAAATAGAATACCGCAACGACGCCGACTCCACCGCGTTGGCACGAGTCGACCGTGTGTTCAGATCTATCGCGAAGTTGGTTCAACGGAAAGATGAACTGCTTCGCAGACTGACAGCGGGGCACAGTGCTGATCCATAACCCTGTGCTGGTCTCGAAGCATTTCGCGTGGCGTTAGGCGCTTCGAGCACGCAAAGCGGTACTGGCGCGCGTGACACGACTCTCCCGGTGTAACCGCCAGTGAGCCACTTGGTGACACCAACGTTGTAGTCGTGTCGCGATGGGGTCGAATGTACCAGCAAGCTCAACTATACTACAGTAGTTCTGCGTTTGTTCGGTCCGGTCGCTGTCTGGAGGCGATGAGAGAAATGCAGGGCCGATCACTCAGCAGTGCGTCGGTCGCGGTTGCTTCGAGAGGATCCTTACTATATTCCTTGTGGCAATACGAAGATATAACTGGCCTTGACGACACAGAGACTATAGTTATGGCAAGCGCGAAAAACGACCTCGCCTCCCTGCTCCGACACGCTCCGTCCGGTGTTATTCGCGTTTCTGAAGCCACCCGAGCCTGGGGCCTGCCAACCTCGTCCGCGTCGCGACGGCTGGGCGCACTGATGCGCGCAGGCTGGATTCGCCGCGTACGCCGCGGCGTCTATCGGGTCATTCCGGTCAATGCATCGAAGGAAGCCGCCATCCCGTTTGAGGATCCCTGGGTCCTGGCGGCTAGCACGTTCGAACCCTGCTATATCGGTGGTTGGAGCGCCGCCGAGCACTGGGGCCTAACGGAGCAACTGTTCGCGAAGACGTTCGTGGTAACCGCAGCCCACGTTCGCGCGCGCGATATCACGCTCGGCGGTCTCGCCTTTCGTCTCGCGCGAGTCGCGAGATCGAGAGCGGTGGGCGACGCCAATGTGTGGCGCGGCCGGACGCGCGTGCCCTGCTCGAGCGCGGCCCTTACGATCGTGGACGCGTGCAACGCACCCGCATGGGTTGGAGGCGTGCGACACCTGGCCGAGATGGTCGGGCGTTTCGTCGAGCAGCGGTCCGGAGACGTCTCTCCACTCACGGCCGCCCTGCGCAATCGCGCACGCGGTTCTGGAGCGAAGCGACTTGGATTCATTGTCGAGTCGTTGGCAACTGATGAACGCGATGCCAAGGCTCGCAATGCACTCGAAGCCGTTGCGTCGGCGGCTCGCGAACGCCTAACGACTGGCGTGATCAAACTGGATCCAGCCGTCCGTGGGCGAGGCAAAATGAACACCGCATGGGGGATCTGGGCGAACGTGCGGCTCGATGCCGGCGCGGACCACCGAAGGGCGCGCAGTGATCGCTAAGATCGAAATCATCGAGCTGGCCGGCGAATGGCATCTGAGACCTGAGGTCGTGGAGAAAGACTACGTACTCGGTTGGGCACTTGCCGCGCTGTCACAGGACGCTGGCATCCGCGACGTTTGGATTCTCAAGGGCGGAACGTGCGTGAAGAAGTGCTTCTTTGAAACCTATCGTTTCTCGGAAGATCTCGACTTCACGCTCTTGCCTTCGGCGGCCTACAATGCCTCCTCCATTGCGGGCGCACTGCGTGATCTTGCCGAGCGCGCGCAGGAGCTGAGTGGTCTCCGACTCAATCCTGCCGAGATAATGGTCAAGGCCAAGCACGACGCGCTCGACCGCCCAACATTCGAGGGTCGAATAGGCTATCAAGGGCCGCTTGGCATGCCCGGATGGCCGAGAATTCGGTTCGACATCACGCAACACGAGCAGGTAGTCGTCCCAACGGTTTCGCGACATGTCTTGCATCCATACTCGGACAGCATGCCGGTCGACGCGCGCGTCCGTACGTACGCCTTCGAAGAACTACTCGCCGAAAAAACGCGCGCGCTGTTCGAGCGAACCCGCCCGCGGGATTTATACAATGTCGTGTACATCCTGGACAATTTGGAGGAGCCCCTCAATGCGGAGACAACGCGCATCACCTTCGCCGCGAAGTGCCGGGCCAAGGGTTTCGAACCGCCTACTGCTTCCGAGATCGTCACGCGGGTCCGCGAATCGGCCGAACTGCGATCAGACTGGGATGCTATGCTGGCGCATCAGCTTCCTTACGCGGCGCCTGTCAATGGCGCGATCGAACGCCTGGATCGAGCGCTGGAATGGTTGGCTGCGGGCGTCTCCCGGAGCATCCGGGGCACGGCGACCGGGTTGGCCACGGTGCCTAACGCCGGCGCGGGCGGCGTCATCGCACCGCGGGACATGCATAGCAGCGTCATCGACCGATTGCGCTTTGCCGGGGCGAACCGGCTCCTTGTGCAATTCGATTACCATGGTCGTCGTCGACGGGTTGAGCCATACTCGTTGCGTTGGGCGAGTACGACCGGCAACCTGAATTTCTATGGGTGGGAAGTAGCGACGAGCCAAATCAAAGCCTTCACTGTGAGCAAGATGTCTGCGGTACAAGTGCTGCGCGATCCATTTGTGCCGAAGTACAACGTGGAGCTTGCCACGTCTGGTGCAATCGGGGTTGGGAGATGGAAATGGTAACAGCGAAGCTCAGGTGCATGCGTCGCGAGTCCGACTGCTCTTCACCGGGAAATGTAATGAGCAGTTCAGCCGTTAGAATTGAGTCTCGTGCCGTGGAGGTCACGTGCACGACAGACGCGCTGCATGTCCGCCTAGCTGACGGTCGCGAACTCGCCGTCCCGCTCGAGTGGTTCCCCCGATTACGGAAGGCGTCACCCGAGCAGCTCGCGCGAGATCGCCTGGTTGCCGACGGCATCGGGATTCGTTGGCAGGACCTTGACGAGGACATCTCAGTCGAAGGATTGCTCGCCGGCCTGTAGTAGAGCTTGGTGCCGTTAGGCAACTTCTTCGCGAAGTCAAACGCCCATGAGATTGACTACCCTAGCCGGTCAGGTCACGCGAAGGAAGCGCCTTGAGTCAGCGATCGCGTTAGGTAAGTGCTTCTCGGTGGTGCCTTGCGGTGAAGGTTCTAAGTTTTGCCTTCCTCACAGCCCGGCGCAAATTGCGAAGGCGCCGGCGGTTAGTACCACCTCGTCTACCGATCTTAGCACCTATCGTGGTCTCGACACCGGTAATGTCAAGGAATAGGTTCGGCGTGGAGGAGCGGCACCAAGCGTAGGCGGCACCGTCGCTGCGCCCCTATACCGGAGTTCCTTTCGCGTTGTGGGTTCTGGAGCTTCTTCGTAATAGTGCCCAAGGTGGCGCCGTTGCTCTTTCGAGTTGCCGGCTTCGCTGCCTAAAGGAACGCGGCCTAGCGCGCATCGACGCGCCAGCGTGCCGCGCATTGCACCTAGACGCGGTGGCCGAGCCCGGGCAGATCAAAGAACGAGATCGCGTTCGTAACGTGACTCTTGTCTACGGTAGCCTACTATGTCGCTCAATCTACGCCTAGTGCTTCGCCGACTGGGACGCTCACCTCTGTTCACCGTCGCAACGGTATTGATCCTCGCGTTAGGCATTGGAGCAAACGTCGCCGTTTTCACACTCGTCGACACGGCGTTGCTGCGACCGCTTCCGTTCCCTCACCCTGATCGGCTCGTCACGCTCTCTGAAAGCAATCTCGTGGCTGGCCAGGAGGATGTCGGCGTTCTTCCAGGAAGTCTCTTGGATTGGCGAGAACGAAGCCACAGTTTCGCGTCGATCGCAATGTTCTGGACGGCCCCCGCGCTTGTGACGAATCGCCAAGAGCCCGCTCAAGTCGCAACCGCGAACGTGTCCCCAAACTTTTTCGATCTGTTATCCGTTAGGCCGCTGATCGGTCGGATATTCCCAGTCGGAGATTCTGCGATTGCCGGGCATGAACGCGAAGTTGTCATCAGCTATGCACTGTGGCAGTCGTGGTTCGGCGCCAATGCGCGAGTAGTCGGACGTACCCTCGAAGTTGAAGGGCGCGTGCCGCTAACGATCGTCGGTGTGATGCCACGTGACTTCGCGTTCCCGCGCGACGTTCAAATCTGGAAGCCCGAACTTTGGACGCGGGCCAATGGGCGAGGAGAAGCTGACCGGTGGCGGCAGGCGATTGGCCGCCTCCGCCCCGGCATTTCCGTCGACGGCGCACGGCGGGAACTGAAAAGCATTGAGGCGCAGCTCGGCCGCGAATTTGTCTCGACGAACGCCGGTTGGACCTCGGATGTCCGACCGTTCGCCGAGAGCATCAATGGCGACGTGCGTGGCACACTTTGGGCGCTTCTAACTGCCGTTTCTTTACTGCTGGCCCTAGTGTGCGTGAACGTCTCGACGCTCGTGTTGCAGCGCGAGCGCGGTCGGCAACAGGAGCTCGCCACCCGAGTCGCGTTAGGCTCGAGCACAACGCGTCTGCTGTTGGACAGCACGGCGGAGTATGGCATGCTAGCGGTGATGGGGCTGATTGTCGGAATACTGCTGGCGATTGTGATTCACAACGGACTCCTGGCGACCGCCTCCGCGGAGATCGCCGGACTGTCTCGTACGAGATTCGACTTGCGGTTAGTGGCATACGTGGCAGGAATAGCGGCCGTGTGCATCGTGCTGACGGGTACGCTGCCAGTCCTTCGCAACAATCGCATCGACGTTGCCACGGCGCTCCGAAGCGGTACGACGGCGCGCGTAACGGGCCGCAGCTCGCGATTTCTAGTTGCCGCGGAACTCGCGGTGGCCTTGATCCTGCTCGGAAGTGCCGGGCTGATGGTTCGAACCGTGTTAACGCTCGACCATCTCGACGTCGGTTTCGATCCTTCAGGCGTCCTCGCTACCAATCTCGAACTGCCCTTGAGCGCAGTCACACCCCAAGGTTCTAACCGTCCCGAGTGGGACCGCTTGGTGCTTTTTTACAGCAGGGTCGTGCAGTCCGTGAACGCGATTCCAGGTATTACCAATGCTGCGGTAGTCGCGACACCCTCGCTTGCTGGCGTAAATGCAACCTGGCTCGCCAGAACTGGAATCGTGCCGTCAGAACCCGACGGCTCGCCGGAATGGCGATCTGTTCAGAGTCGCGCCGTTACACCCGACTACTTCAAGGTGCTTCGGCTCCCGCTGCGGCGCGGCCGAGCATTCTCTGATCAGGATGCGGCACTCAACTTTCTAAGATCCGGTACGGGACAACGAACAGGGGTGGCGATCGTAAACGAGGCGGCTGCACGATTGTTCTGGCCAGGGCTGGATCCTCTCGGCAAGGCGATAACCATCGGCAACGATTCTAGAGTGAATGGTCGCATTGTCGTGGGCGTTGTTGGCAACGCGCGAGATATCGCCCCTGACCGTGCAGCGTATCCAACGATCTATGTTCCATTTGCTGAGAGCCCCGCTTTTGGGGCGATGCTGCTCGCACGTCAGGGACCGCTGAAGGGAAGCGTGTCAGTATCGGCGCTACACGCGCAGGTTCGGGCGGCCAATGCGACACTGATGATCGGGCCAATTCAGCCGCTTTCCCTTCTCTACTCGGATACAATCGCGCCACGTCGCTTCGTTGCGCGAGTATTAACCGTGTTCGCGTGCTTCGCGTTGCTGTTATCCATCGTCGGTTTGTATGGCCTGATGGCTTCGTCGGTGAGCCAACGCCTTCCGGAGTTTGCGATCAGAGCTGCGATGGGCGCGACGCCACAGCGCGTTCACGCGATCGTCTTGCGCGAGGCAATGTTTGTCTTGCTCGGCGGCATCTCGGCTGGAGCCTTTGGGGCGTGGGCCGCCGTGCAGCTCCTCCGCACACAGTTGTACGATATCCAAGCGATGGATCCGACGGCGTGGATTGCAACGATCACAATTCTAGCCACGACCGCCATCGCCGCCACATGGCTACCAGCCCGCCGCGCCGCACACAGTGATCCCGCCTCAATGCTGCGCGCAAACTGAGTTCGGGTGAACGGTGGTAGCCGCTACAAGGATGCGGCGCTCCGTATCCCTCGGTGTATGAAACCTTCGCGCGCGGTGCTTGGCGTTACGGCTGCGTGCACCGTCGCCGGCGCCGTCGCGGGCGCACCGGTAACCACCGGGTTCGTTCTTGTGTTCGCGAGAAATGGCGGGCTGTAATTCCAATGGAGCACTCGATTGAAATTGATCGTCGTTAGCCTGTGCATCGGAGCTCAACCCCGGACGACCGTTAGGACTCCGATCGCGACTCTGTCAAGAGGCGTTGCGGTGGACTTCATTCCCGGAATCATGCTGGTGGGCGGCGTCGCATTGACGTTAGGCGCATTTCTGACCGAAGCGGCCATCGCAGACTAGTAAGAACGCAGGAGCCATTCAATGCGTGACGCCACCACCACCACGTTGTCCTCCAAGGGCCAAGTGGTGATCCCTGAAGAAATCCGCACCCGCCTTGGCCTCAAACCAGGCGCGCAATTCGTCGTGCTCGGCGATCGCGACGTCGTGATCCTCAAGGTTCTGCAGGCGCCGGACAAGCGAGAGTTCACAACACTGCTCCAACAAACCCGCCTTGCTGCGAAGCAAAGTGGCGTGAGACGTGGCGACATCGCACGCGCCGTCGCCAGTACGCGCCGCGCGCGTCGACACAAGTAGTCCGTCGTGACTCCCAGTGATTGCACCACCGCCACGGCCCGCCGTGCTGCACGTCATCATAGATACGAACGTGCTACTCTCCGGAATCTTTTTCGGGGGCGTACCCGGACGCATTCTCGCGGCTTGGCAGGAAAGCCGACTGCAACTCGTACTCTCGCCTGACATTCTCTCTGAGTACTACGAGACCGCCGCGGTTCTCTCGACCCGTTGCCCGGCGATCACCAGCCTCAATGCGATACTGTCGCTCGTGACGCAAACGGCAACGATCGTGGATGCGCCCGCTCTTTCCAATGGTGTCTCGGCCGACCCGGAAGACGACAAGTTCCTGGCGTGCGCGATTGCGGCCGGCGTCCCAACGATTGGGTCCGGTGATAAGCACTTGCTTCGCCTAAACGGCTGGGCCGGACTCGCTATTGTCACGCCACGCCAACTTCTGGAGCGCTACCTCGAGTCCGCCCCGCACGAGGGTGATTGACGTCCTGCGCTGACGACGAGACGCCACAATGTCTTCTTACGACGAGCGGCGTGCGGCGTCTTTGACCGACTGATCCCGGCCGATCGTGACGAGGTTGAATGGCGACGCTCAACTACGAGATCATGACCCTGGTTCCCTGGCGTGACCCGCGAACAAGTTGACGCCGTCCTCGAGCACGCGAGCCGCAGCCTCGCCGTTTCCGCGTAGGTCGTCCTGAAAATTCTGTTCGATCAGGGAGCGCCGCGGCGTCTTTGCGTCGCGCATTTGAGGGCGCAAGCGTCGAGACGGCGTACTCCACCGCTGTGTCGCTACAATGATGAACGGGATGAACAGAGACGCGCGTTCGCTTTCCGACACGCTTGCCGACCGACGCGTCAGCCACGTCGACGCGATCCCATCCGGCGGCATCGCCATTCACTTTATCGAGGGGACGAGCCTAACAATAAGAAGTTCCGGGTTTGTTCGGTCCGGTCGCTGTCTGAGTCCGATCGACGGCCATGGTGACCTCGCCCTCCCTATGCCCTCCGCGTTGACAGAATATATACTAAAGTGTATATTCTCCTGTGACACTCAAGCCGCTGGTTTGCCTCGGCTCGTCTCGTGACGACCTGAAACGTTTCCCGGCCGATGCTCGCCTGCGGGCTGGTTTCGAGTTGTACCGGGTGCAACAAGGACTTGAACCGCGGGACTGGAAGCCGATGCCAACCGTCGGCAAGGGAGTCGCGGAGCTTCGCGTCAGGATTGGCCAAGAATTTCGCGTGCTGTACGTGGCCAAGTTTGCCGAAGCCATTTACGTGCTGCACGCGTTCGAGAAGAAGTCACAGAAAACGGCTCAACGCGATCTCGCGGTTGCCGCGGAGCGGTTAGGCCAACTGATCCGGACCCGCGAAGGGAGGTAGTCATGGCGAAAGGTCGGCGATATGGCAACGCATTCGAGGCAGTCGGCTTCGATCATGTCGAAGCGGAGCATCTTCGTATCCGCGCTGATCTGATGCTCGAGGTGGAGCGCCTCATCGAGGCTCGCGGTCTCACGCAGGCGGAGGCCGCGAAGCTGTTTCACGTCACCCAGCCGCGAATCTCCGACCTCACGCGCGGCAAAATCGAGCGGTTCAGCATCGACACCCTGGTCGAAATGCTCGCCAGGGCAGGCGTCGACGTGATGGTGAAAGTTCGCCGCGGCAGGCATGCCGCCTGACACCGGTCGTATCATGCATCGCACGTAGCCCCTTTCAGCGTCGCGTGGTGGTGCGATACACAGGCAACGTCATCCTTCCCGTGCGCCGCGTGACGAGGCCGCGCGCCGCCCACGAGGTGCCGGCGATCCGTCGGTACAGCAGCGCCAATATCTCGAGTTCATCGTGCGCTACCTCGCGCGGTTCGGAATCGCGCCCGCGGAAAGCGACATTCAGGAGTACTTCCGGGTATCGGCTCCCCCGGTGCACGGAATGAATAAAACCTTGGAGCGTCGTGGTTTCATCGCTCGCGGCCGCGATTTCAACGGCCAGGCACTCCTACGCTCTATTCGCGTTCTGATCAATGTCACGTAGCATCGTCGCGCATGCGTGCTCCCTCGACGCGAACACGACCTCGCGTCACGATTGGCGTGCCCAGAAATGCATCAATCAAAGCGCACGTCCGGGAAGAATCGGCGGACATGTCTCAAGCGCCGCGGACGCCGCGCTGTGTTGCTATCCTCCAAGTGATCGCCGGTAAGGAGCGCCGCGCATCCAATGACATTGATTGTCGCAGCTAACCATGTGGACGTTCCATTCCTCCTCGCTGATTCGCTTGTTACCGGTGGCGTCATGACTTGACCACGCAGACGTGTCAACGAGAATCGACTTCTCTTCGCCGGGAAATGGAATGAGCACTTCAGCCGTTAGAATTGAACCTCGGGCGGTAGAGGTCTCATGCACCACGACATCAAGAACCTGCACGTCGCCGTGTACCAGCCGTTAGGCCGCGTGCGCGTAGCGACGCCGCTCCGCCTCGACGATGACGCCGTCCGCGTGGCAGTCATTTCCCGCCTCGGATGGATTCACCGGCAACACGCCCGATTCGCCGATCAGATCCGGGAATCGCGCCGCGAGCGCGTCACCAGCGAGAGCATCTACCCTCGTGGCCGGAGGTTCCGCCTGGAGACACTGGCATCGTTGCTCCGTTAGTCCTCTGCGACGCTACCCGCGTTTCACCCCGTACCGCACATGCGTCACGATCGGCGTGGAGCGCACGTCCAACACCTCCAGCTCCTGCATGCGCACGCCCTCGAATAACCGCTTGCCGTCGCCATACACGATCGGCGCAACGTGCAGCCACAGCTCGTCCAGCAGCCCAGCGCGCAGAAATTGGTTCACCGTGTCGGCGCCGCCCATCACGATGCACATCCCGTTCGCCGGCTGCCGCGCGCGCCTGCTCGAGCGCCGATTCGATCCCGTTAGTCACAAAATAAAACGTCGTGCCGCCTTTCATCTCGAGCGGCGCGCGCGCCCGGCGCGTCAACACAAACACCGGCGCATGGTACGGCGGGTCGTCGCCCCACCAGCCCTGCCAACTGCGGTCGTACTCCGGTCCGCTCGGCCCAAACATGTTGCGCCCAATGATAAACGCGCCCCCATCCAGCAGCGCATGAACCTCCGCCGCGTGCTTCTCCGGCTCGTCCAATTGCCAGTGGTGCAGCAGATTCTGCGGCATGTCGCCAAATGGATGCTCCTCGGTCATGTGGTGCCCGGCCACACAGTTGTCCACCGATACCGAAATGCCGCATTTCACTTTGGCCATGACCACTCCCCCCATTCACCGTGGTGTACCAGCTCACCTCCAGCCTCAACGTACTCCCAGAGTTATTGAGGTGTCTGCAAAATCGGGGGAGCTTGGTCGCCTCTCGCGCGCCGGCGTGATATGCGGTCGAACGGAATGCTCGCCGACCAAGCGGCTGGGCACGCGACGTGCTTGGGTCCCTCCCATTCTTAAGGAGGCACCATGCGACCACTCGGCATTCTCGGCTGGATCCTCGTCGTGGCCGGCATCGTTGTGCTGGCACTCGGCGGGTTCAGCTACGTCAAGGAGCGCCACTCGGCGCAGGTCGGTCCGATCGAGGTGGGCACGGTGAAACGGGGATTCGTCTCGCCCGTCGCCGGCGGGGTCGCCCTCGTGCTCGGGATCGTGCTCGTCGTGGCAGGCGGGCGGCGCACGCGCACGTAAAACGGCACGGCAGCGCGCGCATGAGGCGCGGCGCCCGCGGGTCCGCGCCTCCAACCGACTGACCACATCAAAAAATTGAGGCAGCCGAAGTCGAATTGGGAGGTCTTGCCTAACGGATACATTCCGCAAAACACTGCACAAGCGTCCACTGAGAGGAATATGTCCGCCGCAAAGCAACTCCTCCGCGAGGCTGTTGAACAAGTCCCCGAAGATGCCTCTGTCGAGGACGTCATGGAGCGCCTCTACTTTCTCGGCAAAATAGCTCGGGGCATCGACGCCGTTGAGCGCGGCGACGTTGTATCGCAAGCCGAGATCGAGCGTGAGTTCCCGCCAGAGGGGTGACTTGGGATCGTTTGGTCTGCGCCCGCGCGCGACGATTTGCGTGAGATCCGCGACTACATTGCTGCCGATTCCCCTCGATATGCCGCCATCGTTACCGGCCGGCTCGTGGCCGCCGTCCGTCGACTGCAAGAGCATCCGCTGTCCGGACGAATAGTTCCGGAGCTCGCCCGCCCGACCGTTCCGGAAGTACTGAATGGCGCTTACCGGATAGTCTATCGCGTCACAGCGGATACGGCTGAAATCCGCCGGAATCCAAGGCAGGCTGGGCGCGCCCAGCGCATCAGCACGCCGCCCGTTACGCCTAACCGCGGGCCGGTTGGTACCCGCGCGGCGAAGCCGTCAGTCAGCGCGCGTCGACGTCCGTATCCAAACCTCCCGACGGCTATTGCGGCAACGCGCGCTTCGCGCTGCCTAACGGTAATTTAAGCACTCCACCGACGCGGGCGCTCGAGGCACGACGTTTGGTCGCCGCACCATCCGGGGTTGCCAATCTTGGGGCTCTACCGGCGACCGAGGGAGAGACCGTACCGCTGCCCAGTCGCCCATTACCCGCTTGAAGATCAGGGCACGCATCGTTAGTCGCGACCGGCGCCGGTCCTCCAGTCATGCTCGCCAGCAGGCGATCACGGTACTCGATGTTGCACGATGTCACGACGCGACTCGTGTTATCGGACGGGGTGTTGAAGATTGAGGTGTCGTTCTCCGAGCCGATGCCCGCCACTGTTTCATTGTCGAGTTCCGAAAGACCGGCCCAATAGACCCAAGCGCCAGGCAATGTGCTATGAGGGACGATCGTAAACCACGGCGCATGATTCGAGACGCGGACGTCGTAAATGTCGGCTTTCTCGGGCGTGAACACATAGGTTGCACTCAGCTCACCCGTGCCGCCGCAGATCAACGTGTGAACGGATAGGGTTCCACTACCAGACTGCGAGCAGCCGCCAGACGGCGGATGCAGCGTGACCGACGACGCTGTGTCACGGTTCACGACAACCAGAAAGCGCGGCGACCGTGGCGAGTACGCGCCCGACACCGACGAGATCCCGGCCAGCCGCGGAAAGAAGCACAGCTCGCATGGCGGATCGCCGCCCATGTTAGCGCCTTGCGGCCCCGCCGGGACATCAAAGGTCGTGTCTCGCTCCGGACTGTTGTAGCTGTCGGTAAGCGCAATAGAGACCCGTTCGACCGGTTGGCCGTCGGCAGTCGTCGCGTCCGCCCACGAGAGAGAGACGGCGGTATCGCCGTCGTGTAAGTGCAGAAGAAGCGAGCGATAGGTGCCGCCGGGAATCGAGTCCGTGACGGTGTTCGTTGGGCCAGCAACCCAAGTCGGATTGCCATAATCGAGCGTATGGACGCCGCTCGTGTCGGTGTACTGCAAGCGGTGCCCGCCGTGCATGACATTGGCTCCCCACGCGTGCGGCCCTGCGGTTGCACCAATCATCTGCACACCGGTAGTGCGCCGCGCGAAGACGTTCCCGTTAGCAATCCAAACTTCATTCCCGCACAGCGGGGCACCAGCGCGTTGGGCGGCGAGCTTGAGCGGCTCATACAGATTTAGGAGACGAAACCCGTCCACAGTCCGTTGTACTCCGTTCACGTCAATGTTGCTATCCGCTCCGCCGAGGATGAGGCTACTCAGCTCTGGCGCGCCATGTCCAGGACTAAAGCTCCCCAAAGTAGAATCGAACGATACAAGCAAACCAGCCGATCCCGTTACAAGCGGAGACGCCAATGACGTGCCGGATTCAAGTTGCAGCGCGCCATTCCTATCGAGAGTGTACACGCTGTCACCGGGCGCCATAATGTCGACATACGCATGGTTGATATTTGTGCCGGAGAACCAGGCGACATGACGGTGCGGATCAGACGCTCCGACGACAAGGACGGTGTCGTGAAGCGAGTCCTTGATTTGCGGCAAAATGCTCCACCACGCGTCGATCTGGTGGTGGTTGCCGACGTTGGGAAAGTTGCCAGCAGCAACGACGAGTAGCGGAATCCTTGTGGTGCCGAGGTCTTTCTGCTCCTTGCGAAGCTCGAACATAAAGAAATTCGCGGCGACTTGCGCAAGGAGTGTGTCGTCTCTCGTTCGAGGCGCACGGTAGACCGAATCACCGTTAATCACACTCTTGTATTCCTTGCCGAACGACAAATTGACGACTCGGGCGCCGGCGGCTCCCAAGCTCGCAACATGCTGGGCGATATTCTGGATTGTCTCAACACCGGACTTGGTCCGAAGTACGGTATCGATTTCAGGATCGTGGGCCAATAGTTTCGCGCGCCACATGACGCCCGTCATGCCGATACTATCGTTTCCTGCTGCAGCGATGATCGACGCGGTGAAGGTACCATGCACCCGGGCGTCCGACGAAGGGGAAAAGGCGGGATTTGAAGGATCAATGTTAGGCAGAAGGTCAGTTATCGCGTGAAAACCGACGTCCACAATTCCGATCGGCGTGTTAACAGTACCGATGCTGCAACCCCAAGCGAACGGTGCATCAACCATTTCCAGCGACCAGTTTTTCTTTGTAAGGTCCGCGCTGTCGGGGCTCAGTTTCCAAACTTGTAGTCACCTCCGTCATTTGGGCGAAGATAGAGAGGGTCTAGGTAAGCTTCGTAGGATGCGATTTGCACCTGCGGCAGAGCTATCAGTGACAGGATCGCCGCACTTATTCCACTGCCGGAGCCGTCGTCGGGGACTTGCACATAGTAGTAGCCGATAGCTACCATCCGGAGTCCGGTCACCACCGACGACAACCCCATTCACCATAGCAATCGCAAGCTGACGATCGGCTAGCGTGGCCGTTGGGCGAAACGTCACCAAACGATGCGCTTGCAAAACCGCCTGGCGAACTGTCGGTAGGAGTGGCTGACGTTCGTGTCAGAGTGTACCCATGCAGGCAACGGTGTCCGGAGGTAACAGGGTAACCGTTTGTTCAGCCGGGAAATCCGTTGTCATGAGAATATCCATGTTCACAGCCGTGACGGTATTCGGCACGCTGACTTTCCACAGCTTTGCGTTAGAATTGGCGCCCGCTGCAACGATCTGATTGTAGGTGAAGTAGGGTTGGTTCGGAGCGGTGAGATTCCCAATGCCATCGGGGTTGATGATGCGGACCGTTCCGGTGCCCTGCGTCGCCGAGATCGCCGTCACGTAGATTCTCGATCCAGTCACGGTGGTGCCGTTGAGCGTACCGATCGACTGTTGCAGCGCATTGTGCAAGAACGCATCGAACGACCATACCTGATTAACCGTGTCCTTCACGAGGTTGAAGGGAGCGAATGTCGCGTAGGTACCCGTCGGCGAGAGTATCACGTTTGCGCTCACTCCCGCCGCGAGAGGCGGCGACGCCGGCGCGCACGACACGGTGCTCGCTCTGCGCGAGAACGTGCATGTTACGGATAGCATGACCGGAGGTCCTGCCACTGCGCGCGCCACCGGTATTCTGGGTGGAGCAGCAACTCGGTCCACCTGGCACGCAAGCGCAATGAGTAGACAGCTGACCACTGCGAGCATTATCCCCCCTGGGCGCCCTTTCGGAAGCGACATTCGATCTCTCCGGAGATGGACGAACAATGACCCGCGCGCAGTAACTTTCCTAGATTGCTCCCGCCGCGCGGAGTAGCTCCGGGCCTCGGGTGATCAGGCACGGAGGCAATGGCAGCGCCTCACGGTCCTAACGCCACGGTCGCGACGGTGGATTGTACGGTCCTAACGCAATGCTCTCGACGTCGCGTTGTCAAGCAATGACAAGCCATTTAGCTCAAGCCGATTGCGCGTTGGCCGCAAGACGGAACAAGCCTAGTCACGCGATCTACGGCCGGCCGCATCCGCAACGCGGATCTACCAGAATGCGACACCTTCCCGTTCGATCGCCCGACTCCTTGCGGAGAGGTCGTCGCCGTATAGATCGTACGCGCGCAGCGCGCGTTATCATTACGATTCTCTAACTGGCGTCGTTAGACATACGCCCAGGATCACGCCAGACGCTGGAATTGCTCCAGCTACCGACCCACGTCCGCGCTCGGCTCGCTGAATTCCTCATCGCCAGTCTCGACGAGGATGCCGGCGTCGAACACGCTTGGCACGCCGAGGTAGCCCGTCGGGTGGCAGAGCTCGACGCAGGCACCGCACGCACCCGGCCGCTCGCTGAAGTCCTTCACGAGCTACGGAGTGGCGTGCGCCCGACGGAGTGAAAAACGTCGAAATCATTGAGGCGGCCGAAAGTCGAATTGTTCAAGGCTGCGGAGTTCTACAGCAGGCAAGGTGCCGGACTTCGTGCCGCCTTCATCGACGAACTCGAGCGGGTTCTCGGTTTGATTGTCGTTGATCGCGGTCATGCATCTTCACCGCGAACCTGGATATTGGCGCGATCGACTGTAGGACATCGCGCTTTTGACCCGACGCCTAACGCGAGACAGATCCGACGCCGGGTAGCAATGGGCGCCGGGCCAAGCCACCCCGCCTGCAACATGTCGGCGGCCCCTTTCGGCTCTTGCGCACCACCGGAACACGCGTGCAAGCTGCACACTATGCGCGACGATCGGCCGCCGTTCCTCGACTCGCTGTTGGACGAGCTCAAGACCCACGGGCCGTACGTGTCCATGGAGCACGCGCAGCGCGCGGCCGATCGCCTGACGCGCGCCTATAACGAGCGCCCCCAGGCGGACCTTGGCGGCCTGTCGCCTAACCAACTGCGCGAGCTTCTCGACGCGGATTGGAGCGCGCCCAACAGCGCGCTCATGCTCGACGACACGCTGTCGCTCGACGACGTGGCCCAGGCACCGATGTTTGCCGACGCGCGCTTCATGCTCGACTACGTCGCCGCCCATGGGCCGCTCAAGGAAACCGCGGCGCACAACCTCACCCGCGCCGACGTGGCCGCAATCTCCCCGCATCTCGAGCTCGTGCGGCAACGACTGGGCGACATGGATGGAGTACTTCCCGCACCCACGTTCGCGAACGAAGGCGACGTGTACTGGCTCTTGCTGCTGCGTCACCTGCTCATGTTCGCCGGACTGCTGCTCCGCCGCAAAGGATTCCGCATCACGGCCCGCGGACGCGAGCTCGTACAGGACGATCGCGCCGGCCACTTGTTCGCGCTGCTCTTCCGAACCCTGTTCCGGAAGCTCGACCTGCAATGGATGGACCGCATGGATCAGCCGGCGCTGCAGGCCACGGCCGCATACTCCCTGTACCGGTTGTCGTCGTGCGCGGCGGAGTGGTCATCGTCCGAGCTGTTGGCGTCGCGCGCATGGCTCGAGAGCGCAATGGAGCCCATCACGCCCCTCGAAGCACAGCTCGGCCTCGACCTCAGACACTATGCATTTCGCAGCCGCATCCTCGTGGTGCTCGTGGCGTTCGGGTTGTGCGAGGAGCGCGCCCTGCCCGCGGTTGGCGTGCTGCGCCCAACGGAATATCGCATCACGCCGCTCTATCGCCGGTTCGTGCGATTTCGGTTTGGGCCTAACGCAGCACCAGGGCCTGTTCTCGTTCGGTGAGGAGGGGCCGGCCGCGTGCGCGTGGTACGGACAGCGTCTGCGGCAGCAGATCACTTCTCGAGCGGTTCTCGCCATTGTGGAAAGCGTCAAGCTGTCTGCCCTGCGCGGGCAGCGGGCGGATGAACACGCTGGCTATACCTACTTTCGTGACCGGAGGTTCCGCCTGGACATCATCGAGGACTCCGGGAAGACAGGCGTTCGTGTTGCTAACAGTGTGTCGCTCCCCTTCTTCGCAAGTGGGAACCGAAGCTCGGACTCGAGGTCGCCCAAGTACGCAGCGCTTCTCGTTGGAATTCGGACCGGCGCCCCGTCTAGCTGACTCATTTCGCCTGCCCAAGGCGCATCATCGTTCCTTGCGGACGGGCACTGCCAAGCAGAGATTTCGGCTATGGGCAACGCTGCTCATGACTACCGGCAGCTGACGCTCGTGAGAGTGAGGCCACTATGACTGAAACATCGCAGAAAGAACTAGCGCTGCAGGCCGTCGAGCAACTCCCCGACGATGCCACCCTCGAGGATGCGATGGAGCAACTCTACCTCCTCGAGAAAATTGAACGTGGCCGCGAGGACATTCGGCTTGGCCGGACGGTTTCGCACCAGGACGTTCAACGCCGATTTGGTCTGCGGTGAGTCCGCGGGCGAAGATTTTCTGGGCCGCGCAGGCCGTTGATGATCTCGCAGATATTCACGCCTACATCGCCCGGACGTCTCCGCACTACGGTGCCATCGTCGCGAGCCGCCTCGTTCAAGCGGTCGATCGCCTCACGGAATTCCCCGAGTCCGGACGTGTCGTCCCCGAGTTGAATCAGCACTCCGTGAGAGAGCTGCCTGAAGGCAGCTATCGCATCGTCTACGAGTTGCGCCAGGACCGCGTCGAGATACTCACTGTGTTCCGCACATCGCGCCAATTCCCCGAGCTCGCCAGGTAAGCAGGGGCGGATGCGGATCTTCGCTCCAGACTCGGTACCTACGGCGCGCGTAATGTCATCATCGGATCGAGACGCGATGGCCGAACGGCCGGAACCAGAACCGCAAGCGCCACTACGGACGTCCGGCCAATCGGGGCGGCTGCACCAGTTTGGACTCACTTGTGCGCGGCAGCTAACGATGCAATAGACCGGCGAGCGCGGCCTAACTCTCGCGGCCGCACTAAAGATCGACCTCGCGCCGGAGCGTTGCCACCCGCCCAACGGGTCGTCTCACATGCGTGCAGGTCCTTTCGTACACCTGTAACGGTTGGTGTTAGGCGGCAGTTCACTCCAACGCAAGGTCATATATGAAATCGGCCGTGGTCGTGCTCCTCGCTGCCTTCACGGCAGCATGCGTGAGCACCAACGCAGCTGTCATGAATGAGAGGTTGGTACGCCCGGCAATTAGCGCCGATAGCGTTGTGATCTACCGCGGGGAAGACCAGGTGCCTAGGAAGTATGACGAGATCGCGATCCTGAACTCCAAGGCTAGCGCGGAGTGGACGGATGAAGCCAAGATGTTCAAATCAATGCGTCAGAAGGCTGCAAACCTCGGGGCCAACGGGATCGTCCTCCACGATATGAAGGACCCCGGCACCGGGGCAAAGGTCGCCCACGCACTCCTCGGCACCTCGGCGAACCGGAAGGGACAAGCAATCGCCATCTATGTGCATGCACCGGGCGCAGACTCGGCGGCGACAGCGGGGCATTAGTCAGGTGGCAACCATGGATGCGCTCCTCCGGGCGGGCGGCGGCGGTGGAAGCAACAGCCGCTAGCATTGTGATCGCTCGCCGTAATGCTGCAACGCGTCGCGATAGGGCTGCCACGACGTTAGGCGCCTGAATGAGAATACTGGAGAGAACGAACATGAATCAGGAAGAGCTCAGCGCCTTCCCGCTCGGCGTCGCGGAAAAGTTGCAGACATACGTGTATCGATTGATCGACCCCCGTGACGGAGAGACGTTTTACGTCGGCAAGGGCCGTGGAGATCGTGTATTTGCACACATCCGAGAACAAGTTGGTGCTGACGAGTTGGCCGACAACAAGCTCAAGCGGATTCGGGAGATTCATCTGGCCGGCTTCGAAGTTTCGCACGTGATCCATCGGCACGGCATGGACGATACGACGGCTTTCGAGGTCGAGGCTGCCCTCATTGATGCATACCCTGGACTAACCAATGCCGTCGGCGGTGCTGGGAGTAACGATTTTGGCGTCATGCATGCGCAGGAAATCATCGCTCGTTATTGCGCTACACCGGCCGAATTCAAGCACAGGGCGATTCTTATCAACGTCAATCGAAGTGCCACCGAACGATCCTTGTACGACGCGACCCGGTTCGCGTGGAAGATCAGTCGCACCAAGGCCGAACAAGCCGAGGTGATTCTTGCGACGCAGCAAGGCCTGATCGTCGGTGCGTTTGTGGCGGACCATTGGCTTGACTCGACCAGCGAGAACTTCCCGGGTCTTGGCACGGAAGCTGGCCGTCTCGGCTTCGTCGGCCATCCGGCTCCTGGCGACATCTCGCGAGTGTATGTCGGCAAGAGAGTACCAGACGAATTTCGGAAGCGCGGGGCCGTGAATCCAATCAAGTACACGTGGGGTTGAAAACCGCCGATTAAAGCTGACGCAGGCGCGCCGCCTGCCTCACGCAGAGCGAGACGACGTGTGCGTCAGGCTACGCGCAGGGCAAGTCTTAGTCTTATTGAGCCTTGGCTATTTCTGCGGAGATGTGCATGACGCGGTTTCACGCCTTTCCGGTCGTTCTGTTAGTACTCGTCGTCACGGCCGCTCGTCTGCCATCCAGCCCAAGGTCTCGCCTCGGCAGAACCACGAGCGGATTGGCTTCTATCGACTCGGCTTGCTTGTCCGCCGACAGCGCCGCCAAGAACTTCCTACAGTGGACGAGGCGAAACGCAAGCGGGCCCGACTCAACACGAATCGCAATGCGAGCCCGTGTTGGCGTCCCAATGACCGCTGCCGACGACGTCCAGTTAGTCACGGACGATTCTACGTGTATTCGCGCCGCTTTGGCGGTCGACTCTTCCGCGCACGTGTCGTCGTCGAGCGCAGGGCATGTCCAAGTAGCGAAGATCGGATCCGGTCACTTCGCCGTCCACCGGGTCGGTTGGGCGGCGGGTGAGTGGGGCGAGGTTTTCTTCTTTGACAGCACGTTTGCTCCTACCAGCGTCACCATTCTCTACTGATTTGCTCGACGCGAAAACTGTAATGCGCAAGCGCGCCGGATCTGGTTGAATCTCGAGATCGCAAAGAAGCCGGAATCCTCGCTCGAGTACGCTTCTCGGAGCGGCATTGCCGCGTTGCGGACCGGCTGTACTCGTACAAACCTTCCTTGCGGGCGCGCGTTGCCGAGCAGAAGTTACACCTATGAGCGAGGCCTGGCTTTAACTATCGGCGTTTGTCGGTCAATGAGCGCCTCCGTCTTGTTGGCGACATCTGGGACTCCATCGTTGAGGAAGCCCAGACCGATCCCAGCATCCTGCCGCTCACTGACGCTCAGCGCGCGGAGCTCGACCGGCGGCGCGCGGAACATCAGCGCGACCCTGGCTCGGCCGTCCCATGGGACGAGGCAATCGCCCGAATCCGAGGCAGGCTGCGACCTGGTCTTCGAGGAGCAGGGTGACGAAATCGTCGTGCGCGCGTGTATCCACGGACATCGCGACCCAGGAATCTGGCAATCACGACGCTGATGCCTAACGGATCACTGATCCCCGCGACGGCCTCGCGTTTCCTGTCCTCGCATGGCAGCCTCTACGCGTTAACCCTCTCGTGCAGTGAGAAAGAGATTCAGCGGGGTGGTCCGAGAATCGGCTTCCCTTCACCGGGAGTGTTCGTTGGGCAGCAGGTGAAAGTTGTTCAGGAGGCTACTATCCGAAATGGGAGAGCGGGGCCATTTCGTGTCACGGACGTTGCTTCACTCGACCCAAGGCAAGAGGCTGATACTGTCGGCCTGGATTACTACGGCTTGCCGGTCGTGACCGACCTGAACGCTACACCTTACATGGCCGTGGTGACTGCGATCCGGCGAGGCTCACTAGTTTGGGTCTGCATACCGCAGAAGCGGTGAGCTCCCCCCTCCATGGGGGAGAAGTGGGGCTAACGGAGTCCGATCGCAATGAGCAAGGCGTTTCGCATGGAGCTGGCGAAGCAATCCGGTAGGTAGGCCAAGAACGAGCCAGCTAATGCGGCCACCAGTCAGGCAAGCCTGACGCTCGGGTTGCGAATCACCGTCGCGAAAGTAGGCGAGCTTCTTCAGCATCACGTACTCGATCGGCGCCACCCATACCGTTTCACCGGCCATCGGCGCTGCCCAACGGCGACCCATCGCCCAACCGCCTAACTCATCATCGCCGAGTGGGTAGATGTCAGCGCGTAGTGCGGTCTCGACGTGAAGCAGGTTGACATGTCCCCATGCCGGTCTCGCCATCTCCTGCCGTACGACCTCCGCCGGCGGCGCATAGTAATCGGGCGCTGGGAACGCTGTGACCAATACTTCCACGTCTTCCGCGCCCATGACAATCACGATGTCCACATCGTTCGTTAGGCGGGGCTCGCCGTAGATGATCGCCGCCAACCCGCCGGTGATCATGTACCTGATACCCGTCGCGTTCAGGCGCTCCAGGAAGTGGGTGTAGAGCTCAGGCGCCGGCATCGAGGAACGCGCGTCGCACGCGCGCGTCAATGGCCTCGCTGTCGAGCTCAGGATGCTGGGTCGCAATCCACGCCGCCTTGAGCTGCCATGCGGTTTGGCGCAGCGCATCGCTCGCAAGCAGCTTGCGCTCCGGACTCATTGCACGGAGCAAACGATCTTGAACTTCAAGCACCGAGGGGAGCACGGGCTACTCCGCGCATCGAGGCATCGAACGGATCGTGTTTCGAGAAGAAGCGGCGCCAGGCAGAGACATGGACTAGACCAAAGTACTACTACGCGCCCGTGAGGCTAATACCATGTTCGTAACCACCTCTCACCGCGGGAACGTTCGTTGCCGGATACCGACCGCGATCCCGACGGCTGCGCTGCGTCGTTGGCCATTGGCACACTATTCCCGCGTGGCTCCGATGGCCGCCTGAGCGCAGTGCTCGTGCCGGTCGACAATGACGGCAGGGGGCTAATGCCTAACGTCAGGCGTTAGGCATACCCGCCGCGATTCATCGCGCGAGCGGCGTGGACACGCCGAGCTTGAACCCGTCGAGATCCTTTACGTGGAACATCCGCACGCCCCACGGGCGATCGGCGGGCTCATCGAGGAGCGTCCCCGCCCCGGCAGCCTTGATCCGCGCCGCCGCGGAGTCGACATCGCCCGGACCTTCCACGTTGAGCTGGAGGTAGAGTCCCTGCCCCTTGACCCGGTCCCAGCCGAGCTTGCCGTCATCCTGATTCAGGATGATGCGAACGTCGCCCGCGACAATGGCGGCGCCGGCCACCTTCCCATCGCGCTCGAACGTCTGCGCCACCGAGAAGCCTAACACATCGCGGTACCAGCGGATCAATGCCTGGACGTCCTTGCAGGTGAGCGAGCAGCCCATCGTGGTCACACGAAGGGTGGAGGCCGAGGCGGGGGCAGTCATGGTCATGGAGATCCTGAGGCTAAAATGTAGGGAAACCGGTCCAATGATAATAACCAACACGTGGCTCGTTATTCCACTGACTTCTGGCGCGCGCCGGACCGCCGGTAAAACCGTTTCGGAGTGCGACATGCTCCGCGCCCACAGGGATCCGGACGCCGATCTTGCCCATGTCTTGTATTCCTGCGTCGCAAGCCACAGGCTAACGCTATGACCTGGTCACGCTCGCGGCGTTTCCTCACGAGTGCCGGCGGCTTCGTGCTCGGCGCACTCGCACTGACCTTCGGCCTTACTACTGTGGCAGCCGGGGCCCAGGTCGAACGTGCTGGCGCGGTCGCGATCGCCGTTGAATTGCTGGCCGCGTTAGGCGCCTTCTATTGCGTTGCCACCGGGTTGTGGGGAGCCTGGCGCCCGGCAACGGCGCGAGCGTCCATCCGCACCGTGCGCATACTCTCGAGCTGGGTTGCGCTCATGAGCGTTCTCCTCTGCCTTGGCCTGCCACTGACCGCGCCGGCAGCAATGGCCCGCTGGGACTGGGCAAGCTTCGTCGCCCTCACGGCATTCCTCGTCATCGCGCTGACCGCGATCGTCGGCATTGTCCGGAAGCCGCGCCTAACCGTCACCGTTCTCGGACTCGCGGCGGCGTATGCCGGACTTTCGCTCGCCTACGAAATCCGGAACATCATCGTGCCTGGGAGGGACCAACTGATGGGGCCGGCGACATCTCTCAGCTTGATGATTGCGGGTAGCCTCTTCGTCGCTGTGATCGCCGCGTTCGTGCTCGCGTGGTCATTGCGGTCAACCGGCGGCGAGGCTGCGTCGTGAACGACACAGCGTCTCGTTAGGCATATGCAGGGTGCGCACGCAGACGGTCTCGGTGCGTCTCGTCGAGGTATTACAGCGTGTCCTCGTTCAGGCGAATTCTCCTATCGTTCGCCTATACTCGCCTATACTATAGTAGAGGGCATCATCCGTTTCTCCTGGCACGACTTGTTGCACCTGTCTCACGACGCCGATATCGTCAGCGTCGACAGCTTGCCATATCCTAACGAGTTCCCTGCCTAACGTGAGACAGATCCGACGCCGGCTGGCCGCGAGCGGCCCGCGAGCCCAGGATACATCGAGCTCCGCGCCTGGATGGGATACGACCGCTCCGCTACCGGCGGCGTCATTGTACGGCGCGAACACGGCGTGTGGAACGCGTGGTCGGCAACGCTCGTGCGGTGCCCGTTCTCCGTCCAATCCGCGATCTACGACTCGGCATCCCATGCTACCCTCTCTCGTTTCCGACGCGCTGCGCACCGGCGTTGTTCCTGGCTGGATATGATCTCCCGACGCAGGTTCCGGACGACACATTCAAGTCACCAGCGTGGCTCACTGGCCGCGTCCGGCGTGGACCGGCCTAACCCATCCTTCAGGGCAGGTGCGCAATGGGTCTGCGCCGCCTAGTCTAGTGGTCGTCGTACTTGCAAAATTGCCCGTCCAGCTGTGCCCTACACCAGCGCCATCGCTGCACTCTCGCCACAAGCGGCGCGGGTCTGCCTGGCCTGGGTTAGGCATGGACACTCGCAAAGAGGCAGCTCGGAATCTTCGAGCTATCTCGCAGGCGGCAACACCATAGTGCCGATCACACTCCATGACCTCCGGCGCTTTGCAATCGCCCGCAGCCTCTTTGCGCCGACAACGCTCAAACGCGCGCTCGCTCGCTTGGGCTACGTGCAGGCCGACCCGATTCGCGCGCCCGCGCGCGCGCAGGATCTGATACTCCGCCACCGAGTCACCGCCTACCGCGCCGGCGATCTCGAACGTCTCTATCCAACGCTCGGCGTCGAAGAGGACGTGTTCCTTGCCTACGGTTTCGTGACGAGGTCGATCGAGGCGCTCATGCACCCGCGCTCGATTCGCGGTGTGCCCGTCTCTCCCGGCGTCCCATGGTCCCGCGCCCGGCGCGCGCAAGCGGAGCGGCTGCTCGAGTTCGTCCGCGAGCGCGGCGCCGTCCATCCGCGGGAGGTGGCCGCGCACTTCTCGCCGCGGTCCGTTAGGAACTACTGGGGCGGATCGTCCAACGCGACGACCGCGCTGCTCTCCGGGCTGCACTACCGCGGCATGCTGCGCATCCAGCGCCGCGACGCGGGCATTCGCGTCTATGCGCCGCACCAGCATGGAGACGAGCCGGCAAATGCGGGAGCGACCCGCGCCCGCGTGGACGCGCTGGTTCGAGCGGCGGTATCGATCTATGCACGGCGCCTGCCCCCACGGCCCAGTGCGCGCACGGTCGCGCGTCGTTGTGCTTCGAGCTTCACCGGGTTTGCGCCGTCTTGACCTGGTGTGGGACGGACCGACCTCTTGCTGTGGCGACGGACCCCGCTTCGAGCCTCTGTCGCGCGCCCAACCGAAATTGGGGTACTATGCGTTGCCGCTGCTGTGGCCCGGCTGCTGGTCGTGCTATTCCTCGCCGCGTGCAGCGGCGGCCGCCGCGCGACGCGGCATTCACGCGTGCGCTCGACGCCGAGCTCGAACGCAGCTGCATTTCGGTGGGGTGTCCTGCTGGACAATTCAGGAAATCCGGCGGCCGAGCTGCCGCTGTAGCCGCCATCAGACGAGCCGGGCGTCGTGGCATGAGGTCACTCACGGGTGGTTGGCTGCAGATCGTGCGAACCCGGCCAGCCGCCGCCGAGCATTGCGCCGGCCACACGATTCATCGATAGTATGCCGGCACCTGCCCCCACGCCGCAATGCGGCACGGGTTCGCGCGTCGTTTGTGCTTCAAGCTTCACCGGGTTTGCACCGTCTTGACGGTTGGAGACGGGCCGAACTCTTGCAGGCGACAAACCCCGACGCCAGTCTCTGTCGCTGCCTAACCGAATCGGAGCTCCTATGCGTACCGCTAATGTGGCCCGGGTGCTGGTCGTGCTATTCCTCGCCGCGTGCAGCGGCGACCGCCTCACGAGCATCGGTAGAATACTGCCGCCGCCGGAACGCGCCACTTTCGTTGGGGGTGTCCTGCTGGACAACTCGGGAAATCCGGCGGCCGAGCTCACTGTAGCCGCCATCAACGAGCCGGGCGTCGTGGCTGGGTCACTCACGGATGGTTCGCCGCAGATCGCGACGACCTGGTCGCCGCCGGACTACAAGCCCACCGCACTGCCTCTTCCTGGCGATACGGGGATCAGCGCCGGCACGCGCATCGCCAACGACGGCACGGTGTTAGGCAAAGTATGCGACAGCCTGGGCCAACATTGTCGCTGGGTCACGTGGAAGAACGGCACCATCACGCCCGTGACGCCGCAAGGCGACGCACGCGACATTTGCCCGTGCGATGGACAAGTGATCGTTGGCGGGCTCATGGTGGACGGTGTGCAGCACCCTGTCATCTGGACGCACGGAAAGTTGCTCGACGTGGGCGTGCCGGCGGGTTTCGCGAGCGCCGAGTTCATCGCCGTGGACGAAGGGTTCATGGCAGGCACAGCGGTGTTGACGAACGGCGGAGCGGTGCCGTTCCGGTGGTCGCCGCAATTCGGCTTTCAAGTGCTGCCCACCGGAGGCCACGCGCTGGACGTGAACGCGTCGGGCACCGTGCTCGTAGACGACGATCACGTGTACCCGTTGGGCGGCCCGCCGATCGCCTTCCCGACGACATTCGAGACCGGTGCCTTCTCGATGGGTACCGCCCTCAACGATTCCGGCTGGGTGGCCGGCGTCTACACGCTGCGAGGCGACGACGCCTTACCGCCTCCGCAGGCGGGCGCGTGGAAAATCGGCACCGACAGTGTGCTGCCGGTGCAAGCTGGCTTCTTCAGTCAGGGGCTCGACATCAACAACGCGGGATTCGAGATCGGACAGGGTTCCGACAACAGTACCGACGGCTGGGCGATCTCCATCTACGCAGGGTTGCCGTCTGGGCAGCCTTGAGGCGCGAGATCACTCCCCAAGCCTAACGGTATCGAACGCTACTCCAACCGCAGGGCCTCCAGCGGCCCGACCTTCGCCGCTCGCCGCGCCGGCACATAGCTCGCGATCACGACCGTGACCGCGAGCACGGCGACCGCGATGCCGAGCGACGGCACGTCGATGGCGCCGACGCCGAACAGCTGCGATCGAATGAGCCGCGTTGCCGCGAGCCCCGCCGGAACGCCGATCACTACGCCTAACGCCGCGACGCGCACCGCTTCGCCCAACACCATTCTCGTCACGCTCCCGGCTCGGCGCCTAACGCAGCGCGGAGGCCGAACTCGCTGGTGCGCTGGCCGGTGGAGTACGCCGTGATGCCGTAGAGGCCGAGCGCCGCGAGCGCCAACGTGACGATGCAGAAGAATATCGTCACGTCCACGAGCAGCACGTCCTCCGACACGGTGCCGCGCACGAGGTCGTTCAGCGGATCGACTAACGTCGGCAGCGTCGGATCCACGTCCTCGATCGCGCGGCGTATCGGCCCAACGAAACGCGATGGATCCCCGCGCACGTGCACCGCGAGCTTGGCCTGGCCCGTCTCACCCGAGTTGGGATCATTGAATACGACGTACATCTCGCGGTGCGGCTTCGCGCGGACGTCGCTGTTCTGAAAATCTCGCACGACGCCAACGACGCTGTACGGGACGCTGTCCATCGTCACCGAGCCCCGAGTGGATCGCGAGCTCCGAAATACCGCTTCGCCATCGTCTCGTTGATCACGACGGCGGCCGGCACGGCCACGAGGTCGCGCGGCTCGATATCGCGCCCGCGAATCACGCGCGCACCAATGGCGTGGAAAAAGTTTGGGCCCACGCGATCGAGCGACACCTCGCGCTCCGAGTCCGCTTGCGGAACGAATCCCGACACATCCACGTGATCGCCGGACGCGCCGCCGCTGAACAACCCATGGTCGGCGAACGCGACCGCGTCCACGCCGGGCACACGGCTCACGCTTTCGGCGAGATCGCGCCGGAACTGCCCAGACTCGCCCCAACATAGTGTGACCGCGCCGTCCGCACCCGCACGGCGATCTCGTGATCGCGATCCACGCCAATGTCGCTGTGCAGGAGTTGTTGCATGCTGCGCACGAGCAGTCCGCCGCCCAACAGCAGGAGCATCGACAACGCGATCTGCGCCACGACGAGCGCGCGTCCTAACGGAATGCGGCCGGCGCGCGCGGCGCCCATCACGTTGCGGCCGTGCGAGCGCAACGACGCGGCGAGATCGACGCGCGTGGCGCGGAATGCGGGCAAGAGACCGAACAGCAGCAGCGATGCGAGCGTCACCGTCGCGGTGAAGACGAGCACGCGCGCATCGGGGGCGGTGTCGATGGCGATCGGGCTCGACCCGCTCACCGTGGCGAGCAACAGGCGGGCGCCCCAGATCGCCGCGAACAGGCCGAGCACGCTCGACACGACCGCGAGCAGCGTGCCCTCGACGAGCAGCTGCTGCACCAACCGCCGGCGGCCGGCGCCTAACGTCATGCGCAGCGTCATCTCCCGGCCGCGCGCCACGGTTCGCGCGAGCATGAGGCTCGACACGTTGGCGCAGACGACGAGAATGACCAACCCGACCGCCGCCATGAGCACCCAGAGCGCCTTGCCATACACCGCGCGCCGTTCGGAGAACCCGCGCGCGCCCGATACGACCTGAATGGGCGTGTCTTTCAGATTCTGCTCGAATTCCGTGAGCTCGAGACCGCTGAGATGGTCGCGAACGGCGTTCGCTTCGATCGCGCTCACCCGCGGACGTGCCTGCTCGAGCGTGACGCCCGGCCTGAGACGCCCCATCATCATGAGCCACGACCAGGCGCGATGGGTCAGATCATTCATCCGCGGCTGAATGATGGGGTACATCATCATGGGCAGCCAGACGTCCATCGGCTTGCCGACGATGGCGCCGCGAAACCCCGGCGGCGTGACGCCGACAATCGTCACGGCAACATCGTTCACGCGCATGATGCTGCCGATCGCTGCGTTAGAACCCGAGAAGCGGCGCTGCCAATAGTCGTACGTTAGCACGGCGACCGGATCCTGCCCCGGCGTTTTGTCTTCCGCCGCCGTGAACGTGCGGCCAACATATGCCGGGACGCCGAGCACGGAAAAGAAATTCCCGGTGACGAATCGTGCGTGCGGCTGTTCGGCGGTTGTGCCGGTGCCCGAGCCCATCTGCACGTCGATCGGACCGGACCAGCCGGTCGCGAACATGTCGGTGAACACCATGTTGCGTTCGCGAACGTCTTGATACAGCGGGAACGACACGTAGTCGGTAACCGGAGAGCCGACGTTGTTCTGATTCTCCGCGGCGGGATCGCCCAGGATCACGAGCTGCTCGGGATGCGATACCGGAAGCGGGCGCAAGAGGAGCGCGTCGACGAGCGTGAAGATCGCCGTGTTCGCGCCAATGCCCAGTGCGAGTGTCGCGATGACCGTGATGGTAAAGGCGGGCCGCTTTTCGAGCGACCGAGTCGCGTAGCGCAGATCGCGCGCGATGGACTCGAGCGGCGCGGTGCCGCGCACATCGCGGCTCGCTTCCTTCATCTGTTCGACGCCGCCGAACTCGAGTCGCGCTCGGCGCATCGCCGCCTCGTGCGACATGCCTTGGCGCTCGTACGTCTCCGCCGCGTGCTCGACATGGAAGCGAAGCTCGTCGTCGAGCTCGCGCTCGACCGAGGCGCGCGAGAACAGCGCGCGCAGGCGATACCGGATGTCGCTCAGCATTGGAGGGAGCGTCGTGGGGTGTCGTTCACTGTTCCTCTCCGGCTTCTACAAGTCGCTACAACATGCCATCGCTCTTGTAGAAGCGCAAGAGGTCTCCACGGGGTCAGGCGGATCGGGCAACAACCGCGCCGGAGCGGCTCGGATCGCCCGCCTAACGCAGCGGGAACAGCTCGCCGGTCTGCCCGAGCATCGCCCGCCGAATGAGCGGCAGCGGGAGCGGGCCGAGCGCGAGAAACGCGTCGTGGAATCCCTCGAGCGTGTACGATCGGGCCCTGCTTCGCCTTGTAGTCGTCGCGGAGCTCGAGGATCATCAGCTTGCCCATCGTATAGTAGCCGTACAGCGGATCGCCCGCGCCGCGCTTGGCTTCCGCCACGGCCACCGGATGCGGCTGATGGCCCTGCGGTCTCGAACAGGTGCGTCGCCTCGTCGATCGTGAGTCCTTGCGTGTGCAGCTTGATGCCGACCAGGAACCGCACGTCGCGCAGCAGCGCGTCCTGCAGTTGGGCGAGCCGATATTTCGGGTCGCCGCCGTGCAACCCTTCGTCGAGCATCATCTGCTCGGCGTAGTGCGCCCAACCCTCGACGTTCGTATTCGCCGAGAACACCTTGCGCACGTCGCTCGGGAAGTTCTTCGCGTACAAGAACTGGACGTAGTGCCCCGGATACACCTCGTGCACGGAGACGTTGGAAATCATGGCCGGAGTACCAGCTCTTCATGTACGCCTCCTGCTCTGCCTTGGCCAGCGCGGATCGGGGAGCGTGACATTGTAGAAGCCGTTGAGCTTCGCCGTCTCGAACGGGCCCGGCGTGTCCATCGACGCGACCGTCGTCGACCGCATGAAGGGCGGCGTCTCCTTCACGCGCGCCGGCTCGGACGGCGGAATCGTCGCGATGTGATGATCGATGACGAACTGGCGCAGCGAGTCGAGCATGTTCTGCGTCGTGGCGAGGAGCGCGTTAGGCGCGGGGTGCTCGCGCTGCACGACGCGAGCACCGCGTCGGCCGGCTTGGTCGAATCGATGAGACGCGCCGCGGCCTGGAACGCGGCCTCGTTCTTCTGCCGGTCGGCTTCGGCGATCGCGAGCAGCCGCGTCAGCGGGACGTCGACCATCTCGGTCGCGGCGAGATCCTTGGCGTACGTGTCGGAGCCCAGCGCGAAGTTGCCGGTCGACTTGGGCAGCACGTCGTGCTGCAGATACGTCTTGTACTCGGCGAGCGCTTTGATCACGGCCGCATTGCTCGGCATTGAACCGGCGGACGAGCGCCGTGTCCGTCACGCTCTTTGAACGCGCCGGGGACATCGTTTTTGAAGAAGTTGGCGTCGCCGTCGAGCTGCTCGATGGCGATCTCGGTGAAAATGCGGGGCGGATTGACGAGGTTCGTGCGCGCCTGCGCGAGCGCCGCCGGCATCGCGTTTTCGCGGGCGACGAGTGCCGTTAGGCGCTGGTCGGCGGGCGCGTACTCGCGCTCCATGATCACGTAGGCGGCGTTCGTCACGCCGCTGCTGTAGAAGTCGGGATTCGTCGCGAAGGGCTTGATGACGCGGTCGGTTAGGACGGCCGCATCCATCGCGTGAATCAGCTGCTGCGCGATCGAGCTGTTGATCCAGCGACAGGCGAGTCGTGTCGAGAGCCAAGAGCCGCGCGCGGAAGGTGCTGTCGGCGCGAGCCTCGTCGTCGAACGCGGAGGCGCGAACATCGTCGAGCACGCTGTCGTAGGTGTGAACGCCGAGCTGCGTGGACGTGCTGGGGTGGCGGCGGAAATAGTCGTGAAGAATCTCTTGCGAGAGCGCGGCAAAAGCGGAATCGCCGGGCGTGCCGCTCGTCGCCGGAGGCTCGGATCGGCTACACGCGCCCAAGGCGAGGGCGAGCGGCGCAATGGCGAAGGACGCGAGAACGGCGAGTCGGCAGACGGACACGAGGCGCTCCCTGTGGTTCGGGGCTGCGAATGGAACCGGATTCTACACGGCGGTCCGATCAATGGCCATGGTACGCAGCTCTCGCAAGCGGGGTTCCGATCGACTTCATGTTTCGACTCCGCGCTGGCGCAGCGTCGACTTTGAAGTCGCAATTTGCGACATCAAACGCGGGCCGAGGCGGCGCAGCGGAAGCTGCCCCATGTTTTCACGGAGCACGGCGCGGTGATGTTGGCGAATATGCTTCGCAGCGGCACGACCGTTCAGACGAGCATCCAGGTAATCCGCGAGCTCACGATGCGTCCACCGTCTGGGCCCCTCCAGCGTGTCGCCGAATCCTGGGTTCAGCCGCGGCGCGTAGCCTTCCTGGGTCGCCCTCCCTTCGCACCGTTTGCCCGCGCCGCAGCGGCCTTGAGTCGACTCGTCGTCTGGCCAGCGACGCGTGCGAGTTCACTTCGCTGCTGCGAGCGGCCGAGCGAGGAAAGCAGTAGGCCTGGTACGCTCAGATCGACGTCTAACGCCTCCCAATGCAGACCGTTTCCCCCGGGGCTCACCTCCACGGCCGCGAGCTGTTCCGGTCGTGCTTTGGCTAAGGCCGGGATCGCATCTGTCGGGAAGCCGAAGACATATCCCATGGTGAGCTCCATCATGACCCGCCCCGTTCGGCCGTCGTAGAACGCCGAGAATGGCGCGCCGGCCGGTGCGGCGCGCACGCGCTTCACGCGCACGTGCGGCCGGGATCTGAGCCAGGATCTGTGCCTTGGATGTCCGCCGTTCGTTAGTCATGGTACTTCCTCCAGCATTGCAGCAGATATGCGGTGTGCCGTTCCACGAGTCGGAATGCCGCCGTAATGTCCGCGGTGCGCATCCCGGCGACGGACCGAATGGTCTGCGCCGTCGCGCCGACGGCCAAATCAATGACCACCTCGCCGCCTGCACTCCAAACATGGACGTGCGGCGGTTCGTGCTCGCGCGGCGGCAGATAAATGAGGACGCGGAATCGTCCGTCGCGAAGTACCGTCGGCACCTTCAATAATAACCCAACTGCTAGGTTTTGGCAATGGCCCCAGCGGTCACTCCATGCCCCTGGCGCGGCCGCGAACGCTGTTGTTAGGCGACGTCAAGCTGACGACGGGCGGATGCAAGGCCTACTGTGCAATTGACGTTCGCGTGGACCACCGCGATCACTATTCAACAACGGTCTAATCCCCCTATACACTGCCGAACGGGTCCGTGCAGCTCAATGCACGGTTCGCCACACCATGCGATGGAAAGATCTTCGGAGCTTACCAGCTGCGTAACTCCTCAACACACCCATCAAGTCCAACTTCGCAGCATCGCACGCCGGAGCAAGAGCCGCGAGAATCGTCGCGGCGAACAGCAGCCCAGCGGCGGCGCGGTACGTGAGCGGATCCTGCGTTCTTGAGTTAGGCGCACGTGATGACAGCTCGATCGCGCCGCTTCGCACGCTGGTGTTGCTGTTCGCGTTAGGCGCGATGTTCGGCCTGATTCTCACGGTCATCGGCATCTATGGCGTGCTGGCCGCCGGCGTGCGCCAGCGGCACCGAGAGATCGGCATTCGGTCCGCACTCGGTGCGACGCGCGTCCGAATCGGGGCGTTGATCCTGCGAGAAGCCTTGACCATGGCCGCAGGCGGAATGTTAGGCGGCTCGACCAATGGGCTGACGTGGCTCGTCGTGCTGGCTACCGCGGGCGGCGTCACCGTCATCGGCACGTGCGTGCCCCTCTGGCGAGCGGTTTCGGTGGCGCCGATCGCCGCCTTGCATCGAGAGTAGGCGGCGATCCTCAAAATCCTGGTCGGCAGGCCGAAGAGCCCGCCACGCGCCGCATTCGGTCAGAAGCGCGCGAGGACCTTCCGTGCCAGCGCTTCCTCCATCTGCTCGATCTGCTGCGTTGTTCTCTCGGTCTTGCCCATGGCGATCGTCACACTGAACGCCCGGCTGCCTTTGCGGACCTCGACCTTCGCGTAGCTCCCGCCCCCGACCCAGTACGCTTCGTCGCCAAGACCGGTGATGGGATGTGGGCCCATGTTCTTCTGGCCTTGAAACATCACTTGGGTCTGCACCATGAGGTTCACGACCGGTTGGTCGCTGAACGACGACGTATCCGGCGAGAACAGGCAGATAATTTTGCTCCCGAGGTACGGCCTCCCGGGCAGCGACTTCATGCCGACCACGGCGTCCACCTCGGCGACGGTGAGGAGGGTGCACGGGTCAACGGCCTGCGCCGTTAGGCGGGGCGCGGCAAGGCAGGAACAGGACGCAAGGAAGGCAGTGATCAGCACAGCACGCATGTTCGACCTCCACCGGGTTGACGGCTCGAGCGGCGCGTTGGAAATGTGAGGCGCACGATTATCGCGCTGGTTCAGGGCGTCGTCAAGACGTTCTTGCTCGATGGACATGCTTCAACCGTTGACGGGTTCGCACGTTCTTGACATTTCGCGACGGGCCGAGTCTTGCGGCCGTTGTGGAGGGGTCACTCCACCGTTAGCCCGTTGAGGTATTCATCGAGCTCCCGACGTAACGAGTCGCGCCGCGCGGTGAGCGAATCCCGGTCCTTCTGCAGGCTGTCGATCGACGACTCCTGCTCGTTGAGCTTCGCCAGCAGCCGCTCGTAGTACTGCGTCGTCTGCGCCACCGCCTTCATGTTCTCGCGAATCCGGTTCTGCTCGGCCGTGATCTCGCCCACGCGTTGGTTGCGCGCGTTGATGTCTCCCTCGACGTCGGCAATGGACTGCTTGAGCTGAATTGCCTTACCGAGCGCGTCGCGCACGGTTGCCGGCACGTCGCCCGCGCCGCTCCCCGTCCGGCTGTAGAGCAGCAGTTGGTCCAGGCCCGCCGAGGCGAGCATGATCGTTTCGTTGGTGACGAGCTCCTCTTTCACCGTTAGGACAGTGACCTTGTTGGCGACGGCGGTCCCCTTGAAGCGGTACAGGTCCGGCGTCGTCTCGAACGGCTTCTGCGTGTCGACGAGCTTCCAGCCCGAGCGGATGGGCCGCTCGACGACGAGGATCTTGTCCTTATTGGTCTTGTTGTCGGCCGCGTACTCCTGCGACGCGACGAGCTTGCGGCTGACGATGAGCACGCCCTTGTCGATCTTCGCCGTGAGCAGCGTGGCGTTCTGGGTGTTCTTCGTGTCGTCGACCAGCATGTCGAGGTCGATGCCGTAGCTGAGCAATCGTTCCTGGCCCGGCGGTACGTCGTCGATGCGCGCGTCGCCGGCGTAGACGCCTTTGTCGAGCACGGTGACCGGACCCTGCAGCAGGTGCTTGCCCGTGGTGTTCGTGAGCAGTACGCCGTTCAACGGATTCGATTGCAGCACCGACGCGTTGTAGATCGAAACACGCTCGACCTCGACGCTGTCGGTGATGATCGGGAGCATCGCGGACTTCTGCCGCGCGAGGGTGACGTCGGGGACGCTGTACTGGAACAGCGCGCCGAGCTTTGCGGCCGATGCGACCGCCTGAACCGATGCGGCGGCGTCCAGGGGCGCGGCTTGCGAACGAGCGCGCCGCCGAATTCACCACCGACTTCGCTGAGCGCCAGCGGCAGCGGTCGACCCATCACGGTCGTAGCCGATTCGGCGCCCGGTCCCACCTGCCTTCCCGGCCTGCATCTCTACGCGCTCGCTATCGGTCGCGGTCGCGCCCTCGTACAGCTGTGGGCGCAAGCCGGCGTACATCTCCGGAACGACGACGGGCCGGGTGGCATAGAGCGGCTGATACAGATCCATCACGAACGAGATCGGCCGCCCGCTCACGAGCGAGAGCGAAACGTGGTTCCAGTCGCTCTCCGTCTGATTCTCGACAATGGCCCATCCTTGCAGCTTGCCTAACTTGGCCCTGTCATCGAGGAGCAAGCGATAGCTGGTCTTCCACACCGGCGTCTCGACGACATAGCCGATTCGAACACGCCGTTCACCGATGCCGGTGAAGTTGATCGTCACGGGCTTCTGGTCCTGATCACGCGCCTGCACCAGCGCGCCGAGCGCGCGCGTCAGCTCCTCCTGCAATTGAGGATCGTCTAACGTGAGGTTGGTGATGGACGGCAGCTCGACGGCGCGAATCGTCGCGCCGGTGAGGAGATTCAGCACGGGGACGTCGAAGGACGCGTCCTTCTCTCCGCCTTTGGCGCGTGACTCGACGCCGAGGATGATGCCGGAGAGCCTTTCGGCCGGCGATTGAATCGTGACGCGCGCGCCGCGCAGCTGATTGAGCAGTTGGGCGAGGCTCGGATTCTGCGTGATATCGACCTGAAAGCTCTTGAGCGTTTTCGCCAACGGATCCTGCGACGGATAGGTGATCACGCCGACTCGCCCGCCGTCCTGATCCTGGAGCACGATCGACTTGAGGATGTCGTTGATCTGACTCGTCTTGAATCGGAGCTCGGTCGCGCTGTTGCCGCGCACCGAGCCCGAGTGCTCGAAATAGCCGACGCCGGAGGAGAACAGGACGACTTTCGTCACCGGCACGTCCGTTGTGGTTGGCGCGGCACCGACAGTTTGCGCGGCCGCGAATTGGCTCGAAGCAAGTCCGAGCAGCAGGCTCGCGATCAGATAATTTCTCATGGACTCTCCGTGTCAATGCCATCGATGCAATGCCGCAAGTGACCGTCGGCCAGCCGGCCCTACATGGAGACGATCGGCGAGCGCCAAATTGCACATGTTGTTAGGCCCGGAGTCCTCGCTCGCCGCCGCGGCGGTCGGATAGCGGACGACGGGGAGGATCGCGACGAGGTAGTGCGCGGCGCGGCGGGTCTCAGCTGCGCACGAACGCTCGAAGCGGCGTGAAGTCCCCGCCATCCGCTCGTCGCAGGGCCGCAATGTATGCGGCGCGCACTGCACCAGGCGCCACGAGATCGCCCGCGCTCCCCCACGTGAACGGCGGACGGCCCCACGCCTCGAGCAGCACGTCCGCGGCAAGCCGAGCGTGCCGGCCGTTGCCGTTAGGCCAAGGATGAATGCGGACGAGCTCGTAGTGAAAACGCATCACGATGTCATCCAACTCGGCATCGGTCTTCCATTGCCAGGTGCGGTCGAACATCCGACGGTGAAGCTCACCGCCGGTCGATTCGTTCACGTCTGCGCGTTAGGCGGTGTAAACTAGTCCCACAGATGTGCGAGGCCCTTGGTCAACCATGCGTCGGGCCCTCCGCGATCCGCCAACGCGTCCGCCACTCCCTCCTCCTGCGCTTCGAGTCGCATGGTCTGCACGACGCGCTTCCGCTCCTTGTGCGCCTTCGACTCCGCCTGGCGACGAACCGTCGCCTCGAACGACGTTTTGGGTACGAACACCACCCTCAACTCGCAGTCCATGGCTTCGGCCGCCTTGGCGAGCGTCGCGACGGTGATGACGCCGCTTCGTTCACGGCGCTCCAAGTCGGTCGCCTCCTGTTGGGACACGTGCATCCGCTTGCCTAACTGAGCGGCGGACATGCCCAGTGCCTCCCGGCTTGCCCGGATCCATCCCTGCCTGGGGGTGGGCATGGGTGGGAGCGCCGTGAGCCGGCTGTCCAACTGCTTGCGCTTGAGTGCGACGAGATCGGGGTCGCGCGAGGTTCTGGCCATGTGGCATCCAGCATATTACAGGTTATAGCTTGTCCCGCTGCGTTAGCGGGAGCGCTCAGGCGAGCGCGAAGGACACCGCCGCCTCTGCGTGGATCGCGGTCGTGTCGAACGTGGGCGTGCTGGTGTCCTCCGGCTTGACCACGAGCGGGATCTCCGTGCACCCCAGAATCGCGCCCTCCGCTCCCCGCGCGGCGAGTGCCGCGATGATCTCGAGATAGCGCCGCTTCACCTCCGGCCTAACGATACCCGAGCTCAGGTCGCCGAAGATCGAGCCATTGATGAACGCGCGGTCCGCCTCGTCGGGAATCATGACGCTCACGCCGCGCGCACCGAGCCGGTCCTTGAAGAAACCCTTTTCCATGGTGTACTTCGTGCCGAGCAGCGACACGCGGCACAGTCCCGCAGCTTTGATCCGCTCGGCGGTCGCGTCCACGATGTGGATGATGGGCACAGTGAGTCGCTCGGCGAGGCCGTCGGCGATCAGATGCATCGTGTTGGCGCACAGCACAATGCCTTCGGCGCCCGAATTCACCAGATTGTCGGCCGCTGCCCCGACGAGGTCCAGCACACCGGCCCAATTTTCCTGAAAAGCGAGGGTCTGGATGTCGGCGTAGTTGAACGAGTGAATGACACACTTCGCGAACTGGTTGCCACCCAGCCTCGCGTTCACTCCCTCATTGATCAGGCGGTAGTAGTCCATCGTCGACACCCAGCTGGTGCCGCCGACGAGTCCGAGCGTTCTATTCGTGGTCATGCAGAACTATAATGTCCGTCAATCCCCGCGCATCGCCTCGATCGGGTTCACGCGCGCCGCGCGTCGCGCCGGAATCCAGCTCGCGGCGAGCGCGAAGAATACCAGCACCGCCGTCGCACCGCCCAGGCTCACCGGATCCGTTGGACCTATCTCGAACAGGAACGACCGCAGGAATCGCGCGACGATCACCACGAGCACGAGTCCCACACCAACGCCGGCGACGCTGAGCGCGAGTCCCTGCCCCGCGACCATCGCCGCCACCGACGCCGGTTGCGCGCCTAACGCAATGCGGACGCCCAGCTCGCGCCGCCTGAGCGTCACGATATAGGCGATCACGCCGTACAGGCCGATCACGCCTAAAATGAGCGTGACCGCCGCCGCCACGCTGAGGATGATCATCGTGAACGTCAGGCGCGCCATCGACAGGTCCATGCGGTCGCGCATCGTCGCGACGTCGAAGGTGGGGAGTGTGGGATCGATGTCGTGCACCACCGCCTCCATCGCCCTCGTCGTGGTCGCGACGTTGTCGCGCGTGCGGACCACGAGTGCCATGGTCTGCTGCACGCCGCCGAACGTGGTGTCGGCCGCCACCGACTCGGACTGATAGATCTCGGGCGCCGGCGGTGCGGCCAGGGACGTGTCGCGGATATCGCCCACCACGCCAACTACCCGGAGCGGAACGCTCGTCGGCAGCTCGCGGACCGTCTTGTTCAACGCGTTCGCGCCGGTCGAGTCGTGGAAGTACACCCGCGCCGCCGTCCGACTGATGAGCACTTCGCCGGGAATTTGGCGCTGCATGTGATCGAATCCGCGTCCGGCGATGATCGGGATGCGCATCGTGGAGAAATACCCGCTATCCACCATGCTGTAGATGGCGAGCGGCGGAATCTTCGCCTGGTCCGCGAGGTTGTTGCCTTCGGCGTACGCCGGGTTCCAGTTCATGCCGTTGAGGCTGAGCGGCAGATGCGCCGTTAGGCCCACCGAGCGCACGCCGGGAATCTGCGCGGCGCGCTGTGTGAGCTGCGAATAAAACTGAACAATGGCGGTGTCGTTGGGATAGCGCTGGTGCGGCGTGGTGATCCACAATGTCGCCAGGCCGTCGGCATCGAAGCCGGGACGCACGCCCGCGAGGCGCTCGAAGCTCCGGAGCAGGAGGCCGGACGTCGCGAGCACCACGAGGGCGAACGCGATCTGCGCGCCAACCAGCATGCTGCGCGCGCGCTGCCGAGCGCGGCCGATGGTCCCGCCGCGATCGCCTTCGCGGAGTCCCGAGTATACCGGGCCGCTGAGGAACCGGACCGCCGGCACGAGGCTGCACGCAAACGCCGCGACCAGCGTCGCGAGAATCGTGAAGGCGATCACTTGCCACCCGACGTGGATTTCGGTGAGGCGCGGGATCTGCGTTGGGCCCTGGGCCACCAGCAGCCGCACGCCGATCCATGCGCCGCCTAACCCCAGCGCGGCGGCAATGGACGCCAGCACGATGGCCTCGCCGAAGAATTGACCCACGACGCGCGAGCGGCCAGCGCCTAACGCAGCGCGCACCGCAAATTCACGATGCCGGGCGTCGGCGCGCACGAGCATCAGGTTGGCGACGTTGGTGCACGTCACGAGCAACACCAGCGCGGCCGTCGCCGCGATCATCCACAGCGTGCGCGAGACATCCCCGACCACGTCCTGGCGCAACGGAGAGAGATACGGCACCGGCTTCGCCTGGTCCAGCATCATTTGGGAGGTGACGCCCTGCACCATCTGTGGCGTGACCTCAACCATGCGCGGGAGCACGTGCTTGAAATCACGCTCGGCCTGGTCGAGCGTGACGCCGGGCTTGAGCCGCGCGACCGCGTTGTAGTTGAACCCGCCGCTCTGCGGATCGTTGGGATCGAGGCGCAGCGGAACCCAGAGCTGCGTATTGTTGTCGGGAAACCGGAACGAGGCCGGCATCACGCCAATGATCTCGGTGCTGCGACCGTACATCAGGACCTTCTTCCCGATGACGTTCGGGTCGGCACCGTACCGTGATCGCCAGAGGCCATCACTGAGCACCGCGACGTGCGATCCGTTAGGCAGGTCCTCTTCCGGCGTGAACCAGCGACCGAGCTTGGGCGGCACCTTCAGCACTTGGACAAGGTTCGCGGTGGCCTGCGCGTCGTCGAGATGCGCCGGCTCGGCGCGCTGTTCCAAATCGACGAGATCCACCGAGTTGGACTGATAGGCCGCGATGCCGCTGATCGTGCGGGCGTAACGCTGAAAGGTGAGATACGTGCCTCGCGTCTGCTGCGCCTGCGCGAGTCCCACGGCCGGCATGTGAAACCATGCGCCCACGAGTTGTCCGGGGTCGCCATAGGGCAGCGGGCGCAGGAGCACGGCGTCGACGACCGCGAAAATGGCCGTCGCGGCTCCGATGCCGATGGCGAGGGTCAGGATGACGGAAGCGCTGAAGCCTGGTGCGCGTCGAAGAGAGCGCCAGGAATGTCTGAGAGAAAGGCGCAGGTCCATTGAAAACGCTCGGGTGCGTGGTGACACACCAGAGTACGAAACTCGGCGCGATCAGGTTTCGAAACCTGCGGCCTTCTCGACTCACTTCACCGTGAAGTCGCGTAGTCGGTCGGGGTGATGGTGACGACGCGGCCGCACTCCTTCGTCACGTGCGTGACTAACGGTTGGGACTTGCGCCGTGCCGCAGCGCGCCGTTAGCGTCTCTGCAGCACGCGAAATCCTGAATCCAGTTGCCACCCCCGCGGCATGCCAAGCCGCCGTCACCCAAGGCACCTATGCGCCGCACGCTCCTCTCGCTGGTTCTCGGTCTCGCCGTTGCCGGTTGCGGCAGCAGTACGTCACCGAGCTCCATCCTGAACGGCACGTGGTCCGGATCGGGGAGCGACGTCGACATCAACGTGACGCTCTCGGACAGCAGCCACGTGGTGACCGGCACCGGTCAGATCACCGCAGGCAATACCTTCCCGTTGACGGTCACGGGCACGTTTGTCGCGCCCAGTCTAACATTGCTTCTGACGCCGCCTGGGATCCTGCCGGTGGCGTACACGGGAACGCTCTCCCATGACACGATCACGGGCCTGCTCAACGGCTCGGGTTTCTCGGACAAGCCGTTTACTCTCACGCGGCACTAAGCCGCCGCACCTCAGGTCCCACGCGTCACGGAATAAGTGACGCTCGCGGCTCCCGCCGATCCGTTGTTCGGCGCGCCTTCGGAGAAATAATCGCTCGAGGAACCGATCGGCCGGGTCGCCGCCCGGTGTCTCCACGATATCGATGTATGGATTCCCCTCGAGCGTGTACGGACACCTCGACGCGTCGACGATCCGGATCACCTGCGAGAGGTTGATGTCGGAAACGACTAACGGGCCGCGTCCAAAGTAGACCGCGTCTGAATTTGTGATCGCAGAGAAGGAGGAAGACGGAAGCGCTTCCCACTGGCCCTCGCGGGCCGATACCGCGTCGAGCGGGAGATCGGCGCCGGCGGCATGGCGACGGTCTACGCGGCACGCGATCTCCGCCACGACCGCGACGTGGGCGTTGCCCGGCGATCCCGCTTTCAGGTCGTTCGGGCGCAACCCGCGGTTCCGCGCGCTCGTGCAGCGCGCCGCGCCGCACTGACGGCTGGAGGCTCGTGACGGGCGGGACGCCCCTCGCCGCGTGCAGCAGCGATCGCCTCACCGCCGTCCATTCCGTGCCCTCTCGAACCCCGGCTACGGATGCCTGGAGCGTAGTTGCTCGAGCACGGCGCCGAGCGCGTTGATCTCCTTGCCGTACGCCGCCCAATCGCCCGCGCGCTGTGCCGCGATGGCGCGATCGTAGTGCGACTGCGCCTGCTGCAGCAGCGGCGCCACGCCGGCCGCCGGCGCCGCCGCGGCTGCGTTAGGCGGCGTCACCGCGCCCGCGCCCGCCGTATCGGCTTGCTGGCCCGTCACCGCCACCGGTGGGCCGCCGCCGAACATCGCCGTGAGCGCCTGGTCCAGCGTCTCGCCCATCACCACGCGATCGCCGCTCGCCACCACCACGCGCTTCATCTCCGGAATCGACCCGCCCGACGCGCGCAGAAACAGCGGCTGCACGTAGATCAGCGATTCCCGAATCGGAATCACCAACAGCTCGCCGTGAATCACCTCCGAGCCGCGCTGATCCCACAACGTGATCTGACGCGAGATGTCGGTGTCCTGATTGATCCGGTTCACGATCTGCTTGGGCCCGTACACCAAGCTCTGCTTCGGGAACCGGTACACGCGCAACTCGCCATAGTGCGAGCCGTCCATCCGCGCCACCATCCACGCCGCGAGATTGTCCTTCCCGCGCGGCGTGAACGGCGTCATGTAGATGAACTCTTCCTTCTGCTCGCCGGGCAGCCGCATGATCATGTGCCGCATGTACGCGGTAATGTCGTTTCCGCGGTCCGACACCTCGGGGATGACCCACTGATCCTCGCGGTGGTAGAAGGCGTCGGGGTCGTCCATGTGATACGTGGCCTGCAGCAACGCCTGCGTGCGGAACAATTGCCCGGGGTACCGCATGTGCTTCCTGAACGTCGGCGGGCATCGCGCTGATCGGCTTGAAGATCCCGGCGAAGATGTTCTCATACGTGCGGATCACCGGGTCGGCCGAGTCGGCGACGTAGGCCGTCACTGCACCGTTGTACGCATCGATCGTCACCTTCACGCTGTTGCGCATGTAGTCGATGTCGTCCACCGGTTTGGAATACGGATAGCCGCTGCTCGTGGTATATCCGTCGAGCACCCACACCAATCTCCCGTCATCCGTGATCACGATGTACGGCTCGGCGTCGAAGGTCAGGAACGGCAGCGCCGTGGACGCGCGCTCCATGATGTTGCGGTGGTACATGACGCGCGCGTTGCCGGCGATGTCGTCCGAGAACAGAATCTGCATCGATCCGAACTGCATCGCGTAGAGCGCGCGGCGCAGGAACGAGCCCACCGGCACGCCGCCGGTTCCGGGATACGACGTGTAGATGTTCTGGTCGCCTGACGGGTAGTCGAACTCCTTCTGCTTGGTGTTGACGAACACGTACGATTCGGCGGCCTGGCCGTAGTAGATTTCCGGCCGCGTGAGCTTGATGCCCACCGTGGAGACCGGCGGCAGGTCCTTGATGAACAGCACCGGCAGGCCCTCGTCGGTGACCTGGTTCACCGGCGCCATGGTCACGCCCATGCCGTGCGTGAAGGTGAGGCGGTTGTTGATGAACGTCTGCGTGGGCAATGATGCCGCGTTCAGCTCGCGCACCGACAGGTGCACCTGGCGGTAGTCGCCATCGATCATGTAGCGGTCGTCGTTCACCGACACGAAGTCGTAGTAGGTGCGGATCTCCTGCAGTTGCTTGAACGTCTGCTGGAGCAGGTCGCGCTCCCAGAGCCTGACGTTGTTGATGGTGGGCGCATTGGACTTGATGTCGGCCATCGTGAGCGTCGCCTCGCCGCTCAGCTGGCGCGTCTGCACGTTGGTCAGGCCCCACGCGGCCCGCGTCGCGGCAATGTGATCCTGCAGGTACGGCGTCTCTTTCGTCAGTTCGTTAGGCAGAACCACCAGGCGCTGCACGGCGAGCGGCACGAGCCCGCGGGCCACGATCCCGACGGCGGCGTAGATCGCCACGGCGATGGCCAACTGCCTGAGCAACCGGCCGCGCATGGCGCCGTAGATCACGAGTCCGATGGCGACCAGCGCCGCGATCGCCGACAGGCGGATGCCCGGCAGCGACACGTGCACGTCGGTGTAGCTCGCCCCGACTAACGGGCCGGTGGTCGAGTAGAGCAGGTTCGCCGAGCTCACGATCCAGAGTTGGACGGCGACGAGCAGGAACAGCACGGCGGCGAGCGACGCCAGGTGCCGTTCCGCGCCGCGGTCGGCGGTTCCATGGTGGGCGCCGAGCGGGAGCTGGCCGCGCAGCACGTACACCAGGCCCGCGCCGCCGAGCGACAGCACGACCAACCCGACCGCGATGCCTAACACGGTTGAGAGCGCCGGCAGGTGGAACAGGTAGAAGCCGAGGTCCCGGCCGAAGATCGGATCGGTGGTGCCGACCGTCGCAGCGTGGAACGCCTGCGCGTAGGTCATCCAGTCGGAGGCCATGAAGAGCCCGACCATGAACGCGATCACGAGCGGCGCGATCCATGCGAGGCGCATCACCATCCGCGACAGATCCGCGGCCACCTGGGCATTCTGGTGGACGAAGAGCACCGGCGATTTGGCCGTACGGCCGAGGGCGAGCCGGATATTGGCCGCCAGGACGGCGTACGAGACGACGCCGCCCAACAGGAACAGGATGACGTGCCACTCGAGCGCGGTGAAGTAGACGGTGGTCAGGCCTAACTGGCGGAACCAGAGCCAGTCGGTGCCGAAGGTCACCAGCCACGGGACGAGGACGAAGATGGCGAAGAAGGCCACGAGGGCGGCGATGATCAGCCGCCGGAGGCCGTGGGGCATCGGGCGGCGGATGCGGAGCTCGGGGCGCGGATCGAAGGGATGGGTCATGATGGATACAACATGGCACAGAATCCGTCCGAGCGCGACACTGCTCGGCGAGGAACCCGTCGTCCAAGCATTCGGGCGCCTGACCCGCGGGGGGGCTGGCGACTACGTTCATGTTGAAAGGATCAAAGCGGAAACCAGGGATACCTGCGGATAGGGCAACAAAGAAAAGCCTTTGTGCAAACAACAAAAACAAGGCTCCATCCTCCGCCAGCCGCGCCATGCTGCCTAACGGCACAATCCGCTCTCTCTCTTGTTGCCGCTCTGATCCTTTCATCATGACCGTAGTGGCCAGCTAGGCGGCCCCGACAAAGCTCCCAGGCCGGATGCTGCGGCCATACTCTCTCAAACATTCGACCCTGCAGCGGATCCACGCAGGTCACTGCGCACCATGCCCGCGATCTTCCGATATTTCTGGTTCATCGTCGCCGGCCTCATGGCGATCAATGTGCTCGTTACGCGCCGCCGGCTTCTCGTTGCCGTGGACCGCGGGAGGGCGACGCGAGCCGAAGTCAAGGCGTTCGTCAGCTGGTTAGGCATATGGTTCGTCGGCGGCGGCGTCGCGGCCGGGATCGCCGGGCTCGCCGCCGGCTGGACGTCACCGTTCTGTTTCGCCGTCGCGCCGGCCGGCAGCGTTCCCCACCTGCTGATCTCGCTCGGCGAAATCGCGGCGTGGGTGATGCTGCTCCTCTGGGTCTGGCGCGGCAACGGTGCGGACGTTCTCGCTCGCGCGGCTCCGGCACTGGAACGGCGGGCGGACTACGAGCAAACGTACCGGCCGCGCTCGAGGCGAACACTCTTTGATCGCATGGGTAGTCCTCCGCCCACGATCGATTCGGGTCGCCGGTATCGCTGCCGTTCCGGTCGTGCGTCCAGGCCACGAAGAGCGTCGAGCCGGCGCGGTACTGCCAGCGCAGGACGAGGCTCGATTGGAGTTTGCAGCACGTTGAACGACGCCGGGTCGTACCTACGGCTTCCCTTCCCGCTCTCCTAACTGCGCCAGCCGCCGTTTCACCTCGGCGACGCGCGGCTGCAACGCCGGGTCGGCGTTTTGCCACAGTGCGACGAACCGCGCATCGTGCGCCGCCGCCCGCGACCGGTCGCCCCGCGCCTGGTACAATTCGCCTAACCGCTCGTGCGCCAGCGCCAGGCCTAACGGATCGGGCTCGGCCAGGCGATTGTAGTAGGGCGTGGCAATGAACTGCTCGTACGCCGCGATCGCCGAGTCGGCCTGCCCCGCCGCATTGAACGCCCGCGCGAGCTCGAGCGGCAGGCACGGCGCGCACTCGGTGGCCGGATGGCCGTCGTAAGCCGTGTCGCCCCGGCGAAACTCGGCCAGCGCCCGATCCGGGTGCCGCTCGGCGAGCGCGATCTCGCCTAACGCTGTGTGGAGGCCGGCGGACTGGACGCGGAGGGCCGCGGTGTCGGTGACCGCGGCCCGATAGGCCGCCATCACGGCCTCGGCACGATCCGGCTTGCCGATGCGCGACCACGCCGCCGCAATGGCGAAGTACGGCCGATCCTCCACCGCCATCGTGTTCAGCGGATGGCGGGCGAGCGCCGCATTGAGGCGAGCAGCCGCACCCGCATTCGTGTTGCGGAACCACGTCGCCGCCGTGATCAACGTGAGCGAGTCGAGCAGCGCGCCCGCGGCATCGCTACCGGCCTGCCGGAAGAGTTGCTCGGCGCGCGACACCTGCCCCTCGACCAGCGCCAAGTCGGCGCCATTTTGGAGCCCGACACTCCGCACAAAGTTGTTGCTCGAGCCCGCGAGGGAATCGAGCGAGCGTTCTGTGCCAGCCACGTCGCCGCGCGCGTACGGAATGAGCGGACCCTGCGTGGCCACGAGCGGACTGGCGCCGTGCTTTCGGCGCACGGTGGCCAGCATCGCCGCCGCTGAATCCGCACCACCCTGATCGAGCTCCAATTCGACAATGTTGATGGCGGGGATGGCGTTGTTCGAGTCGGTCCGCAGCGCCTGCACGTCGAGCGATTCCGCGCGGGCATACGCGCGCATGCTGCGCACGACCTCGCCCATGTTCGCTAACGGAACCGCCGGGTGTTCAGTTAGACGCGACTCCTGGTCGAACGCGTCAACCGCGCGGGCGCGATCGCGGTGCGACCCGAAGTCGTAGTAGCTTGCCGTGACGCTGAGACGCTCGCGGTCGATGAGTCGGTCGCGAAGCCGATAGGCGTGGTCGAGCGCAGAATCGATCGCCGCCTGGGATGCGCCAGTGTTCAGGAGCGTCACCGCGAGGCTGCTCCAGGCGAGAGCAAAATTGGAGTCGGTTCCCACGGCCTGTCGCATGAGCGGAATCGCGCGCGTCAGTTCACCGGCGTTCGCCAGACGGGCGGCCTCGCTAAACAGCCGCAATGCGTCGAGCGAGGATGTGGTTTCCCGCGAGAGACGCGGCGTGGCCTGCACATCGCGCAACGACTCGCCGATCTTCGATCGCACGGCACGCGCAATCTTGTCCGCCGCATCGATGAGTCCGCGAGCTCCGTCCGCGGTCTCGCGGAACGACGCCAGCTCGGCGCCCGAGTCGGCCGTCACGAGTCGGAGTGTGACGATGTAGCCGCCGGCCACGCCGGTGACACTGCCATCCACGATCGCGTGCACGCCCTCGCGCTCCGCCACCTCGCGCGCGACGGACAGATCGAGCCGCGTGTTCGCCGGCCGGCCCATGAGGCGCAGCGTCGACGCCACGAGCGCCGGCGGCATGATCGAAATCACCTTGGATTGGGCGAGTCCGGCGCGGACGGCGTCGCTCAGCACCGGGCCTAACGACGAATCGGTGTTGGCCGTCGTGAAGTCGGTGATGATCACCGGCGCCTTGGCCGTGAACGTGCCGGCGGCGAGGAGCGTGGCCGCCGGCCCGATGCCTAACGCACGCAGCAGCATGAACCCGCCCACGAGCACGACGAAGACGACCACCGCCCACACGCCGCCCAACATGGCGCGCCGCCAGGACACGTGCGGGCTGGCCTTCATGGCCAACGCGGCCATGGTCCCATGGGTCCGCAGACTCGGCGTCCCGCCCGGCGTGAAGCTCGGCGACTGCGTCACCGTGCGGCGCATCACGCGCTGCGTGTACGCCGTGAACAGGATCACCGGCAGGCCTAACGCCATGACGATGAGCGCGCCCGGGAACACCCACCCCGGCAGCCCGATGCCGACGATGGCCGCCTGCGCCAGCACCGCCACCGCGATGAACGCCACCGCGTACACGCCCAACGCTTTCCAGAACATCCCCGGGCCGCCGAGCAGCACCGCCGGCATCGCGGCGCGGCTCGGATCGCCCGTCGACATCGCGTCGAGCGAGCCCAGAATCTCCGATGCCGATTGCGGCCGCGCCGACGGTTCCTTTTCCAGACACCGCATCACGAGCGCCGCGAGCGCCGGCGGCGTCTCGGGGGCGAGCTCGCCTAACGGACGCGGCATCTCGGCCATGTGCGCGGCCATGAGCCGCTGCGGCGTGCGATTCGCGAACGGCGGCTGGCCCGCGAGCATCTCGTACGCCATGCATCCGAACGAATACACATCGGCACGATGGTCGACGGCCGGATCGCCCGCGGCCTGCTCGGGTGCGATGTAGGCGGGCGTCCCGACCGCGGTGCCGAGTTGCGTGAGTGTCGCCGCGCCCGAGTCGGCGCGGGACGCCGAGATCGCCTTGGCGATGCCGAAGTCGGTGACTACCGCCGCGCCGCCGGACAGGAGCACGTTGTCCGGCTTGATGTCGCGGTGGACGATCCCGCGATCGTGCGCATACGCGAGCGCGCGCGCGACGTCGCGCAAAATGCTCACCGTTTCGCCGGACGAGAGCCGCCCCCGCTGCTCGAGGCGCGCGCGCAGACTTTCGCCTTCCACGAACGGCATCGTGAAGTAGGGCACGCCGTTCGTGTCGCCGGCATTGAGGACCGGGACAATGTTCGCCTGCTGCAGGGACGCGGCGACGCGAATCTCGCGCTCGAATCGCTCGGCGCTGAGGCCGGCAGCGAGCTCGGACGACAGCACCTTGACCACTACCTTGCGTCCGAGCCGCGTCTCCACGGCCACGAAGACGTGCGACATCCCGCCGCCGCCCAACTCGCGGTCGAGCATGTACGCGGCGCCTAAACTCGATTGAAGCTGCTCGCGGAGGGTCATTGCCGGCCGGGAACGCGTCGGGTGTCCGGCTCTGAGGCTGGTACAATGTAGTTGCTAGACATGTACGTAGCCAGGCGAGCCTGCGCGTTTCACGTGACGCGGCGCCGTGGCCGCCTCGCCGCACTCGCCGAGGCGCGGCGCGTGTGCCGGTTAGGCGGCGTCGTCTTCCGTCGATCGAGACCTGGAAATCGGCGCAATGGCGCCGCATCGTTGTAGCGTACACAGCCGCACGTGGGGACCCCTCGAGATGAGTTGCCTATGAAACGCGTTCTGATCGTTCCGTTAGGCGAGAAAGCGCGCATCGCACAGGATGGAGCCGTTATTTGGTTGTTGAACAGGGCTTTTTTCTTTGGTTGCCCTATCCGCGGTTATTCCTTGTTTCCGCTTTGATCCTTTGAACATGAGCGTCGTAGCCAGCCCCCCCTGGTCGGCCACCCGAATGCTCGTGTGATGGCGTTGGATGATCGAGGTGCCGACCGCTGAAGCGCGAAACACATCGCTCGGAACCCCGTAGGGCCGTCGTGATCACCGCGCACCACGTTGACCTCAACGGCCGAGCGTTTCCATGAGTGGTTTGCTTCGCGACCTGCAGTACGCCCTGCGTCGTTTGCGCTCGCGCGTCGGCTTCACGCTCATTGCCGTCATCTCCCTCGGACTCGGCATCGGCGTCAACACGGCCGCGTTCAGCCTCATCGACGCCATCATCCTGCGCAAGACGCCGATCGCACACCCGGAGCGCGTCGCCGAGCTCGACATGGTAGACAAGGGGGAGATCTCGGGGCCAATGGCCTATCCCGATCTCCGCGACTTGCGCGACGAATCGGCGGGCGTGTTCAGCCAGGTGTCGGTCACCCAGTTCAGCATGTTCCCGCGCGACGCCGGCGACCACATCGAATCGCTCGCCGGCGAGCTCGTCAACGGCGACTACTTCCCGCTCATCGGCCTCGAGCCCGTCGTTGGGCGTCTGCTCGGTCCGGCCAATGACATTGCCCGCGGCGCGCATCCGGTGGTGGTGCTTGGCTACGACTACTGGATGAAGGCGTTCGCCGGCGATCGCGGCGTCGTTGGGCGCCAGGTTCGGTTAGGCGGTCGCGCGTTCACGATCGTCGGCGTGGCGCCGAAGGCGATCGAGGGTCTGCTGCCCGGACTCCTGCCGTCGGTGTACGTGCCGATCCAAATGATCAATGTGCTGGAGCCGTCGACCACCGACCAACTGACCCAGCGCGGCAATCATTCGTACTTCGCGAAGGTGCGGCTCGCGGATGGGCAGTCGTTCGCCGCGGCGTCGGCGGTGGTGGCGCGATTCGTGGGCGACATGCGCCGCGCGCATCCCGAGCAATGGGGTCCCGGTATGACCGCGCGCGTGACCCCGCTGTCGCACATCGCGGTGAATCCGCTCATCGACAGCGTGGTGGTGCCCGCGGCAACGGCGCTCATGGTGGTCGTCGGCCTGGTGCTCGTCATCGCGTGCGCGAATCTGGCGAGCTTTCTGCTGGCCCAGGCGCGCGACCGGCGGCGCGAGATCGCGGTTCGCCTGGCGATCGGCGCGACGCGGCGCGCGCTGGTGCAGCAGCTCCTCGTCGAGTCGCTGGTGGTGGCGCTCGCCGGCGGTGCGTTAGGCATCCTTCTGTCGCGGGCCGCATTGCACGCGCTGCTCACCGCCGATCTGCCGATCCCGCTGCCCATCACCCTCGACGTCGCGATCAACGGACGTGTGCTCGTGTTCGTGATCGGGGCGTCGGTGATCGCCGGCGTGTTGTTCGGGTTGCTGCCGGCGCTCCAGGCCACGAGGCCCGACGTCGTCGAGACGATCAAGAACGAGAACACGGGCGGGGACGGCGGCCGGTTCTCCGTGCGGAGCGGGCTCGTGGTGGCGCAGACGGCGGCGTCGTTAGTCCTGCTCATCACGGCGGCGCTGTTTCTCCGCAGCTTCGCCGCCCAGTCGCACGTCGACGCCGGGTTCGGCTCGGCGCCCGGCGGTCTGGTGTGGATGGCGCTCCCCGCCGACCGCTATCCGGCCGAGCGCCGGCCGCAGATCGTGGCCGTGATCGAGGGGCGCCTGCGCGCGCTGGACGGTGTGACGGGCGTGGGCGTGATCAGCAACATGCTGCTCAATTCGTTAGGCAACAACTCCGAGCGCGTCACCGTCGACGGCATCCGGCCGCCCCCGGGGACGACGGCGTTCGAGATCGACAACACGAGCGCCGATTCGGGTTTCTTCGACGCCGCGGGGCTGACGCTGGTGAGCGGCCGGCTGTTCAATTCGTCGGACACGCCGGCGCGGGAGCGGGTGGCGATCGTGAATCAGGCGATGGCGGCCGAGTTCTGGCCGGGCGCCGACGCGGTCGGCCGGACGTTCCGCACGGACTCCGCCGTCGTGCACGTCATCGGCGTGGTGAAGACGACCAAGGTCCGCTCGTTAGGCGAGGCGCCGAGGCCGCTCATCATCGCGCCGTTTGCGCAGGACGGGGCGCCGCTGTTCAACATCGTCGCGCGGTCGCGCGGCGACGCGACGCGCACCACGATGCGGATGGTGGCCGCGCTGCGCGAGATCGATCCGTCGTTCATGATCATCCAGGCCAAGACGATGGAGCAGCACCTGGGCGTGATGCTGCTGCCGGCCCGGTTAGGCGCGGTGGCGTTCGCGCTGTTCGCCGGGTTGGCGCTGGTGCTGGCGATGATCGGCGTATACGGCGTGGTGCGCTACGCGGTGGCGCGGCGCGGGCGCGAGGTGGCGATCCGCCTGGCAATCGGCGCGCGGCCGGACAGCGTGGTGCGGCTCCTCATGCGCGACGGCCTCACGTTGGTCGCGGTGGGCGCGGGTGTGGGCGTGCTGCTGGCGGCCGCGGCGGCGCGGGGGCTCTCGTCGTTGCTGTTCGGGGTGACGGCGTTCGATCCGGTGGCGTTCGTGGCCGCGCCGGTGCTGCTGGTGGGGATCGGTGCGTTCGCCGCGTTCCTGCCGGCGCGGCGGGCGAGCCGGATCGACCCGGCGCGGGCGTTCCGGGCGGAGTAGCAGAGCGCACGCAACGTATCGCGAGCGGCAGTCGGGGCCGCGTGCCGCCCGCCGACCAGCGTTAGGCGCGGCGGGTCAGCGGTAGTGGTCGAAGGCCCCGTCGCCCGCGTGCATGCCGATCGTCACGACATGGCCTAGGGTCCCGCTACGTTAGGCATTGCTCGAACACTCGGCTTCGGCGGGGCAATAGGCTGACAGAGCCGGCCAGCCTAGCGCCCGAGGGTTCGATGGACGGCTCGACAGCCTGAATCGTTGCGAGGAAGCCAGTTGCGTCCATCCATTCTGTTGTTGCGCCCGACATGTTAGACTGACAGAACGACGTCTGATGGTGCTGGCCATCAGTCTATCCGCTGTGCCTAACACGCGCGGTTCTACGGGCACACGCACATTCAAGAGCTCTTTCGCTGGGACGTTCCGATGGTGTTTGACTCCGAGCTCGGGCTCGATCGCCCCGATGCCGCGACACCCCAACATATTGCTTCGTGGATGCTGACGAAGCGCATGGCGGAGATGTGGTGCGCAAAGCTTCAGCGCGACTTTCCGGGCTACCGGTTTCGCGTTTACGCGACTCGGCTCGATGACCCTATCCTTCACTTCCATCGTGTCCGGAGTGGCGAGCCCGTTTGGATCTCGGATGCAGACGCGGCGAAGGGAATCGCCGAAGATACACTCGTGGTTCTCGACTCTGGAGTCACCCGACAGTCCTCGACCGTGTCATCGCATCCGTGCGTCCCGTGAACGCAGTCTCCACCCCTCGCCAGGAACCTCACAATGTCGAAGGTTATCGCAATCATGTCCATGTCGCTCGACGGCTATGTCGCCGACCGCGATGATGGCGTGGCCGAAGTGTTCGACTGGTACTTCACCTCGGGGGACGTCGAATTCCAGACGGGAGGGTCGGACCCCATGACCTTCAAGGTGTCCGGGCCGAGCGCCGAGCATCTTCGCGGTCTTACCTCCGCACTTGGCGCGATGCTAACGGGTCGGCGCACGTTCGACGTCGCCGAAGGCTGGGGCGGAAATCACGCGTGGGGACCGGCATTCGTACTGACCCACCACATCCCCGCCGGATGGCCGCGACCCAACTCGACTGTACACTTCGTGACCGACGGCATCGAAAGCGCTGTGAAGCAAGCCAAAGCCGCCGCGGCGGGGAAGTCCGTTGGGGTCCACGGCGCCGACACCATCCAGCAGTGCCTGAATGCCGGCCTGCTCGACGAAATCCACGTCGACATCGCGGCGGTTTTTCTCGGCTCCGGCATTCGACTCTTTGACCACCTCGTCGGCACGCCGGTCGTTCTTGGCAACCCGTCGGTGATCCCCGGCGTCGGCGTTACACACCTGCGCTATCCACTCATCCCATCTCGTCGGGGTTGGCCGTCGACGCGATCACCGAGCCGCCGATGATGAGCAACGGTTCGGCTCGTGAGCGTTAGGCAGCAGTCAATCGTTCCCTCAGGGAGCCACATGAGCATGGGCGCAGTTAGACGGACCCTCCACCGCACTGTCACGTGCCTCGGCCTTGTCGTGCTGGCGGCCGCCACCAGCCGCGCTCAAGCGGCGCCGCCCGAGACGCCTGAGACGGTCGCGACGCACTTCCTCGAGACGCTCACGGCCGGCGACTACGCTGCCAATGCCGCGATGATGCATCCGAGCGCACTGGCCACGATCCGGCGGTTCGTCGTCGCACTCAGCGCGCGCGATCCATCGGGCGCGGCGCTGCAGCAAATGGTCGGCGTGTCCAGCTCCGCTGCGCTGGATTCCCTCTCCGACGCGCAAGTCTATGCCCGCTTCCTACACGCGATGCTCGGCACAAAACCCGACCTCGACAGCATGATGCGCGCGTCGACCTTCACGGTCATCGGGCACGTCAATGAAGGCGCGACCCTCACACACGTCGTTTACCGGTTGACGATGCAGGCCGAGGGGATCGCGATACGAAAGGTCGACGTGCTCACACTGCAGCGGGACGGAGACGCGTGGCGACCAACGCTCACGACCGACATCGAAAACCTCATTTCGCGGTTCTCAGGCTCGTGACAGCTCATCGACGTTGCTACCGGCCGTACGCGCGCGCTCGACGCGGCACCTCGCTTGTCATGCCAACCTGCCGCCGTCGTTTCGCCGCACTGGTCGCCGCACTCGTTATTGCGGCACTGCCGCGCATCGCCGCCGCCCAACACGGCGTTCCCTTAATTCCGGACCACGGCCAACCGCTCCCGATTCCCGGGCGCTCGATGGTCATCACGCGCTACGGCATCGTGGCGGCGAGCCAACCGCTCGCGGCGAGCGCCGGCGTGCACATGCTGGAGTTAGGCGGCAACGCGGTCGACGCCGCCATCGCCGCCAACGCGGCGAACGGACTCATGGAGCCGGCGATGAACGGCGTGGGCGGCGATCTGTTCGCCATCGTCTACATCGCCAAGACGGGACAGATCTACGGACTCAACTCGAGCGGGTGGGCCGCGAGCGGGATGACGCCGGCGCTCCTCGCGTCCAAGGGTCTCGAGCGCATTCCGCTTCGCGGCATCTGGAGCGTGACGGTCCCCGGCGCAGTGGCGGGCTGGCAGGCGCTGCACGATCGGTTCGGCAAGCTGCCCTTCTCCACCGTGCTCGCCCCGGCGATCCGCTACGCCAACGAAGGATTTCCGGTCACGCACGTGATCGCCGAGACGTGGGCCGAATACCAGAAAACGCTCGACGCCACACCGGACGCGACCAAGACGTATCTGATCGATGGCCGCACGCCACGCGAAGGCGACATGTTCCGCAATCCGGATCTCGCACGCACGCTCAGCCTGATCGCGAGGCATGGGCGCGACGGATTCTACACGGGCGCGACGGCCGATTCGATTCTCGCCACGGAGCACGCACTCGGCGGCACGATGACCGCGTCCGACCTCACGGACTTCCAGCCGGAGTGGGTGACGCCGCTCCACGTCGACTACCGCGGCTGGACGGTGTACGAGCTGCCGCCTAACAGCCAGGGCATCGGCGCCCTGATGATGCTGCAGATGATGTCGCACTTCCCGATGGGAGCATACGGCTTTCACGCCGCGCAATCGCTGCACGTCACGATGGAAGCCAAGCAGCTCGCCTACGCCGATGTGTTGCGCTACGTCGGCGATCCGCGGTTAGGCGACGTGCCGGTGGACCAGATGCTCGATTCGGCGCACGAGGCCGAGCGCGCGGCGATGATCGACTCGGCACGAGCGATTTGCAGCGCGGCGCCGTCGCAGTTCTCGTCGATCACCGACAAGAAGGGCGGCGACACGATCTACCTCACGGTGATCGATGCCGACGGCAACATCGTCTCGCTCATCCAGAGCAACTACGAGGAATTCGGTTCGGGACTCGTGCCCGCGGGCACGGGGTTCGTGCTGCAGGATCGCGGCGCGTTGTTCACGCTCGATTCCGGAATGACCAACACACTGGCGCCGCGCAAGCGTCCGCTGCATACGCTGATGCCGGGATTCATGCAGAAGGACAGCGTGCGCATCGGCTTCGGCATCATGGGCGGGTGGAACCAGGCGCAGGCGCATGCGCAGTTCGTGTCCAACGTCGCCGACTACGGCATGAACATCCAGCAGGCGCTCGAGGCGGGGCGATTCACCAAGCCCGGGTTTTCGGGCTGCAATTTCGACATCGAGTCGCGCATTCCCGAGGCGGTGCGCGATTCGCTCTCGGCGATGGGTTACGATCTCACGCTGTACGGTCCGCGCACCGGTCATTTCGGATGGGGGCAGGCGGTGGTGGGGACGAACGGAGGTGTGCACTACGGCGCGAGCGATCCGCGGCATGATGGCGCGGCGATTCCGCAGCAATTGCCACTCAAACAATGAGATGGTGCGAACGCTGAGCCCGCGAACGGACGCAAGTCGGGGCAATCGCGTGAGGCGCGTTAGGCCAGCGTTATCAGGAACCCACAGGAGCATGCCGCCATGGACAGCTTGGACCGCGTAGAGTTCCTGATGAACCTGGAGGAGGACTTCGGCGCGGAGCTCACCCAAGCCGACTGGCTTGTGTTTGAGCGCGGCACCGTGGGCGAGGCATTTCGCGTGTTCGTGCGCCTTCGCACCGGGATCGACCCATCAAATCTGACCGCCGCGCCCGAGGGGGATGGGCTCTGGCAGGAGTTTGTCCGCATGATCGCTCGATTGCGGCCGCCAAACTCGGGCCCGGTCCGCTGGGATGAGCCTCTATACGGCGACCGTACGTAGCTCGGACGAGCCGCCTAACGCGACGCGACATTCGACAGTGCGCGTGAATCACATGCAGCACCGAACAGGGCAGCCTGAGCTCACGTCGGCTCGAGTTTCGCTCGGCACTCGGCAGTTTTGCCATTGGGCGCGGTCTCGTCGGCCATTCAGCTACAGCGACCTTCGGATCGGGCATCACGTGCAGCGTATGTGCTGAGTACGTGCGCGAAGACGTGGTCGATTGGAACGTCCTCAATTTCGAACGAATCAAGTGGGGTGGTGTTCGTCACGCGAAGCCGTCGTATATCGCGTTTGACCTCACGCTCTTCGAACGTCGTCGAGGTAATCCCCACTTCCGATGGCTGGAGGATACTTCGTGCAGCGGTTTCGGTCGTGCGGTCGCAACCGGCCAACGCGCGACCTGGCGATCTCGAGAGGTCATTGAGCGGCGTCCTTCCGTCGAACAAAGCTCAGCGCAAAGTGCTCCTCGAGATCCTCGGTTATGCCGGGATTCTCCAATCCACCGGGGCACCGAGTTATCTCGATGCGTTCGTGCCCGCGGCCAACCGCGTCACGCAGACCGAATGGTCGTACCCGTTGTCTCTGTGGCGCGGAGTCGATGGGTTTTGTGATAGCGCCCTGGCTTTTTGGTTCCCAGAACTGTCGGCCTGAGCTCACTCCTCATCCTTGCTGCCAGCGCGATGAGTCGAGGTCGGTCCGCATCCAAATCAATGCGATCATGAAGCCAGCGCTCTCCCGCGCGTCTCCGGCAAGAGGAACGCCGCGATTCCCATGAGCCCGTACGCGATCACGGCGAAGATCGCGATGGCGCGCGACAGCGGCATCGTCGCCGAGATGTAGCCGATCAGCGCAGGGAACATGGCGCCGACGCCGCGCCCGAAATTGTACGCGAACCCCATCGCCGAGCCGCGCACGCGCGTCGGAAAGAGCTCGGCGAAAAAGGCGCCCACGCCGGCGAAATACCCCGACACGACGAAGCCCAGTGGGAAGCCTAGCACCCAGAGCATTCCGTTAGTCAGAGGCGCGCTCGTGTAAACGAGCGTCGTGAGGATCGCGCCGGCCGAGAAAAGGAGAAAGAGCGGGCGGCGACCAATGCGGTCGGCGAGCCACGCGCCGGTGAGGTAGCCGGTGAACGCGCCGGCGATCAGGACGCCAAGATAACCGGTCGAGCCGACGACGGTGAGATGTCGCTCCGTTTGCAGGAATACCGGCAGGAAAGTGTTGACGGCATAGTAGCCGCCCTGCGCACCCGTGCCTAACAGCGCGGCGAGGATGGTGGTCTTGAGAAGACCGGGTTCGAAGATCTCCCAGATCGAGCCCATTCGACGCTTCACGCGCCTTGACGGCGACGGGCGGTTCCTCCACGTAGCGCCTGACGAACAGCACGTACAGCGCGGGCAGGAAGCCGAGCGCGAACATCCACCGCCAAGCTTGCTGGTCCGGCAAAACGGAATAGACGACCGCCTGCAGCAATACTGCACTGCCCCACCCGATCGCCCAACCGGACTGCACGCAGCCCACGGCGCGCCCCCGATACCGCGGCCGGATCATCTCGCTCATGAGCGCCGCGCCCGCGGTCCATTCGCCGCCGAAACCGAAGCCGAGGATGGCGCGACTCAACGCGAGCTGGGTGAAGTTCTGCGACACAGCGGAGAGAAGACTGAAAACCGCGAACCAGAGCACCGTGAGCTGTAGCGCGCGCACGCGGCCGACGTGATCGGAGACGTAGCCGGCGATCCAGCCGCCGACCGCGGAGCATACCAGGGTAGCCGTGACAGTGAGGCCCGCCGGTCCGCGGCCGACGTGCCAGAACGAGATCACGGTGCCTAACACGAGCGTGTACACCATGAAATCGAGACCGTCGAGCGCGAAGCCGAGTCCGCACGCGAACACCGCGCGACGCTCGGCGGTGGTCATGGCGCGGAAGAATGCGACGAGGCTGGAATCTGAGGTATCGGGAGCGGCGAGCCCGGTATCGGGGAGGTCTGACATGGCGTCAACGTACGGGGCGGACGGGAGTGGCGCTATTCCCCTGACCCGGCCCGTGCTCAACGCAGCGTGGGCGCGTTAGACGCTTGTCGCAACGGGATTCTTGCAGGCTAAGCAGCCTTCCGGCGAGAGCGAGTGATGCGCGCCCGACGCCTAACGGAAGGTCGTGTCGCGCCGGTAGGCGCTCCCGCTGGCGGGTTTGGACCGCGCTGAGCCGTTGTGTTGGGCAGCCGTGGCTCCGGCCGCCGCCCCCGGGAGCCTGACCGAGCTCGTGCCGTAGCGCCTCGAGTCCAGATCTCCGTGCAGGATGAAGTCGCGCATCATCGCGAAAAAGCCGTCCGCGTTGCGGGTATCGATGAACTCGCCGTCCGCGTCGCGTTCGTACTCGTAGATGCCGTGTTCCGTGTGCGGGAACAGCGCGATGGTGATCGGCTTGCCGTTCGCCTGCAGCGCGCGCAGCCGCCTGACGGTTTCCGCGCTCGGCGCCTCGTGGTCATCGGCGCCGAGGACCCAGAGTTGCGGCGTGTGGAGATTGCGCAGGACAGGCATGGGATCGTAATTCGCCGGCGCGCCGCCCAAGAGCCCCGGCAACTCGGCGCGCAGCTTGGCCTCGGGGGTGCTGAGGAAGAAAAACGTGACGTCGCCGTGGACGTACTTGAGCCACGGCTCCTTGGCGTACTTCGCGCGTACGGCGGCGAGCGCGTCGTACCCGCTCCGGAAATCATTGACAATGATTGCGCCAACGGCGTCGGCAATGTGATCCGCCTTCGCAATCTCGTTAGGCCCAAAGCCGTGGTCCGTGAGGTCGAGCGCGATCGATTCGCGGTCCTCATCGAGCGGCGACACCGCGAGCCCATATGCGACGACGGCGAAATCCACGGGCTCGATTCGCGCGGCTAACGGAATGACCCAGCCGGCCTGGCTTCCACCCTGATATCCAATGCGACCCGCACGCGCGCCCGCGAGACGCTTCGCTTCGTTCATCGCGGCGATCGCGTCGTCGGCCAGCAGCAAATAGTTCTGCGTGTAGACGCCGCCGGATGCGCCGGTGCCGCGCTTGTCGTACACGAACGCGCCGATGCCCGCGGCGGGAAACTGCCGCTGCAGTGCGAAGTCGAGTCCGGGACCCGTGTCCGCGCCGTGCACGAGCACCACAATGGGCACGCGTGTGTTGCCCTCCGGCATCACGAGGCGACCCGCCAGCCGTACACCGGCGCCCTCGAACGTGGTGTTAGTCACCTCGAGCGGAATGCGTGTGCCCGCGACGCCGGAAAACGCGATCGTGCCCGTTCGGCAATCGAACGACACGCGATGACCATCGGAGCGCTCGGTAAAGCCGAGCGTGCTCGTCCAGACATCATTCGGGCCGCGCGTCAACTGACCCATGGTGCCATCTTCCTTGCGCCACCGCAGGTGGGCATCATCGTCGTTGCCGATGTCGACGTCGCTGCCGTCGTGCAGGCGATAAATGCCAACTCGGCAATCGTCCGGGTGGCTCTGCGCCGAGGCGGTGGCGGGGAGGGCGAACGACATCGCGACCAGCGTCCCGAGGGAGACAGCCGCGGCATACGCACCGACGCGAATTGAGTTAGGCGGTGCCATTGTCACGGGAATCTCGGATGGTTGCGGGTTGCAGTCGATGAACGCCGGCGGCTCGTCGCCCCTGTGCACGATGCCGCCGGTGAAACGGAAAATCAAATGGGGCGGCGAGCACCGACATCGACCTCTTGCCGGAACATGACGGCCGCCTAACGAGTCGTTGACATCAACCTGTCGTGCGCGCGCCTGGGAGGCTGCGAGATCGCTTGGGTGGCGCCTGCCCAAGGAACTGGCGATCCCGAAGCGCGCCTGCTGACGAAACTGGGGGCTGCGCGGAGACGCTTGCACCAGTCTTGCGGCAGCGCTGGCGAGTCACGTCATCCATCCGGAGGCACCATGCTGCAACGCTCGCCCATGTACGCCTACATTCCCGTGTCGGACCTCGCGCGCGCCCGCAAGTTCTACGAGCAGAAGCTCGGCTTCGTCCCGGACTCAGCGAGCGCCGGCGGCGTCGTCTACAAGTTCGGCGACAAAACCGGCTGCTTCATGTACCCATCGGGGAACGCCGGCACGTCGAAGGCGAGCCAAGCGTTCTGGCAGGTCGACGACGTGGAGCGCGAGGTAGCCGAGCTCAAGAAGAAAGGGGTGACGTTCGAGGAGTACGCCATGCCCAACTTCAAGACGGTGAACAGCATCGCGACCGGCGGCGGTGCCAAGACCGCATGGTTCAAGGACACCGAAGGCAACATCATGGCCATCGTGCAGAGCGTCTGACGCCGGGCGCCGCGGCATCGCCGGATGGCTCGTTAGGCCGGCCGGTACACCCCCCACGCCGACGACAACGCGTCCGAGATCTCGCCGAGCGTCGCCCGCGCCCGCACCGCGGACACGATGTTCGGCATCACCGGCGCCCTGAGGGCGCCGGTCGTATAGTCGGCGGCCGCGCGGAGCTCGCCTAACGCGCGCGTCACCGCCGCGGCGTCCCGCGCCGCCCGCGCCGCGGCCAGCCGCTCCACCTGCTCCCGCTCCAGCCGCGAATAGTCCGGCGCCGGCACGACCATCGGCTCCGCGTCGTCCGTGAACTTGTTCACGCCCACGATCACGGACTCGCCGCGCTCGATCCGAAGTTGGAGCGCATACGCGCTCTTCGCGATCTCCTCCTGGAAGAACCCGCTCGCGATCGCCTGCTCCGCCCCGCCCATCTCGTCCACCGTCCGCAAGAGCGCAGTCGCCCGCGCCTCGAGCTCGTCCGTCAGGCGCTCCACATAGTAGCTGCCCGCCAATGGATCCACGGTGGCCGTGGCGCCCGACTCGTACGCCACGATCTGCTGCGTGCGCAACGCCAACGTCGCCGCTTGGGCGGTGGGCAGCGCCAGCGCTTCATCGTACCCGTTGGTGTGCAACGACTGCGTTCCGCCTAACACGGCAGCCAACGCCTGCACCGCCACCCGCACGACGTTGTTGAGCGGCTGCTGCGCCGTGAGCGTCACGCCGCCGGTCTGGGTGTGAAACCGGAGCCTCGCGCTGGCATCCGATGCCCCGAATCGCTCGCGCATGATGCGCGCATACATTCTGCGCGCGGCGCGAAACTTGGCGGCCTCCTCGAACAAATCACTGTGTGCGGCGAAAAAGAACGACAGCCGCGGCGCGAAACTGTCCACCGGCAAGCCGGCCTTCACCGCCCGTGACACGTACTCCACCGTGTTCGCGAACGTGAATGCCAACTCCTGCACCGCCGTCGATCCGGCCTCGCGAATGTGATACCCGGAAATCGAAATCGGATTCCACTGCGGCACCTGCTCGGCGCAGAACGCGAACAGCTCGGTGATGAGCGCGAGACTCGGCCCCGGCGGGTAGATGTACGTCCCCCGCGCGATGTACTCCTTCAAGATGTCGTTCTGGATCGTCCCGCTCACGGCCGTCCACGGCACGCCGCGCTCCTCCGCCACCACCAGGTACATCGCCAGCAGTGTGGCCGCGGTCGCGTTGATGGTCATCGACGTCGACACCTTGTCCAACGGCAGATCGGCCAGCAGCCGATGCATGTCGTCTACCGTGTCGATGGCCACGCCGACGCGGCCCACCTCGCCTAACGCACGGGGCGAGTCGGAGTCGAAGCCCATCTGCGTGGGAAGATCGAACGCCACCGAGAGCCCGGTCTGCCCGGCCTCCAGCAGCAGCTTGAATCGCCGGTTGGTCTCGTCGGCGGTCCCGAACCCCGCGTACTGTCGCATGGTCCACAGACGCGACCGGTACATCGTGGCCTGCACGCCGCGCGTGAATGGAAACGCGCCCGGGTCGCCCAGGTCGGCGGCGATAGTCGACTGGATGCGTCGGCGGGATGATACACCGGCGCCACGGGGATGCCGGACGGCGTGGCGCGGTCGGGACCGGGAGCGGCCATGTTGTGTGGGAGACGACCTAACTCAGTTAGACGGCGCTCGCCACGCCCCCCAACATTTCGCTCGCCATCTCCACCTCGGCCTTGCTGCCCATGTAGAGCGGCGACCGCTGGTGCAGCTCGTTGGGCGCGATGTCCATGATGCGCGTCGTCCCGTCGGTCGCCGCGCCGCCCGCCTGCTCGGCCACGAACGCGAGGGGATTACACTCGTACAGCAACCGCAGCTTGCCGCGCGGACTCCGCGCGTTGGACGGATAACAGAACACCCCGCCACCTAACAGATTGCGGTGGAAGTCGGCCACCAGACTGCCCACGTAGCGGACGTTGAGCGCCTTGTGCTCGCCGTCCAACCCGCGATAGCGGCGCATGAGCGCGCGCACGTGGTCGTCCCAATGCTGCTCGTACGAATCGTTCACGGACAAATACCGCGGCGTGTGCGGTATGCGAATGTTGGGATGCGAGAGCAAGAACTCGCCAATGGATGGATCGAGCGTGAAGCCGTGCACGCCCTGCCCCGTGGTGTACACGAGCATGGTGCTCGACCCATAAATCACGTAGCCCGCGGCCACCTGGCGGCGACCCGGCTGCAGCAAGTCTTCCATCTCGGCGCGCGTGCCGCGCGTGATCTTGCGAACCACCGAAAAGATGGTGCCCACGGGCACGTTCACGTCAATGTTGGACGACCCGTCGAGCGGATCGAAGAGCAGCAAATATTTGCCGCACTTGAAGCCTTCGGGAATGTGGATGATGTCCGGCTCTTCCTCGGACGCCATCCCGCACAACCGCCCGCCGTGATCCATCGCTTTGACGATGATCTCGTTGGCCAGCACGTCCAGCTTCTGCTGGACCTCGCCCTGGACATTCGTCATGTCCGTAGCGCCAAGAATGTCCGCCAGACCCGCCATGCGAACCTTGGTGGCGATCATCTTGGCCGCGAGCGCCAGGTCGTACAGGATCCCCGACAGCTCACCCGTCGCTTCCGGGTGCAGCCGCTCCTGCTCGATAATGAACCGCTCGATCGTGACGACCGACGTCGGCGTGTGTTGAACCACGTTACACCTCTTCTCTCGGCGGGTCGAAGCGGGATTCGCGAACGCAATGCGACGCGAACGCGCGGGCTTGAACCTCGTAGCGGTTGTCCTGATACCCGCGACGGAGGCTCTCCCACAGGTACAGAATCGGGAACGCGGAACTGCCATGAAACTGGTGCACGTGCCGCAGTTCGTGCAAGAGTAGTTCCGCGTCCAAAGGGGCGTCGGGCGCGGCGAAAACGGTGTCCCACAGCGTGATTGCGGACACCGTGCGACGCCCCAGAAACCAGCCCGCCACACGCGGCGGAAGCCCACCCGTCCGGAGACGAATGGCCTCGAGCTCCGGGTACCGCTCGACCAGCGCGGCCGGGAGTCCCACCGACTCCCCGACCACCATCTTCAGTGCGCGTTCGACAACGCCCAACGATCACCCTCCTCCTCGACCTCGATCGACGATCCATCGGTGTGCACCACAATGGTACCTTCGCGATCGGTGCGCAGCACGAGGGCGCGGCGCGACGCCAGCGCTCGCATCACGGCGGCGCTGGGATGACCATACGAGTTCCCGGCGCCCACCGACACCAGCGCGAGCCGTGGGGACACCGCATCGAGAAAGGCATCCGTGCTGCTGGTGCTGCTCCCGTGGTGCCCCACCTTGAGCACATCGGCGCGCAACGAATCGACGTGCGACAACAGCCACTGCTCCTCGCCATGCTCGGCGTCGCCCATGAGCAGGAAGCGTACGGCGCCGTAGCGCACGAAGGCGACGACACTCGCTTCGTTCGGTGCATCGAGGTGCGACATCCAGGCCGAGTCGGGTGCGAGCACGGTGACGACCACGCCGTCGACGACGAGCGAGTCGCCGGGACGCGCGCAATGCCATCGCACGCCGGCGTCGCGCGCGGCGACGAGCGACGCGCGGTAGGTCTCGCTCGTGCCGACGTACGCGCCATCCCAATAGCGCTCGGGATGCAGCGCGCGCATCACGCTCGCCGCGCCGCCGGCGTGATCGCTGTGCGGGTGCGAGAGGACGAAGGCGCTGACATCGCCGCCCCGGCTGCGGAGATACGGAATCACGGTGGACCGGCCTTCGTCGCCGCCCAACCAGGAGCGCCCGGCATCGAAGAGCAGCCAGTGCCCGTGCGGCGTGCGGACGGCGATCGCGTCGCCCTGGCCGACGTCGATCATGTGGACCTCGACGTCGTGCACGGCGGCCGGCGCGAGCGGCAGCCAGACCGCGCCTAACACAGCGCCTAACGCCACGATGAGCGCCCGCGCGGGATAGCGGCTGACGCACGCCACGAGGAGCGCCAGCGAGGCGACGCCCGCGCACGCGGCGCCCGCCGCCGAGGGCGCGACGGCGAGCGTCGCGTACGGCACACTCGCCCCGACGGTGGCCACGCCGTCGAATGCCACGAGCATCGGATGCGCCGCGTCGGCCAGAAATCGCCCGATGGCCGGGACGGGCGCGAACAACGTGGCGAGAAAGAGCGTCGGTTGCAGGACCGCGATCACCGGCGACGCGGCGAGATTGGCGATCGGCGCGATGAGGCTCACGCGGCCGAACGTCCACGCGACGATGGGCCCGGTGACGATGCATGCGATGACCGACGTGAGCGCCCCCGACGCCAGAGTGGCGCGCCACCCGTCCCACCGCGGCGCGATCCACCGGCGCGCGAGGTGGCCGCTGGCGATGAGGCTCGCGATGCCCAACACGCTGAGCTGCCACCCGACGTCGAGCACCGTGCGCGCGCTGACTAACGGAACGGCCGCGCCAATGGCGAGCGATGCCCACGGCGACGTGGGCCGCTGCAGCAACCGCAATGCCGCCACGACGCCGAGCATGGCGCCCGAGCGGACGGCCGCCGGCGGCGCGCCAATGAGCGCGACGTAGAACGCCGTCACCACCACCGTGGCGACGAGCGCCGCCGCACGCGGCAATCGCATCGCGACGAACACCACTTCGAGCATCGCGGCGATGATGGCCACGTGCAGCCCCGAGATGGCGAGCATGTGCACGATGCCCGAGGCAGCGAACCGATCGCGGACGGCGGGGTCGAGGGACCGGGTATCGTTGATGACGAGCGCGAGGACGAGCGGCGCGTCGGCGCCGAAATGGCATGGATCCGCCGTCCCACGGCGTCTCGCCACGCGACGAGCAGGGATCTCCCCGACGCCCGCGTGATGCGCGCGTGCTGGATGCGGATCCCGCGTTTTGCGGCGACCCCTTCCCCGCGCACGATGACCCGCGCCCCGGCCTCCGCGACGCCGTGCTCGACGGCGATCGAATGCACGCACCGCGCATCCCCGCGCGTGCGCATCGGCCGGCACGAACGCCCCCGGCGCCGCCGGCGCTTCCAACACCGCCACCCACGCCCCCGCTCCCGCGGCGGCGCGGCGGCAGTTCCGTTGGACATCGTCCTCGGCCCCCGCAATGAGGGCGCCGGCGGCGAGAATGGCGCCCAAGGAGGCCAGTTTCACGTCCTGCCTAACGACCGAGGCAGCGAGCGCGGCGATCCCAATGGCGATGGCGACGAGCGGCCGGCCGGCGAAGCCCAGGAGGAGGCCGGCGCAGTAGGTGAGGATCGCGGTGGCGATTAACGGCACGGGACAGGGGAAGCGCGCCGCCTGCGTGCAGCGGGAAGCGCGCCGCCTAACGGCGGCGCCGGGGGAAGAGGGAAGCGGCGGGCAGGCCCGCCTGGGGGAAGGGGGCGGGGCTGCCCTCTTCCCTCTTCCCTCAGCGCCAGCGCTTCCCGCAGCGCCGCCGTTAGGCGGCGCGCTTCCCGACTCTACTTATGGCGTGGGTTGACCGCGACTCTCTTCATCGCGTCGATCACGATCACGGCGAGGGCGGCGCGGGTCTGGTCGCGTTGCAGATCGACCGAGATGAGCGCTTGGCCAACGTCGGTGCCGCCGCTATAGCGCGGGCGAGCGGCGTTGAGGGCATACGCAACCACATCGGTGCGGCAGTTCTCGCAGCCGCACATCTCCGGATTCTGCGCGCGCAAGTCGTCGTACAGCGCGACGACCGTGCCCTCGAGGAGATTCTTCATCCGGCGAGCGGGAGCGATTGGCCCGCGGACGCGATGGTGCCGGTGAACGTGGAGCCCGTGGTGCCGGTGAGCTCGACGGTGAAGTACCGGCCGATGAGCGATTCGTCGCCGGACACGAGCACGGTGCGATGCTGGCGCGTGCGACCTTGCAGCAATCCGCCGCGGCGCGCGGCTTTCTCGATCAGCACCTCGTGCCGGGTGCCGAGCATGGTGAGGTTGCGCGCGCGGGTGCCGTCGCGGACCAGGGCGACCAGGCGGTCGAGCCGCTCGGCGGCCACGTCATCGGGCACCGTTAGGCTTTCCGGAAAACGCGTGGCCGGCGTTCCGTCCCGCAGCGAGAAGCGGAACGTGAACGCATCGTCGAAGCCGATCGCGCGCACGGCGCTCAACGTGTCCTCGAATTCATCGTGTGTCTCGCCCGGGAAGCCGACGATGATGTCCGTGGTGAGCGCCACCCCGGGGATGGCCGCCCGGATGCGCTCGACACACTCGAAGTACGACTCGCGCGTGTACCGGCGCAGCATGCGCTTGAGCGTGCGCGACGAGCCCGACTGCATGGGCAAGTGAACATGCTCGCACAGCGTCTCGGTTTCCGCCATGGCCGCGATCGCGCGATCGGTGAAATCGTTGGGATGCGGGCTCGTGAACCGGAGCCGCCGAATGCCCGCAACATGCCCAACGCAGCGCAACAAGTCCGCGAAATCATGCGCACCGTTTTGATACGAGTTGACCGTTTGACCGAGGAGCGTGATTTCGGTGATCCCCTGCTCCGCCACCGCTCGCGCTTCCCGCTCGATGTCGGCCAACATGCGGCTGCGTTCCGGACCGCGCGTCATCGGAACTATGCAATAGGTGCATTTGTAATCGCAGCCGCGCTGCACCGGAATCCAGGCGCGCACACCATCGAATCGGCGCGCGTGGAAGTCCTCGTAGTGTTCCTCGATATCGAACGTCACGTTGGCAACGCGCTCGCCGCGCCGCGCACCGTCGATCAACGCCGGGAGCGCACGATAGCCATCGGGCCCAACCACGAGCTGGACGTGCCGCGCGCGATCGAGCAGCGCCGGACCCAGCCGTTGGGCCATGCAGCCCGTGACGCCGAGCACGGTGTCGCGACCCATGAAGCGTTTGAGCTCACCCAACCGGCCGATGACGCGCTGTTCGGCGTGGTCGCGAATGGCGCACGTATTCACGAGAATGACGTCCGCGCCCTCTGGGCCGCCGACCGGCGTATAGCCGTTCTCCTCCAGGCGCCCGTACATGAGCTCTGAATCGCTCACGTTCATCTGGCACCCGTAGGTCTCAATGTAGACGGTCGGACGGCCTTCGACGGACATTACTCGATAGACTCCAGAGAGCGAAGCAGCAGGCTACTACAACTTAGCGCTAACAGGCATGCCCGAACAATACGCCATCATCGAGCGCCAGTCGCATGCGTATGCGGGTGCCACGAGATAGCGTCTCGTCGGCCGGGATGACCGACACGTAGTCTTCCGTAAGGCCACTGCGATGGGCGCGATCGCCAATCACGATCACGTCGGCGTATCCGCCGGCGCGGCGCTGCCGGTACGCAGCGGCGAGCCGGGCTCCTTCGGCGCGAAGCGCGTCGGCCCGGCTCGTCGCGTCGGCGCTCGCTACGGGAGCACCGATCCGTTGGGCGGCGGTGCCCGGACGCGGCGAAAATGGGAAAACGTGGAGGCCAGTGAACGGGAGCGACGCCACCAGCGACATCGTTGCGCGGTGGTCTTGCTCACTCTCGCCCGGAAACCCGGCGATGATGTCGGCGCCGAGTCCGAACACGGGCGCGTCGCGAACAATGCGCTCGATCGCCCGCGCATACGTGGCGGCGGTGTACCAGTGGCGGCCCATGCGGCGCAGCACGCGATCCGATCCGGACTGCAGCGGCGCGTGCAGATACGGGACGAGTCCGCCATCGTTGGCCGTGAGGCGCTCGCGCAGCCGGTCATCGACCTCCGTAGCCTCGACCGACGACAACCGGAATCGCGCGCGCGGTACGGCACGCACGAGGGCATCGACCAGGGCGCCGAGCGATGTGTCCGTGTCGCGGCCATACGAACCGATGTGGACACCGGTGAGCACGATCTCGGCGTGATGCTCGGCGAGCTGGCCGGCTTCGGCGATGAGATCGTCGGCCGGGCGCGATGTGTTGGCGCCGCGGGCGAGCGTGGTGGCGCAGAAGGTACAGTGCTCATCGCATCCATCCTGGATGCGGAGCAACGCGCGCGTTCCCGTTTGCCGCGGCGGCGGTGCGCCGGCGGCCGGCGCCGGCATGCCTAACGCAGCAGCCACGGCGGCGGCGCCGGCGCCGGGGATCACGCGCGCCACGCCCGGCAACGCGCCGATTCCGTCCGGATCGCGGGCCGCGGCGCAGCCCATCACCACCGTGGTGATCGTGGGTTGCCGCCGCGCGGCGCGACGGACGGCGCGTCGCACGTCGGACTCGGCCGCCGCGGTCACGGCGCAACTGTTGAACACCGCGGCGTCGGCGTCGGCGGCATCGGCCACGAGCTCCGCGCCACCCTGCTCGAGGAGCCCGCGCACCACCTCGCTGTCGTACTGGTTGGCGCGGCAGCCGAAGGTCTGGAGATAGACTTTCACTGGTGCCTAACGGGCCGCGGGATGACGTCGCTCCCGCCGGGCGGCGACGTGACGCTCGACGCCGGCACCGACGTGCGCGGCGGCTGGCACGGCAGCACGATGTGGAACTGGCTTCCCCGCCCCTCGGTGCTCTGCACCCAGATGCGCCCGCCGTGCGCTTCCACCGCCATCTTGCAGAAGGTCAGGCCTAACCCGGAGCTGCGGACGCGCGGCGTCTCGGGGTGCGTCACCCGCTGGAATCGCAGGAAGATGATCTCGTGATACTCGGGCGGGATGCCGGGCCCGTCGTCGGCGACCGTGAACAGCACACCGCCCGACGTGTCGCGCCGCCCCGTGAGCCCGATCGACACGCCGCGCGCGCTGTGGGTGAGCGCGTTCTGGATGAGGTTGCCGAACACGCGCCGCAAGAGTCCGAGGTCCCCGTGGAACAGCGGCGCCTCGTCGCTCGCGTCCACTTTCACGCGCGCGCCGTCCTGGCGAAACCGCATCGCCCATTCGTCGGACACGGACACGAGAAAGGCGCGCGGCGCGATGGGCTGCAGCTCGAGCGACACGGCGGCTTCCTCGAGCCGCGCCACCTCCAGCAGGTCCTCGATGAGCGCCAGCAGATCCTCGGCCTTGCCTTCCGCGTCGCCTAACGCTCGACGCATCTCGGGCGTGTAGGCGCCGAAGTCGCCGTCGAGCGCCATCTCGAGCGAGGCCAGCACCGACGTCAGGGGCGTCTTCAAGTCGTGCACGATCATCTTCATGAGATCGTCGCGCAACTTTTGCAGCTCGCGCAGCTTGCGGTAGCTCTGCTCGAGCGCGTCGGTGGCGAACTTGAGGCGCAGGAGGGAACGGACGCGCGCGCCCAACACCTGGCGGTTGTGCGGCTTGGTCAGGAAGTCGTCGCCGCCGGCTTCGATCGCTTTGACGCGATCCGTGGTGTCGTTGAGCGCCGTGACGAAGATCACGGGAATGCGCGCGGTGCGCGGATCGCGCTTGACGCGGCGGCAGACCTCGAAGCCCGTCGCGCGGTCGTCGCAGCCTAACGAGCCAGCCGGCATCGAGACGTCGAGAATGCAGAGGTCGGGCCGCTCATCGAAGCATGCCGCGAGCGCGCTCGGCCCATCGACCGCGCCGAGTACGCGATAGCCCAGCGCCGTCAGTTGGTCGGACAACAACTCGACGTTGGCGGGCACGTCGTCCGCCACGAGAATGAGCGGCGTCTGTGTGGCGTCCTCGCTCACGTCGTAAACAGTTCAGGGTCGTACGGTGATGCCGAACTCCGCCGTCCACGCATGCTCCGACACGCCCTGCAACCCATTGCGCAGCGCGCGCACGAGCGTCACGTCGATGCGCGACCGGCCCTGCGCCAGCAGGAAGCCCACGCCGCCCGAGTACGACGATTCGAAGATCTTCGCCGAGTCGACGAGGAACGGCAGGCCGCGGTGGGAATAGCCAATGCGGATCGCCATTGGCCCGCCTAACGCAACCGGCCCCTTGAACTCGGCGCCGCCGCCGTATTCCCACGTGTTGGTGGTCTGCAATCCGGGCTGGCCTAACCCGTTCATGCTCGACCATCCTTCCCAGTCGGTGCTGAACGCCAGCACCAACCCGGGCAGTCCGGTGAACGTGATGCCCGCACCGGCGCGCTTGGGCGCGGTGGCTCGCGTGAGCACGGTGTCGTTGCGGTACGACGTGAGACGCCCGCCGATGCGGCCCGAGACGCCGATCGCCAGCTGGGATCCCGGCTGCCACATGAGGCCGGCGCTCCCGCCCTCGCCCGAATACGAGAGACGCGCCGTCTGCGAGAACGTCTGGACGGTGGTGTCCTGCGACGTCCGCATGATGGTGAGATTGTTGTCGCCGGTGAACACATCGGCGGAGGCGCCGATCCACAGCGAGTTGAAGATGGCGAACGACAGACCGGCCTTCACGTCATCGATGGCGCCCGAAACCTTGAAGTTTTCCGTGAACGGCACGCTGTCGACGGCAAAATGATCGAACCCGCTGCGCGTGGTTTCCCACGTGCGGTCGAGCAATGTCGACACCGACGCACCGAACGTGAGCCGGCTGCCGAGCATGAAGGCCCCACCCACGAGCGGAAAGCGGCTCGTGGTGGTGTGATCTTGCGTGCCGTTGGCGTCCACGGTGCGGAACTCGGGTGCGTACTCGAAGTACACGCCGGGACGCACCCATCCGGCGAGCGCCGCGGGGTTGAGCGCGGACTGCGCGTCGGTCTCCGCCGGTCCGCCGCCTAACGCAGCGGCGCCGGCGCTGATCTGGCCGGGCGGATACCCGAAGCCCTGCGTGCTCACGGTGCCCTGTGCGCGCGCCGGCGCGGCCGCCAGAGCGGCCACGGCGACGCCCAGAAGCGCGGCCGGAGTGAATCGCGTTGGCATCACGGTAGTCCGAACCCGCTTCGTGGAATGAAACTGATCTCGATGCGCGGCTTGAGGCTGTCCGCCGGCGCGTTGTTCGAATAGAAGAGATACCGTCTGGGCTCGATGCCCTCGCCCGTCGACTCGAGGACGATCGCACGCTGCGTGGCCAACGGGCCTAACCGGCGCCACAGCGTAAAGACGCCGACGAGCGGGATGGTGTCGGGACGGGCCACGTTGGGATGGAAGTTCTCCGTGGGCACGCCGGTGACGCCCAACCCGCTGGGCGATTCGACGAGCCCCGCCGCGATCGGGATGTTCGTGACGCTCGGCGACGCCTGCACCACCGCCGGTTCCAAGAGCACCGTGTCGGTGGTGTCCGCCGTGCCGAAGTCGACGTTCGCGAGCTGATGCAGAATGAGATTCGCGCGGATGATCGTGGCCGACGAATCGATGAGCGCCGACGGCACGCTGAATCGCATGTAGATGCGGCTGCCCGGCATGCCGCCCGCCGCGAGAATCCCGGGCGCCGGCAGCGGCGTGCCCTGCAGGATCAGATCGAAGTCCGCCAGGCTGGCGAAGTTAGGCGCACCCCCCGACCCGCTCGTGTTCACGTTGCGTTGCACGAACGAGCGCGTGGTGTCCACGAACCCGAAGTATTGCAGCACCGACGGCAGGAGGCCCTCGCTGCTGCCGATGTTGATCTGCGTCGGCTTGGCGCTCTGAATGCGCAGGCCTAACCGTATGCGCTTGCCCGCGCGCACGTGCTGGGCCACGAATCCGGTGTCGAGCAGGATGTTGATCTGGCCCTTCACCGAATCGCGCGGCACGGCGCGCGAGGCGATCGGCGCGGTATTGAACTGCGCGTGGACCGATGCCGTATCGGCGTCCGGGGCATTCACGTCCACGTCGTACACGAGGAACGTGACCGTATCGGGCACGAGAATCGTGTCTTTGGTGGTGTCCGTGGGCGCGATGACGGTGATTCTGACTCCGGCCGAATCGACGCGCGTGAACGGGCGCGCGGCCGCGAGCGTGTCCGTGTCGGGGAAATTGCGAATGAGCGAATCGAAGCGCAGCACCACCGCGGTTTGCACCGGGCTGCCGCCCTGCGTGTAATTCGCCAGCAGCAACTGCTGCTCGGTGCCGAGCGGCGGGAAGCCGATGACGTTCACCAGCGTGTCGAAGGCATCGGTGCCGGAGAGGATCACGTCCTTCACACTCAACGTGTCCGGACACAACGTCGGACACGCGGCGCCGCCCGCCAGATTCTCCTGGCACGCGCCGAATACCGCGACCACTGCTACCAGTGCGCCCACGAACAGCAGCGCGCGACCCGGTTTACGAGAAACGAGCACTCCGACCTTCCACGCAGAGATGGTTCTGGTGCGCGCGACACGCCGCCCTGGAGAGAACGACGTGCGGGCTGATCACGAATGGTCGAGCGACTGCGGTGCGAACGGATACGGGAGCAACAATGAAATTGTCCACCGCGACTCGCTGCCCCCGCGCGTACAGCTCATCACCTCGATCGTTGGCGCGAGCTCACTCAACACTTGCCGGCAGACGCCACACGGCGGCGCCGGCTCCGCGGCGTCGCTGGCGATCACAATGGCATCGAAGTCCCGCGCACCCGCCGCGATTGCGCCCGCAATTGCAGCGCGCTCGGCGCACATCAATGCCGCATACGACGCGTTCTCCACATTGCATCCCGGCAAACACGCGACCGTCGCGCACCTTGAGCGCCGCGCCCACGCGAAAACCCGAATACGGCGCGTACGCACGCTCGAGCGCCGCAAACGCCCCGGCGCGCAGCGCGCGCCAGTCGATATCCGACGTGTCCGACACGCCGAGCGTTGTGGCCGCCGAAGCAGTTGGCGTCACGCGGCGAGCAACTCCGCGAGGAACGACACGCCGTGATCGCGGAACTCGACCCCCAGCCATTCGGCGACCGTCACTCCCAGATCGGCGAACGTCGATCGTTCACCGAGCGAGCGCGGATGCACGCGCGGCCCCGCGACGAGCAGCGGCACATACTCGCGCGCGTGGTCGGTGGAAGATGTGGTCGGGTCGTTCCCGTGATCGGCCGTCAGAAAGAGCAAGTCGTCCTCGCGAAGTGCGCCTACGATAGCGGGGAACGCGGAATCGAACGCCCGCAGTCCCTCATAGAACCCCGCTACATCGTTCCGGTGCCCCCAAAGCTGGTCGAAATCTACTAGGTTGGCGATGAGCAGCCCACCATGAATCGCGTTTAAAGCGCGATGAATTTCGACCACGCCGGCCGCGTTGTCGGCCGTATGCACGGACGTGATCGCTCGCCTGGCGAACAGATCATCGACTTTTCCGACGCCGGCGCGTGGAATGCCGCGCTCGGCGAGCGCGTCCAACAGCGTGCGCTCGGGCGGCGCAATGGAGAAGTCGCGTCTCGCGGCGGTGCGGCGATACGCACCAGACTCGCCCTCGAACGGTCGCGCGATGACTCGCGATACGTCGTTCGGCGCGACGAGCATGGCCCGCGCAATCTCGCACGCGGCGTAGAGCTCCTCGAGCGGCACGATGCGTTGGTGCGCCGCTACCTGAAAAACCGAGTCCGCGCTCGTGTACACGATCCATCGGCCCGTGCGCTCGTGCTCGGCGCCAAACCGCGAGATGATCTCGGTACCGCTCGCGGCGACGTTGCCCAACACGCCGCGTCCCGTGCGCTCGGCGAACTCATTCACGAGCTCGGTGGGAAATCCGCTCGGATAGGTGGGAAACGGCCGCGCGAGATGCACGCCGGCGATTTCCCAATGCCCCGTCGTGCTGTCCTTGCCGGCCGACGCTGGACGCATTTTGCCCCACGCCGTTGTAGGACGTTGGGCCGGACGCATGCCGGCGAGCGGCGCAATGCATCCGAGACCCGCGCGCTCCAAGTTAGGCAGGTCGAGCCCGCCTACTGCCCGTGCGAGATTGCCGAGCGTGTTGCTGCCAACATCGCCATAGTCGAGGGCATCGGGCGCGGCGCCGATGCCGACGCCGTCGAGCACGAGGATGATTGCCCGGCGCGTCACGGTGCGTTCACGTACTTGCGCGGCAGGCGAGACTGGAGACCCGTGAGCACTTCGTACGGCGACAGATCGCCGTCGCGCGCGACCGATTCCACATCGAGCAACCGATCACCGTCGCGGCCGATCAACGTGACCGCATCGCCCACGTCGCAGGGCGCATCGGTGACGTCGATCATCGTCATGTCCATTGTGACGACGCCGACCACCGGTGCACAGCGTCCGCGCACGAGCGCCTGCGCGCGGTTGCCCAGCGCGCGGCGATAGCCGTCGGCGTAGCCCACGGGGAGCGTGGCGATGCGTCGTGCGCCGGGCGCGCGATACGTCCCACCATAGCTCACCGTGTCGCCATCTTCGAGCGTGTGGATCTCGGCGACGCGCGCCCGAAGAGTCGCGACGTGCTCCGGTTGCACGAGCGCGCGCGGACCACTGCCCACGCCGTAGAGAAAAATGCCGGGGCGTGCCAGCGACCAACGCGACTTTGCGGTGCGCGCGAGCGCGGCCGAGTTCTCGGTGTGGAGCAGCGCCGGCGGCGCAGGCAGCCGCGCGACGGCGTGCTCAAATCGGCGCTCCTGCTCGGCGAGCGAGCCGTTGTCCAGATCGGCTGAGTGAAAGTGCGTGAACGCGCCCTGCGGCGGCGCCTCCTCGAGCAGCGCGCGCAGATTTTCCACGTCGTCCCAATGGACGCCCGCGCGGTGGATGCCGGTGTCGATGGCGAGGTGCCAGTCCTCGCGGCCGGCGCCCAAAGCGCGCCACGCTTCGATCTGTTGGGCGGTGCCGAGCGCTGGCGTTAGGCGGGCGGCGCGCAGGTCGGCGAGCTCATCGGGGAGCGGCGGCGTGAACACGACGATGGGCCGTTCGATATCGGCGGCGCGCAGCTCGCGTCCTTCGTCCACTGTGGCGACGCCGAATCCCCAGGGAGACAGGGTCTCGAGCGCACGCGCCGCGGCCACGGCACCAATCCCGTACGCATCGGCCTTGACCATTGGGAGGAGCGCGGCGGCGCGGGCGGCCATCACGGCCCCATTGCGGCGTAACGCGCCAAGATCGATTTCGACCCAGGCGCGTGTCATCGACTCTCGCGTTGACGCATCATCGTTCGGGCGGGTAGTATACCGGCCCGGGAGGAGCGATGCAAGACAAACCAACGCTTGAAGATGCGCTCGCGCTCATGCGCGATCTGCGCGCGCGATGCGAGTGGGATCGCGCGCAAACGCACCAGTCCTTGAGGCCGTACCTGATCGAGGAATCGCACGAGCTCGACGACGCGCTGCGCACTGGCGACCTGCCCGCCATGCGCGAAGAGTTAGGCGACGTCCTGCTCCAGGTGCTGTTTCACTCCGTGCTCGCCGAAGAGGCCGGCGCGTTCGACGCGCATGACGTCGCGGCGGCGTTGATCGACAAAATGAAGCGGCGTCATCCGCACTTGTACGGCGGCGGTCCCAAAGAGCCTTGGGAGACAATGAAGGCGCGCTCGCGGACATCGCTCACCGAGGGACTACCGTCCGGGCTTCCCGCCCTGCACCGTGCCCAACGCTTGCAAGACCGCGCGGCAGGCGTGGGTTTCGATTGGCCCGATGTGGAGGGTCCGGCGATCAAGGTGGAAGAAGAGCTGTCCGAAGTGCGCGAACAACTCGCCCGCCCGTCGAGCGACGCCGCGCGCAATGCACTCGAGGACGAGCTCGGCGATTTGTTGTTCGCGGTGGTGAACCTGTGCCGCCGTGCCAATGTGCACGCGGCGGTGGCGTTGGACCGTGCGAACGAGAAATTCGCGCGGCGGTTTAGCGCGATGGAGGAGCTGGCGGTAGAGCGTGGAACGGGCCTCGCTTCGCTCGACGCGAAGGCCATGGATGACTTGTGGAACGAGGTGAAGCGAGGGGAGATAAAGTGAGAATCCGCAGGTGGTTATGGAAAACCCATTAAAGGGGAAGCGCGCGCTGGCGCTCGCTGAGGGAAGCGCTGGCGCTGGGGAAGAGGGAAGAGGGGCGGAACAACATCAATGGCATGCGCGGTGAGTTGCTTTAACCGAGTCAAGTTAGGCAGCCCTCTTCCCTCTTCCCCCAGCGCCAGCGCTTCCCTCAGCGAGCGCCAGCGCGCGCTTCCCTTTACGGTCGCAATCGATTCATCAGCCTCGGAAACGCCACCGCTTCTCTCAAATGCGGCAAGCCACAGATCCACGCCACCGTGCGCTCCAAGCCGAGTCCGAATCCCGAATGCACGAAGGTGCCGTACCGTCTCAAGTCCAGATACCACCCGTACGCATCCTCCGGAAGCTTCTCGGCGCGGATGCGCGCGAGCAGCCGGTCATAGTCATCTTCGCGCTGGCTGCCGCCAATGATCTCGCCATAGCCCTCGGGTGCAAGCAGGTCGTCGCACAGAACGGTGCGCGGGTCGGCGGGATTCTCTTTCATGTAGAACGCCTTCGCCTCTCGCGGATAGTTCATCACGAACACCGGCTTGTCGTAATCGGCGACGATCAATGCTTCGTCTTCGGCGCCCAGGTCGTCGCCCCAAACGGTCGAGCTCCCCTTGCGTTTGAGCAGTGAGATCGCGTCGCCGTAGTCGAGGCGGACGAACGGAGGGGTGACGCGCTCGAGCGGCGCGGTATCGCGCTCCAACACGTGGAGATCGGCGGCGCAGCGGTCGAGCGCACGGCGCACGAGGTACGATACGAAGTCTTCCTGCAGCCGCATGTTGTCGTCGGAATCGTTCCACGCGACTTCCGGCTCGATCATCCAGAACTCCGTGAGGTGTCGCCGAGTCTTGGATTTTTCGGCGCGGAACGTTGGGCCGAACGTGTAGATCCGTCCGAACGCCGCGGCGGCTGCTTCGCCATAGAGTTGCCCCGTTTGGGCAAGGTACGCGTTGCCCTCGTCGAAATATTCCGTTGAAAAGAGTCCCGAGCGCTCGCCGATCGCGGCCGTGAGGATGGGCGTGTCCACGCGGAGGAAGCCGCGTGCGTAATAGAAATCGTGGATCGCTTGCTCGACTTCGCTGCGGACTCGGGCGATGGCGCGCTGGCGCGGCGACCGGAGCCAGAAGTGTCGATTGTCGAGGAGAAAATCGATGCCGTGTTCTTTCGGCTGGATCGGGTAGTCGAGTGCGCTCGCGCCCAAGATCTCGAGATCGCTGACCGCCATCTCGAGTCCGCCGGGCGAGCGCTCTTCGGCGTGCACCTCGCCGGTCATGGCGACCGAGGTCTCGATGGTGAGCGCCGCGAAACGTTCCCAGACTGCGGGTGCGATTTGCGTTTTTACGAGGACACCCTGAATCTGTCCAGTACCATCGCGCATCACGACGAACGCGATTTTTCCGGACGAGCGCAAATGCGTCACCCATCCGCGTACGGTGACAGTGCGGCCGACGTGCTGGTTCAGCTCGTCAATACGGGGAGTACTCAATGTCATTGAAGCGGTTAGAGTTACGGCGAAGGATCGGCAAGCTACGAACGACTGACACAAGTGTCAACTTATCACGGAATTCGCGGGGTTTTCCCGCTAGCGTGCGTGATCGCGCAAGTTTACGATGGAGACACGTGCATGACTCGCGGCGATGACGCGCTCGAGTACACCGCGCGTGTGCTCGAGCGCAGTGAGCGGCAGCGCAATTTCGGCACGCGGCGTGCCGCATGGTGTATGACCGATCGGTGGCGTCGTAGATTCGTGCGGCGCTCGAACACGTTCATCACGATCCCGGCTGCGTCGACAGCCGGCACGGACGACATTCTGGCCTTCATGCCGCGACGTCTCCATGAACAGCGGCGCTGCTGCGACGGTGATGGCAGCCTGCGCGCAGAAGCGTGCCCATGCGATCCGGTGGTGCCGGATCTTCGCCCAACTCTCCTGACCGACCGGTCGCGCCTGTGAGCATTCGCTCCAAGTTAGGCGTGGGCCTCGTGGGCATCGCGCTCGTGCTGCTGGTGCCGTTGCTCCTGGCGCTGCAATCGCTGGAGAAGCTGCACTCGTTCACCACGGTGCTGCAGAAGCGTGAATTCGCCGCGTCGCTGTTGCTCAACCGCATGCGGGCGGGGACCGACGAGCTGCGGCGTCTCGATCTCTCGCTGGTGTTCCTGCACCAACCGCAGATCCGCGCGTCGATGGACTCGCAGCTGACCGTCCTCTCGGCGACGTCGGATTCGCTGGCGCACATGGGCATGCAGGCGGCATCCACGAAAATCGGGACGGCCGTGGCGCAGGTGGCGTCGTTCGTCCCCAGCGAATACGCCGCGGCGGCAGCGGGACAGGCCAAGATCGCCGACTCGGTGTCGACGCAGCACCTGATTCCGGCGATCGGCGCCACCGAGCGCGAGCTGACATCCGCCGAAGGCGTCCTGCGCGACCGATCGAGCCGACTCGTCGCCGCTGCGACGGCGGAGACCGAGCAGGCGCGCAACGCGGCCGCGTTAGGCCTGGCGGTCGCGGCGACGCTCGCGCTCATCATATCGATCATGCTGTGGCGCACCATCGGCGGTCCCATTCGGGACCTCGAGCACGGCATGGCGGCGGTGGCCGACGGTAATTTCGGCTATCGCTTGCGGGTGACGCCGAGGCGCCACGATGAGTTCGGGCATCTGGCGGAGAGCTTCCAGTCGATGTCGCAGCAGTTGGCGGCACTCGACCGGCTCAAAGCAGAATTCGTGTCGGTGGCATTGCACGAGCTCAAGACGCCGATCAACGTGATCCTGGGCTACCTGCAACTGATCGACGAGGGTGTATACGGACAGGTGTCGCCCAAGAATGCACGAGATCGTGCGCACGCTCGACTCGCAGACGCGATCGCTGTCGCGCCTGGTGCACCAGTTGTTGGACGTGAGCCGCTTCGAGGCCGGCGGCGGCAAGTTGGACCTCCGCCCAACGAACCTCAATGCCTTCCTCACCGAGCTCGAGGAAACGTTCCGCGTGCTGTCAATGCAGCGCGGGATCGATTTCCGCGTGGAGCGCACGGGCCCGCTGCCGGGCGAAGTACTCTGGGATCCCGACCGCATCAGCGAAGTGTTAGGCAACCTGGTGGCCAACGCGTTCAAGTTCACCGAGCGCGGCGGCTCGGTCGAGCTCCTGGTGGATGCGGTGGACGAGCAAGTACACCTGGACGTGCGCGACACCGGCGCCGGCATCCCTCCGCAGCAGCTCCCACACATCTTCGAGAAGTTTTTCCAGGCCGACAATCAGGAGGCCGCCGCGCACGGCGGCAGCGGCTTGGGACTCGCGATCGCGCGAGAGATCGTCGTGGCCCACGGCGGACAGATCTCGGTGGAGAGCATCGTCGGCGTGGGCACGACCTTCCATCTCACGCTGCCCCTGCGCGCCGGCGGCCGCGTGCACGGCCGGCCGCGCAGACCGATTCTCGGAGTGCCGGCGTGACGCGATGGTTTCGGGTGTGGCTCACGCTCCTCCTCGCCGCGTGCGCCACCACCTCCGCACGACGCACGATGCCGCCCGCCGCCGACGACTGGATCGGCACGATCGCCGGCGCGAAGAACCAGGTGGCGCTCGGCCACTTCGACGATGCCGACAAGTCGCTCTACGAGTTCGTGCAGCGGTATCCGTCGAGTCCCGAGGCGCGCGAGGCAACCTACTGGCGCGCCTTGTTCAAGCTCGACCCCGCGAACCGCGGCGGCAGTCCGCGCGCGGCCACCGAGCGGTTAGACGAATATCTGGCCGACACGACCTCGGCCCTGCACCGCTCCGAAGCCTCGACGCTGCGCCGCATCGCCGTCACGCTCGACTCGCTCGCCCAACGGGCGCCCATCGTCGCCGTGAACGACTCGGCGCGGCTGGCGGACGCGCAGAAGGCGCAGCAGCGGCAGGATGAGAATGCAGAAGGAGATGAAGGCGCTGAAGGACCAGCTGGACAAGACGAATGCGGAGCTGGAGCGGATCAAGAAGCGGTTGCAGGAGCGGACGCCGTAACCGGGGAAGCGCGCGCTGGCGCGCGCTGAGGGAAGCGCTGCGCCGGGGGAAGGGGGAAGCGGCGGCTGCGCCGCCTGGGGGGCGGAATAACATCAGTGGCACGCGCGCAGCGAGTCGGAGACGGACGGTGCACGTTAGGCGGCGCACCGAAAGTACCCGGCGTCGAAGGGACTGGCCTCCCGCCCCTTTCTCCCCCCTGAAGGCCATCGATGTTGTTCCACCCCTCTTCCCTCTTCCCCCAGCGCAGCGCTTCCCTCAGCGCGCGCCAGCGCGCGCTTACCCGACCCTGAACAGCTCCATCGCCCGTGCGTATCTCTCTCCTAACGCTGCGCGCAACGGCGCGTTCTCGCGCCGCCGCAAGTCCGGATCGGACGCCAGGATCTCTTCCGCCGTTGCACGGGCCATCGCGAAGAGTGCCTCATCCTTGAGCGGGTCGGCGACGCGGAACGTGGGGTCGCCGCTCTGTTGCGATCCGAACAGGTCCCCCATGCCGCGCAGGCGGAGGTCGGCGCGGGCGATCTCGAAACCGTCGTCGGTGTCGACGAGGATCTGGAGGCGGGCGCGGGTGTCGGGGCCGGGGTCGCCTAACAGAATGCAGTAGCTGGAGGCGGCGCCGCGGCCGACGCGCCCGCGGAGCTGGTGCAGCTGCGACAGGCCGAAGCGCTCGGGGTGCTCGATCACCATGACCGTGGCGTTCGGCACGTCGATCCCCACCTCGACCACCGTGGTCGCCACCAGCACGTCGACCTCGTGGGCCAGGAAGCGGCGCATCACGGAGTCACGCTCGTCGGTGGGCAGGCGGCCGTGGAGGAGCGCCACGCGGCGGTGGGCGAACGCGCCGCTCGACAACTCATCGTGCATCGTCACGGCGGCCTTGAGGTCGGTCTTCTCGGATTCCTCGATCACCGGATACACCACGTAGGCCTGGCGCCCCTGCGCGAGCTCGCGCTCGACGGCGGCGAGGACGGCGGCGCGGCGCGACGACGGGCGGAGCATGGTCTTTACCGGAACGCGGCCCGGCGGGCGCTCGTCCAACACGCTGATGTCGAGATCGCCGTAGGACGTGAGCGCGAGCGACCGCGGAATGGGCGTGGCGCTGAGCAGCAAGACATCGGGGCGGCTCGACGGCGCCGCGGCGCCGGCCTTCGCGCCTAACGCGGCGCGCTGTTCGACGCCGAAGCGCTGCTGTTCGTCGATCGCGACGAAGCCCAACCGGCCGAAGCGCGTGTCCTCCTGGACCAACGCGTGCGTGCCGATGGCGATCAGCGGCGCGTGCCCGGCGAGCCGCGCGGCCCGCGCGCGGCGCTCGGCGGCCGACAGGCTCCCGGTGACGAGCAGGGGCTCGATGCCTAACGGAGCGAGCAGGCGGGCGAACGTGCGCGCGTGCTGCTCGGCCAACAGCTCCGTGGGCGCCATGATCGCCGACTGATAGCCGTTCTCCAGGGCGAGCAGCGCCGCGAACAGCGCCACGATGGTTTTGCCGCTGCCCACGTCGCCCTGCAGCAGGCGGTGCATCCGGCGGTCGCCGCACATGTCAGCCACGATCTCGCGGATGGCGCGCGTTTGCGCGCCCGTGAGCTCGAACGGCAGCGCGCGCTTCAAACGGCTCGTGAGATCGCGCTTGTTGACGAACATGATGCCGGCCCGGCGCTCGCGCGCCAGCTCCTTGGCGCGAAGCTGGAGCAGGCTCACGAACAACAGCTCCTCGAGCGCCAGGCGCGAGCGCCCGGCCTCGGCTTCCTCGAGCGTGGCCGGGCGGTGGACCATGCGCAGCGCCTCGCGCAACGACGGCACGCCGGCGCGCTCCATGAGACCGCGCGGCAACGACTCCTTGACTAACGGAAGCAGCGAATCGAGGTGCGCGTGCACGATCGCGCGAATCTGCTTGAACGACAGGCCCTCGGTGGCCGGGTACACGGCCAGCACGCGGCCGCTCCCGACATCCTCGATGTCGCTCCCCGAGCCCAGGTTCACCATCTCGCGCGGCTGCAACTGCCGGCCGTGGAAGAATCGCACGCGGCCGGTCGCCAGGAGCACATCGTCCTTGGCCACGACCCGGTCGAGAAACGGCTGACCCGGCCACGCGGCCTCGATCAGGCCGCTGCGATCCTTGAGCACGGCCTGAAAAATCCGCAGACCTTTGCGCGTCGGAATGATGCCCTTCGAGATCACGGTGCCGATCACCGTCGCATCCATGCCCGGCGTGAGCGTGGAGATTTTCGCGACGGTGCTGGCGTCGTGATAGCGGTGCGGCAGATGGTACACCAGGTCGCGCGCCGTCCGGACGCCGAGCCGCTGCAGCGCTTCGGCGCGGCGCGGGCCGACCCCTTTCAGGTACGCGACGTTGGTGTCGAGACTCGCCACAAATCGATCGTTAGGCGCTACTCGGCGAACAGATCGCGGGCATACTGCGCGGCATCGAACGGCACCAGGTCGTCGGCCTTCTCGCCGACCCCGACGAACTTGACCGGCACGTCGAGCGCTTCGTGGACGGCCACGACGATCCCGCCGCGCGCCGTGCCGTCCAGTTTCGTGATCACCAGACCCGTGAGCGGCACCGAGGCCGAGAACGATCGCGCTTGCGCCAGTGCGTTCTGGCCGATCGTGCCGTCCAGCACCAGCAGTGTTTCATGCGGAGCACCGGGCAGACGCTTGCCGATCACGCGCGCCACCTTCTGCAACTCCGTCATCAAGTCGTCCTGCGTGTGCAGACGGCCGGCGGTGTCCACGATCACGATGTCGGCGCGGCGCGCGACGGCGGAATCGATCGCGTTGAACGCCACAGCAGCCGGGTCGCTGCCGGCCACGCTGCCCACGAAGTGCACGCCCACCCGATCGGCCCACACGCGCAACTGATCGATCGCGCCGGCGCGGAACGTGTCGCCCGCGGCGACCACCACCTGCTTCCCCTGGCGGCGCAATCGCGCGGCGAGCTTGGCGATGAACGTCGTCTTGCCCGCGCCGTTCACGCCCACCACCAGAACCACCGTGGGCACGGCGCCAACCGCAATCGACGGATCGCTGTTGCCGGCGCGCAGCGACTGTTCGACGCCGGTGCGCAGCGCACCCAGGAACTCGTCCTGCGTACGCACCAGACCCTGCTTCGCCGCCGACTCGACGTCGCTCACCAACCGCACGCTCACCGGCACGCCGAAGTCAGCGTCGAGCAACAGCTCCTCGAGCTGCTCGAGCGAACCGGCGGTGACGCCGCCGCGCACGAGCACGCCAACGTCGAACAGCGCGATGTCCCTGAGGCGCTGCCAGAGCGAACGTCGCGGTGCGTCGTCGGCGCGGCGAAGAATGCGCATGAAGTCCGGAGTCGAAATTGAGTTAGGCCGATCGCGCCGCTAGCGGAGCCCGCGCTTGCGACGCAGCAACCACTCGGCGCACAACGCGACGATGAGCAGCACGTAGCTCCACCAACTGTCGCGCAATCGCGGTTGATCGCCGAACGCGGTTGCCCCGCCGACCGCGCCGGCCTTGACCGTGCTTGCGCGCGGCAACAACTCGCGCGACGGATTTATGACCAGCACCGCCGCGCCGCCTGTGACGTGCACGTCGTACACACCGGGCGCCATCGGATCGGTTTGGGCAACCGTCGCCCCGCCGCCAAACCTCAGCGTAACCGAATCATCCCTCGTCGTACCTCGGCGACGCAGCACGAGGCGCACCACGCTGTCCTTTGTGGCCGCGGTGCCGCGCCGCCAACGCACCGGATCTCCGGCGCGCACGACGCCTTCAGCCGGCATTGCCGCGCGCGGGTCGGGACGCTCCGCGCTCAACCAATCAAATATACTCCCCCACAGCGCGACGTATGCGTCGGCGCTCGCGCCGCCGCGAAATTGCCACCGCCAGAGACCCGACGCGCTCACGACCACCACTCGCCGCCCGCCCGCCGAACCACCGGCGACCGCCGAGCGACGATCGTACTGGCGGGCACGCGCGACGGAGAGCGCATCCCACTCGCCGGTGGGCGCGCGCGGCGACACGGAGATGGGCGCCAAGCTGTCCCACACGATGCCGGCGAGCGCGCCGGCGAGCGGCGAGGGCGGCGCGTCCACGGCGTACCACTCGCCGGTGGTGTCGCCGGAGGGCACGATGAGCGCCAGCGATCCGGTCATCGCGGTGCGCGGCGGACCGAAATAGCTCGTGTCGCCGTGGAGAATCGCGAGCGGCGCATCGTGCATCGCGCCCTTCACCGTGCGCTCGTCCACCGGCGCGAGCGATCCGTCCTGACGCCATTGGCCGGGTGCGACGCGATAGTACGCGCGCGTGGGCAGCGCGACGGCGCCGCGCAACACGGGCAGCACGAACCGCGCATCGAAATCCGGCGACGTGGACGCGAGCACCGCGCCCGCCGCCCGCGCCACGTCCACCGCCACGCCTAACGTATCGTTGCGCGGCTCGCGGTCGCCGGACACCGCAACCACCGCGTCGAGCACCGACGGACCCACTGGGCCGGCGATGGGCGCGCGCACGGTGATCGACCGCTCGGCGCGTGCGGGCATCGAGTCGAGCGGCACGGACGTAAGCACGCGGCCGCCAAGGAGGATGCGCAGCTCGCCGGCGGGCGTGGCCAGCGAATCGGCGCGCACGCTCACGCGGAGCTCCACCGTGTCGCCGCTCACGGCGGCGCGCGGCGCGTCCAGCGCGACGAGCCCCACGTCGCGCGCGGGCCGGTGCGGCAGCACCACGATGCGCGACCCGGCGGGGAACCCGGGCAGGGCCGCCGGGTCGTCGAGCTCGCCGTCGGTGATCAGGTCCAACGGCCGTCCCGCGCCTAACGCACGCTCGGCGAGCGCGCGGGCGCGGGTCGAGACATTGGCGGGCGCGGGCGTGCGCGGCGAGCGCCGCACCGAGTCGCCGAACAGCAGCACGCTGTCGGGCGTGAGTGCGTTCGCCTCGCGGCGGGCCTCTCGCCACAGCGTCGAGTCGTTGTCGCGCGTCCAGCTCGCCGAGGCGTCGAGCGCTACCAGCGGCGGCAGCGGATGCCGCACGCCCGCCGGCGCGTCCAGCAACAGCGCCACGCCTAACGCAATGGCAACCGCGCGCAGGCCGCCCAGAAGCCATCGCTTCGGGTACAGCCAGGCGGAGAGCCCCACCCCGAGACTCAAGGCGACGAGCCAGGAGAGCACGATGCTGGAACCGGGAAGAATGGTCGACGCGTCGGACGACGCGCCCCTTCCCTACCCCACGGAGCCGGAGAGTTTCGCCAGCAGCGCGTCGCGCATGGCGTCGAACCGCGGGACCTCGGCGGCCGCGATCGGCAGACCCATGTCGCGCCTGAGCGCGGTGCGCGGGTCCCGCTGGCGGCCGTCGACGATGATCTCGAAATGCAGATGCGGACCCGTCGCGAGACCCGTCATGCCCACGTACCCGATCGTCTCGCCTATGGTCACCACCTTCCCCGCGCGAATGCCGCGCGCGAATCCGTGCAGGTGACCGTAGCGGCTCACGATTCCGTTGCGATGCCGGATGTCGATCATGTTGCCGTAGCCGCCGCGGCGTCCGGCGAACATCACGACCCCGTCACCGATGGCGCGCACCGGCGTGCCCTCGTTGGCCGCGTAGTCGGTACCGGTGTGCTCGCGCACGATGCCGAGGATGGGGTGCAAGCGCCGGCCGAAGTTGCTCGAGATGCGGCGGAACTCGAGCGGCGCGCGCAGAAACGCGGCGCGCATCGAGCGTCCCGTCTGATCGAAATATTCGGAGCGGCCCGAGCCATTGGTAAAGCGGACAGCGTCAGTCTCGCTGCCCGAGAGCTCGAAGCGCGCGGCGAGGATGCTGCCCACTTTCACGACGCCACCCGGCCCTTGGGAGCGCTCGAACAGCACGCGGAACGCGTCGCCGGGTTGGAGCTCGCGGCTCATGTCGACGCGATACTCGTAGATGTCGGCCAGCGACCAGGCGAGCTCGGAGCGGGCGCCCTTGGGCAGCAGCGACGCCGCCGAGTCGTCGAGGGCCGCGTAGAGATTGCTGGCGATGACGCCGTGGATGGCAATGGTGTCGGTTTTCCACGGCAGCCGCTCGTCGGCGCCGGACCAGAGGCTGTCGCCTAACCGCCTAACGTGAACCAGGTGGTCGACGGCGAGCTGGAACACGACTTCGGACGGCGTGGAATCGCCGCGCGCCGTCGCGGACGGCCACCGGCAGGCCGGCGGGCGCGCGGCGCGGGTCGAGCGCCGGTGGCGGCGGCGAGAATCCGGGCGGCGTCGACGGAGTGTATACCGGCGCGCTGGAGGAGACCGGAGAGAGTTTCGCCCGCGTGCAGCGTATCGCTGCGCACCGTGAACGCCGTCGAATCGGTGCCGTTAGGCTTGGACGAAGCAGCGGATGCGCCCGAATCCGGACGCGCCTGCGCCGGAACCGGTGCGACGGCCCTCAAGTGTGGCCACGCAATGCCCAGCGCGAGCACACCCAATGCCACGATCGCCGCCGTCATCAATGCGCGCGGCGACGGGCCCCTCAATCCATCTGCCTCCGGATGAACGTCGGAATCTCCATGTCACTCAGATCCTGCGACGCTTGTCCGTCGGCGTGCCGGGCTGCGGCGCGCGGCGCTCGGCGGGCGGCGCCGCGCGCGGCGGCACCACGGGCTGGCGCTGGCGCTGGGCCGGGAACGGCAGCACGGGCGTGGTCGGCATCCCGCGCGCCGGCTGCTGCGTCCGCCGCCGCGCCGCTGTGACGCGCGCGGTCGAAACCGGTCGCGATCACCGTGACGCGGATCTCGCCCTGCATCGCCGGCTCGTGCACGGCGCCGAAGATGATCTCGGCGTCGTCGCCCGCGGCGTCGTGGATGATCTCGTTGATCTGGTGCACTTCGCCCAGCGTGAGGTCGTTCGCCGCCGGTGATGTTGATCAGCACGCCGGTCGCGCCGCGCGATCGAGACGTTGTCGAGCAGCGGGCGACGAAATCGCCTGCTGCGCCGCTTCGATCGCGCGATTCTCGCCGCGGCCGATGCCGGTGCCCATGAGCGCCGAGCCGCCGCTCTGCATCACGGTGCGGACGTCGGCGAAGTCGACGTTCACGAGGCCGGTGACGCTGATGAGCGATCGAGATGCCCTGCGTGGCGTGCAGCAGCACTTCGTCGGCCTTCTTGAGCGCGTCCTGGAACGGAATGCCCTTGCCCACCACCGCGAGCAGCCGCTCGTTGGGCACGACGATCATCGTGTCCACGTGCTTGCGCATCTCGGCGATGCCGCATTTCGGCCTGCCGCATGCGCTTGCGCCCCTCGAACAGGAACGGCTTGGTGACAATGCCGACGGTGAGCGCGCCCGGCTTCGCGCGCCAGCTCGCGATGATCGGCGCCGCGCCCGTGCCGGTGCCGCCGCCCATGCCGCAGGTGACGAACACGAGGTCCGCGCCCGGCAGCGCGTGCAGCACTTCGTCGCGGTTCTCCTCGATCGCCTGGCGCCCGATCTCGGGACGCGCGCCGGCGCCGAGCCCGCGCGTGAGCTTCTTGCCGATCTGGATCTTGACGTCGGACTTCGAGTTCAGCAGCGCCTGCGCGTCGGTGTTGACGGAGATGAACTCGACGCCCTCGAGCTGCTCTTCGATCATGCGGTTGACGGCGTTGCCGCCGCCGCCGCCGACGCCGACGACTTTCATCCGCGCGTTCTGTGACGGTGTCTCTTCGAACTCGAAGATCATGGCGGGAGGAACTCCTGAATGAGTGACCGAGGGGGAGGGGGTGGAAGGTTTGCACCGAATATAATGCTTTCGAATGGGAAGCGCTTGCACTGGGGGAAGCGGCGGCAATGCCGCCGCCTGCGGGAAGCGCTACGCTGGGGGAAGCGGGCGAATACCGCCCCCTTCCCTCAACGAAGTGCTTCCCTCAGCAGCGCGCTTCCCTCAGCGCGCGCACGCGCGCGCTTCCCCGGTTAAAAAAAGTCCTGCAGCCAAGTCTTCACTCTCTGCGCCAACCGATCCACTCCCGGCGTAGAAACGCCGCGCCGTTTGCCCGATGCAGCGCCGGGGACGCCCAGTGCCATGCGCTGGCCGCCGTAGAGCGCGAGACCGACCACCGTCGCGAAACGTGGAGACTCCACTGCATCGCTCAGGCCACCGACGCTGCCGGCGGGTGACCCGACGCGAACGCCCGTGCCGAAAACATCGGCGGCCAATTCGGCGGCGCCGGGAATCGCCGAGGCACCGCCCGTAAGCACGACGCCCGCGCTCAGCCGTCCCGCGAATCCGGCTCCGGTAATCTCGCGATTCACCATCTCGAAGATCTCATCCATGCGCTGATGGATGATGTGCGCCAGCAGCTCGCGCGGGATCTGTCGGTCGCCTTGTGCGACCGTGCTCGGGAGCTGGATCACCTCGTGTGAGTCCTTCATCATCGGCTCGTACGCGCAGCCGTAGCTTTCTTTGAGCGTCTCCGCATCGGCCTGCGTGACGCCCAAGCCGTGCACGATGTCGCTCGTCACGTTGCTGCCACCAAATGCGACGGTGCCGAGGAATCTGATTTTTCCCTCGTGGAACACGGCGAGATCGGTGGTGCCCGCGCCCATCTCGACGAGCGCGACACCCAGCTCTTTCTCGTCGTCGGTAAGCACGCTGAACGCGCTCGCGAGCGGTTCGAGCACCAGCTCGCGCACGTGATAGCCCGCACGCTCCACCGCTCGACGCAGATTGGTGGCCGGCGACGCGCCGATCGTCACGAGATACATCTCCGTCTCGAGACGCATGCCCACCATGCCGATCGGATCGCGAATGCCGTGGTTTTTGTCGACGCGGTATTCCTGCGGGATCGCGTGGAGGAGCTCGCGGTCGGCGGGAATGGCCTGGGTGCGCGCGACTTCGTTGGCGCGCTCGACGTCGGGGCGCGTCACGTCGTCGCCGTTCACCGCAACGACGCCGGAGCTCGTCATCGCTTGCACGTGCTCGCCCGCGATGCCGGCGTACACGTGATCGACCGCGACGCCGGCCATGCGCTCGGCGTCCTGCATGGCTTTAGTGATCGAGCGAGTGGTCTCTTCGATGTCGGCCACGACGCCGCGGCGCAGTCCCGCTGTTCGCGACTGACCGACGCCCAACACCTTGAGATTCGGATGCTTGGGGAGATCGCCCACCACCTCCGCGATGATCGCGGTGGTGCGCGAGGAACCAATGTCGAGCCCGGCAACGAGGCGTTCGGGGTTCATTGCAGCCTGGCGATGACCTGATCTCTGTATCGAAGGTCGAGCTCGGCGACGCGCGCGTGACGTCGCGCGAGGTCGGCCTCGACGGGAATCACATCCGCGAGCCGCTCTGCGCTCACGCCTACCATTGCTCGCACCATGACCGTCGGCAGGACAACGTCCAACTCATCCGCCGCAGTCGCGGCGCCATTCGATCGCCCGACGCAATGCACCGAGCTGATCTGTGCAAAAAGCCGCGGCTCGCGCGCTCGGACATCGGCCAACAATTTGAGCACTGACGGATCTGGAGACTCCACGACGGGCAAATCAATGTTCGTCCGACTCGGATCGATCGGCAACGCTCGACCCACCGCGTCGACGACACGCATCGCGTCGGAATTGGCGCCCTTGCCGGGCGATCCGCCTTCGACCAACGCAACCGGCGGATTCTCGCTCAATCGCACGACAAGAGTCCCGGGAAGCTTACGCTCGATCGCGACGCTTCGCACCTGTGGGTCTGATGCTACACGCCGCTCGATCGGTGCGAGATTCATCCAGATCGACATCGTGGTATCGACCCGCATGCGACTGATAATTCGCGACGGTTGCGCGTACACCGCGCCATCGATCTCGACTTGCCGCACGTGAAAATAGCCGAGCTGCGAGAGGAGCCGCGGTGCCCACCACGGAAGGGCGACGAGCACGAGCAGCGCGAGCACGGCGGCGGGAATGCGCCATCCAATATTGCGCAGCCGTTCGATGAATGTCGTCATGCGGCCGCCAACTTTTCCAACAGCTCGCGTCCCGTGCGGGTGATGTCGCCCGCGCCCAGGGTGAGCACCACGTCGCCCGATCCGACGTTCTGGGCCAGCGCCGCCGCGAGATCGGCGCGCGAGCCGTGCCACGCGAGCGCGCCGCCGGCCGCGCGTGCCGCGTCGGCAATGAGCGTGGCACTCACGCCGGGAATGGGTTGCTCGCGCGCCGGGTAGATGTCGGTGAGGAAGATCGCATCGGCGCCTGCTAACGCAGCGCCGAAGTCGGCCGCGAAGTCGCGCGTGCGCGTGTAGAGGTGCGGTTGAAAGGCGGCCACGAGACGGCGTCCCGGGAACGCGTTGCGCGCCGCGGCGAGCGTGGCGCGAATCTCGGTGGGGTGATGCGCGTAGTCGTCGACCACCGTGACGCCCTTGGCTTCGCCCAACCGTTGAAATCGGCGTTCGACGCCGCCAAAGGCGAGTAGGCCCGGCGCCATGGCCGGCACGGTCGCGCCGACCGCGAGTCCGGCGGCGACCGCCGCCAGCGCGTTGAGCACGTTGTGGCGCCCGGGGACGCGGAGCTGGACGTCGCCCAGCGGTCGGCCCGCGCGCGTCACGGTGAAGGTGGACCCGTCGGCGCCTAACGTCAAATCGCGAGCCGCGAGCGTTGCGTTAGGCGAAGAGATGCCATAACGGACGACGTCGGCGCCCGGCGGCACGCCCAGCGCGTGGGCGCCCGGATCGTCGGCACAGAGCACGATCGTCCTGGCGCCGCGCACGAATTGCGCGAATGCGCCGCGGATGTCGTCGAGGTCCGCATAGATGTCGAGGTGGTCGGCCTCGAGGTTGGTCACCACCGCCACCGTCGGTGCGAGCGCCAGGAACGAGCGGTCGTACTCGTCCGCTTCGACCACGAACACGTCGTCTTTGCCGAATCGCAGATTGCCGCCCCACGACGCGACGCGTCCGCCGATCACGCCGGTGGGCTCGCGGCCCGCGGCCGCCAGCGCTTCGGTGGTCATGACGCTCGTCGTCGTCTTGCCGTGCGTGCCGGCGATCGCGATGAGCGCACCGTGCTCGGTGGACACCGCCTGCGCCAGCGCCTCGGCGCGCCGAATCACCGGGATGCCCTGCGCCCGCGCCGCCTGCACTTCGGGATGCGATTGCGGTACTGCCGACGTGACGACCAGCGCGCGGATGCCGGCCACATGCGCGGGATCGTGTCCTTGGGCCACGGGCACGCCCAGATGCGCGAGATCGGGCGCGCCGGCCGGATTGGCGTCGCACCCAGTGACTCGCGCGCCGCGCCGCGCCAGAAGCTCGGCGAGCGCGCTCATGCCGGCGCCGGCGGCGCCCATGAAGTGGACCGGGCGGGGATCGGAAGGATCGATGAGGGGCATCGACGTGCGCCAATCTAGCGATGCACGACCGGTACGCTCAAGTGCGACGGCGGAGCCCGCCGCGCTCGGCGGGTCGTGGCCGGCAGCGTGTGTCATAGTGTCTCTTGTCGGCATTCCGGGGTCGTGCTAACTCTGTTGGGCCACCCACCGGAGATACCTATGCCCCTCTCTCGTCAGTCGCGTACGACCCGTTTGCTGTTGGCGCTCGGCGTGTCCGTCGCTCTCGTGGCATGCGGTGGTTCGTCGCCCACTGCGCCGGCGCCGATCCATCAACTGCCGCGGGCGCTCACCGCGAACGAGCAGCAGCTCATCACGCAGTCCAACGGGTTCGCGTTTTCGCTCTTCCAACAGCTCGCCGGCGTCGCGCCCGACTCGAACCTCTTCATGTCGCCGCTCAGCGCGTCGATGGCGCTCGGCATGACCATGAACGGCGCCGAGGGCAGCACGCTCGATGCGATGCGATCGACGTTGGGCTTTTCGTCGATGTCGCTGCCGGATGCCGATGCGTCCTACGAGAGTCTGATCGCGTTGCTCCGCGGGCTGGATCCACACGTGGACTTCGAGATCGCGAATGCGATCTGGTACCGGCAGGGCTTGCCCGTGGAGCCGGCGTTCGTGCAGACGAACAAGCAGTACTTCGACGCCGCCGTCCAGGGGCTCGACTTCAGCAATCCGTCGGCGGCACAGACCATTAACGCGTGGGCCTCCGCCAGCACGAAGGGCAAGATCAAGGACATCATCGCGGGGAGCATTGATCCGAGCGTGGTGATGTTTCTCACCGACGCGCTCTACTTCAGAGGTGATTGGCAGTATCAGTTCCACGCTGGCATGACGCAGTCCAAACCGTTCCACGTCTCTGACGGTTCATCGGTGTCCGTACCGATGATGGACTTGCCCGGCGCGACGCTGCCGGGGACTGCGAGCCCGACCTACGAAGCCGTGGAGCTGCCGTATGGCGGCGGTGCATTCGCGATGGACGTGATTGTGCCGACCGTCGGGACAAGCCTTGGTGCGCTGGCGGCGCAGCTCGGAAACGGCGGCTGGCCAGTGTTACTGTCGCAGCTCACGCCGCAAACCGGGGACGTCGAAATCCCGCGCTTCAGTTTGACGTGGGGAGCGAGCCTCAAGCCGTCCCTGACGGCGTTAGGCATGGGGATCGCGTTCGGACCAGGCGCCGACTTCAGCGGCATCGCGGATGGCGGCCTGCTGATCAGCGACGTGACACAACAGGCGTTCGTCGACGTGAATGAGCAAGGCACGACGGCCGCGGCTGTCACCACCGTGACGGGTGTCACAAGCGCGACCACACCGTGGTCGTTCGTCGCCGATCATCCGTTCTTGTTCGTGATCCGCGAGCGGTTGTCGGGAGCGATCCTGTTCATTGGGCAAGTGCAGCGGCCGCCGACGACGTAATCGTCGGCACCGTGCGCCGCGCCGCATCAAGAGTTGGGAAACCGTTTGTGCGCGCCGGCACTCGTTCGATGATGGTTCTCGCAGTGGCACGTCTACGGTCGGCCAAGCATTCGGGTGGCGGGCCAGAGGGGCTGGCTACTCTGCAACGATCCGTACGGATCCCTCGTTTCCGCTGTGATCCTTTCAACGTGAACGTCGTAGCCAGCTAAGCACGTTCGACACACGTCGGACATTCTCGTGTTTCGGGCGGGTTCTGACCGCGAGTGGAGTGGACCGAGCCGGTTCGCGCCGTACGTTAGGCGTGGGGCAGCAGATTCACGATGCGACCCGCGATCGCCTGGGCGGCGTGCGGGCGTCCGCGCGCCGCCGCGTTCGCCGCGAGCCCCGCGAGCGCGGCGGAGTTTCCCGTTAGTCGCCTGACTTCAGTATCGAGGCGTGGCGGCGACAGCTCGGCCTGCGCGATGTAGACGGCCGCGCCGTCGTCGGCCAACACCCGCGCGTTGGCCGCCTGGTGCCCCGCGGCCGATGTCGGCAGCGGCACCAAGATGGACGGGATGCCCCACGCGCACAGCTCGGCCAGCGTGAGCGCGCCCGATCGCGTGACCGCGAGATCCGCCGCGGCGTACGCGCGCTCGATGGGCGAGAGGTACGGAACCACGCGCACGCGCGGCGCGTCCAGGTGCGCGTAGCGCTCGTGCGCGCCGCGGCCGGTGGCCCAGATGAGATGCACCGTGTCCGGTAGTCCGCGTTCGACCCATCCCGCGAGCACGTCGTTCAGGCCGCGCGCGCCCTGGCTGCCGCCGAACGCCAGCACGACCGAGCCCTGTGTTTCGGGGAATCCCCACTCCCGCCGCGCCGCCGCCCGAGCCGGCCTGGGCTCGGGCGGCGGCGCGATCGGGTTTCCGGTTTCGCCTAACCACGTCGGCGGCCGCACGCGCAAGCGTGCGGCCGCCTCGCCGTAGCCCAGGTAGATCTCCCGCGCCCAGCGCGCGAACGCGCGCGTCGTCATGCCGGGATAGCTGTTCTGCTCCTGCAGCACCACCGGCACGCGCTCGCGCACCGCCCGCGCCAACGCCGCACCCGACGCGTAGCCCCCCGTCCCCACCACCAGCGCCGGCCGCTCGGCGCGCACCAACTCGCCTAACGCACGCCACGCGCCGGCGAGGCCGGCCACGGTGCGCCAGCTCCGCCACGGCCGCGTGCGGTACAACGGGTGCAGGTCGAGGAGTCGGTAGGCGAAGCCCGTTCCGGGGAGCACGTCGCGCTCCACACCGCGTTGGGCGCCGATGAACAACGGCTCCACGTCGGGGCGCAGGGTCACCAGTGCCCGCGCGATCGCGAGTCCGGGATAGAGAATGCCCGCCGGTTCCGCCACCGGCGAACCACACCTTCATCGGTCCGTGACCCGGAGCGGATCCGTGGCGTGCGCGCCCACCACCCGCTCGCTGACGCTCCCGATGTTCACCAACATGCCCGTCATGAGGATCGAGAGCACGAGATTCGTCCGTCCGTACGAGATGAACGGGAGCGTGAGACCCGTCGTCGGCAACAGACCGATCACCACGCCAATGTGCAGGAAGGCCGTGCTCACCGTGTTGAACGTGATGCCGATCGCCACGAGCTGCTGAAACGGCGTGCGCGCCATCTTGGCGATGCGGAACCCCAACCAGGCGTACACGGCGAACGCCAGCGTCACCCCGACAATGCCTAACCAACCCCACTCTTCGCCGATGTTGCTGCCGATGAAATCGTTGTACGGAAACGGCACGAACCCCAGCTGCTGCCGTCCCTGTCCGAATCCGACGCCCCACAATCCACCGGACCCGACCGCGATCAGCGACTGCTTGAGCTGATAGCCCACCACTTCCGGCGCGTGTCCCGGATTGAAGAACGATGTCATGCGCAGCAGCGCGTACTGCACCTTCTCGAGCTCGTGCCAGAAGAGCGGGATCACGATCACGCACAACAGGACGACGTGCCCGATGCGCACGCCGCCCGCGAACAACACCACGCCCATGATGAGCGTGAACGTCATCGCCATCGACAGGTCGGGCTCGAGCAGCACGAGCAGGTTGAGCACGCCCAACACGAGCAGGAACGGCAGCAGACCCTTCGTGAGGCGCCGCATCAGGTCGCCTTTCTTGACCACCAGCATCGCCGTCCACACGATCACGGCCATCTTGGCCAGCTCGGACGACTGAAACGCGAATCCCACGTTCACCCATCGCCGCGATCCGTTGATGCGCGGGGCGATCGCCCCGGTGAACGGCAGCACGGGGATGAGCAGCATCACGATGCTGAAGGCCATGATCGGCCACGCCCACTCGCGCCATCGCTCGGCGTCCATCTTGGCGGCGATGGCGAAGAGCACGATTCCGATACCGATTCCGCCTAACTGGCGAAGCAGGAAGAACGTGCTCCCGTGCCCGTCGCGTTGGGCGACGACCGCGCTGGCGCTGTACAACACCGCCACGCCGAACGCGAGCAGCGCCGCGGTCACGATCACGAGCGCGCGCGCCTCGGCGCTCATGCGCCACCGGCGACGCTCCCCCTTCACGGCGACGGCTCGCGATGCGCGGGCGTTGCCTGCCCCGCCCATCGCCATGCTCGCACCCGAGGCCCGTGCGCTCACGTCGCGCCCGTTCCTTCCACCGCGAGACGCCGGAAGGTCGCGCCGCGCTCGGCGTAGTTGGTGAACATGTCGTAGCTCGAGCACGCGGGCGACAAGAGCACCACGTCCCCCGGCTGGGCGAGCTGGCGCGCCTTGGCCATTACCGCGCCGAAATCCGAGCCTAACTGGTAGAGCGGCACCACGCCGTCCAGGTCCTTGGCCACGATCGGGCCGGCCTCGCCGTACGCGATCACCGCGCGCCCGGTGCGCCGCAGCGGCTCGGCGAGCGCCGTATAGGGCTCGCCTTTGTGGCGTCCGCCTAACAGCAGAACCGTCGGCCGCGTCATGCCGGCGATCGCGACGAGGGTCGAGCTCACGTTGGTCGCCTTGGAGTCGTTGATCCAGAGGACGCCCTGCACGTCGGCCACGCGCTCCAGCCGGTGCGGGAGCGCGGTGAACGACGCGAGCCCCGGGCGATCCGCGCACGCGACGCCGGCGTCGCGTGCGCCGGATCGGCGGACATCACCGCCAGCGACGCCGCGAGCGCGTTGGCCACGTTGTGGTCGCCGAACAGCGCCAGCTCGCGGCGCGCGAGGAGCGACGCGCCCAACACGACGAGCTCATCGGCGGCGCGATCATAGTACGCCTCGGCGCGGTGGTCGAGACGGAACGTGGCCGCGCCGGCCAGCGGCGACCCGCCTTGGGTCGCGCGTCCGCCGCCGCCTAACGACCGCACCAGGCGCTCGACCTCGGGGTCATCGCCGTTCAACACCCACTTGGAGGTTGCCGTGGCGTTCGAGAACAAGCAGCGCCTTGTCCGCGTAGTAGGCCGCGACCGATGGATACCGGTCGAGGTGGTCGGGGCTCAGGTTCGTGAGCACGCCGACGGCCGGCGCGATGCTCGGCGTGTCGTGCAGTTGAAACGACGACACCTCGAGCGCCACCCACGCCGGCGGCGCGGCGGCGAGCGCGATCTCGGTGAGCGGCGTGCCGATGTTGCCCGCGTCCACCGCCGTTAGGCCTAAGGCGCGGAGCAGGTGCCCGACCATCGCGGTGGTGGTCGTCTTGCCGTTGGTGCCGGTGATGGCGATGTACCGGGTCGTCGCCGCGAGATATCTGAGGCCGACCTCGATCTCGCTCACGACCGGCACGCCCGCCGAGCGCGCGCGCACGAGCGGGGGCGCGTCGGGCGGGACGCCCGGGCTGGCGACCACGACCGCGGCGCGCGCAATGCGCGCCAGGTCGTGGCCGCCGGTCTGGACGGTCGCGCCTAACCGGCCGAGCGCCGCCGCCGCGCGTTGCGCGGCGTCGGACGAGGACGCGTCGGACGCGTACACGCGCAGGTTGTCGCGCAGCAGGAGCTCGGAGGCCGCGCGCCCGCTCGCGCCCAGCCCGACCACGGCGATCTCGCCCTGGCGCCACGCGCGCGGGATCATCGGATTTTGAGCGTGGTGAGCGCGACGAACGCGCAGAGAATGCCGAGGATCCAGAACCGCACCACCACCTGCGTCTCGGTCCACCCCTTCAGCTCGAAGTGATGGTGCAGCGGTGCTCGCCGGAAGACCCGGTGCGGACTTGGCGTACTCGAGCCCGTACTTGCGCCGCCGGTACTTGAACACCGTCCGCTGCACGATCACCGAGAACGTCTCGGCCACGAACACGCCGCCGATGAGGAGCAACAGGAATTCGCACTTGAGCAGGATCGCGATCGCGCCCAGCGCCCCGCCCAGCGCCAGCGACCCGGTGTCGCCCATGAAGACTTGGGCCGGATGCGCGTTGTACCAGAGAAATCCGATGAGGGCGCCGAAGAGGGCGGTGCAGAACACCGTGAGCTCGCCCGCGCCGCGCAGATAGAAGATGCTGCAGGTACTCGCTGGTGTCGACGCGGCCGATGATGTAGGCGAAGATCGCGAACGTGGCCACCGCGATCGCCGTGAGCCCGGCGGCGAGGCCGTCGAGACCGTCGGTGAGGTTCACGGCGTTGCTCGTCCCGGTGAGCACGAACGTCACGAACGGCACGTAGAGCCACGCCAGACCGGCGGCCATCGGCACCACGAGCACGTACTTGAAGAACGGCAGGGTCGTGGAGGCGCCGGGCAGCGTCGACAGCGGCGCCTTCCAGAGGCAGATGCCGAGCGCAACGCCGATCGTCGACCTGCCCGGCGAGCTTGTAGCGCTCGACCAGGCCCACGTTCTCCTGGCCCTCGCGCTTCTGCTTGAGCTTGAGGTAGTCGTCGAGAAATCCGATCGCGCCCATCCACAGGGTGACCAGGAGCGCGATCCACACGTAGCGGTTGTCGAGACGCGCCCAGAGCAGCGTCGGCACGACCGCGCCGATGATGATGATCAGGCCGCCCATCGTCGGCGTATTGCCCTTCCCCTGGTGCGTGTCCGGCGTGCCCTCGCGCACCACCTGGTGCACCTGCATCGCGCCGCAGATCGGACGATCATCGGTGCCGACGAGAACGCGACCAGCGAATCCCGTGACCGCGGCGCCCGCCGCCCGGAAGCTGATGTACGTGAAGAGATTGAACACGCCGCAGGCGCGGCACGAGTTCGACGGATTGCGTCAGAAAGTGGTAGAGCACTATCGCGTCGCCCAGGCGGTGAGGATCGGGACGAAACGCTCCAGGCGCACGCCGCGTGACGCCTTGAGCAGCATGATGGCGTCGCGCGCGAGGCGCGGCTCGAGGCGCGGCCAGAGGTCGTCGACGTCGTCGGCGATCACGACGCGCGCGGATCGTTCGGCGCGACGCGGCGCAGCGCCGCGGCAAAGTCGCCGATGCCGGCGACGATCTCGACGGCGGTGGCCAGCGCGCAGCGCGCGACGTCGTCGTGCAGCGCGGTCGGCGTGCGGCCCGAGCTCGCGCATGGTGCCCAGCACCGCCACGCGCTGGCGGCCGCCGCCCAACCCGGCCAGCAGGTCGAGCGCCGCGCGCACCGACGCCGGGTTCGCGTTGTACGCGTCGTTGATCAGCTGCGCCGCGCCGAGCGGCTCCCAGGCCATGCGCATGGGCGGAATAACGGCCGCCTCGATGCCGCGCGCCGCGTCGGCGATCGCGACGCCGCACTCGCGCGCCACCGCGAGCGCGAGCATCGCGTTGCGCAGGTTGTGCGCGCCGCGCACCGGCGGCCGAACCGTGACGCCGTCGACCTCGAGCCATCCGCGGCCGTCGGCGTCGATCCCCCACTTCGCCGCGCGCAGGTCGCCGCGCTCGAGTCCGGCGGTCACGATGCGCGTCGCGCGCCCGCGCGCCGCGGCGGCGAGCGCCGGCTGCGCCGCCGGCACGACCGCGATCGGCGCGCCGTCGATCAGCGACGCTTCCTCGCGCATCACGCCCGCGAGATCGCCCAACCCCTCGAGGTGTTCCTCCTGCACCGTCGTGACGACCGCGATCGTCGGCTCGACGATCGGCGCAGCAAGCGCGTCATCTCGCCGGGCACGTTCGTGCCCAGCTCGACCACCGCCACGTCGGCCGTGTCGGGCAGCGCGAGCAGCGTGAGCGGCACGCCGACCTGGTTGTTGAGGTTGCCGGCCGTGGCGTGCACCTCGAGCCGCGCGCCGAGCGCCGCGCGGATGCAGCTCCTTGGTGCTCGTCTTGCCGTTCGACCCGGCGACCGCGACCACCGGTCCGCGCGGCCCCCACGCGCGGCGCCGGTAGCGGCCGAGCGCGCCGAGCGCGTACGAGCGTGTCGGCGCACGACGTACACCGGCACGCCGAGCCCGGCCGCCGCGCTCGGGCCGCGACACGACGACCGCCGCGGCGCCGCGCGCCACGGCCTCGGCGAGAAAGTCGTGCGCGTCGTAATGCTCGCCCGCGAGCGCGACGAACAGATCGCCGCGCGCGATCGCGCGCGTGTCGGTGTGACACGCCGGCGAGCGGCGCGTGCCGCGCGGCAGCGTGCGCCACCGCGCACGAGCGCAAGCGCTGCGCCGCGCGATCGAGCGTCCAGAACCAATCCGTCGCTCTCGCGATCACGACGTGGGCGCCCTCCGGCATGTCGAGCATGCCGCGTCCGCCGTCACCGCATCTGCCCGGGCTCGCCACGATCGCTTTTCGTCGAACGGGACGTTGCCGTGCCGCGCACCTGATACGTCTCGTGTCCCTTTCCGGCGAGCAGGACCACGTCGTCGCGCGCGTCGGCGACCGCTCGAGCGCGCGCGCGATCGCCGCGCGGCGGTCCTCGATGCGCTCGTGATCGTCCGGCGCATGCCGCGCTCGATGTCGTCGAGAATCCGCTCCGGATCTTCCGTGCGCGGGTTGTCGCTCGTGACGATCACGCGATCGGCCGAGCCGGTCCGCGACCGCGCCCATCAGCGGACGCTTGCCGCGGTCGCGATCGCCGCCGGCGCCGAACACCACGATGAGCCGCTCGCGCGTGAACGGGCGCACCGCGGCGAGCGCGCGCTCGAGCGCGTCCGGCGTGTGCGCGTAGTCGCGCAGCACGGTGGGATGCTCGTGGACGATCTCCAGGCGCCCCGGCACCTGCGGCTGCGTCGCGAGGCGCGCCGCGATCGTCGCGACAGCGACACGCCCGAGCGCCCACGCCGCAGCCGCGGCGCCGAGCGCGTTGGCGACGTTGAAGTCGCCGATCAGCGGCAGATGCAACGCGCGCCGCTGCGTACCGCGCACGAGGCGCCACTCGCTGCCGCGCGGCTCGTAGTGCACCGCGTTCCGCGCGCACGTCGGCCTCGTCGGTCAATGCCGAAGGTGATCGTGCGCGGCGCGCGGAGCAGCGTGCCCACGCGGGGTCGTCGGCGTTCACGACGGCGACGCCGTCGCGGCGCGAGGTACGACGACCAGCCGCGCCTTCGGCGCGAAGTACGCCTCCATGGTGCCGTGATAGTCGAGGTGGTCGCGCGTGAGGTTCGTGAAGACCGCCGCCGCGAACACGAGGCCCTCCACGCGGCGCTGGTCGAGGCTGTGCGACGACACCTCCATCGCGACCGTGCGCACGCCGGCGTCGACGAGCGCGCGCAGCGTGCGCTGGAGCTCGACCGGGCCCGGCGTGGTGAGCGCCGCGCCGCCCCCTCGCCAACGGTGCGCCCGTCGCTGCCGACGAGCGCGCCGAGCGTGCCGATCGACGCGCTCGCGCCGCCGGTTCATCGAGCAGGTGGCGCAGGATGCCGACCGTGGTCGTCTTGCCGTTCGTGCCCGTCACCGCCACGCAGACGCAGCGCGCGCGCCGGCTGCCGTCGAACGCCGCCGCGGCCGCGATCGCCGCCGCGCGCCGGCCGTCGCGCACGACGATCGCGGGCAGCGTCGGTGCGCGCGGATCCTCGACGATCGCCGCCGCCGCGCCCCTGGCCGACGCCGTGCGGCAGGAAGTCGTGGCCGTCGCGCTCGCGAGCCGCGCACCGCGACGAACAGCGCCCCGGCTGCACGCGCGCGGCTGTCGTCGCGTCAGGTCCGCCAGCACCGTCCGGGCAGCGCGCCGCGCGTGTCCGACGAGGAGGCCGGCGTCGCGCGAGCGCGGCCGACCACGCTTGGCCGAGTCGAACGGCGTCACGGCGACGCGCACGAGGCGGACGACCGTGCCGGCGGTGCACGCACGGCCCGCCGGCGGAGGCGTCGTTCGCCGCGCCGATCCGCGGCCCGGTCGAGCGGCACGCGGAAGCCGGCGCGATGCAGCGCGTACACCGCGCGCGCGAACGCATGCCCGTGACATCGGGCACCGCACGCGGTGCGACCGCGGCGCACGGCCGGCGCCGCGCGCGAGCGAGCGGCACACGCACCGGCGCGCGGCGTCGTCGTCCGTGTCGCGCGAGCCGCATCGGCGCGCGCCGCCGTCGCCGGTCGAGATCACCGTCGTGTCGTCGACCTTCGACGCGGACTCGGCTCGCGGCGAGCGTCGCTGCGGTCGAGCGACGCATCGCGCGCCGCGATCGCCGCCTGCAGCACGATCTTCGACACCGGCGCCGCCGCCTTGCCGCCGAAGATCGACGCCGACGGATTGTCGAGCTTCACGAGGATCACGAGCTGCGGCTTGTCCGCGGGGAAGAGCCCGACGAACGCTCGCCGTGTACTTCGCCGCGACTGTACCCGTGCTCGGTGCGCTTCGCGCGCCGTGCCGGTCTTGCCCGCCGACGTCGAACGTCGCGAGGTTCGCTGCCTCGCCCGTGCCGCCCTCGACGACGCCGCGCAGCATCCGCGCACCGTCGCCGCGCCGTCTCGGCGGTCATCACGCGGCGCACCACCGTGCGCTGGTGCCGGTAGAGCACCGTGCCGTCGGTGCGCGGATCTCCTTGACGATCGCCGGCTGCAGCAGCTCGCCGCCGTTGGCGATCGCGCGCGTACGCCGCGCGCGAGCTGCAGCGGCGTCACGGTGATCTCGTACCCCATCGCGAGCGACGCCGGGCGACTGCTTGTCCCAGTCCGCTGGGCGTCGGGCGTCGCCCGCCGCCTCGGCCGGGTACGGCAGCCCGGTCGGCGTGCCGAAGCCGAAGTCGCGCAGCAGCTCGTACTGCTCGCGCGGCGAAAAGCGCGACGCGAACTGCACGATGCCGATGTTGCTCGAGAAGCGGATCACGTCCGCCAGCGCGAAGCTCGGCGACGGATGCTCGTCGTCGATCTTGCGGCCGTCGAGTCCCATTGCCGTTGTAGGTGTTCATCACCTCGTCCGTTGCGCGCGCGAGCCCGCGCTGCATGAGCGCGCGGCGACGAAACGGCTTGAGCGTCGAGCCCGGCTCGAACGGCTCGGTGAGCGCGGTTGCCGACGTCGAGCAGCGGATCGGCGCGGCGGCTCGCCATCGCCCGGATCTCGCCGTCCGTTCGGATCGAGCATCACGATGTCGCCGCCGGTCGCGCCCGTCTTCGTGACCGCGTCGGCCAAGCGCGGTCGGCGATGTCCTGCAGCGCCTGGTTGATGGTGAGCACCACCGCGTCGCCCGCTTCGGGCACGACGTCGCTGTCGGCGGGCGAATCGAAGCGCGTCCGCGCGGCGTCGCGCGCGAGCCGGAGTGGCCATCGGTGCCGCGCAGCAACGAGTCGAGCGCCATCTCGAGACCGGCCGCGCGGCGTCCCGGTGTCATCGACGCGTCCGATGAGGCGGCGCGTCGCTTCGCGCGGCGTGTAAACGCGATCCACCGTTGGGCGCGTGTACACGCCGCGCATGGACGCGAGCGACGCCGCGCGCGCCGGCGGAGTACGCCCCGGGATGTCCACCCATGCGCGTCGCGCATCGGTCGCGCGCGTCACCAAGGGCGACGCGCACGCCCAACTGCGCGAGCGTCGCGCCCGGCGGATCGCGCGGTCCCCGAGCTCGCGCGGCGCGACGCTGAGCCGCAGCATCTCGCGGCTCTGCGCGAGCGGGAGCACCGCTGACGTCGAAGATCTCTGCCGCGCGGCGCCGGCAGCGTGGCCGACGCGAAGTGCTGCCGCTCGCGCTTTCTGCGCCCACGGCTCGGCTGGAACAGCTGCACCTGCGCCGCGCGCACGACGAGCGCCAGCGCGAAGAGCACGAGCGAGCCGTGCACGAGCGTGAACGGCTCGGGCGAAGTCACTTACGGCGCGCGCGTCGGGTCGCTGCAGGATCACGAGCTGCGAATCGCTGGGAACGTGCATGTCGAGGCGGCGCTCCACCACCGCGCCAGTGAGCTCCGGCTCGACGAGTCGCGAATGTCGCTCTCGAGCTGGGCGCGCTCCGGACTCGAGCTGCGAGGCGCTGCTGCTCGCAGCGGGATCAACGCGCGCGCCCGCGCGTGCCCCGTCGCCCTCCGCCAGATGACGCCCGCGGCGACGAGGACGAAACCGAGGAGGGCCAGCGCCACCCATGCGCGACCGCGCCGCGTGTGCTACGCGGCGCTTTGCCATGCGCGGAGATGCGCGCTCGCGCGCGCGGGGGTTGGCGTGCACTTCTGCCTCGCCCGCGGCGACCGCTTTGCGGTGAGCGTCGTACCCAGCGCCTGGCCGCCGCAGGTGCACACGGCTGGCGCGGCGGACACGTGCACGCCGACTCCACGTCGCGAAACGCATTGCTTCACGATGCGGTCCTCGCCCGAGTGATAGGCGATCACCGCCATCACGCCTCCCGGCGTCAACCGGTCGCGCAGCGCCGGCAGCGCCCGCTCGAATGCGCTCAGCTCGTCGTTGACCGCGATGCGCACCGCCTGAAAGAGCCGCGCGAATACCGACGGCGATGTCGCGGCGGCGCGCCGAGTGCGGCGCGAATGGCGTCCACGAGATCGTCGCTCGTGGTGAACGGTCGCCGTCGCGCGCCGCCGCACGATCTCGCGCGCGAGGCGATGTGCGCGCGGTTCGTCGGCATAGTCTCGGAAAATGTGTGTGAGCGTGCGTTCGTCGGCCTCCTGCAACAGCGACGCGGCATCGGGACCGCCGTCGTGCTCCCCCGTTCCCCCTTCCATGCGCATGTCGAGCGTGGCCCCCTCACGAAACGAGAAGCCACGCGCAAGATCGTCCAATTGGTGGGATGACACACCGAGATCCAGAAGAACGCCGTTGAATCGCGCGTGCGCAAGCGCGGCGACGTCACCCAAGTCTGCGTAGTTCGCCGTGATCGCGCGAAATCTGCCCGCCGTCTCGAACGCCGCGAGCCGCTCGCGCGACGCCGCTACCGCTTGCGGATCCCGATCGATCCCGGTTACCCGCGCGCCGGCCTCGAGCAATGCGAGCGCGTGCCCACCGCCGCCGAGTGTTCCATTCGAGCACGTCGTTGCTGCCGCTGAACAACTCGACGACGCGCGCCGCCATCACCGGCGCGTGATACTCGCTCGCCCACGCTCCGGCGTTGGACACCGTCTGCGATGGTTCACTCGGGGGACGCATACTAGCGGCGAACGGCGCGCGGCGTCAAGCGGGCCTCCTAACGACTGCGCCCGCCGAACATCGGCGGGCGCATCGTGCGTGTCGGGACACTTACTACTTGCAGTATTTCTTCACCTGCGCGTCGACGGCCGGTGAGTATTTCGGCAAAATTCCAAGTAATTGGCCGGCGGTTTTTGGATCCACCGATCCGCCTGCCTGCAGATCGATTTGCGCATTGAGCAGCGCGTCCTGCGCAGTTTTCGCGAGATCGCATTTCTTGTCCGTTTGATTCTGCCGCACCGCAAGATCGGCAATCCGGAAAAACGACACGCCCAACAAGAACTTGGTCTGCGGGCTCGGCGCGATGCTGTCGGCGACGGACAGGACAGCGACCGCGTGCTGGAAGTCGGGGATCGCCGGCTTGTGCGTCGTGTCGGCCGCGGCCTGATATGCGCTGTTGCCCAACACGAGCAAGAATTGGCCGACGTTGTTCTTGTCTTCACCGTTCGTCATCGCGACCTTGAGCGTGGCGACCGCGCTGTCTGTCTGTTTGAGGTCCATCTCCGCCTGCGCCTTGCGCAGGTAGACGTGCTCTGACTTTGGATCGATCTTGATGGCTTGGTCCGCCGCGTCGACCGCTGCCTGCGATTGTCCCGCAAGCCGCTGCGTCTGCGAGTTGAGGGACCACAGCGCCGCATTGTTCTTGAACTTCGCGACGCCCTTGGCCGTCGTCTCCGCCGCTTTCTGCGGCTGATTGATCAGCGCGTACAACGCAGCCTGACGGACGAAATAGCTGGTGTCGGCCAACGACGTATCCGTCTGCACCATCTGCTCGCCAGTCGTCGTGGCCTCTGCGTAGTCCTTCGTGGCCTGGAGAATGAGCCACTTGAGGTGAACGAGCGTCGGATCGCCGGGGTTGTCCTGCACCGCCTGAATGATGATGGGCTTGGCGCGCGCTGCACGTCCCGACGCGGCGATCTTCTGCGTCACGTCTTCGACCAACTTCAAATTCTTCGAGTCGACGGCGAGCTCGGCGGCCCACGTGTCGACCGCTTTGTCGAGAGCGGCTGTGTCTTTCTGCGCGTCGTACTTTGCCTTATAGGCATTGCCCAAGAGCGCCAACGCCGGACGGTTCTTCGGGTCGATCTCTATGGCCTTCGCCGTGACTGCAATCACCGAGTCCGGCGGCGCCTTCGTGGCCAGGAACGCGTTGCCGAGACAGACGCGGGCGATTGTGGACGTCGGGTATGCCGCGATCGCCGCACGCGCCGCTGCTATGCCATCCTGTGGCTGACCATTCGCCACGGCCAGCTCGCACTTCCGTTCATCGGCTAACTGTTTTCGCGCGTCCTGCACATCCTTGGACAACTTGTCGACCAGATCGCCCAGCTTGGCGCCCGAAAGATCGGGCAGCGGCTGCACCATACTGTTGTCGCGCGTGAGAACCATGCGCGTCTCGAGCTTGTACGCTTGGGCGTCGTGCGTGATGTTGCCCTCGAGGTACTCATCGGCGCGCAACTGCGTAGCGAGCAGCTTGGACGTGATGGGATCGGGCGTGCTGTCGCAACTGAAGCCGGATGCCTTGAGATTGTCGCATACGGCTTTCTGCGGAATCACGAAGAGGTACTTGATCGGGATGTCCGAGGTGAGCTTGTCGATCACTTGCCCACTCACCTTGGGGCCCAGCCCAACCTCGTTTCCCCGAAATGGAGCCACCATCATGCGAGGCGTTCCCTCAGGGATCGGGACGCGCCGGGTGATTTGCGCGGCGGCCGAAATCGGAGACCAGGCGAATGCGACCGCTATCAATCCCCACACGGCTGCGCTCGCCCTGTAAGTCATTGCCCTCACGTTCGCTACCCTCCGAGTGTTAATCTGATCTACCCCGAACATCGCCGATGGGGTCCAGGCACAACAGTACATGGGCGAAGAGGGACTCGAACCCCCGACATCCTGCGTGTAAGGCAGGCGCTCTAACCAACTGAGCTATTCGCCCCCGGGAAATTCGGGGTTGCCACTGGCGGGCACGAACATGGTCACGCACACTTCGCGCCCCCGAGCGACGGAAGCCTGTGGAACGGAGCGTTGCTGCTTTGCTTTACTTGAGGATTGCTAGCGGAATGAGAACGCAGTAACCAATCACCAGCAGGATCGGCGCGAGCGTCGTTCCACCGCGCACCAGATCGGCATAACCGGCCGCCAAGCACACTGCCGTTGCAGCCCACCATACGTAGGACCGCGGTTTGGATACACTCTCTGCTTTTACCATAGTCGCATAGTGTGAATGCGCTGCCGTTGCATGTCAAGCGATAGTCGGCAGCGCGTTACGTGGATGTCATGTCGTCGGGCGGCGCATCACGCGGCGTCTCCGCCTGTCCCGCTGCCAGCAACGCGTCCAGTGCGTCCGCGCGCGCTCGACGCTCGGCTGCTGCCTCGGCTTCGCGCAGCTCATCCATGCGTCGTTGATCACGCCGTCTCCGTATTACGTACAACGGCACGATGACGATGCCGAGGAGTCCGAGCGCGAGCGACATGTTCGCCATCACTGCAAGCGCGCCGTAGCGGCGCATCGTATGCTCGCGCCATCGCTGTTGGAACGCGTCCTCGGTGAGTCCGTACGCCCGGCGGATCGCCACATCCATGGAAAGCGTTTGCCGCCAGTACTGAAAGAAAAGCGTGAGACCGCGCTCTTTGTCGAGCGAGGCGAGCTCCGTGACCGCGCGATACGAGAGTGCGTACGCTGCGCCCGCCTCCGATTCGCCGCCCTGGAACTCCGCGTCGAGTGAGTCGAGTGACGGAACGCCGTGAAACACGAGACCGACGCTGGTCGGCGAGCACGGCGTCGCGATCCCATTCGCCGGCGGCAACGCTGGCGTATCCCTCGTCGAACCAGCGCGGCGGCAGGTCGTCCATGTATTCGTGCAGCGCGAGGTGCGCGAGCTCGTGGCGGAGCACCTGCATCGGATCGCCGGCGCCGGATCCGGCGGCCGATCCCTGCATCACGATGCGCCGCTCGTCGGGAATGGCGACAGCGGCGCCCCACTCCGGCGCGCCGGATCCCGACCATTCGCGAAAGCGCCGGTGCGTCGGGCGCGATCGCGATGAGCACGTGCTCCGTTGGGCGCGGCAATCCCGGGAACGTGTCGTTCGCCAGCGCGTGCGCGAGAAGCGAATGGGCGAGCGTGACGTCGCGCGGATAGGCGACGACGGTGAAGCGGCCTTCGTCCAACCGCACCGGCGGCGACGCGGCTTGGGAGGCCGCGTGCGCGGTGTGCCGCAGCGAGCGACAGCGAGAGCGCGGCAGCCAGGGCTACGCGGTTCGCGCGGGCGCGCCTCCCTCTTCGATGTGCTTCAGCATCTCGCCGCACCGCTTGCCCCACGGATTGAACTTGTTGGCGGCGAGTCCTTCGCGCCACGTCTCGAGCGCGTCGTCGCGCTTGTCCGTCGAACCAGAGCGCGCGGCCCAGCTCGTAGTACGCCTCGATCAGGTTGGGCCCGAGCTCGAGCGTCTTCTGGAAGAAGGTCTGCGCGTCCTCGTACATCTCGCGCTCGCGCATACACGAGCCCGAGGTAGAAGTGCGCGTACAGCGTCGCCTTCTGGTCGTTGTCGAGGCGGATCGCCTTGGACAGATGCTCGATCGCCTCGCCGAAGATCCGCTTCTTGAGGCAGATGTAGCCGACGTTGATGCGCGCCAGCGAGTTGGCCGGTTCCCGCATCAGCACTTTCTGGAAGTTGAGCAGCGCGTCGTCGTACTTCTCCTGCAGCATCTGCGCCCAGCCGAGCAGCGATTCGGCCTGCGGATCGCCGGGCGAGAGCTCGAGCGCCTTGTGCAGCGCCTGCTCGGCGCCGTCGTGATCGCCGAGCGAGATCAGGCTCCATCCCTTCTCGATGAACGTGGAGGCGCCGATGTGGTCGGCGTGATCGACCGGCCGTTCGCCGCCGAACTGCCGGGACGTGGTCGCCTTGGCGGCCGGGCCGCCGCTGACCTGCTTCCACTTTCCACCAGACGCTTCACATCCTCGCTGCAACGCCGTGAGCTGCGCGATCTCCTGCTCGACCTCCTTGAACAGGGCGATGATGTCCGCCTTGATCGCGTCGCGATCGCTGGCCGCTTGCGGCCCGTCGAGCCGCGCTTCGATCGCGCCGCATGCGCGCGCGGAACGGTCGGCCGTCGACGTCAGCCATCCGACGATGCCCTCCCAGGCTCGCGCGGTGCGAGCTCGACATGTTCGGTGGCCGTGAGCAAGCGCGCCATCGTCGAGCAGAATGATCATGCGTCCGTCGCGGTGCACGCAGCCCGCGCACGTATTCGGCTTCGAGGCCGCGCAAGAGTGGCGGCGGCGGCGAGAGCTGTGCGCCATCGATGTTCACCACTTCGAGCACCGCGTCGACGAGCGCACCCACCCAATCCTCGCCGGCGCGGAACACGATGATGCGGACGCCGGCGGCGGGCCGGCCCGCCTCGTCGAGGCCGAACCGCCGGCGGAGGTCGATCACCGGGACCACACGCGCCTCGTAGTCGAGGACGCCTTCCAGCCAGGCCGGCAAGTTCGGCACCGGCACGGGCGCGACGTGAGCGCAGGACGCGCTCGACCGCGAAGATGTCGGCGGCGAAGTGTTCCTCGCCGACGCGGAAAGTCACGACTTGCTGTGACGAGTCGCCGTCGTCATTCGGATTCTCCGGTACGCGGTGTAGCACAGGCGTCGACCAACGCGTCGGCATCGACAATGCCGACCAGGTCGCCGCCGCGTCGTTCGACGCCGGCACCACGCCGGCGCGCGAGGCGCCCAGGGGTTGGTGCAGGCGCGACGCATCCACCGTGATCACGTCTTCCACGTCCTCGAGGGCAATGCCGATGGGCCGGTCCGCCGCGCCGCAGCGATGAGCACCGCCGCGTCGGGCGTGGCGGTCGGGCAGGCCTAACGCAGCATCCGGGCGCGTACACCGGCACATAGGCGCCGCGCACCGGCGAACACGCCCAGCAGCCCGGCGGTCATGTCCGGCACGCGCTCGAGGGCCGGCATCTCGACCACCTCGAGCGCCGCCCGCAGCGCGAGCGCGAACAACTCGCCGCCCTGCGCGGAAGAGCAGCATCTGCGGTGCCCGTCTCGGGCGAACCGCTCGCGGTCATCGCGCCTCCTCGGCGCGGTCGCGCGCCACGAGCTCGGCGATCGCGCCCGGCAGCGCGCCCAACGGCAGGATCCGGTCGACCCCGCCGCCTAACGCCGCGGCCTGCGGCATCCCGTAGATGATCGACGAATCGCGGTCCTGGGCGAGGCCCGTCCCGCCGGCGTCGTGCATCGCGCGGAGACCCGCCGCGCCGTCGCGGCCCATGCCCGTGAGCACGACGCCGATCGCGCGCGCGCCGAACACGTGGGCCGCCGAACGGAACAGCGGATCGGCCGCCGGTCGCACGCCCCACACCGTGGGCGACTCATCGAGCGCGATCGTCGGCGCACCCACGCCTTGCGCACGCTCCACGCGCATGTGCCAGCCGCCCGGCGCGATGTAGACCCGATTCGTGCGCACCATGTCGCCGTGCGCGGCCTCGACCACGGGCACGTGCTCTGCGCGTCCAGCCGCTCGGCGAGACTGCGCGTGAAACCGGGCGGCATGTGCTGCACGACGAGCACCGCGGCATCGAGGTCGCGCGGGAGCCGCGGGATGATTTCGGCCAGCGCGCGCGGGCCGCCGGTGGACGCCGCGATCACCACCACGCGCGTCGCGCGCGCCGCGGGCGCGCGCGTCGGGCGCCGGCGCGCGTTGGGCGGGCGCGTGCGGCTTGCGCCAGCACCCGACGCCGCGCAGGTTCACCTGATCGGCGGCGCGCAGCGCCTCGAGCAGCTGCTCGCGCACCGTGCCCAGGTCGAGGCTGATCGGGCCCGACGGCTTGCGCACGAAATCCACCGCGCCTAGCTCGAGGGCGCGGATCGTCAGGTCGCCGGCGTCCCCGCGTCGCCGCGCCGCTCAGCATGACCACCGGACGCGGCGCCTCGCTCATGATGTAGCCGAGGGCGCCGATGCCGTCGAGCTCCGGCATCTCGAGGTCCATGCGTGACCAGGTCGGGCTTGAGCGAGTGCACCTTGCTCAGCGCGTCGACGTCCGTTGCGCGCCGTGCCCACGACGCGAAAATCGCCGGCGCCGTCGACCATGTCGGCCACCAGCTTGCGCATGAACGCGCTGTCGTCCACCACCAGCACGGTGCGCGGCGCCTCAGAGAACGACATCGCCCTTCACCATGGAGCGCACCTGCGACCTGACCCGATCGTGATGTCGAAGAACACGCTGCGCCCGTGGTCGCCGCCGACGTCTTCGCCGACGATGGGCAGCCGCGCTTTGCGCAGCGCATCGCGCGCGGCCAGCGATGTTGCGCTCGCCCATCTGGAGCCCGCCGGCCGGCAGGAGCGGCGCGAACATGCTCGCGCCGCCCGCCAGGCGCGCGGTGATCCGCGTCGGGCGCGAGCCCAGCCGCTGCATCTCCTCGAGCAGGAGCGGCACGGCGATCGCGGGAAACTTGCGCGCGGTTGTCGACCGGTCCGCGCCAGCGACTCGCTGGGCAGCAGGACGTGCGCCAAGCCCGCCGATCTTGCGATCGCGCATCGTGGAGCATGATGGCGACGCACGAGCCGAGCCCGAGCGTGGTCGAGCACGCGTCGCCCTGCGCCGCGGCGGCGTCGGCCACCCGCACACGAATCTCCCTCACGCCGGCCGGTAGATGCGCTCGCGCGGCTCCACGGCCTCGAACAGCGCGTCGCGCGGGGCCGAACAGCGTCTCGACCTTGCCCAGCACCAGAAACCCGCCCGGTGCGAGCGCCTCGGCGAAGTTCTGGAACAGCGTCTCCTGCGTATCGCGGTCGAAGTAGATGACCACGTTCCGGCAGACGATCAAATGAACGTCCGGGGCCGGCGGCCCGTCGCGGAGCAGGTCGCGCCGCTCGAAGCGCACGCAACCGCCGCACGTCCCGTGCACCAGGTGCGGCGTCGACGCCGCGAAGTAGCGCGCGCGGAGCTCGTCCGGCGTCTCGGCGAAGGCGGCTTCGACGTACGCGGCCGCGGCGCGCGGCCTCGAGACTGGCGCGGTCGATGTCGGTCGCCGATCACGGTCACTGCGGCCTAACCGGCGGCGATTCGCCGCGATCGGCCACGTAGCGGTGGCACGAGGATGGCGAGCGTGTACGCCTCCTCGCCCGATGCGCAGCCCGCGCTCCAGATGCGGAGCGCCGGATCCGGCAACGCCCACAGCGCCGGGATGCACGTCGTCGCGATGGCGCGGCACGTCTCCGCAGTTGCGGAAGAATTTGGTGACGTTGATCGTGAGCGCGTCGAGCAGCAGGTCGTACTCGTGGGCGTCGGCGTCGAGCACGCTCGCGTAGTCGGCGAAGGTGTGGACGCCGCGCGCCCGCATGCGCACCGCGATCCGGCGGCGGAGGCACCTGTCCTTGTAGCTCGCGCAGCCGAAGCCGCGCTCGCGGGCGATCTTCGCCGTGAGCGCCTCGAACGCGCGCGTCCGTCGCCGTATCGGTCACGCCGGGCGACTCCGCACCAGGTCGAGGTTGGCGCGCAAGCTCTGATTGGCCGGGTTGAGCGCGAGCGCGCGCTCCCAGTACGCGAGCGCCCGGTCCTCTCCTGCCATTTGTAGCGATGTTGCCGAGCTTGAAGTAGACGTCGTCGCCTAGCGCAGGGGCGAGCTTGACCGCGCGCTGGTACGCGTCCAGCGCCTCGTCGTACCGGCCCGCGCGGTACAAGGCGTCGCCCAGGTTCTTGTGCAGCTGCGGCAGCGCGGCGCTCTCGGTGAGCCCGCGCTCCGCCGCCTGGCGGCCGCCGCGAGATCGCCCCGCCGCTCGAACAGCACCGCCAGGTTGTTGCGGAGCACGGCGCCCACGCGGGTGCGCGGCCAGTCCCTCGGTCACCAGCGTGACGCGCCCGATCGAGATCGTCGCGCAGCGCCGCGGCGAGCGCCGACGTAGTGGAACCAGGCCGGCGGCGGCACGCGCTTGCCGAAGAGGGGCCGCGCGCTGGCGAGCGTCTCGTCCGCTTCGGCGAGATCGCCGCGCTTGAGCGCGAGCACGCCTAACGAGATGCGGGTCCGCGGATCCTCGGTGCCCCCGCGCCGCGCCGCCTCGGCCAGCGCCTCGCGCGCCTCGTCGAGATGGCCCAGCCGCTCCAGCGCGTAGGCGAGATTGTGCAACACGGCCGCGCGCGCCATGGGCTGCGAGGCCGCCTCGCGCAGCGTGAGCACCGCCTCCGACCAGCGCGCCTGGCGCATCGCGACGAGGACAGGAAGAACCGCGCCTGCACGTCGTTCTCGCGCAGCTCCGCGACGCGCCGGAATTCGCGCGTCGCCTCCTCGAGCATGCCGGTCTTGTAGAAGGCGACGCCGAGGTTGCGATGCTCCTCGACGCGCGCTTCGAGCGCCACCTCGTCCGCCGGCTTCGACGTGCCGACGCGGTGCAGGAATCCCGCGGTGATCAGCCCGTAGAGCGCCTTGCCGACCTCGAACTCGCCCAGCCCCGACTCATCGATCAGCGCCGTGACGTCGCGCGTCCGTCGATCAGCGGCAGCAGCTGGTCCTGCAGCGGCGTCCACTGCGCTTCGCTGGCCGCGAGGCGCCCGTCGTCCACGACGAAGATGAGGTCGAAGCTCGGGACCTTCTTCTCGATGAGGCTCCACTCGTCCACGCGGCGCGCCCCTTCGAGCAGCAGCGACTCGGGATTGATCGACACCAGGAAGTCCTGCTCGTCGGGCCGGACGTCGGCCTCGAAGTTGAACGTGCCCTGCGTCCAGGTGAAGAGGTAGTAGACCGCCTCTTCGATCTGGATGCGGATGTAGCGCTCCAGCTCCTCGCGCGACAGGATCTGCCGCTCGACCAGGATCTCGCCGAGCCGCTTGTGGCGGTGCTGCGTCCCCTGGACGTCGATGGCGCCGTCGAGCTGCGGCCTGCGTGAGCACCGCCGCGCTTGACCAGGATGTCGCCTAGCCGGTCGCGCCGGTTGACGATCGACGCGTAGGAGATCCGGCCGCGATCGAAGTAGATGTAGCCGAAGTTGCTGCGGTCGGCGACGCTGAGGCAGCCGGTCTTCTGCCCCAGCGCCAGCAGCTGCAGCACGTCGGGCAGGCTCGCTTCCTTGAGACTGCCCTTGATCGCCATCAGCGCAACTCCTCGATGGCGCGGCCCGATACGTCGGGCCAATCCCAGATCACCTTTTCTTCGTCGAGGAACAGCGGATCCGCGGGGTGTCCGTTGCCGTTGTGCGCGACCGCCGGCGCGGCGACGCGGCCCTCGAGCTCCTTGCGCGCGAAGTTCGCCGTGAGCGGAATGCCGACCACGTCGGCGGCCTGCACCAGCCGTTGCACCGTGGCCATGATTTCGGCCACGCTCGCCACCGCGCGCGACGCGAGGTAGTCGACGAGCGCACGGTCGTGGCGCACCTCGGCGGCCGCCAGCGAGCGTGCATACAGCCGTTCGCGCAGCACGTGATCCGGCGCCTGCATCTCCACCACCAAGCCGCCCTCGAAGCGCGAGCGGAGGCGATCCTCGAGTCCTTCGATCGACTTGGGCGCACCGCGCATCGACAACACGATCTGGCGGCCGCTCGCATAGAGCGCGTTGAAGATGTGGAACAGCTCTTCCTGCGTCCGCTCCGTGCCGGCGCACTCGTGCACGTCATCGATGATGAGCACGTCCACGACACGGTAGCGGGCGCGCCACCGCTCGATCGTGCCGTCGCGGAGCGCCGCGATCAGCTCCTCGGTGAAGTGCGGCGCGCTCACGCACGCCACCGTCGTCGCGCCGCCGCGCAGCCCGACCAGCTCGTTGCCTAACGCATTGAGCAGGTGGGTCTTGCCCACGCCCGACGGCCCGTACACGACGAGCGGGTTGTATTTCTTGCCCGGCTCCTCGATCACCGTGTCGGCCGCGTGCACCGCGAGCTGATTCGACGGACCGACCTCGAAGTCGGCTCGCACGTAGTCCGGCGACGGCCCGGGTGGCGGCTCGGCCGCGCCTAACAGACGGGCCACGGCCAGCTCGGCTTCGCCGACGCGTTCGGGATCGCGGAACAGATCCGACGCCGCCAGCGACGGATCGAGCGCCTGCGCCTCGCGGGCCAACGACTGGAGCCGCGCCACCGCGCTCTCGAACTGGCGCACCGTGGCCTCGACGTCGGGCTCCTCGCTGCCCTCGAGCGCGCGCTCGATCGCCGCCGTGAGAAATCCCTGCTCGCGCCACCGCGACATCACCTCGAGCAACCGGATGCGCCACGGCTCGATCTGTTGGGCGACCACCGCGCTCAAGTCGCTCAGGAAATTCGAGAACTCGCCGCCGCGCGGTCTGCGCCCGTTGGACGCGACCACCGTCGCGACCGGCGCCTCCGCGACCTCCAACCGCTCGCCCAACAACTCGCGCACGTTGAGCGCCGTCACCGCGCGCTCGCCTAACGTTTGGCAGGCGATGAGCCGGTTGAGCGCGCCCTGCAGCTCGCGCACGTTGCCGAACGGGATCCGCGCCACTTCGTCCAGCACGCCGGTCTCGAATTGCGCGCCGCGCTCGTCGCTCTTGACCCGCGCGATGGCCGCGCGCGTCTCGTAGTCGGGGGCGCCCACGTCCACCACCAGGCCGCCCGAGAACCGCGTGATCAGCCGCTCATCCAGGTCTGCGATCTCCGCCGGCGGACGATCGCTCGTGAGCACGACCTGTCGCCCGCTCCGCTGCAGTCCGTTGAAGAGCCGCAGAATCTCCGACTGCGTCTCGCGCCGCCCGGCCAGAAACTGCACGTCGTCCAACAACAGCACGTTCACGTTTTGATAGCGCTCGCGCAACGCATCCACCGCGCTCGAGGCGACGCTCGCGTTGAGCTCGTCCACCAACTCGTCGACCGTGCTGTACGCGACCTTGAGGTCGGGCTGCAGCTGCCGTCCGAGATGGCCGATGGCCAGCAACAGGTGCGTCTTGCCCAACCCCGACCCGCTATAGATGAAGAGCGGATTGAACGCCGCGCCCGGCGCCTGCGCCACGGCGCGCGCCGCGGACACGGCGAGCCGGTTCGCCGACCCGACGACGTAGTTCTCGAAGCGGTAGCGCGCGTCCAACTCCACGTCACCGGCTCCCGGCGTGTGCGGTGGACGGCGTGGCCGGGCTGCCGGCGGTGCTCAACCGCCGCAGCACGAGCTCCGAAATGCCGCGCAGCGTCTCGAACACGCCGGTGCCGTGCAACGCACCGGCGGCGTACGCGGGCACGCCGCGAAAGTTGAGCGCGTGGTCTAACGCAGGCGTGCCGCAGGATCAGCTCCGGCGGCAGGTCTTGCTTGTTGTACTGCAGCACGAGCGGCACCGTGCGCACGTCCATGCCGTGCTCGGCGAGATTGGCGTGCAGGTCCTGCATGCTCTCGATGTTCTCGTCCAGCTGGCGCGCCTGGCTGTCGGCGACGAACACGACGCCGTCCGCGCCTTGCAGCACGAGCTTGCGGGTCGAGTGGTAGTAGACCTGTCCCGGCACCGTGTAGAGCTGGAAGCGCGTGTTGAATCCCGAGATCGAGCCGAGGTCGAGCGGCAGGAAATCGAAGAACAGCGTGCGGTCCGTTTGCGTGGCCAGCGAGACCATCGTGCCTTTGCGTTCGTTAGGCACCTGGCCGTAGATGTAGTGCAGGTTGGTCGTCTTGCCCGACCGGCCCGGGCCGTAGTAGACGATCTTGCACGTGATCTCGCGCGTCGCGTAGTTGACGAGAGGCACAGGCTGCTCAGGCTGGAGGACGCGGTGCGCCCGCATCGCCCAACGCCGGCGATTGCGCGCGCCCGAAAAGGACGGCGAGACTGCGATTCAGGTCGTGCTCGAAATTTCCGTCGAGGGCCGGTCCCGACTCGACGACCGGCGGCGACGCGCTGCGGAGGGCCTCGCGCAGCTCGCGGAAGTACACCTGCACCAGGCCGAGCGAGCTCTCGGCGTCGAAGGCCGTGAGGAGCACGAGCGCGCCGCGCGCCGTCGGCGCTTCGGCAATGAAGACCTGCCGGTCGCGGCCGGCGTGATAGAGCTCGCGGAACGGGTGGCCGTCCAGCTCGCGGCCCAACGCGCCGGCGGACGCATGGATGGCCGCGCCTAACGCACAGGCGGCCATCACGTCCACGGCGCGCGTGAACCCGAACTGGCCCAGCACCTGTCCGCTCGGATGCAGGAGCAGCGCGAACTGCACGCGCGCGTCGTCCACGAAGCGCTGGAGCGGCTCCTCGACCCACGCCTCGGCCACGCGCGCCCTCATGGCAGCGCCTCCATCGCGTGCAGCATCGCGCTCCGAATGAGGCCGATGTGCGCCTTGGGCTCGGCGAGCGTGGCCAGGACGAGCCCGTCGCGGCCGACCGCGCAGACGTGGCCCTGCTCCGCCTCGAGCTGCAGGAACCCGACCGTGGCCAATCCCGCGGCGTCCGTGCCTAACCGGGCCCGCCGGTAGAGCGAGGCGACGAGCGCACCGGCCAGTCCGGCCTCGATGCCCACCTGCACGTTGGCCTCGACGATGATGCCGTCGGCCTCGCTGACCAGGAGACACCCGAGCACGCCGCGCTGCCGCGTGACCGCCGACAGGACGTCGGTGTAGGGGGTGCTCACGCGACCTCCTTGAGCCACGACTCGGCGCAATGCATGCATCGGTCGAGCACGCGGCGCACCAGGCCCAACGGCAGCGAGCGGGCCGCGGCCACCAGCGCCAGCGAATCCTCGAGGACGGGGCCGAGCGCGATCGTCGCCACGTCGGTCTCGTAGACCACCGCGCGCCATGCGCCTAACTGGAGGTACTTCACGGTGCGGTCCGCTTCATCGCGCACGCCGGTGAGCGCCGCGCCCACCTCCTGCGCCACGTCCTCGCCGTCGGCCGTCACGTAGGCGCCGGCCGTCACCAGGCCGTCGCCGTCCAGCAGCAGCGCGGTTTGCGGGCCCTCCCCCAGGATCTCGGCGAACAGGCAGCGGGCCTCGTCTTCCACGTGCCGCTCCGCCGCCGCCATCTTCTCTCCGTTAGGCGGGGAGCCGGTCGCCGAGCCGTTGGTGTACTTCACCATGCGGCGCACCATGCGCAGCGCCGTGTCCACCGCCGGATCGCCGTGCGCGGCGGCGAGGCCCAGATGGTGCTCCGCTTCCGCGAGACGGTGCTGCTTGTACAACACGTACCCCAAGCCCTTCCGCGCGCCCACGTGGTCCGGCGCCAACTCCAGCACCGCCTCCCACTCCACCGTGGCGTCGCTAGCTCGCCGCGGTCCACGCGGACGCGCGCCAAGAGATCGTGCGCATCGGCGTTGCCGCCGTGGCGCTCCACGCCGCGCGACGCGACGCGCAGCGCCAGGTCCAGCTGCGTGCTCCGCCGCAGCGCCTCTCCTAACTGAAGAAACACCATGCTCAATGGGTCGCGCGCCAGCTCTTCGCTGAGCCGCCGAATATCGTCAGACATCCATCCGCTCCCGCAGCACCGCCGACAATCGCGTCACCGCCTCCACCGATTCGCGCACCGCCGCCGCATCGGCGCCGCCGGGCGCGAGACGCAGATAGCGATCCCAGCTCGTGAGCGCTTCCTGATAGTCGCCGCGCCACGCCGCGCACCAGCCCGTCTCCAAATGCACCGCCGGCTCGAGCGCATCCGCCTGCAAGACGCGGCGCAATTCTTCCTGCGCCTCGTCGTGGCGGCCCGCGCGTGTGAGCGAGCGCGCCAGCACCAAGCGCGGCATCGTGGCGCCATCCAGACCCGCCACCGCGAGGCGTGCCTCGGCCACCGCGCGGTCGCATGCGTTGGCGCGTAACGCGTCGCGCGCCCGATCCAGGTGTGCCTGCGCCTGCGCCGCGCCCGGCGCCGCGCCGCCGTTGGTCTGGCTGTCGCGCAGGGCCACCACGCCCGTGGTCACGAGGCCGTACGCGATCCGTGCGACATCGAACTCGCTGCGCGCCAGCTCGGAGGCGATCGCCCGCAGGTCGCGCGCGCCGTCGATCTCCGACAACACTTCCCACTCGTTGGGCAGGAGGTCCAGTTGGGCCGCGTGGCCATCCGACACCGTCGAGAGCGATGGCACGACGCCCAGGTGCGGGATCTTCCCCTCGATCCGCGACCATTCATCGATGCGCCGCGCGCCTTCCATGAGCAGCGATTCGGTGGAGATGCGAATGGTGGCTTCGGCGGGCACGTTCACCACGTCGCGCTCCTCGAACGAGAAGAATCCTTCCCGCCACGACATGAGCTCGAACACCACTTCCTCGACCTGGAAGCGCACCTGGCGCTCCAGCTCGCGGCGCGTCACCGCGCCCAGCTCCACCAGGATCTCGCCTAACCGGCGGCCGTCGTGCGCCTTGACCTGCGCCTCGCGCGCCCGCGCCAGATCGCCCTCGGTGATCTTGCCCGCGCGCAGCAGCAGCTCGCCTAACGGATGGGGATTGCTGCGGATGACGGCGTAGATCACGGCGCCGCGCTCGAAGTAGACCGTCCCCTGGTTGTCGCGCAGCAGCGACGTGACCGTGAGCGTGCCCGTCTTCCGGCTCAGATCGAGCAACTGGAAGACATCGTGGATGCCCAACTCGCGCAGCGGCCCTTCGATCGCCATCAGGCCAGCCTCCTGCCGGCTGCGGAAGATGCGGTGGAGATCGGCCGCCGTCCGCGCCTCACGCTGTGCCCGGCGCGCGTGCACGCTGTCGGGGGCGAGCTCCACGACTTCGTTCCACAGCGCGATCGCCTCGCGATACCGATGGCGATCGGCGAGAATCACGCCCTGCAGCAGGAGCGCGCCGGGGTGCTTGGGATCGAACCGCAGCACGCGGTCCACCGCGCGCGCCGCATCGGTGCCCCGATCCAATTCCAGCAGCGTCTCGGCGAGCGAGAGCAGCGCGTCGATGTTGTACGGATCGCGCTGCAGCAGATCGACCAACGGCGTGATCGCCTCTTTGGCGCGGCCGAAGCGGCGGCGCAGCATCGGCCAGCGCCAGCGTTGCCTCGACGTACGTCGGCACCGCGTCGAGCGCGGCGAGCAGCTCCGCGTCCGCACCGCCGCCATCACCGCGTTGGGCGAGCAGCATCGCGAGATCGTAGTGCACCACCGCGAAGTCCTGATCCAGATCGAGCGCGTTGCGGTACGCGAGGATCGCGCCGTCCACGTCGCCGGCCGCGCGCGCAATGTCGCCGATCTGTTTGAGCACGTCCGCGCGCGCCGGGCGCGAGGCGCTGCGCCTGGCGCAGCAGCTCGAGCGCCGCCTCCGACTCGCCGGTCTCGGCGCGTGCGCGCGCCACCAGCAGCAGCGACTCGACGCCCAACGGATCGGCCGCCAGCAGCTGCTCGGCCACATCGCGCGCTTCGGCGGCCCGCTGCAACATGAGCAGCGCGCGCGTCTCCCCCGCCAGCGCGCGCGGCACCGTGCCGTTCACGCTCCGCGCCTGGCGATAGCGCTCGAGGGCTTCGCCGTGGAATCCTTGTCGCGCGAACACGTCGCCCAACATGGTGAGGCCCGTGGCCGCGTCGCCGCCCCTGCCTAACGCACGGTTGATCTCCGACGACGCGCGGTCGAGCATCCCCTTGGCCAGATACTCCGCGCCCATCGCGTACGGATTGTCCGACGGCACCACGGGCGTGCGCACCGGCGTGTGCTGCGTGAGCTCGGAGAAGAGCGTGTCCAGCGACTTCGGGTCGAACGAGAACGTCTCGACGGCTCCTTCGGCGCGCTGTGCGCCATCCAGATCGGGAGCAATCGAGAGGTCGGGGTCCTCGTACTGCAGATCGATCGTCAGCTCGAACTTCTGCGCGACGTAGAACGGATCGAGCTCGAGCGCGCGCTTGGTGGCGCGCAGCGCCCCGTCGAAGTCGCCCAGATTCGACAGCGTGAAGCTCAGATTGTAGTGCGCGTCCGCGAATGCGGGTCGCGCCTGGATGGCGCGGCCGAACGCGTTGCGCGCGTCCTCGAACTTGCTTGAGCTCGACCAGCACGAGGCCGATGCCGTTCCACGCCACCGCCTGCTCGGGCACGGTCGCCTAGCACCTGGCGATAGGCCTCGAGCGCCAGCTGGAGCCGTCTCCGCTTGAAGAGCAGCAGCGCCAGGTTGAGCCGCGCCGTCGCGAACGCCGGCTGCTTCGAGAGCGCCGTGCGGAACGCGTCGATCGCGTCCTCCGTATCGCCGGCGTGATAGAGCGCGACGCCCAGGTTGTTCTGCGCGAGCGCGTAGCGCCGGATCGAGCTCGATGGCGCGCGCGTAGACTCGACGCCGCATCCGCGGCTTGCCCGCCTGGTGCAGCACGACGCCGCGCTCGTTCCAGAGCTTGGGGCTGTCGGGTTGCTCGACAGATGGTCCGGTCGTACAGCTCGAGCGCCGCGGCCGAATCGCGCTTGAGCAGATGCACTTCCGCCATCGCCTGCAGCACGAGCCGGCGGTCTTCGCCGCGCTCGAGCGCCAGCCGGTACTCGCGCAGCGCTTCGGCGTAGTAGCCCTTCTGGCGGAACGCCAAGCCCGAGATTGTAGTGGGCGAGCTGTTCTTCCTTCGCCACCGCGAGCATCTGCTGCGAGTGGCGCTCCTGCCGCTGCGGCAAGAGCTCCTCGTATTTCGCCGGATTGTACCGGTCGAGCGAGAGATTGGCCTGCGCCCGCGCGAGCGGCGGGTTGAGCTGGATCGCGCGCTTGGCGACGCCGCCGCGTCCTCGTGGCGGCCCATGTCGCCGAACACGAAGGCCAGCAGGTAGTGCGCGTCGGCGTTGTCGGGGTTCAGCGCGATGGCGCGCGTCAGCGCCGCCAGCGCCTCGTCGTTGAGGCCGCGGTTGTACAGCACCTCGCCCATGTAGAAGCTGCACGAGCGGGCTGTCGGGCTCGATGTCGAGCGCCGCGCGAACCAGTCGCTCGGCCGCTTCCAGATCGCCGCTCGCCTTCTCGGCCAGGCCGAGCTGGATCATCGCGCCCACGTCGCGCGGCGTGGAAGCGACAGCAGCGCCTTGAACTCGGCCACCGCCTCGTGCGAATGGCCTAGCGACGCGTACGCGCGGCCCAGCTCCCAGCGGGCGTCGCGATCGTCGGGGCGCTGGCGCAGCCGCTCGCGCAGCTCGGTGACGCGCCGGTCGTAATACCCGGTGTTGAAGTACGCGATCTCGAGGTTGCGCTGCGCCACCTGCATCTTGGGATCGAGCTCGAGCGCGCGCGTGAACGCCGCCACCGCCTCCTCGAACAGCCCCTTGTTGTAGTAGAGGACGCCGAGGTTGTTGTGCGCGCCAGCGTCGGACGGATCGATCCGCCGCGCGAACGACCGCAGAATGTCGCGGTCGCGCTCGGGATGCCAGTGACGACGACATCGGTTAGGCCACGCGCATCGCGCGCAGCATCGTCTGCAGCGACGCCAGGTCCGGCAGCAGCAGGAAGAACCCGCGCAGCCGGTCGTTCTGACCCTGGAAGTGGAACTGCGTCTCGACGCAGAACACCATAGTCGCGCTCGGCGCCGAACTTGAGATACGCCGTCGTGAGCACCGCCGCCGACATGTCGACCACGAGGCTCGGCGGCGACGGCAGCAGCAGCATGCCCATGAACTCGCTCAGCGCGTTCATGTACGCCCCGCTCAGAATGTTGCCCGCCTCCTTGATCGCCGACTGCTCGAGCTCGCCGAAGTCGCCGTTGGGATCGAGCGGTCGACGCAGCATGAGCTCGCGCGAGCTTGACCGCCGTTGGGCGCGGGAAGACGAGCAGCGTCCGGCCCGGTGAGATCGCCCATCATGTGCATCAGCACCGCCGCGATCGGCTCTTCGCGGTCTTCGATCTGCGATCGGCACTTCCTCGAGCGCCGCGATCGTGATCGTGCGGCACCGTGATCATGATCGTACTGCCCGTCATCTGCGACAGCGCCGTGGCCGCGTGGCCCGCCCCGATGTTCGCGACCTCACGCAGCGCGTCGAGCTGTCGCTCTTTCAGACGCCGTTAGATCGTCCATGCCTGTCCCCTCAGAATAGGCTCCCCACGTCCACGATCAGCGCCGGCGCACCGTCGCCGAGGATCGTCGCTCCGCTGAACAACGCCAGACTCTCACGGGCCGGATCGAACTGCTTGACCACGATGTCCTGCTGCCCGGTGAGCTCGTCCACCACCAACCCGGCGCGCCGCTCGCCCACCTCGAGCACGATGACCTGATGCCGGGCGCCCGCTCCGTTCCCCTCGACGTGCAGCAAGTCGCGGAAGCGAATGAGCGGCAGCACATCGTCCCGCAGCACCATCACTTCCCGCCCCTGCACCGTCCGTAACGGAGCGGGCATCGAGCTCCACCGTTTCGTTCACGTGCGCCAGCGGCACCGCGTACACCTCGTTGCCCACGCGCGCCAGAAGCGCGCGCACGATCGCCAGCGTGATGCGGCAGCCGGACCGTCACCGCCGTGCCGCGACCCGGCACCGAGCGCATCTCGACCGCGCCGCCCATCGCCCGCACGCGCGTTCATCACGACGTCGATGCCCACGCCTCGCCCCGAGAGATCCGTCACGCGCTCGGCGGTCGAGAATCCCGGGCGCGCGATGATCCGCATCAGCTCGTCGTCGGAGAGCGACATCTTTTCCTTTTCGACTAACGACAACTCCTTCGCACGCGCGAGCACGCGACCGCGGTCGACGCCGCGCCCGTCGTCCTCGACGCGCACCAACACCGTGCTCCGCTCGCGCGCCACGCTCAACACCAGCGAGCCCGAGGGCTGCTTGCCCGCCGCGCGGCGGTCCTCCGGTGTCTCGATGCCGTGGTCCACGGCGTTCCGCAGCAGGTGCAGCACCGGATCGCCGATCTCGTCGAGCATCGAGCGATCGAGCTCGATGTCGTTTCCTTCTACCGTGAAGACGATCTGCTTGCCCAAACCGTGCGCCGCGTCGCGCACCAGCCGGGGGAACCGGTCGAACACCTGTCCGACCGGGACCATCCGGCTCAACATCACCTCGTCCTGCATCTCGCCGATGAGGCGCGCCGCGTGCGCCACCGCCTCCTCGAGCGCCGGGTCCTCGTGCCGAGAGGCCAACTCGAGGAGGCGGCCGCGCGCGATCACCAGCTCGCCGATCATGTTCATCAGCGTGTCGAGACGCTGGAGGTCGATGCGCACCTGGCGGGTGGGTCGTGCGCCCGCGGCCTGCCCTTCGGCCGCACCTTGCTGGACCGGCTGACCGACCGTTTCAATTCCATCCACTTCGACGCGGTCGACGTCGCCCACGGCGAACAGCGCCCGCACGATGTCGTCGCGCGGCGCGGTGCTGTCGAGGTGAATCGAGAAGCCGGCGCCGAACTCCTCCGCCTGCAGAGCCTCGACGGGCGGGACGACCTCGAGCACCGTGCCTAACGACGCGGCCTTCTTGACCAGCAGCAGCGCCCGGGCGCCGCGCAGCGCCGTACCCGACGCCAGGCGCAAACGCACGAGCCGGCTGCTCGTGGGCGCCTGCGGCGCCGTCGCAGGCGCCGGCGTGCCAGTCGGAGGACCGGCCGCGGGCACAGGCGCCGCTTTGGCGGGCGCCATCGCGCACGCCTCGAGCAACGCAATCACGGCCGCGATCGACGCCGGCACCGGCGCGTCGTCCCCGCCGCCCGGCGCCCCGCCCGACTGCACGGCGCCTTCGATCGCTTGCTCGAGCGCGTCCGCCCCCTGGAACAGCAGCTCCATGAGCTCGGGCGTCACGTCGACCTCGCCGCGACGCACGCGGTCCAGCACGCTCTCCATCTCGTGCGCCACGCCGGTCACGGCGCGATAACCCATCGTCGCGCTCATGCCCTTCACCGTGTGCACCGCGCGGAAGATCGCACCCACCGGCTCACCGGCCGCGGGCGTGCTCTCCAGCGCGAGCAGCGCGTGATTCATCGCGGAGAGATGCTCGCGGCTCTCCGTGAGGAAGAGTTCGGCGTACCGGCTGAGATCCATGGGGAAGCGGCGGAGCGATGGGATGGCGCGAGCGGGAGCGCGGCGGATGAGGCTGATCTCGTGCGTGCGCTTGCGCCTAACGGAACAACGGACGCGCCGCCCTGCGTCGGCACCGGCGGCACCCTGGCGGCGTCACTGCGTCAGCCGGTCACCCCAACACGCGCTGCACCGCCTCGAGCACACGGCTCGGCTGGAACGGCTTCACCACGAAGTCCTTGGCGCCGGCCTGGATCGCCTCGACGACCAGCGCCTGCTGGCCCATCGCGCTGCACATGAGAACGCGCGCGTTGGCATCGAACTTCGTGATCTCCCGGACCGCATCGATCCCGCCCATGTCCGGCATGACGATGTCCATCGTCACCAGGTCGGGACGAAGCTGCTTGTACTTCTCGATCGCTTGCACGCCGGTCTCCGCTTCACCAATGACCTCGAATCCCGACTGCGACAGGATGTCGGAGATCATCGTGCGCATGAAGATCGCGTCGTCGCAGACCAGCACAGTGTGACTCAACGGACGTTCCTCCGATCAGGCGAGCACTTGCGAGATGATGTCGTGAATGTCGAGGAGCGCGACTACCTCGCCATCCAGCCGGCCCACGGCGCGTACGGCGCCGCCGGGCACGAGCGCCTCGGCTTCCGTTTCCAACTCCAATTCCGCCACGCGGCGGACGTCCAGCACGTCGTCCACGGCTATGCCCACCAGCTTTGCGCCGTGTTCCATCAACACGATCGACCCGACGCCGCGCGACGCGTCCGTCCGCTCGTCGCCCGCAACGGCCAAGCGGGCCGCCAGGTCGAGCACCGTCACGATCGTCCCGCGCACGTTCACCAGCCCCGACACGAACGGACCGGCGCCGGGCAACCGCGTCGGCCGGCGCGCGGGAATGATCTCGCGCACCGTGCCTAACTCGACCCCGTACACGCGTCCCGCCACCCGGCACAGAACCAGCTGTCCGGTTAGGCGCGCACCCGCGCGGTCAGGCGTCGAGACGGAAGAAGCCAAATTCGTCGAGTGGATCCCAGAGAGCCGGCGGTTCCGTCCACCCCGCGGCCGCTGCAAGCGCCCGGGTGAGGTCTGCCGGTAACGGCGAGCGAAGTTCCACCGGCGTGCCGGTCACCGGATGCGGGAAAATCAACCACGCCGCGTGCAGGAACTGTCGCCGCGGTGGAAGCGCCAACAGCCGCCGCGCGCCGCCCCCGCCGTACGTGTCGTCCCCGACAACCGGATGACCGATCGACGCGAGGTGGACGCGAATCTGATGCGTGCGACCCGAGTGCAGGTGTGCGCGTAGCAAATCCGCCGCGTCGAACCGGGCGAGCCGCACGAAGTCCGTCCGTGCGATTCGTCCAGTACTGACGATCGCCATGCGCTTTCGGTCTCGCGGGTTACGCGCGATGGGACGGTCGACCGTCAGTCGGTCTTGGTCGAAGTGTCCCCAGGACAGAACCGCGTACCGGCGAACGATCCGCCGAGCGGAAAGTGCGGCGCCAAGAGACCGATGCGCGCGATCGGTCTTGGCGACGAGCAAGAGACCTGACGTGTCTTTGTCGAGACGGTGGACCAATCCCTCGCGTCCCGTCACGCCGCCGTCAGCAAGCGGACCGCCCCGTCCCTTGAGCGCGTTGACCAGCGTTCCGCTCCAGTGGCCAGGCGCTGGATGCACAACCATTCCCGCCGGTTTGTCCACCGCAAGGACGTCGTCATCCTCAAATACTACATTGAGTTGAATCGCTTCAGGTAACACTTCACGTGAAGGCGGCGGCGGGATCCGGACGCTCACCTCATCGCCGGTTTCCACACGGTAGCTCGCCTTTTCACGCCGGCCACCGACGGTCACGTGCCCGTTGGCGATGAGCGTCGCCGCCTGGTTGCGCGAGAGATCGGCGACGCGAGCGACGAACAGGTCGAGGCGCGAGCCGGGCGACTCGTCTTCCTCGACAACGTACGAGCGAACTGCCGGCTCGGGGGTCACCCCCCGCTCGACACCTTGGGCTCCGCCACGACCTCAGGCACCACGTCCGGTACCGACGCGATCACCTCGACGTGCGTCTCGGCGTGCCGCTCCTCTCCCCACAAGGCCCACGCCAACAAGAACGCCCCGACGCTCACGGCGATGTCGGCCACATTGAACGTGGGCCAGCGCCAATCGTGGAACCCGATGTCCATGAAGTCGACCACGCCGATGGGCGACCTCACCCGATCGATGAGGTTGCCCATCGCGCCACCGCACACCAGCCCGAGCGCGACGACGCGGAGCACGTCGTCGGGCCGGGTGGCACGGTACAGGCGGCCGAGGATCACGAGTGCGACCAGGGTGAGCACGAGAAAGATCTCGCGCGACCACGGTCCCAGGTTGAGTCCGAACGCGGCGCCGGGATTGAAGACCAACGTTAGGCGCACGTAGTCGCCCACCACGTTCTGTGGCACGCGCGCGCCAGGGAGGGACTGCACGGCGGCGATCTTCGTGATCACGTCGATCGCCACCACCCCGACGACCAACGACCAGAAGAGCGCGCGCCTAGGCCTGCTGTGGCTGCTGCTTCTTGGCATCTTCCTCTCGCTGCTTGCACACGAAGCAGAGGCGGGCGTGGGGAAGTGCATCGAGCCGGTCGAAATCGATGTCCTCACCGCAATTATGGCACTTGCCGAACGTCTCCGGCGACCGGTAGAGCCGCCGCAGTGCTTCGTCGATGTGCCAGAGAAACCGTCCTTCCTGACTCGCGAACAGGAACGCCTTTTCGCGCTCCATCGCGTCCGTGCCTTGGTCGGCCATGTGGAAGGAGTAGGAGCTCAAGTCGCCGTCCGCCGACTGCGGCGTGGCGTTGAACGCTTCGGAATAGTTGCCGAGCTCCTTGAGCACCCGCTTCCGCTCTTCGAGCAATCGCTTCTCGAAGTGCGTGAGCACCTTCTTCGTCATCGGCTTGGACTTCTTCGAGCTCGCTGAAGACGGCATCGCTAGTGCACTCTCGTCAGGGCAATGCGGACGTCGTCGTCCATCACTTCGACCGTCTGCACCGCGTCAACTGTTGCCGCGACGTCACCCCCGATGATGACCTCGCTCGCGAGCACTTCACCCGCCACGTACTCCCGGTATTCCCGTACGGCGTTCTCGACGTCGCCGTTTCCAGTCACCTGCAGCAACACCCGATCGCTCACCACGTACCGCGAATCCTTCCGCATCCGTTGGACGCGGTTCACGACTTCTCGCGCCATTCCCTCGCGACGCAGCTCCTCGCTCACCGCGGGATCGATCGCCGCGAAGTATCCGCCCTCTTCCTGCACGACCAAATCGCCGGTGGCGCGTCGCATCACGTCGAGGTCGTCGTGCGCCAACGCATGCGACTCGCCTTCCACCGATATCACCAACGGTTCGCCACGCGTGAAGCCCAACAATGCTTCGCTACTGATCGCCGCGACGGCTTGCGCCGCGAGCGGCGTCTTCTTTCCGAATCGCTTGCCGAGCGCGCGGAAATTCGGCTTCGCTTCGAGGCGAACCAACGCATCCCCAGTGAGCGCGAACTCCACGCCCTTCACGTTCAACTCTGAACGCAAGAGCGGCACCAAGGCATCCAATACCCCAGCCCTGTAATTTGGCACCACACATACGAGCCTGGAAAGCGGCTGTCTGATCTTCACTCCCGCTTCCTCTCTCGCTGCGCGCGCCAGCGTCGCCAGCCGCCGGATGTGACCCATCGCCTGCTCGAGCGCAGGATCTCCATCGGCCAGCGAGCAACCACCAAACGGCGCCAAGTGCACGGAGGTTCCAGTGGAACCCGCTTCGCGTCCAGCCCCCGTGAGCTCGCGATGCATCCAGTCGGTAACGAACGGCGCGAATGGCGCGAGCAGCCGGCACGTCACCACCAGCACTTCGTGCAGCGTCGCGAACGCCGCGCGATTGTCGGGCGCGTCCACGTCGTAGAACCGCCCACGGTTGACCCGCACGTACCAGTTGGACACGTCGTCGACCACGAAATCCATGATCGCCCGCAGCGCCAGCGTAGCATCGTACCGCCACATGAGCTCGTCCGCTTGGTGGCAGACGGAGGCAAGCCGTGAGAGTACCCACCGGTCCACAGGCGGCCGCTCCGACACGGCCGGGTCGTCGCTGCCGGGCGTCCAGCCGAAGTTCGCGTACTGTGCGAACATGCCGCTGTAGACGTTCTTGAGCGTGAGAAGAAACCGGCCCGCCAGCTCCCGGATCCCATCGTCGTCGAACCGCCGGGGCAACCACACCTGGCTCGCCGCGACGAGAAAGATGCGCGTAGCGTCCGCGCCGTGGCGCGACATCACGTCCCACGGATCGACGACGTTGCCCTTGCTCTTCGACATCTTGGCTCCGGCGGCGTCGAGCACGAGGTCGTTGACCACGACGGCGCGATAGGGCGCCGCAAGGCCGCTCGTGCCGCCTTCGCTCACGTTGTTGGGCAACGCGTCGCCCAAGCCGGTGGCGATGGCGAGGAGCGAGTAGAACCATCCGCGCGTCTGGTCGACGCCTTCGGCGATGAAGTCGGCCGGATACTGGCGCTCGATGATGTCGCGGTTGGCGAATGGATAGTGCCACTGCGCGAACGGCATCGACCCCGAATCGAACCAGGTGTCGATGACTTCGGGGACGCGCCGCATCATCGCCGATTCCTGGCACTCCTCGCATCGGAATTCGTAGCGATCGATATACGGCTTGTGGGGGTCGAAGTCGGCCGGGAGCTCCGCGCCTAACCGACGGGCGAGCTCTGCATACGCGCCGATCGCCACCACGTGCGACGCATCCCGTTCGCACACCCACACCGGCAGCGGCGTGCCCCAATAGCGGTCGCGCGACAGCGCCCAATCGATGTTGTTCTCGAGCCACTCGCCGAAGCGGCCCTGCCCCACTTCGGTGGGATGCCAATCGACGCGCGCGTTGCGCGCGAGCATGGCGTCGCGGAACGACGTCGTGCGGATGAACCATGACTCGCGTGCGTAGTAGAGCAGCGGCGTGCCGCAGCGCCAGCAGTGCGGATACGAGTGCTCGACGGTGCCCGCCTTCCACAACACGCCGCGCCGGCGCAGCTCCTCGATGATCACCGGATCCGCTTTCTTCACGAACATGCCGCCCACGAGCGGCATGTCGGCCGGGAACTCGCCGCGCAAGTTGACGGGTTGCAGGAACGCGAGTCCGTGGCGTTGGCCGGCCGCGTAGTCGTCGGCGCCGAACGCCGGCGCCATGTGCACCACACCGCTGCCATCTTCCGCCGACACGAACTCCTCGGCGACGATGACTTCGTGCTCGCCCGTGGTATAGGGCACCCAGTCGAGCGGCCGGCGATAGCGCTGCCCGGCGAGCTCGCGCCCAACGACGCGCCTCACGACGCGCCATCGGTCGGGCCAATCGTCGCCTAACACAGCGCCCGCGCGCGCCTCGGCGAGCATCAGGTTGGACTCGCTGCCGTCGCGCCGCTCGAGCTCCAGGTACACGAGGGTCGGATGCACCGCCAACGCCACGTTGGACACGAGCGTCCACGGGGTGGTGGTCCAGACGAGGATTCTCGTCCCCTGTTCCCCGTTCCCTTGTCCCTCTGCCCCGATCTGCAGCGCCACATACACACTCGGATCCCGCACGTCTTCGTAGCCCTGCGCCACCTCATGACTCGAGAGCGCGGTCCCGCAGCGCGGGCAATACGGCAGGATCTTGTGCCCGCGATAGAGCAGCCCGCGGCCGTGCAGCGTGGCCAACGCCCACCACACGCTCTCGACGTAGTCGTTGGAGTAGGTGACGTACGGATCGCTGTAGTCGAGCCAGTAGCCCGATCCGCGCGCTCAGCTTCTCCCACTCGCTCTTGTACGTCCAGACGCTCTCGCGGCTCAGGCGGTTGAATTCCTCGACGCCGAACTCCTCGATCTGCTGCTTGCCGCTGATGCCTAACCGCTTTTCGACCTCGATCTCGACGGGCAGCCCGTGCGTGTCCCAGCCCGCCTTGCGCAGCACGTGGTAGCCTTGCATGGCGCGATAGCGGCAGAAGAGGTCCTTGATCGTGCGCGACAACACGTGGTGGATGCCGGGTCGCCCGTTGGCCGTGGGCGGGCCCTCGAAGAACACGAACTCGTCCGCCCCGGCGCGCGCGCGGAGCGTTTCGCCTAACAAGTCGTCCGCCGTCCATTGCGCGAGCACCTGCTGTTCGAGCGTGTCGGCGGGGAGGTCGGGCGGCAGCAGCCGGTAGGTCGCCGTCGGCTCGGCGGTGGTCATAGACGCGCCACCACGTCGCGCACGACTGCCGTTAGCCGGGGCTCGGCGGCGGCGGCGACGGCGATGATCTTCTCGACCGTCGCCGGCTCGAGCGCGTCGGGGAGGCACGGTCGGTGATGATCGAGAGGCCGAGCACGCGCATGCCGGCGTGCACGGCCACGATCACCTCGGGCACCGTCGACATTCCCACCACGTCGGCGCCGATCGCGCGCAGCAAGCGATACTCCGCCGGCGTCTCGAGATTCGGCCCGGTGACGGCCACGTACACGCCCTCGCGCAGCACGATGCCCCGCGCTGGCCGCCGACCGCGCGCGCCACCGCGCGAAGCCCGGCGTCGTACGCCGCCGACATGTCCGGGAACCGCGGCCCGAGCGTGTCGTCGTTGGGCCCGATGAGCGGATTGTCGCCTAGCAGATTGATGTGGTCGGCGATCGAGCATGAGGTCGCCCGCGTCCCACAACGGGTGCATGCCGCCGCACGCGTTGGACACGATCAGCGTGCGCGCGCCCAGCTGCGTGCATCACGCGCACCGGGAACGTCACCTGCTGCAGCCGTATAGCCCTCGTAGCGGTGGAACCGCCCCTGCATGGCCACGGCCGGACGGCCGGCCAGGGTGCCGCACAACAGCCGCCCGGCGTGCGATTCCACGGTCGAGAGCGGGAAGCCGGGGATGTCCTCGTACGGCGATGGCCGACCTGCACGTCCATCTCGCCGGCGAGCGCGCCCAAGCCGGTGCCGAGGATGATCGCGACGTCGGGCGTGGCATCATAGCGATCACGCACCGCCGGCCGCGGCGCACGCTCGCCTGCGCGCGCGTATGGGCGTCGTCGAGCTGGGACCTGCGCCGGCGCCAGACGAGGATCGTCGAGTCGCACTCCCGTCATTCCTTGACGAGCGATTCCAGCCACGCCGGCGCGTCTTCACGTGCGCGCGCGGCTCGACGGCCTCGGACTCGCCGCTCGTCCGTGCCGGTGCCTTGGGGCTTTCGGTCGCGTTCAACTCGGCCAGGTGCCGCTCCACCAGCGCACGCAACTGGCTGAGGTACGTTAGGCGCGCCTTCTCGAGCGAGTCGAGCTCGCCTTCCAGCCGGCGGATCTCGACCTTCGCGGCTTCCACCTGGCGCTCACCATCGGCGCGCGCTTCACGCAGAATCAGCTGGGCCTCGCGCTCGGCCTGCTCGCGCATCTCCGCGCGCAACTGCTGCGCCGACACGAGCGCGTCGTTCAGCGCCTTGTCGCGCTCGCGAAATGCCCGTAGCTGCTCGTGAAATCCGCGCGCCTTGGCCTCGAGATCCTGATTGAGGCGCGTCAGCCGCTCGAGCTCGTCGGCCACCTGCGCCGCGGAAATCCTCGACTCGCTTTTTGTCGTACCCGCGAAGCGCCTTGGCGCCGAAGTCCCAGCGGCGCACGTCGAGCGGTGTGAGATGAAAGGCTTCATCGCGTCATTGGTCTCTCGCTCCAAACAGGATGGTGCCGAGTCGTACCATCGTGGCTCCTTCCTCGACCGCCACCTCGTAGTCGTTGGACATCCCCATCGACAACTCGGTCACGAGCGTGACCGCACGATCGCTGCAAGATCGCACGCGCCTCCCGCGCTCCACCAAACACGCGCCGGAGCCCGCCTTCTGGCGCGTCGAGCGGCGCCATGGTCATGACACCGCGTACTCGCATACCCGTACAGTCCGGCGCATTCGCTCCGACTGTACGGGAAGCTCCGCGAGCGTGCAACCCGCCCTTGGTCTCTTCTCCCGACGTGTTGACCTGAATCAGCACGTCGACCGGCGTGTCGCGTGACACACCGTACTCGTGTACCGCCTGCGCCAGCCGCTCGCTGTCGATGGAGTGCACGAGCACGAACCGCTCGACCGATCCCTTCACTTTGTTGCGTTGCAGATGCCCGATCAGATGCCAGCGCACCGGCGCCGACGTTTCGTCCATCTTGTGCAACGCTTCCTGGACACGATTCTCGCCCACGTCGCCCACGCCGGCGCGCCACGCGGCCTCGACCGCTTCGGCGCCGAACGTCTTGGTGACCGCGATGATCGTGACGTTCTGGCTATGCCCGCCTCGCGCCGCCGCCGCGCCGATCCGCTGCCGGACCTCGGACACCCGATCGGCGATGTCCAGAAATTGCATAAGCTCTGAATTTATCGCCGGTTACGCCGCGAATGCAAATTGGTCGCCGTGCGCCTAGGCCCGCGACGATCTCGGAGGACGGGCTGCTCGGCGGTGGTGCGAAGCGGGCGGCCCGCGATGAGGTCGCGCACCTGCGGCGCCGTGAGGCCGCGCAGCAAGCGGCCGTTGCTGGCGCGACCGAGATCGTGGCACGTCTCCTCGGACACGACGACGACACAGCGCATCCGTCTCCTCGGCGAGGCCCAGCGCCGCGCGGTGCCGCGTGCCGAGCGTGCGGTCGGTCATCTGCGCCTGCGTGAGCGGCAGGATGCACCCGGCCCCGATGATCGGTGTCGCCGCGGATGATCACCGCGCCGTCGTGCAGCGGCGAGTACGGCGTGAAGATCGTCGCCAGCAGGTCGGCCGACACCTTGGCCTGCATCTCGGTGCCCGGACGCGACGTAGTCGCCGAGCGCGATCTCCCGCTCGAGCGCGATGATGCACCCGATGCTGGACCGGCTGAGGCGCTCCACCGCGTCGGCGATCTCTTCGGCCACCTCGCTCGCGTCCATGCGCCTGAAGAAGCGCGTCACCCGCGACTGCCCCAGGCGCGCGAGCGCGTGCGCGCAGCTCCGGCTGGAAGATCACGCAGCGCCGCGAACGCGCCGTACGTGAACAGCACGCCGAGCAGGTAGGTGATCATCGTGAACTTGAAAATCCACGCGAGCGCGTACGTGAGCACCAGCACGACGATCCCGATCAGCATCTGCACGGCCCGCGTGCCGTGCAGCAGCAGGAGCAGCCGGTACATCCCGTACGCCACGACCGCGATCTCGATGCGCGTCGCGCCACCCGAAGGACAGGAACCGCGAAAATGGACTCGAGGCATGTTCACGCCGTCTCGCCTGCTCTGGCAGGATGCCCCACGCCACATCGAGCGCCCGCGCGCGCGAGCTGCGCGGACATCGTGTACCCGAAAGATGCGCGCGCCCACGCGCCAAGCGGCCACGACGTCGCCGCAATCGTGCCATCGATCCGGTCCGCGGGCTCTTGCACGCCGCTCAATCTCGCCAATGAACCGCTTGCGCGAAACGCCCATCACCACCGGATATCCCAGCGCCGCCACCGCGGGAGCGCGCCGACATCACCGCCAGCGAGTGCTCGCTCCGCTTGGCAAACCCGACGCCCGGATCGAGGGCGATGCGCGTCGCGCTGCGACGCCGCGCCGACTGCGCCGCGTCGCACCCGGCCCACAGCTCGGCCATCACCTCGCCCACCACGTCGCGGCCGTAGTTGGCGTGCCGGTACGTCCCCATGTCGCCAACACCGCCGCGCGAATGCATGAGGATCACGCCCGCGCCCGCCCGCGGCACAGACCCAGCCATCGGGATCGAGTCTGAGACGCCGACACATCGTTGATTATCGGACGCCCTGGCGCGAGCACGCCGCGGCCACATCGACTTCACGGTGTCAACGGAAATCGGCATGCTCGGGCACGCGGTCGCGCAGCGCGCGCACCACCGGCAGCACGCGCCGCAGCTCTTCCGTCGCATCCCACGGGCGTCGCACCCTGCGGCCGGGTGGACTCTCCGCCCACGTCGAGGATATCCGCGCCTTCGGCGACCAACCGCATCGCCTTGCGCGACGGCCTCATCTGCCGAGAAAACAGTACCCCCGTCGCTGAAGCTGTCGGGGGTAACGTTGATGATTCCTATGACGACCGGACGAGCGAGCGGCACCGTGGCGCCGCGGACCCGCCACTTCATGAAGGGCCGCTCACCGCGGGATCGAGCTCGCGGCTCACGCGGGTGCGACTTCCGGGCCGCCGAGAATGGGCGGCGAGCGACGCGGGCTCCGCCACCGGGATCGGGGCCGGCGGCGCGGGCGCCGCGGTGGCACGGGCGGCGCCGGCTGGCCGCGGCGGGAGCTTGTCGCCGCGCACGAGGACCGCGATGTCCTCGCGCGTCAGCGTCTCGCGCTCGAGCAGCGCCGCGGCGATGGCGTGCAGCAAGGTCGCGATTCTCGGTGAGCGTCTGGCGCGCGCGATTGTACGGCCTCGTTAGATCACGCGGGCGACTTCGGCATCCACCAGTTGCGCGGTTCGCTCGGACACCTCGCGGCGGTGCGACAGCTCGCGGCCGAGAAACACTTCCTGCTCGTTGTCGCCGACCAGCATCGGCCCGATCGCGTCGGACAGTCCCCACTGCGACACGTAGCGGCGCGCCAGCGCCGTCGCCTGCTGGATGTCGTTCGCCGCGCCGGTCGTCACCTTCTCGGTCCGAAGATCAGCTCTTCGGCCACGCGGCCGCCGTACGCCATCACCAGCATCGCCTCGAGCTGCTGGCGGGTGATCGATAGCGGTCTTCCTCGGGCAGCGTGAAGGCGAGGCCCAGCGCGCGACCGCGCGGCACGATCGTCACTTTGTGCAGCGGGTCGTTGCCCGTCATCTTGATCGCGCACACCGCGTGTCCCGCTTCGTGATACGCCGTGATGCGCTTCTCCTCTTCCTTCATCACCATCGACTTCCGCTCGGCGCCGAGCATGACCTTGTCCTTGGCTTCTTCGAGGTCGGTCATGTAGACCTTGTCGTGATTGCGCCGCGCGGCGAGCAGCGCCGCCTCGTTCACCAGATTGGCCAGGTCGGCGCCCGACATGCCCGGCGTGCCGCGCGCGATGCGTGCGTCATGTTGACGTCTTCGGCGACCGGCATGTTCCGCAAGTGCACGCGCAGGATCTCCTCGCGGCCGCGCAGGTCGGGCAGCGTCGACCACGATCTGGCGGTCGAAGCGGCCCGGGCGCAGCAGCGCCGGATCGAGCACGTCGGGCCGGTTGGTGGCGGCGATCAGGATCACGCCGTCGTTGGACTCGAAGCCGTCCATCTCGACGAGCAACTGATTGAGCGTCTGCTCGCGCTCGTCGTGCCCGCCGCCTAGCCCGGCGCCGCGGTGGCGGCCCACGGCGTCGATTTCGTCGATGAAGATGATGCACGGCGCGTGCGCCTTGCCCTGCTCGAACAGGTCGCGCACGCGGCTCGCGCCGACGCCCACGAACATCTCGACGAAGTCCGATCCCGACATCGAGAAGAACGGCCGCCCGGCCTCACCGGCGACCGCCCGCGCCAGCAGCGTTTTGCCGGTGCCCGGCGGGCCGACGAGCAACACGCCCTTGGGCAGCCGTCCGCCTAACCGGGTGAATTTTTG